>CALLAC010000001.1 GCA_938002655.1 uncultured Cytophagales bacterium
AGACACGGTAATTATCCGCTCTAATGCTGCGAATGCCCCCGAATTCCGTTTCTTGGTATCGGCTGGTGGGGTGGTTTCTGCCCTAGATTTTAGCCAAGCCGAGCTACAAATCAGCCCTAATCCAAGCAATGGTATCTTCAAACTGCAAATCAATAATCCAATTTACAATCAAATAAATGCAGTAGTGTACGATGTAGCAGGTAAAGAAGTGCAAAGATACAACGTAGAAAAATTTAATGGCTCAATGAATATCGATTTGAGTAGATTCGATAAAGGTACATACATACTGCTTATAGAAAGCAACGGAGAACGCATAGCACGAAAACTGATAAAGCAGTAAGTAGAGCTTTCAAAATCCTGAAAGAGTACTCTTTCAGGATTTTTTTTAAGCCTTGTAGAGAGCACTTATCTTAAATATCAACTTTTTATTCCAAAAACTTTTTCCTTATTTGGGGAGTAGGAAGCATACATTCCCTTTTTTTACCAAACCACCTGTACCGATTTTTTGCAACAAAATCATATACAGTATCTCGTAAAGGTTTAGGAACAAACCAAAAAATCTCCCACAATCGCCAAATCCCTCCCAAATAGCCGCACACTTTTAGTGCTGCCGAGGAGCGTAAGTAAATCTTTTCGCCTACTATTAGTACAAACGAATCATAGGTTTGTGTAGGTAAATTAAACTTTTTCAGTAGTTCTTGCCCTATTCTAGACTGAAGAGAAGCAAAACGTAAAACATCTTTCTTATCTTTACGTATAAGAAACATCACTGAGGCTTCACAAAGATTACAAACACCATCAAAAAGCACTATCGGATTTTGCATTTCAAACAAAATAAATTGCTAAAAAATCATTTTAATCAAATATTCAAACCCAGAAAATCGTTTTAACTTTGGCTTAACTTTGGTGCGATTTTTGCTTGTAAAATTAACAAAGGTTTTGCAGAAATCAGAAAGAATGCTGAAAAATTGTTTGACCATATTTTTGTTGCTTTTAAGCTATTCAAGCATTCAGGCTCAAAGTAGCTATACCGACTACAAACCCGAATACAAGAAATGGCACCCCGATTATATGATTGATAAAATTGATTACACCGAAAACCGAATGATTATTCATTTTCGCTATGTAGCCAATTCTATGCCCAAAGAAACCAAATCCTTATTCAAAAACTTTTATACCATTACAAAAGTTACTTTTTTTGGCAAATATCATCGTGAAAAATGGTATATGGAAAATCATTTCAACCCTGACGAGACTTTTCATTTCATAGATATTAAAAACATTCGCCGTAATGGTATTCTAATGGCAAGCTCTATTGCGGGTAGTAGGCAGTTAGATTACGAAGATATAGTAGCCAATGAAGTTTTCACTTGTGAAATACATTTCAATCGTTTGCCCAAGCACGTCAAACGTGTCAATTTGTTTGAAGGAGAAGAGTACAAACACGACCAAAACCACTTTCACGTTTTGCAAATCAAAGTAAAACAAGAAAATGACCCCGAGCTGGGCGATTTTTTGGATATGGTGAACAAAGTACAAGATTTTGAACGTAAACTCACAGGCATGCCACGTAGTACCTTTTCTGTACCTAAAAAAGAAAACAAACCTGTTATCATTAAGAAAGAAGAAAAAACACCTATTCCTGCTCCAACACCTGCACTCGTAAAAAAGCAAGAAAAACCACAACCTACTCCAACACCTCGCTTACATAGTCCGCCTGTTCCTCCTACTTATCAGCAAGAAGCTCAGGCTCGCATGTAAAGCATTTGGCTGAAATAGCAGAAAATCTTAACTTGCCAGCAAAAAGTAGCGTTGAAAATATTAGTTATTCGTTTTTCGTCTATTGGGGATTGTATTTGGGTAACGCCCATCTTGCGAGGTCTGAAAACTCAACTTGCTTGTCAAGTACATTTTGTAACCAAAAAGCAATATGCACCGCTTTTTGAGGCAAATCCTAACATTGATACCTTGCATCTGCTTGGTGAAAAAAGCCTTTCCGAACTTATCAGCCTTTGGCGTAAAGAAAAATTTGATTATATCATTGATTTACATAACAATCTGCGAACTTTTTACATCAAACTTTCTTTGAGGAATATTCCTGCCAGAAGTTATCGGAAATTGCGTTGGCAAAAGTGGCTACTTGTGAATTTCAAAATCAACAAAATGCCGGCAAATCATGTTGTAGATAGATATTTTGAAACCATTGCACCCTTAGGCGTACAACCTGATAGCCAAGGTTTAGAATTGCATATTCCTGAAAAATATCATTTGAGCAAAGATTTCTTTCCGTCAGTTTTTCAGGAAAAATTTATTGCTTTTGTCATAGGAGCCAGTTATGCCACTAAAAAAATGCCTACTACGAAAATTATTGAATTTTGCAAGCAAATGCCTTTGCCTGTTATTTTGATAGGTGGCAAAGAAGATGAAGCGGCAGGAGATGCAATTGAACGTTATTTTTCAGAAAATCCAACTAATTTTGTATGGAATTTGTGCGGTAAATTAAGCTTGATGCAATCGGCTTGGATAGTGAGCCAAGCCGCAATAGTCTACGGACACGATACAGGACTTACACACATTGCCGCTTGTTTTCAAAAAAAAGTGTATATGATTTTTGGCAGTACTACGCCCGAATTAGGATTGTATCCATATCAAACTTCCTATCGAATTATTGAAAATAAGCAACTTGCATGTCGTCCTTGCTCACGCTTGGGCAAACACGCCTGCCCCCAAAAGCATTTTAAATGTATGAACGATTTGAAGTTTGAAATTTAACCCTTTCAGCCCAAACCATTTTCTTGCCAAGAGTGTTTAATAAAAGAGAAATCACCCTCACCCAAACAGCAAATCCATGATTGGCTATCGTTTTACCGAATATACCCCCGATGAGCAAATACAGCAAGGCAAAGCTAAATTTGATTCTTTGCTCAAACTTTTTTTAGAGCTTGTCAGTATGACAGGAGGCAATGTAGCCGAAGCTCTGGCTTGGCTTAATAACTTAGATAAAAAATACCAACTCACCGATGATAGCTACGGCATAGGCGACTTTATTGAAGATTTGAAGCGAAAAGGTTACATAGAAGAAAATCCGCAAGAAATAGGTGTTCTGCAAATTACCCCTAAAAGCGAACAAACGATTCGCCGTAATGCTTTGGAAGAAATTTTTGGAAAGCTCAAAAAAGCAAAACCGGGTAATCACCAAACCAAAAAGTCAGGAATGGGCGATGAAAAAGGTGTAGAAAGACGCAAGTTTGAATTTGGTGACGAATTGGATAATATTGCCTTTACAGAATCTATTCGTAATGCACAAATCAATCATGGCTACGAAGATTTTTTCCTTACGCACGAAGATTTGGAAATTATTGAAACAGAATACAAAGCTCAAACTTCCACAGTGCTAATGATAGATATTTCGCATTCAATGATTTTGTATGGCGAAGATAGGATTACACCTGCCAAAAAAGTGGCTATGGCTCTTGCCGAACTCATCACCACCAAGTATCCCAAAGATACCTTGGATATTATTGTATTTGGAAATGATGCTTGGCAGATTTCTATCAAAGATTTGCCTTATTTGCAAGTGGGTCCCTATCATACCAATACTGTTGCGGGTTTGGAGTTGGCAATGGATTTGCTCCGAAGACGCAAAAATGCCAATAAGCAGATTTTTATGATAACCGATGGCAAACCTACTTGCCTGAAAGAAGGCTTGCGATACTACAAAAATAGCTTTGGCTTGGATAGAAAAATTTTGAACCGAACACTCAATCTGGCGGCTCAATGTCGTAGGCTCAAAATCCCTATCACTACTTTTATGATTGCCTCTGACCCTTACCTGCAAGAGTTTGTCAGAGAATTTACGCAAGTAAATCAGGGAAGAGCCTACTATAGCTCCCTGAAAGGACTTGGACACTATATTTTTGAAGATTATCAGCGAAATCGGAAGAAAAATATCTGATTTACAAATCTTTTTTCTCAAACTTCCAAAATGTAAACACCCAAAGCAAGGTGCTTTCAAGTATTGTGTAAAATATCTGTTCTTGAATGGCTTCACTTCTTTTTTCGTACTCTTCGGGCGAAAAAATCTTAAGAATTTCAGGCGGTAGAATCAATCTATCAGAAACTTCAAAAGGTAGAAAAGGTACAAGGAAATCCCAACCATACTTTTTCAAAAACAATATAAGTAGCGGCTCGGCGATAAGCATATAGGCGATAAATATTGTTACTGCCAGTACAGAGCGTTTTATCCATAAACCCAATGCAAAAGCTATGCTTAATTGTGCGAAAATTAAAAGAGCAAAATAAAAGATGGTATTGGAAATTTCCCATTCTCCTGAAGCTACCCATACATTAGCAGTTACATAGAAAAAAGTAAATACCACCGTAAGTACTAAAAGCCATATAAATTTTGAGAGCAAAAACTCTTTTCTGCTGAGCCCTTCTATGATATGTTGGCGAAGCATCTTGCTACTCCATTCGTTGTTGATATTCAAAATTACTAAAATAGCCGAAAGCGGTACAAGAAATGAAAGGAAAAAAGCCGAAGTCTGCCAAATTTGAGGGTATTGGAATGGTTTATCCAAAAAAGTTTCTAATACTTCTAATTTTCCATCTTCTACTTTTTCATGAGTTGCAGACCGATATGAATTGGCAATAACTTGCAAAAAGCCCACAAAGGCAAGTAAATTTAAGATTAAAATAACCCAAAACGCCCTGTTGGTGCGTATTTTATACCATTCTAGTTGTAAAAATCTTAACATAGTTTAGTTTTCGGTTAGCTCCAAAAATGCAGTTTCGAGAGTTTTTTTTCGTAGAGCAAGATGATGCAACAGGATGCCATTTTGAAAACAAGACTGGTTCAAGGAAGCTAAATCAACGCTGTCGGTTTCAAGAACTAACTGCAATACTTCATTTTCTTTTTTGATAATCGCTTGTGGAAATTGACGTTGTAGAAAATTGGCAAGTTCTGTCAGAGAATTACTTGCTATTTCAATAGTTAAGCCTTTTCCTAAAATTTTATCAACCTTACCATAAGATAGCAATTTACCTTGTTTAAGAATGGCAGTATGAGTGCAAACTTTTTCAACTTCATCAAGTAGGTGGCTTGCTAAAATAATAGTGTAGTTTTGCTTACGGAGCTCTAAAATCAAATCACGAATTTCTACAATGCCTATGGGATCTAACCCATTAGTGGGCTCATCTAAAATGAGAACTTGGGGCTTGCCGAGCAAAGAGGCGGCAATGGCAAGTCTTTGTTTCATTCCCAAGCTGTATGTTTTGACAGATGATTGGGCTCTTTCGGAAAGTTTTACTAATTCCAAAACTGCTTGAATTTCTTTGGGCGAGCCTCTCTGATGGATTTTTTGCCGTAGCAGTAGATTGTCGTATCCTGAAAGATAAGCATAAAAATTGGGTGTTTCTAAGATAGTACCAATTTGCTTACGAGTAGCGGCATTAGAAGGCTTACCGAACCAAAAGAAGTTGCCTGTAGTAGGCTTCAAAACGTCTGTTACAATACTTAAAAGCGTAGTTTTTCCACTGCCATTAGGTCCGAGTATGCCAAAAACACTGCCTTGAGGTATTTCAAAAGAAACATTACGTAATGCTTGAATTCTACCAAAGTTTTTGGAGATTTGATTAACTTTTAAGATATTCATAAGCGAATTTAGCAGTAGCGTTATACTCAAAACAATTGCATCAAACCCAACCTGATAGGCTTTAAAAATAGGTATAAGTATGTAGTGTTTGGAGTAAGCAAGCTATAAGATTTTTTAAAATCTAACAGTTTTGTAAGTTTGACTATTGCAAATTTTAGCCATGTACGTTCGAAGTATAAGAGTTTGAGATATAGAGCTATGTGCCTGTGTCATCAAATTTACTAAAATTTATTCTTTTGGAGATTTTTCTTTGCTTGGATATTTGGCTTTTCCTGAAAAAGTATGCCAATCTTCTTTGTTGCGGGCTCGGTGCTGGTGCCAATTGAAATTTTTGTACTTCAAACCATTTTCGGTATAATAATTTTTTTTGAAAAGCCTACGATACCAAGGCATACCCGAAACTACTTGTAAATTGCCTTCTTGCAAGGCTTCTTCTTTGGTAGCCATTCTGCCATCGCTACGTTGGGCACCGAAAAAATGCACGTGGTCGTGTATCATTTTGCAACCTTGTACCTTGCAAGGCTTTACACAACCCGAAAAGCCTATCAGTAAGAGCCAACACAAGCAAACATTACGAAACATTTATTTCCAATTTTTACAAAGGTAAAAATCATTCGCCACAATAACAACAGTAAAGTCATTTTTAAAAAATTTTTTACGAAATTTTGCAGAAAAGCAAATTATATATAACTTTATGGAGTTTTTATATTTTATTCAAAAAAACAATATGTATGGCAGGCGTAAATAAAGTAATTTTGATTGGCAATGTAGGTAAAGATCCTGACATTATCTCTTTTGATTCGAGTAGAAAGGCCACTTTTCCGCTGGCAACCTCAGAAAAATACAAAGACCGCGAAGGAAAGTCGGTGGAAAAAACAGAATGGCATAATATCGTATTTTGGGGTCCTGTGGTTGATATTATTGAAAAATACGTAAAAAAAGGAAAACAAGTTTTTATTGAAGGTAAGCTGGCTACCCGCTCTTACGAAAAAGATGGACAAACTCGCTATATTACCGAAGTGATAGGACAAAACCTGACACTTTTGGGTAGTGGCTTGGGTGGTGGCAATTATACACCGAATACAGAAAGCAACGCTTCGAGTAATCAGGAAGATAATACTCCTTACATGCCACCTACCGTAGAAAGTAGTCCTAGCGACGATTTACCTTTCTAATTTTGGTAGTATTTAGCAAGTAAGGCTGTTTGAATGATGAAACAAGGCTCATTTTCCCAAAGAATGCCTTTTGGGGGCTAAAATTATAGAAAAACTATAAGTTTTTATACCCAAACTAAAAAATGCATCCAACCTGATAGGTTCTTAAAACCTATCAGGTTGGATGCATAATACTAATGAGCATTACATACCTAACACTGTCCTAATTTTGGGGCTAATATTTTCAAAAATCATCTTTTTACAAACTTTCTTTGCAAAAAGAGGGTTTTGTATTCAGATTGAAAAAGGTTCAAAGGTTCAAAGCTTTTCGCCTTCGATATAGAAGCAACAACCAATTATTTATGCAATTTTCAACTCCTCGCTATGGTGTATTGCTAGTTAATTTAGGCACTCCTGATTCGCCACGTGTGCCTGATGTACGCAGGTATTTGCGTGAGTTTCTGATGGATAAGCGTGTCATAGATATTCCTTTTCTTTCGCGTTGGCTATTGGTAAATCTGATAATAGCTAATTTTAGAGCTCCTAAATCTGCAAAGGCTTATCAAAAAGTTTGGACCCAAGAAGGCTCACCGCTCAAATATTATGGTTTTCGTACGCAAGAGCTTTTGCAAGAAGCTTTGGGCCAAGAATATCTTGTCAGAATTGCAATGCGTTACCAAAAGCCCAGCATCAAGGCTGTTTTGAAAGAATTGGAGGGCAAACATTGGGAAAAACTTATCGTAATTCCTTTGTTTCCGCAATATGCTTCGGCTACCACAGGTTCAGTAAAAGAAGCTGTAATGAAAGAATTAGCTGGTTGGCAAACAATTCCTGCGGTAGAATTTGTGCAACAATTCTATCAGCACCCTCTTTTTATCAAGGCATTTGCCGAACTTGGCAAGAAATACATTGAAGCCCACCCTTACGACCACTACCTTTTCACCTATCACGGCTTGCCTGAAAGACAAATTCGTAAGGCAGATAAGCATAATTATTGCCTTACATACACTAACCCTGCCGAAATAGGTTGTTGTAGTTTGCTACAAGATAAGAATGCCGCTTGTTACCGAAGCCAATGCTTTGCTACTACAAGACTACTGGCAAAAGCTCTAAATTTGCCCGAAGGTAGTTATAGTACGGCTTTTCAGTCGCGTTTGGGAAAAGCCGTTTGGATACAACCATATACCGAAGACATCGTAAAGAAACTTGCCCAAGAAGGAAAAAATAATGTGCTTGTTTTCTCTCCTTCTTTTGTAGCCGATTGCCTAGAAACTACCATTGAAGTAGGTGAAGAGTATAAAGAACTTTTTGAAAAATACGGTGGTAAGCATTGGAGGCTTGTGGAAAGCCTCAACGATAGCCCTACCTGGATAGAACTGCTACGACAGATGGTTCTTGAACGTACTACCAAACCCAAAGCACTAGATTTAATGATGCAGGTAATTGCCGAAGAAAAAGAATAAATTTTGATTTACCATAAACACGCTAACAAAACCTTTGCTTGAAATTTTTTTGGCTATGAGCAAACTAATAGAAGAATTCAATGCTTACCGAAGCAAAATGAACCAAAAAATCCTTGATGCCGATAACTTGGTTATCAAACGGATTTTCAATTTAGATATAAATGCCTACGGCGAAGGAAATTTGAGCGTAGCTACCAAAGAAATGATTGGGCTGGCTTGCTCTATGGTTTTGCGTTGCGACGATTGCGTGAGGTATCATTTGGGCAAGTGTAAAGAATTAGGATTAAGTACCCAAGAGGTTTTTGAAGTTTTTGCCATAGCCAACCTTATCGGTGGAACAATCGTTATTCCACACCTTCGCAGAGCAGTAGAGTATTGGGAAGCCCTGCAAGAAGATGCAAGTTCATAGAATTTGTTTCAAGGTTTGGCAAACTTATGCAAGTTCTTTGTATCTTTGGCAAAAAATTGCTTGAAAACCTTGAAAATCGGTTTTACTACTTGGCTGATACTTTTTGCCCTGCATCCGCTTTCAGCACAAATTGGAGGCAGGAACTCTTTTGAATTTTTAGATATTTCTGCTAATCCGCGTACAATGGGATTGGGAGGAGCAAATGTGAGTTTAGCTCAGGAAGATGTGAACATGTTTCTCAACAATCCTGCTGTACTCGATAGCTCAATGGCAGGTATTGCCTCACTGAATTATAGCCCTTTTTTTGGCAGAACGCCCCATTTCTTGCTCACGTATGCCCATAATTTTGAAGGGAAAATAGGTTTGCTTGCGGCAGGTTTGCAGTATATTCGTTATGGTAAAATTCAAGAAACTGACGAGGTAGGTAATATCATAGGCGAATTTTTAGCCGCCGATTATGCCCTTACAATCGGTAAATCTTTTCGGGCAGATAATTTTCGGTTTGGAGTAAATTTGAAATTAGTTGGCTCACAAATAGCTTCTTACAATGCCTTCGGTGTAGCCACTGATTTAGGGGTAAGTTTCAAACATCCTGAAAATGATTTTAGAGCAGGCCTAATAATAACGAATTTGGGTGGTGTTTTCAAAAAATATTTGCCCAATTACCCTTTGCGAATGCCTTTTGATGCACGTTTGGGGGTATCTTTCAAACCCTATAAAATGCCTTTCCGCTTTTCAGTTACGGCTTATCATTTATACCGTTGGGATATTGCATACAATGACCCCGCTTTTGCTACTACCACCGACCCCTTTACAGGGCAAACACAAACCAAGAAAATCAGCTTTGCTAACAACTTGTTTCGGCATTTTGTATTCGGAACCGAAATTATCTTCCACAAAAACTTTCACTTACGTTTGGGATACAATCATTTACGCAACCAAGAGCTCAAATTTAAAGAAATAACGGCACTAGCAGGCTTTTCGGGAGGTTTGGCTTTCAGGGTAAAAGGTTATGAAGTCGCTTTTACAAGAGCAGGCTTTGCTCGCAAAGGGCTTACCTGCCTAGCTATTAGCAAAAATCTGAAAGAATGGTAAAAATACTGCACAATCATTTGCTTTTTCTTTATGCTTGTAGATGCATATCAAATTTCAGAAATTATTCATTTAAAGCGTTTTCGAAACGATTTCTTGCACGAACCCGTTCATGCCAGCAGTTGGGATATTTTTTATGTAGAAGAAGAAGAAAAACGCTTTCTGCACATTTTTAGCTATGGTGTTGTAGTTTTTGTAGGGTATGATGCCGTGAGCAAGAGCAATTTGTTAGAATTTATCAAGAAATATGCCGAAAACCTTGTCAATCTGGATGTTAACGATTATTTCACTCTTTTAGTAGATAAATCTTTACCCAAAGCCCTTGTAAAAAATGATTCTATCACCCTTCCGCAAATTCAGTTAGATGCTATTCGTATCATTACGCTCAATGTAGCACAATCGGTAGCAATGGATTACTACGAAATCATAAGTCTTGAAATTCTCAATGCCAGTAAAGTTTATATTGACCAACTCGAACAATTTGGCAAGGTAAAAATCTCTAAACGCGATTTACTCAAATTTATTGGTAAAGTTAAAAACATCAAAAACAGCATTATTGATAACCTGTATATCCTTGATGACCCCAACATCGTTTGGGATAACGAAGCCTTGCAACGCCTTCACCGACAGCTCAAAGATAATTTTGATATCAGTCCGCGTTTTCGCGATTTAGATTACCGATTGCGAATTGTAGAAGAAAACTTAGTTTTACTTACCGATTTGCTCCAACACCGCGAAAGTTCTCGTCTCGAATGGATTATCATCATACTGATTTTGGTAGAAGTTTTGAATGTATTTTTCAGTGAATGGCTTCGCAAATTATGGTCGCACTAAAAAACTATGTACGTTTGTATGAATATTTTACTTTTAGGTTCAGGAGGCAGAGAACATGCTTTTGCTTGGAAAATTACACAAAGTCCTCTTTGTGAGAAGTTGTTTGTTGCTACAGGCAATGCAGGTACCGCCCAAATTGCTGAAAATGTGCCTATCAAGCCCACAGATTTTCCTGCTTTGGCTTCTTTTTGCAGAGAAAAAAATATACAAATGCTTGTAGTTGGCAATGAAGAACCATTAGTTGCAGGCATTTGGGATTTTTTCAAACAACAAAAAGATTTAACACATATCCACCTGATTGCCCCTTCAAAAGAAGGAGCAAGGTTGGAAGGAAGTAAAAATTTTGCCAAGCAACTGATGTTTGAATATCAAATTCCAACAGCAAGTTATCATTCTTTTGGGGTAGAGGATTTTGAGAAAGCCATTACATACATTTACAACCATTCTTTACCCATTGTACTCAAAGCCGATGGGCTTGCCGCAGGCAAAGGTGTACTGATTTGCCCCACGTATAGCCAAGCCGAAAAAGCTCTGAAAGAAATGCTATTGGATAAAAAATTTGGCAAGGCAAGCGAAAAAATCGTAATTGAGCAATTTTTAGAAGGTACTGAACTTTCAGTTTTTGTACTGACAGACGGCAAAAACTATAAAATTCTGCCCGAAGCCAAAGACTACAAACGTATAGGCGAAAAAGATACAGGCTTGAATACAGGCGGAATGGGAGCTGTTTCTCCTGTTCCTTTTGCTGATACGGCTTTCATGCAAAAAGTAGAACAGAAAATCATTATACCTACCTTGCAGGCTTTGCAGAAAAAAAATATTGCTTATGTTGGATTTTTGTTTATTGGCTTGATGAAAGTGGGAAATGAGCCCTATGTAATTGAATTTAACTGCCGAATGGGTGACCCTGAAACACAAGTGGTTCTCCCAAGAATTGAAAACGACCTTGTAGAACTGCTCTTGGCTACTGCTACCCAAAAACTTGATACAATAGAGCTGAAAATAAAGCCTGAAACCGCAGTTACAACAATTGTAGTATCGGCAGGCTATCCTGAAACTTACGAAATAGGTAAGGAGATTAAGCATTTAGAAAAAGTTGAAAATGCTCTTATTTTCCATGCAGGTACCAAACTAGAAAACAACCAACTTCTTACAAATGGTGGTAGGGTAATGGCTTTCACTGTTCTTGCTAAAACTTTACCCGAAGCCATTGAAAAATCTCAAAAAGCCGCCGAGTCTGTTTTCTTTGAAAACAAATATTTTCGCAGAGATATTGGGAAAGATTTGTTCTAAAAAAATATCGGTTTGTTTAAACTTTTGCTGTCTGTGTGTGTCAAAGCAATACATTTACCAAACATCTAAATTCTATGAAAAAGAAAATTTTCAGCCTGTTTCTTATATCCTTTGCCTTTTTGTTTTTGGCAGAAGCTCAAAGAGGTCCAATGCATCAAAGAAAAATAAGAGACCCCAAAACTCCCGAGCAGAGGGCTACAGCTATCACCAACCGACTTACCAAGCGTTTGGGACTTAATGGCGAGCAAAAGCAACAAATTTATAAAGTAAATGTACAAACTGCCCAAAAGATAGATGAACTGCGTACCGAAGCCAAAGCCAAACGTGAAAGAGGTGAAAAACCTGAAAAAGGTTTTTATGCCAAACAAATCAGAGAATTAAATCAGCAAAGAGACCAAAGCATTTTGGCCGTACTCAGTGCCGAACAAAAAACTGAATACGAAAAGCTTAAAACAGAACAAAAAGAGCGTATGAGAAAAAGAATAGAAAAACGCCAAAAGTTTCGTAAAAAAATGAATAAGCAAGATACAGGCTTTCTTGAAAATGATGACGATTTTGAAAACATGTTGCTTGACGAAGCCGAAGACGAAATTTAGAAACTTACTGCAATCAAGAAAGTGCCCTCCATTAGGTTGAAGGGCATCTTTCTTTACAAATTAAAAAAACAGCAATTTATGCTTTACTTACAGAACAAGCTACTGCTTTATCGTTATCTCTCTCTTCAATGGATGTACCACAATGTTTATCGTCTAAATCGGGGCGAGTTTCTACGATAAAGGCTTCGCTATACGCTTGGTTTTGCACCATCACATCTATACCGAGCCAAATTGTAGGGCATTTGTTGGATTTGATTAAGTTTTCCATAGCGGTAACATTTAAGGGTGAAACAAAAAAACCTGAACTTTAAGTGGTTCAGGCTTGCTTTTGTGAGTAAAGGTTTTTATTCCAAGTACATCAGCAGTTTCCTGAACCAAAAGGTGAGCCAAAAGGCATAAACACCTCACGTTTTGAAGTCTTGTAAATACTTTTGGCAATATGATTACAGCGTTTTAGCATTTGTTTCATTTTTTGGGCAATTTTGTAAATTTTATTTCAAAAAAACAAATTTTTTACAAATTTTTTTTGCAAAAAAGCTCTATTTTTGTAAAAACAAACATTATGCCAAACACTTGGAATTACTTAGATATTCTGGAAGCAGAAGCCATTCATATAATCAGAGAAGTAGCAGGACAATTTCAAAAACCAGCATTACTTTTTTCAGGAGGTAAAGATTCTATTACTTTGGTTCATCTGATACAAAAGGCTTTTTACCCTATGCCTTTTCCTTTCCCGCTTGTACATATAGATACAGGGCATAATTTCCCTGAAACCATTGTTTTTCGTGATAATTTGGTTAAAAATATTGGTGCAAAACTGATTGTAGGCTATGTTCAGGATTCTATTGATAGAGGCACAGTTGTAGAAAAAAAAGGAAAAGGAGCAAGTCGAAACACATTGCAAAGTATTACTTTGCTCGAAACCATTGAAAAATATGAATTAGATGCTTGTATAGGTGGTGCCAGACGCGACGAAGAAAAAGCCCGTGCCAAGGAGAGAGTTTTTTCGTTTCGTGACGAGTTCGGACAATGGAACCCCAGAAACCAGCGTCCTGAATTGTGGAATATTTACAACGGCAAACTCCACAAAGGCGAAAATATGCGTGTTTTCCCTTTGAGCAACTGGACAGAATTAGACGTTTGGCGGTATATTTTACGAGAAAATATCGCTTTGCCCTCGTTGTATTTTGCCCATAAACGCAAGTGCATCATTAGAGGTTCGCAAATTTTGCCTTATGCCGATTTTATTTTTACTGATAATGACGACATTTTGGCAGAAAAAAACGTCAGATTTCGTACCGTAGGCGATATGACCTGCACCGCTGCTATTGAAAGCAATGCTGATACTATTGAAAAAGTTATTGCAGAAATTGAAAGTCTTGCCATTTCGGAAAGAGGCTTGCGTATGGACGATAAAATTTCGGAAACCGCCATGGAAGACAGAAAAAAAGAAGGGTATTTCTAAAAACTCAAATTCTTTCTGCCCAAATGATTGTTTTTTTGTTGCTAACAAGAGTAGTGGCTATCAAAAAATCTTTTCCTCCCTCTTTGAGTTTGTATTTTTTACAAATTTCAGACACCGAAAGCGGGTAGTTTCGGGTAATGATATTAAAAGCTGAACCAATTTCTGGTAGTTCTTTCTGCGGATTTTGCAAAATTTTTTTTATTCTATAAACCCTACCCGAAAAATTTTCCAATAATTCGCCTTGTGTGTATAGATGCGAGTTGCTGTGTAGTTTGTATAAGTTGAATTTTTCTGCTATGCTCCTGAAAAATCCTGCTTTGAGAATAGAACTATTAGGCTCATACAAATATTCTTGTACCAAAGGGGCTAAATGGACTTTGGCTTTACTTTCTTTGGCAAAAGTACTTGTAAAAATCTGTGAGTTATTTTCAAGCAAATTGTAAGTATGAATGGGAATGTTTTGCCATTCGGGGCAAAAGTTTTTTTCTAAAAGATACAGCACTTCTTTGCACTCGTTCTGAACGCTTACTACATAAACACCTGCCACATTAGGCAAAATTTTTAGAGCCTCTTTTATTTCAAACATAGGTGAGGTTTTGAGCAAAATTTTTTCTGTTTTATTAAAAAGTAGTGGCAGAAGTTCTAAAATGTTGGGTTCGGTTTCGGTAATTTGGGCAATGGATTTCCCTTGTGAATTTCGGCGAGCAGGGTCTAAATAAATATAATCAACAACTTCGGGAAAGTTTTGTAAGAAATGTTGAGCTTCTGCATTGTGTAGGGAAATATTTTTTATTCCCATGACTTCAAAATTGTACTTGGCAATTCGAAACAATTCAGGATTTTTTTCTACATACCAGACTTTTTTAAATTGTTGAGCAAAAGCCCAAGTATCTACACCCAATCCGCCCGTGAGGTCAAGAATACTATTACCCGAAAGCAATTGAGCTTTGAAAAAAGCCGTTTTCTCGGAAGAACTTTGCTCTAAATTTAGAGACGAAGGTAATAACAAGGTATCGTTTTCGTGCCAACGAGGGAGTTTGTTTTGGATTTTTTTTCTGCCCTCAATTTGTTGAATTATCCATTTACGCAAGAAGGTTGGGTATTTCTGCAAAGCAAAAGGCAGTTCTGAAAGAGGGACATTTAAGTATTTTTTGAGTAATGTTTGAAGCTCGCTGAAATTTTGCATAAGTTTTTACAAGAAAAAACCTTCAAGTTTGAAGGTTTTCTGAGTTTTTACTGCACTTTTTTGCTTGAGCAGCAACTGCTTTTCTTTTCGGAGGTGGTAGTAGAGCAAGATTTTCCATCTTTGTTTTCGGTAGTAGTAGCAGAAGCGTCTTTTTTCTTTTCGGCACTACATGATGATTGGCTTTCTGTTGTGCAACAAGAACCTTTTTTCTTTTTCTTTTTCTTGAAGATAAATTCGGTGTTTTCGGCACTGTTGAACATTGAGGCTACTACTGTTCCACTTACCAAAGCGAAAAGCGACAGAGCAAATACGAATTTTTTCATAAGCGTACATTTTTTTAAAAAACGAAAAATTCGCTGTAAAAGTTCAAAATTTTCATAATTTTTTTATCGTACTTGTTGGGTTTGAAAATATTGTTTCAGATGATATTTTTGCTTTTGAGCTTTTCAATTTCGGAGGCAGAAAAGCCTATGTTTTGCAAAATATTTTCGGTATCTGCACCCATTTCGGGAGCTATATTTTGAGGAAAGGCAGGGGTTAGAGAAAATTTAATCGGAAAACCCAGAGAAAGAATTTCACCAATCTTGGGGTGTTGCATTTTTACGAACATATGGCGTTCTTGCAAGTGCTTATCTTGCTGAACCTCGTCTATTTCATACACAGGGCTGATGAGTAAATCGTGCTCTTGGCTCAATTTAAGCCAGTATTCTCTTTCTTGTGAAAGAAAGAAGGCTTGTAAAGCGGCTTTGTTCTTTTGCATTTGTTCTGATTCTTGGGGCATTGCAAAGCCTAAAAAATCAGGTTTTTGAACTATGTTGCAAAACTTTATCCAAAATTTGGGTTCTAATGCGGCAATAGAGATATACTTTCCATCTTTACACATATAGACGTTGTAGTTGGGGAAAGCACCTGAGAGAGGTGTTTCGCCACGTTTTTGAGCTTGCCTTGTAGCTTGATAATGCGTGAAAGGGACTATGAGAAGCGGCATAACGCCTTCGGTCATTGAGATATCTACATGTTGCCCTTTGTGTGTATGGTTGCGAGCCTGCAAAGCGGCAAGTGTTCCGATAATTGCCATATAAGAGCCTCCTGCAATATCAGCAAGTTGTACAGCAGGAAGGGCGGGGGCTTTGCCTGCTTCACCAATCAAACCTAAAATACCCGAATAGCTTAAATAGTTGAGGTCGTGTCCTGCTAAATGGCTATAAGAGCCTGTTTGTCCGTAGCCTGTGATAGAAACGTAAATGATTTTTTCATTTATTTTTTGGGCTTGGCTGTAGCCTATAGCTAATTTATCCAAATATCCTGGGCGAAACTGCTCTACTACTACATCGGCAGTTTGCACAAGTTTCCAAAAAATCTCTCTGCCTTCGGGTTGGGTATAATCTAAGGTTAGGCTTTTTTTGGAGCGATTAAAAGCCAAGTAATTTGCTGAAAATTCTTTTCCTTCGGCTTCATAGACAGGGGGAAAGTTGCGTACATAGTCGGGCTGTGCAGGATTTTCGATTTTAATGACTTCTGCCCCCATATCAGCCATAAGCATAGTAGCCAGCGGACCAGGCAAGAGCCTGCTCAAATCTAAAATTCTAATGCCCTGTAACGGTCTTTTTTCCATGATTACTTCCACAAAAGTTTAGCTAGTTTTCCTTTATTTCCTATTGCCCAACCTATTTTTCCTTCACGAATAAAGCGTACAGTATGAAAGCCTTCGGTAGAAATATTTTCCCATTTTTTTCCGCCATCTTTGCTGATATCTATGCCATTGGTTCCTACGGCAATATAGGTTTTCTTGCGTATGTACGAAACACAAGACCGATAACCTTTGGGAGGGACTTTGGCAATTTCCCAAGATTTTCCGCCATTTGAGGTATAAACGGCTGTTTTTTCTGCTAAATTAGGTTGGGTATAGTCTCCGCCTACGGCAATGCCATTTTTTAAGTCTTGAAAAACGATTGAAAAAATACCTTGCGATGCTTTCCCACTCAGAATAGGTACTTCTATGCTTTGCCAGGTATTTCCCAAATCAGAGGAAATGAGCACACGAGCCTTTTCGCTACCGCCTGTGCCTATCCAGATATGCGAAGGCTCACGAAAACGCATAATGGTACCACTTGCGGCAAAACCTACTTCATTTTTTTGAGCTTTGGGCAAATTTTTACCAATATTTACCCAAGTATTTCCTCCGTCCTCGGTTTTGAGTAAGGTAAAATTTCTTTCTTCGTCGGGGTCGCCAAAAACAAAGCCAATTTTTTCGCCGAAAAAGCCTATATCATTCAAAAAAGCAGTTTTAGAGGTATCTTGATAGACAACTTGCCAGCTTATACCCCCATCGAGGGTTTTGAGAATATAAGCAGGCGAACCCGCATTGATAACAAAAGCCCGTTTCTCATCAAAGGCTACAATATCCCGAAAATCTTTGTCTTCAAACCCTTTGATTTGTAAATTTTGCCAATTTTTCCCGCCATTGGTAGTTTTGAGAATAGTTCCTTTGGTGCCACTTGCCCAAACAACCTGTTCATCTACTATCCACAAGCCCCGAAAGTTGCTTTCTGAAACAGTATTTTGTAAAAAAATTTCTATTTCTTGTGAAAAAGTTTTCTCTGTGAAAAAAAAGCAAACGAGAAGTAGAGAAAATAATGATTTTTGCATAGTTTTGTAATTCACCGATATACTTTTAGCCCAAAGAAAACTCTTGCAAATTAGCTTTTTTGTTTGAATTTTTCAAAATTTTGTAATTTTGAAAAATTAGGCTCAAAGAATTATCGAATTTTTTGAAGTTGTTGTAACTTTGAGCCGTAAATTTTCAACCAATGAAAAAACTTTCAATTACTATTTTTTTGAGCTTTTTTTCGCTGTATGTGGTTGCCCAAGGCAAAAAGTTTGCAGAACAGTATCAGAAAGCCAAGACTTTTCTCAATAACAAAGATTATCCAGAAGCTATTTTAGCTTTCGACCCCCTGCTGAAAAAATCGAAGGGAAATATCTATCGGGAACATGCGTATTACTATTCGGCATTATGCTATTTCTATCTGAAAAAATGGAAAGAAGCTGAAAGATTGCTTGAAAAACTTTCTGAACAGTTTCCTCAATGGGATAAAAACCAAGAGGTTTTATACCTGCAAGCCAATATTGCTTTTGAACGCAAAGAAGATAATATTGCTTTGAGTTATGTAGAAAAAATCAAAGAGCCGCTGAAAGCCAAAGCCGAAGCAATGAAAGCTCATTATTTGGGTAAAAGAGAGGTTTCTGTACTGAAAAACTTACAGGCTGTTTATCCCAACGATAGAACCATAGCTCAAATTTTAGTAGATAAATTAGCCATCGAAGTTGATAACATCAAGGATTTGGAGTTTTTAGAGGAACTTATACAAAAATACAATTTGGAAAAGCCTGAAAAAGTACGTTTGCAAAGGGTAGAAAAGAATGTTTATCGTCGAAGGTCAGATACGTTGAATATAGCCTTATTTTTGCCAATTAATTTCAAAGAATATAAAGACCCTAAGAAGCGTAGCCCTGCTACCAATCTTTCCATAGATTTTTATCAAGGAATGAGAATAGCTCAACGTTTTCTGGATACTACGCTCAAAAAGCCTACTCGCCTTCTGGTATACGATGTGTATCAGAGCCCCGATACTTTAGCAATGATGTACAAAAACAATGAATTTGTGAAAATAGATATGTTCGTAGGACCTTTCTACGATGAAGATTTTGCCAAAGCCCTCGAAATAGCTGAAAAAAAAGATATTCCTATCATCAACCCTTTTCTGACTAGCCCCAAATTTTTGAAAAGCAAAAATGCGTATTTTTTGCAACCTTCCATAGAAACGCAAGGCAGGCAGTCGGCTCGGTTTGCGATAAATACTTTTGGTAAAAATGCAATCATTTTTCATAGCGAATTGCCCGAAGAAATCAGATTGCTCAATGCTCATAAGAGTGAATTAGAAAAATTGGAAGGCAAAATCTTGCATCAGCATAAAATTTCAGTTGTTACTATCCCACAAATCGAGCAAATACTTTCCAATCCTGAATACAAAGACGTAAATTATATTTTCGTAACAAGTTCTAGCCAAGCCGCCGCCGAGAGAATAATGGAAATAATGAAAGAAAAACTGCCTCATGTACCTATTCTTACTACGTTTGCATGGCGTAAAATTTCCGAACTCAAACCTGCTGATTTAGAAAAGCAGAATGTTCATTTTATAGATGCCGATTACACTCGTTTGAGTGGCGATAGAGAGCCTTTCAGAGTAGAATACAATCAGAGAGTAAGATTTGTAGAAATATACAGCAATATGGTTGCTCCGCCTGTTGCCAGCCACAAAGGCTATGATGTAATGATTTCTTTCGTGAAATATTTGCATCTTTATCCAAGAGATTTTCACAAAAAAGTTATCGAAAGTGAAGATTTCAAAAGAACTTTCAGGGGCTATCTTTTTACCGAAAGCGAAAGAGATAACCAATACGTGCCTATTTTGAAGTTTGTAGATAAAAAATTGGTGGTGGCAAATCCTTTGAGTACCGAACCCGTTGAAGTAAAACCTAAAACTAAAAAGGCAAAGTAGAGAATGATATGCTTTCTACCAGACACCTCTTGGGGATAAAAAACATTACGGAAAGAGATATTCAAACAATCTTTGAAACGGCTCGTTCGTTCAAAGAAGTTATCAATCGTCCTATCAAGAAAGTGCCTTCTTTGCGTGATATGACCATTGCCAATGTTTTTTTTGAAAATTCTACACGCACTCGTCTTTCTTTCGAGCTTGCTGAAAAGCGTCTTTCGGCTGATGTTATCAACTTTTCGGCTTCGGGCAGTTCAGTAAAAAAAGGAGAAACACTGCTCGATACAGTAAATAACATTTTGGCAATGAAAGTAGATATGCTTGTGATGCGTCATAGTAGTGTAGGTTCACCTCATTTTTTGGCAAAGCATATCAAGGCTAATATTATCAATGCAGGTGATGGTACTCATGAGCATCCTACACAAGCTCTTTTAGATTGCTTTTCTATTCAAGAAAAGCTGGGTTCGGTGGCGGGTAGAAAGGTGGCAATTATTGGCGATATTCTGCATTCTCGTGTGGCTCTTTCCAATATTTTTGCTTTGCAAAAGTTGGGTGCAGAAATTATGCTTTGTGCTCCGGCTACGCTTATGCCCAAATATGCTCAAGCATTGGGGGTAAAAATTACATACAATGTGCGTGAGGCTTTGCGTTGGTGCGAAGTAGCAAATGTGCTCCGTGTTCAGTTAGAAAGGCAACAAATTCAGTATTTTCCTTCGTTGCGAGAATATACACTTTATTTTGGTATCAATAAAAAGCTATTGGAAGACTTGGATAAGGAAATTGTCATTATGCACCCAGGTCCTATCAACAGAGGCATAGAATTGAGCAGTGATGTAGCTGATAGCCCTCATTCTATTATTTTAGACCAAGTAGAAAATGGAGTAGCTATTCGTATGGCAGTGCTGTACTTATTGGCTCAAAGCAATTGAAATATAGCTATAAAACCTCATAGGTTTAGGCAGTTCTTTGATATTCTTTAAAAAAGCTACTGATTTTCAGAGAAATAACTCCCCAAAAAGCCTCTTTGAAAATCTTGAAACTCATTTTAGAAACCCCTCGTTCTCTTTCTGTAAAAATAATGGGAATTTCTTTGATACGAAAGCCATATTTCCAAGTTTGGAACTTCATTTCAATCTGAAAGGCATAGCCTACAAATTTAATCTTTTCTAAATCAATAGTTTCTAAAACTTTTCGACGATAACATTTAAAGCCTGCTGTGGGGTCGGAAATAGGCATACCTGTAATAAAACGCACATATTTGCCTGCAAAATAAGATATCAAAACTCGCTTCATAGGCCAATTTACGACATTTACACCTGAAATATAACGTGAACCTATGACCAAGTCGTAATTTTCTTGCGAGGCAGTATGGTACAAACGTATCAAATCATCGGGGTTGTGCGAAAAATCAGCATCCATTTCAAAAATATATTCGTAGTTTTTTTGCAAAGCCCAACGGAAGCCGTGAATATATGCAGTACCTAAACCCTGCTTGCCTGTGCGTTGTTCTAGAAAAAGCCTACCTGCAAATTCTGTTTGTAAATCTTTTACTTTTTCGGCGGTGCCATCAGGAGAACTATCATCTACAACAAGCAAATGAAAAGGGATTAAAAGCGAAAAAATTTTACGAATGATAGCTTCAATATTTTCAATTTCGTTGTACGTAGGAATAATTATCAGTGCATCAGACATTGAAAACAAACTTAGGTATGTTGGAGAAATTGAGTATTAAACTTTGACTGCCCAACTTTTTAGTATTTCCCTTTATTTTTATTGTTCCAATTTTTATGTTTCTTGTTGGTGTTGAAGGTATTCTTTTTGTTTTTTTTGTTAGGATTATTGCTATTTGTTGCAGACTTGAGGTTTTTAGTTTCTTGCGAGCTACTTACAATGGGGTTTTCATAGAGTTCATCAAGATTGAGTTGGATAGCTCCGTCCGAGAGTTCTCTGATTTGTTCAACGAGTACATTATCTTCAATATTATCTTTTTGCCAAGCCTGATGAAAAGATTTCATTAAATTGAAAAGGTGAGCTATTAGTTCTTTTTTTCTTTCCTCTTCGGGCAAGTGGGCTACTGTTTGTACAAGCAACTGGATATTTTTGCCATAATGCCTAAACTTGATATTATTAGTGCTGTATGCTACGGGTTCAGGTCTTTTGCCGAGTACATTTTTTTCGGGCATAGGGTAAGGGGCATCTATATCTAAATCAAATTGGGCAATAATGAACAAATCGTCCCAAAATTTACTGGGCGTTTCTTGAAATTCTTTAAAATTGGGGTGGATTTGTTTCATTATTTCTACTACCAGATAGGCTTTTTCGGTGCGTTCTTGCCTATCGGGAATAGTTTTGAGATATTCCACCATTTTCTGAATGTTTCTGCCGTACTCTTTGAGTATTAAGGTATCACTGTTTGTGTATTGGTACATAACTTTATGGGTTTTAATGCTCAAACTTACAAGATTTAACGCAAAAAAAGAAATCTTGTTATGAGATAGTTTACTCAAATGATTTTTTGGCTTGCTTTCTGCTCCATAGCGGCTTTTACAAAACGCATAAAAAGCGGGTGCGGGCTGGCAACAGTACTTTTGAGCTCAGGGTGAAACTGCACACCCACAAACCAAGGGTGCGAGGGCAATTCAATTGCTTCTACAAGATTGCTATCGGGGTTAAAGCCACTAAATACCAAACCTCCTTTTTCAAATTGTTCTAAAAACTCATTATTAAATTCATAGCGATGGCGGTGGCGTTCGCTGATAAGGGTTTTGCCGTAGGCTTGGTATACTTTTGTACCTTTTTGCAACTTACAAGGATAAGCCCCCAGACGCATAGTGCCGCCTTTGGCAGTAACTTTCTTTTGCTCTTCCATGAGGTCAATGACAGGATAGGGGGTTTGTGGGCTCATTTCAGTAGAGTGAGCATTTTCTAATCCTAAAACATTGCGAGCAAACTCGATGACAGCACATTGCATGCCTAAGCAAATTCCTAAAAAAGGGATTTTCTGCTCACGAGCAAAACGAACAGCCGTAATTTTGCCCTCAATACCTCTTTCCCCAAAGCCAGGGGCAACCAAAATGCCATGCATTTGCCCTAAAATATCTTTGACATTGCTTTCGTCAATTTTTTCGGAGTGTATCCAGTGCAGTTTTACTTTACATTCATTGTAAGCTCCAGCGTGTGTAAAAGCTTCGGCAATGGATTTGTAGGCATCGTGCAATTCTACGTATTTGCCTACAAGAGCAATATCTACATTTTCGGTGGGGTTTTTGAGTCTTCCTAAAAACTCTTTCCAAGCCTCAATGTTGGGTTCTTTTTTGTAAGGATAGCGTAATTTAGCGAGCACTCGTTCATCAAGTTTTTCTTTACGCATCAGCAAGGGTACATCATAAATTGTTTCAGCATCGATGGCTTCAATCACCGAATTGACGCTCACCCCTGTAAAAAGAGCAATTTTTTTCCTAATTTCCAAAGGGATAGGTCTTTCGGAACGGCACACGATAATATCAGGTTGTACACCAGCTTCGGAAAGGGCTTTTACGGAGTGTTGCGTAGGTTTGGTTTTGAGCTCGCCTGCGGCGGCAAGATAAGGCAAAAGTGTAAGATGAATGACTACAACATCATTGCTTCCCAATTCCCATTTGAGCTGACGCAAGGCTTCAATGAAAGGAAGCGACTCAATATCGCCGACACAACCACCAATTTCGGTAATTACGATATCGTATTTGCCTGTTTCGTCAAGCAAAAGAATATTGCGTTTGATTTCATCGGTAATATGTGGAACTACCTGCACGGTTTTGCCCAAGTATGCTCCTTGGCGTTCTTTGGTGATAACATTGTAATAAATTCTGCCTGTAGTAACGTTGTTGGCTTGCGAGGTAGGGGTGTTCAAAAATCGTTCGTAGTGGCCAAGGTCTAAATCTGTTTCGGCACCATCATCGGTTACATAGCATTCTCCGTGTTCGTAAGGGTTGAGTGTACCAGGGTCTATATTGATGTAGGGGTCAAATTTTTGAATAGTTACTGAAAAGCCGCGTGCTTGCAGAAGAGTAGCCAAAGAAGAAGCAATAATGCCTTTACCAAGAGAAGAGGTAACACCTCCTGTTACGAAAATATGTTTTGCTTGTGCCATAATAAAAGTTTGCGTAAGGGGTTTGGTCTTTTACTATGGAGTGCAAAGTTAGGAGAAAATTAAATTCACAAAAACCTTGTGGCAAATTTTTTATTTTGAATTTGAAAATCAAAGATTTGTTAAAAAAAATAAATTTTTTTTGCTGAAAGATTTGGTCAAATATTTTTTTTATACTAAATTTGCACCACAAAAAATGATTGCCCGATCGTCTAATGGCAGGACTGCAGATTTTGGTTCTGCGTGTGTTGGTTCGAATCCAGCTCGGGCAACAAAAAGCCTCTGCCAAAGAGGCTTTTTGCTTTGAGTGCTTGTGGTGCGTATTCCTAAAATCTTGGAATATACACTACTTTTTTCGTTTCAAAGAAAGGTTCTTGGAAAAAATCAGAAAGATTGAAAATTTGATACTTGCGTTTGAGTCTGGATAGCTCTTCGGTCAAGTCGCCACCTTTGAGGTGCAGAATACCATTTCGTAGCTGGTTGTACTGGTTTTTACTAAATTTATTTTTTACCCACTCCCAAAAAATATCGGCTTGTGTTACGGCACGGCTCAAAATAAAGTCGTACATATTGTTTTCTACTTGTTCGGCACGAATCTGACGATATTGCACATTTTCAAGAACAAGCTCTTTTACAATACTTTCTACGACTTTGATTTTCTTACCTATGGAATCAATCAGATGAAATTCTACATTTTCTTGCAGAATAGCAAGGGGTATGCCTGGAAAGCCACCGCCTGTGCCTACGTCAAGCACTATGGTCATAGGTTCAAAGGTTATTATTTTGGCAATTCCCAAAGAATGAAGGACATGATGCGTGTAGAATTCGTCCATATCTTTGCGTGAAATTACATTGATTTTAGCATTCCATGCTTGGTAAAGTGGCAAAAGTGCTTCAAAACGTTTTTTTTGTTTTTCGGATAAATTTGGAAAATATTTTTCTATCAATGTAATAGCCATACAAATTTTGAAGGTTTCAAGAATTTTTTCTGAAAAACATATCTGCCATAGAATTATTTTCGTTTTCGGCGATACTGGCAAATACAAAACCGCAAACTACTTTCGGATAAAAATAAGTAGATTTTGGGGGCATTGTGTAGCCACTTTCACACACTTTTTTTACTTCTTCAATACTTACTCCTTGTGTAATGAGAGCAATTTGAGCTTTTTGATGCTCAATTTTTTCCAAACACTCGTGAAAGCTCCGAACAAAAGAAAGATATTTGCCTTGTTGCTGTTCTTCTTTGCTGATACCCAAAACTTTGTAAAGTAGAAAATAGTGTAAAACTGTCAAATCTAAGCGTTTTACTACTTCAGGGAATTGCCAGGTCATCTGCTCGAATACTTCGGGACGGAGGCGAATTTTGCAAGAAAGGTTTTGAGTAACAAGACCAAAAGTCCAAGATTTTCCTGCTATAACTTCTTCCAAAGTTTCGGGTTCAATAACAGGTTTTATATCAAAATATTGATGCAGTTTATCAATAAGGTTTTGTTCGTTAAAATTGGGCAAATCTTGTACCAAGCGGTGGGTAGGTAAGATTTTTACATCATCGCTTTCGGTATTAGTAAAATACATCAAATGGTAGTTGTACATTTCTTTGCCTGTATGATGGGGGTTTTTCTTTTGCATTTCTTTGGCATATTGCAAAGAACTGGTATAGCGATGATGCCCATCGGCAAGAATAATTTTAGTTTTAGCTATAACTTCCTGAAATTTGGCTATTACCTTAGCATCTTGTATTATGCTTAGTACATCTCTAACACCCTGATAATCCTCAGTTTCATAAAGAGGAGCGAGCATACTTTCGTCCATAAAAGGTTCAAGTTCGTGAAGAGCATCGGTGTAAAGTCCGTGTGTAGGAGCAACATTCATTTGGGTAGCCCGCAGGAGTTCTATGCGGTCGCTAACCGAGTGGGAAAGTACGTTTTCGTGTCTTAAAATTTGGTTTTCGTTCCATTCATATACGCGTACCATTGCGATAAAGCCTTTTCGACAAAAAGTTTTATTAGAATTAGGCAAAGAAAAATGTTGGTAATATACGTAGATAGCAGGCAATTTGTCTTGGTGAAGTATACCTTCTTTTTTCCATTTTTCTTGCAGAATAGCAATTTCTTTGTAACTAATTCCCATTACAGGCACAGAAAGATGAATGCTATTGAGTTCTTGGGCGTACAAAGCCTTAATTTGCTTTTCGGAAACAACATCAAAAAGGGGGGAAGTCAGTTCATCAATAGGCAAATGTGGGGCATATCGCCAAGCTCTGAAAGGTATAATTTCAGCCATTTTGTAAGTTTTGAGGCAAAAATACAAAAAAGAAAAATGTTTCTTCAAATATAAACAAAAAAGGAAGCAATTTCTTAAAAATGCTTCCAGCAATGAGTTATTGCTTAAATATGCTTGTAGTAAACTTTTTTAAGCGAGTACGCCTTCGGGAAGTTCTATCTGATACATTTCCTTGATAGAGTTTTTGATGGCAGTTATCATCGCTGCATCCAACATCATTGTTTCGTTGGGGCTATTAGCCTCTGTTATTCCCCAGCCTTTGGCTTTGAATAGGTCCAAATTTTTCATTACTATTCTTTGCCAAGCCATAGGTGTAATGTTTGCATCACACCATTCTTTAATTTTAAGAGCATTCATTTTTTATTGTTGTTAAGCGGTTACGAGTTCAGGTAAGACTTCGGTTTGATACAACTCTTTTACAGCGGCATCAATTGCTGCGAAAGCTTTTTCTGAAAACACAAGAGTTTCAGAAGGGTTCATCAAGGTGTTTAGCTCAAAGCCCATTTCTTTGAGTGTAGGCAAAGCCTTCAAAACAATTCTTTGCCAAGCAAGCGGCGAAATTACTTCTTCGCTCCAAGATTTTATTTTTAATGCAGACACTTTCATGACCGTAACAGTTTAGGAATTTTATAGTAAAAAATACAGTACAAATATACCAAATTTTTTGTAAAAATCAAATTTTAGTATACTGATTTTAATCATTTTTTCGATGAAATAGGTGATTTTCTCGACGAAGTTCTAGAATTGAAAGTAAATAAAAGGCTGATTTTGAGAAGAACGTACTTGATAGTAGAAAAAAATAATCCATAAAGAAATGAAAATAGCTTTTGCCCACTCGGGGCTTTGAATAAATTTTTCTTGTAAAAAACTTTTCCATTTGGTAGGAAAAAAGTATAAAAAGTATGCAAAAACTATCGTTAAAAAGACTTTGTAATAAGCCAGAATGATAGCTTCCGTGTTTTCCCAGGCAAATTGTTTAGTGATTTTAAGCAGTATCGTTTGAGCTACTTCAAAGGCAGAAATTACTTTCCCATTACCTATTTCAATAGGATTTGCTCTAAAAAATATCCAAGTCAAGCATACAAAATGAAATGTAAGAATTTGAGAAAGAAAGTTCCAAACTTTACTTTTTTGCAAAGCAAATTTTTTGGCAATAGGCATCCAAGATTTATGTACCCCCAAAGCCAAGCCGTGCATAGCTCCCCAAACAATAAAACGCAAGTCGGCTCCGTGCCACAGCCCCCCCAAGAGCATTGTGAGCATAAGATTAGCATCGGTACTGAGGCTAAGCCTTCGGCTATTGCTCCAAATAGCCGAAAGCCACATCAAAAACACAAACACAATGCTAAAAAAACTAATCAGGGCTTGTTGCGTATAAAGAAATCCTGCCCAAATTACTAAAATATGCAAACCTACATATCCCCAAATATTTTTGAATTTACGAAGCCATAAAAGCCAAAAAATAGCACTCAAACCTCCAAAAACAAGCGATGCGGGCTCTAATCCGTCTAAAAGCAGTGCAATGGCTATACCCACCCATAGCATAAGATAAGTGAAAAATGAAGCCTTTCGATTACCACCCAAAGAAATATACAAATAGTCGCGAAGCCAAGAGGATAGTGAAATATGCCAACGCCGCCAAAATTCTGTAATGTTACTGCTATGATAGGGCTTTAGAAAGTTCAAGGGCAAGCGGAAGCCCAAAAGTAAAGCCAAACCTGTTGCAATATCGGTATACCCTGAAAAATCAAAATAAATTTGCAAGGCAAAGCCGTACACGCCCAAAAGATGCTCAAAACCTGAATACGTGTAAGGGTTTTCAAAAGTGCGACTTGCCCAATTCAGACTAATATAATCGGCGAGAATTTTTTTTGTCATTCCTGCAATAATCAGCCAAAAAGCCCGACCTATTTCTGTTTTTTCTACTGAATAAGGCTTTTGGATTTGAGGTAAAAACTCCGTAGCACGCACAATAGGACCTGCCACCAACTGCGGAAAGAAACTCACAAAGAGGGCAAAATCTTGCAGATTTTGAGTAGCAGAGATTTTACCTCTATACACATCAATCGTATAACTTAAAGTTTGAAACACATAAAACGAAATGCCCACAGGTAAAAAAATCTGACTAATTTCAAAATTTGAGCCTGTAAGCACGTTTGAAAGTTCTGCCAAATAATCTTTGGCAACCCAATTTGTTCCTAAAAGTCTATTCAAAAAATTAGTAAGCAAGTAGGCATACTTGTAGTAGGCCAAAATACCCAAATTACAAAGTATGCTCAAAAGTAAAAAAATATTTTTAGCGAAGCGTTTTTGGGCTTTTTCAATCCAAAGAGCCAAATAAAAATCGGTAATAGTACTAAAAATAAGAAGCCAAAAATAAAAGCCACTGGATTTGTAGTAAAAGAAAAAACTAAATACAAGCAAAATAAAATTTCGTAAAGCAATGTTTCGGTAAGTGATAGAAAATAGCAGAAAAAATAAGCCAAAAGCTATCCAAAAACTTTCTTGCAGAAAGTCCCAAGGGGTGGTAGAATGGTAGGCGAAAAAGTTGAAAAAGTCTTGTAAAAGCAAGAAATTTATATTTTTTTGCAAAAATCAATTATCTAAAATCTTGTTTTTTGTGTTCTGTTTCCTATTGCAAATGAGATTTTTATGATTATCAAATTTTGCTACATTTTCAGGGCTAATTTGATAAGCTCTTCTACGGTAGCATTGCCATCTTTGAGTTTGAGAATAGCTTCTACATTTTTTTCGGCAACGTTGCGAGCAAGCCCTAACACAACAAGTGCTGTAATAGCTTCTTCTTTTACAGACTTATAAAAAGGCACGGGTTGGGCAGTTTTTCCGCTTTCTGCTAGAAAATCTTTTTTCATTTTGTCTTTAAGTTCCAAAACTACTCTTTGAGCTGTTTTAGCCCCTATGCCCTTGATAGCTTGTAAGGTTTTAATATCTTCATTAGCAATAGCTTGCTGAATTTCGGTAGGAGTTGCCGAGGAGAGCATCACCAAAGCTGTATTAGCACCAATACCTGAAATGTTGATGAGTTCTAAAAAAAGTTTCTTTTCTGAAAGTTCTGCAAAGCCAAAAAGATTATGAGCGTTTTCTTGTACCTGCAAATATGTATGTAAAAAGGCTTCTTGTTCTACTTCACCAAGCAAGCCATAAGTATGTAAAGAAATTCTGATAAGATATCCTATGCCCGCAGTTTCAAGGATAACGTGTGTATGTTCTTTGTGTGTTAGTATTCCACGAATATAGGCAAACATTGTAGGTAGAGAGTTTGAAGTTTTAGTGTTCAAATTTGAAAATTGAAGGTTACTACTGATTTTTCAGGTTAGGAATAACGAAATAAATTTTAGTTCCTTTGCCAAGTTCTGACTCCAAAGAGATTTCACCGCCCAATTTGTTGATAGCTTCTTTTACAATATACAAGCCCAAGCCCGAACCAGCGAGCATGTCATTGGCTCTGTAAAACATATTAAACACTTTATCCAAGTGATTTTTATGAATACCTATGCCATTATCTTGTATACTTACTTTGGCTTGCTTGCGTGTAACTTCTATTTTTACTTTGATGAAAGGCTTTTGCTGACGCATATTGGCGTATTTGATAGCATTGGAAAGCAAATTGTTGAAAATGATATTCAAACGGCTTTTATCGGAGTAGAAGGGAATTTTACTCTTGATTTCAACGAGTTTTGAAATATGTTTGGAATTTTCCATATAATTGTACTGCTCAAAGCAGTTTTCAATCAGTTCTTGAAATTGAATATTTTCGGGCTGAATATCCAAACGAGCATTGCGAGAGTAGTCTAAAATATCTTTGATAAAATTATCCAGACGGCGAATACTTTTTTCTTGCAAACTCAAATATTCTTGAATTTGGGATATATCGTCGGTCATTCGGGCAAGCTGAATAAGTCCTAAAAGCGAAGAAATAGGGGCTCGTAAGTCATGAGAAACACTGTACACAAATCTATCTAATTCTGAATTGGCTTTACTCAGTTCTTCGTTGGCTTTGCGTATTTTCTCTTCTGCTATTTTTCTTTCGTGAATATCTAACGTAACGCCTGAAACACCTTGTAATTTTCCATTTTCCTTGATAGCTTGTGCTTTGGTAAGAAACCATTTGTAATTGCCTGTATCTTTTTGATACTGACGCAGTTCTAGTTCATAGTTATCAATTTCTCCTGCAACCAACTTATCAAAATATTCGGCGAGTTTCTCTCTGTCTTCGGGATGAATGTATTCTTTGAGTTCTTGGCGGTTTTTAGGAACTTCATCGGTATCAGGGTTCATTCCGAATGAAATAAAAGTTTGCTTTGACCAAAAGATTTCACCTGTTTGGGTATTGGTATACCAAGACCCCATTTTAGCGAAGGTTTGGGCGTCTTCAAGTACTTGATTGGCTTTTTTGAGTTCATTTTCTTTTTGGCGAACTAGTTCCAAAGTATTTTTCAGGCGTTCTTCGCGTTTGGCAAGTTCTTCATTGAGCCGTTTTTCAGTTTCGAGTGCTTGAATAATTTTCTCTTCTGCCAGGGTTTGTTGGGTTACGTTATGTATAATTACCAGAACAGCATTGATAGTAGGCTCACGGAGCAGATTTTTAGCTTTGATTTCCATCCAATGAGCAGAGTTATCTTTATAGACAATGCGGAAAGTAGTACGAAAGAGTTTTCGGCGGGTATTGATTACCTCGAAAAAGATTTTTTGAGCAAGTGAAGAGTCGTAAGGGTGTACTAGATCGAAAAAATTCTCGCCGTGTAGTTCGTTGCTCTGAAAGCCCCAACTCTTGTGAGCCGCAGGCGAAGCGTATAGAATAGTAGCGGCTTCGTCAAGCAAAAGTACCGAATCTTCTAAATTTTCAATGAGCAATTGGAATTTTTTGTTTTGGCTATCCAACAACTCTTCTACAAATTTATCCTGACTGCTAATATCTCGGAAAATCACATAAATATAAGCTTCTCCGTCATTTTCATCATAAAAGATTTCAGCTTTTACAGGTATTGTAGAGCCATCTTTTTGTAAAAAAAGTGAAATCATCTCGTAAGGCTCGGGGCTACGCTGTTTCACTTCAATCAGAAAGCGTTTCCAAGCATTAGGATTTTTTTGTTGGGCTAAATCGTTTTCTATTTCTAAAAATTTTTTGTTACGTATTTCTTCTAAACTATTGTAATGCAAATATTTGAGGGCAGAATGATTGGCTTGTAAAATATTACTGTTTTCTATATCTACAAACAAAATGCCTTCGCTTATTTCTTGGAGAACTTTTTGCAATTTGGGGGCAATATAGCTTCCTGCTTCCGAAATTTGCGAGTAAACAGTCCAAAGCCATTGATTTTGCTCTGCAAAAGGAATTATCTGCGAAAAGAGGGGTTTTTCAGAAATCTTGTAATTCACATCGCCTATCCAAGTTTGTTGAGGAAGTTTTTCTACAAAAACATCGTTGAGACAATTATCTAAAAAATTGAATTTACCGAAATTTTTGCTTGAAATCTGAAAAAGACGTTGGGCTATGTTATTAGCTTGTAGAAGGATTCCTTTTTCGTTGATAATTATCCCTGCACACGTATCTCCTAATAAATTGAGCATATATTCTGCTACTGAAAGCATAGCAAGGTTTGTTTATGGTGTTTTGAAATAATTTTGTGGCTTTTTTTACACGATTTTTTTCAAAATCTGCTGAAAAAGCCTTTAATTTGGCACTAAAATACAAATTTTTTGGAAAAGCAACCATAAAATTTCAGTTATGGGACACGACCAAAAAGACCTACATAAGTTTTCCGTAGCAGGAACATTGGTGACATTGGGCATTGTTTTTGGGGATATTGGTACTTCGCCTTTGTACGTAATGTCAGCAGTAATCAGTACTATTGAAAAACATGGGGGGGTGCTCAATAAGGATTTCATCTTTGGTGTAGTATCGGCAGTTTTCTGGACGCTCACAATGCAAACTACACTCAAATACGTGGTAATTACGTTACGAGCCGATAACAAAGGCGAAGGCGGGATATTTTCACTTTATACCCTGGTACGTAGGCGTGCCAAATGGCTGGTGGTAGTGGCTATGATAGGCGGTTCTATGCTTCTTGCCGAAGGAATTATCACGCCTCCGATTTCTGTGGTTTCAGCCATTGAAGGTTTGCGTCAAATCAATCCTAATATAGAGGAAAAGCATATTTTACTTCTTGCAACGCTGATTATTACTTTTATATTTTTTCTGCAACGCTTCGGAACTTCTTTTGTGGGCAAAAGTTTTGGTCCCATTATGCTTGTTTGGTTCAGTATGCTGGGGGTTTTGGGAATTTTTCAAATTTTGCGTTATCCTGAAATCTTGAAGGCTGTCAATCCATACTATGCCTATCAAATGCTTACTAAAATGCCCAATGGTTTTTGGATACTTGGGGCAGTATTTCTCTGTACTACTGGGGCAGAGGCTTTGTATTCAGATTTAGGCCATTGTGGGAGGGGAAATGTACGGGTAAGTTGGAGCTTTGTAAAAACAATGCTTTTACTAAATTACTTCGGACAAGGTTCTTGGCTTATTTCTCAAACAAAAATCAAGACTGGAATCAATCCTTTTTATGGTATTATGCCTGATTGGTTTGTATTTACAGGGATAATTATTGCTACATTTGCGGCAATTATTGCCAGCCAAGCCCTTATTTCAGGCTCATTTACGCTTGTCAGCGAGGCAATACGGCTCAACCTTTTTCCCAAACTGAAAATCAATTATCCTTCCAAATTTAAGGGGCAACTTTATATTCCGAGTGTGAATACGATGCTATACATAGGTTGTATGGGTGTGGTTTGGTTTTTCAAAGAATCGTCGGCGATGGAAGCGGCTTACGGGCTTTCGGTAAATACTACAATGCTGATGACCACCATTCTGCTTGCATATTTTTTACAATCAAGAGGTTTACCTGCTTGGGGAGTTGCTATTTTTCTGATAATTTATCTTTCCATAGAATTATCTTTTTATTCGACAAACCTCGTTAAGTTTGCTCATGGGGGGTATGTAACATTTGCAATTGCTTCGGCGATAGTTTTTGTAATGTGGGTGCGTAGCCGTGCCGTTGAAATCAAACGCAGGCTTACTGAATACGTAAAAATTACTGATTATTTGGAGCAAATTAAAGAATTGAGTAAAGATGTTAGTGTACCCAAATATGCTACGCATCTTGTTTTTTTGAGTACAATGCGAAGTGATGATAAAGTAGAGCAGAAAATCATTTATTCTATTTTGCAAAAACAGCCCAAACGTGCCGATATTTACTGGTTTGTACACATTGAAGTAACTGACGAGCCTTATACAATGGAATACCGAGCTAAAATTATTGCCGACAACGATTTGGTGAAAGTAGAATTTCGTTTAGGCTTCCGCATAGAGCAGAAAGTAAGTTTATTTCTGAGGCTAGTCATTCAGGATATGGTACGCAATGGCGAAATAGACGTACGCAGTCGTTATTATTCGCTCAAAGGTAGAAACATAATAGGGGATTTTCGTTTTGTAATTCTAGAAGAAGTACTTTCTTCAGATAATGACTTGCCTTTTATCGAGCAATTTATTCTCAATACTGATATAAGCATCAAAAATCTGACAGCTTCACCTGAAAAATGGTTTGGCTTGGATACCAGCCTTGTAACTATTGAAAAAGTGCCGCTTGTTATCAATCCTATTCGTGATATAACCCTGACAAGGGTGCAGTAAAAACAAAGCCTCTGCTACAAGCAGAGGCTTTGTTTTTATGCTGATTGCTTTACTTTATCCACAACTGCCTTGAAGGCTTCGGGATGGTTCATGGCCAAATCAGCAAGCACCTTTCTGTTCATTGCCAAACCTACCTTGTTGTACATACCCATAAAACGCGAGTAGGAAAGCCCATATTGGCGAACACCCGCATTGATACGAGCTATCCAAAGGCGGCGAAAATCTCTTTTGCGTTGCTTTCTATCGCGATACGCATATTGCCAAGCTCTTTCTACGGCATTTTTGGCAATAGTCCAAACGTTTTTACGTCTGCCAAAAAAACCTTTGGCAAACTTCATCATTTTTTTTCTTTTAGCACGAGAGGCTACTACATTTACTGAACGTGGCATAATTTTCTGTTGTTTTTGATTTTTGGCGTTGCCAAAGCAAACTTTTAGCCAAGAAATCGGGTGAAACCATAGAACCAAATAAAATTTTGTGTGAATTATAAATTCAAAAGAGCCTTCACACGGGGCATATCGGCAGGGGAAACGAGTGTAAAATGCGACAAACGACGCTTCTGTTTGGTTTCTTTTTTGGTAAGAATGTGGTTTTTGTAAGCGTGCTTACGACGAACTTTACCTGTGCCTGTGAGGCGAAAACGCTTTTTTGCTCCCGAATTAGTTTTTACTTTGGGCATTTTCGTATAAGTTTAGTTGAACAGAAATTTTAGGGGGCAAATTTAGTAAAATTTTTCCTTTTACCAAAATCTCAAAAAAGATTATTTCGGCAAAAGGTTGAGCATATTAGACGTAGCTTGAGAAATCAGCGTACCATCAAGGTGTACGATTTCTCCCTTCATCTGAATGATTTGCCTGCCTTTCCGAATAGTAGAGGCTTTGGCAACAATGGTATCACCTTTTTGAGCCTTTCCAACAAAATCTACTACCAAATTGATAGAAACCGAAGGATAAGGTTTTTCCATTGCCGCTACTGTTATGCCAATTATTTCATCTAAAATGAGTGCTTGTATACCTCCGTGCAATAGCCCCAAAGGGTTGCACATATCTTCTCGCACCAAAATGTGCATCTCGGCAGAGCCTTCTTCTATATGCTTGAGCGTCCCATTTATCCATTTGAGGACTGGTGGAGCAAAATCAGGTACAGGTTGATTGATAAAACTTTGGAGCGTCTGTAAAATCGAATTCATATATCTGAAAATATTACAAGGGCAAAGGTAAGAAAAATCCTAAGTAAGTTTTACAAAAAAGTATGATTAAAATCATCTGTTTTTATTTGGATTTTTTCTAAATAGCTTTTATCTTTGTTGAAAATTTGTGAAAATGGAAAGTAAAGCATCGTGGATAGAGCTGTATCGCAATAAAAAGGGGGCCATCTATCAGTGTGAAAATACCCATCGTTTTGTGATAGAATTTGGTGGTACAAGCACTTTTTTCACATTTCAGCAATTCAAAGATTTTGGGCGGGTGATTGCTCAAATCAATTTGAATGTAATGCTGGAACGTATAGAACGAGCTTTTGATGTAGAAATTATCTATCTGCCCCAAAATGACCAAATCTATCAGTTAGAAATTTGTGAAGTGTATTATCTGAAAGATTTGCTTGCAGGAGCAAAGGCTTTTTTGGAGCTAAATAGCCTTTTGCACGAACTTGCTATCAATGCTTTTGAAACAGAACGTTGTTCTACTGCTTAAAAATTTGAGAATGAGCAAAAAATATGAACTACCTGCCCAAGTAGTATGTATGTGTATGGGAAGCAAATGCCGAAAGTATAACAAAGACTATTATAAAGATTTGAAAGATGCTCTTAAAAAGAAGAGCCTGCACTATCAGATAGAAATTTTGAAAACAGATTGCACAGGACGCTGTAAGTCGGCTCCTGTGGTTTGCTTTCAGCCTCAAAATCGTTGGCTCATTGATTTTTCTGAAAAAGAGTGGCAAAAAAATATTCAAGATTTATTTGAAATAGAGCTATAAAGCAAAAAAGGAGACAGTAGAAAAGCCTCTTTTTACTGAATATCAATTTTGTGAAAGAAAGCTATCGCCTTTATTGAGCATAGCCATCTCTTCTTGCGAAAGTTCGTTGAATAAGAACACATAAAAGATTTTTCGTTCTACTTCCAATTTTCCTGCCAGCATTTGCACAAGGGTTTGCTTGCCGAACGGGTCAATAATTTTTCCTGTGGTACGCCTATTGAAAACTTTGGAGTTGAGTTGGAACTTGCGGTCTTTGAGGTCAATGATATTTTTGTAGTCAGTTTCTATGAGTACATCTACAGGGTAACCTTCCAACTGGCTTCGTTTGTAGCGGAATTTTCGCAAAATAAAGTTATTTACTTTCAGAATAGTAAATTTCTCGTCTGTAACAATAATGCCATCGTAGATTTTACTTAAAATCATTTGGAAAACAGCCGATTCTTCGGAGACGACATTGAGTTTAGCTTCAAATTCTCGCATCCAAGTATCATATTCTTTCACGCGTTTTTGCAATTCTAATTCTTTTTCTTCAATTTGTTTGTTGAAATCTTGTGCTTCTGCAAGTAGTTTGAGATTTTTCTCGTTAGCTTTTACAGCGGCAATGTTGGTAGCAATACGGCGAGAAAGACGCTCAACGAAGTCAATTACGTATTGTTCGTATACCTGCATAGAGGCAAGTTCCAGAACACCTTCGATTTTCTCATCAGTTTTGATAGGTACAATCAAGATAGCAGTAGGTTTGAGGATACCTGTTCCGGATTTGATGAAAGTGTAATTTTCGGGAATATCGGTAATGAGTTTGGTATCGCCTTCACGCCAAGTTTCGCCGATAAGTCCTTCGCCGAAATTAACGCGTTTTTTCAAATATTTTTGCCTTTCGTAAGCATAAGCGGCTGTGAGTTCTAGAAAGGGGGCTTGTGGATTATCATCATTTACAATAAATAAGCCTCCTTGTACGGAACCAGTACGCTTGGTAAGTTCGGTAATAATTTCGTAAGATTGCTTAACGATGTTGTCGCTGTTGTTTTTGAGAATTTCACCGAATATTGCAAAGCCTTCGTTTTCCCAACTGCGTTGCTTTTCTTGGTTGATAAATTCTTGGAGTTGTTTGTTGCGTTGTTCAGCTTCTTGAATGCTGTCTCTCAGCTTTTGAAGCATAATTTTGAAGTTTTTGGCAAGGTCGCCTACTTCGTCATCTGTGGTTACTCTGTCCAAGAATTCGTCTTGGCTACGCAAACCTTTTACAACCGATTTAGCAACTCTATCCAATACAATAATAGGTTGCGAAATACTGAAAGAGAAATACACTGCAAAAAAACCACCTGTAAGAAGCATAATGATAAGAGCGGCAATCACAATGAGGCGAGCTCTAAAAATAAGCCCTTCAATATAAAAAGAAATTACCTCAAAAATCGATTGTACTTCGGTATTGATTTGTTCGTAGATTTTTGTTAGCTCTCCACGCAAGCCTTTTTTGCTATCAAAGCCAATTTCTTGCTCTATTTCTACGATTCTATCAAACATTTTTTCATAGTCGGCGACATATTCTAGGAAAGTTTCTTTGCGTTTACTGTCTAGGGGGCTATCTGTAATTTTTCGTTTGAGCTTATCGGCAGTTTGGTGGAGTTTGGTTTTATAGTCTAGCTCTTTACGCAAGAAGAAATCTTTTTCATGCCTACGAAGTTGTAAAACGAGTTCTTTATCTACGTCTACTTTTTCCAAGAAATGTGCATAATCCCTCATTCTGCCCTCCATACCAAAGTTTTTAAATCCTCTTTCTCTAATTCTTTTGCGAAGCAATTCAAAAAGGCGATTATATTTTTCACGCATTTCTTTGAGGGTTTGAATTTTTTGGTTAAAATTAAATTCTTTGGTAGTAGAGCTTTCGTTTAGACGGGCAAATAATTTTTTACTTTCTCTGATATTCGTTTCAATGCTTGTAATATTTTTACTTTTTCCACTTGCCATAAAAGCCTCATTTCGGGCATCTACTACAAGAAAATCTTTCTGTAAAACATCTATTTGAGCCATAAGATGTCTTAGTTCGTTCAAATCGTCTTTGTAGGCTTGGTAACGATTGATGCTTCCCTGATACAAAAAGGTAATCCCCCCGATTACTCCTGCTAATGTGATAAGCAGCAAAAAAGAAAGCAAAATTTTCGTTTGAATTTTTCGAAAAGATATTTTCATATTTTTCCTTGTTGATAATTTTTAGGAACTTCTTCTTCTTCTTCTAAACTAAATGCATAGAGATGGCTATCTAATTGAAAAGTTCCTTCTTGATAACTCCTGACGAAATTTTCAATTTCAGTTTTATCTATTTTATCTCTGTTTAGTGCTATGGTCATTAGTACGAAAGCATCTTCGGCTTGGTAGTCTTCATCGTCGTATTCTATAAATTCTTGTACTTTTATTTCGCCTTCGGATTCTAGCTCTGCGATAATTTCAGCTTTGTACTCCCAGATTTCTTCCCAACGTTTTTCTGATAGTTTACTTTCGTAGCCTTTGTAGTCGGGAAAAATTTTTTGAGCTTCTTCATCTGCTTTTTCTTCCAAAACGGCCATATAATGCAGATACAAAGGCATCAGAGCTACATCAAACAAAACTTCTTTTTCTTTATATTTTCCTACAAAAAAGAAGTAAGCGGTTTCTTCGTCTGAGTCTTCGTTGGGGTTGTAGACCCAACGTAAGTTATTTTCTTTCAGATATTTCTTGATACTCAAAGCGTCGTTTGCGTCAAAATAGGCTTTATGTTTCATCTTTCAAAGATAAATTTTTGTAAGCAAAAAACAAATTTTATTTCTTGAAAAGTTCAAGAAAACTGCTTATTATTTCTGATAAGCAGTTTTTAGGTGTATTTTATCTGCCTTTTTGCGAATTGATAAATTCTTGTAGTTCTTCGCGAGTACTGCTGAACGAAAACTCATTGGCTACCATAAAATATCGGCGACGCTCTTCGATGGCAGTGTATTCGTAAAGAAATTTGGCAATTTCGAGGCGTTGCTCGTCAAAATTAAAAAGTTTAACGATACCTCGCACCTGTTCTACTGAAAAGCAGTTGTAGTTGCGTGTAATATTTTTGGCAACTCTCATTCGGGTATCGGATATATTTTCGCGACGAATAGATTGCATAATATTGGTATAATCGTTGTTGCTTACGGCACAAGCAGTAGCGGGCAAGGTATTGTTATTGGGGTTATTGAGCTGATTTTGTTGCAAAAATGCTTCCCATTGCTGATAATTAACCTGACTTTGAAAAACTTGTGAGGCGGTAAGCAGATTACCAACATCATAGATGTTGGAATAAGAAAGACGCATAGCATCTAGGCGGTTGTTTTCGTTATTAAGCAGACAGACAAGTCGCATGAGTTGCGAAACTGCCAAGCAATTGTTTTGTACTGCTTGCCGAACGGCATTGAAACGCATATTTTCATTTTGTAAGCTACGAATACGAACCGCAATACTCTGGAACATACTTTCAGGAATGGGAGCAGAGCAATTTTTAGCTCCCCAATAAATCTGATAGTCAGGGTAATTGTAAGGTGGATAACCTGTAAAATTGGATGTATTGGAATGGGAAGGATTATCGGGATTAGTAGGGTTGGTGGGAGTATTGGGATAAATATTGATAGGTGTGCCCCCTTTGTTGATGAAGTCGTACAACATTACTACCGAAGAAAATTTGGTAAATCCGTCATATACTATGTAGTAGTTTTCGGGGTCAAAGATGGTGGCGTAAGCATTTTCGGCAAGAGCAAGGCGGTTTTGCTCTTCACGAAATAAAGACATCAGCTCGCGAATCTGCTCAGCAGAAAGGCAGTTGTCTTGCGTAAAACGTACTGCCTCTTGCAATTTACGGGCTTCGTTGGCTATGGCACTTATTTGTTGTTTGCGTTGTTGAAACAGGCTATTTGCTAGCGGGCGAGCACAGCGAGTTTGAGCTTGTGTAGTAGCAATGCTCAAAAAAAACATTGAAACAAGTAAAAACTTTTTCATATAATTGCAGAGTTAGAATTAAAAGATAACAAGCAACTGGCGTGTAAGTGTAACACGCTTCTCTTTCAAAGACAATTAGCTTGCCAAAGTGGTACTTTTCTGTGTAATCTTTTCAAAATCGTCGCTTAAAGAAAACTCGTCTTCGCATTCTTTCGCACTGATTTTCAGAACTTTGGCAAGAGAAAGAAGTACCAAAGTACGAGAAGCAGTTTTAGCTGAAATTCCTGCAATTTTAGAAAATTGTTTTACGGTAATAATTGAGTGCGAAGCCAAGTATTGCATCAGTTTATGCTCTTTTTCGCCGTAATGAAAGCGATAATTTTTATTTTTTTTGCGTTCTTTCAGATAATTACGCATTTCTTTGCTGGCTTGTATGCTTTGTTCGCCTACGCGTACGTATACTTTGCCCTTATCTTCGCCTTTGATAATCTGATGAGGTAGGTTTTCACTTTTAGGAATATGAAACAACAGAACTTCACGTTCAGAGTCTTCATCAAGGGGTAAACGTTCTATTTGATAAGAAATCTCGGGAGAGCAGTATTCGGCAATGGCTTTTTTCAAGATGTACTCATCTTCTTCGGGGAATTTTGCACCAATAATTTGCCTATTATCACTTACGCCAATGATAAGCACTCCTCCCTCGGTATTGGCAAAGGCAACTACCTCACGAACAATTTTTTCGGGGTGATTGGTTTTGAGTTTGAACTCTACGTTCAATCCTTCACCTTGCCTGACAATTTTGCGGAGCGTTGCTAAATCCGTTTGCATTTCCGCTACATTTAGCTACCTGCAATTAAAACATTTTTTCCGAAAAAACGTTAAAAAACTCTAAAATTATTCTTGAATTATCTTGAAAGATGCTCAATTATCAGTAAAATATTTATTTTTGCAAAGCAATTTTGTATCAGAAGAAACTCCGATACAAAATTGTGCAAGTATAATTCTACGCATTTATGGCAACTCACCTAAAAAATTTGAGCGAATATTCACAAATAAATGTGGCAGATGTGAGCCACAGGCGTTTTGGAATAGTAGTAGCAGAGTGGAACAGCGAAGTTACAGAGATACTTTTGAAAGGAGCCTTAGAAACCTTGCAAAAGTATGGTGCTCAATCAGAAAACATTGTCATCAAACGAGTACCAGGGAGCTTTGAATTGCCTCTTGCTTCGCAAAAACTTGCTCAAATTCCTACTATTGATGCAGTCATTGCAATTGGATGCCTTATACAAGGCGAAACACGTCATTTTAATTTTATTGCCCAAGCCGTTGCCGAAGGCATTATGCAAGTAGGCTTGAAGTGCAACAAACCTGTGGTTTTTGGTGTTCTTACGACCAATAATTTGGAACAAGCTCTTGAAAGAGCAGGAGGTAAATACGGCAATAAAGGTGAGGAAGCCGCTATTACAGCTATAAAGATGATAAATATTTAAGGGTTTGGCAGTTATGATAAAAAATATTTATCTTATTCGCCATGGCGAAACTGACTACAATCGCCGAGGAATAGTACAAGGTAGAGGTATCGATGCCGATTTGAACGATACAGGCAGAAGGCAAGCACAATATTTTTTTCAAAAATATCAACATCTACCACTTGAAAAGATTTATTATTCTACATTGAAAAGGAGCTATCAGACCGTCCTGCCTTTTATAGAAAAGGGGATTGCTCATGCAAGCCACGAAGGTTTAGACGAAATCAGTTGGGGAATACACGAAGGCAAACCTTTTACGCAAGAAGCACACGCAGAGTATTTGCATTATGTACACGAGTGGCGAGCAGGTAATACCAATGTAGCCATAGCACAAGCCGAAACGCCTGAAGAGGTACGCCAAAGACAAGAAAAATTTACAGAAATCTTGCTTCAAAGCCCTGAAAAGCACGTGCTTATCTGTTCGCATGGCAGAGCTATGCGTATTTTATTGGCATGGTGGCTGGGGTATCCGCTTTCGCAAATGGATATTTTTCAGCATTTTAATCTTTCTTTGTATCATCTACAATATACAGGCTCAATGTTTCGGATTATCCAATACAATAGCCTTGAACACTTGAAAAAGTAGGATAGTTTCTCATAAATCCCATTGCGAAATGGCAGGAAAGCTCTCGTAGCAAGTCATATCAAAACGACAGGGAACAATAGAAATATAGCCGTTATCCAATGCCCAAACATCGGTATCTTGCCCGGGGTCTTCATTGATAAAATCGCCTACAAGCCAATAGTATAGCCTGCCGTGAGGGTCTTTGCGTTCATCGAAATTTTCTTGCCAGCGAGCCCGAGCTTGGCGGCAAATCTTAATTCCCTTGATTTCTCCTTGCATAATAGAAGGAAAGTTCACATTCAGGGCTACATATTTGGGAATTCCATTGCGAAGAGCTTCGGAAGCTATGCGTTTTACGTAGCCTCGTATGTGCGAAAAATCGGCATTATAGGCATAGTCGCAAAGTGAAAAGCCAATGGCAGGTAATCCTTCGATAGCGGCTTCTATTGCCGCCGACATAGTGCCCGAATACAATACGTTTATCGAGACATTACTACCATGATTGATGCCACTCACTACTAAATGAGGTTTTTTATCTTTGAGAACATGATGTTTGGCAAGTTTGACACAATCGGCAGGAGTACCCGAGCACTCGTAAGCCTCTACGCCTAAATCTTCAAAAACGTCTGTTTTGTACAAACGCAGGCTTTCATGTACCGTGATAGCGTGCCCCATTCCCGATTGAGGCTTATCAGGAGCTACTACTACTACTTTACCTAATTCAGACATAAGCTCTACGAGTGTTCTTATTCCTTTTGAAGCAATGCCATCATCATTTGAAACTAAAATCAAAGGTTTGGTTTTCATTAGCTTTTGATTTGAATTGTTGAAAATTAAAGAAATGCAACGAAGGCTTAGTTATTTGCTTTTTATTTCTGGCTCTTTGTTTCAAAGCCGATGTTTAAGAGTTTTTTCATAAAAGTAGGCACACTTTTTTCCAAATCGGTATTTTGTTCTATGTGCTTGATAAAAGCACTTCCAACAATGGCACCATTGGCATATTTACAAGCTTTTTGGAAACTCTCATTATCTGAAATTCCAAAGCCAACAAGTAAAGGATTGTTCAGGTTCATTGCCTGAATTTTTGCAAAATAACGCTCTTGCTCTTCGCTGATGCCTGTTTTGGTGCCTGTGGTAGTAGCCTGCGAAACTAAATATACAAAGCCTCGACTTAGCCTGTCTATAGTTCGGATACGTTGGGGAGATGTCTGAGGAGTAATCAGGAATATCTTATGTAATCTATATTTTTCAAAAATACATTGGTATTCACTCTGATATACTTGCAAAGGCAAGTCAGGAAGTATGAGACCATCTATGCCTATTTGAGCACAACTTTGACAGAACTTTTCTATACCGAATTGAATAACGGGGTTTAGATATCCCATGAGCACTATGGGTATTTGTACTTTGGAGCGTATATTTTGCAATTGCTCAAAAAGCATAGCAATTGACATGCCGTTTTCCAGGGCTTTCTGACTACTTTTTTGGATAGTTTTGCCATCGGCGAGCGGGTCTGAAAAGGGTATACCAATTTCTACCATATCTGCTCCGTTTTGAGCAAGAAGTTCTAAAATAGGCACAGTACTGTGCAAATCAGGAAAGCCTGCTGTAAAATAAATGCTAAGAATATTGTTTTTTTTCTGCTGAAAAAGCTCGTCTATACGATTCACAATAAGAAGCTTGTTGTTGTTTTAAAAATCGGGCAAAGATAGAAAATTTTATTTAACAAAAAGTCTTAAAAACGAAGGTATCGCTAAATAAGATGTAATTGTTGGATATGAAAACATGGATAATTGATTATCACCAATATAATTCTGCAAAAAATATCCATGTAGTATTTTAGCAATATCTTCTAACGAGGGTTTTCGGCGGTCTCTCGTTATTGTCAAGCATCTAATTCGCCTGCAATTACATTGAGGCTACTCATAATCATAATGGCATCGGAGATTTGCTGTCCTTTGCACATTTCGGTATAAGCCTGATAATAAATAAAGCAAGGACGGCGGAAATGCAAACGATAAGGGGTTCTACCACCATCAGAAATCAAATAGAAGCCTAATTCGCCGTTACCTCCTTCTACACAGTGATAGACCTCGCCTACGGGGGCATCAATTTCTCCCATTACAATTTTGAAGTGATAAATGAGAGCTTCCATGTTTTTATAGACTTCTTGTTTGGGTGGCAGGTAGTAGCGGGGGTCATTGGCATGGTAGCTACCTTCGGCTTTGGGGAGTTTATCCATAGCTTGCTGAATAATACGCAGGCTTTGCCACATTTCTTCGTTGCGTACCATAAAGCGGTCGTAGGTATCGCCATTTTCACCTACGGGAATATCGAATTCAAAATCTTGATAACCTGAATAAGGCTCATTGACGCGTACGTCATAATCTACACCGCAAGCACGCAAATTGGGTCCTGTAAAGCCATAGTTCAAAGCTCTTTCAGCAGAAATAGCCCCAACGCCTATGGTTCTGTCCATGAAGATACGATTACGATTGAAAAGAGTTTCAAACTCTTTGAGTACAGGGGGAAATTCTTTGAGCAGTTTCTTGATGCCTGCAATAGCTTTTTGAGAAAAATCTCTTTCCAAGCCGCCAATTCTGCCCATATTGGTAGTGAGCCTTGCTCCACAAACTTCTTCGTAGATGTCGTAAATATGCTCACGCCATTGGTAGATATACAAAAATCCTGAAAAAGCCCCGCTATCTACTCCCAAAATACCATTGCAAATGATGTGGTCGGCTATGCGAGCCAATTCCATCAAGATTACTCGCATATATTGAGCCTTTTGGGGTACTTCTACACCCAAAAGTTTCTCTACGGTCATCCACCAGCCCATATTGTTGATAGGGGAGGAGCAGTAGTTCATTCTATCGGTGAGGGTAGTAATCTGATAGAAAGGTCTTTGTTCAGCAATTTTTTCAAAAGCTCTGTGAATATACCCTATGGTAGATTCGCCTGCTACGATTTTTTCGCCGTCCATTAGGAGTACATTCTGAAAAATGCCATGTGTGGCAGGGTGCGTAGGACCCAAATTGAGCGTGATTAGCTCATTCATATACATTGCGTCCTCAATTTTGGTGCTTTTATAGCCAATGTTATCCAAGAGTTGAGGATCTTTTTCCACAGGAACTATGTTAGCCATATATTTTCAGATATGAGTACGAAATACAAAAACAAGAGAATTTTTTTATTCAACCTCAATATTAGTAAATATGTTTGTAGTAGCCAAAATAAATTTAGATTTTTAGTATTTTGGAGTAGCAGGTAAAAAGCGGGGTCAAGAAATAAAAAGCAGGCTATAACGAAATTTTTTCGTAATTATTTACGTTCAAAAAGGGTAGATGTTAAGCCGTTTGCGGTAAAAGTTTTACTTTGTCTACAACGTTGTCAATCCTGTTTCTATGTTACAAATTTAGACTTAAACAGTTACATTTTTTTGATATTAGCTTTTAGGCTTGAATTTAGGTTTGAAAACGACTTTGTCTTTGCTTTCGGTTTGGTGATGTTCTTTTTGAGTTTTTTCTTTGGCAGTTTGCTTTTTAGTTTCTTCTTTTTCTTGGAGATATTTTTCGTAGAGGGCTTTTTTTTCAGCTATTTCGGCTTGGCTCATATTAGCAAAATGAAAGTTGTGCAGAGTAATATCTGAAACGGTGTAATCGTACTCGTCTGTCATAATGAGGCATTCGGTAGGGCAGACCGTAGTGCAAAGCCCGCAGAAACAGCACTTTGCCATATCAATATCAAATTTGGCAGCGTAGATGCGTTTACTTGTGCCGTCGGAGGTTTTACCGAATTCTTCGGTAGCCTTAATAGGCTCAATTTCAATACAATTTACAGGACAAATTTTGGCACATTTATCACAAACAATGCAGTCGTCTATTTCATTGTACAGTTTGTAGCGTCCTATTTCAGGGGTTGGGAGTTTTTCTTTGGGATACTCTAGGGTTACTCTACCTGTATTTTGCTGAAAATAGGTATTTTCAGTAATAAACACAGGTTTTTGCTTTCGAAAAGCCTTACGAAAGTGGCTGAAAGTAACTTGAAAGCCTTTCCAAGTTGTTTTGATAGCTTGTAGGATATTTTTGAAGTAAGAGTTCATTGCATCATGTATACAAAGCCTAACCAAGTTCCTGTAACAATCATAGCCATAATCACAACACCCATTGTCAGATACAAGGCAAGACGAATCGCATTTGCTTCTTGGATAGATTCTTTTCGCAATTTTTCACCAATTTTCAGTTGTACATCGGTAATACGATGAATAGGTTCAATAATTTTTTTAAATTCTTCTGATGCTTCGGTACTGAACAAGGTTCTTGCTGATTCGGCATCGGTGGCAAAAAGTTTAACTATTTCACTTTCTAATTGTTTGTATTTGAAAATTTCTTTTCGGTAGTTTACCAGAAAACGATTTTCTTCTTCTACCAAATGGCTTTCAGCATATTTAGAGGCAATAGAATCGATACTTTTATGGTTTTTCTCAATTTTTTCAAGAATATCTTTTTGCATAAACGGATTATCAAGATAGAGATATTCTTCTAAAAACAAGCGGTTTTCGTAAAGTTTTTCAGTCAGATTAGCCATTTCTACGGCGGGCAACAGTCGGTTGTAGTAGAGGCTGTTTATGTCTTCTGCTACCCGATTGATACCCATAATGCCGATGAGCGAGACGGTCATGATAATGCCTGTGATAACAGCAAAAATTGCAAAAACTTGTCTACGAATGCCGGTTTTTTTGTACCAATCAGTTTTAAGAGTCATTTTTCAGAGATTTTCAGCCAAAACTACTAAAAAGTTTGAAAGTTCAAAAGTTGCCTGTTTCAAAAGTTTGTACGAGTATGGCTGGGTTTGCTATTCTTTATTTGTAATTAGAGGCAATTCAATGAAAAAGCAAGTTCCCATATCTTTTTCGGTTTCGAACCAAATTTTTCCGCCTGCGTGTTCTATGCCTTGTTTGGCAAGGGCAAGTCCTATGCCTGAGCCTGTAAATTTGGTACTAAAATTGGGTTGAAATACTTTGGATTGAATTTCTTCGGGGATACCACTGCCATTATCTCGAATTTCTATGCGTACGCAATTGTTTTCATTTTTGTAAAGAGCCACTAAAATTTCGGGGGTTCTTTCATTGGGTACTGCTTGTTTGGCATTAAGTATTAGATTGGTAAATATTTGCATCATTAGTTGGCTGTCACCTTTTACGATGAATTTTCCTTTTTCAATATGCCGAATCAGGTGGATATCTGTATCGTTTTCATAAAGGAGTAGTGTTTGCTTGAGCGTGTGAGCTATGTCAAATTCTTTACTTTCGGGCTCTTTCATGCGAGCAAAAGCACTGAAAGAGGAGGCGATACTGCTGAGTAAATCAATTTGTGTAAGTACGGTTTCAAAAGGTTTTTCAATAATTTCTTTCATTTCAGGGTAATTTTTGTAGATTTTATACATGAGATGTTCTAAGGTGAGTTTCATAGGTGTCAGTGGATTTTTGATTTCGTGAGCCACTTGCTTTGCCATTTGCCGCCAGGCGGCTTCTTTTTCCGATTGGGCGAGAGCCTTTTTGCTAGCTTCTAGTTTGATAAGCATTTTATTGTACTCATTTACCAGCAAACCTATTTCATCATCAGAATCCCATTGCAAGGGTTCGTTGGTGGTTTGTAGGGTTGTACGGCGAATTTTTTGGGTAATAATCGCCAAAGGTTCGGTGAGCAGGTTGGAGGTAAAGTAAGAAGTAATTACAAAAATGAGGAAAATAATCGTGAAAATATTGATAATAGTGGTAAAAATACCTGTTAGCTTTTTATCTCTTTCATCTTCGGCATCAAAGAATGGGATATTGAGGATAGCGAGCAGTTGGTTATTTTCGAAAGAGCGAATTGCCCAATATACAGCCTTGTAGTTGAGATTACCGATGTTTTCGGCAAGCATAGTGCTGGTTTCTTTCCTTTCTACGATTTGCCACAAGGCTTCGGGGGCTATATTTTTAGAAAGCAAACGACTATCATAAATACTAGGTTGGCTGGTTACGAGTAGTTTTCCTTGTATATCAAAAACGTTCAAATCTGACTGGGCATATAAAGCTACACTATTTACCTCATTGAGCAATTCTTTTTTAGTTTTCATTCTAGATATAGTATCGTATTCGGATTTATTCAAATCATTTTTATAGTTTTGTATTACGCTCAAGAGGCTATTAGAGGCTTTCTCTGCTTTTTGTAAAAAATTCTGATTCAAATCATTTTCGTAAGAGCTACTTACTACTTGCAAAGTAATGATACTGAAAATAATGAGAGGAAAGAAAAAGGCGAGATTTAAAAATATTTGAATACGTGTAGCAAGTGTAATTTTTTTGCGTTGATAATAGTTGATGAGCCCATATGTCGAAAGAATAAGAGCTATCAAGGTAACAAGAAAAAGAAACAAAATCGAAAAGTTGGCAAAAGTATTTTTGAAATCGTATTCGGGCAATGAAACAACTACTACTTTCCCATTTTCGCCTCGGAAGGCAAAATGCTTGTATCCCTGAAAATCATAGCCTTGTTGATATAATTTTTGAATGCTTAAAAGTCCTTCTTTGAAATTTTTGTAGTAATTGCAATCTCCTTGCGAGTAAATAAGTTGTTGATTTTTTTGTTCAGAATTGTCAGAAATTCTGAAAATAGCATAGGATAAATCACTAATCTTTATATCTTCTTGAATTTTTTCGTTGCGAAGCAGTACAGGATACACCTTGAAAGAAGTAGTTTTTCGTTTTTTAAGTGTAAGAATTACATAACCCAAAGTTTGCCCTGATTGCTTGATTTCTACGAAATCAATATACATTTTAAAGAGATTAAAGTCGATTTTTTGTTCTATGGCTTGAGCTTCGTTGATAAAAAAGCGGTCAATTTTATCTGTTTTGAATACAGGGTCTTGGTAAGTTTTTACCCAATCGTCATATTTTATTTGTGTATTGTTGCTGATAGGATATCCTTCACTATCAAACACTAAAACTTCAACTTCATAATCTGGAAATTCATTTTTTATGTATTGCTTGCGAATACGTTTTTCGATAATATTTTTATCTACTATCGATAGCGAGGCTTTGAAAAAAAATTTGAGCGGCAAATCCAACTGAATTTCTTCAATGATATTATCCAGAATATGTTCCGTTTTAAAGTCTCTGGATACGAGTAAATTTTCGCCAAATCTGCGTATTTCTTTGTTTTGGGCTTGTGTAGAAAAATAACGTAGAGCATATGTTCCTGCGATGGCACACCACAGCGAACCTATCAGCAGATACAAAATGGAAATATTACGAAAACGATATAAAAATTGAGGCAAACGGAAAAAGTACAAAATCAGTAAATATATGCCATTGAGTAAGATTAAAAATGCTTCGAAATTGCCGGTAAAATAGGTAATAGAAGAATGCAAAATGGTTGCAATTCCAAAAATAAGAGTAAATATAGGGTAGTGGTTGTCTAGAAAACGTATCAGGAGGCGTCCTATCAGGTGTAAAAGCAGAAAATAAATCGTAGAAAGCAATACAAATACTCCAAAAGCCGCCCAATGAGGCAAATGAAAATGAATATTTTTTGAAATATCTAATACGAGCTGTGAGTTGGTAAAAATAGTACTAAATATGCCAAAAATCTCATAAAACGAAACATAACTCAAAAAAATAAGTAGTAGCGAAACCCAATATTTAGCCCAAATTTCTTTCTTTGGACTAACCTTCTGAAAAATAAAGGTTTTTGGGAAATTTCTTTGTATAAGAAATACTATCCAAAGTGCTACGAGTAGGTTTATGAGCAAATCGCCCAACGAAGGTGACCACGATGAGGACGCATAAAATTGTGGATTGAACAAATCAGTTTCCCAAAAACTATGAGGAATTTGATTTCTGAGCATCAGCCATCGTACCAAAAGCCAATAGAATGCAAAAATCAGAAGGAAAATTTCGTAATATTTTTTTCTCTGAAAGAAATCTTGCCATTTCCAAACAAAAACAAAGAGCATCAGAAAAGCTCCTACAAAGCACACAAGCGAAACAGCAAGCCAATATAAATGAGGAGGTTCTTTCTTGATACAATAAGCCAGCGAGAATAGATATTCGTTTTCTGCTGTGACAATCTGTTTTTTCGGGATAAATGTTTTGCTGATTTCAAGTTGTTTATCAGGAAAAATACGGGGATTAACTTGTGGGGTTAGGTATTTGTTTTGCAGGCTATAACGCACTTGCAGAGGCAGATAAGTGAAAATCTCAATTTTGTTTTCTTCTTTATTAGTTTTGAAAAAATCTCTGTGAAAGATGTAGTATCCGTTTTGTAGCTCAAAGAATTTGATGGTGTAATTGCCTGCAATCAAATCATAATCAGGAATAAAGCGATTATCTGACCAAAAGAGAAGCTTTTCATTTTTGAATATTACACAAGGATATTGATGTTTTTTTTTGATTTCAACAAGGCTGATAACATTATCTTCCTGAAAGATTTCTTCAATTTCTTTACTTTCAGCTTTTAAGACTTCTATTTCACGGATAACGTTGTTCTGAATACTTGCTTGGTACTTTTCGTCGATGCTTACAGGGGCTTGATTTTGGTGGATTAAGAAAGCTATCTTGCCGAGCAAAAACAAGCCCACTGCCCATAAAAGGCTATGTAAGTAATAACGAGAAAGAAAATTATGCAGTTTGTTGAAGAGCATACATCCCAAAACTTCCCGAAAATTAAAAACTTTCAGGAAGTTAGTGAAATTTGTTCAAAATTATACCAACTTTTTATATTTGATACGTTTAGGAGCATCGTTGCCCAATCGTTTCTTACGATTTTCTTCATACTCGCTGTAATTGCCTTCGAAGAAATACACTTGCGAGTTTCCTTCAAAAGCGAGAATATGTGTGCAAATTCTGTCCAAAAACCACCTGTCGTGAGAAATAATGACAGCACAGCCACCAAAATTTTCCAAAGCCTCTTCCAAAGCACGTAAAGTATTTACGTCCAAGTCGTTGGTGGGTTCGTCCAGCAGTAGCAAGTTTCCTCCTTCTTTGAGGGTCATTGCTAGATGTACTCTATTTCTTTCGCCTCCTGAAAGTACGCCGATTTTCTTTTCTTGGTCGTTACCTGTAAAGTTAAATTTGCTTACGTAAGCTCTTGCATTGACTTGCGTACTTCCGAGCTGTATCCACTCATTTCCTTCCGAAATTGCCTGATAGACGGTTTTTTCGGGGTCTAAATTATCGTGTTCTTGGTCTACGTAAGCAATTTTTACAGTTTCTCCGATTTCAAATGTACCGCTATCGGGTTTTTCTTTGCCTGTAATGAGTTTGAAAAGTGTAGTTTTTCCTGCTCCGTTGGGTCCTATCACGCCTACGATGCCTGCGGGAGGGAGTGTAAAGCTCAGATTTTCAAACAAGAGTTTATCGCCATAAGATTTGCTCACATGGTTTGCGATAATGACTTTATTTCCCAGGCGTGGTCCGGGGGGAATGTATAGTTCTAATTTAGCCTCTTTTTCTTTACTTTCTTCTGAAAGCAGTTTCTCATAGGCATTTAGGCGTGCTTTTGATTTTGCCTGACGAGCTTTGGGAGCCATTCGTACCCATTCAAGTTCTCTTTCAAGGGTTTTCATACGTTTGGTTTCGGTTTTTTCTTCTTGTGCCAAGCGTTTTTGTTTTTGCTCTAGCCAAGAAGAATAATTACCTTTCCAAGGAATACCTTCACCTCTATCAAGTTCTAAAATCCAGCCTGCTACGTTATCTAGGAAGTAGCGGTCGTGGGTTACAGCAATCACAGTACCTTTGTATTCTTGCAAATGTCTTTCAAGCCATTGTACTGATTCTGCATCTAGATGGTTGGTGGGCTCGTCGAGCAAAAGTATATCGGGTTGTTGTAAAAGCAAACGGCATAGAGCTACACGGCGTTTTTCTCCTCCTGAAAGGTTGGCTATGATGGCATCGGGAGGAGGGCAACGCAGAGCGTCCATGGCTTTTTCTAAGCGAGCATCTAATGTCCAAGCGTCCAAGTGGTCAAGTTTTTCTTGTATTTCGGCTTGTTGAGCAATGAGTTTATCAAAATCGGCATCGGGTTCAGCAAAAGCCGCATTAATTTTGTCAAATTCTTTGAGTAATCTGACTGTTTCGGCAACGCCTTCTTCTACAACTTGGCGTACTGTTTTAGATTTATCAAAATCAGGTTCTTGGGGCAAATAGCCTACGGTATAATTGCCGTTAAAGACTACTTCGCCCTGGTAGTCCTTATCTAAACCTGCAATAATTTTCATCAACGTAGATTTCCCCGAACCATTGAGCCCAAGAATCCCAATTTTGGCACCATAGAAAAATGAAAGATAGATATTTTTCAAAACTTGCTTATTAGGTGGAAAAATTTTATTCACACCCGCCATAGAAAAGATGATTTTTTCGTCTTGCATAAAACTTTCTTTTGAATTGCAGGCAAAAGTAAAACATTTTGGTTAATTTTATACATTTTTTGAAAGAGCTTTTGGTTAAATATTTACTATTTGTTGTTTTTTTCTTGTATTTTTGTTGAGTTGTTTTGTCTATTTCCAAATAGTTGGGTAAGTAGGCAACAAAAATCGTCAAAACCTATAAGGTTTTAAAAAAACCTTATAGGTTTGGCAGGTACTGGTTAAAAGCTATTTTATTATGAAAAAAATTTTTTTATTTTTCCTTTGGCTGATTATCAGTAGTGTACGAGCTCAGAATAATGGTGTAAAAGAGGCTTTTGAGTATTTGAATAAAATCCGAAAAAATCCTGCTTGGTATAGCAAGGAAATAGGTATTGATTTATCTGCCCTGCAAGCTCGGCATGCTTTACAATGGAATGATACACTGGCTCGTGTAGCACAAGCTAAGGCAGAAGATATGCTCAAACGTAAGTATTTTGCCCATACCAATCCCGAAGGCAAAGGCATCAATATCCTGATGTATGAGGCAGGTTACGGCATACCCAAAGAATGGACAGAGCCTATTAGTAGCAATTATTTTGAGTCTATTGTTGCAGGGGTTACTACACCCAAGGAGGGGATAATTTATTTGCTAAAAGATAAAGGCGAAATAGACCATCGGAAGGCAGGGCATCGCAGTCATTTGTTGGGAGTAGATAAGTTCTATGCCAATCTGACCGATATAGGCATAGGTTGGGCGAAAGGAGGGAGTTTAGGCTCTTATCTGTGTGTAATCATTGCTAAAAAAAAATGGTGAAGGCAAAACTAACACAAAACTTGGTATAAAATTTGTTTTTTTTTTGATTTACAAATATTTTTGCAAAAAGTTTCTTTTTTCAGAAAGCCCATGCATCTTTACAGAAGCATGATTTTAAACTATTTAAGAATGAAGCAACTTTTACTTGTTTATATTTTTACGTTTTTTTTGTATAACCTTGCTTTTTCGCAGGGTTTGCCTAATACGCCCTTTCATTTGCATAATTTCAACAATTATCATTTGCTCAATCCGGCGGCGGCAGGGTTGCAGCCTGTGTTTGGTTCAGGGGAAGATCCGCTTTTTTTCTTTACTTTCCACAGGCAACAAATTGGCTCTTTTCAGAATGTGCCTACTTACGCTTCGTTGAGTTTTAATAAGTACATCTACAAAAGAGGTGCTCCCAAATTAGATGAATACGGCAGACAACTTCGTGATAAAAAAGGTAATCCTCTTTATGAAGAAGAGCTTACTGCCAATGCTATTGGGGGGAATGTCTATAATTTTTCTCGAAGTATTTGGCGTACTACGGGGCTATGGTTTTCGTATGCACGTGAAGTGAAGGTGAAGTTTATGGAAAGCCTCTTTGGAATACCCGTAGAAAATTTGCGTCTTGGCTTGGCAATGGGGATGGAAAACGACGGCTTCAATCTGCCTGATAATGGTACAATCAATGACCCTATTCTGTTGAACAGACGCGATCGATTTGCCCGTCCCGTAGGGCAATTTGGTTTGATGTACGTGTTTGGTGGTAAATCTGGACCTTTTAGTGCTTGGGAATTGGGAGCAGGTTTGCCTCGCTTGTTCAAACCTTCTTCTACATACAATTATGAGGGATTTTTTCCCATAGCCAACTGGTTCGTTTCATTAGCTCGGCAATTTAGCTCCGATAAAGTTATGTTCTGGAGTATGAAGCCCATGCTTATTTTCCGAAGGTTTGATAATCAGACTTCTACGCTTGAAATCAACAATACTTTCAATTATGTGAACGATAAGAAACAACATTGGTTTGGAGCAAGTTGGATTAAAGACTACGGCTTTGCCGTGATGGCAGGCACTAAATTTTACTACTCCAAATTTGGGATTAGCTATACCTTCAAATTTAATGATGAACAAGCGGGTTTCAATAAAAACCCTGTTCACGAAATACAGCTCATTTATAACCTCCGTAAACTTTCTAGCCTGGATACTTCTTTCATCAATATGGAGCCACCACCTCAGGATACTACACTCTATGATGATGAAGTTGCCTTAGAAGAAATTATTATCAAAGATACCGTTACTGAAAAAGATAGTGTCATCATAGAAACAGAGTTTCCTGTACATCCCGATACACTTTCGGAAGCCTCTCGTGAGCAGTTGCGTCAGAAGTATTATCGCAGTTATGTGATTTTTGGCTCTTTTATGATCAAAGAAAATGCCGAACGCCGTCAAAAAGAGTTAATAAGCCGTTACAAATTTAATGCAAAAATACGACAGAGCCCAATCAATAAATTTTACGAGGTGTATGTGATGGCTTCGGATAATTTTGATAAAGCCGATAAGTTCGCTTTGCAACTTCAAAAACGTTTCAACGATAGAACTATCTGGATTTTGTGTGTACCAAGAAAGCCCGAAGAGCAGAAAGAAGATGAGTAGCGTTTAAAAGCAATCCTGAAAATGTTCTATTTCGCCGTTTTCAATGATTGCCACAATATCGAAGCGAATATTTCCTTGCCAATTTTTCTGAAAAATAAAATTTTCGGCTGTTTGGCGAATTAGAGTTTTTTTCTTTGCTGAAATGCTTTGTTCAGGGTAGCCGAAATCTGCATTTTTACGATAGCGAACTTCTACAAATACAAGCCAATTATTTTGTTGGGCAATTAAGTCTATTTCGCCTTTACCAAAACGATAGTTTTGAGCAAGAATTTCGTAGCCCTTTTCTTGCAGAAAAGTTTTCGCTTGATTTTCGTAAAAAAAGCCTTTTTCAAGTGCTTTCAGGCTTCTTTGGCTCATCGTTTTTTACAAAAACGGTTTGTGTAGGGAAGGCAAATTCAGCACCATTGCGAGTAACAATTTCATGAATTTTAAAGTTGATTTCATCTTTTACTCGCATAAAGTCAAAAAAGTCGTTGGTAACAACGAAATAATAAATCTGAATTTTAAGAGCATGGCTACCGAATTCAGAGAAAAATACCTGGCTGTTTTGATCGGTACGAGTATGTTGGTGCAAATAATCATAGATCTCGTCACGAATAGCTTTTAGTACAGGCATGGGGGTTTGGTAGGTGAGGTCTAACTCAAACATAGCTCGCCAAGTAACTCGGTTTGTCAGGTTATCTACGGGCTTATCAACCATTGTTTTGTTGGGCAAAGTAACAATAGAACGCTCAATAGTGCGTATGCGTGTAGTACGAAAACCTACTTTTTCCACTCTGCCAGTGATGTTATCTACTCTTACCAAATCACCTGTGATAAAGGGTTTATCTAAAAAAATAGTAAACGAAGCAAAAAGGTTTTCGAGGGTTTCTTTCCCTGCTAGGGCTACTGCCAATCCACCAATGCCTAACCCTGTAATAATAGCATTTACATTGAAATTCAGAATGTTGCTTAAAGTAAAAATAAAAATCACCAGTACTGTCAGCACTTTGCTAACTTCTTTTAGGTATGGAATCAGATGGTCATCCATACGTGATTCTGTAAGACGGGCTTTTTCCTGAAAGTATAAGCCCCAAAAGTTGATAACTCGGAGTACAAAAAGTGTAAAAAGCACTATCAAAAAAACTTGGTAAGACTTATTTAGTAAGAAATGCAGTCCGAATTCGTTGCGAGGGGCTAAATTCCAACTTTGTGGAAAATTAAGTTGTTGTAAGGCAATGTAGAAGAATAGAAATACCAAAAATCGTTTGATAGATTTTTGTGTAAACAGAATAAAACTGCTCAACACATTTTTATCGCTTTTGATTTTTCGGATGAATATTTTAGAGATAAGGCGTAAAATAAGAGGAGCCAAAATACCTTTGAATAGTATGGCCATTAAAACAAAAGCCAAAAAAGCCGCAATCTGAGAAGGTTTATTTTCTAAAATGGTGTATGAAAAATAGCGATTTACCCATTCAAACATAATCTTAAAAGCTTGGTTTTCGATGCTAAATTAACAAAACATTGCCTTTGAGAAGTTTTTTTTGCAAAAAATCTAAACAAATTTCCTGGACTTTGGTTTACAGTATCAGAAACCAAAGTTTTTCAACAAGCGTCTATCTGAAAAGATGTGCCTAGGTGTGCAATACAGGGCAGTGATGGGAAGACCTCTGTAAGCACACTAAAAATAGGCACATCAAGATTTTTATGCAAGTCAAAAAATGAAAACATTTAAGTACTATTGTGAGAATTGCGTACATAAGTGATAAAATCGCTTTGCACTCCCCAATCTTTGGCTATTTTAAGAAGCGAAGCGGCTTCGATCTCGCTCACATAGCCTTTGCTACGATTAGCCTCCCAAATCTGACGTATGATTTCTAGCCTTTGTTCTTTGGTAAACTCAGCTATAACTGTATTGAAAAATCCTCGGGCTCTATCGAAGGCACTCAAATCATCTTGCAGAATAAATTCGTTCACCCATTGAAGTTCTTCTGTAGCATTCATTTTTTCAGCAGTTTCTTTGAGAATTTTTTGCTCATGTTCATCTAATCCGTGATAGTTGAAAATGACCGATTTGAGCAAAAGCAAAACTTTCTTGTAATGGGAGCTAAGCATCAGGGTAAATTTAGCACTTATGTACACCAACCGCAATTTAATGCGATTTTTTTTATCAAAAAAGAGTTTTTTAATAAAAGTAAAGAAATCTTGAAAAAAGATATTAAGGGAATTTGGGATATTTTTGAAAATTGGGCTTTCGTTTTTCGAGGAAAGCATTTTTACCTTCTTGGGCTTCTTCGGTAAGATAGTAAAGCAAAGTAGCATTTCCTGCCAGTTCTTGAATACCTGCTTGTCCATCAAGCTCGGCATTCAGTCCTACTTTAATCATTCGTATTGCCAGTGGGCTCAATTGCTGAATTTCTCTGCACCATTGTACAACTTCTTCTTCCAATTTTTCCAAAGGCACTACGGCATTGACAAGCCCCATTTCCAGTGCTTGCTGAGCATTGTATTGCCTACACAAAAACCAAATTTCGCGTGCTTTTTTCTGCCCTACGATACGAGCCAGATACGAAGCTCCAAAGCCTGCATCAAAGCTCCCTACTCGAGGACCTGTTTGTCCGAAAATGGCATTGTCAGAGGCTATGCTCAAATCGCATACTACATGAAGTACATGCCCACCGCCAATAGCATACCCATTGACCATAGCAATAACTGGCTTGGGCAGAGAGCGGATTTTTTTTTGTAAATCTAAAACATTCAGACGAGGAATGCCATCTTCACCTACGTAGCCGCCGATGCCTTTTACGTTTTGGTCGCCACCGCTACAAAAGGCTTTATCTCCTTCGCCTGTAAGCACTACTACATTGATTTTGTTGCTATAACGGCAATAATCTACTGCTTCAATCATTTGCATTACTGTTTCGGGGCGAAAAGCATTCCGATAACGAGGGCGATTGATAGTAATTTTACCGATACCTTCAAAATACTCAAATTTGATATCGCTGTATTCTTGAATAGTTTCCCAAGGAAATTTTGACATAGCTTTCGAGGTTAAATGGTACAAAAATAAAACTAATCAATCTACGCATATGGTATAGCTTATAGAAAACTTTTGTCCAAAAAATTTGTTTGCAGAATTTAGATTTCAATGCTTTTGGCGGGTAGGCGGTTTACTTCCAAGATTTTTGTTGTAGCTAGTTGTAAAACGTATTCTACTTGCTCGTCGATAGTCATATAAGTAGTATCGAGAAAGTGAGCATCTTCTGCTTTTCGTAAGGGGCTTTCGGCTCGCGTAGTATCGATGCGGTCGCGAGTTTGCAGATTTTCAATAATTTTGTCTAAATCTACGATTTCATCTTTTTCGATGAGTTCTTTTTGCCTGCGAATGGCACGTATGTACAGGTCGGCTGTCATAAAAACTTTTACTTCGGCATCGGGGAAAACTACTGTACCAATATCTCTGCCGTCCATAACAATTCCTCTTTTTTTTCCCATTTTTTGTTGCAGTCGTACCATTGCTTTTCTTACTTCAGGAATAGCACTGACTTGGCTTACTCTTTCAGAGATGTACATTTTTCTGATTTCTTCTTCTACATTCAAATTGTTGAGGAAAGTATCTGATTTTTGGGTGTTGGGGTTAAAGTGGAAAGAGATTTCAATATTTTCAAGAGCTTCGGAAATTGCTTTGGGGTTGGTGAGTTCTACATAATTTTCATAAAAATAAAGTGTAACGGCTCGGTACATTGCCCCTGTATCAATGTAGTTGTAGCCCAAAGCAGAGGCAACCAGTTTTGCCGTTGAACTCTTACCACAAGCTGAATAGCCGTCGAGTGCTATGATAATTTTTCGCATAAAAGTATAAATTAAAACCTACAAGGAATAAAGCCTTATAGGTCTTTTGTTTATGTGCTAACAATCTTTGATGGGGCAAGGTATTCGCCCTGATTTAGGCATTTTTCCGTTTCTTCTGCGTGGTGGTGCCTTGTAGCTTTGGCAAGCCTCTATGGTAAAAATCAACAACATTCCTGCTATGCAAGGCAATAAGCAAATTTTTCTCAAAAACTTTAGCATTATTACTATCTTCTACTCCTTGGATAACCTGTATAAGTTCGGAAATTGATGTCTTGCGAACGTTTAGTATAACGTACCCAGGTTTGGCTATCGTAGCCTCCATGCCTGCGGCGATAGGCATAGCCATCTGTAGTACAAGATGCGGCAATAAGTGCCAAAAATGCAAAAAAAAGAAAATAAATTACAGACTTTTTCATATTCAAATTTTTTTTAACGAGCTTTCTTGTTGTACCAATAAGGGTAATGCTTTTTGGGTATCCAAGTTTGGCTATCATAGCCGCCGTACTTACGACGATACGCATAACTATTACTCCCACAGGAAGATAAAGCTATTATGCAAGCCAAACACAATAAAACAAGCCACAACTTTTGCATAAAATTCAGATTTTTCACAAATATTCAGATTTTTTGAGAAAAAGTCAAAACTTCTTGCTAAAATTTTATGAAAAAAGCATAAAAAATGCTAAATTTGCTCGCTACAAGTCGTCTTATCGCTTGGGAAAACCAAGAGGAAAGTCCGGGCAACACAGAGCAACCTGCTTCCTAACAGGAAGGCAGTAGGCTTGCCTACTGACAGAAAGTGCCACAGAAAACAAACCGCCTTGCTTATTAGCAAGGTAAGGGTGAAAAGGTGGTGTAAGAGACCACCGCTTTGCTGGTGACAGCAAAGGCAAGGCAAACCTCAGGTGTTGAAAGACCAAATAAGTTGGCATTAGCAATACACTTGCTACAAAGGTGGCTCGCCTGTAGCCAACGGGTAGGTCGATAGAGGCTTATTGCGAAATATGCCCTAGATAAATGATAAGACGTGCCCAACAAGCACGACAGAACCCGGCTTACAGACTTGTAGCTTTTTTTGAAAAAATCTTCTTACCCCAAATTGCCAACCTCTGACCCTACAAAGAAAGATAACCCAAAACGCAAAAATATTTTTCTTAAATCTTTGATAGTAAGAAAAAAACTCCTACCTTTGCACTCCTAAAAATTAATGTTCAACTAAATTTCAGCTTGCTTGCCCCGCAGGCTGATGTAAAAAGGGCAAAACGTTATGAATCAAACTAACACAGATTTTAATTGGGACATTGTAGAAGGCAACAAGGGCTTTGGTAGCAACTACTCCGAAGCCGAACGCAAACAAATGCTCGAAATGTACGGCTCTACACTTGCCGAAGTAGAAGAAGGCAAAGTAGTAAAAGGTAGAGTAGTTACAATTACCGACCGCGAAGTACTCGTAGATATTGGTTTTAAAGCGGATGGTACTATTCCTCGTTCCGAATTCAGAGATACCCCCGAACTCAAAGTGGGCGATGAAATTGATGTGTATGTAGAAAAAAGAGAAAGTAAAACAGGACAAATAGAGCTTTCTCGCAAAAAAGCTAAACTCCTAATTGCTTGGGAAAAAATCAAAGAAGCCTATGAAAATGATCTGGTGATTGAAGGCTTTGTGAAAAGACGCACCAAAGGCGGTTTGGTTGTTGATTTGTTCGGAATAGAATCTTTCTTGCCTGGCTCACAAATTGATGTAAAGCCCATTCGCGATTTTGATGTGTTTGTAGGCAAGAAAATGGAAGTCAAAGTTGTAAAAATTAACTATTCTAACGATAACGTTGTCGTTTCGCATAAAGTACTCATTGAAAAAGACCTTGAAGAGCAACGCAGTCAAATTCTGGCTAACCTTGAAAGAGGACAGGTGCTAGAGGGCGTTATCAAGAATATGACAAACTTTGGCGTATTTATCGATTTGGGAGGCGTTGATGGTCTTTTGCATATTACTGATATTTCTTGGGGCAGAATTTCGCACCCCGAAGAAATGCTTTCCCTTGACCAAAAAGTGCGTGTGGTTGTGCTTGATTTTGACGAGGATAAAAAACGCATCTCTTTGGGAATGAAGCAACTTACCCCTCATCCTTGGGAATCATTAGACCCTTCTATTGAGGTAGGTTCACGGGTAAAAGGAAAAATTGTGAATGTAGCAGACTACGGTGCTTTCCTTGAAATTATGCCCGGTGTAGAAGGGCTTATCCATGTTTCGGAAATGTCTTGGTCGCAACATTTGCGTAACCCACAAGATTTCTTGAAAATTGGTGATGAAGTAGAGGCTGTTGTACTTGCCCTAGACCGCGAAGAGCGTAAAATGTCGCTAGGAATTAAGCAACTTACCGAAGATCCTTGGACCAAACCCGACATGGCTGTCAAATATGCCGTAGGCACCGTGCACAAAGGTGTGGTACGTAATCTTACCAATTTTGGTTTATTCTTAGAACTCGAAGAAGGTATAGATGGACTTGTGCACGTTTCGGATCTTTCTTGGACAAAGAAAATCAAAAGCCCTTCTGAATTTGTAAAAGTAGGTGATGAGCTAGAAGTGAAAGTGTTGGAACTTGATTTAGAAAATCGCCGTTTAGCTCTTGGGCACAAACAATTAGAGGAAAATCCTTGGGATACTTTTGAAACTATCTTTACCGAAGGTTCTGTGCATCAATGCACCATTCAAGCCAAAACTGATAAAGGTGCAGTTTTAGAGCTTCCTTACGGTATTGAAGGTTTCTGCAATACCAAAAATTTAGTAAAAGCTGACGGTACGCAACCCGAAGTAGGTGAAACCTTAGATTTCAAAGTAGTAGAGTTTGTGAAAGGAGAAAAGAAAATCGTTCTTTCGCACCTTGCTACCTATGCCGAAGAAAAGAAAGAGAAAAAAGGTAAAACCAAAGAAAAAGAACAAGAAGCAGAAGCAAATGTTACTTTGGAAAGTTTGCCTGCTGAAACACTCGCTGATACCGCAGTAGTAGAAGAAACCAAAAAGAAAAGAGGAAGAAAGAAAAAATCAGAAACCGAAAGCTCGGAAGAAAATACAACCTCATAACACTTATCTCAAAAGGGCGGCACATAAATCTGCCCTTTTTTTCATATCAAATACTGACTTTTCTCATAGCAATTTTATTTCTCGATGCGTTACTTGCAGTCTGTTAGCTGTCGGAAAACACAGCTAATACCTGACATTTATAGCCTAATATTCTAAAATATGCTAAGTTTAGCCTTTCTCACAGGACTTTTCGGCAGTTTGCATTGTGTAGGAATGTGCGGTGCAATAGCTCTTACGCTTCCTTCTCGCAGTTTTTTAGGAAATTTTTTGTATAATACAGGGCGAGTAATTTCTTATAGCTTTATAGGTTTTTTGCTGGGTAGTTTTGGCAAAGGGCTCTCGATTATAGGATTTCAGCAAGGTTTGGCGATTGTAGCGGGGAGTATAGTTATTTTAATTGCTATTTTCCCCCAATTAGCTCGTTTTGCGTGGTTCAATGAAGGATTTACAAGGCTCAAACAATTCTTCAAACCTTTTTACCAACGTAAAAATTACTTTTCTTTGCTGATGATAGGTGTTTTGAACGGATTGTTGCCTTGTGGGCTGGTATATATGGCAGTAATGGCTTCGTTGGTTTTAGCTGATGCCTGGCAAGGAATGCTCTATATGTTTTTCTTCGGTTTAGGAACTATTCTAATGATGCAGAGCCTATCTGTTTACAAGAATTTGCTTTCTCAGCAATGGAGATTGAAACTTTTTAAGTTCTTACCTGCTTTTGCCGTAATAGTGGGGGTACTGATGATTTTAAGAGGCTTGAATTTGGGTATTCCGTACCTAAGCCCCCATTTTGAAAAAGAAAGTACCGTAGAGTGTCATTCTACAAAATAGACAACTTAATATTGCCCTGTTTGTAGAATATAATCGTACCACTCAGACTGATTGGCTCTGCCTACATACAAGGTAATAATATGAATATCTGCAAAAATCTGCGTTTTATCTTGTATAACTTTCTGCCCAAATACCTCCCTTTTTTTATTTCCACCAAAACAACCAGGTAAGCTCTTTGTAAAAGCATTTGAGCCGCCATATATGCATGGCGTTCGGGATTAGGGGTTGCTCCTAAAATGAGCGTTTTTTGCTTTCTAAATCCAAAAGCTACATCTTAATTGTTTAAGAAAATTTTTTGCGTCAATTTTAGGACAAAATCAATCAATTTCAATAACGACATCATCAGAAAGCGGGTGAGCTACGCAAGTAAGCACTACACCGTCTTTAATTTCTTGCTCGGTGAGGCAGTCGTCTTCGGTCATCATTATTTTTCCTGAAATACACTTACCCATACAAGCCGTACAAAGCCCACTTTGGCAAGAATAGGGCAAATCAATATCCAAAGCCAAAGCCGCATCTAAAATACTCTGATTAGGAGCAACTTTGAAATGGTAGGTTTCGCCGTTATACTTCACTGTAACTTCTCTTTCTATTATTCGGTTGTCATTTTCTTCAATTTTTCTTTGAGCCGACTCTTCAATGGAAGCTGTGAAACTTTCTTTTTTGGGCAGAGTTAAGTTTTTCTCTTTGCAAACTGCCTCAATGGTTTGCATCATACCCGCAGGTCCGCACATCCATTGCGAGAGTGGTAAATCTTGGGGAAGTTGGGCAAAAATTTGCTCAATTTTGTCTTTATCTAGCCTTCCTGTGAAGCCTTTCCAGCAGTTGAGTGGTTGGCTAAGAACATGTAAAACTCGCAGTCGGTTAGCATTTTGAGCCTCTAAACGATTGAGTTCTTGTTTGAAAATAATGCTCTCTTCGTTTCGGCTTGCATAAACGAGCAAAATTCTGCTTTGCTGTTCAACGTGTAAAATAGATTTTATCATTGAAATAATTGGAGTAATACCGCTACCACCTGCCCAAAATACATATTGAAAAGCATTTTCAGGCTTGATTTCAGGCGTAAAAACCCCCATAGGTTCAAGGCTTTCTAGAATATCACCTACTTGCAGGCTATCGTTGAGCAGGTTAGAGATTTTGCCGTCTTTTACGCGTTTGATAGCAATTTTGAGGTTTTTATCTGTAAAAGGCGAACTTGCCAGCGAGTAGGCTCGGCGAATGGTTTCACCGCCAAGATGCAGATTGAGCGTGAGAAATTGTCCTGCTTTGTAAGAAATAGCTTCGGGACTAATATTTTCAAAAACTACACTGATAGTATCCGAGGTTTCGTGGATAATTTCTTGTACTTTGAGCTGATATTTTTTCATTGCTTCAAGTTTTTTGCAAGAAAACTCTTGTGAAGGAATTTTTGTTGCAATTTAAAATTTTGTACAGAACTTGTAAATCGTTTTGTAAGTTTTGTTTTTAGAGAATTTTTGCATAGATTTGTCAAAATATACTCCTATGCTTCGCAGCGTTTGGCTTTTCTGTTTGTTTTATTCTTTATCGAGCACAGCTCAAGATAATCGGGTGCTTACTATTTCGGGATTTACCCTCCGATATCTAAGTTTAGACAATGACGATAAAATTCGTCTTTTTGTGCAAATTCCTCATAATCGGCATATGCCTGCTGATGCCGAGCAGTTCAAACAGCGTTTTGAACTTTTTTACCAAGTACGAGAAGATTTGGCTACTACAAGCAATTTACCTAAAAAAAGTGCCAAAGTAAAATGGCAGGAAACTAAGGTAAAAATTGACGAAAATGAAGGAATTAAGTTTTATGTTGATATTGCCAAAAGCGAAAATTCACCGACAGCTTTGCTTATTTTAGACTTTGTTGATTTGCAGGAGTCTAAAAAACATCAAGTGTCTTTTCGTATAGCATTTACACAGACCAAAGTACGCGAAATGTACGCTATTTTCAGAGAAAACGATGATTTTCCTCTTATGAGTGGTTTTGTAAGAGTGAATGAAAAATTTCAGATTCGTAGCATAACAGGAGAACATTCTAATTTTTATGTAACTAAAATCAAGCATACATATCCTGCCGCACAATTGCCAATGAGTATCAGCAAGCCTGTTCAGAATAAAGAGCTAGAAGTAGAGCGTAGTTTTGAGGTCAAAAGCAATGAATGGCAACAATGGGAAGAAGGGCTGTATCTTATTAAGCAAAACAATAATGCTTTTTATGGATTAGGCTTACGCATAGAACCAACTGATTTCCCAAAAATTCGTAGCAAAGAACAACTTGCCGAAGCTCTTGCCTATCTTGTAGCAACTTCGGAATTGAAAGAAATACAAGAAGCCGAAGATTTGAAAAAAGCTATCGATACTTTTTGGCTTTCTTTGGCAAGAGGAGACGTGGCAAAAGCCAAAGCAATGATACAAAAGTATTACGCTCGTGTTCGTAAGGCAAACTATCGCTTTGGTTCTTTTAAGGAAGGTTGGAAAACAGATATGGGAATGATTTATACTATTTTCGGTGAACCTGATGAGGTTGTTTGGGATAAAGATAGCCAAAAATGGTCTTATATCGGCAACAACAACTTTCAAGCGGGCAGAAATTATACCAAAGTTACTTTCAATTTCTTACGCCGCCCCAATCAATTTTTTGAAGATTATTATCTTTTGGTGCGATATGTAGAATATGATGAAGTTTGGCTCAAAACCGTACAGGCACTTCGGCAGGGAGTAGGCTTGTAAGTATCAAGATGTTTGACAAAAGAAAGCAAAAAAGATGAATTTCAAAACTTGAAATTTTCGTGAGCTAAACTTTTTTTGTATTTTTGCAATGAAAATCTAAAAAACCTTTATCTGTATGATACAACGCATTCAAAGTGTTTTTTTAGCGGCAATTGCCTTTGTGATGACTTTTTTTCTCTTTTTACCTATTTGGACTAAAAAAGACCCAGAATCTGGTATAGAGCTTATCATCAATGCTGGTGGTTTGAAAAAACTCAAAGGCGAAGAAGTTTTGGAAGAAAAAGCTACTATCTATATTTTTATTTTAGCCTTTGTAGCGGTAATTTTGAGCATAATTTCGCTACTGAGCTATCGTCATCGTCCGCGTCAGATTTTTCTTAATCTTATTAACTCGTTGATCATAGCTTCGGCTACGGTAGCTTCGGCTTTGTTTATCAATGATGCCGAAAAATTACTTTTACCTGAACAGAAAGGAGAGTTTCAGATAGGGCTTTTTTTGCCTGTGGTAGCACTTATCTGCAATATGATTGCCAATCGCTTTATTCGCAAAGATGAAAATTTAGTTCGTTCTGCTGATAGAATTCGCTAATGGCTCAAAAATATTACGTAGTTTGGGAAGGAAAGAATAAAGGCATTTACAACTCTTGGCAAGAGTGTAAAAGCCAAGTAAAAGGCTTTCAAGAAGCCAAATACAAATCTTTTAAAACTTTGGCAGAGGCTCAAAGAGCCTTTGAAGAGCCTTATCAAAATTTCATCGGCAAAAAAACTATCCCCAAGCCCGATTTGCCTTATCCTGAAGCTATTTGTGTAGATGCCGCTTGCAATGTTCAAACAGGTGATATGGAGTACAGAGGTGTGCACTATCCTTCGGGAAAGCTACTTTTTCATCAAAAAGGCTTTCAAGATGCTACCAACAATATAGGTGAATTTTTGGCAATAGTTCACGCTTTGGCGTATTTACAAAAACAAAACTCCAATATTCCTGTTTTTACTGATAGCGAAACGGCTTTGAGTTGGCTCAAACGTAAAAAAATTAATACCCAAAAAGCTCTTACACCTTGCAATCAGCGTGTTTTTGAGCTAATTCGCCGAGCAGAAGCCTGGCTACAAAATAATTCCTTCGAAAATCCCGTTTTGAAATGGGAAACCGATAATTGGGGCCAAATCCCCGCAGATTTTGGGAGAAAATAAGATAACTCGCCTAAACCTTGGAAAAAGAAAAAAGTAAAATCGGACGTATCGTTGATGCAAAAATCATCAAAAGGCTATATGCTTATACCAAGCCCTATCGCTTTACTTTTTATGCTGTCGTATTGCTCACGCTACTGATTGCCGTTTTAGGACCTGTGCGTCCTTATCTAGTGCAATATGCCGTAGATAACTATATGATTGAAGGCAAAGAAAGCCAACTTCTGCAAATTACTTGGGCAATGATAGCCCTTTTGGCTCTACAAACCATTGTACAATATGCACATACATATTGTTCGGGTTGGCTTGGGCAAACTATTATCAAAGATATTCGTTTGCAATTGTACCAAAAGATTTTGAGTTTGCGGCTTAAATTTTTTGATAAAACCCCCATCGGTAGGCTCGTTACTCGCAATGTTTCTGATATTGAAACGCTCTCGAATGTTTTTGGTGATGGTATTGCCGCTATTGTAGCCGATATTTTGCAAATTTTGGCAATTCTGGTAATGATGTTTCTAACCAACTGGCGGCTTACACTGGTAAGTCTTTCGATGCTTCCATTTTTGCTTATCACTACCTACATCTTTAAGGAGAAAATCAAAGTAGCTTTTGCACAAGTGCGTACCGCTGTAGCTAATTTGAACGCATTTGTACAAGAGCATATATCAGGAATGAACATAGTGCAAATTTTTGCAATGGAGGAGCAAGAGGCTCAAAAATTCAATGAAATCAACAAGGAGCATCGAAAAGCCAATTTGAAATCGGTTTTGTATTATTCGGTGTATTTCCCTGTGGCAGAAATTATCAGCGCCGCAGGCACAGGGCTTTTGGTATGGTATGGGGCAAGCGAAGTGATAGAAGAACATACAACCTTGGGCGTGCTTATTGCCTTTATGATGTATATTTCGCTGTTTTTCCGCCCGATACGAATGATAGCCGACCGATTTAATACGCTACAGCTGGCTATTGTAAGCTCTGAAAGAGTGCTAAATCTTTTGGATAATCAGAAAGATGTAATGCCGAATGGAAATCTGCGTCCCGAAGGCTTACAGGGCGATATACGCTTTGAAAATGTTTGGTTTGCCTACAACGATGAAGAATGGGTACTGAAAAATATTACTTTCCATGCTAAACCTAGCGAAACCATTGCTTTCGTAGGGGCAACAGGAGCAGGTAAATCATCTATCATTAACCTTATCAATCGTTTTTATGATATTCAGCGGGGGAAAATATTGATTGATAACGTGCCTATTGAACAATACGACGTTGCCACTTTGCGTTCACATATAGGTGTAGTGTTGCAAGATGTCTTTCTTTTCTCGGGTTCTATTCGGGAAAACATAACTTTGGGTAATGCTGATATTTCTGATGAAACTATATGGCAAGCTGCCGAACTCGTAGGAGCTAAAAATTTTATTGAAAAACTCAATGGAGGTTTAGACTATCAAGTAATGGAACGAGGAGCAACGCTATCCGTAGGACAAAGACAACTCATTTCTTTTATCAGAGCTATGGTCTATAAGCCTGAAATCATTATTTTAGATGAAGCTACTTCGTCCATAGATACAGAAACCGAAGAACTTATCCAAGAAGCCATTGCCAAACTAATGCAAGGAAGAACAGCGATTGTTATTGCTCATAGGCTTTCTACCATCCAACATGCCGATAAGATTATTGTATTGGACAAAGGTGAAATCAAAGAGATGGGCACTCACGAAGAACTGCTCAAACAAAACGGATATTATACCAAACTTTATCAAATGCAATTTGCAGGAGAATATGCAAAAGTGTAAAAACGACTTCCTTTATTGAGAGAGTGAAGTCGTTTTTACAAAGTGATTATGTTTTATCCTCCGATGAGTTGCATTACTTTCATAGCTACGCCCATATCTCCTTTTACTTTGATTTTGCCCATCATAAAGGCATTCATAGCATTCAGGTTGCCTTCTAATAATTTTACAGCGTCGCTTGCCGAAAGGTTTACGGTGCAATCAGCATCTTTGTCTTCTTGGCTGATTACATTGGGCACTTGCTTGGCATCGACATAGAGCGTGCCTTCGTCTGTTACGAATTTTACAGTTGCATTCAAACGGCTATCTTCGCCTACAATAGCAATGACTTTTTCTTGGAATACAGGAAAGTTCATCTTGGTTTTGTGTTTATGGTTAAAAACAAACTTTTGTTTTGCAAAACTACAAAAACATTTATAAAAAAGCAGTAAAGTGATAATTTTTTTCTACCGAAACCTGTTCATTACCAAAACACCCATAATAATAAGGCTCATACCTGCAAGATGAAACCACGTAATGCTTTCACCACTCAAAACACCTAAACTTACACCTACCAGAGGAATTATATATGTGACAGAACTCGCAAAAAGAGGCGAGGAGATTTGCAAAAGTTTGTAAAACAAAATAGAACTAATCCCCGAACCTACAATGCCCAAAATCATAACATACGTGAGGGCTTCATAGCCTTTGCTATGGCTTTGCAGTGTGTTTAGGAAGTCTGTAAAGCCAAACAAAATACTATTTGCTACCAGCCCAACCATAAAAATTGAAATGGTTGTGATATGGATAGGTTTAACTTCCGCTAAAAATTTCCCTGTCAGATTTACATTAAAACCATACCCTAGCGTAGCCCCTACAATCAGTAAGGCATAAGCATTAAATTGTAAGTTACCTTTCTGATAAAAAATGAGCATAGTTCCCAGTATACCCAAGAAAATACCAAGAACTTTTTGCCAAATAGCTTTTTTACGAAAAAAGGCAATACCCACTATAAATGTAAAAAAGGGAGTAAGCGAGTTAAGAATGCTGGCTACCGAACTGCTAATTTGCGTTTGAGCAATTGCGAAAAGAAAAGCAGGAATTAAATTCCCAAGCAAACCCGAAAGCAATAAAAAGCCCCATTTGCGAAAAGCCACTTGCCTAAAATGCCAAAAAAAGGGTATCAATACTACTAAGAAAGCGGAAGCTATTCGCAAACTGGCTACTTGTATCGGCGAAAAAACTTCTAAACCTTTTTTGATAAGCAGAAAAGAAGTTCCCCAAATGGCAGAAAGAGCAATGAGTAAAATCCAAGCAGTAAGTGGGTATTTGTGTGTTTGTTGGGCAGATTGTGTGAGTGTAGGCATAAAATTCAAAGCAAGGCTGGTATAAGCTGTTAAGGGCTTAACGCGGAAAAAGGAAATAAATTGTATCGAAAAAACCCTGCTCTTGCAGGGCTTTGCATTATTCTTCGGTCTGTTTCAATCTTTCGCGATAGGCGGCACGCAAGATAGTCCTACGACGAGTAACCGACTTCTTTTCAAAAAAAGCACGATTACGCAATTCACGCAATATGCCAGTTTTTTCAAACTTCTTTTTGAAGCGTTTGAGAGCCTTATCTATATTTTCGTTTTCTTTTACTTGTACTACAATCATTCTTTGACACCTCCTTTGTTTTTGGAACGGCAATATTAGGGAAAATTTTTTAAGCCTGCAAATACTTTTTGTTTTTTTCTTTTTGCATTTACTCAATTTTTCGGAAATTGCAAGCCCAAAAGCAAAAAACTAAAAATGTATGAAAATTATTGTGCCAATGGCAGGTTTGGGTAAGCGTATGCGTCCTCACACGCTTAGCACTCCCAAGCCGTTGTTACCTATCGCAGGAAAACCAATCGTAATGCGGCTTGTAGAAGATATTGTACGTATTTGTGGGCAAAAAGTAGAAGAGATAGCCTTTGTAATTCACCCTAGTTTTGGAGAAAAAATTGAAAAAAATCTTTTAGCAGTAGCCGAAAGATTAGGCTCAAGAGGAAAAATTTACTATCAAGACGAACCGCTCGGTACTGCTCATGCTATTATGTGTGCAGGCGAGAGTTTGCAAGGAAATGTAGTAGTAGCTTTTGCCGATACGTTGTTTAGAGCAGATTTTCAGCTAGATACTACCAAAGATGGCATCATTTGGGTACAAAAAATTGAAGACCCTCGTCAGTTTGGTGTGGTAAAGCTCAATGAGCAAGGTGAAATTGTTGAATTTGTAGAAAAACCGCAAACTTTTGTTTCCGATTTGGCGATAATCGGTATTTATTATTTCAAAGATGGGGCTTATCTCAAAAAGCATTTGCAATATCTTTTAGATAATAACATCAAAGATAAGGGCGAGTACCAACTCACCAATGCCCTTGAAAATATGAAAAATGAAGGTACAAGATTCAGTACAGGAGAAGTGATAGAATGGCTGGATTGTGGGAATAAAGATGTTACGGTTTATACCAATCAGCGATATTTACATTTTTTACAGGAAAGAAATGAACCTTTGAGAGCCAAATCGGCTGAAATTGAAAATAGTGTCATTATTGAGCCTTGTTTCATTGATGCAGGTGTAAAAATTACTAATAGTGTCATAGGCCCCTACGTTTCCATAGGTAAAGATACTTGTATTGAAAACTCTGTTATACAGAACTCAATTATTCAAGAAAATTCGCATTTGGCAAACTTACATCTACAAAACTCCATGATTGGTAATTCGGTAAAGTGGGTAGCTCAATGGCTCAATGTAAGTGTAGGCGATTTTAACCAAATTCTCTGATGCAAAAATCTATCAATCAAGATTTCATTTTCGGCATAAGGGCAATTATTGAAGCCATAAGGGCAGGAAAAGAAATTGATAAATTGCTTATCCAACAAGATATTGGCAAATCGGCACTCATGAGCGAATTATTGGGGCTTGCCAAAACAGAGCAAATTCCTTTGCAAAGAGTACCGATTTTCAAGCTCAATAAAATTACTGCCAAAAATCATCAAGGGGCTATTGCTTTTCTTTCAAAAATTGATTACGTAAGTTTTGAAAATATTTTGCAAAGCACTTTTGAGAAAGGCGAAGTTCCTCTTTTCTTGCTTTTAGATAGTATTACTGATGTTCGTAACTTGGGAGCAATAGCTCGCAGTGCAGAGGGCTTGGGAGTGCATTGTCTTATTGTTCCTGAAAAAAATTCGGCACAAATCAACAGTGATGCCATCAAAACTTCGGCAGGAGCCTTGCATCATTTGCCCGTGGCAAGAGTAAAAAGTTTATTGCATAGTGTAAAGTACTTACAAGAAGCTGGATTGCAAGTAGTTGCCTGTACTGAAAAAGCTACTGAAAACATCTATGAGGTGGATTTTTCTATTCCTACGGCTTTGGTAATGGGTGCCGAAGATACAGGTATAGCCACTGCTATTCTGAAACAATGTGAAAAGCTAGCCAAAATTCCAATGAAGGGAAAAGTAGATTCCTTGAATGTTTCTGTTTCGGCGGGTATAGTGCTGTATGAAGTAATTAGGCAAAGACAGAAATAGCGAAGGCTTCACGTCAAAAAGTGAAGCCTTCAAAGTTATTGCTTGACAATCTTTTCTACGAAAGTCTTTTCTTGGGTAATTATTTTGCAGTAGTAAGTATCAGGAGCAATTTGAGGTACTTGTACGAATGTATCAGTAAAATATGAACGTTTTTCAAAAGTCACATTACTGATGATTTTGCCCATATTATCAAACACAATAATCTGCACATTACCCAAATACTTTCCTTGCAGTACAGCATTAAAGCCATTGCTACTGAAAGGATTGGGCTGAAGTGTAAGTTGAAGATTTTCGGGAGCAACGTAGAAAGTTCTTTCAACAGGTTCGGCAGGGTGATACACATTATTTCCTGCTTGGCTAGCTCGGATAGTTACAAAGCCAATGCTTCCAAAAATAACTTTTTTGCCATTTAAGCTAGCATTTCCACTGATTACTTCTAAAGTTACAGGCAAGCCACTTGTAGCTGATACATTCAGCTCAAAACCGCTTTCGGTAATGATTTTATCTGAAATAGCTTCAAAATTAATGACTTGACTACGTTTAATCACTACAAAACTTTGCTCTACATCGGGGGCAGGCTCAAAGTAATAATTTCCTGCTTGCGAGGCTTTTATACGAATATTGCCCGCTTGATTGAAATTTACTTGATTGCCCGAAACAGTAGCATTGCCCGATACCAACGTAAAAGTAATAGGCAAGCCTCTATCCGAAACGGCATTGAGCATAACAGGGCTTTCATCTACGTATTTGGTACTAATAGGGTCAAAGGTAATGGTTTGGGTGCCTCTTTGCACTGTAATAGTAAATACATTGCTTACCGAGCCACCTCTGCCATCGTTAGCAGTAATGGTGATGGTAGTTGTGTTAATATCTTGGGCGGTAAAGGTTACTTGATTGCCACTTTGCGTAATATTTACTATTCCCGAAGGTGCATCAGTAATTGTGTAGGTAAGAGCATCGCCATCAGGGTCGCTGAAAATCGTTGAAATATCATTGATTACAAACGGAGCATCGGCATAACGAATCGTTTGGTTGCTTACAGGGTTAACTATCACAGGCGGGCGATTGACCGTTACTGTGAAACTTTGGCTACGCTTACAACCTGCCGCATCAGTGGCTTCTACGGTTATGGTAGTTGTACCGGGTCCTACAATAGCAAAACTGAGAATATTTCCTGAAATACTCGGATTGACAACACCTGCGGGTGAGGCAGTAGCCGTGTAGGTCATTGTGCTATTTTCGGGGTCGATAAAAGCACCTGTAAGGTTGATAGTAGGGTTCACATCTGAAATTTGATAGAGCTGGTTGGCAATGGGCGTACCAATGTTAGGAATTTGATTGATAGTAACAGTTTGCGAAACAGGCGTGAGGGCACGAGCCAACCAACGGCTATAAGGCGTACAGGTAACCGAACGCACAGGAGCGGCAGGATTCCAAGTGATGCTGATGCTATGGCTACGTGCATAGTTTGTAGTATTGATAGTGCCGCCTACTACCTGCCAATCGTAATAAAAATTACTGCTATTGCTAAGCGTATAGGTTTGGGTGAGGTCATCACTACAAACTACACTAGGACCACTCAAAGTTACATCAATGGGTTTAAGACGAAAATCGTAGAAAAAATCGCTACCGCGTGGTGCAATGTCGGTGTACAGATTGGAGCCATCGAAATGTACGCCGTGCCCGCGATTGGTGTAGCCCCAGAAACGATAAGGAGCATTGAGAGTAATAGCTCTTGCTCTCAAATCGTTACTGCCGTGTACCGTAGGCAGATTGAAACCAGGAAGCCAATTTATGTTAGAAAAGGGCTCGCCATTGTTATAGGGAACAACATTATCATCGGAGCTATGGAAATAGAGACCTGGTGCATCGTTTGGTCCTTCCATAAAGCCGGGTACGGTTTGTGGATAAGGGGGATCTTGTTTTCCTAATGCTCCTGCAAAGCCCATTGCGGCATTGGCTTTACCACTTACGGGGTTTCCGTTTATATCTACTTTATTGTCGCCAATATCATCTAACCCACCCAAATCAGGACGCGTAGTCATATACAAGCGTGTAGAGGCGGGTCTTTCAGCATCTTTATCCATATAAATATTATGTAAGGCAATGAAAGCTCCTGCACTATATCCTGCAATGAAAATTTGGTTGGGGTCTACTTTATAGGTGCTGGCATTATTTCTGAAAAATCTCACTGCCGAACGCCCATCTTGTACCCCTCGATATACAGCCCGTTTAGAAAGTTCTTCGTTGCTGATGTTCATTCCCAAGCGGTAGTCAATGGTAGCAGTTACGAAGCCTCTGCGAGCAAAACTTTGGCAGAGTTGTACCATACTGGTTTCGGTACGTGAGCCTGTTACAAAACCGCCACCAAAACAGAAAATAATGACAGGGCGTTTGCTAAGTGTATCGATAGTTTGGTTGGGCTGGTAAATATCCATTCGCAGTGTTACGATTTGCCCAGGAGGCGAGGTAACATTTCCATAACGTTCTTCATTTGCTAATTGATAGCCAAATAAATTGGTGGTAGTTACGTGAGGGATATTGGTGCTGAATACCACATTGTTGGTAACTGAAATTTGTGGAGCAGTAAAAATTTCAGTTTTGTAGCGATTGGGCAGAGGTTGTGCCATTACCCAAGCCGTTGCTAACATTAGCAGAGAGGTAAATGATTTTTTCATAAGCATTGCGTTTAAGAATGATTATTTTTGAACTAAACGATAAGTTTTTTGTTGTAGGGCGGTGTCGGAGTGAAATTTTTTCTTAATTTCTTCATAGCGTTTCGGGCTCAATCCTTTTTCTTTGAGTTTTCTTACAAATTCTGCATCATACTTATCTTTTTCAATTTGCAGACATTTTTGTATCTTTTGCATTTCTTGCTTTTCATTTTCTGATAGTTTAGGATCGTAGCCTGTGGCTTGTGCTTGCATAATCTCTGTCATTCTTTGTTCAGAAATTTTGCTTTGGGCTGCACAACGAGGCAAAAAAGTTGGCAAATCAAACGGGTTGCTTAGTTCATCCTGATAAAGATAATAAAACTTGATGAGTTCTTCATCTTTGAAATTTTGTGCCAATATGAATTGAACAGAACAAAAGAATATAGCAATTGTGATTAAATTTTTTTTCATAAGCATACTTAAACTTTGCGTTCAAAAATGTTCTGCAAACATACAAATTTATTTTAAAACAAACAAGTAGTAAAACAAAATTTTGTTTGGTAAATTTAGAATAAATCCAAGAAAAGAAAAATAAAGAAATTCTAAAAGTTTTTTTCGACTTATTTTATTTGGATTTTCAGAGTTTAACTATTTTGAAAGCTAATTCCTTTGTAAATGTTGCTTAGTGGTAGTTGAGTTCCTAATTTTTCAAGGGGAATATCATCGATGATATTTTCATAAAATCTGAAAATCTGAAAATTGCCATTTCGTTCATAAATTTCTACACAAAGTACTTTGGAATAAATGAGCAAATAATACTGCAAAGTAGGAATTTTGAAGTATAGATTTTTTCTCTTGCATATTCTGGCTTTGTGTGCTTTCGGAAAGCATTTCTGCAATGAGCGAAGGGTATATGACAAAAGTTTGTTCATCATCAGTAGCATCTTCGGAGTGGCAAGCGAGTAAAATATCGGGATAAACGTAACAAGTAGATAAGTTTCAACTTTACATTTTCAGAAAATAACTCATCTTTTGGCTTGTAAGCACGTCTTGCAAATAGCTCCAAATGTTACCTGTGATTTTATTATGTTTTTGGGTAGTTCCTGCCATAGCGAATACTTTGCCATAGTGGTAGAGAAAACGCTCTGCTGTTTCTTTTTCTGGCATTTCGTATTCGGCAAAGGTGTAGAGTTGTTTTTTCTTGTGTTTGCATAAATCTTGATTTTGGTAAACTTACCCAATTTTTAGAAGATTTGTAACATTAGAAAAAACAAAATCTCACACAAATATAAGGTAACGGCAACTTTACTTGCTTGAAAGGATTTGGAAAAGGTGAAAATTATGTGAAAAACGAAAGCAGTGCCTGCCCAACCTATGTAATTTTGTAAAGGTACTACGCCTTCTGCCCAATCCCAAAAGTCAAAACGAATAGCAATAGGTTCAATGAGAACATCTAAACCCACTGTAAGCAAGGTGGCAAGCAATATGTGTAATAGGGTAGGAAGTTTGAAAAAACTTACTACTGCTTGGCTGGTGTAAATTACAATCAGCCAATTTATGGCAATGAGGAGTGGAACACCCCAAATTTTATAGCCCAAGGTAGTTTTGTACCAATAATTTCCAAAGATGGCTTGTGTTTGCACACCGATAACTTCTATGCCAAAACCTGCAAGCATTACAAAAAGGCAAACGGCAAGGAATATTTTTGTCCAAATTCGGTGAAAATAAAGCACCAAAGCCAAATTGGCAATTAAATGAAAAGGTACAAGAGAAAGAAAGATAGAGCGGGTATGCTCATAAGAGAGCCCTGCAAGCCCTACAAGATGCATTGCTATTAGTAAAAAAATAGCATGTTTTTCTGAAAGTTTAATCTTCAAAAATAGATTTGAGTAGCTCTTCTTGTTGATTGTTTTCATTTGCTTCGAGTATGTAAATGCTAATGCCATTATCTTTTTGAGTAGAGCCTTCAATTTGTAAGCGTTTTTTATCAATTTTTTTACTTACAAGGTAGTTTTGCACGGCTTTGGCTCTTTTTTCAGCTAAAACCAAATTTTGAGTTTCTTGTTTATTACCTTGTGCAAAAGCAATGATTTTAATGACTATATCAGGATTTTGTTCCATAGTTTTTTGTAAGACATCCAGTGCTATGGAGCTATTTTTAGTAGGTTTGTCGCTGTTTTTTTCGAATAAAATTTGCGTGAGGTACAATTCATTTTTTCGCAAAGGTTTGAGACGGAAAAGTTTGAAAGTACGGTCTTTTTTATCAGCAACTTTTATGATTTCTGCATTTCCGAAATAGCCTTTTGCCCATAGAGAAACTTCGTAAAAGCCTTTATCGAGGTTTTTTTCAAACTTGCCGTCAGTATCTTGGTTGAAAATTACTTTCTTGCTGGTCGTATTCACAATTCGCATAAAAACAGGGATTTTGCTCTGCGAAAAATCATCGATAGCTTTCAGGATTGTGATGTTTTTTCGTTCAGGGAAAAGGTCGATTTCTAGGGTATCGCCTTCGGGGTGGCTTGCAATTTGTTCGGGAATAAGGCTAATTTCTGCAGTTTCAAAGCCTTGTTTGTTGATGGTGAGTTGATAGTGGAGTTTTTTATTGAAAAAATGCCTTGTAATGCCGTTTACATCTGTAAAATAGACAGCGGTTTTCTGTTCGGTATTGATTTTAACTTCAGCTAGTGGTACAGGTTTGTTATTGCTTTCGTTGCGTGTGAAGATAATCATTTCGTTGAAGTTGCTTAAAGGCTTTCGGGCAATAACTTCGTAGATATCATCTTTGCCGGGGCCATCGCCTCGGTTTGAAGAGAGAAAGCCTCTCTTGGTTTTAGGATTAAAATAAAAGCCGAAGTCGTCTTTGGTAGAATTGATGGGATAACCCAAATTGACAGGTGCGAGCAGTTTTCCGCCTATGTTTTCTGCCATAAAAATATCCAATCCGCCTAGGCCGCCGTGTCCATTGGAAGCAAAATACAAATTGCCTTTACTATCTACAAAAGGGAAAACTTCGTGCCCACGTGTGTTGAAGGTTTCGCCAAGATTTTGAGGCTCGCTCCATTTGCCATTTTCAAAGTGAGAAACCCACAAATCCATTCCGCCGTGCCCGCCTGTTCTATCCGAAGCAAAATAAAGTGTTTTGCCATCGGGGCTCAGGGCAGGGTGCATTGTAGAAAAATCAGCAGAATTGTGAGGGAATTCTTTTTCTTTCCCCCAGGTACCATCGGCTTGTTTGTAGGCAAAAAAGAGTTTTAATCTATTAAATTTGCTCTTTGAGGCAGATGCTTTGGCATCGGCAGTAGGTTTAGTTTTTTTTTGGCTATTGCGAGTGTAAATAATGGTATCGCCTTTGGGAGAAAATACCGCAGGACCTTCGTGATAATTTGTTTTTTGCGAAAGTGGAAAAGGCTTTACTTTCTTTTTTTCATACATAAAAAGTTCTACAAAAGGCGAATTATCCCACTGAAATTGTATCTGAGAACGATAGTTTCGGTTGGAGGCGAAAACAATAGTATTTCCACAATAAACAGGTGAAAAATCGGACTCTGTGGAATTGAAAGGGGCTAAACGAATCTCATAGTTCAAAGAGTCTTTGTAGAAGTCTTGTAAATTTTGATAAGCAAGCGAGAAAGAGAGAGCTCGGCTATCATCTTTTACTTGTTTGGCATAGGCATTGTACCAAAGTTGGGCTTCGGCGTGTTTGTTGTTGCTGGCAAGAGCTTGGGCGTAGTAAATTTTATCTTCAGGGTCTGTAATAGGCGAATGGACTACCTTAGCATACCAAATTTCAGCGTTTTCGGTATCTTGCAGTTTGCGGTAACAATGGGCAATTTTTTCTTTGATGATGATGTTTGACGTATCGTTTTGCAGAGCTTTCTGATACAACTCCAAAGCTTTGGCATATTGCATCTTCTTATAGGCTTTTTGAGCTTCCTCAAAATTTTTATCTGTTTTGTTTTGTGCCCAAAGTGTAAAGTTTAACAGAAACGCAACGTAGATGAAAAACTTTTCCATTCTAGTGATTTGAGTTTTGAGCTAAAATTACACATTTTAGGGCAAATGAAATCATTTTTTCGACGAAAAGTTTTTTAATTTTGACAAAATCGCTATTTTCACATGCAAAATATAATTTTTCTGATGCAATTTCAACATTCTATTGTTCAAGAACTTTACAAGAGCGATTACCGCATAGCTCGTGAGGTAATCCGAGAAATTAGGCAGTTAGGCTCGGCAGTAGAACAAGATTTGCTTGCTATCCTTGACGATGCCACCCAAAACATTGATTATTACGAAACATTGCCTCCTGACAAGGGCGGGTTTGCTCCTTTACACGCTATTTTGCTCTTGCGTGAAATTAGAAGCACCAAAGTGTGTAGGAAAATCTTACAAATGCTTCAAGGAGATGTTTTAGATATCGACCGCCTTTTTTATCCTGATTTTCTTACCGAAGAGGTGTGGACGTATATCTGCCATTTAGGACATCAAGACCTCGACACCTGCAAGGGTATGCTTTTCGAAGGAAATGCTGATGTATATGCACGCATAGCCATTTCTACGGGGCTTGCTCAAATGGCTTTGCACTATCCTGAAAAAAGAGAGATTGTCAGAAAAATTTATCAAAAACTCTTAGAGTTTATTTTGTCGGAAGAAAGCCTTGAAATTTTAGCAGGTGCAGAAGGTATCTTCGGTGAAGAGCCTGACTTTGAAGCTGATGTGGAATTTATCTCTAATTTTGCTTGCGACCTTCTAGATGCCGATTTCCGTGAGTTTCAGGATGAATTGAATAGCCTCTTTGAAAATGGATTGATTGACGAACAGATTTTAGAAGAAACCAATGCTGTTTTCAAAAAAAATCTATTATCCTACAAAAGCATTGAAGAGTTGTACCTGGACATGGAAAAAGCCGCTCAAAGTGCCCTACAAGAAGCTGATGAAAAAGACGATGATGAACCCAAAGTAAAAAAAATGAAAGAATAATTTGCAAAAAATAAAATTTTTCCTTACTTTTGCAGTCCTTAAAGGGTCGAATGGCCGAGTGGCTAGGCAGAGGTCTGCAAAACCTTTTACAGCGGTTCGAATCCGCTTTCGACCTCCACAAGCATGCAGGAAAAAGGAAAACCAGTACAAGGTTCCTATTTCCTGTTTCTTTTTTATTGAAGCTCTATGAATTTCCAAGAAGCAACTCATTTCCTTTTACAAAAACTGCCAGTTTTTCAAAATATTGGCGGAAAAGCCTACAAAAGCGGTTTGGAACGCATACAATTACTTTGCAAAGTTTTGGGGAATCCTGAAAAGCAGTTCAAATCCATTCATATCGCAGGCACCAACGGCAAAGGTAGCACTTCCCATTTTTTGGCATCTATTCTGCAAGAAGCAGGCTACAAAGTAGGATTAACTACTTCGCCGCATCTTAAATCTTTCACAGAACGCATAAAAATCAATGGAAAAGAAATAGAAGAGGCTGTACTTGCCGATTTTGTCAGTAAATACCAAGACCTGATAGAGCAGACCCAAGCCTCTTTTTTTGAAACAATGATTGCTCTTGCTTTTTGGTATTTTGCTGAAAAACAAGTAGATATCGCCGTAGTAGAAACAGGTATGGGAGGGAGGCTAGATGCCACCAATATTATTTTGCCCGAAGTGTCTGTAATTACGACTATTGGCTACGACCATCAGCAGTGGTTGGGTGATACCCTTGCTCAAATTGCTTCGGAAAAAGCAGGTATCATCAAGCCTCAAACCCCCGTGGTTGTCAGCGAAAAGCAAGCAGAAACACAAGAAGTGTTTTGTGAAAAATCTTTGCAAGAAAATGCCCCTTTGCATTTTGCCCAAGATACTTTTCATTTGCTTGAAAGCCGTTTAGAAGTTCCTTTTTTGCATCTTAACTTTCAAAATAAACATACCCAAGAAGTTATTTCTTTGCAATCGGCTTTGTTAGGGAATTATCAGAAAAAAAATTTAGTTGGAGTTTTGAAAACTATTCAGATTTTGCAAGAAAAAGGATATACTATCTCTCTGAAAGCTATCCAAAACGGCGTAAAAAATGTATTGGAAAATACCGATTTACGAGGTAGATGGCAAATTTTAAGCCAAAAACCTCTCACTATTGCCGATATTGCTCATAATGAACAGGGAATTAGGGAAGTTGTAGAGCAAATCAATCAGACGCCTCATCAAAACTTACACCTGGTGCTAGGGTTTGTCAATGATAAAAATGTAGAAAAACTGCTATCCATTTTCCCTGAAAAAGCTCTGTTCTATTTCTGCCAACCAAATATTCAGCGGGCAATGCCTGTGGATAAAATTGCTTGTTTTGCAGATAAAACATTTTTGAAATACAAAGTTTTTAATAGTGTAAGAAAAGCCTATATTTTTGCCCAAAAACAGGCACAAGAAGAGGACTTGATTTTTGTGGGTGGGAGCACTTTTGTAGTTGCAGAAATTTAATTTTTTTGATTTTTTTCAAGATCAAAAAAAACTGTGCTATATGGATTGCTTAAACTTAAAACTTTTTCAAATTCATTTTTAGCCAAAGGGTAAAATTCTGTGTATCTTTACGAAATGCTTGAAATGCTTATGTCCAAAGTACAGTATATTTATTGCGATGAGCATTTTCAGAACTCTGAACCAACCAAATTTCAGGAAGCAGATTTGGCTGATGATGAAATGCTTATCAATTTTGGTCCTCAACACCCTTCTACACACGGTGTTTTGCGTTTGGAAGTGATTACCGATGGAGAGCTTGTCAAAAAAGTTGTGCCTCATATTGGTTATTTACACAGATGCTTTGAAAAACACGCCGAAGCCCTACCTTACAACCAAATTATTCCATACACCGATAGAATGGATTATGTAGCGGCAATGAATAATGAATGGGCTTTTGTGATGGGCGTAGAACGTATGCTTGGCATTGAAAAAGATTTGCCTAAGCGTATAGAATACATCAGGGTTTTGGTAGCAGAGCTTAATCGGCTGGCTTCGCATTTCATTGCTATTGGTACGTATGCCATCGATATGGGTGCTTTTACGCCTTTTTTGTGGATGATGCGTGATAGAGAGCATATCTTGCGTATGTTGGAATGGACTTGCGGAGCAAGATTGCTCTACAATTACATTTGGATAGGAGGGCTTTTCTACGATTTACCTATTGGCTTTGAGGAAAAATGCCAAGAATTTGTCCAATATCTTTTGCCTAAACTCAAAGAAACCGAAACCGTACTTTTGGAAAATAAAATTTTTATTCAAAGAACTGCCAATGTGGGCGTATTGCCCTTGCAAGTGGCTATCAATTATGGTGTTTCAGGACCTATTTTACGGGCTTCGGGGCTTAAATACGATTTGCGAAAAATAGACGCTTATTCTGTTTATTCGGAAATAGATTTTGATGTACCCATAGGGCAGGGCATTGTAGGAAGTGTAGGTGATTGTTGGGATAGAACTTGGGTGCGTATGCAAGAATGTAAAGAAAGCGTAAAAATTATTCAGCAATGTTTGCAAAAACTCACCACCGACTGCAAACGCAATAAAGAATTTGACCCACAGGCACTCGTTCCCAAGAAAATCCGCCCCAAAGCAATGGACTTCTATATCCGAGCAGAAAATCCCAAAGGTGAGCTTGGCTTTTTCTTTCGCAGTGATGGTAAATCAGATATTCCATTTCGTTGCAAAGCTCGTGGGGCTTCATTTTGCAATCTTTCGGTTTTGCCTGCAATTACTGAAAATGTGCTCATTGCCGATTTGATAGCCATCGTTGGCTCACTAGATTTTGTAATGGGCGAAGTAGATAGATAAATCAAACATTTGAAATTTTAGATTGGAAGGCAAGAAGCAGGAAAATTTTTTGGCACAAATTATTTGTTAGCTCATGTAAATTTTTGTACCTTTTCACAAAAAGAATTTCAATTTGTTTAAAGCGATTTACATAGCGAGTATTTTTTTGCTTTTGGGGCTTACGAGTTGCTGGAAAGAAAAACAGCATTTTGTTGCCGAAAGAGGCATTTTAGACCTTTCCAAAGAGGAAAAAATAGAACTATTACGCCTGAAAGGAGAGTTTTTTTTTGCTTGGCAGAAAGAGCTTTCCCCCAAAGAAATACTGCAAAGCCAAACTTTTTTGCCTCTTCCTGCCGAGTGGAACAAAAAAGGCTATCCGCCGCAGGGCTTTGCCACTTATGGCCTACTTATCAAATTGCCACAGAAAAGTAAAGATTTGGGCTTGGAACTACCCAATGTAGCCACAGCATACCGCTTGTGGTTCAATGATTCACTTTTTACAAGTATGGGCAATTTTGCTACTTCGGCAGATAGTTCGGTGGCTTCTTATCAAAAGAACATTATCAAAATCCCTAATCATTTTCTTACAAACGATATTTTGCAAATTACTATTCAAATCAGCAATTATGAGCATTTTCGTGGGGGTATTTATTTCCCTATGTATTTGGGAGCTTGGAATCAGATATACCAAAAAAATCAAAAAATACGCGATTTTGAGCTTTTCATAATTGGAGCTTTGATATTTATGGCGGTATTTCATAGTATTTTGTATTTTTTCCTTTCTCGCCGCCAAAGAAATCACGATTCGCTGTATTTGGTTATAATATGCTTGCTAGTAGTTTTAAGAACTTCTTTGTTGAGTGTGGGTTCGCAATATTGGCGTGAAATTTTCCCCCATAGCAGTTTTGAAGTGATGATGAGAACCGAATTTTTTTCGGTTTATGCTCTACCGCTTGCTATTTTGCTTTTTCTTGATGCTCTTTTGCCTGGTGTTTTGAGTCGAAAAGCCTTTCGGATCGCAGTGATTATGGCTGTTGGAATGCTTTTACTGGCTTTTTTGCCTATTCCTACGTACCTGCATACCATTCCTATCTATTATTTGGTGATTTATGCTTTGTATATTTTAGAAATTTATGCCTGCGTAAAAGCCAAACGCAAAGGAGTAAAAGAGGCATACTTGATTCTACTTGCCTTTCTTATGCCTCTGATTTTTAGTTTTTTGGAAACATTGCATCATCAGGGCATCATTTTATTCAATTATGCCAATATTACTTTGTTAGGAATGATTTTGTTTTTGTTTTTTCAATCTTTTGTAATCTCTTATCGCATTGCTCGTGCCTATGCTCGTGTGGCTTATCTAAGCAAGAATTTGGAAAGAGAAGTTCTGAAAAGAACTCGTGAATTAGAGGAACAGAAAGAAGAGCTTACCCAGAGTAATATAGCACTAGAAAATGCTAAAAATGAAATTGAACGCACAAGAGAAAATATTTTATCGAGTATTCGCTATGCTCAACGGATACAGAATGCGATTTTGCCGAGCGAAAGATATATGAATAAATTTTTGAAAGAGTATTTTGTATTTTATCAGCCTCGTGATGTAGTGAGCGGAGACTTTTATTGGTTTCAGGGAGATGAGAATTGCTTTTACATTGCTGTTGCCGATTGTACAGGGCACGGCGTACCCGGAGCTATTATGGCTACTATGGCTAATATTAGTTTGGATTATGCTTTTTTCAGAAAAGAATACAAAGATTTGGGCGAATTACTTACTATTTTTGATAGAGGGCTTGTTAAGCTGCTTCACAAAAACGTTCAGGCTGATGAAGAGCCTACCCAAGATGGTCTGGTAATTACTATTTGTAAAATCAATACTACTACGCTCGAAATGCAATATGCTTCGGCAAGTACGCCTGTCTATGTCGTAAGAAAGGAAATGCTTATAGAGCTACCTTTTGATAAGCACATCATTGGAGGAAGCAGTAGAGAAACTAAAAACTTCATAGAGCATAGCTTTCAGTTGGAAAAAGATGATATGATATATCTGTTTTCTGATGGCTATCAAGACCAATTCGGAGGTGAAAAAAAGAAAAAACTGGGCTATCGTAAGTTCAAAGAATTATTGCAGAAAGCCGCTTTATTGAAAATAAACGAACAAAAAGTTTTCTTGGAAAAAGAATTTAATACATGGAAGGGCAGTTATAGTCAGATTGATGACGTGCTGATTGTAGGTATAAAAATATAGGAAAGTATAACAAAATTTCTCAAAAAGCGTTATTTTGGCAGGCTTTTTCAATTTTTATGGAAAATATCACTTACACCGAAGCCGAAAAGCATAAAATATTTAATGAAGAGCTAATCCCACATTTAGCTTCTATGTATAATTTTGCTTTTCGGCTTACACTCAATGAAGATGACGCCAACGACCTTGTCCAAGATACTTATCTGAAAGCCTTTCGTTTCATAGATTCCTTTGAAAAAGGAACTAATGCCAAGGCTTGGTTGTTTAGAATATTGAAAAATAGTTTCATCAACGATTTTCGCCGAAAAAGCAAGCAACCTTCTAAGGTAGACTATCAGGAAGTTGAAACTTACTATAATTCTGAAGAGTTTGAGCCTGAAATTGAAGCTACTACTGATTTACGCAACGAAACCGTCCAAGAGCTCATAGGCGATGAAGTTGCCAATGCAATCAATTCGCTTGACGTAGATTTTAGAATTGCTATCATTCTTTGCGATATAGAAGGGTTTACATACGAAGAAATGGCAAAAATTCTGGACATTCCGATAGGTACAGTACGTTCACGTTTGCACAGAGCCCGTGGGCTATTGCGAGAAAAACTCACTGGCTATGCCAAAAAGCTTGGTTATTTGCAAAAATCTTGAAACTATGAATTCGCAAGAAATTATACCTAAATCGCAACCTTGTACTTGTTGCTGCATAGAAACGCTTTATACTATTCTTGATAACGAAAACGTTGTAGAAATTACGCCTCAGTTGGTAAATAAAATTGAAAAATGCTTGCCTTGCTACGAAGAGCACAATTTGGAAAAATCCATCAAAGAATTATTGCAAAGTCGTTTGCAGAAAATTTCGCCACCCCAAGTACTTTTAGATACTATCAGAGCTAAAATAGAACTTATCAACAGATTGGTTCAATAGTTGGTTTACTTCATGAAAAAAATTTTTATTTTCGGAGTATTTACTTGCAAGAGCCTCCTTCCCGAATATACTTGCAAGGTCTGCTATTTTGGGCAATACTTATTTTGTTGAAAAAAATACTTTTTTCTTGCCTTTTTGCTCTGAAAAGCATATATTTTCGCACCTAACCTCAAATTCATAAATAATTTATGCTGTACAGCAAAGAGCATATCACAAGAATGTTGTTTTTGGATATTGAAACAGCACGAGCTACCCAAAGTTTTCAGGAACTTTCTGAAGGAATGCAAAAAATGTGGGAATATAAATCTCAAAATCTTGAGCCCAAAGAGGCTACTGCCGAAGAAAAATATTATGAAAGAGCCGCTATTTATGCAGAATTCGGACGAATTGTCTGTATTAGTTGTGGTTTTATCTATGAAAAAGATAAGCAGTTGTATTTCAAACTAAAATCATTTTATGGTGAAAACGAAAAGCAAATTCTTGCAGAATTCAAGGAGTTTTTAGATAAAAAAGCAGGTAAAATTGATAGCTACGGCAATTTGATTGATAAAAACGGCAAAAGAATTTTTGATACCAATGGCAATAAATTGAGCAACGAATGGCTTTTTCACTATTTGGTAGCTCATAATGGAAAAGAATTTGATTTTCCGTATTTATGCCGCAGGTACATGGTCAATCAGATGCTTTTGCCCGAAGCTCTTGAAATACGTGGTAAAAAGCCTTGGGATATTCTGCACCTTATCGATACAATGGAATTATGGCGTTTTGGAGATGTAAAAAATTTTACAAGATTAGAACTTCTTTGCCATTTGTTTGAAATACCAACCCCCAAAGACGATATGGACGGCAGTATGGTAGGAAAAGTATTTTGGGAAGATAAAGATTTGTATAGAATTGCTCGCTACTGCGAAAAAGATGTGGTTGCCACAGCTCAACTTATGCTAAAATTTAATTTGATGGATATTTTCCCACAAGAAAATATCGTCTACCCCGAAAGAAATGCTTACATCAACGGAATAATGATACCTTAAATTATGCCATATTTGCTTGAAAACTTGTCCGAAGAAATATTATTTTTCTACAAAGGCATTTTTTCGTATCCTGTGATTGTGGAAATAAGCCATCATATTCGTAATGATTTGATGCTTGAAGATAACTTGCGTGAGAAACTTTTTGCCATTTTTGTAGAGCTTGCTCAAAATGTAAATTCTTATTCTTTACAACGTACCAAAGCCTCTATCATCAATAAAGAAGTAGGCGTTGGAGCTTTTTATATCATTGAATATAAAAACTGCGTGAAAATTGCTACGCTCAATCAGGTGAATGATGAGCAGATACAAAAATTAAACGCCCGCCTGAATAAAATTAATGTCTTGGATAGAAAAGGATTGAGAGCCCTGAAAATGAGCTTTCGCAATGAGGCTATCCAAGATAAGGCAAACAGTGGAAATGTGGGTTTAGTAGAAGTTGCTCTCAAATCTGCTAATCCAATTTTACTCGAGGCCATTCATTTTCAGAATGCTCAGTATGCACTTATTACTACTCAAATTAACAAAAAAACGGATTAAATCATGCAAGATTTGATTATTAAAGGCGAAAAAAAGACTTATTTTACACCTGATGTAAATTTTTCAGCTTCTACGGGAATTTGTACTATTGCAGGTGAGTCGTATCAAGAAGAAACTTTCGAGTTTTTTAATAAGCTGACAGCTTGGCTAGAAGAATATATCGTAAAAATACGCAAACCTATTGAAATGAATTTCAAACTTACTTATTTTAATACTGCTTCGGCAAGAGCTATTCAGGAAATGGTGATTGTGCTCAAAAAGTATAAAGACCAAGGCGGAAATGTGACTATCAACTGGTATTATGTAGATGAAGAAGATAGCACTTACGAAGAAGCCGAAGATATGCAAGCACAAGTAGGCATAAACTTCAATATGATAAAGATGGAAAGTAATTATTAGCGTCTGTTTTTCCAATTTTCAAAAACTGCTTGCAAAAAGGGTTTCCAAGGCATAGCATTCATTATCTGTATTTCTTCGAGCCAACTGCTTTCTTCGTCTAAAAATCTAAAAATTCGCTTGATAGGGTGCTTGGCAAAAAGTATGCTGAACACTTCTTCGCTACTTATTCGGTTTTGTTCTATTACGTTGAGCAAAGCACTATCATATAGCTGATATCGGGCTTTGGATTTGGGTAAAATAATTTTGTTGTTTTTATTAAGATTTTCTGCAATAAAACGTGTTTGCTTTTGTATTCTATCAAAGGCAAAGCCTGTACTAGCTTTTGCCGCACCTGCTCTTGTGCCAATGGGGATAATTCTTTGAGTTTTTTGGCTTACAAAAGGTGCATCAAACATAGGGATAACCCCAAATTCAGTTTCACTGATTTCATAGTTTGGCAAGCCTAAAATATTGTCAGCATAGTTTTTTAGTTCTATTAAGTATTCTTGTGAGCTGAGCAAATGATTGGAAAACACGGTGAATTCTACCAAAGCCTCTTGCGAACTAAAAGGCAGTACATAACCAAATCGGACTTCACGCTCTTTTTGAGGCACGCGAAAATCCATATAATATATTCTATCTGCTTCAAATTTTGCTTCTTGTGTTTTCAGAAACCAGCCTTTGAAGTGCTGAAACCAATAAAAGTATCCTTTTTTTCGTTCAAAATTTTGAGGCAGTTGCCAAAGCCCATTGAAAGCGTATTTGGCTTTTATTTCGCCTTGGGAAGTCTGTAAAACAACTACTTCGCTATTTTCTTTCATCTCATAAATTTCTGCTTGCAGAAATTCAAAATGGCTATTTTTCTGAATAAAATTTTGTACAAATTGATAAAAATCAATGCCCCGTATCATTTTGTAGCTATACGGTGCAATATCCAAAGTTTTTTCTAAAAAACGGCTAAAAAAAGCGATTTTCTGCCATTTACGAAAAATAATTTCTTCAAAAGGCGAACTATGTTTTTGCCAAAAACACCAAGTTCTATCGTTCTGATTTTTGAGGTTCTTATCTATGAGAAGTATTTTTTGGTTGCGTAAAGAAGTTTGAGCCAGATAAAATGCTAGACTCAATCCGGCCGCTCCTGTGCCTGCAATTACGTAAGGGTAAGTCATAAATTTTGAGTTAAAGTTTTGTTTTTCAAAGAATTTGTCTTAACTTTGGTGCAAATAAAAGATTTTCTTTTTCTCTTGAAGCATAATGAAGGTATCTTGTTTGCCTAAAAACATGATTTACGGGTTTTACGTTTTTACCAAAGATTAAAAATTTTTGTAAATGCTTTTTTTGAAGTATTTCTTGAGCATTGTATGCTTGCTTGCGGTACTTTCCACAAGGGGGCAGTCTTTGGTAATGAGTGGAAACGAAATTTTTGAACAAGAAAACATTCCTCGTAAAAACAAAGAAAAAGACAAAAATACTGAAAAAAAGTATGTGAAAAACAAAGGCGAAGTCAAAATACCTATTCTTAAAAAAGAAAATAACAGCACGCCTACAACTACCCCCAACAAAGAAAATAAACCCAGTGAAAGCGATAAAAAACCTAAAATCAATACTATTTTACAAGAAAATCCACAGGAAAGCAATATCTTTGCAAAAGTTCTTTTCTTTATTGTAAAAATCTTTGCTTATCTTTTACAAATCTGGGCTTAATATTATTTACGTTCAAAAAGTTTAAAGGTCGAAGGTTTTGAGGCAAAAGTTTTACTTTGTTCAAATGTCTACTAAATTTTGTTTCCTGCTTCTTTTTTTTTACGCTTTGTGTCTGCATTTTTATCTTTGGTCAATTTCTAAAAAATACAAGATTATGCTTATCTTTGCGTTGAATGTGTATATTTTCTGCTCTCTATGCTATTGCTTACTCGTCTGATTTGGGAAAGTTTTTCTTTTGCACTGCAAGCCTTGCGGGCTAATCTTTTGCGTACTATTCTATCGCTTTTGGGGGTAACAATAGGGATTTTTGCCATTATTACTATTTTCACGGTGGTAGATTCTTTGGAACGCAGCATCAGGCAGAGCTTGGCTTTTTTGGGCGATAAAGTGATTTATGTACAAAAATGGCCTTGGATTTTCGGACCTGACTATCCTTGGTGGCGGTACATCAATCGTCCCATAGCAAATCTAGAAGAAATGAAATTTTTAGAAGCAAATCTAAAATCAGCATCAGGAGTAGCTTTGTACGTAGTACGCTCCAATGCTACTGTCAAATATTTGGGCAATAGTATGGAAGGAGTGAGCGTGATAGGTGTAACTTATGGCTATTCGAAAGTCTCGGAAGTAAAAATTCGTGAAGGGCGGTATTTTTCACAAAAAGAAGCAGAAACAGGCAGAAATGTAGTTTTAGTTGGTGATGAGGTTGCTAAAAAACTTTTTTCAGGGCAAAGCCCTTTGGGGAAGGAAATTCGTATCAAAGGGCGAAAATTTATTGTCATTGGCATTATGGAAAGAGAAGGAGAAAACTTTTTGGGGGCTCCTCGGCGAGATATTCAGTGTATTGTTCCGTATGCGGCTTTTACAAAAATGTATAAAATCAGCACCCTTGGCATTCAGCCAACTATTTCTTTGAAAGGTTTTGATGATGATAAAGATTTAATGATTCTTGAAGCAGAAATTCGCAGTTTGATGCGAATTAAAAGAGGCTTAAAGCCCAAAGATGAAGATAATTTTGCTCTCAACCGCCCTGAAATGATTGCCCGTGAAGTAAATAGCATTTTCAGTGTAATCAGCTTTGCAGGGGCAATTATTGGCTCTTTTGCAATATTAGTTGGCGTTTTTGGTATTGCTAATATTATGTTTGTTTCGGTAAAAGAGCGAACACATATCATTGGCATACAAAAGGCTTTGGGAGCAAAAAACTATTTTATTCTTTTTCAATTCCTTTTTGAAGCCATATTTTTAAGCCTTATAGGCGGAGCAATTGGTATAAGTTGGGTATTTTTGATAACGCTTATCCCGCAAGATGCGCTTGAACTGCAAATGAGTTTGAAGAATGTACTCATAGGTTTTGGTGTTTCGGCTATGGCAGGAATTATCGCAGGGATTGTTCCTGCTTGGAATGCTTCTACCCTAGACCCCGTAGAGGCTATCAGAAGTAAGTAATCTTTGCGTGTTTTTTGTCTTTTTTTGAACTTAAAAAAAGGTATAAAATTTGCTCTTTCCTAAAAAAAATCCTATTTTTGAACAATTTACAGATAAAAACGATATTCAAGACACATTATTCGCCTAGCCCTGAAAGATTTATAGTAAAATTTTGCCAAAATTGCTTTTGTTTAGTATATTTATCAGAAAAATTTACTTTTATGTCTCATTTAGATTACATCAAAACCGTAGAAGATGCTTTCAAAAAGTTGGGAATTAACCCTAATGACGCCAAAGCCCCCATTCAGGGTGCTTGGATTTTGAAGCGAGGCTCGGCTACTATCCGAATAACACTCAACTCTACGCCCTCTTCCGAAGGTGAGCAAAAAACTCTCGTAATGATGGTACACATTTCGGAAATACCTCGTCGCAATCAAAGGCAATTTTATCGCCGCCTGCTAGAAATGAATAGCTCCTTTGTTACCGAAAGATTTGAAATTTTTGATAACGAAATTTACCTAACTGCCTCTCGTTATCTAGAAGGATTAGACTCTGACGAAGTAGTAGATATGATGAAAGAAATCAGCGAAACAGCAGATTTTGTAGACAATAAAATTAAAAAAGAATTTTCTAATGCCTTCGGACCACCCCCACCTAAAAATTAAGTAAATGAGCTTGTTTGCAATAAATTTTTATGTCTCATCCAAACCATTACAACTATGAAAAGAATTTGTTGGTTTTTCTTTCTTGCTTGTACAAATCTGTTACTAGCACAAGATTTCAAAGTATTGCATAGCTATGGCGACAATACCTTGAAAGCCAATAAGAAAAAGATTTTCATTGGTACTTTGCTCAAAAGCTCTGATGTTATTGTTGTAGGTGAAAATAGTTATATCAACTTGATGCACGAGAAAACAGGTAAAACGCTTGAAATCAGGCAGAAAGGAGAATATTTGCTCAGTAAATTTAAAATTCCTGCACAAGGCTCTTCTACATTTGCCAAATATGGCAATTTTGTACTTGGTGAAATGACTAAGGCAGAAAAGCAAAATATCAACAAAAATCATCGAAAATATATGGCAATGACGGGGGCAGTTTCTCGTGAGCGAAAAGCTATTGCTATGGATAAAACTATACCTATGCTTGTACCTCCTGAAAGCGAAAACGTTTATTTGTTCGGTAATAGTGCAACCATTGCTTGGATAGGTGAAGAGGGCAAAAAATATAACATACGAATTAAAACGCTCAGCGGCGAAACAGTGGCTCTTTTAGAAGTTACTAAACCTAAATTTACTTTTGATTTTAGCTTGCTAAAAAAAGATAAAAATGGCTCGGGGAATTATGAAGTGATTGTCTATGAAGCAGAAAACGAAAATGTAAAAGGTAGTTTTAGCATTAGCCTTTTGGAAGCTCGCAACAAAAGCAACATAGAAAAGGAAATTAAAGACTTTCGCCCCGAAACAGCAATGGATTATCTGATATTAGCTCGTTTCTTTGAAGAGAACAAACTGCTATTTGATGCTCTTTCTTGTTACGAAAAAGCCCTTGAAATACAAAACGATGAGCTTATCAAAACAACCTACATGGAGTTTTTGGTAAGAAACAGAATGGGTTATACATACGAAGAAAATCAAGAAAAGAAATAAAATGGGACAGCTAAATGTTTTCGGAGAGCCACTGAAAAGTTGTAGCGAAAAGCCTCTTACAGGCTACTTCCGCGATGGTTGTTGTAATACAGATGAAACGGATGTAGGCTCGCATACGGTATGTGCGGTAGTTACCGAAGAGTTTTTAATGTTTTCTTTGCAACAAGGCAACGACCTTATTACGCCTGCCCCTTGGTATCAGTTTGAAGGCTTAAAGCCAGGAGACAAATGGTGTCTTTGTGCGTCTCGTTGGCTGGAAGCCTATCGGGCAGGAAAAGCTCCTTTGGTGGATTTGGAGGCTACCAATGAAAAATGCCTTGAAATAATTCCGATGGATATACTCTTGCAATTTGCAGTCAGAAAAAAGGCTTGAAATCTTACTTTTTCAAGAGCCATTCTACTGCTTTCCATAGATTTTCTGCAAGAAAATCTACTTGCAAAGCACTAGCAGAGCCAATTTTTATGGTTTTGATACCTAATTTCTGGGCGGGTATCATATCGCGGTCGCTATCGCCTATCATATAAGAAACAGAAGGTTCTATGTTGTAGCGAGCAATGGCTCGCTCAAAGAGTAAGCTCTCGGGTTTTCGGCTCAAAGAATTGGTAAAATCGGGGTGATAAGGCGAATAGTAGAGCTCATCTATTAAATTTCCGCATTTTTCTTGTAGAAAATAGTGGCACTGCCAAACTTCTTGGGCGGTGTAAAGCCCTTTGGCTATGCCACCTTGATTGGTAATAACAATAAGCAAAAAACCTGCCTCTTTGAGCATCTGCAAGGCTTCGCAAACTTTGTATTCTAAAGTAAAACATTCAATTTTATAGACATATTCGCCACGCTCTACATTCAAGACCCCATCTCTGTCTAGAAAAACGGCTTTGTTCATACTACAACTTAAAAATACTTTGCAAAAATAGATGGAAAATTGAATTTTTTGTGAAACATATTTGTTTTTTCTACAAAGTTAAAACAAGACTACTATGGAATATCACATTCAAGTTGAAAATATCAAGTGTGGCGGCTGTATGAATAGCATCAAAAAAGCGATTGCGGCTATTACAGGTGTTGAAAAGGTGGAGGTTGATAAAGAAACTGAAACTGTGAGCGTTTGGGGAGCAGAGAATTTGCAGACACAACTGGTAGAAAAACTCGCAGAACTTGGCTATCCCGAAAAAGGCAATAACAATCTTTGGCTCAAAGCCAAATCTTTTGTAAGTTGTGCTATAGGTAGAATCAATAAAGAAGATTAGCAGAAAGATTGTTCGGCTATTTTTCAGACCTTGCAAGCCTGTACTTGTAAGGTTCTTATTTTTTTCGTGTATTTGGAAAAATACTTTATTTTTGCAAGCGTTAAAGCAGAAGTTATACTCAAATTTGAAAAAAATGCGTTTCCTACCTTCTTTTTTCCGAAAAAAAGACCCCAACAAGCCCAAAAAATCCAAACTTCGCGAATGGATAGATGCGATTGTTTTCGCTGTAGTTGTAGCTACTTTTTTGCGTTGGCTCTTGTTGGAAGCCTATACAATTCCTACGCCTTCTATGGAAGGTTCGTTGCTTACAGGAGATTTTCTTTTTGTAAGCAAACTGCACTATGGTGCTCGAACCCCTAAAACTCCTTTGCAGGTACCGCTTACGCATCAGAAAATATTTTTTACTAATATACCCTCTTATTTGGATTGGATACAACTGCCGCAGTATCGTTTACCTCATTTTTCAGAGGTAAAAAATGGAGATGTAGTAGTTTTCAACTATCCTGGTTTTGAAGAAAAGCAACCTCGCCATCCCGTAGATTTACGAACCAATTATATCAAGCGTTGTATTGCAATTGCAGGTGATACCATCGAAATTCGTAATGCCGATGTGTATGTAAATGGGAAGCGTTTCCCCGACCACGAGAAAACCCAATTTTCCTACAGCATTGAAGTAAAAGATGAAATTCCACAAGAAGAACTCGAAGAGTTGGGGCTTTTTGTAGGTGAAGATGTAGAAAATCCTGATATTGAATATTTGCCTACACAAAACCGCTATGTAGGTTTTTTGAATGTGAAAACTGCCGAGGCAATCCAACAACTGCCACAAGTGAAAAAAGTAGAAAAAATGATTATGCCCGCAGGCAGAAAAGAAGAGGCAGGGCAGACTATTCTCAATGATAAAGGCAAAGGTGAAGTTATTTTCGGTGAAAATGTGTACCCTGTATTTCCGCATAGTGCTAAATTTAATTGGAATAGGGATAATTTCGGACCACTTTGGGTACCTAAAAAAGGAACAACTATTCCTATCAATGAAAATACACTGGTGCTTTATGGCTTTACTATACAAGAATTTGAAGGTTATCGTAAAGGCGAAGTTGAAATCACTGATAATAATGAACTGATTATTAACAAAAAGCCTGTTAAAACTTACACTTTCAAACAAGATTATTACTTTATGATGGGAGATAATCGTCACAACTCTCTGGATTCACGTTATTGGGGATTTGTTCCTGCTGACCATATCGTGGGGAAAGCCCTTTTTATATGGATGTCTTGGGAAAGTCGTGCCAAATGGTACAAAAAAATTCGTTGGAGAAGGCTTTTCAAAGCTATTCACTAACAGCTAATTAGAGTAGCGAGAATTTTGAACATTAAACTGCAAGAACCTTGAATTTTCATTCACTGTATCATCTGATTGCCCAACGAATAGCCAATCCTAAAATACAAAAAAGTGTAGGTTTAGGTTTTTCAGTACTTGTCAGCAGAATGGCTGTGATAAGTGTAGCAATTACGATAGTGGTGATTTTGCTTTCTTTTGCAGTGCTTTTAGGCTTCAAAAACGCTATCAAAAGTAAAATTTTTAGCTTTACAGGGCATATACGTATTGTAAAAACCAGCAACAATCAGTCTTTGGAAGAGCCTGCCGTACCTATTCAAACAGATATTTATCGGCAAAGAAAAAAAATTCCTTTTATAGAGCATCTGCAAGTGTATGCCCAAAAACCAGGCGTAATAAAAGTGAAAGAAAATGTGCAAGGAGTAGTTTTGAAAGGGGTAGGTGAAGACTACTGGAAAGATGATTTTGTAGAAAACTTACAAGAGGGACGTTGGCTCAATTTCAAGAAAGATACCGAAAGTAAAGAAACCCTGATTAGTCGAACTATTGCCCAAAAGCTCAATTTGAAATTGGGGGATTCACTTATTGTAATTTTTGTGCAAGAGCCACCTCGTTTTCGAAAACTTGCCGTAGTGGGTATTTACGAGACAGGTATAGGTATTTTTGATGAAAAATTTTTAATAACAGACCTGAAAACCATTCAAAAAGTAAATAATTGGGGCGATAGCTTGGTGAGCGGATATGAAATTTTTTTGAAAAATTTTGATAAACTTATCGAAAACTCACGGCAGTTAGAAAACTTACTACCATACGATTTAAGCCAGCAACCTGTTACTGCTAAATATTTTGATACTTTTGAATGGTTGGAACTTTTAGATAATAATGTTGTGATTATTTTGATTATCATTTTAGCTGTTACGGCTTTCAATATCATATCGGTACTGCTGATAATGATGATGGAACGAACTAATATGATAGGTATTTTGAAGGCTTTGGGAGCTGAAAACCGACAAATCGAGCGAATTTTCTTGCTTCATGCTTGGCATATTATAGCAAGAGGCTTTCTGTGGGGAAATCTTCTTGCTTATTTTTTGTATTTGCTTGAATATCACGGAAAGTTTATTCCACTCGATACACAAAACTATTTGGTAAGTTATGTGCCCGTAGAATGGAACTGGTTTGTTTGGTTTTTGGCAAATATAGGCACTTTTTTACTCATTAGCCTTGTGATGTGGCTTCCGATACGTTTTGTTGTGAGAATTCCACCTATAAAGGCTATTCGTTTTGTATAGTGTCTGGGGTAAGTGGGATAATACCTTCGCCTTCTATCTTTTGTATAGCAAAGCGTGCAAATAACTCTTCTTTGTACCAACCGAGTTTTTTGGTAAGTTGAATCACTTTTTTATGCTCGGGACTTTTATAGGCATAATTATTCATAGCTTCCAAATTTTCCCAAACACTAAAAGTAGCCTGTTGAACAAGTGGCAATTCGCCGATACCTACTGAAAAAATAAGTCCTTCTCGGGCTTGTATATTTCTACTTACAGGACGAACCATATACCAAAAATGCCAAATTTTACTCCACTTGATACTGGCTCTTGTAATGACTGCTATTTTGCCCTGATGATTTTGCTTGTCTTTTTGAGGCAAAAAGGGTTCTATGCCGTCCCATTTGCCGTGAACATTCAGTGTTTCTAAAAATAAGGTTTGGTATTTCAGGGCTTTTTCTTTGAGTTTGGCAAAAATATCTGAATATTGAAAGAATTGCTTGCAGGCTTGCTTATTTTCCCACACGCACAGCAATCCGTACAAGCTAAAATTAGGGAAAATACTAAAACCGCCTCTTCCACCACTGCCAAGCATTTTTACAAAAGATAAATCTTTCATTTCTTGAAGCAGTTTAGGTAGCCTTCCCATTTGTACAAATGCCCACCAAAGATTTCCCAAACCCTTGTACTGAAAAAATGTAAGCGTAACAACTGGTTTATCCATAGCTTGAAAAGGTTTATATGCAAAACAATTTTGAGAGAATTTTGTTAAAGGCTTTCAAAAAAGCTCAGCCTTGGGGGCAAGTATTAAAATTCTCTAAAAAATGCAAGAATGTTATCTACTTCGTAATCCCAGTATTGGTAGTTGTGGGCGTATTGAAGAGGTAAGTTGAGCTTTACTTTCAGTTTAGGATGGTTTTTGCGTAAAGCCTCATAAAAAATTTGTGTTTGTGAGTAAGGGCAAACTTTATCTTGTTTGCCGTGTCCGAGATAGATAGGAGTTTTCCATTTATGAATTTGAAAGAGGATATTTTCTTCTTGTTTCCATCGTTTAGGAAACTGCTGAAAAGTTCCCATATAACCAATATGTACTCTATCTTGGGGGATTTTACTTTGGTCGTAATCGCCTGAAAGAGCGGCAACAGCTGTAAAAAGTTCGGGTTTTTCCAAAGCTACTACGGCTACGCCTCGTCCTCCTGTGGAAAGCCCTACAATAAAGTTTTTCTGTGTAGGTAACAACAGACAGTATTTTTCTTGCAAAAATCGAAATACAGTATCTATAAGCCATTGCTTTTGAGGTTCTTTTCGCCAGTCGGCACGTGTTTCGGGGTACAATTTGCTCATATAGTTGCTTTTGCCCATTTCGGGCATAATGAGGATGTATCCTTCGGCAAGGGCTTTTTGGCAAAGTGAACTTTTCTTGCACCAATCATCTTTGGGAAAAGCAAAGCCTTGTAAAATTAGCAGGTTGCCTTTGATGGGTGTTTTGGGGTCGGGTAGAGCTATATCTACAAGCCTTCCTGCAATTTGGAGGGTCTGAAAGTTCTGCAAACTATCACAAATAGATATAGGCTCTTTGATGGCATTGTTATGAGTAAGTATTTCCTGATTGATTTGCGATTGTTGCGGATTTTGGGTTGGTTGGAAAGATTTTTCGCTACAAGCCCAAGCAATAAGCAAATAAAACCAAATTTGTTTTTGCATAGTAATTTTTCATCTTTCGAAAGCTCCTATATCGGGCGGATTTTTACGAGTTTTGCCCAAAATATCAGTTGTTATAGACGTAGCAATGCCCTTTCCTATGGCAGGCGAAGTAGAAGGCAAGCGGTAGTCAAATCGGCGAGGACTGCGAAAAAGCGAATCCGCAGGCACATTGAGCAAATTATTGTTTACATTAAGCACTTCTCGGAAGGTTTGGGTTTTGAAAATATTGTTGGCGGCAGAAAGATTGATGTTTTCGCCTATAAAAAGTACTTCGTCTCGCAAATTTCCCCAAAAAATATTATTAAACAAACGCAATTGCATTTCTCCTGCTCCTGTTTCATTCAAAAATACACTTCCAGCCTCTTCTTGTCGATTGAAGAAAAATTCATAATTAGCAAGTGTACAATGCACCAGTTCATATTCTCCGCCATTGCTTGCCTGAAAAAGACGCAGAATCGCATTGTTGAGCAAGCAATTTCGCATAAAAATTTTAGAATTTACACTTGCTAAAGTTGCCTCTGAAGCACTTTGCAAAGTGGATCCTTCTAAAAGAACCTCTGCACTATCCACAAAAACGGCTACTCTTGCGTTAGTAATTTTGGCAAAACGAATTTGGCTATTGGTACTGCTTTTTCGCAAACGTAAGCCTTGCCAAGCTCCTAAAAGATTTTCAAAGCCCGCTTCCTTACGAAAATAACGAAAAACTACATTGCTATCTGCTGTGCCTTGTACCTTCAAAGTGCCTTTAATTTCTATTTTAGCATTGTTGAAGGCATAAATTTTTGTAGCGGCTTGTATGGTAAGCGTACAACCCAAAGGCACTTCTACGTTGCCTTTCAAAAGGTAGGGGCGTTGTTTTGTCCAAGTGGTATGGCAAGGCAAAGTGCCTGAAATTACGTGCACATTTTCAGCCCAAGTGAGCAGTTTTACGTTTTGTATTTGGTTGGGCAGTTCAAACATCAAAGAATCATAGGCCTGATAAATTTCGTCTTGGTTACGATTTTGTATACGTGCAGAAACAATTACAAGCAGGCTATCTCTACCCAAAATGCTTACATTTTCAAAAATTTTACTTTTCTCTGCATTTACGATAATCTCATAGTCGTCATTGTTGCCACCACCTAAAAAAATTCTCTTGATTTGCACAGCTTGGGCATTAGGATTATAGACTTTGAGCCTTTTGCTTGCCACAGGCATACCTGCTACAATGGTATCGAAAATAATAGCATCTTCTGAAAACAACAAAGATTGAGGGCTGTTGGTAAACATTTCGTTACGGGCTTTGCAGGCTCCAAAAAGGCTCAACGCAAAAGCAAAAAATACACACTTACTAACTTCATTTGATTTTTTACTAAAAATTTTTTCTCCCATCTGAATTTCAAGTTAAGCCGTCATTTCATGAGTTTCAGTATTTTGGGGCGTTTTCTTTCGGATTTTGAGCTTATTTGTCAGAGCAATTATCAAGCCAAGAACAACGATGAGTGAGCCTCCCCAAAGTAAATTGATTTGAGGCTGTTCGATAGCTTTCATAATGATATAGTCTTTTTCGCCGACATCAGCCGAGAAAATCATTTCTCCTTTTTGCGTATCAATATTACGGAATGTAATTCTTGCTCCGATTTCAGGTAGAACATCAGATACATTTGCCATTTGGCTTGTAACCTGATTGACAACCAAAATAGGCTCGGCGGTATGAATTTGCCCATTTTTACCTAAAATCTTGATAATAGCTTTTACGGCAAGTTCGTCTTGGCTGAGTTTTTGAGCATGAATTTCACGGATTGGCTCAACATTTTCCAAAATAGCTACAAAATCATTGAGTAGAAAAGTGTCTTTGACACGTACTCGTATCTCTTCGGTTTCGGTATATTCTCTGCCTTTGCTGGGGTCGGGGTAGATGCTACTCACGTGTGTATAGAGGTCTTTGGAAAGCATTTTGTAGATATCAGGCGAAGCTACCATTTCGCCTTGCCTGATGCCATTCATTTGTACTCTTGGGAAAAGATTAAATACTTTTCCACTTTCTTTGTGGCGATATTCTACTCGGTAGTAGATATTTTCGGGGCGTGTGCGAATGGTATCTCCTTTTTTGAAATACAATTTTCCATTGTAGAAAATATCTCGGACTACCACGAGTTTTTCGGGGTTATCTGCCAAACTTCTTACATATTTCTGATTGATATAACCTGGGTAATGTTCAGCTTCTACATACATTCCTTTGTAGGTAAGTTGATAGTTTCTCATTTCTGTTGGTTCTTCGAGCCAAAGCAAAACATTTTTTTTATTGAACTCTTCGGGGGCATCTTTACTAAATACTAGACCTGAATTGTTATCGGAAATAATTTTGGAATAACCCGCCGAATACATTATGCCTAAAATCATTACAGCAAAGCCAATATGAGCCACCGCCCCACCTGAAAGAGAAGGTCTTTTACGGAAGATATCTACTATCAAGATTGAATTTGCTATGATAGAATACCAAGAGGCAAAAATGATAAGAAAACTAAGCGTATATTTAACGTAAACAATACCTGCTTTTTTCCAGTTTTGGCTGAAATTTTGCAGTTCTTTTTGCCACGTTTCATTAGGCTCTAAAAGTATAACAAAAATTGCAGAAACAATCATAGATACCAAAAGTGGAAAAGTCAAGGTTTGGTAAAACTTTTTTTCTTTGGTATTTCTACGCCACCAATAGTATTGCCCCCAAACAGAAGCAATCGTAATGATGATAGCTAAAAAACCTTGTGAAATACCGTATAAATCCATCGGATTGGCGGGGGGAGCTTGTCCCCAAACAGGACGAGAAGTGAAAAATATCACAATAAAAGCCGCAAGGCTCAAAAGTATTGCACTGGTAAATGTCCAGAATTCGGGAGTATAAGTAGTGATTTCTTTGGTATCGGCAGGTATTTTTTTCCAATTTTTTGCCATAATCCAGGCAGGTAGTGCCACAAAAACAGCCATCAGAAATATGAGTTGCCCGCTTAAACCTAAGTCGGTAAAGGAGTGTACTGAGGCATCACCAAGTACGCCGCTACGTGTGAGAAAGGTAGAATAAAGCACCAAAAAGAAAGTTACGGTAAGCAAAATAATAGAAGTTTTCAGCGAACTGCTACTGTTTTTGGCAGTGAGCATTGTATGTAATGCGGCAACAAGTGTGAGCCAAGGCACATAAACCGCATTTTCTACGGGGTCCCAGTTCCAATAGCCACCAAAGTTGAGGGTTTCGTAAGCCCAATAAGCTCCCATCATTATACCCAAACCTAAAATAGCAATGCTGATGAGTGTCCAAGGTAAAGCAGGTTTTATCCATTCTTTAAGTTGGTTTCTCTGCAAACCTGCCAAAGCAAAAGCAAAAGGCACAAAAGTGATAGCAAAGCCTAAAAAAATAGTGGGTGGGTGAATGACCATCCAATAATTTTGCAGAAGTGGCGAGAGCCCTCCGCCATCGGCAGGAATAAAATTGGGATTGTAAGTTTGGCGAAATGCAGGATTATACACAGGCAAATCTAAAACTTCGCGTGTGAGCACAAAAGGCGAACTGCCTATTTTGAATGAATCGGCGAATACAACGCCCAAAATCATTGAAGTCAGAAGTACTTGCAAAAAGCTGAATTGCCACATCACACTGCTTTCCCAAGATTTTAGTTGGGGAAGTAAGAGGAGGGCAATGAGTACATTCCAGAAAATCCAAATCAGAAAGCTGCCTTCTTGTCCTTCCCAGAAGCAGGCAATCATGTATTGAACAGGCAAGTTGTTGGAAGAGTGATCGTAGGCATAGAAATACTCATACATTTGGTTATAGACAATCGCAAAAAGCGTAATAACTACTCCTATAATCGCGATACTATGTATCCAAAAGGCTCTTCGGGCAAAACTAGTCCAAGATTTTTGTTTACTTTCATCATAGTTTTTATTTTGAGCCAAAACATAGCCAATGGTTGCAAGAATAGCACTGGCAAAAGAGATTAGCACTAAAAGATGCCCAAGGTTACCAATCCACAAATTAGGTTCTCGCATGGAATTTTATTTTGATTGTAGTGTTAAAAATACCAACAAGTAAACGATTTCTTGAAGTAATGAGTTTTGGTTTTTTTGAAAATTTATGATTTTTTCGTCAAAAAACGGAAATCTGTCTATACGACCATTTTCTTTCGGCAGGTTCTTTGGATATTGCGAAAGAAAGTCCTATTTCGTGTAAGCCACCTATTCCTTTCAAAGAAAGTGGCAAACCATATGTGTAGGCGAGTCTGAAACCTTCTACTTTGAAGGCTGTCTGAAAGTTGAGTGTAGTATTTTGTGTTTGTAGAGGAATATTTCTACCCAAAATTCCTGTCTGAAAATAGGCTGTTTCAAAAAAAAGCCCCATATCAAGCAAATGTAAGCTATTTTGGAAACTGTAAAATACAACAGGTGAAAGATGATAATTTTCGGTTTCATTGAGAGGTATTTTAATACCCAAATGCCCTGAAATACGGAAAGGAACACGAAATTCACTTCCTAAAAAATCTCTTTGTGGTTGGTTGAGATGAAAAGCCGAAAAACCTATCCAAGCATAGTCATTGTACGCTAATATTCCTGTTGAAACATCAAGAAAGTCAATAGTTTGAGAGGGTAGTAGGGGTTCTTGGGTAGGATTTCCGCTTACACCTGTTTGTGTGAGCTGGTCGCTGTAAATTAAATTAAAGATGTTCAGATTTTTATTTCCATATCCTAAACTTACTGCCATTCGGATACGCCAATATTCTCCTGCGGGCAAAAGATATGCGTAAGCAAGATTTGTTTGTAAATTTCTAAAATTTCCTCCTGAGGCTACGCCTATGCGGTCAGTTTTGAAAAACAAGCCTATTGCATTGCGTTCGTCATCAAAGCTATGGTCGTAGCCGATGAAATTAGTTACCAGTCCTCCTGTAAGGCTCGGATAATGTACTGCATACAAAAAATCTGCTCTGCCCGAAACGCTCGTACCTGTAAAAGCAGGATTTACAAATAAACGCCCTGAACCATATTGATTGGGAAAAATATCTTGTGAAAGGCTTTTCAAAGAAAAACAACAGCAGAGAAGTATGAAAAGCTTTTGGACAAACAATCGCATTAGAAAGAGGTTTATTTTGCATACAACAAAGCAAAGTTAGCAACAATTTTCAAACCAAAATTGGATTTTCTGTCTTTTTTATTTACCTTTCCGTAGTGAAAGGTATGTATCAGAAAAGCCGATTTCTATGAAAAAACATATTACTTTTCTTTTTTTAGCAATCTTTTTAAGCACTTATGCCTTTGCACAGTTGCGTTATACACCTTCGCAAGTTGTTTTCAAGCTGAAAGAAGGCTTTTATATTGAACCTGACTTTTTGCTTTCACTTTCGGTGCGTCTTGCAGAACGAGTTTTTCCTAATCATCAAGCTCCCAAGCAAGGCGAATTGGGGCGTTGTGGCTTACCCAAAGTAGATTTGAGCCGAATTTACTATCTATACTTGAAAGATGGGGTAAGTGTAGAAAGTGCTTTACAAGTTTTACGCTCTCACAAAGCTGTGGAATATGCGGAGCCTTTGCGTTTGGCAGAACCATTGCTTGTTCCTAACGATCCAGGTGCGAACACTCCCAGCTCGATACCTGCCGATTTTCATCAGTATTACTTAAATGTTATCAAGGCTTATGATGCTTGGGATATTCAAACAGGTAATCCTGCGTCTGTTATTGGCATTATTGATTGGGGGTTTCGTACTACCCACGAGGATTTGATAGGTAACTTACACCCCGATTATATTGACTTGGGCAACAACGATTTCAATCTAAATTTACCTCACCCCTTTGGTTATCATGGTGGAGCTGTGGCAGGCATTGCTTCGGCTACGCCCAATAATAGCGTAGGGATTGCAGGGGTGGGCTATAATTGCCGTTATTTACCAGTAAAAGCCGTAAATGATGCTCTTACGGTACTTCGCTTTGCCGAATCAGTAGTGTATTTGGCAGATAGAAATGTGAAAGTTATCAATATGTCGTTTGGTTATTCAGGCGAGCCTGATGAATTTTGGGAAGATATTGTCAATTATGCTGTTATCAATAAAGATGTAGCTATGGTTGCCGCCGCAGGCAATAGCAGTAGCACAAGCCGATTTTGGCCTGCTTCTTATAAAAATGTAGTATCTGTGACAGGCTCTACGGCAAATGATTTACGTTGGGGAGGAAGCAACTACAACTATGAGGTAGATATCACTGCCCCCAGTGAGTACATTCATACTGCTTACCATAATTGTTGTGCATACAGTGGTATTTTCAACAACGATAATTCTTATATTCCTGCGGTAAGCTACAATATGAGTGGGACTTCTTTTGCTGCTCCACAAGTTGCCGCCGCTATTGCTCTGCTTCGCACCCAATATCCAAGTTTAGATGCTATCCAAGCTATGGCGAGGGTAGTGGCTACTTCCGATAATATTGATGCTCTCAATCCTTCGGTAGCAGGACTTATCGGCAAAGGTCGGCTTAATATGCTCCGAGCTCTAAATGAAACAAATGTAAAAGCCTTACGGATAGAAAATTACGAGTTTGTAAATAATGCTTTTCCTTTTGCAGGTGAAAATGCCCAAATGGTAGTAAATTTCAAAAATTTACTTTCCCCTACCTCTAATTTACAAGTAAACGTAGTTTCTCTTTCGCCGCTTGCGAGTGTGAGCAGTGGCAGTTTTGCTTTGGGAGCAATGAATACAAATGAAGTAAAAAATAATGCAAGTTCGCCTTTTATTTTGCAAATATTGCCTGCTACTCCTTACAACACTGAAATTGTTTTACGTTTTGATTTTCAAGACGGAACTTTTACTACTTACGAATATCTGAAAATTATTGTCAATCCTGATTATCTGCATTTAGATATCAATAAGCTCACGCTTCACGTGGGTAAAAAGGGAAAAATTGCTGAATATGTGTATCCTTACCGAAAAAGTGTAGGTTATACTACCTCCCAATACAATACCATTGCTACCGCAGGCGGTTTTGTAGTAGCTACACATATGGATAGCCTTGCCAACTCTATTCCTCAATATATTGCAGGTGACCCTTTGCTTACCGAATTTGATATTGCAGGAGCTTTTACACATACCAAAACAGCCAATCATCAAGAAATTGTAGCTAATTTTGAAGATAATGTTATCAAAAGACCCAAACTAAAAATCCAGAAAAAAGCCTATGCCTACAAAAATGCTCCCAAAGAAAAATTTATCATCGTAGAGTATGATATTACCAATGACTCTAGCAGGACCATTCAGAACTTATATGCAAGTGTTTTCACAGATTTTGATTTACAACAATATACCCAAAACCGAGCCGATTGGGACAATACTCGCAAAATGGGATATGTTTATCATTATTTAAACGGAATGTATGTAGGTATCAGACTGCTGACCGAACAAACACCCAATTATTATGCCTTCAATAATAATGGCAGTGGTGGCTCTTTGAATTTGTATGACGGTTTTACAAAGTCTGAAAAATTTACTGCTATTTCTAATGGACTTCTACGTACGCAAGCAGGTACAACAGGGTTTGGTACAGATGTTTCTATTGCCGTAGGCGGAACCATTGCAAATTTAGCTCCCCAAGCTATGCGTAAAATTGCTTTTGCTTATGTAACAGGTGATAATTTGACAGAACTGCAAGCCAATGCTGATGAGGCTCTCAATACGTTTTTAGAAGTGAATACGACACCTCTACCTGATATTGCGAGCAGTTTTGTTGTTTGTAATGGTGATGATTTGGTATTGGCTCCTAGTAATGGCACTACTTTTGATTTTTACGATTCTTTCCCGCTGACTACTCCTATTCATACAGGTAGCTCTCTGACAATCAGCAATATTACTGCAAATCAAACCATCTATGTTGTTGGAAAAGATAGATACTATCCAAGTCCTGTAAAAATTCTCAATATCACGGTAGCACCTGTTCATCATGCAGTAATAGTAGCTACTCCTTATGCGGGTACTACTTGGCTTTTTGAAGATTATAGCGGTAATGTGGGTAGTTCTGAATGGAATTTTGGCGATGGGAATACAGCAACAGCAAATCCTGTGGTGCACACTTATGCCCAAGAAGGAACCTATCAGGTTTGGCTAAAAAGCACTAGTTTACAAGGTTGTAAAGATACTACTACCAAAACCATCAGTGCTGTACTTGCCTTAGATAGCGAGTTTGCCAATTTGCAGATTTATCCTAATCCTGTAAAAGATAAAATATTTGTGAAAGGGGTAAATAATTTTTCTTGGGAGCTGATAAATATGTTTGGCAGTGTATTGCAAAGAGGCGAAAATCAAATTCTTCTTGGGAATGAAGTTGCGAATGGCTTATATTATCTGAAAATCAATTTACTTACAGGTGTGAGTAAAGTCTTCAAACTCCAAGTGCAAAGGTAAATCGGATACGCCCAAACCTGATAGGTTTTTAAAACCTATCAGGTTTGATATGTTGGCTCTTTTATTTGCGTATAATTTTGCTCAAAAAAGCAAAGTGCTTGAATCTTAATTTTTCAAGCACTTTGTTGTATTTTTTCGTGGTGTGGGGCGGAATCGAACCGCCGACACAAGGATTTTCAGTCCTTTGCTCTACCAACTGAGCTACCGCACCAAACATTTCTTTTCATAAAAGTGTTGCAAAATTATAGCAAAAAACTATTTTTGCAAAAAAAATGCCGAAATTTTTTTCTTAAAACTTCTAAAAACACTCATTATGAATTACTTATTTCAAATTCTTTTTGTTACCTGCTTAGCCGTAGCAGGTTATCTTATATTTCAAAGAGCCAACCTTATCCGAAGAACTATCTTACTTGGTAAAAGCACCAATCGCTCTGATAATCCTTTGCAACGCTGGAAAACAATGCTTCTTGTTGCTTTTGGGCAAGGTAAAATGTTCCAAAAACCCCTTGTAGGATTGATGCACTTTGTTATCTATGTAGGTTTTGTTATTATCAATATAGAGCTTCTTGAAATCATTTTAGATGGTATTCTTGGAACGCATCGACTTTTTGCTCCTATTGTTGGCAAAGAATGGTACACTTTGCTTATCAATAGCTTTGAGTTTTTAGCAGTAGGCGTAATTCTAGTATGTATAATATTTTTAGCTCGTCGTAATGTTTTGAAAATTAAACGCTTTTGGCAAAGAGAAATGACCAAATGGCCTCGTACCGATGCCAATCTTATTCTGACCTTTGAAATTATCTTGATGTTGCTTTTTCTGACTATGAATGCCGCTGATAGCGTTCTGCAAAACAAAGGTGTTCAGCATTACGAAAAAGTAGGTAGCTTCGCAATTAGTCAGTATCTTATGCCTTTTTTTGAACACATGAATGTAGGTTCACTCATTGTTCTTGAACGCATCGCTTGGTGGCTTCATATTCTTGGTATTTTAGGATTTGCTTTGTATGTAACATATTCTAAGCATTTGCACATTCTTTTGGCTTTTCCTAACACCTATTTTTCGAACCTGAACCCCAAAGGCAAAATAGAAAATATGCCTACTATCACCAATGAAGTAAAAATTGCCTTAGGACTTATCAATCAGAATGATGTACCTGCTACGCAAATTGCACGCTTTGGAGCAAAAGATGTCAATGACCTAACTTGGAAACAACTACTTGATGCCTATTCTTGTACCGAGTGTGGGCGTTGTACTTCTCAATGCCCTGCCAATCAGACGGGGAAACTGCTTTCACCACGTAAAATTATGATGGATACCCGCGACCGTTTGGAGGAAATTGGACGAAGTTTGGCAAAAGGTAAAACTATTGAAGAGGCTCTTAATGACGGCAAATCGCTTTATGGCAATTACATCACCAAAGAAGAAATTATGGCTTGTAATACTTGCAATGCTTGCGTAGAGGCTTGCCCTGTAAATATAGACCCACTTTCTATTATCATTGATATTCGCCGCTTTATCACTATGGAAGAAGCCTCCACACCTGCTTCGTGGAACGCTATGTTTGCCAACTTGGAAAACAATATGGCTCCTTGGAAATTTTCTCCTGCTGATAGGTTTGAATGGGCAAGCAAACTCAATACCTAAGCAATGCTTCACTCGTCAAACATTTATCCGATATTGCCAATAGTTGTCTTAGGATTTTGGCTTGGCTCTTGTGGAAAATCTTCCCAAGAACTTACCCAAGAAGCTCGTAATCTTTTGCAAAAACAAAAATACGAAGAAGCAATTTTATTGCTCAACAAAGCTATTGATAAAAATGCTAAAAATGCCGAAGCCTTCAATGCTCGTGGGGTAGCTCTTTTTGAACTTGGTAAATATAATGATGCTCGTTTAGATTATGAACAAGCTATTCGTTTGGATAGCTCCAACTACAAACCTTATTACAATCTTGCCGAACTATACAGAGTGCAAAAAAAGTATGCACAGGCTTTACAGTACTATCATAAAGCTATTCAAAAAAATGCCGAAGTGGCAGATTTGTACTTGAACAGAGGAGTTGCTTACTACAATTTGCAGGATACTGCCCAAGCCCTTGCTGATTTTCGTAAGGCGGTAGGTCTGCAAAAAGATAACAAACTAGCTTGGTTCAACTTGGGTAATCTCTTATTTTTCTCTCAAAACCCTGAACATATTCAAGAAGCCGCTCTTTGTTTCGAAAAAGCCATCAATTTGGATACTACTTTCCAAAAAGCTTATGTGAATTTGGCTCAAAGCTATTTGCGTCTGAACCAAAAAGAAAAGGCTTGCCAAAAACTTCAACAAGCCAAGGCAATGAATAATGCCGAAGCTGTTCAGTTGTATCAAATTTTTTGTACCCAACCCTAAACAATTAGCTTCAATTTTCATTCTTTTTTTAGAATTTGCTAATTTTGTAAACAATTCGCTTACCAAGATGAAAAATATTCGTAATTTCTGTATTATTGCTCATATTGACCACGGCAAAAGTACCCTTGCCGATAGATTGCTGGAATGGACTGGTACCGTAGATAAACGCCAAATGCAAGACCAAGTGCTTGATGATATGGAGCTGGAGCGGGAAAGAGGTATTACTATCAAAAGCCACGCTATTCAGATGAAATATACCTATGAAGGCGAAATTTACACACTCAACCTCATAGATACCCCCGGACATGTAGATTTTTCTTATGAAGTATCGCGTTCTATTGCCGCTTGCGAAGGAGCTTTGCTTGTAGTTGATGCTTCGCAAGGCGTAGAAGCTCAAACAATTTCTAATTTGTATCTTGCCATTGGCAACGATTTGACGATCATTCCTGTACTCAACAAAATTGATTTGCCTGGGGCAATGCCCGAAGAAGTTTCCGACCAAATCATAGAACTTATCGGTTGCAAGCGTGAAGATATTATCAGGGCATCTGCCAAAGAAGGAATTGGCATCGATGAAATTTTGAAAGCAGTGATTACACGTATTCCACCCCCACAAGGTGACCCCAACGCTAAACTACAAGCCCTTATTTTTGACTCCGTCTTCAATTCTTTTCGTGGTATAGAAGTGATTTTCCGTGTAAAAAATGGCACTATCCGTAAAGGTGATAAAGTGAAATTTGTCGCCACAGGCAAAGAATATATTGCCGAAGAAGTAGGTATCTTGAAACTGCAAAAAGAACCTCGTGAGCAAGTAGAATGTGGAGATGTAGGCTATCTGATCTCTGGTATCAAGCAGGCTCGTGAAGTAAAAGTAGGTGATACGATTACCCATGTTCAAAATCCAGCAGAGGCTATCAAAGGCTTTGAAGATGTAAAGCCGATGGTTTTTGCAGGTATCTATCCTGTGGAAACTTCTGAATTTGAAGATTTACGCGAAGCTATGGAAAAACTTCAACTCAACGATGCTTCGCTGGTATGGGAGCCTGAAACTTCAGCCGCTTTGGGTTTTGGCTTTCGCTGTGGATTTCTGGGAATGCTCCATCTAGAAATTGTGCAAGAACGCTTGGAACGCGAGTTTGATATGACTGTTATCACTACTGTGCCTTCGGTACAATTCAAGGTTTACACCAAAAAAGGTGAAGAAAAGCTCATTCAAGCCCCTTCCGATATGCCCGACCCTGTGTATATCGACCATATCGAAGAGCCTTTCGTACAAGTGCAAATCATTACCAAAGCCGAATACGTGGGTCCTATTATTACGCTTTGTATGGAAAAGCGTGGTGTAATCAAAAATCAAGTATATCTGACTACCGACAGAGTAGAACTTTCTTTCGAAATGCCTCTTGCTGAAATTGTATTTGATTTCTTTGATAAACTCAAAACTATTTCCAGAGGTTATGCTTCTTTGGATTATGAGCTGGCGGGCTGGCGTGAGTCAGATATGGTGAAGTTAGATATTATGCTCAACGGCGATACAGTCGATGCCCTTTCGGCTATTGTGCATCGCAAAAAAGCCTACGAATGGGGCAAACGCCTGTGCGAAAAACTCAAAGATTTGCTCCCCCGTCAACAATTCGAAATAGCTATTCAAGCCGCTATTGGGCAAAAAGTAATAGCTCGTGAAACCGTCAAAGCTCTTCGCAAAAATGTACTTGCCAAGTGTTATGGTGGTGATATTACCCGCAAACGCAAACTTTTAGAAAAACAAAAGAAAGGAAAAAAGCGTATGCGTCAGATTGGTACCGTAGAAGTTCCACAAGAAGCATTTATGGCTGTGCTGAAATTAGAGTAACCTGCCGAAAATCTATGCAAACTTTCTACGAAGCTCACAAGTTTCCTGTTTTACCTTTTGCTATTGTCAGTAGCGGTACGTTTGATGGTGTGCATTTAGGGCATCAAAGTATTTTGCAAAAAGTGGTTGAAACAGCTCGCCAATACAACGGACAAAGCGTAATTGTTACCTTTTTTCCGCACCCACGAATGTTTTTTGGGCAAGAACTCAAATTGCTCAATACCCTCAACGAACGCATTGAACTCATTGCCCAAACAGGTATAGATTATCTGTTGGTACTCAAATTTGATGAACATTTGGCTAATTTTTCTGCCGAAGAGTTTGTTGAAAAAATTTATATCCAAACTACACACGCTCGAAAGCTCATTCTTGGCTACGACCACCACTTCGGTAAAGACCGTAAAGGTAACATAGATTTTCTGAAAGGCAATTTATATCGTTATCCTTTTGATTTACAAGAAATTGAAGCTAAACTTGTAGAACAAACGACTATTAGCTCCACAAAAATTCGGAATGCTCTTCTAAATGGCGATATAAACACGGCTACAAAATATTTAGGTAGATACTACGCTCTTTCAGGCAGGGTAATAACAGGTGATAGAATCGGTAGAACAATTGGCTTTCCGACAGCCAACTTGCAAATATTAGAAAATTATAAACTTATTCCTGCCGAAGGAATTTATGCCGTTTGGGTAACAATCGGTGCTAGACGATATGGAGGAATGCTTTATATCGGAAAACGTCCTGTGATTGGTACAGACGCAGAGTTACGCATAGAAGTTAATATTTTTGAATTTGATGAAAATATCTATCATCAAACCATTTCCACAGAATTTGTAGCCTTTCTACGTACCGATCAGCCCTTTGAAAATTTAGAAGCCTTGCAAGCTCAACTTGTAGAAGATAAAAAAAATGCACTTCAGATTTTGCAATATTCCCAAAGTGCATTTCCTTTTACAAGTAAATTAGCCTAGAAATAACCGCTAAAAAAAGGAAATAGCTTTACTTCATGTACATTGCCTGAAATATTTCGGAAAATAATTGAGAAATCATAAGTTTCGCCAGGAGCAAGCGATTTTACAAAATTATATTTGTCGTTACCCACAGTGAAATTATATTTTTCTACTTGGGCTACTTTTCCTGCTTTATCGTATCCTACGACAACTATTGCAGGATTTTTGCAGGCTTCTTTGCCTGTAGTTTTGTAGGTGCCTTTAATTGCAAAGTTTTTGTTTTGTGGGCTGATACTTACATTAGAAAGTGTAGCCTTGAAAGGTACATTTTCTTTGAAAAGTAAGCCAGAGGCTTTAATTTTGCAAGAGCCAAATTGCCCTTTGATTTTACTTACATCTCTTACTCTTTGAAAAGGTGAAGTTTCGCCAGGGAAAATAATTTCAAGTTCGGCGGAGGTTGCATCTTTTGCCATAGTACCTGCGTCGCGAGCTGTGAATCTATCTACACCAAGAGGTTTGCCTGCTTTATCGTAGTATTCAATTTCAATTTTAACAAAGCCTAAAGGATTGGAATAAGTATTTTTTACCTCTCCCAATATCTTTACATAGCCACCTTCTTCTTTGGCAGACCACTGTGTAATAGTAACTTCTCTCTCTGTTTGAGCAAAAGTACCGATTGTTGCAATCAAGAAAAGAGCAACGGGAAAAATTATTCTTTGCATATTTTTGAGGTTTAGTTCTATATATAAAACGTAAGACTTTTGTAAAAGTTTCAAAAACCTATAAGGTTTTTAAAACCTTATAGGTTTTTCTTTTTAAAACCTCATAGGTTTTTCTTGTTTTTTTATGATAGGTTTTTGTAAAGTAAATTTTTCTATCTTTGCTCAAAAAGCCTACGATGTTTGAGGATACTCCTGCTGAAAAAACGACACTTTTTGCAGATGTAATTCTGCCCTTACCTATTCCCAAACTTTTTACTTATCGCATTCCTTTCGAACTCAATGCAATTGTACAAGTTGGGGCAAGGGTTATTGTGCAATTTGGAAATAAAAAGGTGCTAACAGCAGTTATCGCCAAATTACATCAAACTCCACCCCAACATTATCAAGCAAAATATATTCTAGAACTATTAGATACTGAACCTGTTGTTACCTTCAAACAAATAGAACTATTTCAATGGCTTGCAGACTATTATCTTTGTACCATAGGCGAAGTACTGAATGTCGCTTTACCTTCGGGAATGAAAATTACCAGCCAATCCATGATTGAGCTCAATCCTAATATTGCTTGGGAAAGTTTAGAACTCTCAGAAAAAGAAGAAAAATTGCTCCAATTGCTCAAAGAAAAGAAAACTCTTTCTTACAACGAAGCCGCTGTATTTTTAGAACTCAAAAATATTTATCACATCATCAAATCGCTTTCGCAAAAAGAGCTTATCATTGTATACGAGGAAGTAAAAGAACGCTATCAACCTAAAAAAGTAAAAAAAGTACGCCTTACAAGAGATTATTTGGATAAAGCAGACCTCGAGAAACTTTTCAAATATTTAGAGCAAAAAGAAAGCAAGCAATTAGATGTTTTGCTTTTGTATTTACGAAATGTACCTGTTTTTAAGGATTGGACACTCAACGAAAATGGTTTAGAAAAATCTATTTTTCGCTCTAACCCTCATATTTCCAATTCTTCTTTGGAAACACTTATCAAGAATAGAGTTTTTGAAGAATTTGAAGTAATTGTTTCACGATTTGCTGATATTCAGCCTGCTGATAGTTACGAGCTAAAACTTACTGCCGAACAAAGTGAGGTGGTAGATAAAATTATGGATTTATTTGCCGAAAAAGATACTGTATTATTGCACGGCATTACAGGCAGTGGAAAGACTGAAATTTACATTGACTTAATTCAGAAAGTGCTTGATTCTGGCTCACAAGTCTTGTATCTTTTACCTGAAATAGCTCTTACTACACAAATTGTAGCCCGCTTGCGAAAAATATTTGGCGATAAAATGGGCGTATATCATTCCAAATTTTCTGACAATGAAAGGGTAGAGGTTTGGAAAGGAGTACTTGGGCAGAAGTTTTCTTTTGTAGTAGGCGTAAGGTCGGCAGTATTTTTACCCTTTGATAATTTAGGCTTAATTATTGTTGATGAAGAACACGAACCTTCATACAAACAGCAAGAACCAGCTCCTCGCTATCATGCTCGCGATGTAGCAGTAATGATAGCTCATCTGCAACATGCCAAAGTGCTTTTGGGCTCAGCTACACCTGCTATTGAAACTTACTACAATGCTCAAATAGGTAAATATGGATTTGTTGCTTTACGCAAACGCTTTGGCAATGCTCAAATGCCTGAAATTGAAATTGTTGATATGAAAGAGCAACGTAAGCAAAAGAAAATCAGGCAAAACTATTCCGAGCCGCTTTTGCAACATATCCAAGAAGCTATCCAAAGGCAAGAGCAAGTTATTCTTTTCCAAAACCGACGTGGCTACTCGCCTTATATCAATTGTGTAGATTGCGGCTGGATTCCCAAGTGCTCCAACTGCAATGTAAGCCTTGTGTATCATCAGCACGCAGGTGAATTGCGTTGTCATTACTGTGGTTTCAAAATGGCTACTCCGCAAACTTGTTTTGCTTGTGGTTCTACCAAAATAAAAAGTGTGGGCTATGGTACTGAAAAATTAGAAGATGATTTGAAACTGCTTTTGCCACATATACGTGTGCGTAGAATGGATTTGGACACTACCCGCCAGAAAAATGCTTATCAAAACCTTATACAAGAGTTTGAGGCAGGGCAAATTGATGTGCTCGTAGGTACACAAATGGTAAGCAAAGGATTAGATTTTGATAAGGTAAGCCTTGTAGGTATTTTTGATACAGATAGGCTTTTGTATTTTGCTGATTTTCGTTCACAAGAGCGTGCTTTTCAATTGCTTACGCAAGTAAGTGGTAGGGCAGGAAGAAGAGAAACACAGGGCAAAGTAATTGTGCAAACCAACAATCCCCAAAATGCAACTCTACAAAAAATAAAAACCAATGACTATGAAAAATTTTACGAAGAAGAAATCTTAGAACGAGAAAAATATCACTATCCGCCCTTTTCAAGACTTATTCGGATTGCTGTAAAGCACAGAGAAAAAGATTTTGCCCAAGACGCCTCTTTATACCTTGCCGAACTACTACGTGAGCAACTTGGCAAGCCTCGTGTATTAGGACCCGAAGCCCCACTGATTGATAGAGTTCGCAATCAGTATATCAAGCACATACTTATCAAATTAGAACGCGAGAAAATCAATTTGAAGGCTGTCAAGAATTTTATCGCCCAACAATGCCAAAAAGTAATGTTGGATAAACGCTTCAAAAGCGTACAAGTAGTAATAGATGTAGACCCTGTTTGATTGTGAGATTACCTATTTGCTTACTTTTTGTATGTTTGTTTTGCCATTGCTACACACTATTTTTACAATGTAAATACTTTTGGGCAAATCACCAACCCAAATGCTATTGGTTTGGGTAGCTTCCAAAATCACTTGCCCTAATTGGTTGTAGAGTAAAATCTTTTCAATAAGAACACTTGAACGGACATTGAGCGTATTTTCAACAGGGTTGGGGTATAACAAAAACTCCTGATCGGATTGTAAATAGTTTATGGAGTCAAAGGTGGTGAATTTCCAAGTATTTTGTCCTGAAAATCCTGTAAAAAAGTTCATCATTCTATCTCGAATAGCTCCATTTTCCATTTCTACGAAATAGCTTTGAGCAGGTTCAAAGTTTTGAGGTGTTTTGAAACGCAATTTTCTACCGCTAATATTTACTCCTGTATCACGTATTTCAAATTCGTGAAAAATTGCATTGTTTTCGACATTTTTTATCCAAATTCTGCCCGAACCTGCAAAAATATTTTCATCAAAAATGATTTCCAAAGGGCTGTCTAAAACGACCTGACTGGCCAAATGGGCAGGGCGGAGTTCAACAATCTGGGGAGGAGTATCTTCTACAATCAGAGTATTGTCGTAAGAAAGAGTACTTTTGGCAACTAAAAATACACGCGGGTCAAAACTGATACTTGCTACTTGTGTAGGAAAAGAGATTATATGTTTTTGAAAATTCGCATTTTGGGCAAATCGTATGATGGTAGTATTGCCATTGATGTCGGTGATAGCAAGTTCAAAAGGCATCTTGAAAAAAGGTGTAACCGAAGGTTTAGAAGTGCTTTGCTCTGAAATGAGATGAAGGTAGCCATCTTTCCAGTTCCAAGTAATTTGGTAGGTAGGATACCCTTCGCCTCTGAACCATTGAGGCAGAAAATCTTGTGTGAGATTTACTCCTGTTACGTTTTGCACTACTTCTGCAAAAAGATTGTAATTGACGTTTTGATGTTTGTAGGTATTGGTAAAAGTACTTATTGCTTGCCAAAAAAGAGCATCATTATTCACAAGGTAGCGGATCATATGTATCAGACAAGCTCCTTTTTGATAGATAAGTCGGTTATCAAACATTGCGGTGGTATTGAGCGAATCAGTAAGATAAACACTGCCGCCAGGCTGGCTCATTACATTATTTCGCCAATTGTTATAGGTATTCTGAGCAGAAGCAAGACTTACAAAATGCTCACGATACAAGTATTCGGAATAAGTAGCAAAACCTTCGGTGAGCCCTATTTCGCTGAAAGAAAAAAGTGTGAGAGCATCTCCAAACCACTGATGAGCAAGTTCGTGGGCAATTACGGTATTCGGAAAGCTCATCATAGAAGACATAGTTTGGTTTTCGAGATAAAAGTTGTGTGGTACTTGGCAATGTCCGTACTTTTCATCGGCAAATGGATATTCGCCAAAAAGCTCGCAGAATTTTTCAAGCGTAGCTTTGGTTTGATTTAAATTGGTTTGATTGGCACTAACAGAGGTATTGTCGTAGAGATAATTGATAATTGGGATAGTTTTGGCATTGAAATTGGCATTTACAACATAATCGACGTATTCGCCTACGGCAAAAGAAATTAAATAGTAGGCTGTGGGATATTTACTTTCCCATTCATAACGTAATTTTCCGCCGCCAACATTCACAATTCGCTTTAATAATCCTTGCGAGCCTACTCGGTTGGTGGCAGAAGTAGTGATATACACCTTTACTGAGTCGGCTTTATCAGCAAGAATTTGCTTGACGGGCATCCAGTCGGCAGTGCCATAGGGTTGGCTCATTGTGTAAGTATATTTTTTGCCGTTGGGGGCAATTCTTTGGCAAAAGCCTGCATCAGGGTTGCTGTTATCTACGGGTCCATTGCCACTGTAATAGATAATTGCCTCAAAAAGTTCACCTTCGTCGATAACACTTGTTAAGTTTACTTGAATTTCGTTATTGGTACGTGAAATAGCAGTACCTGTATGCGTAACATTCTTGACAACCACTGAGCTGATGGTATAGTTGGGGTGCAACTCAAAAGCAAAAGTAGTGATATCGGCATTGGCTTGGGCAAAAATACGTACATTGCCCGAAATAAAAGTAGTATTAGTTTCTACGTTGAGGTTCAGGTGATACTGCTTTACATCGTAAAGCATCATTTTGTTGTAGAGGTCTTGCGAAAAATTTAGCCTTTCGTTTTGCAAGCGAGCTAAATAGCTACGATGCAAGTAAGCCTCTTCAAGAAGCTGAGCTGGAATGGTAGAAAAAAGAAAAAAACTAAAAATAAACGTAAGAATTCGTTTCATAAGCATTTTGCAAAAAATTTTGCTCAAATTACAAATTTTTTTATTGTTCTATGTAACTTTTTGAAATTTTTTGCGTAATCAAAGTAAAAGGCTACTCTTCTTGTCTTGTGACGAATGCGGTATTTCGGTAGAGTTAAATGAAAAACTTTATTTCGGTTGGCTGCAAAAAAACGAAAAGCCCGCAAGAAACTTCCGGGCATTTCAGTAGAGCTTAAATCTCAAACTTTATTTCCATTGCAAAATTAAATAAATTTTGCTTGTTTACAAAAAAATCTTTATTTTTTTGCAAAATACCGATTGCAAAAATTGTATTTTTCAATCTTAAAATTGAAATTTATCTTGCAAAAAAGTGTATTTAATTACTAAAATTTTGCACGTTTATGAGTATTTTACTTTGTAAAGTGCTCATTTTGTTAAAGTTAAAAAAACTAATGCTTTGATTTTGAGATTTAAAAAAACATGTGTAACTTTTTATTTCTTTTTTTGAAAATGTTGCCAGCCTTGTGCTTGTATTTTTACCAAACTTCCTGAACGCAAAACTAACTGAACGTCTTTTTCAGGTTCGGTAAAGTAGCCAATGGTACTAATTTCAGGGTGTAGTTTGATTTTCTCGTAATCTTCTTGCCTGATGCTGAAAAGCAATTCGTAGTCTTCGCCACCATTCAAGGCGGCAGTAATAGGCGAAATATTAAAATCATTGATAGCAGTGTCGTAAGTTTCTTGGGCTATGGGGAGTTTGTCTTCGTAAACCATTGCACCTAAGCCTGATTGTGTACACAGATGCAGAATTTCAGAAGCTAATCCGTCAGAAATATCAATCATAGCAGTAGGAACAACTTTCAAATCAGCAAGTTCGTAGATTATATCGGTACGAGCTTCGGGGCGAAGTTGCCTGCGTACCACATAATCTCTGCCTTCGAGTTGGGGTTGCATATCAGGATTGGCTAAAAAGACCTGTTTTTCACGTTCTAGTACTTGCAAGCCCATATAAGCGGCTCCTAAATCTCCTGTAACACAAATAATATCGCCTTTGTGGGCTGTATTACGATAAGTGATTTTTTCTTTTTCAACCTCTCCCAAAGCCACTACCGAAATGAAAAGTCCGCTTCGTGAGGCAGTTGTATCGCCACCTACCAAATCTACTTTGTAGTTTTGGCAAGCTGTATGTATGCCTTGGTAAATTTCTTGCAGAGTCTCTATCGAAAAACGATTGCTGACTGCCAAAGAAACTAGCACCTGCGTAGGGTGAGCGTTCATTGCGGCAATATCTGAAATATTAACGGCTATGGCTTTGTAGCCCAAATGTTTCAGAGGCATATAGGTCAAATCAAAGTGTATGCCTTCTACAAGCAAATCAGTAGAGCAAACTAAATATTTTTCACCGATATCCCATACAGAGGCGTCATCACCTACACCTTTGATGGTTTGTGGATGAAAGAGTTTGGTTTTTTCGGTAAGAACTTTTATCAAACCAAATTCGCCAAGCGTGCTGATTTCTGTGCGTTTCATTAGGAAAAAATATATATGTTTTCAAAAAGAGGACTTCGCTGAAAAGCGAAGCCTCTGTTTTTTTTACAAGCAAAGTTAGTAAAAGAAATGAAAATTCTATCGTACGATTTCCACTTCCGATTCTTCTTTTTTGTACAAAGAACCATTACTTGAAAGTACTGTTTCTGTTTCTTTTTTGGCAAAGAGTTTTTGTAAACGCATTTTCAAGTTTTGGGCAATCCAGTACATAAGGGGAACAAGTAGCAAAGTAAGTATAGTAGCAAAGCTCAGTCCGTAGATCATTGTCCAGGCGAGTGGTCCCCAGAAAGCTACGCTATCGCCTCCCAAATAGATATTGGGATTACCTTCGGCAAAAAGCGTTGCAAAGTCAATATTAAAGCCAATAGCAAGGGGGATAAGTCCTAAAATGGTAGACGTGGCAGTCATCAGCACAGGTGTCATCCGTTCTTTACCGGCCTCAATAATGGCTTCTCGGAGTGAGTATCCTCTTGCACGAAGCAAGTCAATAAATTCAATCAGTAGAATGCCATTTTTTACAGCTATACCTGCCAGCGAAACAATTCCTACGCCAGTCATTACTATGGATATTTTCATGCCTGTAATAGCAATACCTAACAGCACCCCTATAATGCTAAACAGTATTTGAGCCAAGATAATAAGTACTCGCGAGAAAGAGTTGAACTGCAAAAGCAAAATCGTAATAATAATTGCCACTGCAATAATAAGAGCAAAACTCAAAAAACTTTGTGTTTCTTTTTGTTGTTCTTGCTCGCCTCCCATACTTATATTGATAGTTTCAGGCAGGTTGTATTTATCTTTGAAAACAGCGATTTGCTTTTCTACTTCTTGCACCACAGCGGCGGGGTTGTAGCCTGCCAAAATATTGGAAGAAAGTGTGATGATTTTTTTATTGTTTTTACGCTTGATACCTCCAAAAGTGTTGTCATATTTCAAATCGGCTATTGCTGAAATAGGCACCTGTCTCAAAACGCCTCCTTTTGCCATATCTCGGAAAGTAATTTTATGATTGATGAGAGCGGCGAGGTTATCGCGTTGTTCTTTGTTGTAGCGAAGCATAATGGGGTATTCGTCTTCGCCTTCTTTGAACTTGGATACTTCTTTTCCTAAAATAGCAGTGCTAATTTCGCTACCAATTTGTCCCGTATAAATTCCTTCACGTAAAGCTCTTTCTCTATCAATCACTACACGCAACTGGGGTTTATTTTTCTGAATATCGGATTGGAGCTTTTCAACGCCTGCGATTTGCTGATTTTCCAAAAAGGCTTGAAGCGAATCGCCTACCATAATGAGTTCATCTAAATCTTCACCTGTAATTTCTACGGCAATAGGCTTTCCTGTGGGCGGTCCGTTGCGTTCTTTTTCTACGGCAACCTTGATAGTATGGGGCAGTTCTATACTTTCTATTTCCTTACGAATTTTATCCATGTATTCCCAAGTAGATTGCCCATTACGTTTGGCAAACTCTACAAAAGCAATTTGTATTTTTCCTTTGTGTGGCTGTGGGCTACGGTCGTTTTGGTCTTCACTTGCCCCAATAGTAACATTCGTAATTACAGAAGTTACCAAAGGATTGGGTTGGTTGTTGGGGAAAAGTACAGCATTCACACGTTTTTCCAAAACTTTCATCACCGAATCGGTGTAAGTTTGGTCTGTACCAATAGGAAGCGTAGCATAAACATAAATGAAATTCGGTTCGGCTTGTGGGAAAAACTCTACTGCTGGCTTACGCAAACCTATGGCAATGAAGCTGAAAATAAACAAGAAAACAGCCCCCACCATAATCCAAGCAGGACGTTTGCCTTGTAATGTCCAAGATACCAAATTTTTGTATGCATTTTGGGCCTTGGGCCAAAGTTTGTTTTGGAAAGCAAAAATAATTTTACTCAACACATATTTACTCAAAAGAAACAAAACAAACACTGTGAAAGTAAAATTGCCCAAGCCCTTTGAACCTGCAAGATGGAAAATGGTGCCTAAAAGGAAGAAAATAACCCCAACCCAAATTGTACCTTTGTTGCGTTGATAAAAATTGCCGACTTTGCTTTGGGAAGAAACCTGATGAGGTTTCATAAAATCTACTGCAAATACAGGGTTGATAATGTAAGCTACAATCAGTGAAGCTACCAAAGTAACAATCAGGGTTACAGGTAAAAAGTACATAAACTTGCCTACAATACCAGGCCAAAAAGCAAGCGGAATAAATGGAGCCAATGTGGTAGCAGTTCCTGCAAGTACAGGAACAAATACCTCACCTGCGGCAGTTTTGGCGGCAGTTTTGATAGGTACTTTGCCATTGTTAAAAATGCGGTGTGTATTTTCAATCACTACAATGGCATCATCTACTACTACTCCTAAAGCCAAAAGAAAGGCAAAAAGTACGATAAAATTCAGCGTAAAACCAATGGTAGGGAAAATCAGAAAGGCTAAAGCTACCGATAAAGGTACAGAAAGAGCCACAAAAATAGCATTGGTTACCCCCATAAAAAACATCAAAATCACAGTAACCAAAATAAAGCCAATGATAATGGTATTGATTAGGTCGTGTAGAGTAACACGTGTATTTTTGGATTGGTCTCCTGTGAAGTCTATTGCCAGAGCGGCAGGCAATTTGTTTTCGGCTTGCAACTGAGCAACTAATTCTTTGATTTTGTCTGCGGCAGAAATCAAGTTTTCTCCTCCTTTTTTAATTACGCTCAACGTCACTACGGGCTTACCATTCATACGAGCAAAACTTTCCTGCTCTTTGAAGCCATCTTTTACTTCGGCAATATCTTTCAGGTAGATGTTGCCACCTAAACCGCTTCCTACTACTAGGTTCTTGATAGTTTCTACATCTTTGAACTCTCCTGAAATATTTACTGAACGCCTTACGCCATCAATTTGAATAGTACCTCCGGGAATAGTAACATTTTCAGAACTCAAAGCTCGCTCAATATCACTAAAAGAAATGGTTGCCGCTTCCATTTTGTACTTATCTACATTGATTTGGATTTCTCTATCCAAAGCTCCGATAATATCAACGCGACGGATTTCGGGGAAACCTTCAATTTTTTCTTCCAAAACTTCTGCATATTTTTTGAGCCTATCCAAGCCAAAATCTCCTGAAATATTCACATACATTATCGGAAACTCTGAGAAATCAATTTCTTGAATAACAGGCTCTTTGCGAAGCGAGCTATTAGGCAATTTGGGCTTGGCTTTGTCGACAGCGTCTTTTACACGTTGTTTGGCTTCTGCTACGCTTACATTGGTACCAAATTCAACGATAATGGACGAAAAACTTTCTACAGAGTTGGAGGTTACTTTTTTGATATCTTTAACAGACTTCAGCTCGTCTTCAATGGGTTTGGTAACCAAGTTTTCCATATCTTTGGGCGAAGCACCTACGTACGTATTCTGCACGTAAATGGTAGGCACAACAATATCGGGAAACTGCTCTTTGGGAATTTTCTCGTACGAATACAAACCCGCTATTACCAAAAAGATGGTAATGGCATAAATGACGGTTTTATTATCTATTGCCCAGCTGGAAGCAAAAAATTCTTTGACTTTGTGGTTCATAACAGTATAAATTGAAGTGTAAGCTTACTTTTTGACAAACTTTAACTTTACATTTTATAGCTAATCAAGTCGCCATCGTTAAGGTCTTGATAGCCCGTAGTGATAATTTTATCACCTGCTTGCAATCCACTTAAAATTTCGGCAGAGCGATTGTAGATTTGCCCTACCTCTACTTTTCGTCTACGAGCTATTTTTTGTCCGTTTTCTTCTACGGCTACCATTACGTATGTACCTTCTAAACTATTTTGCAGTATATTGATAGGTACTATGATTGCAGAATTTTTAGCATAGTTTTTTACTTTCAAGGTTGCTATCATATTAGGCTTGAAGTCTTGGTCAGAAGGAATAGCTACTTCAACACGGAAACTGCGAGAGATGTTGTTGATAGTTTGAGCAATAAAAGCTACTTTGCCTTTTACATTTTTTTTCAAATCAGGAATGTGTACTTCTACTTCTGTACCTTGTTTAATTTGCCCACTATAGGCTTCAGGAACTTCGGCAACGGCTCGCAATTCGCTAGTATTGACGATTTTGATGCCTGGCATACCAGGATTTGCCATTTCACCTACTTTCATCATTACATCTTCTACTACTCCTGCCATTGAAGCTACTACACGTGTTTTGCTGTATTGCTCTTGGAGTGTAGCGAGTTGTTGTTCGAGGCTTTCTAGATTGGTTTTTGCTTGCAAATAAGCTATTTCAGTGCCTACTTTTTGCTCCCAAAGGGCTTTCTGCTTCTCATATACGGTACGTGCCAGCTCTATTTGAGCTTTGAGGGGTTGCATATTTTTGAGAATGAGACTGCCGTCAATATCAGCTACAACCTGCCCTGCGGCTACGAAATCGCCTCTGCGTACATATACGCTTTTCACGACGCCTGGTGTTTGGGCACTCACATTGACAATTCTATCGGTTTCCAGACGTCCTTGAATTTCAATGTAATTGGCGAAATTGGAAGTTTGCAGTGCTGTTACTACCACATTCTTGGCTTTCATGATTTTGGTGCTTGTGCCCAGTTCTTTTTCTAATTGAGCAATTTTTGCTTCAATTTCTTGCTTTTGTTTTTTCAAAGCCTCTAATTCGGCTTTTTTGTCTTTTTTTTCTGCATTGCAGGCTATTAAAAGCAGAGCCAATACCAAATGCTTTGTCGATTTCATATGTGTAAGGGTTTCTGTGGCAAACCTATGGTAAGTATTGTCCGAGTTTTCCGAGAGCTTTATCCAAATCTACTTTAGCAATAAGGGCATCGTACAAGGCGGCAAAATAATTGGTTTCCGCTTCTTTGTAGGCAGTTTCGGCATTGATGATATCCGAGCTTGAACCTACGCCCTGCCTGTATTTGATTTCGGAAACTCGCAACACTTCTTTGGCAAGCTCGATATTGCGTTTCTGAGCTTCTAGAGCTGTCAGAGCGTTTTTAAGTGTAATTTGAGCTTGTCGGGTTTGGAAATCAATAGTTTTTTGAAGATTTTGCTTATCTTGTTGCAGTTTCAAAATTTCAAGGCGTGTTTGTTGGATTTGATATTTTCGTTGCATACCATTGAAAATCGGTACATTCAACTGCAAACCTACGGTACCATAGCCAAGCCAACGATTGGAGAAATCGCCAACATTCGAAAAATATCTTGCTCCTGTGGCATACCCCATCTGTCCGATAGCTACCAAACTCGGATACGCTCCGATTTGTTTGTTTTTGAGATTGAGTTTATTCAAAGTTATAGCGGTTTCAAGAATTTGGTATTCAATTCTGTTCTGATATTCAGCTTTTGCATCGCTATCATAGATTTGCTCTAACTGATAGTCGCGTATAGAGCCATCCACTTCCAAGGCTTCTTCTACGGGCATGCCCATCTGAAATTTGAGTAGCTCTTTGCTCAATTCAATCAGGCGGTCTACTTTCATTTTTTCCGCTCTTAGGTTATTGGCAGTAACTTCCAAACGCGTAACTTCAATGTTTTCAGCAAAACCTTGTTGGTTGAGGGCTTTTACATCTTTAACAAGGCTATCCAGACGAGCAATGTTGGCATCAATGAGTTTGGCACGCTCTTGGGCTACGAGCAAAGAATAATAGGCTTTGGTAACATTTTCGATAGTAGTCATTTTGTTGGCTTGTGTAGTTTGTTTGGCGAGTTCTTTGTTCTTTTTAGCCGCTTGTAAGCCTACAAAATACGAGCCATTGAAAATGAGCTGGCTGATAGTAATACCTGCATCACCTTGATAGCGAGGAGCAAAAATACCTCTGACAGGCACAAATTCGGCGTTAGGGTCGGGGGGCGAGCCTGTCCCCTGTGCCAAAAAGAAAGCAGGCAAGAAAGCTGGTCTGAGTTCGAAATTGTAGAGCAATTGAGCCGAGCCATTGATTTGGGGCAAACCAATGCCCAAATATTCTTGATTTTGGGCTTGTGCAATTTGCTCATCAAGTGCAGATTTTTGCATGAGAGCAGTATTTTTGCAGGCATACTCTATACACTGCTGTAAAGTCATGATTCGCTTTTCTTGGGCAAAAGCACTTTGCCACAAAAGCAGTCCTAAAAATCCAAAGCTCAAAAATAGTCTTTTCATAAGGCTTTTATTTTTGCATCATAGCGGGTTGAAGGTACTTGTTGTAGAAAAATTGAACGATTTTTCATATTTCTGCAAGGTGCTTTCTAGAACGTTCAGCCCTTTGCTTGTAACTATTCCACGAATAAAATGTTCTAAAAAAGTTATTTGTAAATTTATCAGATCAAATTTGTTCGGTGGAAATAGCTGAATATCAAAAGACATTTCTATTTCTGTAACACGCAAAATAGCCAAAGCCTCTACGTCCAAATCCTGACGATATAGACCTTCGGAAATACCTTGTACCAAATTTTTACGCACTTGGGCAATAATAAAATTATGTTTATGAGCTTGCCACAAAGTCCAAGTTTTGGGGTGGTAGCGTTGCAAATCAAAAAAAACCGAAGGATTTACGCCTTTGAGCCGATTTTTAAGGTGTTGGCTCATCAGAATTACCTCATCAATGGCATTTTCGGCATATTCAGAGATTTTGCAGATTTCTTCTTCGTCTTGCTGAAAATGTCTGTCTGCTACTTCTTCTACAAGGGTATCTTTATCCTGAAAGTATTGGTAAATAGTTTTTTTAGAAATGGCAAGTTCGCGAGCAATATCATCCATTGTGATACTCTTGATACCATATCGCATAAATAGCTCTTCGGCTTTGGCAAGTATGCGTTCTCTGTTTTCCAAGTCTGCTCAAAGTTTAGGTTTCACGCAAAAATATTTTAGGCACAAAACTACGGAAACTTAAAAAATGTTTCAAGTTTCTTGTGTTTTTTTTGTAAAACTTTTGTTAAAAAAAAATGAAGCGATTTTTGAAAATAGTTTGTTTGTCGGAAGTCAAAAAGTACAAAATTGCCTGATGATTGCCTGATGTTTGATACTTGTGTATTTGCCTACTGCTTTTGCCTGCTTGTTGAATAGAAGAAAGATTTTTTTCGTAATTTTTTGAAAAACCCAAAAAAGTTATGCAAATTGCGGCAAAAAATCAAAAAAGCTATGGCAGGAAATAGAACTTTTTCAATGATTAAACCTGATGCTGTGCAGGCAGGAAATATTGGTGCTATTTTGAAAATGATTGAAGAGGCAGGCTTCCGTATTTCAGCAATGCGTATGACCCAACTTTCCAAACAAAGAGCAGGACAATTTTATGCTGTGCACAAAGAAAGACCTTTCTATGATGAACTCTGCGAGTATATGTCTTCGGGGCATATTGTGGCTTTGATTTTAGAAAAAGATAATGCCGTAGCTGATTTCCGCAAACTAATTGGTGCTACCGACCCCGCCAAAGCCGAAGAAGGTACTATTCGCAAACTTTTTGCAAAATCGATTGAAGCTAACGCTATTCATGGCTCCGATTCTGATGAAAATGCTGAAACAGAGGCTTCTTTCTTTTTCTCTAAAATGGAACAATACTGAAAAGCAACCTGCAAACTAAGCAAGGTTTAGCATCAAAAATTCTTTAATTTCTAAATCATTGAATTCTAAATACGTGTGCAATGTTGGAACGTTATAGCTTGAAAATTGCTTCGGAGTTGGGTATAGATATCAGACAAGTAAAAGCAACTGCACAACTGCTACAAGAGGGGGGCACAGTGCCTTTTATTGCTCGCTATCGCAAAGAAGCCACAGGTAGCCTCGACGAAACGCAAATTACAGCTATTCGCAATAGGTTAGAGCAACTTGCCGAACTAGACAAACGTCGTGAAACTATCTTGAAATCTATCAGAGAGCAAGGCAAACTGACCCCCGAATTGGAGCAAAAAATCCGAGATGCCGAAACAATGAGCGTTTTGGAAGATTTGTACTTGCCTTATCGTCCTAAAAAACGTACCAAAGCTACCATAGCCAAAGAAAAAGGTTTGGAGCCGCTGGCTATGCTCATTTTAGAACAAAATGATATAGACTTGCAAGCAGACGCAAGCAAATTTGTAGATGTTGAAAAGCAGGTAAATTCCATAGAAGAAGCCCTAGAAGGAGCAAGGCATATTCTTGCCGAATATATCAACGAACACCAAGAGGCAAGAGCCAAAATGCGTGATTTGTTCCTGAAAAAGGCAACAATTACCTCAAAAGTTTTGCCCGAAAAAGCTAAAACCGAAGAAGCTCAAAAGTTCAAAGATTATTTTGAGTGGTCTGAACCTATTGCTACCATTCCTTCGCACAGATTGCTTGCTATGCGTAGAGGCGAAAAAGAATTGATTCTAACCCTAGACATCGCCCCTGATGAGCAAGAGGCTATTGCTCTACTTGAAAAACTATTCGTAAAAGGCAAAAGCGAAAGCAGTCAGCAGGTAAAAATGGCTATTGCTGATTGTTACAAACGCCTTTTGAAGCCTTCTATGGAAACAGAAATTAGGCTTATTTCCAAGAAAAAAGCCGATCAAGAAGCCATACGCGTATTTGCCGAAAATGTACGTGAATTACTGATGGCTTCGCCTTTGGGCGAAAAAGTGGTATTAGCATTAGACCCTGGCTTTCGCACAGGTTGCAAATTAGTGATTTTAGATGAAAATGGCAAATTACTACATAACGAAACCATTTACCCTAACGAACCTCAGCGTGAAATTGCCAAATCCGCTCACATTCTCAAAACACTTTGTGAAAAATACAAAGTAGAAGCCATTGCCATAGGAAATGGCACAGCAAGCCGTGAAACGGAAAGCTTTGTAAAGAGTTTGAATATCCCGAATGTTAAAATTTTGGTAGTAAATGAAAGTGGAGCTTCCATTTATTCGGCTTCGGAAGCGGCACGCGAAGAGTTCCCTGATTTAGATTTGACCTTTAGAAGTGCGATTTCTATCGGTAGAAGGCTACAAGACCCACTGGCCGAGCTTGTTAAAATAGACCCTAAATCTATTGGAGTAGGGCAATACCAGCACGATGTAGACCAGAATGCTCTCAAAAAAAGTCTTGATGATGTAGTTATTAGCTCAGTAAACAAGGTAGGTGTAGAGCTCAATACTGCCAGCAAACAACTTTTGATGTACGTGGCAGGTTTAGGTGAAAGTTTGGCTCAAAATATTGTCAGCTATCGCAATGAGAAAGGCCCTTTCCGTAGCCGTAGCGAACTGAAAAATGTACCTCGTTTAGGAGATAAGGCTTTTGAGCAGTGTGCAGGCTTTTTGCGTATTCGCAATGCCGAAAACCCTTTGGATAGCAGTGCTGTACACCCTGAAGCCTACGGCGTTGTAGAGCAAATGGCAAAAGATTTGAATTGTAGTGTAAAAGATTTGATACAAAATGCCGAGCTACGTAAGCAGATAGATTTGAATAAGTATGTAAATGAACGTTTTGGTTTGCCTACACTTCAAGATATTATGCAAGAACTTACCAAGCCAGGCAGAGACCCACGCAGAGAATTTGAAGAATTTTCTTTTGCCGAAGGTATTGGCGAAATTACCGACCTGAAAGCAGGAATGAAACTACCAGGCATTGTTACAAATGTTACGAAATTTGGTGCTTTTGTAGATATTGGTGTTCATCAAGACGGCTTGGTACATATCAGCGAACTTTCAGACAAATACATTTCCGACCCTACCGAAGTGGTAAAAGTAGGGCAAAAGGTTGTAGTAACTGTTTTGGAGGTGGAAGTAGAACGCAAGCGTATTGCCCTTTCGCTGAAAAGTGAAGCCAAACCAGAAATGAAGAAATCTGAAAAACGCGAAAAGAAAAAACATAAGCCCAAAGATAGTTGGGAAGAAAAACTAGCGGCTCTGAAAGCTAAATTTGGTTCTTAGTGCTTTTTCTTAAATTTTTCTTGGAACAGTCCGAAAAAATGCTATTTTTGGGCTGTTCTTTGTTTCCGTATTACCTAAACTTTTTGTTTTATGCTTACTGATTTTCAAAAACAAAAAATTAGCCGAATGTTTCATTTCTTTGATGCTGATGGTAATAAAGTGATAGAACCCGAAGATATGGATATTATCGCCGAAGAGTTTCGAAAAAGTTTTGGGTGGCAGATAGGCTCCGATGATGATAAAAAGTTCAGAGGAGCCTTGAAAAAATACTGGCGAAGGCTAGTTCTTGGCAACGAAGATGCCCAAGATGAACCTATCACCTTAGAAGTATTTTTGAAAGCCTACGAAAGAAATCTGCAAAGCCCGCAGGCTTATGAAGAGTACGTAAAGCCCTTTCTTGACCATATCTACCCAGCTATTGATACCAACAAGGACGATATGCTTCAACCTTCGGAGTTCAATCATCTTTATATTGGTTTTCGCAATTCGCTGCAAGAGGCCCAAGCCGCTTTTCAAAAACTAGACCTCAACGGCGATGGAGTGCTTTCGCGTGAAGAAGTGTATCAACATTTTTATGATTTTCATTTCAGTCAAGATACCAATGCACCAGGAAACTTCTTTTTTGGAAGTTTGTAAGTTAAATGTAGCGAGGTTAGAATAAGGCAAAGAGTAAAATAACTATGAAACTTTACAGACATCTTTTAGTAGGATTCATCTTGCTTTCTTTGCGTGTACAAAGCCAATATGCTCCCAAATACAGCAATGAATTTCTGAATATTGGTGTAGGGGCAAGAGCTTTGGCAATGGCAGGCACCAATACGGCATTGGTAGATGATGTAACGGCAGGATACTGGAACCCCGCAGGGCTTTTGAACATCAAGTCCAAATATCAAGCCGCCCTCATGCACGCCGAATATTTTGCAGGTATTGCTCAATATGACTATGCAGGCTTTGCAACCCCTGTGGATTCCAACAGCCATATTGCCCTTACTATTATTCGCTTCGGTGTTGATGATATTCCTGACACTCGCTTTATTTACGATGCCAATGGAGCTTTGAACTACAATAACGTTCAATTCTTTTCCGCTGCCGATTATGCTTTTCAGGTTTCGTACGCCAAGCGATTGCCCAAACTCAAAAATTTGCAATTAGGTGGAAATTTCAAAGTTATTTACCGACAGGCAGGGGATTTTGCTACTGCTTGGGGCTTCGGCTTGGACGCAGGAGCAATGCTCAAACTCGGAAAATGGCAAATAGGAGCAATGGCAAGAGATGTTACAGGTACTTTCACGGCTTGGAGTCATAATTTGGCACTTATTTACACAATTTATGCCCAAACCAACAATCCTATCCCTCAAAATTCTGTGGAAATTACTGTGCCCAAACTCAATATCGGTATGAGTCGCTATTTTGTTGTCAAAGAGAAGTTTGGTTTATTGCCAGCCTTTGAGTTGCAAAATACCTTCGACGGCAGACGCAATACAATGTTTTATTCCAATATCGTTTCGCTTTCGCCTGCCTTAGGTTTGGAAATGGATTACAAAAAACTTGTTTTCTTGCGTGTAGGGGTAGGTAATTTCCAAAAAATTAAAAACTTCGATGGCTCTACTTACAATAGCGTACAAACAAATTTTGGTGTAGGTTTCCGAATCAAACGCTTTTCCATTGACTACGCCCTTACCGATGTTGTAAGTAGCGATGCGGGGCTGTATTCGCATATTTTTTCTGTAAAAGCGGATTTTTAGCCTTATTGCTTATAAGACGGAGACTTTTCTTCCCTTTCGCTACTTTCAGAGAGTTTTCTTCGTGTTTTTCCTACCGACCAATAGTAAAAAATAGGGAAAACAAGTAAGGTAAAAAGGGTAGCAGTTACCAAACCACCAATAATTACAATAGCCAGCGGTTTTTGCGACTCAGACCCTATGCCTGTGGAAATAGCGGCAGGCAATAGCCCCAATGCCGCCATCATTGCCGTCATTACCACAGGGCGAGTACGTACTTTGATAGCTTTGATAATGGCTTCATCAATAGAGTAAGTATTTTTGAAATTTTGCTGAAATTCAGAAATCAGGATAACACCGTTTTGCACGCAAATACCAAAAAGTGCTATAAAACCTACCCCTGCCGAAATGCCAAAGTTGATGCCTGTAATGTGAATAGCCAAAATACCACCAATGAGTGCAAAAGGAACATTGGCAAGCACCAACAAAGCACTTTTTACATTGCCAAATAAAATAAATAGTAGTACAAAGATAGCAGTTAGGCTGATGGGAATCATTTGTCCGAGCCTTTTAGTAGCACGTACCTGGTTTTCAAACTCGCCTGTCCATTCTATATGATAGCCTTTGGGAAGTTGCAGATTTTTGAGACGGCTTTGTGCTTCGGCAATGGTACTGCCCAAATCTCTACCTCTTACCGAAAATTTTACGCCTATAAAACGCTGTGTATTGTCTCTGTAAATAAAGGCGGGTCCTGTATGAAGTTGCAGGGTAGCTATTTCTCGCAAAGGGATTTTAGTTTCGCGAGTAGTAGGAATCATCAGATTCATTATATCTTCTTCGTTTTTTCGGTATTCATACTTGTAACGCAATCGAATATCAAATTTTCTATCGGCTTCATATTTTTGCGTAGCGGTTTTTCCTCCTACGGCCATTTCAATAATGGCTTGGGCATCGGCTTTTTGCACGCCATAGATAGCCATTTTTTGCTCGTCGAGATGCACACTGATTTCAGGTTGTCCTATATTTCGTAAGATTCCTACGTCTTTTACTCCTTCTACATCTTTGATTTTTTCAATTACTTCATTGGCAAGTTGGTCTAATTTTTCAAGATTTTGCCCAAAAATCTTAATAGCGTTGGCGGCTTTGATACCGGCGGCGGCTTCGGCTACATTATCAATGATAGGTTGCGAATAGCTGTAAAGAATGCCCTGATATTGCGAGAGTTTTTTATGCATTTCTTCAATCAGTTCATCCAAATTTATGTTTCGCTTCCATTCTTCTTTGGGTTTCAAATCTACTTGAAATTGTACGAAGTAAAAGCCGTTGGGGTCGGTACCATCATTGCTTCTGCCAATTTGAGAAAGCACATTGCTTACTTCATCGAAAGTACGAATTTCTTTGCGAAGTTCTTCGGTAAGTTCTACACTTTTTTGTAGAGAAATACTCATAGGCATTTCAGCAGTAATCCACAAAGCTCCTTCGTTAAGTTGGGGTAAAAATTCGGTGCCCATCCAATGGGTAGACAGTAAAGTAAGTATCAGCGTTACTACCGAAACAAGCACAGAAATTTTTTTGTACCGATAGGTTTTGCGAAAGAGCGTTTCTACTACTGCATTGATAAAATCTACAAAGCGATTGTGTTTTTCTCTGACATTTCGGCGTAAAAGGATAGAAATGAGTAATGGCACAAGTGTTAGTGTAAAAAGCAGTGCCCCCAGCAAAGCAAAACCCAAAGTATATGCCAGCGGCGAAAACATTTTACCTTCTACTTTTTGGAAAGAAAAAATGGGTAATAGTGCCGAAATGATAATAAGTTTGGAGAAAAAAACGGCTTTGGCGAGCTGAGAGCTGTGTTTTTTGATAAAGCCCAATTTGGCAAGTTTATTGAAACGCTCCATTCCATTTTTTTGTGCTAAATGATGCAAAGCAACAAATAAGCCTTCTACCATCACTACTGCTCCGTCTATGATAATTCCAAAATCTACTGCTCCCAAAGAAATTAAATTGGCACTCATTCCTTTCAGGCGTAGGCACATAAAAGCAAATAGCAAAGAAAGCGGAATAATAAGAGCTACAATGAGTGTAGTACGCCAGTCTGCCATGAAAATTAGCACTATCACCGTAACCAATATAATCCCTTCTACCAAATTGTGCATGACGGTATGTGTGCAATATTCTATCAAGTTGTCTCGGTCGTAAATAGGTTTGATTTTTACATCGGAGGGCAATACGTTTTTGTTGAGTTCATCAATTTTATTTTTCAGACGAGCAAGCACTTCGCTGGGGTTTTCGTTTTTACGCATTACAACAATGCCTTCTACTACATCGTTTTTTTCATTATAGCCCACTTGCCCCACTCTTGGTGCCGAACTTTCGCTTACTACGGCTACATTTTTTACCAAAACAGGGTTATCCTTAAATTCGGCAACAATGGTATTTTCAATGTCTTCAATGCTACCAAGCAAGCCAATACCTCTTACTACATAAGCCTGTCCGTTTTTTTCTATAATATCGCCTCCTACGTTCAGATTGGCTTTGCTTACTTGTTCATAGACTTGTAAGGGGGTAAGGTCGTATTTTTGCAGACGCACGGGGTCTAAGGTGATTTCATAAGTTTTTTCTTGCCCTCCGAAGGCTACAATATCAGCAACCCCAGGAACCGCTCGCAACTGCCTATCCAATACCCAGTTTTGAATGGTGAGTAGCTCGCGGGTATCTTTGGTAGGGCTTTCTAGAATGTATCGGAAAATTTCGCCTGTGGGTCCGTAAGGGGGCTGAACTTCGGGTTCTACATCATCGGGCAGAGTTACATTACGCAATTGATTATTCACCTGTTGGCGAGCAAAAAAGTCTTCTACTTCATCATCAAAAATAATTTTTATCACCGAAAGCCCAAACATCGTAACACTACGAACACTGGTTTTTTTCTGTACAGCGTTCATTGCAATTTCAATAGGAGTAGTAACAAAGCGTTCTACTTCTTCAGAACTACGCCCACTCCATTGTGTAACGATGATAATTTGCGTATTGGTAACATCAGGAAAGGCTTCTATGGGCGTATTCATAAAGCTCAAAAGCCCTACGACTACTGCCAGACCTACCCAAAAGAAAGTGAAAGTGCGATTTTTTAGTGAAAAAGCAAGAATCTGTTTGATAAGGCGATTCATAGTTGTGATTTTTAGAAAGCAATTGTCTAAAAAAGCCTGTTAATCGTTGAGGGCATCGTAGATGAAAAGAGCTTCTTTGGAAATGACTTTTTCTCCTGCTTGCAAACCTTTGGTAATATAAGCTATCGCACTCATTTGGCGATATACTTCTACTTGTCGGGTTTCAATGTTGTTGCGGTCTTTAAAGACCATTACCCAAGTTTTATTTTTATCAAAAATAAGGGCGGAAGCGGGGATAGCAGGCATTTCGGCATTTTCATCGATTAGTAAAGTGATGGTAGCACTCATTTCGGGTTTGAGCAGAAGGTCGTTGTTTTTGATTTTGACAAGCACTTTCATTGCTTTGGTTTCGGGGTCAATGGCGTTGAAAATTTTATCTACTCTGCCCTCAAAGGTTTTATCTGGATAGCTAATTGTATTTACTAGGGCTTTTGTACCTACTTTTACCCGAGCAATGTTAGATTCATTCACATTCCCTAATACCCAAATTTCATCAATTTGAGCAATAGTGAAGAGCACATCACTTTTGTCGCTTCGCAAGAGTTCGTTTTGGTTAATATCTTTCTGCACGATAAACCCGCTCATTGGGGCAGTAATGTTGTAAATAGAACCAGCTTTTAAGCCATAGATGCTGTATACTTCGTTGATACGGGCTAACTCGGCACGAGCTTTCTCCAATTCTTTTTGGGCAGAAATCAGGTCTTTATCCGAAGCCAGTTTACCCTCGTAGAGGTCTTTGATTACTTGCAGATTTTTTTCGGCAAGAGCAATATTTAGTTGAGCTTCAAGACGTTGCTTTTGCAAATCAGCTACTTCGCTACTACGCACTACTGCAAGCACTTGCCCCTGCTGAACGTAATCTCCCAATTCGACATTGATTTTCAGAACGCTTCCTCCTACTACTGGATATACATGAGCCATACGATTGTTATCGGCGGCTATTTTGCCAAAGAGTTTCAGCTCGCTTCGTACAGGCTCAATTTTTACTTCGGCAAACTCGCAAAGCTCCATCATTTTATCGCTCATGTAAAACGCTACTTGCATTTCTTTGAATTCGTTTTTGGTGCAAGCTACAAGCCCCAAGAAGCACAGAGTATTCCAAAATTTTTTCATAGTATTCTAATTTTCAAATTTGTAAATATCCGTTGCTACAACAAAATTGATAAAGTTTGCAGAAAAGAGTAGCCTCATTTTAGCTCTTTGGTATTCTACTAGGGCATCGTTGTAAGCCTCAAAAAAATCTACAAATTCCAATAAACTGATGTTTTTCTTGCGAAAATTATTTTTAATACCTTCAAAGACTGCCTCGTATTCTTGGGAGTAGATTTTTTCAACGCCTTTATAGGCTTCTATGCTTGTTTGCATATTTTGCCAAGCTGATAGCACTTCGGATTCAATTTCTTTTTGTTTTTGTTCAAAAAGCAAATTGATGGCTTTTTGTTCGGCTTGGGCAATCTTGATATTACCTTTGTTTTTATTCCACAAAGGAAGTGGCAGAGCAATACCTATATTGATTTGATTGACGAAAGCTCCACCACGTTGGTCATAGGCTAGTTGAGTAGCAAGGTCAGGTACAACGAGTTGCCTTTGCAATCGCAGACGCAAAGCCGCAATTTCTTTGGATATTTGCATTGTTTGAAGGTCTTTGCGATTTTGAAAAGCTATTTGCAGAGTTTCGTTGTAAGCAGGCAAGAAACTTGTTTTTTTAAAAGTATTTTCTGCAAGGGTAGGTAAAATGATACGGCTGGTTTGAAGCAAGATTTGAAGTTTTTGATTTTCCTGAATTTGCTCTTGCAGAATATTAGAGCGTTCTTGGTAAATTTTCAGGTAGGCAGATTTGAGCCGAATTACGTCTTTCATTGGCAAATTGCCTTTTTGTACTTGTACTTCATAGGCTTTGATAATAGAGTCTAAAACGTGAATTTGTTGGGTGTATTTATCGGCAATTTGCTTTTGTTCGTAAAGTGTGAAATAGCTTTGAACAAGCTGAAATTTAAGATTACGCATCAGTTCAAAAAACTCGTTTTTGGCTATTTCCTTGTTTTTTTGAGCTATGGCTATTTCGCTCTTACGTTTACCGCCCAAAATCAGAATTTGTTCTAAGGCAAACTCTTTTTGTCCTGTGTTACTGATATGTAAAACTTGTCGGTTTTCAGGGTCAATCAGATTAAGGCTTGCTATAAAAGTAGGATTGGGGTATAGTTTTGCTTGCAAAATTTGGGCATCTGCCGCTTCAATATCGTATTGTTTGGCGAGCAAGAGGAAATTTTTTTCCAAAAAAATTTTTTCAGCTTCTTGTAAGCTAATCAAAAGCGTATCTTGGGCAAAACCTTGCCCAAAGACTATCAGGAATAGGTAAAAAAGGCATAGTGTTTTCATAGTGCCAAAGGTATGCCTTCTGACCTTAACAACACCTTAATAGTGATAAAAAAATGCTTAATTCGTATGTACAGGCAGTTGTAAAAGCATTACATTCTGGGGGTATTTGTCTTGGGCGAAATAGCTGATGCTACCCTGATGTAATTGTACTATACGCTGTACAATGGTAAGTCCTACACCTACACCTGCTACTTGCTTGCTATTTTCGCCTCTGAATGCATATTGAAAGAGTTTTTTCTGCGATTCTTCGCTGAGCGTATTGCCGTCGTTGCCAAAGCGAACTTCCAAGATGTTTTCTTTACGAGCAATCTCTACGTATATCTTTTTATTTTCGGCGTATTCATAGGCATTTTTCATTAAATTGAAAAAGGCAATTTTGAGCATCAGGGCATCTGCCAGCAGTTTCATTTGGGTGGTGTCTTGGATATTTTCGCTGATATGAAAATCTAATTGAGCTTTGGGATATAAGGCAGAAAGTTCCTCAAAACTTTCAAAAACAATTTCATCTATTTGCAGTAAGGTAAGCCCTTTGTAGCTACTTTCTTGGCTTTTGGCAAGTTTGAAAAGTATATTGATAACATCTGTAATTTGCTTTAAGCCATTGATTTGGTATTGTAATATTTCTTTGCATTGTGGGTATTGTGGCAGAGTTTGCTCCAAATGAGCAACTAAAATAGCAATAGGCGTTTTCAATTCGTGAGAAAGATGTTGGATAAAACTCCTTTGGAAATCTACTTTTTGCCGTATACGTTCTAAGAGTTGTTTAAATTTGGAAGCTAAAATAAAAATTTCTGTATTGGTTTGTGGTAGAGGAATCTGTGCGGTAGGTAGCTTGTCAAAATCAATTTTTTCAATTTCATGGCTAAGCATTGTGATAGGTTCGGTAATTTGCTTGGCTACATAACGCGTAAGCAGAAATATTATCAGAATAACAATAAGGTAAATGCTCAGAAGCAGCCAGCCCAAAAAGTTTAGTTTATTTTTCCCATATTTATCATAAGCCTTAATAATTCCAAAATAAGCTTTATTTTGGTCGTAGAAGCGATGTGCAAAAACTTCATATTCTCCTTCTTCGTATTCAATTTCATCATCTTCGTGTTGAAGTACATTGAGCAGGTTTTTGGGAAAATGAATAGGAGTATCATCAACGCTATTGTAGGTAATTTCACCTTTTTCGTTGAAAATCAACAGTTTTTCGTCATACAGATTATTGATGGTGTTGCGGTCTAAGACTTGCAGAAGGTCTTGGTCTATCTTTTTCTGTTCTACGAGTAGTTTGAATGTAGTGAGTGTTTTGTCTTTTAATCTTTGGTAAAACTCTTGTTTTCGGTAGCTAGCAAAAAAGTAATAAATTAGGCTCAAAGATACTGCCATAATTATCATAAACACTACCGAAAAGGTAAGGGTAATTTGATTAGCGATTTTGTTCATTTTTACCCACATAATAGCCGAAACCGAGTTTAGTATGGATAAGTTTGGTGGCAAAATGCTTATCAATTTTGTTGCGAAGCGAATTGATAAATACTTCAATAGTATTGGTGTTTACTTCGGTATTGGTGCCCCAAACTTTTTGTATGAGTTCTTTTTTAGAAACGGGATTGCCACGTGCTTCTGCCAAGATAGTCAGAATCTGAAATTCGCGAGCAGTGAGCTTGATAAATTCTTTTCCTCTTTGGGCAATTTTTTTGGCTAAATCTATGTGTAAATCTTCAATGATTATGCTTTCAGTGTAGTCTTCTTTTCGGTTTAAGTTTCTTTTTAGTAGGGCTTTTAGGCGGGCTAAAAGTTCTTTGATAAAAAAAGGTTTGGTCAAATAATCATCTGCACCGCTTTCAAAGCCTTCCAATTTATCTTCTATTTCGCCAAAAGCAGTTAGCATCAGAATGGGGGTATTTATTTGATGATTTCTTAAATTTTTACAGATTTCATAACCATTTTTGCCTGGCAAATTGATGTCTATGATCATACAATCGTAATGCTTGCGTAGGGCTAACTTTTCTGCCAAAAGTCCATCATATATATTTTCTACGCTGTACCCTTCGGAAGTAAGCAGTTTTTGCAAGTTTTCTGCAAGAAAAAGATCGTCTTCTACGATTAAAATTTTTTCCATAGCAAATTTTTGTAAAAAAAAATTGATTTCAGGAACACTCCAAAAAACCATTGACCCACTGGCTATCAAATTCAGCTCCCATTTTCTTATAAAATCGTATAGCAGGTTCATTCCATTCTAAGACTTGCCAGCAAATACGCTTGCAATTTTCTTTTTTTGCAAAATCAAGGAGTACGTCAAAAAAGGCTTTACCTAGACCCAAATTCCGATAGTTTTCTTTGATATAGATATCTTCTAGATACAAGCATTTACCTTTCCATGTCGAATAACGAAAGTATACCACAGCCATTCCGATAGGAATTTCGCCTTGCCAAGCAATCCAGAAGCGAAAAAGAGGTTGTTCTCCGAAGGCATCTTGCAGTAGGTTGGTTTCGGTATTGAGAACTTCGTCAGGAGCTTTTTCGTACTCGGCTAATTCCTTTATCAAATCGAGTAGTGCAGAAACATCTTGGGGTGTACCTTGTTTTATGATAAAATTTTGCATAGCTGAAAAATGCGTACCAAACCTATGCGTACCAAACCTATGAGGTTTTTAAAACCTCATAGGTTTTTTGTTGAAGGTTTTTTGTTGAGCCTAAAATTACAAACAAAAAACTAAAAAAAACTTACTTTGTAACTTTTCTTCGATATTTTTGCATAATTTCTAGAAACTCATCTGCATTTTTATAACCAATTTCTTTGCCCAAAAGGTTGCCATTTTTATCAATAAAAGCAATAGTAGGGTAATGAAACACTTCATATTTTTGAGATAATTGTATACCTTCGCCTTTTTCGCAATCTGCCTTGAAAGCAATGAAATTAGCATTGGCAAAATCACCTACTTGGACATTGGCAAAGGTAGTTTTGGTCATAAGTTTGCAAGGGCCGCACCAAATAGTGTAGAAATCTACCATGATAATTTTGTTTTGCATTTGGGCCTTGTTGAGAGCTTCTTGCCAAGTGCCATTTATAAATCGTACTTGTGCAGAACTTTCATAAGCCAATATGCTCAAAATCGCAACAAAGAAAAAAAAGTTTATGTGTTTCATACAGAAAAAAGTATTTTTGATTTTCGGACAATTTTTGAAATCTTTGTACTTTGTTTACGAATTTTTCAGCAAAAATGTTACATAAAACCGAAGGAATTTGTTTATATTACATCAAGCACAAAGATCATTCTATTATTGCGAGAATTTTTACAAAAAATTTTGGTTTGCAAAGTTATCTTATCAACAGTGTTCGAACTACCAAACCTAAATTCAACGTTGCATTTTTTCAGCCTCTTTCATTGTTAGAAATGGTAGTTTATCACAAAGAAAGCAGAGATATTTTGCAAAGAGTTAGGGAAATTCGTTTGATTTACAATTTTCAGGAAATTCCTTTTGTTTTTGCTAAAAGTGCTTTGGCAACGGTAGTTAGTGAGCTTTTGGGCAAAGTTTTGTATGGTGAGGTGGGCAATGAAGAGATTTTTCAGTTTTTGAAGCAAAAAATCATTCATTTAGACCAGGATCCTGATTGTAGCAATTTTTTGCTTACTTTTCTGCTTGAGTTGCTGCAATATTTAGGTTTTTGGAATGGTAATGTTGAAGAGATTTTCCAAAGTTTGTATGAGTCAAGGTATCTAAAAGTTACGCCCAAGTATTTTGAGCAAGAAATAAATGCTTTAAAGATATTGTGGAACCAAAAGCCTGTCAGTATTTCTGCTTCGCAGCGAAGTGAACTGATTGACCATTTGCTCAATTACTATCGCATACATTTTGAGCATTTTGGCAAGCTGAAATCTTTGGAGGTATTTAGGCATTTGTAAAAAACAAAGCCTGCACCCGTTTTTGTGAGGCTTTGTGAAGGTCATAGTTATAGCGATTGTAGAAATTTTCTTGCAAATTTCTTGCCAAAGTCAAAAACTTGGCAAAAATATTTCTACAATCATACAACGAGCACTACCGCCTGCATAAGTTTCAATAGTTTGCAAAGGGCAGGGCAGTAGCCTTACATAACTTTCCAGTCGTTTTTTCTGAGTTTCTTCGATGGAGTCGTAAGCTCTTTGTGAAAGTAGCAGGAGGTGTTCGCCTTTGTTATTGCTGATTTCGATACAATTGGCAACAAAGTTTTTCATTTGCTCATAACTGATTTTGATAATTTCTTTTTGTGTTTTGCGAAAAGAGTTCAGCAAATCTTCTTGGTCAATTTCATCTTTAATGGCATCAAAGCAAATGATTACGAATTTATCACCCATACTCATGACTACGTTGGTATGATAGATGGGCTGTCCGAACTCATCAAAAGCCTGAAAGTTAAGACTCTTGTAGTTCATTAGGTTGCAAAATCTATCTACTACCTCAGCATGCGTGCGTGGCGAAAGACTGGCATAAGCAATTTTGTTGTGGTGGTCTAAAACCAAACTTCCCGTACCTTCTAAAAATTTATTTCTATTTTCGTAGTGCGAAAGATTGATAACGTTGCGAACTTTGTATTTATTTTTGAGCATATTCAAGATTTCTTCTCTTCTTTCGGCACGTCTGTTGGGGGCTTGCAGAGGGTAAAGTACGATAGTTCCATCTTGATGGGTGGTTATCCAATTGTTCGGGAACATAGCATCGGGCTTATAGGGTTCGGGGGTATCTTCGGCGACAAGCACATTTACATCATTTTCTCGCAAAAGTTCTACCATATTTTCAAACTCATAGAGGGCTTTTTGATGGATTTCGGGAGAAAAATCGGCAGGAGTTTTCTGAAAAACATTGGTCGGGGCAGTTTCGGGGTTGAAGCCGAAAGCGGCAGGACGTACCAGTAACAAATGCGAAGTAGTATGCATAATAATTTTTTTGTTTGGAGGTTGAGAGCACAAAATTTGGTTTTAGGTTTTGTATTGTAAAGTTTTAAGTTTTGATTTTGAGTATTTTTGAGCTTTTGGGCGTACATGAAAATTTCAGGCTAAAATCTATAAATTTTTTTCAACAAAATTCTTATTTTTGTGCAAATTTTTTACAAAATCCTTTCTGAAAGTCAGATTTCATAAAAAATTGTAATGTAGTGCGAAACTTTATTGTTCTTACCTTATTGTATGTTGTTTTTTTTAATCAAGTTTTGGCTCAAAATATTGAAAAGAAAGTGGCTTCATTAGAAAGTGAATTACTCTATTTTAGCCTAAATCACAATCAGTATGTAGCTTATACACCAGCAATCCATCAGAATAGCCAATTGTTGCATTTTTGGCTCAAACCTTCGGAATATACTGCTTACGAACTTATCTTGCATTTGCGGCAAGAGGCATATTGGTATATCAATCATAATTTACAAAAGAAACTTACTTTGGGTTGGCATCGTTTTTCATTGGATAGTCTTGCACGCAAATATAGCTACCAGCCTATTTTTTGCACGTTATACGCACGTAAGGGGAATTTTTTGAAGGAAATAGCCATAGGGTATTTCAAAAATGATTTTCCAAAGCCTTCTATTGAGCAAATTGATAAAAACTACACGTATGCTATTCGTAGAAATGCGGTTGTTTTACTGATTATTTTATTTTTAGGATATGCAGTTATTCGGCAAATAGATTTCAAAATTCTGATGGGCTATTTGCAGCTGAGTAAGTTTTGGAACATTCGGCGACGAATGGATAATCCGCTTTTTCTACGAATTTTTGCTAGCTCCAATATTCTTTTTTTACTGAATTATGCTTTTTTAGTAGCTGTATTTTTCTATTTTTTAGGATTGACCAGCCAAGAAAAGCAGAATATGTTGCTAATAGGTAGGTACTTGGATAAAGATTTACAGGCTTTAAGCATCAAGAGTCTTGCTTGGTCTTTTGTGATTATTCTGATAGGCATACTTGCCAAATTTCTGCTTATTGGTATTGTGGCTCTGGTTCTAGGGATTTCTCGGGTTGTCAATATTCATTTTTACGAATATGTACGCATTAGTCATTTTTTTTATTTGCCTCTTACGCTTTTTGTACTTTATTTGGCTTTGCAAGTACCGTTTCGTTTGGAGTATTGGCATAATTTGTTCAAACTTCTTTTAGGAACTTTGTATGTAGTTCGTTTGATAGCTCTTGGGCTTATCATAAATAAATCGGTAGAATTTAGAAAATTAGATTTTTATTCTTATCTTTGCATCACAGAATTGTTTCCACTTCTTTTGTCTTGGAAATTGCTTTTTTTCAGTTGAAAAATTAGGGATTTAGGAGTAACAGGAGCAGAATTATCGTTGTTTGAGAGAAATGTTCTTTGCGAAATCTTAAAAATCATAGTATAAATTTTTGAAGCAATGAAAGAAATGCCATTCAAAGAAGTAAAAAATCGAATGAAGCCTGTTTCCAGCATTTTGGTTACTCAGCCTCAGCCCACAGACCCCCGATCTCCATATTTTGAGCTTGCTAAAAAATACAATTTGAAGATAGATTTTCGCTCTTTTATTGAAGTACAAAGGATTGATATGAAAGATTTTCGTAAGCAGAAAATCAATCCTTTGGAGTTTACGGCAGTTATTTTTACTAGTCGCAATGCAGTAGATCATTTCTTTAGCATTTGTAAAGAGCTAAAAATAGAAATGCCTCCCGAAATGAAATATTTTTGCATTTCAGAGCAAACAGCCAATTATTTACAGAAATACATTGTAGTACGCAAAAGAAAAATCTTCACTGGTATCAAAACTGCTGAAGATTTGCTTCCTGCTATCAAAAAAAATAAAGACGAAAAGTTTTTATATCCTTGCTCTGATATTAGAAAAGACGAACTGCCCACTTTGCTTGAAAAAAATGGCATCAATTTCACTGAATGCGTAATGTATCATACAGTAGCGGCAGACCTTTCGGATTTGGCTGATGTAAAATACGATATTTTGGTATTCTACAGCCCTTCGGGAATTGCTTCACTTTTCAGTAATTTTCCTGACTTTGTGCAAGGAAATACACGCATTGCCGCCTTCGGCCCTACTACTGCTAAGGCTGTGAAAGATGCAGGCTTAATATTAGACATTGAAGCTCCTTTACCCAATGCACCTTCAATGACGGGGGCATTAGAAGCCTACATCAGACTTGCCAATAAGGTAAAATAAAAAATGTTAGAAAAAAATTTGCATTTTATTTTTGATTTTACATAAATTGCAAAATAAAATTCTAAATCACAAATAATAGATGAAAAAAGAATTTACATACGCTCTATTTTTACAATTTGCTCTGTTGGTAGTAGTACGCCTGGGATATGCTCAGCAAGATGCCCAATTCAGTCAATATATGTTCAATCCATTTTATTACAACCCTGCCGTAGCAGGTGCTGATGGAAAGACAAATTTTTTCTTGACGCACAGAACACAATGGCTCGGATATTCAGCTTCTTTTGATGATGGAGGCTCTCCACAAACGCAGATGTTCAGTGCAATGTCTCCTTTTGTTTTCATACCTAATACGGGCATAGGTTTGCATGTAATAAGAGATGTGAGAGGTCCACTTACTAGTTTAGAAGCTCAGTTTTCTGCCAATTATTATTTTAGCCTCTTTGAAGATAAAGGTAAACTTTCGGTAGGAGTGAGAGGAGGAGTATATAGCCAAACTGTTGATGGTAATAAGTTCCGTTTTGTAGATGCTAACGATGCTATTGCCCAATACTGGATTGGTAGAAGAGAAACAGCTCTTAAACCTGATTTGGCTTTTGGGCTTTGGTACAATCAAGAAGATTTTTACGTAGGGCTTGCAGGCAATCACCTTTTAGGTTCACGAATTAGTTTCGGTTTAGATAACCTGATAGATAACGCTCTTGCCCGCAATTTATATGTGACAGGCGGATACAATTATCCGTTTGATGACCAATGGCTGATTCAGCCTTCGGTAATGATTAAAACTATTCCCGAAGCTACACTTAAAACCACCTCTATTGAAGTTTCGGTGCTAGGTACTTACAATCAAAAATTCTGGGGAGGGCTTTCTTTCCGTCAATCCGATGCTCTGATTGCTATGATTGGAATGTATCCTCTGAAAGATAATAGTATGAGGATAGGATATGCCTTTGATTATACTATTTCAGGTAGGCAAGGTAAAGCTCCTACTTCACACGAAGTGTTTTTGAATTATGGTTTGGTGTGGAAAAGATATGGAAAACCTACCCCCGAAACCCCAAGACACGGAACAAGGTACTAACATAATGTAAAAAAATTGTAAAATTTTTTACTTGATATTACGTAATATCAAAATTAGCATTATATTTGCACTGAAAACTCTCAAAATTTAAAAAGCAAAGGTGTTATGAATAACTTAAATTTCTGCAAGGTTTGGCTAACCTCGCTCATGATAGGAAGTGTGTTTCTGCAAGCTTGTGGCTTGCTTGGAGGTGGCAAAAAAAACATAATGAAAAGCAAAGATCTCAACGACCGCATCATCAAATCCAAAGGCGAAATATATCGTTTTGATGTTGTAAGACCCGGCTGGGACCAGTATGTACCTCAGAGTATGGTCGTTATTCCTGCGGGTACTTTCCACATGGGGCAAGCTGATGAAGATGTACCCCATACACAAATCAACTACAACAAGCAAATTACAATTAGTGCCTTCTTTATGGATGAAACGGAGGTTACTAACAACCAATATCGCCTCTTTACAGAAGTAATGACTGCCTATGCATATAAAGGTGCTAATGAGAGAGTGCAGTTAGACCCTGACTATGAACTCAACGTAATGAGGTGGGTGAGCTTAAACTACGATCAATCTAAAAATAATGCTATGGATACTAACTTCTTGAATAAAATTCTCCCCGATACGCTTCGTTGGTCTAATGAATATGCTCATCACATGGGCGACCCTATGATGGAGTATTATTTTATGCACCCTGCTTTTGATGATTACCCTGTGGTAGGCGTAAAATGGACAGCGGCTCAGACCTTCTGTGTGTGGCGTACAATGCATCTAGAATTTCATAGAGCTCAACAAGGATTACCTACAAATCCGCGTTTTCGATTGCCTACCGAAGCAGAGTGGGAATATGCCGCAAGAGGTGGCAGAAATCTTGCCAAATACCCTTGGGGCAACCCTTATGTGCGTAATACATTAGGTTGTATGCTTGCCAATTTCAAGCCAGGTAGAGGTAACTACTATGACGATGGTTTTGCTTACACGGCTCCGGTAGCTTCGTATTTTGCTAACGACTGGGGGCTATACGATATGGCAGGAAACGTTGCTGAATGGTGCCAAGATGCTTACTATGAAGCCTCTGTACCTATCGTTTGGGATATGAACCCCGTTTTTGACCCCCAAGTCAAAAAAGGTGATGCCAACAGTATTGGATATAGTAATCTGAGTGCCTATCCTCGTCGTGTAGTAAGAGGTGGTTCTTGGAAAGATATTGCCTATTATCTTGAAACAGGTACACGTACCTACCAACATTTTGACTCAACTTCTACCTCCATTGGTTTCCGTTGTGCAATGACTTATCTTGGTCGTTCCTCTGGCAACGAAATCAAAAGAGTACGATAAAAAACCTAAAAATCCTAAATCTTGTATTGTTTTCTTAACCTTAAATTTTTACTAAAATGGCTTACAAAGTTCTTAGTGCAAAAGAAAAATTTTATACCTACGTTGTTCCTAAAATTGTAGGTGTGGGTGCTTCTATTGTTATTTTGGGTGCATTGTTCAAACTGATGCACTGGCCTGGTGCTGCTTTTATGCTGATTGCTGGCTTGGGTACTGAAGCTGTGATTTTTTTCTTGTATGCATTTATGCCCATTGAACCACCTAAAACTGACCCCGATTGGGATAAAATGATACAATCTTTGGCTGGTTTAGGAGGAGGAGCTCAAAAAGATGAAAAAGTAGTTGCCAAACTTGCCGCTCTTGAAGCTCAAATAGCCAATACTATTACCCCTGATGCTGTTAATAATTTTGGTAACGGTATGAAACAACTCTCTGATAGCGTAAGTAAAATGACTGCTATTGGTGATGCTTCTGTTGCCACTGCTGAATATGCTAAAAATGTAAAATTAGCTACGAATACGCTCACTGAAATGAATAAAAATTTGGCCGCTTCGATAGGAGCAGTAGGTGAACTTACCAAGGCATCTACTGATGCGAAAGCCTACCATCAACAAATTCAAACCCTTACTAAAACTCTAAGCTCTTTGAATGCCGCCTATGAAATGGAACTACAAGATAGTAAAAAGTTCAGTGAGGCTTTGAGTAAATATTATGGAGGTATGACTAAACTCATCGAGGGAGTAGTAGAGACTGCCAAAGATGCAGAAGGATTAAAAGTACAACTATCAAGTCTAACTTCTAATCTTACTGCTCTCAATAAAGTGTATGGAGCTATGCTTACTGCTATGAAAGGAGCACAGGCCTAAAATCTACTATATTTCAAACCTACAAAGCCTAATGGTGTTTTGTAGGTCTTCATAACACACAATTTTAATGCAATAAACTTTGAACTAAAACCAATAAATCTAAACATTATGGCAGGACCTAAAGAAAGCCCAAGGCAACAGATGATTAACCTGATGTACTTGGTACTTACCGCCTTACTTGCTTTACAGGTGAGTTCATCAATTATTGATAAATTTCTGTATATCAAACGCTCATTAGACGCTAGTGCCGAAGATACCGAAGCTGATATTGTCGAGTACATTAAAGGCTTCAAAGAAGATGCGGAAAAAGAGAAAATGACAGAAACCGAAGAATACAAAAAGAAACTTGCCGCTATTGAGCAAGTGAGAAGTATGACTAAAACGAAACTTGAGATTTTGAGTAAAATAGAGAATGATATCATAGATAAAGCAGGAGGTGGACGCGACGAGAACGGTAAAATTAAAAACGCCGGTGGTGGTGAAACACAAATTGAAGAATTGATGCTCGGACCTGCTAATAGCAAATCTGGTGAAGGATACAGACTGCAAAGAGAAATGAATTTGTATGCCCAAGAGCTTGGTAAGATAGTAGCTGGTTTCAAAAAAGATATTAAACCAGAAGTTGCTTTCCCTGCTTTATGTTTGGATAATAAAGATAGAAAAGACCTTGTAAAGCTAAAAGGTAACGAAGAAGAAATTAATAAAGACTATGCTCAGGCTAGTTTCCAAGCTACTCCTGTTGCAGCGGCTTTGGCTGTGCTTGCTCATTTGCGTACCGAAGTAAAGCGTTATGAAGATAATGCTATCAAAATCATTGGTGCGAAAGTAATTCCTCCTACTCCTGACGTATTTTCTGCACAAATTGCTTTGGAATCTGCTGTGGTTGCACAAGGGCAAAAAATTAAAGGTAAAATGTTTATTATTGCCTCAAGCTCAAAGTTGGATATGCAACCTAAATTTGAAGTTACAGGACTTAAAGAAGTAAAAGGTGGTGTAGCAGAAATAGAATTTACTCCTTCAGGAAATGGAGTTATCAAAGGTAAAGTAACAGCTATTCTCAATGGTAAAGAAACCGTGCTTGAAACAGAACCCGTTGAGTATAAAGTTGCCAAGCCCAATATCATAGTAGATAATCCACAAGCTCGTCCTGTTGTTTATGAAGAATGTTATCATAAATTTAACGTATCTTGTCCTGAAATTGGTGCTTCATTTGCTCCTAACTTTTCAGCAACCAATGCACAAATAGTAGAACGTTCTTCTAACTCTGTTGCATTTATTCCTAGTAAAGGAGCAAAAACAGTAGACCTAACCGTACAAGGGAACGGCTTGAAAGATGTTAAGCAATTTAATGTTCGTAAAGTACCTTCCCCTGAACCTGTGATGGTTATCGGAGGAGTAGAAGTGCCTGCAGAAAAGGGAGTGAAAGCCAGGATTCCATTTACTTTTAAAATCAGACCAAATGAAGAGTTTGCCAGTATTTTGCCTAATGAAGCTCGTTATGAGTATCAAATTAATAGGATAAAACTTGTAAAAGGTACACAAGAACTTGCTGGTGATATCAATTCACTTGCATCAAAATCAGAACCAGGAACTCGTTATGAAGTATCATTATCAGTTTACAGAATAAATTCAAGAGGGCAACGTGTACTTGCTACCGTGAAAGATCCCGTGATTATTCCTGTAAGATAACTTTAAAATCAAAATATAATTATGAAAAAGTGTGTGTATGTGCTAATAGCTTTGTATTTTACTACAAATCTTGTAGTTGCCCAATTTGGATACAACCCTAATGTAGTAAATCCTATCTTGGAAGATGATATCATGTTCAGAAAGATAGTCATCAGAAAACTGAATTTCAAGGAAAAGCAAAATAGAGGCTTTGCTCCTGATATAGATGACTATAACTTCTTGTATCAACTGTATTTGGCTATCTCTGGTGAAGCAGAAGTAAAGCCTATAGGTTTGTCTATTACGCCTTACTCAACAGGTCTTAATATACTTTCTTTGGGTAGGGTATCTGAAGAAAAAAAGATTAAATTGCCTGCCGCTGACCTCCAAAGAATTAAAGAGGAGTATAAAAACAATTTTGACGATGCGAACCAAAAGTATGGGAAAGAAGTTGACCCGAGCGTTTTTGGCTGCATAGAGTCTATTACAGACCCACAATCAGGGGTTACTGTAAATGCTCTTCAACCTTATGGAAGAGAAAATATTGCATCTCTTGAAATTGTAGAGGAAGTAGTTTTTGATAAAAGACGCTCTCGAATGTATATCAATATTATCGCTTTTCATTTGCTTGCAGTGTGTCCTGATGGCGAAAAATCTATTGCAGTTGTAAAGTATAAGGAAGTGGATAGGTATTTTAGGGCTTTGTATCAGGAGTCTAACCAGCGGCTTGGCAGATGGTATAATCCTAAAAATGAACGTAGACATATGTGTATCATGGATGCTTTTGAGCTACGTTTATTTTCATCAAGAATTAAACAAATTTCCAACCCTGAAAATAAGGAACTTTCGGAGATCGTCAATAACAACATCATTGAAGAACTCTACAAAGCTCAGGAGGCAGAAATGGAGTTGATGGAATTTGAGCATAATTTGTGGGAGTTTTAAAATTAGCTCAACCCCCTCTTCAAGAGAGGGGGGATTGAAAGGTATAAGGCTAAAACTTCTACAAGGTTAGTCTTTGCATAGAGAAGGGCAGAAACGATACAAAAAACACAACGACCTCATTATCTTACTGTGAGGTCGTTATATCTTTACATTCGATAATAAATTTCTTTTAATTTTTCTCTTTTCAGTTTCTTTTCCCAATCATCGCCCAGTGCATGTTTCCACATGTGTGTCAGTGCCCAACAAACATCTATCATCTTTTCTACTTGCTCTTCGCTCCAATCTTTAGAAAGGTTTTGGGGTATGAAAATATCATTTTTGGCTACCATTTGGTTAAATTCTCTCACACCTTCGGGATAAAACTCCTCTAAATGAGGGAAAATGATACAATTAGCAAAGCAATGTCTTGTGCCAAAAACATAAGAAAGCCCGTAAGAAAGAGCATGGCATACACCTACTTCTGAATATGTAAGACTGAGCCCACCGAAATAAGAAGCAACCATCAGCTTTTCATCATTCAAAGGGTTTTGTCCAGAACCTTCATTCAGAAATACATCTCGACACAAGTCTATAGCTTTGTAGCCATAGGCTTCGCTGAATGTGTTTTTATATTGCCCTGTCATAGACTCTACACAATGAATGTAAGTATCCATTCCTGTATAAAACCATTGATTTTTAGGTACGGTAGCAATCAAATCGGGGTCTAAAATTATTTGGTCAAATATCGTCCAATCGCATTTCAAGCCCAATTTTTTAGTAGGACCTGTGAGTACGGCAGTCATAGAAACTTCTGCTCCTGTACCTGAAATAGTGGGTACGCCTACGTGATATACTCCCGGTTTCTTGATAAGGTTCAAACCTTGATATTGCACCGAAGACCCTTCGTTTGTGAACATCAAAGCAAGAGCCTTGGCAATATCCATAATGCTTCCTCCGCCAATTCCAATTACGCCTGCGGGTAAGCCACGATTTTGTAAAAATCTGTCTCGCAGTTCATCAATTTGTGAAGTTTTAGGCTCTTCTCCTGACGTGTAGATGAACTCTACTACATCATTTTTTTCAGCAGGTATTCTTTGCCGAAAATCAGGTTTGTCTTCAAAATAATGGTCTACAAGAAAAATGAAATAGCCTTCATTTTCAGAGCGTTTGGGGGCAATGATTTCACCGAGTTTATCAAAACTGCCTCGCCCATACGCACAACGGCTCACGGATTTGAAGTTCTTAAACATTACTTTTCACAATTTAATTTCCTGACAAAGTTCTATGAGTACGCTATTAGTAGATTTAGGATGTAGAAAGCAAATGAGTTTATTATCTGCTCCTTTTTTGGGGGTTTCGTTGAGCAAAGTGAAACCTTCTGCTTTTAGGCGTTTCATTTCAGCCTCAATATCAGCTACTTCAAAAGCAATGTGATGTATGCCTTCACCCCGTTTTTCAATAAACTTGGCAATAGGACTATCTGGGTGTGTAGCTTCTAATAATTCTATTTTCGTTTCACCTATCATAAAGAAAGAAGTGCTAACACCTTCGCTTTCAACACTTTCAATTTTGTAATGCTCTCTACCAAAAAGTTTAGTAAAAAGAGCGTTTGCATTTTGCAAATCTTTAACGGCAATGCCAATATGTTCAACTTTAAGCATAATTTTTGTAATTCAAAGACTATCGGGGAACTTCTACAGCTTGCAAAATCTGGTGAATAACATCTTCCAACCTGATACCTTCTATTTCTTTTTCGGGAGTAAGCATAATGCGATGCCTTAAAACGTGAGGTACAAGGAATTTGATATCTTCGGGCGTAACAAAATCTCTGCCATCAAGTGCCGCAAAGGCTTTGGAAGCGTTGAGCAAAGCAAGAGATGCTCTTGGCGAAGCTCCTAAATACAAAGCGTGGTTGTTACGTGTACGTGCAATTATTTGAGCGATGTATGTAAGCAAATGCTTTTGAATATGAATTTCTTTGATCACTTTCTGATAAGTCGTAATTTCCTTGCCTGTGAGTACGGGCTGTAAAGCGTCGAATTGCCCTTGTGCTTTACGCTCGTTGGCTTTGGCAAGAATACCAATTTCTTCTTCAACACTTGGATAATTGATTTGCAGTTTGAACAAAAAGCGGTCAAGTTGGGCTTCGGGTAGGCGATAAGTTCCTTCTTGTTCAATGGGGTTTTGGGTGGCAAGCACCAAAAAAGGTGGATTGAGTACATAGGTTGTAGCCGCAAAGGTAATCTGACGTTCTTCCATTACCTCAAAAAGTGCCGCTTGTGTTTTGGCAGGAGCCCTGTTGATTTCGTCTATCAATACTAAGTTGGCAAAAACAGGACCTTTGTGAAACTCAAATTCTGAGGTTTTCAGGTTGAAAACAGAGGTGCCTATAACATCAGAGGGCATCAGGTCGGGAGTAAATTGTATGCGAGAAAATTGAATAGAAGTGATTTGAGCGAAGGTCTTTGCCATTAGAGTTTTGGCTACACCGGGTACACCTTCCAAGAGCACATGTCCATCAGCTAAAATAGCAGTGAGCAGTAAATCAATAGTTGTATCTTGTCCTACAATTACTTTGGCTATTTCGGAACGAATTTTCTTAACTTTTTCATTTAATTCGGAAAGATTGATGCGGCTCTGAAAAATGTGTTCTTGCTGTTCCATTAAGTAAGTTGGTGTTTGATGGTTTAGAGTTTCAAAAGATTTGAAGTTTGAGGGTGTAAGGTTTGAATTTTCTTCTTTTTTTCCTGCCTCTTGTCTGCTGTTTCTAACCGATTAAGTTCCTTTCTGCATAAGCACTTTTACTGCAACAAAACCGAGATGTTTTTCTAAAATTTTTCGGTATTCGGGGCGAGTGGTGAAGCCATTGGTTTCGTTAAGAAATTCGTTCCAGATAATTGTCCAATCGCTTCCTTTTGGCATAATAAATCCATAAGGGTTGGTTTGAATTTTGCCTGCGGGGTGAATTTTTATAGGCATACCATTTTGCAAAGCGTCGGCATAATAGAGAAAATCGTGCTTGGTGAAAGATTTTGGGTCTGAAAGCACCTTTGTGATAAGTTCATCGGCACTATTGACATACACAATTTCCAAGTCTTTGAAATAGTTGTTCTTAATATCCAGAATTTCGGTTTCTTGGGTAGAGCCTCGCAAGGCATAGGCTTTCATACCTTTAAAGACAGCACTGATAGAAGGCAAACTCGTTAGGTCGGGTACGGAGTTGTGTGTGATAATATAGGAAATGTTATCAATGTAGCGAGGGGTAAAGGACATTTCTTTTTTACGCTCTTCGGTAATGGTGAAAGGTCCCAAAGCAAAAACGCCCCCCCGAGCGGCTTTGATATTTTGCAAAAAAAGGCTAAAATTATCTATGGGCTTTTGGATATTTACTTTGATGTTGATATTTTGGGTACGCTTGACGTATTGAATAAACTCACGCAAAATATCTATGCATATTCCTTCTAACTTTCCTTCGGGAGTTTTGTACACATAACGAGGGGTTTCAAAATATGTTATGATAATAGTAGCTTCTTTATTTTTTTTGGCATTGGTCCAGCTATCGCCTTGCAATTGTGCTTGCAAAGCCGAAATACTCCATAGCCACAGCAACAGTATTTTAATCGTCCTCATAGGTTCTGCGAGGTTTGGGTTGGTGTTTTTTGTTCCGATTTTCACAGTTTTCTTTGGTACATTGTCCATAAAAAACCAAAGAATGATGCAAGATATTAAATTTCATCAAATTACCCACCATATTCTGAATTTGTTGAATTCGAGGGTCGCAAAATTCTAGTACTTCGTGGCAATCTACGCAGATGAGGTGGTCGTGTTGTTTGAACCCATAAGATTTTTCGTATTGAGCCAGATTTTTACCAAACTGGTGCTTGGTAACCAAATCACATTCTACCAACAAATCCAGCGTGTTGTATACTGTAGCCCTGCTCACACGATATTTTTTGTTTTTCATACTGATGTAGAGTTCTTCTACATCGAAATGGTCTTGACGAGAGTAAATTTCTTCCAAAATCGCAAATCTTTCAGGTGTTTTGCGAAGTTCTTTTTTTTCTAGATAAGCGATAAAAATTTTTTTTACTTCTTCAAAGAGTTTGTTGTTCAGCATACGTTTTTTATTTGTTTGTAATAAAAGAGACATTAGCTTGTGAAAGTTGCTCCCAAAGGAAATCTTTGAGGGTTTCAATATTTTGATTGGTAAGAGCTGAAATAAAAATGCTTGGTACATTTTTAGGTAATGTTTTTTTGAGCTTTTGCAAACGGAGCTCATCAAGCAAATCTATTTTAGTTACTGCCAAAACACGAGGTTTTTCCAAGAGTTCGGGATTGTATTTTTGTAGCTCTTTGAGCAGAATTTTATATGCTTTGCTAATGCTTTCACTTTCAGCCGAAACCATAAACAAAAGCAGAGAATTGCGTTCAATATGTCTTAAAAAACGCAAGCCCAAACCTTTGCCTTCGGCGGCACCTTCAATGATACCTGGGATATCGGCAACGATAAAAGACTGAAAATCTTTGTACTTTACCACGCCCAAATTGGGGGTAAGCGTAGTGAAAGGGTAGGGAGCAATTTCGGGTTTAGCCGCAGAAATTACTGAAAGTAAAGTAGATTTTCCTGCATTCGGAAAGCCTACTAGACCTACGTCGGCTAGTACTTTGAGCTCGAGTACAATCCACTTTTCCTGACTTGGCTCACCAGGTTGAGCATATTGTGGAGCTTGTTTAGTAGCAGTCTTGAAGTGCCAATTTCCCAGCCCACCTCTACCACCTTTGAGTAAGATTTTTTCTTCGCCGTGTTGAGTAATTTCTGCCAGTATTTCGCCTGTTTCGGCATCTTTGGCTATGGTACCGAGAGGCACTTGAATGACTACATCTTTGCCATCGGGTCCTTTTTTGTTGTTTCCTTGTCCGTTGGCACCATTTTCAGCTTGGATATGTTTTTGGTATTTGAGGTGCAAGAGTGTCCAGAGTTGTTGATTGCCACGCAAGATGATATGTCCGCCACGTCCGCCATCGCCGCCGTCGGGTCCGCCATTAGGTACATATTTTTCTCTGCGAAAATGTACTGACCCTGCTCCGCCTTTTCCCGAACGGCAGTGAATTTTTACATAATCAATAAAATTAGGAGAGGACATTCGTTTTGCATTATTTTACAAAGATAGAAATTTCGCTTGAAAATGCCAAACTATTGTTTTCATCAGTTTTTCTTTTCATCTTCTTCGGGTTCTATTATGCCTCCTGAAACAATAAACTTCATTACATTGGTACCACTACTTTCGAGTGGTGTGATAAACTTTTTTTCTACAATAAACAAATTTCCCGAAAAATTGTAAGAATGCGGAATATACACAGCCACGAAATTATCGTCAAGTCCCCATTCGTTGAGGTTTTCTTGGGTCAGAAAGCCCAAGCGTTTGAGGTTGGAATCTTGGGAAATTTGGACAAGTACAGGTTTATCAAATTTTTTCTTTTCGCCTACAAAGGCAGAAGTTAAATCTTTGATAGAGGAATAAATAATCCGTACAAAAGGCAGTTTTTCTAATATTTTATCAAAAAACTGTAAAATCGGCTTTGTGAGCCAAGCTGAGCCCAAGTAACCCAGCAAGGTTGTGCCTACTACTACTACGATTACCCCCAAACCAGGTATTTGAAAATAGGGAAAAAGTTTATCCAAAGCATTTACAACAAAATACAACGTGTAAGCTGTAATACTGACAGGCACTACAAAAAGTAGCCCTCTGAAAAAATATCGTAGAAAGTGTTTCATAGCTACAAAAGCAACTCTTTAAGGTAAGAGCAAGATGTTTTTACTTCAAAACGCCCAGTTCTTTGCCTATTTTTGTAAAGGCTTGAATAGCTTTATCTAAATGGTGTAATTCGTGGGCGGCAGAAATCTGTACACGTATGCGAGCCTGCCCTTTGGGTACTACGGGATAGAAGAAGCCAACAACGTAAATGCCTTCATCTAAGAGTTTTTCGGCAAATTTTTGGGCAAGTACGGCATCGTAGAGCATTATTGGTACGATGGGGTGCTCGCCAGATTTTATATCAAAACCTGCTTGGCTGATTTTCTGACGGAAATACTTGGTATTGCGTTCTAGTTTATCACGTAGTTCGGTTGTTTCGGAAAGCATATCCAAAACAGCAATAGAAGCGGCTACAATTGCGGGGGCAAGAGCATTAGAAAAGAGATAAGGACGCGAACGTTGGCGTAAGATTTCGATTATTTCTTTTCTGCCACTCGTAAAACCGCCCATAGCTCCTCCGAGAGCCTTTCCGAGTGTACCTGTAATGATATCAATTTTGCCCATTACGTTTCGGTATTCGTGTGTACCTCTGCCATTTTTGCCCATAAATCCTGAAGCGTGGCACTCGTCAATCATAATGAGTGAATGGTATTTTTCGGCAAGTTCAACGATTTTATCGAGCTGGGCAATAGTGCCATCCATAGAAAATACGCCATCAGTAACAATAATACGCGTACGAGCATTTTGAGCTTCTTGCAATTTTGCCTCCAAATCATTCATATCGTTGTGTTTGTAGCGAAAGCGTTGGGCTTTGCACAAACGAATGCCATCAATGATAGACGCATGGTTCAGTTCATCAGAAATGATAGCATCTTGTTCGTTGAAAAGGGGTTCAAATACACCAGCATTGGCATCAAAAGCGGCGGCATAAAGGATAGTATCTTCTGTGGCTAAAAATTCGGAAATTTTACGCTCTAACTCCTTGTGAATATCTTGCGTTCCACAGATAAAACGAACCGAAGACATACCAAAGCCGTGGGTATCAAGAGCTTTTTTGGCGGCTTCAATTACTTTGGGGTGCGAAGAAAGCCCCAAATAATTATTGGCACAGAAATTGATGACTTCTTTGCCATTGGCAAGAATATCTGCTCCTTGGGGAGTAGTGATAATGCGTTCTTTCTTGTAAAGACCTGCACTTGCTATTTCTTGCAGTTGTTGGGCGAGTAAGGCTTGGTTGGTATACATAGTAGCAAACGTTTTACAAACCAGAATAATCGTAATGGTTCATATATTGGGTAGTGTAATTTTTTCCATTTTGGAAGTTGGGGTCGTCCATAAGGCGAATAAGCAAAGGAATGGTGGTTTTGATGCCATCAATAACAAACTCCTCTAAGGCTCGCTTCATTCGAACAATCACTTCTTCACGCGATTGGGCTGTTACAATTACTTTGGCAATCATTGAATCGTAATTGGGAGGAATGACGTATCCTGCGTAGACGTGTGTATCTACTCTTACACCTGCTCCGCCAGGAATATGTAAGTTGGTAATTTTCCCTGGGCAAGGTCTGAAATCTTTTCCTGGGTCTTCGGCATTGATGCGGCACTCCATAGAATACGCCAAAGGGTAATAATTTTTGCCTGAAATAGGAACACCAGCGGCAATTTTAATTTGTTCTTTCACCAAATCCCAACCTGTAACAGCCTCAGTAACAGGGTGCTCTACTTGTATACGGGTATTCATTTCCATGAAGTAGAAATCGCCGTTTTTATCTAATAGAAATTCAATGGTACCTGCACCTTCATAGTTGATAGCTTTGGCTCCTTTGATAGCGGCTTGTCCCATTTTTTCACGCAGTTTTTCATCGAGTAGGGGTGAGGGGGTTTCTTCAATAAGTTTTTGGTTACGGCGTTGGATAGAGCAATCTCTTTCAGAAAGATGGCACACATTGCCGTATTGGTCGCCGAAAACCTGAATTTCTATGTGTCGGGGGCTTTCAATGAATTTTTCCATATACAAGCCATCGTTGCCAAAGGCGGCACCAGCTTCCATTTTGGCATTGTTCCAGGCTTTTTCTAAATCTTCTTCTTTGTAAACAATACGCATACCACGCCCACCGCCGCCAGCAGTAGCTTTTAAGATAACAGGATATTTGATTTTTTTTGCAATTTTTTTAGCTTCTGCCAAATTTTCGATTACTCCATCAGAGCCTGGAATGATAGGTACGCCTGCGGCTTTCATGGTAGCTTTGGCAGTGGCTTTATCGCCCATTTTTTGAATTTGTTCGGGAGTGGCACCTATAAATTTGATGTTGTGTTCTTGGCAAGTTCTTGAAAAAAGTGCGTTTTCAGAAAGAAAACCATAGCCTGGATGAATAGCGTCGGCATTAGTAATTTCAGCGGCGGCAATAATAGCAGGGATATTCAGATAAGACTGCTTGCTGGGGGCAGGTCCGATACAAACAGCTTCGTCTGCAAAACGAACATGCAAGCTCTCTTTATCAGCTGTTGAGTATACAGCTACGGTTTGTATTCCCATTTCTTTGCATGTACGTATAATGCGTAAAGCTATTTCACCCCGATTGGCAATTAAGATTTTTTTAAACATAGTTTTGTTTGTTTCAAATATTATTTTGCAAATAAAAAGGTTTTTTCAGAAATTACGAAAAAACCTTTCTAACTTTTGTCTTGATATATCTCGAGAAGAGTTAGTTATTGGTTAGCCATTGCTTTGCTTCGTCTATATCATAAAAAAGACGCATTTCAAAGCCTTCTATCGAAGAATTGCTTTTTTCTATGTAGTTTTTTACCGAAGTGTTAACATTAGCTTTTTCGACTACAAAAGCTTTTTTCTTGATATCATTCAAAGCATATAACTTATGTACTTTCTCGTTGAGCCAACAGATAATTTCTTCAGAAAAAAGTTCATCTGAAAACTTTCTACAATCTGCCAATAGGCTGACTTCAACTTTTTTTTCCAAACGCAAATTACAAATTTTTGTTATCAAGTGCATAATAAGTAGCCGAAATTTATCTTCGGTAGGCTTTTGCTTCCATTCTTTAATGATAATTCTGCTGTGCTCATCATACCATAATTGCAGAAAATCATCATCGTACAATTTTGTAAGCTCTAAGGTTGTTCTTTTCTGATTTTGCATAATTATGTAAGTTTTAATTAAAAGAATGCAAAATACGTACATATGTACCTTGCAAAAATAAGATATTTTTAAAAAGCAAACAACTTAATTTTAATGTTTTTTTGATATCAGTTTAGTGCTCATAAGAACTAAACTAATGATATATGGCTAATAACACAAATTTTATATCTTCTGTAAGATATTTTTTACTTTTACCAATTTGAAATAAGTTTCATTATTGTGGAGTAACAATGAAAATCTTTTTTCAATTTTTCAAAATTATTGCTTATTTTTGCAGGTTGCGTTTACTATTTTGTTGTTTGAAGTATAAACAAAAAAAATCAACTATGAAATACTGGACAATCCTCCTAGGGCATCTGCTTTGTTTGAGTATACGGGCTCAGAACTCGGTTTTAAGTACGGGTAAATGGTATAAAATAGCTGTTTCGCAATCGGGTATTCATAAAATTACAGCTCAAGATTTGCGTGAGTGGGGTATAGATATTTCTCAAATCAATCCTAAGAATATTGCTATTTATGGCAATGGAGGTGGTATGCTTCCTCAGCCTAATAATGCCGCTCGCATCAGCGATTTACAAGAAAATGCCATCTGGGTGATGGGTGAAGCTGATAACCGAATGGATAACAACGACTATATTCTTTTTTATGCCCAAAGTGCTGATAAAATTTTTTACAATCCTACCTTACAACGTTTTAGCCATGAAAAAAACTTATACGATGATAAAAACTACTACTTTCTGACTATCAAGAACTCGGCAGGCTTGCGAGTACAAAACCAACCTTCAGTAAGTGCTACACAAAACATTACAACTTTTGATGATTATTTCTATCACGAAAAAGACCTTTTCAATATTCTCAACCAACTTGGTAGAGGAGGTTCGGGGCGTGAGTGGTATGGTGAATTTCTAAATGCAGGGCAAAGTGTGGAAATTTCAACTACCTTAGAAGGTATAGTACCCAATTCTACTGTTCTTTTTACTTCCTCTGTGCTCAATCAATCTTTCAATGTAGCAAACTTTCAAGTGGCTATCAATGGGCAAAACATTGGCTCGCAAAATGTCTCGCCTATCTTTGATGCAACCTATTCTACCAAAGGTGTGCCCGATGTGGCTACTTTCCTACTTAATAGCAATCAAATTCCTGCTTTGCCCCAGTTCAAAGTTACTTACGCTTTGCAAGGTTCAAATGTACGCGGATACATAAATTACTTTGAGGTGCAAAGTAAGAGAGTTATCAGGCTCTATGGTAATCAAACGGCTTTTCGTTCTATAGAAAGTATGGCTTTGGCTAGTTGCAATTTTATAGTAGGCAATGCAAGCAGTGAAACGCAAATTTGGGATATAACTAATCCACTAGCCCCCAAGAATCAAATTTTTACGCTTTCAGGCTCTCAAGCCTCTTTTGGGGTGGCTACAAGCGGTATTTTGAAAGAGTTTGTTGTTTGGCAAGGTGCCGATTTTCCTGCACCTACGCTTGTAGGAGAGGTTCCTAATCAAAATTTGCAGGCATTGGCTACACCTAATTTGCTCATCATTACACACCCCAATTTTAGAGAAGAAGCAGAAAGGTTGGCTCAATTCAGACGCACCAATGATGGACTTTCAGTAGTGGTAACTGATGTTTTTCAGATATACAACGAGTTTTCTTCTGGTAGGCAAGATGTCACTGCTTTACGAGACTTTATTCGTCATCTTTATCTGAAAACTCCCAATACACTTCAGTACGTTTTACTTTTTGGTGCCGCTTCTTTCGATTACAAAGACCGAGTAAGCAACAACACCAATTTTGTTCCTATTTACGAATCGCGAGAATCTTTGCATCCTATTTTTAGTTACTCTTCTGATGATTATTTCGGTTTTATGGAAAATAGCGAAGGCGAATGGATTGAAACGTTTAGCAATATATCAACTTTTGACCATACCCTTGATGTAAGTATAGGACGCCTACCCGTACAAACTGCCGAACAAGCCCATTACGTAGTAGATAAAATCATTTCGTATGCCAACCGAAAAGAAAATTTAGGCCAATGGCGAAAAAAAATCGTATTTTTAGCCGATGACGGCGACGCCAACCAACACCAAGTAGATTCCGATAGAATTGCTCAAAAAGTAAAAGATAATTATCCCAATTTTGATGTTCAAAAAATTTATTTAGATGCCTATCCGCAAGTGAGCAGTGGCGGCAATGAACGCTCCCCTGAATGCAAAAGAGCCTTTACAGAAGCTATTGAAAAAGGGGCTTTGGTAGTGAATTTCACAGGACATGGCGGCGAAATAGGCTGGACACAAGAGGAAATCCTTCGTACGCCTGATATCAAAACTTGGAACAACGGAAACCATCTGCCTCTGATTATTACTGCAACTTGTGAGTTTGGCAGGTACGATGAGCCATCCACTCTTTCGGGGGCAGAAGTAGCTATTTTAGAACCTAATCGTGGGGCAATTGCTCTCATTACCACTACACGTCCTGTGTTTTCAAGTACTAATTTTATTCTCAACGACCAAATTTACAATTTCATTTTTACTCCTATTGCAGGAAAAATGCCCCGTTTGGGCGATGTAATGCGACAGACCAAAAACAATAGCCTTGCAGGTTCTGTCAATCGAAATTTTTCTCTACTCGGCGACCCTTCTATGCGACTTGCTTATCCTGAAAAAAATATCGTCATTACGCATCTCAACGGCAAAGATATTACCATTGAGCAAGATACGCTTCGAGCTTTGGATAAAATAACCTTGGAGGGCGAAATTAGAGATGAAAACAACCTGCTCGTGTCAAATTTTAATGGTATTCTGAATGCTACTTTATGGGATAAGCCTCGTATCAAAACTACTTTGGGCACGCAAGGCTCTTCGCCAATGAATTTTTTGATGCAAGATGTAAGGATTTTTAATGGCAGTGTGAGCGTAAGAAATGGTCGTTTCCGTTTGCAGTTTGTAATGCCTAAAAATATCAATTATACTTTTGACAATGGAAAAATTAGTTTGTATGCTTCTGATACGCATAATTTGATAGATGCAGGAGCAGGGAAAAATGATATAGTTGTAGGAGGTTCGAATCCTAACCCTATTGCCGACAATACCCCCCCTCGCATCAGGCTCTTTATGAACGATACTACGTTCAGGAATGGCGGTTTGGTCAACGAAAATCCTTTACTCTTGGCGTATCTGTATGATGAAAATGGTATCAATATTTCTTCTGCAGGCATTGGGCAAGATATTACTGCCTACCTGAATGATAGCATTCAAAAACCCTATGTTTTGAATGATTTTTACACTGCCGATTTAGATAGTTTTCAAAGCGGAAAAGTTTTGTATCTGTTCCGAAATTTACCTGAAGGGCATTACACACTTACCTTTAAGGCTTGGGACGTCTACAATAACTCTTCAGAAGCGAAGATTGATTTTGTTGTAGCTTCTTCAAAGGGCTTGCGTTTGCAAAATGTAATAAATTACCCCAACCCGTTTAGTGAAAGAACTACTTTCAGCTTCGAGCACAACCGTTTTAATGAAGACTTGGAAGTAGAACTTGAAATTTTCAATTTGCAAGGCGAAAAAATGCTACTTTTCAAAGATAAAGTATTTACAGCTGATGCCAATGTGAGTAAATTTATACTAGATTTGAATGGCTACGGCACGAAATTTGCCAATGGAATGTATATTTATTACCTTTCAATCAAAAGTTTGAAAGATGCCCAAAAAGCAATCGCAACAGGCAAAATCGTAGTGATGAGAAGTTTTTAAATAAAAAATACAAGACTATGTAAAAATTTTACGAAATTTTTGTACCTTTGTAAAATTTTTTACTAAACGCTGAGTTCAAATGAAAAAAATAAGTATTTTCTGCTTAGCCTTGTTTGCCTACATTGTATGCTTAACAAAATCGTTTGCACAAGGTTCACCAACTACGGGTCAAATCTTTGACTCTATTCGTCGTCCGATTACTACGGCTGTTCCTTTTCTGCTTATTCCCTCTGATGCTCGTGCCGCAGGTATGGGCGATGTTGGGGTAGCTACTTCACCTGATGCTTTTGCTACACATTGGAATCCTGCGAAATTAGCTTTTGTTGATAAGCAGTATGGGGTTGCTCTTTCTTATACTCCTTGGTTACGCCAGCTTGTCAATGATATGGCAATTTCGCATTTGGCAGGTTACTACAAATTTTCCGATAAAGAAGCTGTTTCTTTGGCAATGACTTACTTTGATATGGGCGATATCAACTTTACAGATAATTTTGGTAATCCTATGGGAGACTATCGCCCTCGTGAGTTTTCCATTCGCTCTCATTACTCTCGAAAACTCACCGAAAATTTGAGCTTATCTATCGGAGCATTTTGGGTGCATAGCAATATTGCTAATCTCTTTTTTACGGGCAATGGTGCCACAGGGCAAGCCAAGCCAGGAAATTCGGGAGGCGTAGATATTGGGGCTTTCTATCAAAAGCAAGGCTTAAATTTATCAGGTACAGAATTAGACTTTGCGTTAGGAGCGGCTATTACAAACTTGGGAGCCAAAATTTCTTACACAGGAGATAACCAAAGAGATTTTCTGCCTACTAACTTGCGTTTGGGAGGTTCAGGTACACTCAAATTAGATGAACTCAATAAAATTACGGCCGCATTAGATTTCAATAAACTTATGGTTCCTACTCCTTCGCCCAATCGCTTGCCTCGCGATATAGGGCTTTTGAACGGCTTGTTTTCTTCTTTCGGTGATGCCCCCGATGGTATCAAGGAAGAGTTACAAGAGTTTATGATGAATTTTGGTACTGAATATGTGTACAATGATATGTTTATGGGACGATTGGGGCTTGCTATGGAGCATAAAAACAAAGGTGATAGAAAGTATGCGACTATTGGCTTGGGTGCAAGATATAATGTCTTTGGATTAGATGTAGCATACATGGTACCTTTCAAACGCACCAATCCGCTTACAGATACTTTCCGTGTAACCTTGATGATAAATTTTGGCGGAAAAGACAAAACCACTGCTCCGCCTCCTACTGAAAATGAATAAGCATTTTGTTATTTAAGCAAAAAGCCTTGAAGCGTTTACTTCAAGGTTTTTCGCTTTTGATTGTTTTGAAAAAAAGCTAAATTTGCATCTAAAAAATCAAAACCTTATGGCAAAAGCATCAGATGTATCTCGTGGAAATTTTATTCGCTACAATGGCGAAATTATGCAAGTAATAGAACTAGAGCATCGCACCCCAGGCAATTTGCGGGCTTTTTATCAAATGAAAATGCGAAATGTGAAAAATGGTAAACTCGCTGAAAATCGTTTCCGCCCTGATGAAACCGTAGATATTGTAAGAGTAGAAGTAAAAGAAATGATGTACTCTTATCGTGACGGAGAAAATCTGGTATGTATGGACAACGAAACTTATGACCAAATTTATATTCCTGAAGTTGCATTTGGCGAGGGTATACAATTCTTGAAAGAAGGAGCTATGGTGAAAGTTAGCTTTGATGATACCAACACGCCTATTTCGGTAGAATTGCCCGCTTCGGTAGAACTTTTAGTAACTTATACCGAACCAGGTGTAAAAGGAGATACTGCTACCAAAGCACTTAAACCTGCTACTCTGGAAACAGGAGCAACTATTAACGTTCCTTTGTTTGTGAATGAAGGAGAGATTATTCGCGTCAACACACTTACAGGCGAGTATATGGAGAGAGTAAAGTAATCTTTTGATACATAGCGAAAGTCTTTGAAAACAATCATTTGAAGGCTCTCATAGTTTTTCAGTGAGCTTGTTAGAAAAGCATGAAAAAATTTGTGAAACAGTAGGTTTTCTATTCTATTAGAAATCTCAAACTCTTCTGAAAGATTTCCAACCTATGAGATTTCCAAAACCTCATAGGTTTCTTAAATTTTATGGATTTTTACTTACTTTCTTTAAAAGGTTGATGTGCTGAGCAAGTTTGTATAAATCTTTTTTGGAAATATTGGGTTTTGCTTTTACTTGCTGAATGATAGTAAATGTTTCTTTAACTGTAGCTTCGTTTACGAGTAGTTTTGAGGCTATTTGATGAATAGTTGCTTCATCGGGGTTTTCAGAGGTATTGATGAAATAATTAGAGCGTAAAAATTCTAAAAAGTACAAAATTTTCTTTTCTGCAAGGTTTTTGTGATTTTTATAGTTGAAGTATAATCTGCCAATAGTACGAATAAATTCGATGCTGGTATTGGTATTTTTCTCTAAGACAGGAACAATTCTTTGTTCTCGTTTGACTTTAAAGAGAATCAATACAACTATTCCTATTAGCGTAAGCCAAAATGCCCACCAAAGTGCTGGGTTTTTTTTCAAAAAAGACAATTGTTTGATGCCATCAGGGGTTTTACCTTTCTTTTCTGCGTATTCATCATAATAATATCGCCATTTGATTTCCTCTTCCCATAGTACATCGCGTATGGGTAGGTGAGAGAGAACTTTGGCAATAAAATCACGTTGGTGGTCGTCTAAAATACCATAGTTGGTAAAAATGAGAGGAAGTGAGCAAGCATACAACGTACCCGAGCCTTTCTTAATTTCAATGAAAACAGGATTTTCGTACTGATCAACGGCTAAAATTTTGGCTTTTGGCTCATCTGAAAGGTTTTTTTCAGAGGCGTGTTCGTTTTCATCATCATTTATCTGTGCTGGTTTGGTGTCATTTGGGTTAAAATTTTTAATCTCGTACATTTGAAATGCTGCATAATGTGTGATGTTAGGAAACTGATAGGTTTTATTAGCGAGTTTGGGATGTAAAAATTTTATTTCCAAGGCGTTGGAGGTTGTGTATCTGCGTGTAACAAGTGCTTTACCAAATTCATTTTCTAAAAGATAGGAAAAATACTCTGCCGCCATAAATGCCTCACCACCATAATATACAAAGCTATTCAGGGCACTTGTAAGTTCTTGGTCAGCATCTGCTTTCAAATGGGCATAAAACAAATTATATTTGGAAGCTACTTCTTTGGATTGATACAAAAAAAGCGAATCATTCGGGAAAATATCAAGGCGAAGTTTAATTTTCTTTTCAGGAAATAAATCTTCAAGCAATAAATAAAGAGCTTTGCTGGCGTAAGGCTTGTTTTCTACTTTTTTGAAAGTGGGTGTCCAGTCTAATAGATGTTTTTTGTGAGTAGGCTCATTTTGGGGAAGCCAAAAGGGCAAAGAAGCTAAAAAAACAATAAGAATACTTCCAATAATCCAATCTGATTTTTGTATTTTCAAGGCAGTGGCAGTTTTCTACTAATTTACAAAAAAAGTTACAATTCCACTGCTAATAGGTTCATTTTTTAGATTTTTTCTTTCGATACAGCTCTCCAATTCCATTTCTAAGGTAGTTTTGAAACTTTGTATGCTTTCTTCGGAAAGGGTAGAAAGGTTATCAATCACTTCTAAGGCTACCAACTTACCTTTTTCGTTTATTTTTACTTTGAAAGCAACTTTTCCTTTTTCTTGGCTATTGAGTAGAGGCTCTAGATTGGGGCAAAACATATGCCAGCCTTCTACTTCCCAGTGAAAAGTAATTTTACGTTTGAGTAGATCGGCGGGTTTTTCTTGTTCGGTATGAATAGGTGTTAAGACTTTATTCAGAGAGGTGGTAGGAGGAGATAGGGAGTAATTGTTTTCTTCGGTAGCAATTTTACTTTTTTGCTCTTGTGCAAAATAAAAAAACATGGTAAGTGTTGCCAAAAGTATCAGGGTAGTTGCGGAAAAGTACAGAAATTTGTGATTATCAAATGGATAGCTTTTCATGTTTTTAATCAGTCAAAAGAAGTTTTGCAGTTTAGAAGTTATATCGCAAATTTCTTGCCAATTTTACAGAATTGTTAGATAAATTTTACCTATCATTGTAATAATTGTCTGAAAAGTTTATGTTTCCTGAGTTTTTTTCATAGAAATCTTTGAGTTGGCTTTTGATGTTTTCCCAAGAACTTTCGGGAATACCATAAGAAAGGACTGCCTGTTTGTCTATATCAAATTCTTCACTAAAATTGTTCCAAGAGTTGTATCGTACTGCGGCTATTTTATACTGATTGAGAGCCTCATCAATTTTTTGGGAGCAAAGCTGGATATGTCCTGCAATAATACGAAAATAAGGTTCATCATCTAATTGGAGCGAGTCCATGATATAAGTTTGGGCTTGGTCTAAATTTTTCAGTGCTAGGTACGATTGTGCTATTCTACCCAAATTCCAGGCAGGTTCAGAGGTATTATGTTCTTGTGCTTTAAGATGATATTCCAAAGATTTTTCGTAGTTGCCTAGTTTATAATAGCACCAGCCAATTTTGCCCAAACTCCATCCATCATCAGAATTGATTTGGTGGGCTTTCAGAAAATATTCAATGGCTTTGGAGTAATCTTTGAGTTTGAGGTAACACCAACCTATATTGCCCAGATTCCACGAATCTTGTGGAGTAAGTTCTGCTACTTTTTCATGATAAGACAAAGCCTCGTGGTAGTTTTCCATAGATGAATAGCACCATCCTATATTTTTAAGTATCCAGGGATTGTTGGGTTTGAGCTTATCCACTTTCTGATAATAAGCCAAAGCATTCTGAAATTTTCCCATTTCACGATAGCAAAAGGCAATTTCAAGAAGTGTATTGATGTGTTGGGGATTTATTTTTTCAGCTTTCAAATAAAATTCGAGAGCTTTTTCGTAATTTTCTTCTCGGGCATAAAAATTGGCAATTTCGTAAATAACTACAAAATTAGAGGGGCTTTGGCTGTGAATTTGAAGTAATTGGTTGATATCATTATCTTCGAGGGCACGAATAACTTTATTGTTTTCTTTACGATATTTGATAGCTTGGTTTAAAATTTCTTGAAAATCGTTTTCATTGATGCCGTACTTTTGTAGAAAGATGTAGTCTTCGTTGGCATCTTTCAAAAAAGTATCTTCATCGGATGCCAGTAAGATACTTTCTAAATAGGCTTGTTCAGCTTTTTTTCTATCGCCTTGGGCGAGATAGACATTGGCAAGGTACAGAAGATTGATACTATCACTGTGGAGGTCTTCGGCTTGTTCTAGATAGAAAACAGCCTTGCTCAAATCCCCTACGACGAAATGGGTTCGTCCTAATTGTCTGAGATTCCAACTATCTTTGGGATTGAGCTGATAAGCTTTGAGGTGGTATTGAAGAGCTTTCATATAATCGCCTAATTTCTGATAAATAAAGCCAAGATTTGCTAAGTTCCAGCTATCTTGGGGGGCTATTTGTTCAGTTTTCAGATGCCATTCTAGGGCTTTTTGAAAGTCTCCTATTTTCCCATAGCACCAAGCCAAATTACCTGTATTCCAAGCGTCATAAGGGTTGAGTTGGTAGTATTTTTCGTGCCAAGTGATAGCTTCTTGATACTTTTCCAAAGAGGAGTAGCATAGACCTATCTGGCTTATATTCCAAGCATCTGCGGGTTCTAATGCATAGGCTTTCAGATGATATTTGAGGGCTTCCTCATAGTTTCGCATATGGTAATATACCAAACCTGTATGGCTCAGATTCCAGGCATCTGTGGGGTCTAGCTCGGCAACTTTGAGATGGTACGAGAGGGCATTTTCAAAATCGCCTAATTGCCGATAGCAGTAGCCTATTTTGCCTAAATTCCAAGGGTTGTTGGGCTCATATTTGTCCGATGCTAAATGATATTGCAAGGCAGTTTCATAATCCTGAATTTTCAAATAGCACCAGCCCAAGTTGCGTAAGTTCCAAGCGTCGTGAGGTTCTGCTCTATGCACGCGTAAATGATAGTCTATGGCTTCTTCGTATCTGCTCAAACCCGCCAAACACCAAGCCAGGTTTTTCATTATCCAGTTTTGGTTTGGGTATTTTTTATCGATAAGTTGATAAATTTTGAGTGCTTGCGGATAGTCATATAGTTCACGATAAGCAAAAGCAAGCGTATCTAAAAAACTATAATTCTCCGACCATTCTTCCAAGTGGCTACCCAGATATTGGATAGTTTGCTGATATTGACCTTTATCATTGAAATATCTGCCTAGGGTAGAGAAAGCTTGTGGGTCTTTGGGATTTTTTTGGATAGCTTCTAAAAGTTCTTCAAGGCTTTTTTTGTCGTTGTCATCAAAGTTATCATCTTCAAACATAGTTGTAATTTTTGGTGAGGCAAAATAGTCAATTTTGAGAACTAGAACAAAAGTTAATAAGCATAAAAATCATGAGTTTTTGAGGAAATTACGAAAATACTTGATTGCCTCTAAAAGGCGGCTACCATACCAAGAAAACATTTCACCATTGACAAGCTGTACTTGGCTGTCAGGAAAGAGCTGTTGCATTTCTTGTAAATGTTTTTCTTGGAAAGGGTAAGGCTCTGAGGAAAGAAAAATGTAATCAGGTTCTTTTTCGGCAATTTCGGGAAGAGAAACCTGCGGATAGCGGGATTTGTCTGCAAAAACATTCTCAAAACCTAATCTTTGCAAAATATCATTGATAAAAGTACGATTTCCAGCCACCATATACGGATTTTTCCAAATCAGGTAAGCCACTTTGCCTTTGTAAGTTTTAGTAAGCAAGCTAAAGTTGGATTGGATGAATGCGGCAACCATTTGGGCTTCGGTTTTTTTGGTACATATTTCGCCAATACCAACAATCATGTTGAGGGCATCTTCTAGCGTATAAATATCGCTTATCCAGACGGGGTATTTTTCTGCGAGGCGTTCGATACCTTCTTGATAGTTTTCCTCTTTGTTGGCAATGATAAGGTCGGGGGCTAATTCATCAATTTTTTCAAAGTGAAAATTTTTTGTTCCACCTATTTTAGAAACTTTTTTTACTTGCTCATAGGGATGTAGGCAAAATTTGGTAACACCTACAATTTTTTCTGCTAAACCCAAATGAAAAAGCAGTTCGGTTTGCGAAGGAACAAGCGAAATGATACGTTGGGGCGGGTAAGGCAGTTTTATAGTGCGGTGGAGTTGGTCGGTGAAAAGCATAAAATTTTTATTTAGTGTTACTTTTGCCAACCATTTTTACCCAAGAGAGGTACAAAGCTGAAATAATCAAATTCTTCTTGGGTAAATTGTTTTTCGCCTTTGCGGGTGATACGCATCATTTTTTGGGTTTGATGATTACCTACAGGAATAACGAGCCTGCCGCCAATTTTTAACTGAAAAAGCAGACTTTCGGGCACAGCGGGTGCTCCTGCGGTTACGATAATGCCATCGTAAGGGGCAAAATGAGGCAAGCCTTGCGAGCCATCGCCGTAAAAGCATTGTACTTTTTTATCATAGCGTAAAATATCAATCATTCGGCGGGCTTTGCGGAAAAGCGTTTCATTGTATTCAATGGTATAAACTTTTGCTCCGAGTTCTGCCAAAATACAAGCCTGATATGCCGAACCTGTACCAATTTCTAAAATACTCTGAAAAGGCTGAATTTGCAAAAGTTCGGTCTGAAAAGCTACGGTATAAGGCTGAGAAATGGTTTGTCCTTCTTCAATAGGGAAAGCCTTGTCTTGGTAAGCGTGTTGTAAGAAAACAGAATCTAAAAACCAATGTCTTGGCACAGCCATTAGGGCATTTAATACATTTTCATCTCTGATACCCTTTCGGCGAACTTCCTCGACTAACTTTTTTCGTAGACCTTTATGTTGGAAATTGTCTTCTAGCACAAAACAAAAGTTTTAGTAAAGTGCTTTTTTAGGCAAAAATAGTGATTTTTTCATTTGTTTTGCACAATTCTTTGCAATTTTTTACAACCTTTTTTATTTTTGTAGTCTAAAAAATTTCATTTTAGGTTTGTAGTTATTTGTATCGTTTGAAAATTACAGAAATATGGCTTGCACTTCTTGCTTGTCAGGAAGTTGCTCTACAGATACATCGGCGGTGGGTTGTGGGGGGTGTAAGAGTGGTTCTTGTAATAAAATGAACAGCTATGATTGGCTTTCCAATATGGAACTGCCTGCAGACCAAAAGTTTGACGTCGTAGAAGTGCGTTTTAAGAATGGCTTTAAGGCATTTTTTAGAAATACACAAAAATTTGACCTCCTCACAGGCGATGCCGTAGTAGTAGAAGCAACTTCGGGCTATCATATCGGAAAAATAGCTCTGCAAGGTGAATTGGTACGCTTGCAAATGCTCAAAAAAAAGGTAAATGAAAACGACCAACTACCTGTTGTTTTGCGTATACCTACGGAAAAAGATTTGGCAAAATGGAAAGAGGCACAAGCCCGCGAGATGCCTACCATGTTCCGAACTAGGCAAATTATTCAAGAGTTGGGTTTAGAAATGAAACTAAACGATGTGGAGTTTCAGGCAGATAATACAAAGGCTACTTTTTACTATTCTGCCGAAAGTCGTGTAGATTTCAGAGAACTTATCAAGATACTTGCCGCAGAGTTCAAAATACGAGTGGAAATGCGGCAAATCAGTTTGCGTGAAGAAGCAGGTAGGCTCGGAGGTATAGGGGTATGTGGGCGTGAGCTTTGCTGTTCCACTTGGCTTACTGAATTTAAGAGCGTTAATACTTCAGCGGCACGTTATCAGAATCTTTCGCTCAATCCTGCCAAGCTTTCAGGGCAGTGTGGTAGGCTCAAGTGTTGTCTGAATTATGAACTAGAAACGTATATCGAAGCTCTGAAAGACTTTCCGAGTATAGAAAAACCACTTCAAACTCAGCAAGGCATTGTTGAGCTCAAAAAAACAGATATTTTCCGTAAAATTATGTGGTTTGGTTATGAAAATGACAGCAATTGGTATGCTCTTTCTCTAGAAAAAGTGAGAGAGTTTATTGAAATGAACGAAAAAGGTATTTTTCCTGAAACACTTGCCCAACTGACCGACGAAGGAAATAATGCTCAAGAGCAAAGAAAACAAGCATTAGAGCAAAGTAAAATGCTTACACAAGTTCTTGAGCAAAAACTCAAAGCAAAAGAAAAACAAGAAAAAGACGAAAAAAACAAATCAAGGCATCAGAAAAAACGCAAATCCAAAAAAAAGCCTAGAACCTAATGGCTGTAAGGGCTGAATTGCTGTATTTAACAATTTGGCAGATGTATTGATATTTGAAAACAAGAAATATCTGAAATTATTGAAGCACTTACCAAGCAGTAAAAAGCTATTTCAGCTTTTCTTTGAATACTTTTTGTAATTTTTCAAGTTTAGGGCGGATAACAAAATAACAATATCCCTGCGTAGGATTATTGTTGTAATAGTTCTGGTGATAATCTTCTGCTTTGTAAAATTTGCTAAAAGGTGTAACTTCTGTTACAATGGGTTTTTCAAATACTTTTTCTGCTGTAAGTGTTTGAATGACTTTTTCGGCAGTTTTTCGTTGCTCTTCATTATGATAAAAAATAACCGAACGATACTGCGTACCTATGTCATTGCCTTGCCGGTTGAGGGTGGTAGGGTCGTGAGTGCCGAAGAAAACTTCTAAAATTTCAGTAAAACTGATTTGATTTTTATCAAAAGTGATTTGGCAGACTTCGGCGTGTCCTGTAATGCCTTCACAAACCGCTTTATATGTGGGATTTTCGGTTGTTCCTCCCGAATAGCCAGATTCTACCTTTACAACACCTTTTATTCGCTGAAAAACAGCTTCTACACACCAAAAACAGCCCGCTCCCAGCGTAGCAACTTCTAGTTTTGCATCTTGATTTACTTCCATATTGTTGTTGGATTTAGCAGACTTTTTCTGTCCGCAAGTTGGGAAAGAAAAAAACAATATTCCTACGAAAGCCCAAGAAAAAATTTTATGAAGCATAATTTTTTTTTCAATACAAACGAAAGAGTAAAGAATTTGGTTTGGAGAATTAGTTTGTTTTCTTGAAAATAAAGTTTTTTCAAAATTTTCCTTAGCCATGCCGTGATTTTTCGTAACTTTGGAGCCAAGTTCAAAAAAGAAGAAAAATAAGAAAAATCATACCTCAAACTAAACGCATTATGTTATCTAGAAAAAGAAATGCTCAGCCACATCTGCTCAAAGAAATTTTAGCAGAAATTATTAGTCAGTTTCCTCAAAAATATCGCTTTGATGAACTCAACATCAAAGACATTTGGCAAAGTGTAATGGGGAAACCTATTGCAGAGCAAACACAAACTATTTATCTCAAAAATAACATTCTGCACATAAAGATAGTTTCTTCTGTACTTCGTCAGGAACTTATGATGCACAAAAGCCAAATCCGTAACCTTATCAATGAAAAATTAAATTACGAAATGGTAAAAGATATACATTTTGCATAGTTGAAACAAGAGACAGGCAACAAAAGGTAGGATTTTATTTATACAGATGAAGACCTTCAATACAACAAACACTATGATACAATACGAGAAATTCACATTATCCAACGGATTAAGAGTTTTAGTACATCAAAATAAAAATGTAGGCATTGCAGTATTTAATTTGCTCTACAATGTAGGTGCAAAAGATGAAAACGAGAACAAAACAGGCTTTGCACATCTTTTTGAACATTTGATGTTTGGTGGTTCAAAGCATATTCCTAATTTTGATGAGCATTTGCAAAATGTAGGTGGAGAATGTAACGCCTTTACTTCCAATGATATAACAAACTACTACATCTCTTTGCCTGCAAGCAATTTAGAAACAGCCTTTTGGTTAGAATCTGATAGAATGTTGTCGCTTTCTTTTGATGAGAAAGTTTTGGAAGTACAAAAAAATGTAGTGATTGAAGAATTTAAGCAGCGTTATCTTAATCAGCCTTATGGTGATGTATGGTTAAAACTGCGTCCTTTAGCATATCAGAAACACCCCTACCGATGGGCTACTATTGGCAAAGATATCAGCCACATAGAGCAGGCTACAATGCAAGATGTAAAAGATTTTTTCTTTCGTTTTTATCGTCCTAATAATGCTGTTTTGTGTATTGCAGGGAATGTTTCGGTAGCAGAAGTTGAGCGTTTGGCTCGCAAATGGTTTGAGCCCATCGAGGCAGGGGAACCCTATCATAGAAATTTACCTGCCGAACCAGCTCAAACACAAGCTCGTTGTTTGGAAGTTTCTGCTCCCGTACCCTTAGATGCTTTGTACAAAGTCTATAAAATGCCTGCTCGCTTGCACCCAGATTTCGAAACTGTCGATTTGATAAGTGATATTTTAGGACGCGGTAAATCATCAAGGCTTTTTGAGGAATTAGTAAGAAAAAAACAAATCTTTACGGATATTTCGGCTTATATTACTAATTCGGTTGAAGAAGGTTTGCTTGTAGTGCAAGGAATGGTCAATCCAGATGTTTCTTTGCAAGAAGCTAACCAAGCCGTAGAAAATGAAATTTGTGAGCTCATGGAAAAAGGAGTAAGCGAAAAAGAATTACGCAAGGTGCAAAATAAGGCTTTTTCTACATATCTTTTTGCTAAAATGGAAGAATTAGATATTGCAATGAACTTATGTTTTTTTGAAATGCTCGGCAATGCTGAAAAGTACAACCGCTATGAACAAGATATTTTCAGTATTACAACACAAAAAATTCGGGCAGTAGCCCAAGAAATATTGCGAGTAGAGAAATGCTCAACCCTGTTTTACAGAGCAGAAAATAAAGATTAGCATCAATTTTAGCATTTTCTTTATCTAACTTTTTTAGCGAGTTTTTATGTACACACTTACACCTACAGTCAGAACATTACTTATTTTAAATATAACAGCTTTTTTTCTGATGACTATGAACTTTGAGTATGCCATAGAAAATTTTGCCTTGTGGGATATTCAGACGCCGTATTTCAAGCCTTATCAACTGCTTACGCATATGTTTATGCATGCTAATTTTTTTCATATTTTTAGCAATATGTTGGGTTTGGTATTTTTTGGTAGTGTTTTGGAACAAGTTCTAGGTTCAAATCGTTTTTTAATGTTGTATATGGTTTGCGGAATTGGAGCAGGTGCATTATCTTTGGGAGTAGACTACTACAATGGCGATGTAATACCTTCTATTGGAGCTTCGGGGGCGGTTTTTGGGGTAGTTACAAGTTTTGCTTTGATATTTCCAAATTTGGTTTTGCAATTGCTTTTTCCGCCTATACCTCTGAAAGCGAAATATTTGGTACTTTTATATTTGGTTTTTGAAGTTTCGTATATGTGGCAAAATCTACCTGGCGATAGAGTAGGGCATTTGGCTCATTTGGCAGGAATGTTGTTAGGATTTATTATGATAAAACTTGTTTGGAAAATTCCTAAAAGATACTAAAATGACGGATATTTTCGCAGATTTTCGCAATGCCTTCAAACGAGATAACAATGGGGTGGTGCAACTCATTATTATCAATGTAGCCGCTTTTCTGCTGATAGGATTTTTGAGGGTAATTTTCTGGATGTTAGGAAGCGATAGAATTATTGTAAATATTTTGGATTGGCTAGTTTTAAGCCCCGATATACTTACATTTATTACACGCCCCTGGACAGCCCTTACATATGGCTTTTTGCACGACTTTACAGATATTCTGCACATCTTGTTTAATATGCTTATGCTCTACTGGATGGGGCGTTTGGTACAGGAGTACATTGGCAGTCAGCGAGTAGTAGCTATTTATGTGTGGGGAGTATTAGTGGGAGCTCTGTTTTTCCTGATCGTTTACAATGCCATACCTCGTTTGTTTGCTTTTAGGCAAGTAGTACATCTTTTAGGAGCTTCGGGAGGAGTGTATGCAGTGATGGTTGCCGCCGCAACAATTGCCCCCAATGCTGTGGTCTTGCTTTTTGGTATTTTTCCTGTAAGGCTCAAATACATTGCTTGGTTTATGGTTATTGTTTCATTTTTATTCTTGGCAAGCCCTAATACAGGAGGAAATGCCGCTCATTTAGGAGGAGCTTTACTAGGATATTTGTTTATTGTGCAACTTCGCAAAGGTAACGATTGGAGCAAACCTATTACTTGGGCAATTACCTTTTTGAGAAATTTCGGTATACGCAGAAAACCCAAAATGAAAGTGCGTTATGTAAAAGAAGAGAAAGTTCGCATCAAAACCAATGCTAAATCTGAACAGAAAAAAGCTGATAGCTCTCCAAATACCGATTATGTACCTACCCAAGAAGAAATTGATGCCATTTTAGACAAAATTTCTGCCAAAGGCTACGAAAGCCTTACCAAAGAAGAAAAACAAAAACTCTTCATGGCAAGCAGAAAAGATTGATTAACCCGAAACTTGAAAAGTTGAGAAACTCAAAGATGTAGAGACTAAAAATGGCAAGAATAGATTTTCAGGATTTAGTACTTTTTGAAAACGAAGATTATATCCTGCTCAATAAACCACCGCTAATGGCTACGCTTGATGAACGCAGCCAAGACCGCAAACATACCAGTATCATCGCCCTTTTACGCAAATATAATCCCGATTATCAGCTCTGCCATCGTTTGGATAAAGAGACATCTGGCATATTAGCTGTGGCTAAGCACTCCCAAGCCTATCGGCATCTTGCTATGGCTTTTGAACGTAGGAAAGTTACTAAAGTTTATCATGCTGTTTCCGAAGGAATACATCATTTTCAGCAAACAGAAGCAACTTTTCCTATTCTCAAACTTTCTAAAAAAGGTATGGTAACTATTGATTTTCGAGAGGGGAAAAAAGCTCATACTACTTTTCAGACATTAAGGCATATCGGCAATTTTACACTTATAGAAGCACGCCCTCATACAGGGCGTATGCATCAAATCCGTATTCATCTCAAAGCCCTGAAAGCTCCTATCGTAGCCGATGTAATGTATGGAGGTAGTTGGATATTTCTTTCAGAGCTGAAAAGAAAGTTCAAATTAGCCCAACACGAAGAGGAACGACCCATCATGCAAAGAGTTGCTCTACACGCTTTTGCTTTGCAGTTTGAAGGTTTGAAGGGCGAAGTGATTTACCAGCAAGCCCCATATCCGAAAGACTTTGCGGTGCTACTGAAAATTTTAGAGAAAAATGCCTGATGCTTTTTCATACTTTTATACCCATAATCAGAATATCGTCCATTTGTTCATTATCGGGCTGAGCTTGCATCCATTCTTGCAGAAAAATTTCTAAAAGAACTTTTTGCTCGTACATAGGTTTTTGGTGTATAGAAGCAAGCAATTCTTTGAGTTTTTTAGAGCCAATTTTTCGGTTCAGTTTGCCTCCGAATTGGTCTTGAAAGCCGTCTGAAAACAGATAAAAAGTACTTTCTTCTTGCAAAGGAATAGTATGTAGCGTAAAACTTTCATCGGCATAAATCGAACCGCCAATATTTATTTTATCTGCTTTAATTTCTTTCATTTCGCCATTTTCAAAATATAACAAATCTCTACGAGAACCAGCAAACTCTACTACCCGACTAAAAGGATAGTAAACCAATATGCCAATTTCCATACCATCGTGATTTTGTGTATCTTCTTGCCGTAAAGCATTCGCAACCCCATCTCTGATAAAGTTTAGAATTTTTTCGGGGCTGTGTTCTTCTTTGTAGTCAATAACAGAGCGGAGTAGGGTATCGCCGAGCATGCTCATTAGAGCACCAGGTACGCCGTGTCCTGTGCAGTCGCCCACAGCTACGATAATTTTATCTCCCTTATCAAATACAGCATAAAAATCGCCGCCTACAATATCTTTCGGTTTGTAAAGAACAAAAGCCTCCTTGAATAGCTTTTCGATGCTCTGCTCGGTAGGTAATACGCTTTTTTGAATTTTTTTGGCATAATTAATGCTATCCAGCAGTTTTCGAGTGGTGTATTCTAATTTGGCAGTTCGTTCGGCTACTTTTTCTTCTAATTGTTCGTTTGCCTTTTTAAGTTGTTCTATAAGATTTTTACGTTCTTTGGCAAGGTTGTAGCTCTCTATGGCTTTATCAATGATATTTTTCATTTCACCATTTTCATAGGGTTTGGTAACGTATTGGTGAATATGGCAATCGTTGATAGCTTGAATAATATCTTCAATATCAGCAAAGCCCGTGAGTACAATCCGAATTACATCGGGGTATTCGTTGATGATAGATTTTAGAAAATCTGTTCCTGACATTTCAGGCATTTTCTGGTCGGTAATGACAAGGCTTATGGGGTTTTCTCGTAAAATCTGATAAGCCTCCTGAATGTTGCTAGTTGTGAAAACCTTATAGTATCTTTTGAAGTTTATTCTAAAAATTCGAAGGTTAGACTCTTCATCATCAACGTACAAAATATTAGGAACATGATTCTCATTCATATCTCTTGTATTTTTTATTGTTTCTTCAAAAATAAGTGTTTAAATGATATTTTTGGTAAAAGTTTTTATAAAAAATCAACTTTTTTAGATGAAAATTTACATAAACATACAAAAAAAATTACTTTTGTATAAAATTTTATTTGAAAGAGTTATTTAACCTTGAGCGTTACGGCAATTATTTCATTTCCAATTTTTCTGAAAATAAATTTTATTAAAAATGAAAATCTTAGTAGCAGATGATGATTTGGTTTTGCAAAATTTATTTTTATACCACTTAAAAAATATGGGTTTGGAAGATATTCTTACAGCTCAATCGGGTGAGGAAGCTATTCAAAAGGCGGCCGAGCATCAGCCTGCGGTGGCTTTTATGGATATCAACTTACTTACACAAATGGACGGCATCGAGGCGGCTAAATTTATCAAAGAAAAATCGCCTAATACGCAAATTGTGTTTGTCTCTGCCAACGAAACCTCTTCGATAATGGAAAAAGCCGATACAGTTGAAAATTTAGGTTTCTTGAATAAGCCCTACAACCCCGAACTGATTGAGCGGTACATAAAAATGGTGAAAATACGTTTGAGGCAACTCAATCGCAATCGGTAGAAAATTTTCCTTATTTCTTGTTTCCGTACAGATACATCCATAAGTTAGTTTGTGCAGTGAGGCTATTCATCAAGCCAAATGCTTCTTGGATAGAGCAAATGTGAGTAGTGATAAACTCTCTTTCACCTTGAGAGCCAGTTTTTTTATTGCGAAACTGCTCCATCTCTTTTTGGCTCATTTCTATTTCACAAGCAAAGAGAAAGCCTCCCTCATCTAAAAGCCCAGGCGAGGTGTAGAAAGGTTTTTCGTTAAGCAAGCGAAGCTGAGATTTTTCAACTTTCAAACCTGTTTCTTCTTTAAGTTCTTTGAGAGCTACTTGCCAAATGTCGGTAGAGCTATCACACATTCCTGCGGGATGTTCGTAAGTGTATTCGCCATTGGCTATGCGATACTGACGCACCAGAAGCAAAAATTTTTCTTGTGTTTCTTTTTCAATAAGTACGGTTACAATACTTACAAAATGCCCACGCAAAAGTACAATAGGCAAGAGTTTTTCACCATTTTTATCTTGAGCATCTACGGAAAGAAGTGCAAAAATAATTTCACCGTTGGGCTTATAGATAAGTTGCAGAGGTTCAACTTTATTCACTACAATACCATTGGCTTGCAAGGTTTTGAGCCATTGTTGGTATTTGAGTGATTCTTCAAGTTTTTGTTTTCTCATCAATGCAATATATTCTTTTCGGGTATGCAAAAAGTTTAGGTAATAATTTTTTACAAGATTCGCTAAGCCCTATTTTCAGAAAGTGGTACGTCGTGTATTTTGTAATATTTCCGAAAAACAGCCTGAAAACTGCTTATTAGGTTCATATCTACCATACAGAATAGTTTTCTATGGATTGTCGCTTCTATTATTTATTTCTCTTTTTTGAAGGCAATTTACGGATAAAATTTCATTTGGCAGTAAATTTTTCAAAGAATTTGCCTAATTTTTGAAAATCGAATAACTTCAAAGAAGAAAATAGGAAGTTAGTAAAATATAAGATACAAAACTTGGAAAAGATTGTAGAATACTGATAATATTTTTTGGCAAAGTTTTTGATAATTTTTCTTTGTCTTTGCAACCAATTTTATTTTGTGGGGGTCTTATGTTTGAGAATATCAAAAACCAAACTTATGGAATTGATTATGGAAAAAATACTAACTAAAAACCGAACTATGAAAAAAACTTTACTATTAGATGCGGCCGAAGTAATCTTACTTTTGGGGATAGGAATTGCATTGGCAAGTTTTTTGCCTGCATAAAGCTATTTTTTAGTAAATTAGTAAGTATAAGTAAAAACACACCTTTTAAACACACCTTTTGCGTAAGAATTCTTGCAATGAACTTCGTTGCGGGAATTTTTTTGTGCAAAACTTGCCCAAATAATATGAAATTAGTTTCGAAAAGTTAGGGAGATAAAGTAGGAGCAAAGGTTTTTCTTTTTCTGCTTCTAATTTTTTTATGCGTTGATATTTTTTGAGAGGAGAGGAGGGGATTCGAACCCCCGATGCGGTTTCCCGCATACACGCTTTCCAGGCGTGCCCCTTCAACCACTCGGGCACCTCTCCGATAAAACTGAACCAATTCGTCAGAAGAATGCTTGCAAAAGTAGCAATTCAATTTCTTTCTTGCAATAAATTTTTATTTTTCTTTCTTAAAGCGTTCCCATTTGATAAGCATAAATTTATCACCAATCTCTGTGATTATCATTCCTGCTCCTTTCAAATTTGTAGCATTTTGCATAAATTCTGTTAGTTCCTGATGGTTGAAAATTCGATAAGTAGGGTGATATTCGTAATTTTCGGGAGCTTTAATTCTATATTTGCGTACCCAGTTCATCACCGAAACGTGGCTTACACCTAAAATTCGTTCAATTTCACGATAACTTATGCCCTCTAAATGAAGTTGCAAAGCCTTTACTACATAATAGCTATCAATTTGTTTACCTTGTTTCTGAACTGTAAAGAAATAGTTGCAATCTTTACAGCGAAATCGTTGCCTTTGGGCTACAATACCACTTTTTATCACATTGAGCGAGTTGCAACGAGGGCAATGTTTTTTGGGCATCTTGCAAGAAAATAATTTGGATTTCCAAAGAAATTAAGTAGTTATTTACATTCAAAAATTTGGAGTTGAAGCCTTTACTTATCTTTTATTTTTAGTGTTAGACATCAGTTGTCTGAAATTCTGTTTTCCTAGTGGCAAGCATTTTTAACCTTCAAAACTTCTTGAATAGCTAGTGCGTATTTTTCAAAAACGATTTTTTCATCAAAATGAGTTTCAACGAGTTTTCGGCTATTTTGGCCCATTTTTTTGCGTTCGTCTTCAGAAAGTAAGAGCATTTTTTGCATTGCTTCTGCCAAACTTTGGGAACTACGAACTTGGCATAAAAAGCCATTTTTTCCTTCAACAACTACTGCTCGGCACCCTGCTACATTGGTAGCAATGAGGGGTTTGGCCATTGCGGCGGCTTCTAAAAGCGAGCGAGGAGTGCCTTCGCGATACGAAGGTAATACCACTGCATCGGCTTCTGCAAGGTAAGGACGAATATCGTCTTTTTTGCCAAAATACTCGATATCTTTTTTCCAAATTTCTATTTCTTGCAGACTAACGTTCAAAGGGTTTTTAGGATTATTTTCAAAATCGCCAAGTAAGCGAAAAATTACATTCGGATACTGCTTTTTTACGATTTTACAAGCCTCTACAAACTCTCTTATGCCTTTATCATAGATAAGGCGAGCTATCATCAAAAATACAAAATTTTTTTTTGCAATGCTTGGCACAGGGGTAAATTTTTCTAAATCTACCCCCGAACCAGGCAGAAGGTCTGCAATTTCAGGCTTGATAAGTTTTTTTTGAATAAAAAGCTCTTTATCTTCGTTGTTTTGAAAAAAAACTTTACTTGCATACCGAAAAGCAAGGCGATACAAAAAATGAGCTATTCGAGAGACAAGGTTTTTATGCAAAAAAGTAGTACCAAGGCCCGAAACGTTGTTGATACAAGGAATTTTGAGCCGCTGGCAAGCGAGTGTGCCGTAGATATTTGGTTTTATCGTAAAATGTAAAACCACATCGGGCTGAACTTGGCGGTAGATTCGGAGCAATTGCCTGTAAAATTCTAAATCTTTCAGCGGATTGCTACCTTTGTTTTCTAGAAAGATTTCTTTGTATTCAACATCCCAAGTTTGTATTTTTTCGGTGTAGGCATCTTTGGGTGCTAAAATATAAATTTTGTAGCCTTGGGATAGTAAAAAATTTACTAAACCTGCCCGAAAGTTGTAGATATTCCAAGATGTGTTGGCAACTAAAATAATTTTCAGCATAAAATTTTGAAAAGTACAAAAAAATAAATTGATAAATGCAAAAAAAATAAATTTTCGCAAAAAATGTAAATTTTTTTTATCTTTTTTGCCGATAGTATGCTATCAGCGTATTAACTTTGTGCAAAGAAAATAAAAGTTCCACCCAAAACCCATACATTTATGCAAGATTTATTTAAAAAATTCATTTACACAGGTATTGGTTTTATTTCTATCACTGCCGAAACCTTGAAAAACACTGTTGAAAAACTCGTAGAAGAAAGTAAACTTTCCAGCGACGAAGGTAAAAAAATTCTTGACGAATTTACCAAAAATACCGAAGCCAAAAAGAAAGAATTTGAAGAGCAACTTTCTAAAATTATTGAAAAAGTAACAGCTCGTTTCAAATTTGTAACGGAAAGCGATTTGCAAGAGGTAATAAAAAGAATAGAAGTTTTAGAAGGCAAAGAGCCTACCGAAAAAACCACTAAGAAAACTGTGAAAGCTTAAAAAAACAAACACCAACTATTTTTAAGGTTGGTGTTTTTATTGAGTGATGCTACCTAAAAACAGGGTGGCATTTTTTTTGCTAAAAATTTTGAGTAAATGTATTATAAAAACTAAATTTGCATGTGTATAAAATATGTTTATGTTTTGATATATGAAAAAAAGAGAACAAAACAAGTTGGCTCGTAAAGCTCGTATTATTGAAGTAGCCGAAAAACTCTTTTTCGAAAAAGGCTTACAAAATGTAACAATGGATGAAATAGCAGGGCGTTTGCGTTATAGCAAAGCTACCTTGTACAGCTATTTTTCGAGTAAAGATGAACTATTTTTTGAGATTTGTCAGCGAGGAAATGCCATTTTGCAGAACCAACTGCAAGAAGCAATAGCCCAACAAACGCTCGGCGTAGATAAAGTGAGAGCCATTGGGCGAAGTTTTTTTGAATTTGCTCTTAATTATCCACATTATTACAAGTTTATCTCTTACTTTGTTTCAGGAAGCGATTTTGCCATAGATGAAGCCCTAGAAGCCAGAATGTTACACCTAGATAAGATTCTAGTAGATGCTATTCAAAAAGGCATTGAAGATGGTAGTATTCGGCAGGTCAATCCACAATTAGTTTCTAAATGTTTGTGGGCAATGGCTACGGGTGTTTTAGATATGATTTTTCAGAAAGGCGATATGATAGAAAAATACCTGAATATTGAAAAAATGAACCTTTTTGAAACTTTCTTCCAACTATTGGAGCAAAGCCTTGCTCGAAACCTTGCCGCCAACCGAGAAATTTAGTGAGTATCTCCCTCTCCAAAAACCTCTCGGTAAATAGGTCTGCGATAAGCAAACTGAAAATATAAAATAGGATAAAGCAGTACATCTAGCAGTTTGAAAGGGGTTTGGAACTCAATTTCATCAATAATTTGCGTTTGTTGGGCATTTTTTTGAACAATACGATGTTTGTGTTTCCATTTTTTTAAGAAGAAAGGTAATTTTATCCCTTCATCAATGAAATAAATCTCATCTTTACTTTCCTTTTTTTCGGTAATAACACTCTCCCAATGTTGTTTGAATAGTAAAAAATTGAGTTCTACTGCTACGTGGTCATAGGTGTCAGAGCCGTCAAAGTGCAAAATTTTTACACGAGGAAAAGGTGGCGAAAGTTTAATGAATAACTCTTTGGTAAACAGTTGAAATACTTTTCTGAAAGGAGTGGCCACAGAAGTTTGTATTGTTAATTGCATAAATAAAAAGAATTTTGGTTTGCTTGATATACCTACCCAAACTAAATTTTATTTGCAAAACCTACTACAGCTAAATAAAGTTTACAAATTTTTTACAAAAATATTCAAAAAATATTTTTTGGGAATGATTATTGCTCTTTCTTGAAAAAAGAAATTATTTTTCAAGAAACTTTGTCAAGCAAAAAAGTTTCCTTACCTTTGTTCAGTATTCGTAACTACTAACCCTATTTCGCCTTATGAAAAATGTCAAACAAACGGTTCTGGATATTCTGAAAGAAAAATTAGATTTACCTGAGTCGGTACTGACGATGGAAGCTAATTTCATCAAAGATTTGGGCGTAGATTCGCTAGATTATATTGAGGTAGTAATGGCATTTGAGCAGGCTTTTGGTATCAGTATCCCCGATACAGATACAGAAAGAATGCGAACCGTAGGTGCCGCTATCGATTATATTGAAGAACGTTTAGCATCTGCCCAAAGCGAGGAAGAGAAAGTCGCCTAAATTCTGTTTTGCTACTTTAAAACTTTTTGAAAGAAATTATCTTTCTTTCAGAAAGTTTTTTATTTTTGTCTGAGCCTACAAAAATACCTGAATAGTACCATGATGAACAGAAGCAAATCCTTTTTATTGATTGTTTCACTATGTTTTTGTCATAATTTTTCACTTAAAGCCCAAGATACAGACACCTCTCGTATCAAGCTTTTTAAAAGTTCAAAAGATGATATTGAGGCTATTCTCAAAAAGGCTGATCCTACCGTAGAATTAGAGGTGGAAATCGCCAGTAAGCAGAAACAAGCCGTAGAAGAAGCACCTTCTATTATTTCGGTAGTTACCCGCGAAGATATAGAAAATTATGGTTTTCGCGATATTACTGATATTTTGCGTTTGGTACCTGGATTTGAGTTTGCCATAGACGTACAAAGCCTATTTGGCATTGGTTTCAGAGGTATATGGGGACACGAAGGAAAAGTACTCGTAATGATAGATAACCACCCTATCAATTGTTTTGGCTATGGCAATACGAACTTTTTTGGGCATTTACCTGCCTCTGTGATAGAACGTATTGAGATTATCCGAGGACCAGGGAGTGCTTTGTATGGTACTTTTGCGGAGGCGGCAGTAATCAATATCATTACCAAAACAGGTAAAGGCTTACAGGGTGTTGAAGTAGCTTTGCAGGGAGGAGCTATGCAAGATAACGGAATTTTTGGCTCGCAAGCCAGTATGGGCTACAATGACCTTTCTCGTGAAATAGACGTTTCGGCGAATATCGCTTTTGCTTACTCACCTATTTCTGCAAGTATTTACGAAGATTTTTGGGGAAATACAGTTCAGTTGGGTAGTAAAAATTCTTGGAGGCATTTTCAGAATGCGTCTGCAAAAATTTCTTACCGAAATTTTTATTTTGGCTTTAATAGAATGAACCAACGTTGGGTAAGCCCCGATGAATTTACAACTATCTATCCTGCTAATAATCAAGGAAACATAGTTAATAAGTTAAACCATTTTATGGAGGGCTATCAGTTGGGCAATAAGTTCATATTAGCTGAAAATCTACAACTTCTTATGCGTTTCGAATATACGCGTGGCAATCCTGTTACGGCTAAGGAAGTTCCGAATGTAAGTTCGAGCTTCGATGAAAACTACAGCACCATTTGCCAAAGATTTAGCCCAGAGCTTAGCTTGCAATATCAAAATGCTAAAAATCAAATAGATTTTGGGTTCGGTTTTATTGCTAATACAGCAAGTAGTTTTGGCAGAGATGGCTTGCCAGCCATGATGGTAGCCGCAGGTGATAGCATCAGTTTTGTTCGGCGTGATGCCTATTATTTATTTGGGCAGTACATTCGTAATTTTAAACCTTTTGTATTGAGCGTAGGAGGCAGGTATGAAAATACCTTTTGGGGCAATGCTTTTGCACCGCGAGCCGCTCTCAACTACATTGCTCCCAACCAAAAATTTTATGCTAAACTTTTGTACGGCGAAGCGTTCCGTGTACCTTTAATTTGGCAAGTGTATTCCTTGCAGTATTTTTCAAGTAATGTGAATTTGAGACCTGAAAAAAGCCGCACCTTCGAGTTTGAGATAGGCTACAAGCAAAAAAGTAATCTGCGTATTTCTACAAACTTTTTCTTTATCAATATTGATAAGCCCATTGTGTATTTAGGTGATGTAGATACGTATGTAAATTATGGAAACATTCGTTCTCTGGGAGCAGAACTCAATGCTGAGTATAAAATAGAAAATTGGGGAGCTTTCAGTAATTTTTCTTATACACAACCACTTTCTGAATATACAACTACAGATTTTTTGGCAAGCGACCGCAGTCATTTTTTGGCTCTGCCTGCACTAAAAGTCAATGGCGGGGCGTATTTAGATTTGCCACGCTTTACGATTGCTACGTATGCTACTTTCATAGGGGAGCGTTATGCTCAAACGCAAAATTTTGCTTTGAATAGTGATGATACCAATCCTTTTCTCGAAACAGAAGCCTATCCTTCGATATTTTTGCAAAATATTCAAATCAAAGGGAAAAATATTTTCATGAACAACTTACAAATAGGGCTTCAAGTACATAATATTTGGAATGCTAATTATGTGCTTTTGCAACCTTACTATGGCGGACACGCACCCTTTCCTTTGCAAAATAGACAATGGTTTATAGAACTCAAATACAAATTCTGATATGGCTCTCATTATTCCTGTTCGTGGCTTTATGCCCAAATTTGGCAAAAATTGTTTCCTTGCTCCAAATGCTACACTTATTGGTGATGTAGAAATAGGTGATGAATGTACTATTTGGTTTAATGCTGTGGTACGTGGCGATGTAAATAGTATCCGAATGGGTAATCGTTGTAATGTACAAGATGGAGCGGTGATACATTGTACTTACCAAAAATCCAATGTAATAATGGGCAATAACGTATCGGTGGCTCATAATGCGGTAGTGCATGGTTGTACAATTGAAGATAACGTTTTGGTGGGAATGGGGGCAATTATTATGGATAATGCCTATGTAGGTACAGGCTCTATTATTGCGGCAGGGGCAGTGGTGCTGGCAGGCACACGCATAGAGCCTCATAGTATTTGGGCAGGTAATCCTGCTAAATTTTTAAAGCCTGTGGGCGATAAAGCCTCTGAAATTGAACGCATTGCAGGAAATTATCCTATGTATGCGAGTTGGTTTGAGCAGAAAGGCGAGGTTTCAGGCTAATCAGCCACAAACCTGTATAATTAAGTAAGCCATTAAGCAAAATGAGTTCATCGCCGAAAACGTAGCCCAGCCACTCTTTTGAATTTTGAGCAATAACAAAAGCTATTATCGGACATAATATGCAAATGAAAGGCACCAGTTTATCTCGTAAGTATCTTTTGGTAGTAATGCCAAAGGCAAAAAGCCCCAACAATGCCCCATAGGTATAACCTGCCGCCTGAAACAATGCTCCAATGATATTCATTTGTGGGTAGGCACTGCGTAATCTTTCAAAAAGCCCTACAATCAGAAGCAAAAGCAACGAAAAGCCTAAATGTACCCAACGAACCATTTTTTGGGCTTTGGGTTCTGCGATTTCTTTTTTGGTAAGCCCAAGAAAATCTATACAAAAAGAAGTAGTAAGCGAGGCAAGTGCCGAATCGCTGCTGGCATACGTAGCGGCAGTAACGCCCAAAATAAAAGCAATGCCTGCTACTCCGCCCAAATATTCAAAAGCAAGTACAGGGTACACTTGGTCGGTAAGGATTTTCCCACTTTGTGAAGGCAAAACAATAGCTTTATTTTGGGCATAGAGATAAAGTAAAGCCCCCATCACTAGAAAAACAAAATTAACAGCCACTAAAACAATCACAAAAGAAAACATATTTTTTTGTGCTTCACGCAAGTTCTTGCATGTAAGATTTTTTTGCATAAGGTCTTGGTCGAGCCCAGTCATGGCAATAGCAATAAACATTCCTGCCAAAAATTGCTTGATGAAGTGTTGTTTGCTTTCGGCGAAATTGTCCCAAAAAAATATTTTAGATAATGGACTTTGGCTTACGGCAGTAGCTAAATTTTCCAAATTCCAACGTAAATCTTGCTTGATAGCCCCAATGGCGGAAAAAAGAGCCAGCAAGAGAAAAAAAGTTTGAAAAGTATCTGTCCAGACAATGGTTTTAATGCCTCCGCGAAACGTATAAAGCCAAATCAGAGCGATACTGATAGCAGTTGTCAGCCAAAAAGGGAAATCCCATTTGCCAAAGAGGCCAATTTGTAAGGCTTCAACAGCTAAAAATAAACGAAAAGCTGTGCCTATGGTACGTGAAAGTAAGAAAAAAGAAGCTCCTGTTTTGTAGGCATACTTGCCAAAACGTTTTTCTAAATAGGTATAAATGGAAATCAGGTTTAGACGGTAATATAAAGGCATAAGTATAAGAGCAATTACCAAATAACCTGCCACATACCCCAAAACTATCTGAAAATAACTGAACGAACGCACCAGTACTGCCCCAGGAATTGAAATAAACGTAACACCTGAAAGTGAAGCCCCAATCATTCCGAAAGCTACTAAATACCAAGGCGATTGCCTATCGGCATTAAAAAAAGTACTACTTCGAGCATTACGAGAAGTGAAATACGCTATTGTAAGTAAAGAGAGGAAATAGGCTGAAAGAACAGATGCAATCAGTAAGGGTGGCATAAATTTTTTTCGCAAAAGTAAAATAAATTTTAAGAAACTTTTGCAAATTCTATAATTTTAGCAATTTTGCTTTGAAAAGCAAGCGTTTATGATTTTGGCTGAAAGCAGTCTGAAAAGCGAAAAAGGCTTACAAAACCCTTTCAATCAGGACTATGTGTTGGAGTTTTCGTGCTCGCAGGGGCATTTGTGGCTTGTAGCCGATGGTGAAGGTGAAAACTTGCGTGGTGTACAAGCCTCGCGTCTTTTGGCAGACACTATTCGCAGTTTTATTGAAGACAACAAAATCTCCAATAGCCACGATTTGCTTCGGAAAGCAATTATCAGAGCAAATGAAATTTTACACAAGAAAATGCTTTTTGCCGAAGGAGCAATGGTTTTTCAGCAAGGAAATCAGGTTTTGATAGCTACTTTTGGCAAAAACAAAGCTTTACTGTGGAAGAATAGAAATTTACAAGAAATCCAAAATACCAATCCTGTTTTGGGACAACAGGCGGTTATTCAACCCAATATTACGGCTCTACCTATACAGAAAAATACACAAATTTTACTTTTGAGCAAAGGAGCCTTTTTAGGCTTGAATTTTGAACTCATCAAAAATATTTTACAAGGTAAACAAAATCTTCAAGAAAAAGTAGAAAATTTGATAAAGGCTTCCTTGCAGTCGCAAAACAAAGAAAATAGCAGTATTGCTCTCATTTACTTCCCCCAAGAGCGTTTCTTGCAAATTGTCCGGAGAATTTGGAAACCTATTCAGCCTTTTGCAGTGCCTGTATTATTTTTGGCAATGGTTGCTACTTTTGTGATTATTACACAAAAAAGCCACCTGCAAGGAGTAGAGCAAGTAGAAAATGAGCAAATTCAGTTTCAGAGGGCAAAAGAAAAGAAACGCCGCATGGAAGATAGTCTTGCCCAAGTAGATAAAGCCAAAGATGTAATTATTAAGCACAAAGTACAAAAAGGTGAAACAATTGGCATCATTGCACGCAAATACAACTCTACCGTAGAAGCTCTAATTTCTTTGAATAATTTAGACAATAAGGCAAATATTGCCGTAGGACAAGAAATAAAAGTAAACGTAAAAATGATTTACACACTTTCCAAAGCTCAGACCCTGGAAAGTTTGTACAATGAACGATTCAAACGTTGGGAAAAATTGGGGGTTACCATAGAAAGTATACAGAAAGCAAACAAGCCCAAAGAACTCAAAGGGCTTTTGCCACAAGGTACGCAAATTATTATTCCTGCTCTCAACAAAAAAAAGTAGATAGTTATTTATTTGTTTTATGTTAGACAGACGAATTTTTATATTTTTCTTGCTTTTTGCTTTTACTCAAAAAAGTAGAGGGCAAGATTTTCGATATAATCTGTATCAGTATAATCCCATAGGCATGAATCCTGCTTGGGCAGGAATGCAAGAGCAAGCAAGCCTTTCGTACCATAGCCGAAAGCAAAATTTGGCGGTAAGTAGTCATAGAACGCTGATGCTTTCTGCATTTTATCCTGTAATTCGTAACGAAAGACATTTTGGAACGATGGGCATTAGTCTTTTTCAAGATAGGCAAGGTTTTTTAGGAGAAGTAAATGCATTTGAATTGCTTGCCGCTTGTAATATTTCTTTGCTAAAAGCAGAAGAAATTTCGATGGCAATTGGTTTGCAAGGCGGTTCGAGGCAAATTTATGATGAACTTAAAGGTACAGATTATTTTCCTGCTTGGTCAGGAGGGATAATATTTTATCAGCGTAAAAATTCTTACCAAAATCGTTGGTTTGCGGGAATTTCGCAATCCAATTGGCTTAGAAATGAACGCTATTTGGAGAATTATCAGTTTTATGGAAAATTACGTACCATCTTGACAGCAGGTTTTGAAATAGCCCAAATCGGAAATTTGGCAATTATTCCGAATATTAGAAGTATTTTGCAAAGAGACGTAAACTTTACGAATTGGGGTATAAGTGTGCGAAAGAGCTTTTCGGATAATTCGGGAACTTGGTTTCGGTATGGTTCATGGGGAGTTTCGGGCTGGTATGTACCTCGACAGGGTTTTGTAGGGGCAATAGATATAGATACACCTGCCCTTACTATGGGGCTATCTTTGGGTTTTTCTAATAGAGAACACTTTTTGAGTTATGGGAATAGTCAGGAGTTTGTTTTATCTTTGAAAAGAACGGTTGGGAAGAAGCCCAAAGAAGATAAGCCTTTTATCAGTGATAATGAACCCACACTAGACTAAAAAACAAGGACATTCCAAATGTCCTTGTTGAATATATGGTTAAAATTCGTCTTCGTCTTCATCTTCATAATCGTAATCATCCTCTTCAAAGTCTTCTTCATCGTCCCAGTTTTGGTCTTCGTCGTCAAAGGCTTCTTCATCGTCATAATCATCATCAAAGTTGTCGTAATCTTCATCGCGAAGCTCTTCTAGGTCTTCATCGTCATAGTCGTCTTCATATTCATCGTCATAGTCGTCTTCGTATTCATCGTCATAGTCGTCTTCGTAATAGTCATCTTCATTGGCTAAAAAAATTTGGTAGTCAATGAATTGTGGATATGACCAAGATAACAATTCAAGGGGAGTTTGTTGTAGTAGTAACATAACTTATTTGTTTTTCTGCTCAAATATAGCAAAAAGATTAAATTCCAAATAAAATTGCAATTTTTTTTTCAAAAAACTTTTTCTCAAAAGATTTACTCAAAAGATTTTTAGAAAAATGCTTTTTTCTCGTAACTTTGCGAGCCATTTGATGGCAAGATGAAATAATTGTCAAAATTAACAAAAATCAGTTTTTGAAAGAGAAACATTTACAGGAAAACAAAAACCAATTAGTATAGTTTACTAAACATATCAAAAAAGTTATTATGGATAGAAACCAAGCCATTGGGATGATACTAATTTCGGTGATGGTGTTTGTATATTTTTTCTTTATAGCCTCACCGCCCATCGAAAATCCTAAAAAAAATCAGCAAGAAACTAAAAAAGACACTTCGCAGAGCAAGTTTTTTCAGAAAACACCTCAAAATGCTGTTGTTTTAGATAGTGCTTTTTTGCGGGGTAAAGCTGAAAAGGTAGTTTTGGAAAACAAGGTTCTCAAAATTATTTTTAGCTCGCAAGGTGGTAAAATTCAGCAAGTTTTGCTAAAAAAATATAAAACTTACGATCAAAAGCCGCTCTATCTGCTTGATGAAACTTTTTCGCAAATGAGTTACTTTGTGCCTACGCAGGCAGGTAAGGTGGATTTGTATCAAATTTTTTACGAAGTAGAGCAGAAAGAAAAATCTATTATTTTTAGAGCAAAAGCAGATGAGAAAACCATTGAGCAGACTTACCGATTAGCAGGAGAAGAGAGCTATCAAGTAGATTACAGTGTAAAAATAAATGGAATAACTTTAAGTAAAGAAAATGCTCAATTGGAATGGTCGGCTAATATGCCTCTTACAGAAAAAGATGCCGTACCAAGCCGTATTAAATCTACAATTAGCTATTACGAAATAAATGACGGGTACGATTATCTCTCGGAAAGCAATAGCTTGCAAGATAAAATCATAGATAAACCTTTGCGTTGGGTAGCTTTCAAGCAACAATTCTTCATTGCTTCTATTTGGGCAACGCAAGAAAATCAGTTTAGCAAAGCACATTTGGTGAGCTATGCCGATGAAAATAATCCGCAGATTGTAAAAAGTTATAAAGCAGTATTAGAGGTGCCCACCGAAAAATTGCAAAATGGAAAAGCTACTTTTCAATTCTATTTAGGACCCAACCAGTACAGTATCCTGAAAAATTTGGATTATGATTTTAGCCGAAATGTAGGTTTAGGTTGGGGCATTTTTGGTTGGGTGAATAAGTTTTTGATTATTCCTATCATCAATTTTTTAGAAAGTTTTATTGATAGCTATGGATTGCTGATAATAGTGCTAGGAATTATTATTCGGCTTATTCTTTTCCCACTGAATTATAAGTCTTACATTGGAATGGCAAAGATGCGAGTGCTCAAGCCCGAATTGGACGAAATCAAAGCTCGCAATGAAGGTGATATGAAAAAAATTCAGCTTGAGCAAATGGAACTCTACAAGCAAGTGGGTATCAATCCATTAGCAGGCTGTATTCCGATGCTTTTGCAAATGCCCATTGTAATAGCAGTATTTACCTACTTCCCCAATGCCATAGAGCTACGTCAGGAGGCTTTTTTATGGGCAGAAGACCTTTCTACATATGATTCTATTCTTACTTTACCATTTCATATTCCTTTTTATGGCAATCATGTCAGCCTTTTTACTATTCTGATGACGGCTTCTACCATTTTGTATACCTACTATGCTAATCAAACCTCGTCAGTTGAAGGACCGATGAAAATGGCAGGCTACATCATGCCGCTTGTATTCATGTTTATGCTGAATTCTTATCCTGCGGGTTTGAGTTATTACTATTTGGTAACTAACTTGCTTTCTGTTTTGCAACAAATTGGTATCAAAAAACTAGTAAATGAAGATAAAATCAAGGCAATTTTGGAGGCAAACCGTTTGAAAAACAAAGACAAGAAAAAATCTGGCTTTCAACTTCGTCTAGAAGAGGCTATGAAAAAACAACAAGAACGCCTAGAAGAAAAAAGAAAAGCTCTTGAACAAAAACGTCTACAAAGTTCTGTAAAAAAACGTAAAAAATAATTTATACTCAGACCTGATAGGTTTTGAAACCTATCAGGTCTGAGGCATTAGCTTTCAGATTATTGCAGATGTATTTTTGTAAAAACTAGTTCGAGTATAAATAGAATGTCGTATGGCAAAAAAGAAAGATGTAAAATCGACCTTGCTCTCTCCGTCCGAGTTTTTGTACAAATATCTTAACAACGCTTCACCTACGGGCTTTGAAGCAAGTGGCCAACAAATTTGGCTAGCATATGTAAAACCTTTTATTGACGATTATTACATTGATGCCTATGGTAGTGTAGTAGGTATTATCAACCCTGAGGCAGAGTATAAAGTTGTAATAGAGGCTCATTCAGACGAAATTTCTTGGTTTGTCAATTACATTACTGATAATGGTTACATTTATGTCAGACGCAACGGTGGCTCAGACCCTGTAATAGCTCCTTCTATGCGTGTGAACATACATGGCGATAAAGGTATAGTGAAAGGAATTTTTGGGTGGCCGGCTATTCATGTTCGGCATGAAAAAGACCGCGACCCCATGCCTGATATGAAAAATATTTACATTGACATCGGCTGTTCGTCGAAGCAAGAAGTTATAGAAAAGGGGGTTAATGTAGGTTCGGTAATTACCTTTGCCGACGAAATGTTTGAATTAAATGACCGCTACTACGTAGGCAGAGGTCTGGATAATCGTATCGGCGGATATATCATTGCTCAAGTAGTTCGCTTACTTGCCGAAAATAAAAAGAAACTACCTTTTGGATTGTACGTAGCTAATTGTGTGCAAGAAGAAATTGGTTTGCGAGGTGCAGAGATGGTAGCCAATGCTATCAAGCCGAATGTAGCCATTGTTACAGATGTTTGCCACGATACACAAGCTCCACTTTACAACAAAATTATAGATGGCGATTTTATAGCAGGTAAAGGACCTGTGCTCACTTTCGGACCTGCCGTACAATTAAACGTACTAAAAATGCTTTTTGAAGTAGCAGAAAAAAACAAGATTCCTTATCAAAGGGCGGCGGTTTCTCGTTCTACTGGTACAGATACCGATTCTTTTGCTTATTCAAATAGTGGCGTACCTTCGGCTCTTATTTCTTTGCCACTCAAATATATGCACACTACCGTAGAAACTGTACACAAAGAAGATATAGAAAATATCATCAGGTTGATATACGAGTTTTTACTGCAACTTAAAAGCGGCCATGATTTCAAATACTTCAGCTAAAATAACTTCCTTCGAGTTTTTTGATGCCAATACGTATTGAAGAAATACAAGCACCTATCCAAAACGAAATGATGCTCTTTGAGCAGAAGTTTCGTTCTTTTATGCAAAGCAAAGTATTTTTGCTCGATGCTATCACGCATTATATCGTAAAACGCAAAGGAAAGCAAATACGTCCGATGTTTGTCTTTCTGGTAGCGGGAGCTTGCGGAGCAATTAACGAAAAAACCTATCGAGGAGCCGCTCTCATAGAGCTCTTGCACACAGCTACTCTTGTACACGATGATGTCGTTGATGATTCTATGTACCGAAGAGGCTTCTTTTCTATCAATGCTCTTTGGAAAAATAAAATTGCTGTGCTGGTAGGTGATTATCTGCTTTCAAGGGGCTTACTGCTTTCTGTGGATAATCAAGATTTTGATTTATTACAAATTGTTTCTACAGCAGTACGCGAAATGAGCGAAGGAGAGCTCCTGCAAATTGCCAAAGCACGCAAGTTAGATATTACCGAAGAAGTTTATTTTGAGGTTATTCGGCAGAAAACGGCTTCTTTGATAGCTTCTTGTTGTGCCGTAGGGGCTTGCTCGGCAGGGGTAAGCTCCGAAATACAAGAAAAAGCTAAACTTTTTGGTGAAAAAGTAGGCATTGCCTTTCAAATTAAAGATGATTTGTTTGACTATGGCGATGCTGAAATCGGAAAACCCGTAGGTATTGATATTAAAGAGAAAAAAATGACTTTGCCCTTGATTTATGCTCTTTCAAAAGCCTCTTGGCTTGAAAAGCGAGAAATTATTTTTCTTATCAAAAATGCAAGCTACAAAAATAGCACTGTACGAAGAGTTGTTGATTTCGTAAAACGCAAAGGAGGCATTGAATATGCCCAAGAAAAAATGCAAAAATACTATCAAGAATCTATTATGCTATTGAATAGCTTTTTGCCTCAAAATGAGTATAGCCTAGCCTTGCAAAAACTCTTGCAATTTACAATTGAACGCACCCGCTAATCTACACTTAAAATTTCGCATTCTGTACGACGATTAAGTTGCCTGCCCTCTTCGGTATCATTAGGAGCAATCGGACGTAATTCACCGTAGCCCTTGGCTACCAAACGCCTTGCATCAATACCTTTTTCTACTAAATAACGCACAACTGATTGAGCCCTACGTTCTGAAAGTCCTTGATTTTTCGCTTCTGTACCAATAGCATCGGTATGACCCGAAATTTCTACTTTTACCTTGGGGTAGCGTTGTAAAAATGCTATCAACTTTTCTAATTCTATAATGGATTCTTGCCTGAGGAAATCTTTATCAAAGTCGTAAAATACTTTCAGCCTGATTTTCGCTCCTTTTTCAACCTTGACAAGGTCGATATCTACGATAATTTCTTGGTTTTTATCTTTGGGTTGTGGTGGTACAGTAAATTCTTCTGAATGAAACATATAGCCTTCCTTGTCTACACTTATCAAGAAATGTTTATCGGCAGGGATAATGGTTTCATATTTTCCCGATTCTTCTTCTGATATCATTTCTTCTTCAAGATGGTTATCTTTCAAGTCATAAAGTGTTATAGTGGCAGAGAGTCTTTGTTTGGTTTTAGCATCGCGAATCGTGCCTTTAAGAATAGTGATAAATTTTTTTTCTTCTTGGGTAGGAGTTTGGGGCATTGGGATATTGATAGCAACTTGCTTATCAGGGATTTGAGTACTTTTCTCTACTTTTACATATTCCAACTTCCTTTCGGGCAGATAGATAACATACAAATCTTTATCACCCAAGCCACCAGCTCTACCCGATGAAAAATACCCCCGTTTATTATCAGCCGAAACTACAAAATAAATATCGTCATCGGCTGTATTGATGGGAAAGCCCATATTGAGAGGGGTTGTCCATTTGCCATCTTTCCATTCGCTGACAAAGATATCGAAGCCTCCCATAGAGGTGTGCCCTTGCGAGCTGAAGTATAGGGTAGTTTCATTATGAATAAAAGGAGCGTCTTCATCGTAGGGGGTATTGATAGTGGGTCCTAAGTTTATGGGTTCGCCCCATTCGCCTTTTTCGTTTTTGACAGATTTGTAAATATCTAATCCTCCGAAGCCACCAGGTCTATCGCTGGAAAAATACACCGTATTACCGTCGTGAGTGATAGAAATAGAGGGTTCTCGGTATTTGGTATTGATTTTACTACCCATAGATTTAGGTTCAGTCCAAGAGCCATCAGATTTTTTTTCAGAAATGTAAATATCTCCCATTTTTTCTCTACCCAAGCCAGTTTTATAGACAAAAAGTTTCGTACCATCAGGAGAAAGAGCGATGCAGGCGTCATGTGAATTTCCATTGATAGGAGGAGGAAGATTTTTAGGTTCTGTCCATTTGCCATTGATATACTCAGAAATATAGATATCTTCGAAGTACTCTTGGTCGTAGTCTTTTCCACCACCAGTGGTGTTGGGTCGGCGAGCGGTGAAAAGCATTACTTTTTCATCTTCGGAAATAACAGGTACATATTCGGGATAAGGAGAATTGAGTACATCTCCTAGGTTTTCAATGATCACCCTTGAAGGGTTTTTTGTATATTCTCTGCCATATTTACATTCCTGCAAATGTTTGGGGATATCTTTGGCAAATTCGCTTTCATTCAGGGCTATTTGGTAGAATTTTTCGGCTTTATCCCAGTTATGCAAGAAATGATAAGTTTGTGCAAGATAATAAGTAAGGTTTCTATGGTGTTTGGGAGCATATTGATATACAAATTCTAAATGAGGTAGTGCTTTACCTTTATGGGCAGTTTGTAGATAGGAAATGCCAAGTTTGTATCTGGCATCAACAATTTTTTCAAGTTTTACTTCTTCGTTGATGTACGCTTCATAATAGGGGATAGCAAGGCTGTATTCTTGGTAGCTAAAATGATATTCGGCTTGCTTTAAGGATTTTTTTTGGGCAAAAATAGCACCTGTAACCCAAAATAGCCACCAAAAGCAGTATAGTTTTTTCATAGAAAACTAATTTTTGTGGCAATAAAGTTAAAAATTTTGAGCGAAAAAGGAAAAGATTATGAGAAAAAATCTTGTTTAGCTTCACTCAATCCAAAAAGAGCAAAATCGTATTTTACGGGGTCTTGGGGGCAAAAATAGCGTAAGTTTTCGGTAAGTTCCAGAGCGGCAAGCCAATCTGTTTGTTTACGGGTGATAAGTCGGAGCTCTCGGGCAGTGCGTTCGGTATGTACATCACAAGGGCAAACTAATTGGGAAGGTTGTATTTTTTCCCACAGTCCAAAATCAATGCTTTTTTTATCTTTACGCACCATCCAACGCAAAAACATACAAAGTCGCTTACAAGTAGATTTTCGGGTAGGAGTGGCTATATGCTTGCGTGTACGTTCAAGGGCAAAAGAGAGTGAAAAAAATAATTTTTCAAAATGTATGAGAGCTTTTTCAATGGTTTTTTCTTGCAAAGAAAAATTCTGTACAAAAGCATTTTCTAAACTCTCTTCGTGTTGGTACCAATATTGCAGAAAATGTAGAAAATAAAGGGTATCGTCAGCATTGAAAGTGCGATGTTTGAACTGTAAAAAGGGTTTTAAATCCTTTTGAGTAAAATGTTTAATGAATTCATAAGGGCTATTGTCCATTAGTGTTAGAAGTTCTTTGCATTTGCGAATAATTACTTTTCTTTGCCCCCAAGCCAGTGTGGCGGCAAAAAAGCCTGCAATTTCTATATCTTGCTTTTTGCTAAAACTATGAGGTATGCAAATTGGGTCATTTTCGATAAAGGCCAGTTGATGATAATGTCGGTAAGCTTTTTCTAAAATTTCTTCAACTTGCTTTGGAGAGAAAGACATCGGACTTCGGTTTTTTTAGTGGCCAGCCCCTACGAGGTTTTCAAAACCTCATAGGGGTTTTATGAGTAGCAAAACTACGAGTTTTTTGAAAACTTTATGCCTTTTTAGTTTTTTTATGAGTTAATCGGTTTACTCAAAAATTCAGGTTTACTAGTCCGAATATTTGCTTTCAGTTGGTTGAGTATGGAATATAAGCCAAAATAAGTTCTATTGATATACAAGCCGTGCCTTGAGCCACGGGCCTGATTGGCTTTGCGAAGTTCTTCGGTGCGAGCCAAATTTTCGGCGTATTGGTAAATTTCTTGGAAATAAGCATCATTACCAAAGTCAAAAGTTTCTTGATGAAAAGGCTTGCCGAGCAGTTCTATCATACCTTTGAAAAGTCCTGCAAAAAGTTTTTGCTGTTCGGGTGTATCCTGTGGTAAAATAAAGCCTAAATTTTTGAATGTTTGCAAAAGAGTAGCTTCATCTTTAAGCAGATACGGATTGATGACAATGAAATAATTGTCGTAATATTCTTGCGGAATTTCCTTGATGCAGCCAAAATCAATTACACCTACTTTTCCTTCGTGGGTAAACAAGAAATTACCAGGGTGGGGGTCGGCATGTACGGCTCGGAGTGTATGAATTTGATAATCGTAAAAATCCCAAAGGGCTTGGCCGATGCGGTTACGTACTGCTTGCGGAGGGTTTGTCTTTAAAAATTCGGACAAGTGTTTACCTTCGAGCCAATCCATTGTCAGGATTTTTTTTGAGGAATATTCAGGGTAGTAGGTCGCAAAAAAAAGGTCGGGCAGATGTGAACAAGCCTTTGAAATTTCTATTGAACGTTTGAGTTCCAACTCATAGTCTGCTTCTTCTAAAAGTTTGCTTTCTACTTCTTGCATGTACAGTTCGATATCTTTTTCGTTCATATTCAAGATGCGAATAGCAAAAGGTTTAACCATTCGCAAGTCTGATTTGATACTTTCGGCTACTCCTGGATATTGGATTTTTACAGCCAACTTTTTACCGTTAAGTGTTGCCTGATGAACTTGCCCGATAGAAGCGGCATTGACAGCATCTTTGCTGAATGTATCAAAAATTTCGGTGGGAGCTTTCCCGAAGGATTGCCTGAAGGTCTTGACTACCAGCGGATACGAAAGAGGAGGAGCAGAATACTGAGCCATCGTAAATCTATCTACATAGGCTTTGGGAAGTACGTTTTTATCCATGCTCATCATTTGAGCAACTTTGAGGGCACTGCCTTTCAGTTGGCTTAGGGTTTTGTAGATATCTTCGGCATTACTTTCGTGGAGTTCGTCTTTACTAGTTTCAGGATTGATGAGCTTTTTGGCATAGTGTTTCAGATAGTTTCCGCCTACTTTTACACCTGTTTGAATGAATTTAGTAGCACGAGCAACTTTAGAAGTGGGAATACTTTCTTGTTTTTTCATGGAAAAAAGTCTTTTTTTGCAAAACTAAATTTTGGCAGGCAAAGTTTCGTGAAAGGCAGATTAAATTTCTGCAAAATATTCTAAAGCTAAACTCCTTATGCCTTTAATGGTCTGAATATTAAAAAAATAATAAATGAAAGCAGGTTTTGTAAATATTGTCGGAAAGCCCAATGCGGGTAAATCTACTTTGCTGAATGTACTTGTAGGCGAAAAGTTGGCTATTGTTACACCCAAAGCTCAAACTACTCGGCATCGCATCAAAGGAATTCTCACAACGGATAGCTATCAAGTTGTATTCTCTGATACACCTGGCTTCATTGAAGCTAAATATGCTTTGCACAAAGTGATGATGAAGTTTGTAGAAGAGTGCCTCGAAGATGCCGATATTTTGCTTTGGGTAATAGATGTAAACGATGAAGAAAAAGATGAAAAACTTATCCAACTGCTGAAAACACATCAAGAAAAACTTTTATTAGTTTTGAATAAAGTTGATTTGGTAAATCAAACAACTTTGGAAAAAAAAGTTAGTGAATGGAAAACTTACTTTCCTGACACTCCTATCGTTCCAATTTCGGCTCATACCAATTTTCAGATAGATGTACTTTGGAAGTATATTTTAGATAAACTTCCCGAACACCCCCCTTACTTTGATGAAGATGCTCTTACTGATAAACCCGAACGTTTTTTTGCGGCAGAGATTCTACGGGAAAAGATCTTTCTTCACTATCAAAAAGAAATACCGTATAGTACTGATGTACAAATAGTTGCTTTCAAGGAAAGTGAAGAAATTTTACATATTCAGGCGGAAATTATTGTAGAAAGAGATAGCCAGAAAGGTATTTTAATAGGCAAAGGTGGCAAAGATTTAAAGAAAGTAGGTACGGAAGCTCGCAAAGAAATGGAGCAATTTTTTGGCAAGAAAGTGCATTTGGAGCAGTTTGTGAAAGTAGAAAAAAATTGGCGTAAGCAAGAAAAATGCCTCAAAAGATTGGGCTATAGAGCAGACTAAAAAATCCCCTTTCGTTTTACAAGAAAGGGGATTGAGTTGAAGCAGTATTTTACTGCTTAGCAACTTTCCGAATGGCTCGGTGGGTAGCATTTTTGATTTCTAAAATGTACAAACCTTTCGGCAACTTGCTTACATGAATAGTCTGATTTTCTTGCAAAGAGCCTTCCATCAATTTTCTGCCTTTTGCATCTATGAGCATGAATTGGGCATTATTTTGCAAGTTTTTGGGCAAAATGATGCTGATTGCATTTTCTGTGGGGTTGGGAGCAATTAGCAGTTCGCTTGAAACATCTTGCAAAGAAAGTATCGTAATTACTACTTCATTAGACATTCGTTTGCAAGTATTGGTATAAGATTGGGCTTCTACTTGGTAAGTTCCTAGGGCGTTGGGTATCCATTCGTGGTTAGTACCTGTGGTAGCTACAAAGTTACCGTCTTTAAACCATCTGTAGTTTCGGTATCCTTGGGTTGCTTTCAAAATTCCATTTTCATAACTGAGCGAAAGATTAATACTTACATTTTTGGCATTGACACTCTTCTGGTTATTGGCAGTGTTCATATCACCTGCAACGCTTACAGTAGCTGAAATTTGGTAAGTTTCGTCAATAGTTCCTAAATTGGCGTTAAATGTTACATCTTGCAAAGCATTAGGAGCTAGCGAAGTAATGTTAGCAGAGCCTGTCATAACGATGCTGTTATCCGACTTACGAACTTCACAATTTACAGTGAGGTTGGTAAGTGTGGAAGTACCTACATTGTGCACGGTAACTTTTACCTCAGTATTTTCCGTCATTACACAAGAATTGCCCGAAGGGCTAATATTACTAATTGCGGCATCGGTAGCACATACTGCTGAGGTATAGTTGAATGAAATTGCATTACATCTTCGACTTACTGCTCCATTAGAACCCAAAGCTCGGATAGCATACCAGTAGGTTTCGCCTGTGGCTACGTTGTCGGTGAAAGTGGTGGCGGTAGTCGTTCCTACTGATTCCATGTATTTTGTGCCTAAACGGAAAACTTCGTAGCTAGTAGCTCCTGCAACGGCTGTCCAAGAAAGATTTACCCCTGTACAACCCGCAGAAGCAGTCAAGCCACTCGGAAAGGGCATAATAGAGAAATTAGCAATGCTTTGCGATTGCAAAGAGCCTTTACTTACACGCACACGTACTTGCCCGCTTTGCACGTTAGGAACGTTCCAATCGAAAGAGCGTGAAGAGCCTGAAATCCCTGTGGTGATGTTTGTCCAGGTAGTTCCACCATCTGTTGAATACTCTAAATTGAAAGTACCTGAACTGCCCCATGCATCCCAACGAATTTTTTCGACGGTACCAGGGGTGAAACTTTCTCCGCCGATAGGGAAAGTAAGTACCACATCGTCTTGTATAAACTCATAACATACTACGTATTGCTGAGGACCTTGCGGTACAGCAAAACCATTTACCGAAATGGTATACGAACCTGAGACAGGGTTATCTATGGTTACTTGTTCGGAGTTGTTGATGTTATCTACACCTCTGACGGCATTGTTAGCAGGGTTGTTGAAGTCAAGTATCCAAGGGTTTACGGGAGGAGAAGAAGGAGGGGTAACAGTGAGGTTGAGGTTATTGACAAGAGGTATGCTGGCGCTGGCGGCACCTTCGTAGTCATTCCAATAAAGCATTACTTTAAGTTGTTTTGTTCCTGCGGGAACAGAAATAGTTTGTGTTTGGGTTTGCCCTTGTGAGATGCTATTTACGTAATAGCGATTTTGCTCCAAAGTCAGTACTGCTCTTCGAGCATTGATACGCCCATAGCCGAAAGTAAAATCAGGACCTGGATTGCCCAAATCATCGGCAGTATTCATAACAATAGCTTTAATAATATCAGAGGTAGGCATGGCATTGCTGTTCAGGGCTCGGTAAGCATGATACAGAGCGGCTAATGTTCCTGAAACAGCTGGACAAGCCATTGAGGTACCTGAATTTGAACCATAAGTATTGTTTTCAAGGGTAGAATTTACATTTGTACCGACAGCGGCGACTTCGGGTTTCAATCTACCATCAGCGGCAGGACCGCGGCTACTGCTATTAGCAATCACATCAGTTTTGGATAAGTTTGCAACAGCTATTACATTTTTTCCTGCTTTTCTACCCCCTGTGATAGTAAAAAAGCTTGAACCACTATTACCTGCCGAAAAAACGTGCATCAGTTCGGGTAGTTGTCTGATTTGCTGGTCAACTTGGCGAGCTCCTGTATTGTAGCCTGCGTTTAGTCCTTCGCCCAAAGAATGCGAGGTAATGCGAACATTCTTGGTATTGTAAGGCGTAGGCATTTGGTCGATATCATCGTGCCAAGAATATACTTCCAGGTGAGCCCCGGGTGCTTGTCCTTTCATCAGAGGGTTAAGATTTCCTGCACCCATAATAATGCCTGAAACGTGGTCGCCGTGGCTGCCGCTATTGGAAGTAACATTGTTGGTAATTCTGCCTTTTTTATCAATGTGCGTATCGGCAGTGCCGTCATCTCCCATTGAAACCACAATGCCAGTGCCATCATACTTTCTTCCGCCAACATATTCAGAATTTACAAAATTGATACGATGATTGCTCGTAGCCTCTCGGTTTTCGAGTTGGGCAGGTGGGAAAATAGGTTCAATAAAATATATGAATGGTATTTGAGCTAAATCTTGCAATTTGGAGATAGGCACTCGCAAAATACTCACATCTGAAAGAAATTTTTCTTGTATAACTTTTACCCAACCCAATGTTTCTAAACGTAAATGAGCTTCTGATAAACGAATGTTCGGATAGAATTGCACAAGTAAGTCAACTTTCCCTGTTTCTTTAATTGCCCACTGGGGAATACCTTTTTCTGTAATAAGTCTTGCAATTTTATTTTCGGCATTGTAGGGATAGATGTTTTTTATTCCCAAGTTTTGTAATATTTCTGCCGAGAGGTTATCAGGTAGGTAAGCCCAAAACGATAGGTAAGGCAGATAATCAAAAAGTTGAATACCTACTCTTTGAATTTGTTCTTTTTGAGTTTGTGTAGGAATTTGCTGAAATTGTAAAATTACGTAGTAGCCTTGTCCCATTTTGCAGTGCGAAAGAGCTATTTTTCGTGTAGTGTACTCATCTGAACGAATTGGGTTAGGCTTTTTACCTGATTGTAGCATTAGGTGAATATCTTGTCCCAGAGATAGTATGTTTGTGCTAATAAGCAAAGTAAGTAAAAAGAACTTTTGCATAATACTATTTTTTTAGTATGAAACTTTTTGGCAATCTAATAAATGCTGACCGAATTATCAAAAATTAGTTTTACGAAGAAATATTTTTTTGAAAATAATTTTGCTTACAAATGATTTTCTGAACTTTTTGTAGAGAAAAATGATTTTTTTTACGTAACAAAACTAAAAACAATGGAAATAAAAGAACGAGTAAAAGTTTTAATTATTGGCTCGGGACCAGCAGGCTATACAGCGGCAATTTATGCGGCTCGTGCAGGCTTAAATCCTGTGCTTTATACAGGTAGCCAACCAGGCGGTCAGCTTACAATTACAAGCGAGGTAGAAAACTATCCGGGCTATCCCGATGGCATTATGGGTCCGCAAATGATGATGGATTTTCAGCGGCAAGCAGAGCGTTTTGGTACGCAAGTTCGAAATGGAATGATTACACAAGTAAAGTTTCAATCAGGAGCTATACATCAAGCAGTAGTAGACGATAGCTACATTATTGAAGCTGAAGCGGTAATTATTGCAACAGGAGCTTCTGCCAAATGGCTTGGTTTAGAATCGGAGCAACGCCTCAATGGTAAAGGTGTTTCGGCTTGTGCAGTGTGTGATGGCTTTTTCTTTCGGGGCAAAGATGTAGCCGTAGTAGGAGCAGGAGATACAGCTTGCGAAGAGGCAAGTTATCTTTCTAAACTATGCAATAAAGTGTATATGATTGTCAGACGCAATGAAATGCGAGCTTCTAAAATTATGCAAAAACGCGTAATGTCTGCTCCTAATATTGAAATTATTTGGAACTCGGTTACTCAAGAGATTTTAGGCTCTGAACAAGTAGAGGGGATACGCATTAAAAATACTCAGACAGGCGAATTGAGAGAAATTCCTATCCAAGGTTTTTTTGTAGCCATTGGTCATAAACCCAATACCGATATATTCAAAGGCATTTTGGATATGGACGAAAACGGCTATCTGATTACAGAAAAAGGTTCTACCCGTACTAATATTGCAGGAGTATTTGCTTGTGGCGATGCCCAAGACCATATTTATCGGCAAGCGGTTACGGCAGCAGGAACAGGTTGTATGGCGGCTCTCGATGCCGAAAGATACCTGGCTCAAAGAGAAGTAGAAGCAGAGGCAAGTGCATAAAAGAAAGTCCCTTTTCAAAGAGGGACTTTCTTTGTTTTCCTATCTTACAGGAATAGCAATTCTGGAAAGTTGGGCAGATACTTTCAGTCCGGCAGTTTCTACGGCTGGATTGTTGAGCTCTATCTTCCATTTTCCTTCACGTAAAATAAAATTGATATGGCTTTGCGGACCTAATCCCGGCTTTTCTGTAACAATAAGTGTAGATTTACCTTCTAGCTTTTTCTTAATAGCTTCTAAATTCTTGCTTTGTTGGAGTGTAACGAATAAAATATGAGGGGTTTCAATAGCATTAAGACTAAGATACTGCTTTACTACAATTTTTTGTGTACCAACACTTTTATTAGCAGTAGCGGCACGAAGTTGGGCTGTAAGGGGGGAAAGACCATAAACAGCTATTACAAAATCGCCACTTTGATAGGTGGCGGGCCATTGAATATATTTGGTGAAGTTGTAAATGTACACCGTATGCGATTTGTAATCTCCAATTTGGGCTTTTGCAAAAAATGCAAAAATAAAAAGTATAAGCGTTAGGTTAATTGTTTTTCTCATTGTTAGTAGAGTTTTGGGGCAAATATAAGTTTTTTTAGAAAATACACAAATATTTTTTGTTTTTGTGGCTGTTTTTCTGTCAAAATAATTACGAAATTTCTGCTGAAATATTGTGTTATTGCAAAAATTTCACTCTAAATTTGAGTGCAAACTAAAAACTTGTTAAAAAATGAAAAAAGTATTTTCTCTGCTTTTGGTTTGGGTATTTTGTAGCAACGTATTTGCTCAAAAAGTCCTGGAATATATTGTCAATTTGAACGATAGGGCTGATGACCTCTTCAAAGTAGAACTAAAAGTAAAAGGTCTTGGCAAAGAAAACAAAATTTATCAATTTGCCGCTACAGCTCCAGGTACCTACCAAGTAATGGATATAGGGCGTTTTGTAAGAAAATTTGAAGCTCTGGACAGCAAAGGTAAGAAAATTACTACCAAACAAATCGGTACAAATCAGTGGGAAATAGCAAATCCTGAAAAAGTAGCTACTATTCGCTACCATATCGCCGAAACTTTTGATACCCCCGTAACAGAAAATAAAATCTATGAAATGTGTGGCAGTTCGCTTGAAAAAGACCACGCTCTTATCAATGGGCAAACGGTTTTTGGCTATCCACAAGGTATGCAATCTACGCCATTAAAAATTAAATTTTTGTATCCTGACGAGTGGCAGTATGGAACAGCCCTAGAAATGAAAGATGGCTACTTTTTAGCAAATAATTACGACCATATCGTAGATTCGCCTATTCTGTTTGCTAATCTTTCTAAAGCTACTACCCAAATTCGCAACACCCAAGTTGAGCTTTATACTTATTCTAAAACAGGCAAAATTACTTCTGAAAAACTGCTTTCTTCAATGACTAATATGCTTGTTGCCGCTGATTCTTTCCTCAATGGCTTGCCAGTGCCTCGTTATACGTTTTTATTTTTCTTTGAAGACAGAAACGCAGGAGCTTGGGAACATTCGTACAGCTCTGAATACATTATCAAAGAACAAGAATGGACTGAAGAGTTTGGCAAAAGAATGACAGATATTGCCGCCCATGAGTTTTTCCATATTGTAACTCCTTTGAATATTCATAGCGAAATTATTGAAAAGTTTAATTTTGTTACTCCTACTCCCTCCGAACATCTGTGGCTATACGAAGGTACTACTGAATGGGCTTCGCACAAAATGCAACTTTGTTACAGCATCAAAACATTAGACGACTATTTCAAAGACTTACGCCGCAAAGTAATGGTTGATGAGCGTTTCTATGATAAAAATTATAGTTTAAGCCAAATCAGTCTTACTTCTTATACGCCTGAAGGGCAGAAACAATACGGTAATATTTACAATCGTGGTGCTTTGGTAGCAGGGCTTCTAGATATTCGTCTCCTAGAACTTTCGAAAGGTAAGCGTGGTTTGCGTGAGGTTATCAATGAGCTTGCCAAAGAATACGGACCCAACAAAAGTTTTCCTGAAAAAGAATGGTTTGATATTTTTGTAAAACGTACTTATCCTGAAATTGCAGACTTTTTTAATCGTTATGTAAAAAACGCCGAGCCTTTGCCTTTGAAAGAATATTACGACAAAATCGGCATTATTTTTGACGAAAAAGAAAAAACTTTTTCTATCAATCCGCAAGCTACTTTGGAGCAGATTCGTTTGCGTGAGCGATGGATGAGAAACAACTAGTTATCAAATCCTGATACACATAGACCTACACATAGACCTGATAGGTTTTTAAAACCTATCAGGTCTGAATATAAATCATTTGAGTGTGTTATGCTTCAGCGGGTAATTCAGGGTTATTGTCAGGAATTGGGATATTTTCGTTTTCTTCTTCCATTTTTTCAATTTTTGCTACTGACGAAATTTCATCATCTTTGTTGAGTGTAATGAGCTTTACCCCTTGTGTAGCACGCCCTTGCAGGCGTAAATCGCTTACGCGTATGCGTATGGTAATGCCCGATTTGTTGATAATCATCAGGTCATCATTATCCGAAACTTCTTTGATAGCAACCAGTTTGCCTGTTTTTTCGGTGAGGTTCATTGCTTTTACGCCTTTACCTCCGCGAGCTGTGATTCGGTATTCTCTTACTTCGGAGCGTTTGCCGAAACCTCTTTCCGAAACTACCAAAAGATGCTGATTTTGGTTCTGTACGCAAACCATCCCAATTACAACATCATCGGGGTTGTTTTCATCAAGCCAAATACCTCTTACGCCAGTGGCATTACGCCCCATAGGGCGTACATTTTCTTCGTGAAAATGGATTGCTCTGCCTGATTGAGTGGCTATGATGATATGGTCGTTGCCTGTTGTCATTCGGACTTCAATGAGCTTGTCGCCTTCATTGATATTGATAGCATTGATACCCGTAGCTCTTGGGCGAGAGTAGGCTTCCAAAGTGGTTTTCTTGATAATACCTTTTTCGGTGCACATCACCAAATAATGGTTATTGATATAGTCTTCGTCTTCCAAAGTTTCTACATTGATAACGGCTCGTACTTTATCGCCATTTTCAATTTGTATAAGGTTTTGAATGGCACGCCCTTGGGCGGTTTTGCTTCCTTCGGGAATTTCATACACTTTTATCCAAAATACTTTTCCACTTTCTGTAAAAATGAGCAGATAGTTGTGATTGGTGGCTACGAAGAGATGCTCGGTAAAATCATCTTCTTTGGTAGTTACACCACGGGAACCTACACCACCACGACCTTGCACACGATACTCAGAAAGAAGAGTACGTTTGATATACCCCTTGTGAGAAATAGTAATTACAACTTGTTCGTCGGCTATCATATCTTCTTCCTGAAACTCTTCTGCTGAGTATACAATCTCAGTTTTACGCTTATCGCCATAGCGTTCTTTGATTTCGGTGAGTTCTTGCTTGATAATTTCCATTCGGCGTTTTTCATCAGCCAAGATATTTTCCAAATTAGCAATGAGAGCGGTAATTTCTTGGTTTTCGGTAACAATTTTTTCTCTTTCCAGCCCTGTAAGTCTTTGCAAACGCATATCCAAGATAGCTTTTGCCTGAACTTCGGTAAGAGAAAAATTATTCATCAAGGCAAGTTTTGCTTCATCGGGGTGTTGGGCATTGCGAATAAGGGCAATTACAGCGTCTAAATTATCCAGCGATATCAATAAACCTGCCAAAATATGAGCTCTTTTTTGAGCCTCGTTCAAATCGAATTTTGTACGGCGTACTACTACTTCGTGTCGGTGCTCTACGTAGTGTTTGATGAGTTCTTTCAGATTCAGTGTAGTAGGTCTTCCTTTTACAAGAGCTACATTATTGACACTGAAGGCTGTTTGCAGTTGGGTGTATTTGAACAAATTATTGAGTACAATGGCAGGAATAGCATCTTTTTTGAGTTCATAGACAATCCGCAAGCCGTCTCGGTCCGATTCATCGCGTATGTCAGAAATTCCTTCAATTTTCTTTTCATTGATGAGTTGGGCAGTTTTTTCAATCATTGCGGCTTTATTGACCATATACGGGATTTCCGTCACAACAATCAAATCTTTACCTGATTTGCTTTGTTCAAAATTGGCTTTGGCACGGATAATAATTCTACCTCTACCTGTTTTGTAAGCGTTTCTTACACCTTCGTAGCCGTAGATGATACCGCCTGTGGGGAAATCGGGGGCAAGAATGTACTTCATTAGTTCGTTGATACTGATGTCGGGCTTATCGATATATGCCAAAATTCCTTCAATTACTTCCGAAAGGTTATGCGGAGCCATATTGGTTGCCATACCTACGGCAATGCCTGAAGTACCATTGATAAGCAAGTTGGGAATTTTTGCGGGCAATACAGTAGGTTCGGTTAGTGAATCATCAAAATTAGGTTGGAAATTAACGGTGTCTTTATTGATTTCACCGATAAGCTCTTCGGCAATACGATGCAGGCGAGCTTCGGTATAACGCATAGCGGCTGGGCTATCGCCATCAATAGAGCCGAAATTGCCTTGCCCATCTACAAGCGGGTAACGTAATGACCATTCTTGAGCCATTCGTACCATTGTTTCATAGACGGAAGAGTCGCCGTGAGGGTGATATTTACCAAGAATTTCTCCTACAATACGAGCCGATTTTTTGTAAGGTTTGTTATGTAAAACGCCCAATTCCATCATTCCGTAGAGTACGCGTCTGTGAACAGGTTTTAAGCCATCGCGTACATCGGGCAAGGCACGCGAAACAATCACCGACATAGAGTAATCTATGTAGGCGGTTCGCATTTCGTCTTCAATATTGACAGGGAATATATTGGAGGGGCTTTCAAGGGTTTTGTTGTTGTCTAACATTTTTTAAGAGATTTTGTTTTTAAGCAGGCTAAATTACGAAATTTTCATCATACCGAAAAAACAAAGGTAGTTATTTTCAAAAAATAGTTTTCAAAAACTTACTTCATCAAAAACCTATGAGGTTTTGAAAAAACTCACAGATTTTTTTAGTTTAGGTTTTTTAGTTATACTTTAAACCACAATTTTTCTCCTTCTAAATAAAGTTGGCTAGGTAAATTATTTTCATAGATTTGCCCTGTTCCCAAGCCTTGATGCCCTGAGAAAGGCAGTGTAGCTGTCCATTGAGCGATGGCATTTAAGCCAATATTACTTTCTAAGGCAGAGGTTATCCACCAACCAATTTGCCTATTTTGAGCTTCTTGTATCCAAGCCTCACTTTCGGCCATCCCCCCCAAAAGAGCGGGTTTCAGCACTATAAAGTGAGGGTTTATGCTTTGCAAAAGTTGACTTTTCTGGTGATTTTTGCCGATAAGTTCTTCGTCCAAGGCGATAGGTACAGGCGATTTTTTGCAGAGTTGGGCAAGTTCTTCAATTTGGTTAGGGGCAATGGGTTGCTCAATAGAGTGAATTTGGTAATGAGAAAGCTTCTCTAATTTTTTCAAAGCCTCTTGGGCAGAAAAAGCACCATTGGCATCTACGCGTAAAATCATTTCTTGGGGCGAAGGAAATTCTTTGCGGATAGAATGTAGAATGCTCATTTCCGTTTCAAAATCCAAAGCTCCGATTTTCATTTTTAGGCAAGTAAAGCCTTTTTCAACTTTTTGGCGAATTTGAGAAAGCATCCATTCTTTGCTCCCCATCCAAATCAAGCCGTTGATAGGAATAAAAGTTTTGCCTTCGGTGAAAGCACTTGGAAAGATGAGTTTTTTTCCGCCATTTGCTAAATCTTTTTCGGCAATTTCCAACGCAAAACGAATAGCAGGGAAAGCCTCTAAATCTGTGTTTTGAAGGGTTTGATTTTGATATTTTTGCAGAATTTCGGCTATTTTTTCTTCTAAATCTGCTCTATCGTCCAAACTTAAACCTTTGAGTACATTTACTTCGCCTACGCCTTGTATGTGCGGATTAGATTGGTCCCAAATTCTGATGAAATAATTTTTCTTTTCTCGCAAAATACCCCTTGAAGTACCTGCTTGAAAACGGAAATAAAGTACATAAGGCTCAAAAGTTGCTTGTAGATTTTGCATTTTCAGATTTTTTTGCGTTAAATTTGGGCAAATTTCCTAATTTTCAATCAAAAATGAAAAAACGATGCCTCAAAAAATTGTAGCCGCCAACTGGAAAATGAACCTTAACTTTCAAGAAGCAAATGCTTTAATTTCTGAAGTTACCAATATTCTAAAAGATGAAAAGCGAAATAATTCGGAAGTGATTTTTGCTGTTCCGTTTGTTTACATCCACTATTTAAGTAATTTTCTGAAAAATTCTTCTTTTGCAATAGGTGCTCAGAATTGTTCAGAATACGAAAAAGGGGCTTATACAGGGGAAATTTCGGCTCAAATGCTTGCTTCGGTAGGAGCAAAATGGGTAATTGTGGGGCATAGCGAAAGGCGTTTGTATTATCTTGAAACCCATCGTATGATAGCCGAAAAAATCCAAAGAGCCTTGCAGGCGGGCTTGAAAGTGATTTTTTGTTGTGGTGAATCTTTGGAAATTCGTAATAAAAACGAGCACATTGTATATGTGCAAAATCAGTTGGAGGGAAGTTTATCGGAACTTTCTGCCGAACAAATCAGAAACCTAGTCATTGCTTACGAGCCTGTATGGGCAATTGGAACAGGTAGAAATGCAACCGCCGACCAAGCCCAGGAAATGCATGCTCTTATTCGGATTTATTTGAAAAAGAAATTTGGAGACGAGATAGCTCAAAATACAAGTATTTTGTATGGAGGCAGTGTAAATGCTCAAAATGCACAGTCTCTCTTTGCTTGTCCTGATGTAGATGGCGGACTAGTGGGTGGGGCTTCGCTGAAAGCAAGAGAGTTTGCAGAAATTGTAAAAACTTACAATTAAAAATTTTCAACCTCAAAAACTTGAACTTTCCTATCAAACTTAAAAATTTTTTGCCTATGACACTCAAAGAACGTATCAACCAAGATATCAAAGAAGCAATGAAAGCCAAAAATCAAGCGGCTCTGACGGCTTTGCGTGAGCTAAAATCGATGATTCTTTTAGAAGAAACCAAAGAAGGCGGTACAGGCAACCTTACAGAAGCCGATGAAATAGCCATTATCAATAAGGCATTGAAACAGCGAAAAGAGTCTTATGAAATGTTTGCCTCACAAGGCAGAACGGAGCAAGCCGCCGAACAACAAGCAGTAATTGCGATTATGGAAAAGTATTTGCCACAGCAACTCTCATTTGAAGAGGCAGAAGCTAAAATCCGTGAAATTATTGCCAGTGTAGGGGCTACTTCTGCCAAAGATATGGGTAAAGTAATGGGGCAAGCTACCAAAACTCTTGCAGGAAAGGTAGATAACAAAACCCTTGCCGAACTTGTCAAAAAGTTATTGAGTTAAAATTGTTATGAACAGCCTTGATCTTTTCATTCTCATTCCTATTTTGTGGGGGGCTCATCGGGGTTACCAATCGGGCTTGCTGATGAATGTGTTGTCGCTATTTTCTTTTATTGTAGCGATTGTTTTGGGTTTTAAATTTTGGACAGTTGCCCTTAAAATCTTAAAACCTCTGATGGGCGATATGTCGGAAAGTATCATACCTTATGTGGCTTTTGTGGTTACGTTTGCTTTGTTTTTCTTTCTTGCCAATCGTTTTGCTCGTTATCTGAAAAAAAGTATAGATACTACACTTTTAGGTAGTTTTGATAATTTGCTGGGTGCAGGTTTAGGAGGCTTGAAATTCGCTTTTATCGTAAGTCTGTTTCTAATGATTTTTCATAAAATAGCAAATGAAACCACTTCTAACAAAGAATTGTTACGGGGCAGTTTGCTTTATCCCGTAGTAGAGCCCCTTGCTCCCTATGCAGTAAAAAATATCTCTTCGGTAGTAGCTTTTGGTGAAGATATAATCAAAGAAGCAAAAGAAATGATTAACGAAAAGCCCGAAGAGGTGACTAAAACGAGAAATAAGTAAGATGAACGAACCGTTGCTGTTTTCTATTCAATCTTACCAGTATTTACAAGAAAAACTGTTGGCACTTGGAGGAGTTCGTAAAGCAGAAGTAGAAGTGAAAGTTTTTCCTGATGGAGAGCGTTACCAACGTATACTTACCGAAGTAGAAGGGGAAAATGTTATTCTTTTAGGTGGAACGCCCACCGATGCCGATACTTTAGAACTTTATGACTTAGCTTCGGCAATAGGAAAATATGGAGCTAAAAACTTGACCATAGTCATCCCCTACTTTGGTTATTCTACGATGGAAAGAGCTGTAAAAAAAGGAGAAGTGGTTACGGCTAAAACTCGGGCAAAATTACTTTCCTCTATCCCCAAAACAGGAAGTAGAATAACCTTTGTGCTAATGGATTTGCATACCGAAGGCTTGCCGCATTATTTTGAAGGAGATGTACAGTCGGTTCATCTATATTGCAAAGAGGTAATTATGCAGGCTTGTACAGAAATAGCAGGAAAAAACTTTATTTTAGCTTGTACAGATGCAGGGCGAGCCAAGTGGGTAGAATCGCTTGCCAATGATATGGGGGTAAATGCGGCATTTGTGTTCAAAAGGCGATTGAGCGATAAGGAAACTATCGTTACGGGTATTAGTGCTGATGTTACGGGGAAAGTGGTAATTATCTATGACGACATGATACGTACAGGTGGTTCGCTTATCAATGCGGCAAGGTCGTACAAAGAAGCAGGAGCAAACAAAATTTATGCAATTACTACACACGGCTTGTTTAATAACAATGCTTTGCAAAAATTGCAAGAAAGCGGTCTTTTTGAAAAAATCTACTGCACCGATACACACCCCAATAGCCAAAAGGAAGCCCAAAATCCATTTTTAGTGATAAAAAGTGTAGTAGAAATTATCAAGAAAAGGGTTTTAGGGTAATTTCTTGAGTGCCAATTGCCACTTTTGTTTTTGCAAATTCTCGCTTATTTCAAAAGCCTTTCGGAAACTGGTACGGTTGTATTCAACAAGTTCCAAACTTAAAAGCGGATTGCAAAGGCTTTTTTCCTCAAAATAGTAGTCATATTTGAGTTCTTTAAGTTTTACCAAAGAATGGTGCAAAGAAATTTGGCCATAACTATCGTAAAGTAAAAATTTTTTACCTGCATAGTTTTGAAATTTGCTTGTATCAGAGGCTTGACGTAAAACTTCTAATTTGATGCTTTTATCTAAAAATGGATAAATGCCTATACCCAAAGTAGTAAAAACTACTTCTGCTTGCTCTTTTTTGAGTATAGAGGCTACTTGTGGGTAATTGGTTTGGCTGTAAGGATAAACTTTTTCCCAAATGGTTTTTGTTTGCCAAAAAAGAAAACCTATTGCGACTGTAAGATAAAGAACAGGTTTATTCCATTTGTCGAGAAAAAAGTGATGCAGTTGTTTTATACCGAGCAGATATAAAAAAGGAAGAACGAAAATCAAGCCACGAGGAGCTTTGGGCAAAAAGAGCATCACTGTAAACGTAAGTAGGGCAGTCCAAGCCAGCAGACGCCAAAAGATAGTATCATTAGACGGAAATCTTAAAACAGTTTTCATCTGCCAAATAGCTAAAAGCATTAGTGCTGTGTTTTCAAACTCTGCCAAATACTGAAAGTAAAAACGACCATTGAAAGGATGAGCAGTAGCTTCTTTGGCATTGGCTACTATACTTACAATAGTAGCAGGATACCGATACCAAGGCAAACCCACAGATATCCCTATAAGCATAAATAAGGCTATTGTGCTACAAAAACTTATCACAATTTTCTTGAAAAACTGCCAAGTAAAAGGTGGGGTAGGGCAGTTTTTTTTGCTGAAAAAAATGATAAATGCTATCAATACAAGTGGCACAATGGCTTTGTAGTTGCTAAGAAGCAATAAACCCGCTACTATACCTACTTGCCAAGCAGAAGCCCAAAAGGTTTTTCTTTGTTCTAAAAAACTTTGTATTTGTATCCAAAGCAAGGCAGAAAAAAATAAACTAAGTATTTCTATACTTAAAGTTCGGCTGTACGATACTGCAAAAAAGGAAGTGCCTAATAAAAGATACGTAGTAGCAATGTAAGGCTCTTTGGTAAGGTCTTTCCGTAGTAATCTAACCCAAAGCCAAGAAGTAAAAACGCCCAGTAAGGTATTAATAGAAAGCAGAAACCAAAAATTAGGATAAATGAGGTAAAAAGGCAAAAAAAATACGTACAACACAGGGGAGGCATGGTGGAAAAAGTTGTGAAAATTTCCTTCTGAAAGTTCTTCAAGAATTTGGAAACTTTTGACAGCATCGTAATCAAAAGGAGCAGAAAAAACTATCAGATAGTTCTTGATAAAAATTAAAAACACTGATATGAAGTAAATTAAAATACTTTTGAAGTTTTGAGACATAATTAGAATATGTTGAGCTAAGGCTGATGAAAAAAATTTTTATTTAATGCATTCTTCTATCAGCAATAATTCGGGTAAGTAACAAGAAGTATTCTTGCCCCTTTGTGAATGTTCATTTATACTCAAAAATTTTCAATGTATCAATTCATCTTTTAAAACCTATCAGGTTTGAGTACATCAATACAAAAGCCTTCAAAAGAAATTTTGAAGGCTTTTGTTTGATATTTTTGTACTCCGTACGGGAATCGAACCCGTGTTTCATCCGTGAAAGGGATGCGTCCTAACCCCTAGACGAACGGAGCGTCTTTTGCTCAAAACGTGGTGCAAAGTTGCAACTATTTTTTGTAACTGCCAAATAATTCTGCAAAAAAATTTATTTTTTTCTAAAAAAAAACAATTTGCTTTATAAAACATTGATTTTTAGAGTTTTTCTACTTCAATTGTTTCTCCCATTCGGATACCTTTTTCGGTTTGTGTGAGTAAGCAAGCAGGAATTTGGGCATCGTGTTCAAAGAACAAAATCCAATTTTCTTGCAGTGCTTTGGGTAAAATTTGCTCTTTTTCCTGCATTGTGAGCAGAGGACGAACATCATACCCCATCACATAAGGCACAGGGATATGTGCCGAAGAAGGTATTAAATCGGCACAATACAAGATTTTTCTGTCCTTGTAGTGGATTAGCGGTAGTATCATTTTATCCGTATGCCCATCTACTTTCAAAATCTCAATACCTTCAAAAGGGCTTTCATTTTCTATAAAATTCAACTGTGCACTTTCTTGCAAAGGCAAGATGTTTTCTTTCAAAAAAGAAGCCTTTTCCCTTGCATTCGGACGCACGGTTGCCAGTTGCCAATGTGTTTTTTCACTCCAGTAGCGAGCATTCGGAAAGGTAGGTACAAGTTTTTCTCCTGCTCGTTTGATAGCTCCGCCTGCGTGGTCAAAATGTAAATGTGTAAGCAAGACGTCTGTAATCTCTTCGGCACGGAAGCCAGCTTTTTCAATTGAATTGATGAGAGTGTCGCCAGTGGGTTCGTAATAACTGAAAAATTTTGCATCTTGCTTGTTACCCATTCCTGTATCTATGAGAATAAGTTGTTTACCGTTTTCTACTAATAAGCAACGCATTGCCCAGGTACAAAGGTTTTTCTCGTCAGCAGGAACAAGCTTTTGCCAAATTGTTTTCGGAACAACGCCAAACATAGCTCCGCCGTCTAGTTTGAAGTAGCCCGCGTCTATAATGTGTAATTGCATAGCTTTTTTTAGGAAATTTTTTAAAAATTTAAGCCGTTGCAAAATAGCGTTTTAGCCAACTATTTTCAACAGTTTGTATCCAATTTTTTTCTAGTTCTTGTTTTTGTGTGAGGCTATTGTTGAAAACATAGGTTTCAGGAGTGATTATGCCTGCCTGAATGGCTCTTTCAAGTTCTTGGAAAGGTATAGTAAAAATTTGTTCTTGGTGCAAAAAAGCAATTTGAGAGCGGTCAAGTAAAGAAATTTGATATTTTTGCTCCAAAAATTTTACAAAATTTACTTGCTTATCAATAGAACAACCCGAGGCGGCATTGAGATTTTCATCAACTCCAACCACCCAAAAACGATTGTAGAAGCATTTTACAGCGGCTTTCAGATCTTGCTTGTGAGCTTGCCAAGTCTGCAAAAATGTTTCCCAATCAGTTTGCATAGCGGCAATTTGTTCTGAATTCAATGCTTGATTGGCTTGATAAATCCAAATTCGGGCAGAAGAGGGTAGTTGTTTAAAATCAGTTAGCATAGATAGATGTTTTGGTTTACTGAAAAACATTACTTGTGAAAAAATAGTTTAATCAGCTATTTTGTAAAAGTTCTTTTGCACTTTGTAAAGCGGCGGCAGAGTTTTTGGTTCCGCTTATCATTTGAGCAATTTCTTGCAGGCGTTCTTCATACGAAAGTTCTTTGATACGGCTTATGGTGCGAGTTTCGGTATCTTCTTTGAAGACAAAATAATGCTTTTCGGCTTTGGCGGCAATCTGATGCAAATGCGTAATAGTGATAATTTGATGATTTTTTGCCATTTCTTTCATCATGAGTGCCATTTTAAGGGCTGTTTCACCTGAAATACCTGTGTCAATTTCGTCAAAAATAAGTGTAGGCATAGCGGTTTTTCCTGCCAAAATATATTTGATAGCCAGCATAAGCCTTGAAAACTCACCGCCTGAGGCAACATTTCTGATTTCTTGGGGAGCAATGCCTTTGTTGGCACTGAACAAGAAAGCGACTTTTTCTAACCCTGCCGCATGTAATTCTGTGGGTAAAATTTGAATTTGTAGGCGAGCATTAGGCATACCGAGTTCAAAAAGCAGTTTTTGAAGTTCCTTTTCTAGGATAGCAACTATCTTTTTACGTTTTTCAGAAAGTAGTTGGGCTTTTTGGCTTGCTTTTTGCAGGGCTATTTGCTTTTCTTTTTCAGCTTTTTCTAAAATTTCATCGAAATTTAGTACGCTTTCTACTTTATTTTGCAAATCTTGCTGAATTTGCAAAAGTTCTTTTACTGATTTTACACGATGCTTCTTCTGCAAGCGTTCAATTTCGTCAAGGCGTTTTTGAACGCAAGCTAGCCTTTCAGGATTGTATTCGGTGCGTTGAAAAAGTTTTTCTACCTCGCGGGCAATATCTTTGAGCTCGGCAAGTGTATTTTCTATCCTTTCGGCGAGTTCTTCATAAATGCTTGAAAACTCGCTCATTTTTTCGAAATCTCTGCAAATAGCTTTCAGGCTGGATAGCACCGAATTTTCGTTTTCTTGGAGCTTGTAAAGGCTTTCTGCAAGTTTGGTTTTGATTTCTTCGGCATTTTCCAAAATACCAAGTTCTGCCTCTAATTCTTCTTGTTCGTTTTCTTGCAAAGATGCCTTGAAGAGTTCGTCAAGTAAAAATTTATGATAATCGAGTTCATCTTGTGCCTGATTTTTTTCGGCAAGTAAATTTTGATAAAACTTACTTTTTTGTAAATAATCTTGAAAAAGTGCTTGATACTCTGTCAAAAGGGGGAGATTTTCAGCGAAAATGTCAATAATATTGCGTTGATAGCTTTCGGCAGAAAGCATCAAATTATCGTGTTGGGAGTGAATATCAATAAGTTGAGAGCTCACTTGGGAAAGTGTCTCTAAATTTACGGGTGTATCATTGATAAATGCTCTTGATTTGCCTGATGATGAAATTTCTCGGCGAATAGTAGCGATATTTTCGTAGTCTAAATCATTTTCTGCAAAGATATTTTGCAAACGATAAGCCGAGATATCGAAATTAGCTTCAATAATACATTTTTCGTTTTCGTTGAATAAAACTTTTTTATCTACTCTTCCACCCAAAAGTAACCCTAGGGCTCCGAGTATAATAGATTTTCCTGCTCCTGTTTCGCCTGTAATTACATTAAAAGCCTTGTGAGGCTTAAGATCTAGCTTTTCAATGAGTGCGTAATTTCGTATGTGTAGCGAAAGAAGCATTTACAAGTAAAAATTTGATGTTTTGTATAAATGTAACTTTGTGGTGCTTGCAGTTGTTTGGATTGAAGAAGCGGAAAAAAATTGTTTTAATAATCGCCAATGGTTTCAGGTAGCTGTGCGAGGGCTTTTTGCAGTTCCTCGTCGTTAGGGGCAATGCCATGCCACTTGTGCGAATGCATCATAAAATCTACTCCAAAGCCCATTTCGGTTTTCATTAAAATTAGAATAGGTTGCTTGTTGCCTGTGAGTTTTTTGGCTTGAGCCAAAATTTCTAAAACATTTTGCATGTTGTTGCCATTCATGGTAAGGACTTTCCATCCGAAAGCCTCCCATTTAGCTTGCAAATTTTTCAAAGACATTACTTGCTCTACGGGTCCATCAATCTGCTGACCGTTGTAATCTACAATGCCAATAAGGTTATCTATTTGATGATGAGCGGCATACATAGCGGCTTCCCAGATTTGCCCTTCTTGTTGCTCGCCATCGCCCATAAGCACATACACAAGGTTAGTATCGCCATTGAGCTTTTTACCTTGTGCCGCTCCAATAGCTACGGAAAGCCCTTGTCCCAAAGAACCAGAGGCTATTCGTACGCCGGGCAAGCCTTCGTGTGTAGCAGGATGCCCTTGCAAACGAGAGTTGATTTTACGAAAGGTTTTCAGTTCAGTTGTTTCAAAATAGCCACTCCGAGCTAGCACACTGTACCATAGCGGTGAAATGTGTCCGTTGGAAAGGAAAAATAAATCTTGGTTTTTCCCTTGCATATCAAAGGGCTGTGCTGTGTGGTGCATCACTTCAAAATAAAGAGCAACAAGCAAATCGGCACAGCCCAGAGAGCCACCTGGGTGCCCTGATTGTGCCGAATGTACCATTCGGAGAATATCTCGGCGAACTTGCGTTGCAAGGGCTTCAAGTTCTTGTAAAGATTTTTTCATATTTAGATATCAGATATTTTCAGAACTCAACTTTTCTAAATTTTAAGGCTTCAAAATTTATTCATTTTGCATTTTCTCCTCCTTTCACGCTCTTTTTTCACAAGCATAAATTCACGACTGCTCTGCCCTGCAATAGAAGTATTTTCAGCGGCACGACGAAATAAATAAGGCATTACAGCTTCAACTGGTCCGTACGGAACATATTTTACTACATTGTAGCCTGCTTTGGCAAGAGCATACGAGATTTGGTCGCTCATACCAAAGAGTTGTGCAAAGTAAATGCGTTTATCATCTTTGGCGATGCCTTTTTCTTGCATGAGTTGCGTAAGTAAAAGATTGCTGTATTCGTTGTGTGTACCCAGACAGAGGGCGATTTTGTCTAAATTTTCTACACAAAAACGAGTAGCTTCATTGAAATCTTCGTCGCAACTTTCTTTGCTTGGCTGAATAGGGTTTTTGTAGCCCATTTTTTCGGCACGCTCGGCTTCTTTTTCCATATAAGCCCCACGTACTAATTTTGCACCTAAAAAATAACCTTTATTTTCTGCTTCGGCAAAGGCTTTTTTTAGGTTATCCAGCATATCCCAGCGGTAAAGTTGATAAGTATTGTAAATTACAGCTCGCTTACGATTGTATTTTTCCATTGCCTTGTAAGTAAGCCCATCGATAACGTCTTGAATCCAAGTTTCTTCGCCATCTACAAGTAAATTGACATCAAGCTCATAAGCCTTTCGGCAAATGCTATCAAAACGCTTTTGTACGCGTTCCCATTCTGCTTTTTCTGCCTCTGAAAGTAGCTGGCCTGCTTGAATTTTTTCTAAAAGAGCAAAACGAGCAATGCCTGTTACTTTAAAGACAGAAAAGGGAATATTGGGGTTGTGGTCGGCTTTCATAATGGTATGCAAAATTTCTTGGCAAGTGGCATCAAAACTTTTTTCGTTTTTTTCACCTTCTACCGAATAGTCTAAAATAGCTCCGATATGGTATTTGGCTAGCTTTTGAATAGTTTTTTCGCATTCTTCAATAGTTTCACCACCACAAAAATGTTCAAAAATAGTATGGCGAACAAGGTTTTTCACCAAAGGCAAATGATACTTGAAAGCAAATTTCAGAAAAGAAGTACCATATTTGACTAAAAAGTTGCTATTCATTGCCCAAAAGAGCCAATATGTTTTAGTAAGTTGTCTGTTGCTTTGGGCTTCAAAAGCCGTAGCAGTATCTTCAAAGGAAATCGGAGCAGATTGCGTGAGAACATCCATTGTACACTTTTTATTTTTTCAATGAAAAATCAGGCAAAAGTAGCAAAATAATTTTAAAGCATCCAACAATACCTATGAGGTTTTCAAGAACCTCGTAGGTGTGTTTAACCAAAAATGAACTACAAAAGTTATGATTGCAAAGATTTTTTCAGAGAATTGATTTCGGCGTTTTTGCTGAGCAGGTCTGTTTCTAAAAGTTTTAATTTGTTTTGATACTCTTGCAGCATTTTTTCTTTCTTTTCAAGTTCCTGACGAATTTCATTGGCTTTTGTGGAAAGTTCACGAGTTTGTTTATTGATTTGAGCGTTGGCTACGGTACTGCCCAAGTCTTCACTTACTTCTTTGACAAAATCAATTTCGTGTTTGGCAAATTTTTTCATAGCGGCAAGCTCTACAACGCCATAAGTGATTTCATTGACGCGTATTGGGGCAAGAATAATAGAGCGTGGCAAGGCTTCGCCCAAACCCGAAGTGATTTGAATGTAGTCTTCAGGTACATCATCGATGTAAATAACTTCATTATCCATGATACACCTACCCACCAGTCCTTCTTGTATTTGAAAGGTTCTTTTCAAAAATTTTCTGCGAGAATATGCATAAGCGGCTACACATTCAACTACGGGACGCGGCTGGGCTTCATTGTTGATAATATACACTGCTCCCTGATTAGCTCCTACATGATTTACCAAATCCCGAATGAATAAATATCCAATCTCACTCAATTCGGCATTTTGGTTATCGCGTAGTAAGTCCGAAAATTTTGTGATACCTGTAACTGTCCAATTTCTGTTTGCTTCTTCTTCTGAAATATACTGCAACTGCTCACGCATTTCAATCAGCGATTTGCCCAAACCTTCTTGTGGGTTCAGATATTCTAGCTGCATTGAAAAGTCTTTTTCACCAATTTTTCGGATAAACTGCAATGCTTCCTGAATTTCTAGGGATAGCCTCTGCAAAATTTGTAAAGTGCGTTTTTGTTCGGGGATAGCTTTTTCAATAACTTCGTTACTTAAAACCTCTCCTGATAATAGCTGTTCAGAAATTAAACGCATGTCATTAAATGTATTAAAAACCTTTTTTTCAACAAGATAAGCCAACAGACCTATCACAATGAGTGTAGCCAAGAGTAAAGAGATTTCAAAAAATAAATTGATTTCGTTGTAAAGAGCAACATACACTACATCGCCTCCTACAAGCACAAAAAGAACTAAAAGTAAAAGAAAAAACTGATTACGAAAACTCATGGGTGTATACGTTTTTTTGCTTGATTTTGAGCTTTACAAAAATAAAGATTTTGCAGAAAAAATATTGCTTTTGTAGATTTTTTTTAGCTTTGCAGATAAAATTTTTGCTTATGTTGCAGATTTCAGCTATTCGCGAGAACCCTGAAAAAATTATTCAAGGATTACAAAAAAAGCATTTTGCCAATGCGGAAAATATCATAAAGCAACTACTAGAAATTGATATACAAAGAAGACAAGCTCAAAAAGAGCAGGATGACACTCTGGCAGAAGCCAATCGGCTTTCCAAACAGATTGGCATTTTGATGAAAGAGGGCAAAAGAGAAGAAGCCGAGCAAATAAAAATTCAGGCAAAAAACCTTGCCGATGAAGCCAAAAAACTAGTGGAAAAAGCCTCTGAGCTAGAAAATAAACTCTACGAACTTTTGGTAACTATTCCTAATGTACCCAGCGAGCAAGTTCCCGAAGGGAAAACAGCAGAGCAAAATGTAGTAGTGTATCAGCACGGCGAAATACCCACTTTGCCCGAAAATGCTTTGCCTCATTGGGAACTTATCGTAAAACACAACATCATTGATTTTGAACTGGGCAACAAAGTTACAGGGGCAGGATTTCCATTTTACAAAGGTAAAGGGGCAAAATTGCAACGTGCTTTGATAAACTTTTTCCTTGACGAAGCTGAAAAAGCAGGCTACTACGAAGTGCAACCGCCTATTTTGGTGAATAAAGACTCAGGCTTTGGTACAGGGCAACTGCCTGATAAAGACGGACAAATGTATTTTATCAACGCTGATGAGTTGTACCTGATTCCTACTGCCGAAGTGCCCATTACGAACATTTATCGTGATATGATTTTAGAAATTAAGGATTTGCCCATCAAAAATGTAGGCTATACACCTTGCTTTCGGCGTGAGGCGGGCAGTTGGGGGGCAGATGTAAGAGGGCTGAATCGTTTGCATCAGTTTGATAAGGTGGAAATTGTACAAATCCAACACCCTGAAAAATCATATCAGGCTCTGGAAGAAATGCGTTTGTACGTGCAAGGGCTTTTAGAAAAATTGGAATTGCCTTATCGAGTGCTAAAGCTCTGCGGCGGGGATATGAGTTTTACTTCGGCTCTTACTTATGATATGGAGGTATATTCGGCGGCACAAAAAAAGTGGCTTGAAGTAAGTTCGGTGAGCAATTTTGAAAGCTATCAGGCAAATAGGCTCAAATTACGTTTCAGAGATGAAAACAAAAAAACTCAACTCTTGCATACACTCAATGGTAGTGCTTTGGCTTTACCAAGAATTGTAGCGGCAATGTTAGAAAACAACCAAACCTTGCAAGGTATCCGTATTCCGAAAGTTTTGCACACTTACACAGGCTTTGAAATGATTGATTAAACTATTATCAGCGGTACTTTTGTCGTTTATTCTTCTTTGTAGTATCGCAAAAGAAAATGCTCTTGTAGAAATCTTTTTCACAGTACTTCTGCCAATTTGCTTGCTATTTCGCTATCTATATTTTTAGCGGCTTTTTGGTAAGCATCGATGCCTGCTCTTTCAAAAGAGGTATGTCCACCTTTGATCTCAGGTAAAGTTTGGTTAAAAATTTCCTCTTTGCTCAAATTGTCCAGAGCTCTTAAATTTATTGAAAGGAAGGCAAAATAAATGCCACCACTTTCTATGCCTTGGCGAGTGTTGGATTCTAGTTCTAAAACAACTTCTGCTTTATCGGCACTGTTTACAAACACATAACCTCGTTTGGTAAGAGCATTTTTGAGCTGATTGGCAAGCAGAGCTGTTTTTTGAAGATTATCCAAGTTTTTTTCTTCACTTCGTATAAATAAAGTAGGTTTTGCCAAATGGATAGTGATACTTTGCGAAGGTGAGCGAAAACTCTCTATCAAGAAATTGTAAAATTTATCCTCGCTATTCACACTAATGATTTTGGTAAGTTCGAGCGAAACTTCTAAACGGAAACTATTACGCAAACCTTCTAATTTTTCCAAAATTACACTAATTTCACCTTTTTCGGTGCTATAGTAAATTTGTTTGTGTTGGGCATACCGAGCCAGTACAGGCATACTGCGTTGGGGTGTATTTTTGTAAGTGATTTTGAAATTTATCGAGGGTGTTCGTGTAGTTTGCTTTTTAAGCTGAACATTTGCCGAAGGTGTTTGAAAAGAGATGTTATCTAGAATTTGCTGAATACGTGTATAACTTTCGTTGGAAAGCATTACGGAGCGTCCCTGCAAATCAGCTTGTAGATTTTCGCCCCAATAATCTTTGAGAGCAAGAATTGTTTTGGCATAAAAATCAATAGCAGTGGCGGTTTGTCCTATTTTTTCATTTTCTTCGGCTTTTTGGAAAAAATCGATAGCTACTGAAAGCGCATTTTGTTGTTTTCGGCGTTTTTGTTCGGCATATTTGCTTTTAGAAAGTCGGTAATATACCCAATAACCCGCTTCTTGTGGATTTTCGTAAGTGTCTACAAGCTCATAATCTTCAATTTCGTTGCGAACCGTACTTTTAATAACAGACTCGTACTCGTCACGAAAGCTATTTTTTTTATCCATTTGGTAAAGTACCGATGTGCTAGAAATATTGACCTTAATCTCGGAGAGCAAGTCTTCCAAAGCACTATTTTTAGCTGATTGCTGATAATTGGGCAAACGAGTAGAGCTATAACCGATACCAATATAATATTGAGAGCTAATAGGTTTGGCTATAACCCATTCGGGTTTAGGCTTGGCTTCTATTTTATTCGTAGTTTGTTTATTTTTTCGCTTTTGCGATTGAGCCGTACAAGCCCACAAGCTAAAAGTTGAGATGAGGAGAATATGTAAATAGCTTTTCATAGTTTGGAGAGGTAGTTTGTTAGGTTTTAAGACTTTTTCAATATTTTATGCCTTTACTTGCCAATAGCTCTATACACATCAGCAGAAACCTCGTCAGAGATTTGCCTATAAAGATTTTGCAGAAGCTCGTTGGTAGGTCTGAGTTCTCGGCGTGCTTGAAAAAGCCTATCAAAGCGATTTTTTTCGCCGCTTCCCCCAAAAACACCATTTGCATCGCCAGGGAACAGATTGCGTGTATCGCCTGGGTAAGTAGCATAGCGAACTTCGTCTTTGAGCGTTTTATTGATAATATTGGAGGCTAAGATACGTCCTGTTTCAGAGGAAATTAGCTGATACTCAAAAGTAAGATTGATGTCCTTGTCATTGTAATACTCGCGGTAAGAAGTACGACGATATTTGGTTACATTCTGATATTGGTTAGTAGTAGAATTCCACTCTTTGGCTTGATAGCTTTCGTAAGCGATTTTTTCTTCGCTACGCAACCTACCTACATTTTCTGTAAAATTGGTTACTTTGCCAATTAAAACGGCTTTTACACCGAGCAAGTTACCTACTTTGGCGGCAGTAGCTTCATCTACATTGCCCGAAAGACCGAATTTTTGCTCATCAAGAATAGTTTGCAGATTTTCTCTATCTACTAAATCAATGAAAGGACTTTTGAGAGCCAAGATAGAAGCTACTACATTGCCCTGAATGTTTCGTTCTATGCCGTTGTAACGGGTATAGTTCTGAAAAGGAAGCACCGAAACAGTTATAGAGGCTTCTTTGCGGGCTTTTTCACGCAAAATATTGACATCTTTGTAAGATTTATCATTTTGATAGATTTGGTCAAAATAGTAGTAGGCTTGTTTGTAATTTTTGGCTTTCATTTCAGCAAGCCCGTTTCGGTAAAGAGGTTCGTTAGCAGAGGTGCGTTTGAGGGTTTTTACATCTTTGTAATTGGGGTCTAATTTTTTGATTTCAGCTAAAATGGGGTCGGCGGCTTCAAAATTTTCTGTAGCAAGCAAATCCACAGCTTGCTTGTAGAGAGCATCCAAATATTTAGCTTTAGATTTTTCGAAATATTCTTCGTATTGAGGAGGGGCAGAAAGTTCAATATTGTATTTGCGGACTTGGTTGGCAAATTCTTGTGCTTTGAGGTAGGCATATACGGCTCCTTTATGGTTTTCGCTTGAATGAGCTTTAAAAACATCTCCTAAACGATTATCATAGACAATTTGACCTGTTTTTTTGAGAGCAATTTTTGCATCAATATAATCAGGTCTGCGAGAAAGTGACTGTAAGTACATCTGCGAGGCTTCATCATACATATTGGCTTGCTCCAATTTCAAACCTTTTTTGTAGTAGCTTTTTGCTCCTGAACAAGCGTACAAAAAAGCAGAGAAGATAAAAATAATAAAACAAAATTTTTTCATATATTAGCGTATGTTTTCAATAAAAATATAATAAATTATTGTGCCAAAATTGGCAATTTTTTACAAAAACACAAAGTTTTGTGCAGTTTTGTGCAGAACTTTCTTAAAAGACTCAAAAAAAACAAAAAATTTATAGATTTTTTTTGCAAGTTTACAGGTTTCTCCTATATTTGTGCATTGAAACATCGAAAAATAGCCACGTATGAAAAAGCTGTTTTTACCTATATTTTCTTTTTGCTTGATAAGTGGGGCTTTTGCTCAAATGAAAATGGGTTCTTGGTCTATTGGTGTGGGTCTGGGAGTAGGAAACTATTTTGGTGATATTGTACCTAAAGCCAACGACTTGAGTACAGATTTGCGTTATACACGTCTAAGTCCATCTATTGATGTAGCTTATCAATTTACAGAACAATTTGCTGTCGAATTCGATGTAGCTTGGATACGGCTGATTTCCTCTGATTTTCAAACAGCAGACCCTCGTAACGTTAGACATCGCTATCGTTTCTTGCGTAATCTGAATTTCAGAAATGATGTTTTTGAAGCAAGTATTACAGGAGAGTGGGATTTCAAACCTACTATTGGGGGAATCTTCCGCAGACCTACGTGGCGTCCGTATATTTTTGCAGGAATTGCAGGATTCTATCACAACCCCAAAGGGATGACACCTGACGGCAGGTGGGTAGATTTGCAACCGCTGCGTACCGAAGGGCAAGGTTTACAATCTACGGCTACGCGTCCTGATGGCTCTGTTATTGAATATCCTAAAAAACCTTATTCGCTTTTCAGTGTGGCTATTCCATTCGGGGGAGGTATTAAATACAAGTTGAATGATAATTGGGATATAGCTTTTGAGATAGGCTATCGCTTTACTTTTACCGATTATCTTGATGATGTAAGTGGAAATTATGCTAGTGCCGCAGATTTAGCCGCTTTCAATCCTTTATCTGTGATTATGGCAAACCGTACTCTTGAGCCTCGCGATCCTATTACAGGTAACAATAGAGATTTCGACCCTGTGGTGCAAAGTACTAATGGTTATGGTGTTGATGAAATTGGTAGACCAACTGTTAATGGTTTCGGCAGAGCAGGCGACCAAAGAGGAGACCCTCGTGATAGAGATATTTATGTTGTTACTACTTTCCGTGTGCAATACTTCATGGAACAAAAAGGCGTGAGATGCCCTAAATTCCGAAGAGTAAGAAGATAACAGAACTGTTAAATACAAAAAATTGTTCCCTCCCAAAACCTTGTGAGGGATTTATTTTTTGACAAGATTTTAGTTCTAGTATATTTTTGAACTTAAAGATTAGAAAAATGCTAAAAAAAATCATTGGGCTTGTAATTTTTACAAACTTTCAAAGCTATCTACTCAGTGCTCAAAAATTTGAAATTGGAGCTTTTGCAGGAGGAATGTTTTACAGAGGAGAGATTTCTAAATTTAGTTGGCGTTCGCCTGGAGGAATGGCAGGAGCGATGTTTCGCCAAAACTGGAATGAGGCTATCTCAACGCAATTTTCTATATGCAATGGCAATATTCAAGCAAGTGATAAGAATAACCCTGACGATGCAATTGCTCGACAAAGAGGCTTTTCTTTCAAAACCCGTATTTTTGAAATTGCTTTCGTGGGGCAGTATAATTTTTATAACTTTGGATATTTCACAGAAACTAGCCCCTGGACACCCTACATTTTTCTAGGAGTAGCGGCTTTTAATATGAGTGTCCAAAATATTGCTGATGGCACGCTTCCGCCTTATAGCCCTCTGCAATTAGCTCTTCCTTTTGGTGTAGGAACTAAATTTATGGTCAATGAAAATTGGAATATTTCAATAGAATTTGGAGCAAGAAAGACCTTTACAGATTATTTAGATGATGTATATGTGCGTTCGGGACGAAATCCTATTCTTTTCTCAGGAAATCCGAATGATAAAGATACTTACTTCGCTCTGAATGTTGGAATTAGCTATGTATTTCAAAATTCACATTGCCCTACACTCTACAAAGTAAGACGCAATCGTTTGAACAGATTTCTGCTCTGATATGCAAGCTAGAGTTATTATTCATCAAAGTCTTCTGGAAGTGATTTTACAACGCCTTTGCCAAGAGCTAATTGAAAACCATAACGATTTTCAGGAAAGCGTCTTGATTGGCGTTCAGCCCAAAGGTATTTTTGTAGCTCAACGCATAGCCTCTGCTTTGGAAAAAACATTACAAAAGCAGATACCCATAGGCTATCTGGATATTACTTTTTTCAGAGATGATTTTCGCAAGCGTGAAAAGCCAATTTCGGCAAACACTACTAAAATTGATTTTTTGATTGAGGGCAAGAAAGTTATTCTAATTGATGATGTGCTTTATACAGGGCGAACTATCAGAGCCGCTCTTGATGCTATGCTTGCCTTCGGCAGACCTCGTCTGGTAGATTTACTGGTTCTTATTGATAGAAAATATGCTCGTGATTTGCCTATTGAGGCTAAATATGTAGGTAAGGCTGTACATACTTTCGCAAGCGAACGTGTAAAGGTTCAGCTCAAAGAACAAGGCTTTCAGCAAGATAGCATTTGGCTTGAAAAAAATCATTGAGAAATTCTTGACAAGCTCACTTTTTTTGCATAATTTTGCACACTCAAAATAAAAAACGGAGAATGTAGCTCAGTCGGTTAGAGCATCGGTTTGTGGCACCGAGGGTCGTGGGTTCGAGTCCCATCTTTCTCCCTAGAATAAATGGCACTGAAAAGATTTATGTACAACATAAATCTTTTTTCTTTGCAATGATTCCAAAGCATCAATTTCAACTGCCGCTAAGAGCTATGTGGATTATTTTACAAAAAGAAATTCGTTTGTTTTTTAGCTCCCTTATTGCTTATATGGTTTTGGGAGCTTTTTTAATTGCTATGGGGCTTATGGTTTGGGTATTAGATATTGGTGGGCTTACGGTGTTAAATTATGGCTATGCCGATTTGAGCAAATTTTTTTTGGTTTCACCTTTCATTTTTATGTTTTTAGTGCCTGCCATTACGATGCGTAGCTTTGCAGAAGAAAAAAAATCAGGAACAATTGAGCTACTCTATACGCGTCCGATAGGAGAGTGGAATATACTTTTAGGCAAATATACAGCATCTGTATTGTTACTTTTTTTTGCATTACTTCCTACTTTGCTGTATGTTTATTCGGTGTACGACCTCTCTATGGTAGAAATTAAAAATAAACAAACAGGCGAAATAGTATTGAAAAATACAATGGATTTGGCAAGTATCATAGGTTCTTATCTAGCTTTGTTACTTTTAGGAGCAACTTTTACTGCTATTGGTATACTTGCTTCTTCACTCACAAAAGACCAAATTGTAGCCTTTATTTTAGCGGTTTTTTTGTGTTTTATCTTGTATTTTGGTTTTGAAGGTATCAGTCGTATCGATGAAACTGCTGATTTTGCGTATTTTATTAAGCAAATAGGCATAGATTATCATTATACAGCAATGAGTAAAGGTTTGATTGACTCACGCAATTTGTTTTATTTTATTGTGCTTATCGGTTTTATTCTTTTTCTTACCAAATTAAACCTTTCAAAAAGAAGTTGACGAATATTATTCAAAAAATTTAATTTTTATTACACAAAAAACTTTGCTTGCCTTTAAACGCTTTATCGTCTAAATTTTTTGTAGCAAATCTAATTCTAGCAAAAATTATTGCTATTCATCTTACTTAAATAAATTTTTTTTGAAAGTACTTTTGAAGTAAAATAAAATTTTTTAGAAAAAATTTGTAAGATATCCGAACAAGTATTACCTTTGCAAGGTAAATCTGTAAAAAAAATGAAATCGATTTATATACTTGTAGTCGTTACTTTTTTTCTATTCTTTAATGCCCAAAGCGGTGAAATTCAGTATCAACCTGTAAAAGGTTATACTTTTGTAGGCGACGACCAAGATATGTGCCAGCTTTTTTACATTATTCACAGCGAACAAGAATGGAATATGCTATTTAAGCCATATCCTGGGCATTATGTAAAAGAAATTACAAACATTGATTGGCAAAAATACAATGCTATCGCTACTGTAAAAACAGGTAAAGATGCTTGGCGTTTAGAAGCTAAACGCTTGGAGTTGGACGAAGGAGAGTTTATTTTTGAATACGAAGCTCAAAAAACTGACGAAGGTTTGAGCTGGAAAAATGCAACTCCCCTTGTAATTATTGCTCCCAAAAAGAACTGCAGAGCAGTACAATTCGTAGAAAATGGACGAATGATTAAAAAGTTACAAAATTTTTCAAGTAAGAGAGATTTCTAAAAAATAAAAAAGGCAGATTTTTCTGCCTTCTTCTTTTATGCTATGCTTACAAACACCTCATTCCCTCTGATTTCAATAATTTTAATTTTTTTTCCTGCATCTATTAGCTCGCCGAAAGTTTGCACTTCGGTGCGTTTACCATCAAATTCTGCGATGCCCGAAGGGCGTAGAGCTGAAATTGTCAAACCTTCTTGCCCTACTTGCAAGTAAGATACAGTTGATGAAACTATTTTGGCATCATTTTCTGTATGGAGAGCAAACTTCTGCCAAACCTTCTTTTTGTACCCCCAATAAAATATTAAAACTAAAAAAACAATAGACCCCGAAGCAGTTAGTATTCCTACTTTACTTCCATACTCGCTGAATGCATACCAAACACCTACCGCCATTAGCAGAAAGCCAAGCAGACCTACAAAAGTTGTTCCTGGTATAAAAAGCACTTCTATTACAATCAGGGCTATGCCTGACAAGATAAACAGACTGATAATTGCAATTTCCGAAAGCATAGTTTTATCTTTTTCCTTGCAAAATAACGCTTTTCACGAAAGATTTTATATCTTTGCTCAAAGATTTTTCGGTGATGAATGTCAAAAAATCTATACTCTTACGTGTGCGTATTGCTTTTTTGGCAATGCTAGCTGTAGCAGTGTTTGCAGTACTTCGTATGGCATATCTGCAAATAGTGCAGGGGAAAAGATGGGAAAAACGTTTTGCTGAACGAGATATTCGTTTCCGTAAAATTCCTGCTATGCGAGGCAATATTTACGCCAGTGATGGCAGTTTGCTTGCTACTTCTTTACCTTATTATCGCGTAGCCATAGACCCCACCTTGCCAAGTGATGAAGATTTTAGGAAAAATATTGATTCTCTTTCCCGACTGCTTGCTAATTTTTTTCAAGACCAACCCGCTTCTTATTACAAAAAACTCATTACAGAGGCTCGCAGTGCTAAAAAGCAATTTGTGTATCTCAATAATAAACGCATTGATTATCTTGCCAAACAGCAAATAGCTCAATTCCCTCTGTTTAGAATTCAGAGCAAAAATCGTAAGCGAACTACCGTGATTTTTGAGCCTGAATTTCAGCGTTTTCGTCCTTTTGGTATGCTTGCTTCGCGTACTTTGGGCTATGCTAGCGAAGATTCTAGTAAAATTATAGGAGTGGGTTTAGAGTATAGTTTTCATAAATACTTGGCAGGAAAATCAGGGCAAGCACTTTTTCAGAGAATAGCAGGGGGGCAATGGATACCCTACCAAGCGGGTTCTTACATTGAAGCTAAAAATGGTTATGATTTGCATACTACGCTAGATATCAATATTCAGGATGTTGCCCAAAATGCTCTTTTAGAGGCTTTGCTCGAAAACGATGCTGATTTTGGGTGTGTAATTGTGATGGAAGTTGCTACAGGTGAAATTAAAGCTATGGCTAATTTGGGTAAAAATGAAGATGGCTCTTATAGCGAAAATTACAATTATGCTATTGGTGACAAAGGTAGTACCGACCCTGGCTCGGTATTCAAACTTGCTTCAATGATGGCACTCTTGGAAGATAAAGCCGTAAAAATCACCGATTATGTAGATACCGAAAATGGTGTCAAAGATTTTTATGGTGTCAAGCTCACAGATGTCAAAAAAGGGGGCTTTGGTACTATTACCGTGCAAAGAATGTTTGAAGTTTCTTCTAGTATTGGCATTGCCAAGCTTGTCAATGACCGTTTCAGGCACAATCCTATGCGATTTATCCAATATTTAGAAAAATTTGGCTTGAATACACCGCTAGATTTCCAAATGGCCGGAGAGGCAAAGCCCTATATCAAAACCCCCAAAGACCCCACTTGGAGTGCTACATCACTTCCTTGGATGTCTATTGGTTATGAAATGAGAATTTCGCCCTTGCAAATGCTTGCTTTCTATAATGCAGTAGCCAATAATGGTAAAATGGTGCAGCCTATAATTGTGAAAAGCATTCGTCAGGCAGATGAACTTATACAAGAGTTCAAAACTATTACGCTTAAAGAAAAAATTTGCTCTGATAGTACTATTCAACTGCTCAAGATGCTTCTAGAAGGTGTGGTAGAACGTGGTACAGCTCGTTCTGTAAGAAATTCGCTCTATAAAATTGCCGGAAAAACCAGTACTTCTCAAAAATTTCGTAATGGTAAGTATGTAAAGGCATATCATACCTCTTTTGCAGGTTTTTTTCCCGCAGAAAAACCTAAATATAGTTGTATTGTCGTGATTGATAATCCTCGTGGAGATAAGCAGTATGGAGGAGATGTTGCCGCACCCGTATTCAGAAAAGTGGCTGATAAACTTTTCTATCAAGATGCCGTTTTGCAACGCTCTTTGGGGCTTGGTGGTATGCCCAACAACAATTTTATAGCAGTACATAAAAACGGCTATCGAAATGCTTTACACGAAGCGTATCTCAATTTAGGAGTAAATGTAAAAACCGATAGCACTAGCGATTGGGTAAAAAGTGTATTCAGCCCTGATGCCTCTGTTTTTTTGCAACCTTTTGAGCAACGTAAAGGCTATATGCCCGATTTGAAAGGCTATACGCTTCGCGATGCTTTATTTTTGCTTGAAAATAGGGGAATACGCGTGCAAACCGAAGGAGCAGGAAAAGTCTATTATCAGTCTGTAAAGCCAGGTAGAGGAATTAACAGAGGCGATAAAGTGCTCTTGAAATTGCGTTGAAAATTAGGTTTTCGAGCAAAAAAGTGTTAAATTTGTAAAAGTTTACTTAAATTACTTTTCTTGAAAAAAAACACACCTGTGTATGAAAATTACGCCCATTGAAATTCGTCAGAAAACTTTTGAAAAAAAAGCTTTCGGAGGCTATGATAAAGATGAAGTAACAGCTTTTTTGCAAGCATTATCACAAGAATGGGAAAAGCTCAATAATGAACTGCGTGAAACAAAGATACGCTTGGAAATAGCAGAAAAAGAAGTTTCACAACTTCGCCAGGTAGAAAGCTCGCTGTTCAAAACCCTTAAAACAGCCGAAGACACAGGCAGTCATATCATAGAACAAGCCAAACGTGATGCAGAGCTGAAAATAAAAGAGGCTCAACTCAAAGCAGATGATATTTTGAATGATGCTCGCCTGCAAGCAAAAACGATGATTCAGAAAGCTGATGTAAAAGCAAAAAATCTTATGCAAGATGCCATCAATGAAATGAAAAATATTCGACACGAGTGCTTGATGCTAGATACTTACCGCGATAATCTTATTACCGACCTAAAAAATTGGGCTTACTCTATGTTAGATAAAGTAAGCAAAAGCGAAGAGCGTAACATTTTGGAAACTTTTGATACGAAAATTAAAGAGGCAGAAACTATTCTGGAAAAACATCAGCAAGAAATTCAACAACTTACTGAAAAGTATAGCGAATCTTCTAAAACAACAAAAGAACCTCCCAAAGAAAATTTGGCTAAGTTTTTTTAACAAAGGCTTTCAAACTTAAAATCCTAAAATTTAAAACTTCTCTATCTATGCTAGAAAACTTGATTTGGGTATTTTTGGGTGGTGGATTGGGCTGTGTAAGCAGGTATGGAATAAGCATATTAGCTACGGCTATTTTATCTTCGCGTTTCCCTTTCGGAACACTTTTGGTGAATATTTTTGGCTCTTTTTTAATAGGTATTTTTTTTGCCTTGTACAAAGAAAGCGGCGAGCGATTGCGTCTGCTTATTGTAACAGGCTTTTTAGGAGGTTTTACTACTTTTTCTGCTTTTAGTTATGAAACACTTGCTCTTGCAGAAAAATCTCTGACTTATGCTCTGTGGAACATTTTGTTAAATGTCTTAGGTTCTTTGGGAGCAGTTTTCTTGGCTTATCGTTTATTTTCTTGAAAATCCAAAGGAAAATATACAGCATTTGCCGTGATGATAATATCGTAAATTTTATAGCGAATTTTTCTTGGTAAAATCATTAAAAAATTGTATTTATCTACTACTTTTACCCAAAACCACCCTGCAAAAAATCGATAAATAAGCCTTTTTATACCTCGGGCAGGTTTGTAAGCATACTGATTGTACGCATAACGTTCAGGGTAAAGTTCTTTGAGCCGTTGGTGAGCTTTCTGATATTGTTGCTGCCTGCGAATATAGCTTCGGCAAGTGATAAAATCATCGTGCCAGGCAATAATTTCAGGATTGAAATAAATAGAAATACCTTGCTCAATAGCTCTTTTTCCTAAATCATAGTCTTCGGCATCGGTAAGTTTTTCATCAAAGCCATGTAATTGTTCAAATAAAAACTTGCTCAACGAACAATTAGAAGAGGTTAAAAAAAAATTATCAGCAGGCATTGGAAGATTTCTTACTAATTGATTCATCCATTTCCTGCTCAGAATAGCCTTATATTTTTGTAAATCGCTTTGTAAAACTTTCCAATCTTCAATTTGACTGCCCACCAAAATAGCTTTTTCTACATTCTGATGAAATTCCCAATGTTTTTGCAGAGTATTGGGTTCTAAACGCATATCGTCATCTACAAAAACGAGCCAATCAGCAGAGGCGTTTTTTACCCCTGTATTTCTTGCCCCTGCACGCCCTTTATTAGCTTGATAAATAACCTTTAAAGGGAAGTTGAACTGCTTTTCAGCAAGGATTGTTTTAGTTTCATCGGTAGAGCCATCAATTACAACAATTACCTCAAATTCTTTGAAAGTTTGTTTTTCCAAAGAATGAAGCAAGTTCAAAATCTTTTTGGCACCGTTATACGTTGGTATAATTACGGAAACTTGCATAGATTTGTGGATAAACTTTTTTGTTGTTACTTGGCATAAGAATTTGCACAAAAATATGAAATTAGTCTTAAAAGTTTCAGGGAAATATTTTCTTTCCAAAAAACGAAATCTTTTTATCAACATTATTTCTGCTATCACGGTTATTGTAATTGCTCTTGCTACGATTGCTTTCATTGTGTTACTTTCTGTTTTTAACGGATTGGAAGCACTGATGCGTAGCCAATACAATATTCTAAACCCCGAACTCAAAATTTCTCCTACCAAAGGTAAATTTTTTGTTTATGATGAAAAAATGAAGCAAAAAATCAATTCCGTAGCAGGTATAAAAGTAGTTTCAGAGGCAATAGAAGATGATGCTGTTTTTCGATACAAAGACCGACAGATGGTAGGAAAAATAAAAGGGGTTAGCGATAATTTTGCAGAACTGGGAGGTATAGCCAAACAAGTGAGAGCAGGAGAGTTTAAACTTTATGAAGGAGATTATGCTCGGGCGGTGGTGGGTTTGGGAGTGTTTCAGATGCTGACAATGAATATGGCAGATGATGTGTTGGAAATTTGGTATCCGAACCGCAAGCAAAAAATCTCTATGACCGAAAAAGATATACGCAAGCTGGCTCTTCTACCTTCGGGGGTTTTTGAGGTGGAATACGAACATGATGGCAAATATATTATTGTACCCATTGAATTTACCGAAGAGCTAATGCAATACGAACACAACGAAAGAAGCTACTTAGAACTTTCGGTAAAAGAGAAAAAACAAATTCCAAAAATTCAGAAAGCTTTGCAAAAGGTGTTGGGTGAAGATTTTTTAGTACAGAATCAAGAGGAGCAACAACATGAAATTTTGAGAGCAATTCGTATTGAAAAACTTGTTACGCGTATAGCACTTTCTTTTGTGTTTCTGATAGCTTGCTTCAATATTTTCTTTTTACTTTCTATGATGGTTATTGAAAAACGTAAAGATATTGCAGTATGGCAAGTTTTGGGAGCTGAAAAGCGTTTTATCCGAAATGTTTTTATGGGGCAAGGTTTAATGATTGCCCTTACAGGTGGCATTTTGGGGCTGGTTTTGGGGTATTTGCTCTGCTTTTTCCAAGAAAAATATGGTTTTGTAAAAATGAATATTACTTCTACGCTTGTTGATGCCTACCCCGTAAAGATGGATTGGGTAGATTTTGTTTTTACATTTTTTACGATAGTAGTTTGCACCTGGATAGTTTCTTTATTTCCTGCTAAAAATGCCCTGAAAACAGATTTACGTGAAAATTTGTGAGTTTTATGAACGATTTTAGTGAAATTTTAAGTCAGTTGCCCCAAGAAGCAGGTGTTTATAAATTTTTTGATGCCAATGATACTATTATTTATGTGGGCAAGGCGAAAAATCTTAAAAATCGGGTGAGTTCGTATTTTATAGGCTTGCAAAATCATAGTCGTAAAACGCAAAGACTTGTCTCACAAATTCACCGAATAGAATACGTTGTGCTAAATTCGGAATTAGATGCATTGCTTTTAGAAAATGCTCTTATCAAAGAGTTTCAGCCCAAATATAATATTTTACTCAAAGACGATAAGACCTACCCTTACATTTGCATTACCAATGAGCCTTTTCCGAAAGTTATCAGCACTCGCCGTTTTGAAAGAGAAAAAGGCACGTATTTCGGACCTTATGCCAATGTACGTGCTATGAACGAACTGCTGGAGCTTATCCGAAAACTTTACACCATCCGGACTTGCTCGTATCATCTTTCGCAAGAAAATATCACCCAACGTAAGTTCAAAGCCTGTTTGGAGTTTCATATTCAAAATTGTAAAGCTCCTTGCGAAGGTTTGCAAAGTGAGGCTAATTATTTAGAAGATATTGAGCAAATCAAGAAAATTTTGAAAGGAAATATCAAAGCAGTCAGAGAGAAATTAGAGCAAGAAATGTATACTTTTGCCACAGAATTGGCTTTTGAAAAAGCTCAAGCCTGCAAGGAGAAAATAGAACTCTTACAAATTTTTCAAGAAAAATCGCAAGTAGTAAACCCTAATATCACAGAGGTAATGGTGCTTACAATAGCTACTGACGAAGAGAGTGCTTTTATCAACTTTTTAGATATACAAAATGGTACTATTTTGCACACAGAAACGCAACAAATTGAAAAGAAACTGGACGAATCTCCCGAAGAAATTGCTCTTTTAGCTATTCTCAATTTACGAGAAAAATACAATAGCCCTGCCAAAGAAGTAATCAGCAATATATCCATAGCCGAAAACCCTACGGATTTGCGTTTTTTTACGCCCCAAGTGGGTGAAAAAAAGAAACTCTTAGAGCTTTCGCTGAAAAACTTATTCTTTGCTCAGAAAGAACATTTGCGAAAGCAAGCAGAACACAAACAAAAGTCTTTGGAAAGCACCCAACGCATATTGGAAACTCTACAAAAAGACCTTCGTTTGCGTGAGTTGCCTACCCATATTGAATGTTTTGATAATTCTAACATTCAAGGCACAACCCCTGTGGCGGCTATGGTTTGCTTTCTGAACGGAAAGCCCTCTAAACGGAATTATAGGCATTTTAATATCAAAACTGTGGTAGGAGCTAATGATTTTGCTTCAATGTATGAGATAGTTTTCAGGCGTTACAAAAGGCTTTTAGATGAAAAACAGCCCTTGCCTCAACTAGTAATTGTAGATGGGGGCAAAGGGCAACTATCTGCCGCTTGCAAGGCTCTGCAAGATTTGGGAATTTATGGTAAGATGGCAATTATTGGTATTGCTAAAAAGTTAGAGGAAATTTATTTCCCTGATGATGAGCTACCCCTTCATCTTTCCAAAAAATCGGAATCTTTGAGGCTTATTCAGCAAATTCGCAATGAAACGCATCGTTTTGCTATTACATTTCACAGAGAAAAGCGTAGCAAAAAAGTTTTTGAGAGTGAGTTAGAAAATATCAAAGGCATTGGAGAAAAAACAATTCAGAAATTGTTGGGTCATTTCAAGTCGTTGGCAAATATCAAGCAAGCAAGTTTTGAGGAAATTACTTCGGTGGTGGGCAAAAAAGTTGCAAAGCTTTTACGGGATAGTTTAGAACAAAAATAAAATTGATTTTCAGAGTTTTATTGCAAAATTGATATTTTTTTTACTGAAAAATTTGGAAATACAAACTGATTGCACTATTATTGCAATCCCAAAAGTCAAAGATGCCTAGGTGGCGGAACTGGTAGACGCGTACGACTCAAAATCGTATGCCTTCGGGCGTGCCGGTTCGATTCCGGCCCTGGGTACATCAAAGAAGAGCCTTCAAAAATTAGAAGGCTTTTATGTTTTACCTTTTATTCCAATTTTTAATCCTTTGCCTCGAAGTTTACTTTCGTTTATTGGCTCGCTTGCTTTCAATTTCGATTTGAGTACTTCAAGTTCTTTTTCAACTACATCCAAGGTAGATTCTTCGGAAATTTTTTTATCTTTCTTGCTGAAAGTCATTTTGAGCTTAGAACTTTTGCTTTCGTCTTCTTTTTTCTTTTTTTCTTCCCAATAGGCTTCTACAAAAGACTTTCTTTCAGAAACTTTGACTAGTTCATCCTCTTTGAAATCAAGATTTTTGAGTGTTTCAAAGATTTCTTCTGCGGTCGGGCGTTCGGTAGGAGAGGGGGCAAGCATAGCATTCACCATTTTTTTTAGCTTTTTGGGCAATTTGGCATCAACGAGTTTAAGTTCTTTACCCTCATTTACAGCAAGGCAAGGATAAGCATATTTTTTGGGGAACTCGGGAAGTTCGCCTTGTAAAAAAATGCAGTATAGTAAGCCCAAGGCAAAAATATCTGATTGTGTGCTTAAATTTTCAGGATTTTCTTTACCTTGAATATAGCGAGCAAGTTCGGGAGAGTAAAAGACCATATCGCCAACCACTTCTTCGCTCAATTCGGGGGGGGCACCCGAAAAGTAGCTGTTATCAAAATCAATTAGTTTGGTAGTATAATAATTCAGGCGAGTTTGCTTGATAAGTATATTTTCAGGCTTCAAATCGCCATGAACAATACCTGCTTTGTGTAAAATATTGAGACTGTGAGATATAGTTTTGAGTATCAGAATTTTATTTGGTAAAGGAAGGGAATATACTTCTTTGGGAGAAAGAGAGGCTACATCAACTTTTTCAGTTACTTTGTAGTAAGTACTTCCTACGCGGAAAAAATCAAGGGTAACCACTAAATTTCCACCTACTCCACACCGCTCACTGATTTGCTTCATCAGCATTTTGTGGTGATTTTCAAACTTTTCACATGCTAATCTTTTGCGTTCTTTAGATTTTGGACTACCTGGTGAGGTTTCGGTGGGATATTTAGGCGAAAGAAATTCCTTGATGAAATACTCTTTTTCTCCTTTACGAGCGAAAGTCCATTTGCTTAATCCGCCGCCTGCGGTGGTAAAATCCTGTAAAATTTCATAGCCATTGATAATTTCTCCTTTGAGCATAACATATGTTTTACAATTTTTCCATAACCACCAAAATTCCTAATGTGCCGACAATCAGAGCGTTGGTAACTAAGCCTGATAAGTTTCTTTGAATAAGAAAAAGTAAAACTCCTGTTCCGATGCAAAGGTAAGGGGTATATTGAAGTTTTTCGAAGTTGGGCCAATTCATAATTTTTGAAAGAATAAGCACTGCGGTAGCTGAAATAGCCAGACTTGTTAAAATTACAAAAATTTTATTCTTACCATTGAATAAAAAGCCTTCTAGCAAAGAGACTAACGCCAGTGCCCCCCAAGCAATAATTGATAGCATTTGGAATGTTTTGAGGGGTAGGCTTTGAAAATTTTTTAAGATAAAACTCAATAATAAAAGAGCAAAAGCAACGCTAGAAACTACACCCAAGAACTTGGAGAGAGTATTCATAATCGTAAAAAAAAGAATTGTGCTTACTTAAAACCAAGCACAATTTTGTACAAAAAAGATTTTATCTTTTAAATCCTATTACGCTTGAGCCGCAATAGTCTTGACCTTCCTTAACTTCGTAGGCTAAATAGTATATGCCTGTACGTGAGCATTTTATATCGATAGCAGGCATATATTTTTTTTCTTTTTCCAAATAGCTACTTGCTACGGGCTTTTTCTCAGAATCCATGAGCGTCACGAAAAGTCCTTTGTTGGCACTATTGGCAAGAGTAATACGATAACTGGTATTATTACTAAAAACGTAAGAATAAATAATCTGCTTTTTGCTGCCATTCATGAAATCTAGTTTATAGCTTTTGAGGTATTTGAAACCATCGGGTTTAAGGCGTTCAGCACATTTGTTGGTATACTCTGTAACATCGCACTGGGCATTTGCAAGATATGCAAAGCTGAAAGCGAGGAGTAAAAACAATACCTTTTTCATATATATTGTGTTTTTTGAGAGTTTCCAGTTTCGAGTTCAAAGGTAATAAAAAACATAATCAATGTCAATATATCAAGCAACAATTTTTAGCTTGTAATATGTTCTCTGATTTCTTTAAGAGTTTGTGAAAGTTTCTGAAAGTCTTCTTTACTCATATTTACTTTGCTAGATTTACCTTCTTGGGTTTCTACACTGATATTTTTGTAGCTTTCATTGATTTTCTGTAAATCATTGTAGAGCTTCTCAATATGTTTAGAAACAGACTTATTCGGTTCTAATTCTTTCAAAATAACTTCTGCCACGAGCTTTTGGTCAGCGATTTTTTCATTTAGGGCAGGTTTATTGGCTTTTTCAGCAACTTGCGTAGCCAAATACAGAGATTCTACCCAGCCTCCAATTACCATCAGGGTTAGCACTTCGCCACGTTTGTCTTCTTCCAATTTCTGACGCATAGCTGTTAGCCCTAAACCTGTGGTAAGGATAAGTTCGTTCATATCTTTGGTTTCTTGTGTAATTTTTTTGATTTTTTCAAAATCAAAAAATTGAGCAACTTTCAAACCTTCTGCCATTTTACGGGTAGCATCTAAAAATTTGATAGCATCTTGGGTTTTGTTATGTAAATTGGCGTAGCCTAAATCTACGCTATACACACCCAAATTTAGAGCCATTTGATGTTCGGTATTGTATTTTTCAATATTTTCAGGTTTGTTGAGCAAGCTATTGTCGTATTCTACTCCGGAGCTTTTGATGAGGTCAGTCATTTCAATAGGATTGGGCATTGCATTGAGTAATTGGTAATCTGTTCTGAACTCCGTTTTAGTGTTATTTTGTTTTTGAGTAGTGTCTTGTGTAGGCTTTTGTTGATTGTCGTTTTTGGGACAAGCCATCAAGATAATGGCAGACAGAGGAAGCCAAAAGATTTTTCTCATAAAAGTATTTTTTAACGTTTGAAACTTATAACAGCTCCGCCACAGAAATTTCGTTTATTGAAATAATGTTCAAACAAAATCTTGTAAACACCTGTTTTGGTACAGGTAATTTCTATGGACGAGTAAAACTTTTGCGTATCGGGGTCGTAAGAAGATGCTATAACTCTGCCTGTAGGATCGTACAAAGTCATTTTCAAATTACTACCTACATAAGATTCAGCTCTGATGAGATAATTTGTTCCTTTACTGAATGTATATTCTTGTTGTATAGGATCATTCGAAGGACCTTCAAGTTTATAACTTCTTAAAAACTTGTATCCCGAATTTTTAAGTGCTTCAACAATATCTCTGATGTAAGCATTAGGATTACAATTTTCAATACGAGGATTAATCTCTTTTTTATTTGTTTGTTTTTTAGGATCGGTTTGGGTTTTGGTATCTTTTTGCGTTTGTATTTTCTGTTGAGGTTTGGTATTTTGTGGTGGGGTGGTAGTTTTCTGTTGAGCTAAACTTTTCCCTATTATTATCTCCATGAAAATCAGGATTATGCACAAATTTTTCATAGGTCTTCAAATTTACTGTTGTCGAGGATAAAAGATTCTGCAAATAAGAAAGATTGAGAAACCTTTTAATAAAGTTTTAGCTAATAACTTTATTACGAATAGCGGCAATCTTAGTAGTAATTTCGTTGAGGGTTTCTTTGCTCATTTCTGCTTGTTCACTACCACCTTGCTGAACAGCTATGGTACCTTCTTTTTCTTCTTGTTTGGTTTCTCCTTCGCTTTTGGTGAATTTGATTTTTTCGAAAGATTTTTGCAAGTCTACAAGTTCGTCATGTAAATCTCTCATTTTAGATTGACTAGCGTAATAATCAAGGAGTTGCACGATTTGTTCAAGTACGATTTTTTGGTCGGCAATCATTTGTTCTAGGTCTTTATTCGGCTTTTTTTGTACTACTTGGGTAGCCAAATACATTACTTCTATCCAACCACCTGCAATGATAAGTACAGTCAAATCGCTTCGGTCTTGTTCATAAAGTTTATTGTTGATATTGATTAAATTTTCTTCGGTAAGTTGTAAAAGTTCATCGAGTTTATCTTTGCTTTTAGAGAGTTGCTTGATTTTTTCAAACTCAAAATATTGACCAATTTTAAGGTTATCAGCCATATCTTTTACTCCTACAAGCAAATTGATAGCATCTTGTGATTTTTCGTAGATATTGGCATAACCCAAATCTGTACTGAATACACCAAGATTAAGAGCTTGCTTAAACTCAATTACATATTTAGATTCGTTATCCACTGAATTTAATAGTCCTTGGTCATAATCAATACCACTATCTTTGATGATGGAAGAGATAATCATAGGGCTAGGAATTCTATCTACAAACTCCTTGATAGTCTTTTTATCAATAGCTTCTTTGCCTGATTTTACTTTTTTAGTGGTATCGCTTGCTACTTTGTTAATATCGCTGTCATTATCACAAGCACTCAGTAAAAACATAAAAGTTAAAAAACTATAAACAATCTTTTTCATAAATTTAAAGTTTTAAGGGACATAAACTTGTAACGTGCAATTTGAGCTCAAATAAAACAGTTTTTTCTAAAATTTCAAACAATCTTTGCAAAATTTTCATTTTTTTGTTGCAAGCTTCTTTTTGAAAAAATTGAAGATCGATAGAGAAAGAGCTTTTTTGAATGTTTCGTAGTACAAAGTAACATACAATATTGCGGAAAAGAACCAGATTATCATAATATCAAAATAATAAGTATTGATGAGCATACCTGCAAAATGCTTGGAGGGTGCAAGAAACTGCGTTCTGTAATCTAAGAAATGGGCAGGTAGCAAAGGTTCTTGGAAAATGGGATCGGCTTGTTGTAAGAGTTTTTCTTTGTAGAGTAAGATTTTGTCTCGTACATTAGCATTCCGAGCCAAATCGGATAGACTTTCGTTGAAGTAGGTATTTTTATATTTTTCTAAGGAATAGCCTTTGACTTTTTCTTCTAATCTATCTTCCAGATCGTTTTTCTCACGGCTGAAATAATTTCTCCGAGCTTTGTAATATTCTGATAATTCTTCTAAATAGGCTTTCAGTTCTGCTTCTACTTTTGAATTATAGGCATGGATATTGAGTTGGGAGAGCAAATTATCAAAGTTTTTAAAGACAGGACGATTTTCTTTGCCATACTGAGTTTTCAGGTCGAAGGCTTTTTCTTTTTGTAATTCATAAACGATGAGTTTGAGTTCAGCGATTTTTATATTATTTAAAGAATCGGAGTTTTTATCTAAAATTTTAGAAAGCCTTACACGAGCATTGCCAAGTTCATCGAGCCATAATTGGCGAAAATCTGCAATACTGATTTCTTTTTCGTACTCAAAGAATGGTTTTTGGAATTTATTATTTTTGAATTGTTCTACGGCAATAGCTTCAAACCCCCAACGCGAAACCATGAGGTCAGCCAATAGCGGAACTTGCCCTCTATCACTTACGAATTGATTGAGCTTATCAAAATTAAAAATTACACCGCTCAAAATCATTTGTGGAATAAGTAGCAAAGGAATAGTGATGTAAATAGTGACTACCGAGTTGAAAGTAGCAGAAATATTCAATCCGAGTATATTGGCAAAGCAAGAGACTGTGAAAAGTACTGCCCAATACATCATATTCATTCCTTTCACTTCAAGAATAGCATTACCAATAAGTACAAAAGAAAGTGTTTGAATAGCAGAAAGCCCGAAGAGAATAATCAGTTTGGAGAGTAAATAGCTATGCCTGCTCAAATTAAGAAAAGACTCTCGGCGTTGAATTTTTCGGTCTTTGATAATTTCTTCGGCACTTACGGTTAGACCCATAAAAAGAGCTACCAGCACACAGATAAGGATGTAAGCAGGGATATTGTCGTTGTAACGATAGCTATACCCCAGAGTAAGCGGGTCGTTATTGAATCGTATAATAAAAGCAAGCAAAAAGGCAAGAAGAGGAGCTTCTAAAAGATTGATAATTATGTATTGCGTATTACCTGCTTTGGCTAGAAAATCGCGTATTGTGAAGAGAATGGTTTGTTTAGTCCAATGGGGTAAATCCAAAGCTTTGGGCGGAACTTCTCTTTGCTCTTCTACGGGGCGAATTTTATCGCTAAAGTTTTTCAAGAATAGTTCATGCCATTGGATAGGCGTTTTTTTGCGTTGGTTGGTATATTGTCCGCTTTCATCAATAGTACGAGCTTCAATAATATCAAAAATTTGTTCGGGGTTTACATTACCGCAATTGGGGCATTGCCCTTCTTCGGCTTTGAGTTGGTTGTCTTGTTTTTTGAAATAAATAACGGCATCAACGGGATTGCCATAGAAAACCTGATAACCTCCGGTATCCAGGATAATGAGTTTGTTAAACATTTTAAAGATATCCGAGGAGGGCTGATGGATTACAACGAAAATGAGTTTTCCTTTTGCAGAAAGTTCTTTGAGCAAATCAAGAACATTTTCGGAATCTTTCGAAGAAAGTCCAGAAGTGGGTTCATCAAGGAAAAGGACTGCGGGTTCGCGTATGAGCTCTAAGGCAATATTGAGGCGTTTGCGTTGCCCACCACTAATAGTTTTGTTGAGAACATTTCCTACTTTCAAATCTTTGATATGAGCAAGCCCTAAATCTTCTAGGGTTTTCATTACTCGCTCGTGGAGCTCTTTTTCAGAAAAACTTTTAAAGCAAAGTTTGGTGTTGTAGTAAAGGTTTTGATAGACGGTCAGTTCTTCGATGAGCAAATCATCTTGAGCTACATAGCCGATAACTCCTTGTACTTTGTCTTTTTCTTTATGAATATCAATACCGTTGAGCAAAACTTGCCCTTTGGAGGGGGTTTCTAAGCCTGCCAATACATTAAGCAGAGTAGTTTTTCCTGCACCACTTGCCCCCATAATGCCAATAAGGTTGCCTGCACTTTCGGCTACGCTTACACCACGCAATCCTAAATTCCCATTTTTGAACTTGTATTCAATATTTATAGCATTGAAAGAAAGTTTTTGCTTTTTTTGAACATCTGTAAAATTAGCGATAATATCGCTGAAATAAAAAGAGTTACCTGCTTGTGTTCTGATAATACTGCCCGAAGTAAATTGGTAAATTTTGTTGGGCTTCATTAAAAAGTCGTTGAGCTTGATATTTTCGTTGCCTGTGTATTTTACAAAGTACATATGGGCTTCGGGCATACGCAAAAATATAAGCTCTCCGTCTAATCTTTCTACCTGAATATGTTTGATGGTATTGGTACGAGGAATATACAGCGAACTAATTGTAAGGATATTTTCGTTACCCACGAGCTCATCAGCTTTCTTGAAGACAAAGTTGTAAATAACTTTGAAAAGCTTTTCATTTTTGAGCAGGTAATCGGCAGAGGTTTGCACTACCTCCAAGCGTCTTTTAGTTACACGATTATCCGAAGCCAAAAGTTCGAGCATTCGTACTACAATGAGAATTTTTTGGCTCAGAACTAAACGGCTTTCTTTTTCGGGGGCAATTTCTTTGCGGAAAAGTCCGCCAAGTTTTACAGAAAATTTTTGGAAAGCTCTTTCTTCGTCAGTTACTTTTTTACTACCTGTTTCTTCTTCGTTAGATAAGGTTTCTTTTTCGTTTTCGCTCACTCTTGCACCAAAATCATTCCATAATTTGTGATAATATTCTCTGTATTTTTGCATATATGCTGGTATAGAGTCTTGGGCTAAAACTTCTTGGAAATATTCAGCGATGAAATTTTCTTCTTTGAAAGAAACACCTCCATCTTGTAAGACGGTAATAGCAAAAACTTTTGTGAGGGCTTCAAGTACAGCTTCGCTCATATATGCAGAAAATTATAACAAAGTAATAGTGGAATTAAGCATTCACAAGACAAAAAGTAGATTTGTTTTAGAAAAAAAGCCTTATAGGCTTTCAAAAGCCTATAAGATAAGAATTTTAGTAAGTTTTGAACTCAAAGGGCAGTCCATCTACAATATCTTGAAATTCTTTGCCAGCTTCTTCCATATCTTCGTCATCATCATGATGATACCAAATTACTTTTGCACCATTGATGTTTTCAAGTTTAGTTAGTACATCAAGAATTACTTTGGAAGAGGCTGTGTTGAAATATTCTAGTTTGAAAGTAAAATTAGTTTCGGGATTGGGTGCGGCGGCGTATTTATCGAGCCAATCTAAAATTTGCTGATAGAAAGTTCTTACATCTTCGGGTAGTGAGCGTCCCGAAATTTCAAATATTCCATTATCTTTATCCAGAATTACTTTGGGTGTTTCTTCGGTTCCTTCTAAATTGATGATTTCCATAACTATGTAGTAAATTTTTGTATGTTTAACTTTTTGAGAAAAATAGAAATTTATTCGCTACGAGGAACAACAATTTTCAGAGCAAAAAATGAGTATTCATCATTGATGGGTTCAAAACTATACCCTAGTTTTTCTCCTGATTTTCGTGCCATATCTACAAATCCTAGGCCAGCTCCTCCTTTATCAGAAATTTCGGTATTTTTGATAATTTCTTTGTAGAGGTCTTTCAAGCCATCTTTATCCAAGGAATTAACTCTTTCAATTTTAGCTTGTACAGCGGGGATAGCAGTATTACGAATAGGGTTGCCTGAGGTAACAATATATTCGTTGATTTGCTTTCCGAGCATAAAAATAGCATTGTTTTTTAAGCCGTCTTCGTCTTTTTCATTAAGTTCTTCGGAGTGTTTTACAATATTTTGCAAACATTCTACCATCACACTGAAAACTTTTCTTTTTACTCCTCCAAGTTCGCCAATAGCATCCATATTTCGTTCTGCCATTGCCAAAATAGATTTGGTAATATCTTGGGTAAATTCGCCTTCGTATACCAAAATCAGATTATTGGCAATCATTGTTTTGTGCAGTTCATAAACATATTTCATACAAATTAACTATTTTTAGTTTTTGGTTTATATTACGCTTGTTTTGAAAATTTTGCTGTAAGTTAAATATTTTTCTGAAAACAAAAAACTTTCCTGAAAATTGTTTGAAAAATGAAAGATTTGGGTATTTGTTTAATGTTTTGAGTTTGGGATTGAGTTTTTTATATGAAACATTTTATTACCTTTGTCTAAAAGCGTATACCAATTACTAAAATATCATCAGTTTGTTTGATTGCATTTTTTTCATCGTCTGAACGCATCCATATTTTGAGTTCTTTTTCGAGGGCATCATTGAGAACCATCATAGGCTGATTCAGATTTGCTTTGATGATATCTCGGATGCGTTTAGGTGAAAACTTGCGGTTATCGGGTCCGCCGAACTGGTCGGGCAAGCCATCCGAGAAAATGACAATCATATCACCCTCTTGGTAAGGTCTTTCATGATTGGTGAAAGCTCCTCTGTTTTTGTATTGCCCACCACCTACGGGCATTTTGTCGCCTTTGATTTCTTCTAATGGGTCTTCAATTTCGGGTTTGTGGGTATCTACATAATAAAGGGGTCTGTGAGCACCTGCATATTCTAAGATTTTCGTATCGAAATTGATTTTGCAAAGCGAGACGTCCATACCATCTTTACTGATAGCATCATCTTCGGTTTGTCTGAGGGTACGTACTACGGATTCATCGAGAATATCCAAAATTTCACTTGGCTTGAGCTTTTTGTTTTCTTCTGTGCTGAAGATATTGTTCAAGAGGAAATAACCAATGAGTGAAATCAAGGCACCGGGGACGCCGTGTCCTGTGCAGTCTACCACTGCTACAAATATGCCATTATCGATTTTAAGCATCCAAGGGAAATCTCCACTTACAATGTCTTTGGGTTTGAACATTATGAAAGAGTCGGGGAATACACTTTGTAGCCAAGTGCTATCAGGCAAGATTGCACTTTGGATACGTTTGGCATAATTGATAGAGTCTGTAATTTTCTTATTAGCGGCGGCAATGATTTCTTTGTCTTCTTCGCTTTTGGTAATATCGTGAGAAACAAGGAGGAAGGTTTCAATTTCACCCATATCATTTCTTTCGGGAATGGCATTTACACTCATAATTTTACGTCCCTCTATGGTTTCAAAATCAACTACACCGCTGGCTTTGGTTTCGCCACGAGTAATATTTCTTATCGAAGTTTCTATAAGTTTGAACCAGGCATTTAATACTTTTTGAGGGATATAATCGGAAGTAATTTTTTTCTGCAAGAATTCTTCTTTGGGGTGTCCAGTAAGGCTTTCAATGATGGGATTTACGTAATAAACGGTTCCTTCTTTATCCATACGCAGGATAAGGTCGGCAGAGTTTTCGGAGAGAGCTTGCATTTGTCCGCGAAGACGTTGCTCACGTTCGGCTTCTTTTCGTGCTGTAATATCGCGGGCATTGATAACAATACCCTGAATAGCAGGTTCATGAATTAGGTTACTACCTGTGGCTTCCATCCAAATGGTATGCCCGCTTTCAGTACGATATAGGTATTCAATAGCGGCGTGTCTTTCATCAGGGTATTCCAATAATTCTTGGAACAGTCTTTCAAAAGCTTCTTTTCCTTGTTCAATATTATCCCAATCGTTTCTGCCGAGCAGTTCATCGGCTTCAAATCCTAAGATTCTTCTTACAGAAGGGGAAGCATAGCGAATGGTTTTGTCGGGGTCGTAAATAATGATAACCTCCGATGAATTTTCAAGGAGAGCTTGTGTTTTGCGTTGTTCTTGTTTTACTTTTTCAATTTGCTCTTGGAGTTCTTGGTTGGCTTTTTCTACTTCTTCGTTTTTCTTAGCAAGTTCTTTGGCATTTTTCTCTAATTCTCTTTGGTTGGCTTGTAGCTCTTCGGTTAGTTTAGTTTGTTCTTTCAAAAGCAAATCGGTACGTTCTTTTACACTAATATTGAAAATGGTACGGGCGATACTATCGCTGATACGTGTAAGCAATTCATCTTCACGAGAGCCTTTGGGAATTTCTTCAAGAGCGGCAATTTCTAGAACACCATATACTTCACGCGTATCGGCAGTGATAAAGGGAGATATGTGTAAGAATTTAGGTTTTTTTTCGCCTAAAAGTCCAGACGTAATAGTTACATAATCGTCAGGGATTTCGGTTCGTCGGATAGCTTCTTTTTCGATAGCGGCTTGCCCTACCAATCCTTCTGCGTAGCGATTTCTAAATACTTTGAAAGAAGCACTCAAATATTTTTTCTTATTGTAAGCATGGCTGGCAATCATTACAAGTTCTTCTACGCCGGTAGCTTCGTTGCGTTTCATTTCATAGAAAGCACCTTGAATAGCACCTACCTCACGTACTACATAAGCCAAGATTTTTTCAGCCATTACTTCCAGTTTATCGGTAGTACGCAAAATATCGTTGATTACATTGAGGCGTTCGTTCACCCAAGCATTGATGTTGGCTTCTTCGGCAGAGCGTATCAAACTATTACGGGCATTTATCAGGGCGTTTCCGAGTACGTCTTTTTCACTCAAAGGTTTGAAATCTACATCAAATTTTTGTGAACCAATATTTTGAGCGAAATTAGCGGTTTTTTCGAGGTTTTGCACTAATGCATTGATTTGTTCAGTCATTTCTCCGATTTCATCTTGGCTATTGGTTGTAACTATAGGGGGCAGTTCACCTCTTCCGAGCAAAGTGATAGTTCTACGCAAAACAGCTAGCGGGCGGGTAAGTAGTTGAGAAAAAAGTATTCCAATAACTACGGTAATTATAATTACTATGGCTCCAGCGATGAGAAATCTTCGGAGTAGAGCTACGGCAGGGGCATAAATTTCATCTTTATCATTTTTCACCACCATTCCCCATTCTACTGCTGGAATGTAGCGAGAAACGGCTAAAAAGTCGGCTTCATCAATAGCTTCGGTATGTTTGGCATTTTTATCCAGAGCTCTGCGAATGATGAAAGGTGTGTTTGCATCTTCTTTGTCACCGGCTTTATCTAATGATTTAATTTCTTTATTTTTTGCTTTGAAACTATTTAGATACACAAAACGACCTTCTTGCTCTTGTAAGAGCCATACTTGCCCTGTTTCGCCCAAGCCTACCTTATCGGAAACGAGCTTTTGTACCTTATCCATATCTACTTCGTAGATAAGCAGACCAACAAGCGGGTTTCCTGTGATGTCTTTGTCGCGGATAGGAGCAGATACCCAAAATACGGTTCTTTTTTCTTTGCCGAGTTGTTGTAAAGAAACTTTGCTAAAATAAGTAGTATCTCTACCTTTTACTACGATATCGGGATCTATGGGTGGAGTTCTAAATTTTTCATTCAAAGCCTGTTCGGGAGTAGAACGGCCAATATATCTTACTTTGCCATCTTTATCTAGCAAGTAAACGTTATTGAGTTTGTAAGCAAACTGAATAGCGATTACAGCGTTTTCCAACTCTACATTGATGGCAAAATCAGTAGAAGGCGTAGGATTATTTTGAGCATCTTGTCCTGTCTGTGTGGTATCTAATTGTTGCAGGTCTTGTGCAAACAGGTTACCGAGTTCATTATCATCAGTCTTTTTTTCCTCAGTGATTTGAGAGGGCGAGTCAATTTTTTTGAGAAAATCTATAATTGGTTTCAAATCGCTACCTACTTTTACGGCGGCATTGATTTCGTTGATAAAAGTTTGGATTTTTTCCACTTTCAAATCTGCAACCCCATTCAAAGATTGCAAGTAACGCTCTTCGATGGAGTTTTTACTTTGGTTGTAGGCAAAAAAACTTACCGAAGCTACCGCTAAAAGCACTACCAGTAGCAAGATAAGCGAAATTTTTGCACCAATTTTGAGTTTTTTGAATAGGTTGAGCATACGCACCAGATTTTTGAGAAAAACTATTTTAAGCCGTAATAATCAAATTTTCTTCCATTTGCTCTGTGAGCAAGGAAGCTACTTGTTGCACATAACTTTTCTGTAATTCGGTAAAAGTTGAAAAAGAAGCAAGCTCAAAGATACCGATTACATCTTTGCCATCTTTTGCGAAAATAGGAACTATCATCAAACTGCGAGGAGAGGCTTCACCTAGACCTGAAATCACTTTCATATAGCCTTCGGGGACATTTTTGAGTAAAATAGGTACACCATCTTTGCCTACTTGCCCTACCAAGCCTTCACCTTCTTCGTATTCCAATTTCTGACTTTCTGCTAAATAATATGCATATCCTGCTTGAAAGCTAAAAAATTTCTTTCTGCCTTCTTTGCGAATCAAAAATACAGCACCTTGGGCGGCCTCCAGATTTTTACAAATAAGACTTAAAATACGCTCCAAACGTTCTTCACCACTATATTCGTTTAAAACTTTATTTACCTCACCCAAAGCTGAAAGACTCATTGTTTTGTTTGTATGTTGAGCATCTGCTTTTTCTTTTTTTTCAGGATTTTGTTCATTTTTTATTTCTCCTAACACCATACCTTCTACATAACGAGTAGAACCTGCAATATTGGTGAGCAGAATAGCTAAAATAGCCATCGAAAAAGCTATGCCGAAAGTGATAAAAGGCAAAAGAATAGTATTCGCCAAAATTCTTTTTTTGGTAATTTCTATAATTCCTAATTCTTCTACTATGCGTGTATCAAGCGTGTAAAAATCGTAAAATAGTTTCCCTGAAAGCAATACAAATAAAGCTGTTGCCACCCAAGCAAAAATTTTATAGCTTTTAGACTTCATTGTGTTGTTTTTGGTTCAAAAAGTAAATAAATGCAAACGAAAAAAGCAAATTTTTCTCGCAAAATAAACAAAAAAAAATCAAATTTTTGAAAATAATGAAAATTTTTCAGATGGCTGATAAAAACCTGAAACAAGGGAGCCGAGTTGTTGTAGCTTTGCTTTTAATATCAAAAGCCATACTACTGCTTATGCTATTGGCTTAGAAAAGAGTTTCATATTTCTGAAACTATTTCAAAATTTATCTTAAACTCACAATGCGTATTTTTATATTTTTGTTTGTGTATTTATTGGCTACTTGCTCGATGTGTCTGCGGTTATTTTTGGGTTAGGGATAGCCTGCTGGATTTTAGCCGAATGGGTTAGTAGTTGGCAAGCAGATGTAGAAAAAAGAGATAAAAAAATGATTGGATGGCTTAAAGTAATAATAAACCTATGGGTTTTAAAGACCTCATAGGTTTTTTGAATTTTATAGGTTTGTCAAATTTTTATTTATATCCTAAAATTTTTAGCATAGAGTCGCAATCTTGTTCGGGAGCAAATAGCTGTGAACTGATGTTTCCTTTTCTATCTCGATTGATAATAACATGTTTAGGAGCTGGCACCAGACAATGCTGAATGCCGCCGTAGCCACCTACCGATTCTTGGTAGGCTCCTGTATGGAAAAAACCAATATACTGTGTATCACCGTTTTCAACAATAGGTAAGAATACTTCTGAAAGATTGGCTTCGGTGCTGTAATAATCCAAACTATCGCAAGTTAAACCGCCTAAATGAACTTTCTGGTAAGGTTTATCCCAATTGTTGATAGGAAGTAAAATAAATTTTTGATTGATACCCCAAGCATCGGGTAGTTGGGTAATGAAGGAGCCATCAATCATGTACCAAAGTTCTTTATCGTTTTGAAGTTTTTGCCCAATTACCGAATAAATTACTGCACCACTCTCGCCTACTGTGAAAGAGCCAAATTCAGTAAAGATATGTGGCACAGGAACATTATTTTTTTGGCAAATCCACTGAATGTTTTCAATGATTTGCTCTACCATATACTTGTAATCGTACTGAAAGTTCAAAGAGAGCTGAATAGGAAAACCTCCGCCAATATCTACGGTATCCAAATCGGGGCACATCTTTTTAAGCTCGCAATACTTATACATAAAGCGGCTCAGTTCACTCCAATAATAAGCTGTATCTTTGATGCCTGTATTGATAAAGAAGTGAAGCATTTTTAGCTTAAACTTAGGATTATCGCGTATTTTTTCTTTGTAGAGTGGTACAATATCGCTATAACGTACGCCAAGGCGAGAAGTGTAAAATTCAAAATTAGGCTCCTCGTCAGCGGCAATGCGAATACCTACTTCTACGACTTCGGCTTTATTGTGCTGATAGGCATCAATTTCTTCCAGATTGTCCAGTACAGGAATTATCCGAAAGCCATCGGAAAGCATTTCATTGATATACTGCAAGTAGAGGGGTCTTTTGTAGCCATTGCAGATAACGTATTGCTTTTTGGTAAATTTTTTCTTTTTGTAAAGAGCTTTCACAATGGGTAAATCAAAAGCTGAAGACGTTTCGATGTGAATATCATTTTTGAGAGCCTCTTCCAATACAAAACTAAAATGCGAAGATTTGGTACAATAACAATAGACATATTCGCCTTCGTACTTATATTTTTTGATGGCATTGTTAAAAAGCTCTTTGGAATACTGGATGTGTTCTGTAATTTTAGGTAGATAAGTAATTTTCATTGGTGTTCCGTATTCTCGAATGATATCCATGAGTGGTACACCATTGAACAGCAGTTCGTTGTTTTTTACCTTAAATTCGGGTGTAGGGAATTCGAAGGTTTGTTCTATGAGGTCTATGTAACTTTTCATTTTGCTTTGGTTGAGGGGATTCAATTTGGCAAGCGAAATTAGAAATTTTTTTTAGTTTTTTTCAAGAATTTTTTGTCAAAAAAATCAAAATACTTCACAAAACTGATTTCGGCAAATGGCTAAAATTTTACCTTGTAGTTTTTCACCGATAAAAGGCGAATTTTGCGAAAGAGAAACAATTTGTTCGGCAGTAAAAGTTTGTTCTTGTTGGCTATCGAATATGCACAAATCGGCATAGCTATTTTCTTGAATAATTGGGATAGGCAAACCTAGGATTTCGCGAGGCTTTTGGGCAAACTTTTCCACAATTTTTTCTAGTGCAATTTGTTTATTTGCTGTATGGGAAGCTAAAAAAGCAGTTTGTAGATTGATAGCTCCAAACTGAGCTAAATCAAATTCCAGCATTTTGCTTTCGGTATCTTGGGGCTGGTGGTCGGAAACAATGGCATCGATGGTATCGTCTGCAATACCTTGCCATAGGGCATCTCTATCTTTTGGGGTACGTAAAGGTGGATTGAGTTTGAGGTTTGTGTCAAAATCTTGCAAATTTTCCTCTGTGAAATAAAGATTTAGGGCAGAAACATCACAAGTTACTTGCAGACCTTCTTGTTTGGCTTTTCGGATGAGTTCTACGGATTTTTCGCAAGAAATACAAGAAAAGTGAATTTTGCCTCCTGTGTAACGTAATATTTCTAAATCTCGCTGAATAATCAATATTTCTGCAAGAGCGGGCATACCTTTTAGCCCTAAATAAGTAGCTGTAATACCTTCGTTCATTTGTCCGAAACGTGTCAGAACTGTATCTTCGGGGCGTTGTATAAGCAAGGCATTGAGGGGTTGTAAATATAAGAGGGTTTTTAGCAAAATATCAGTATGATAGATACCTTGTAAGCCATCGGAGAAGGCAATGGCTCCTGCATAGTGCAAATCTATCATTTCGGCAAGGTCTTTGCCTTGTGTTTTCAATGTAACAGCGGCAATAGGTAAAGTTTGTACCAGGTTTGTTTCATTTTTTTGCAGGATATATTGCAAGCTATCTTTGCTATCGAGAGCAGGTGACATGTTCGGTAGCAGGCAAATGTGTGTAAAGCCACCTCTTTCTGCGGCTTTACGAGCCGTAGAGAGTGTTTCTTTGTGTTCTGAACCAAGGTCTGGTGCCCAACAACGCAAATCCAAAAAACCGATGCTTACAGTTAGGTTATTGCTTTCTACAATGCGAGTATTTTCAGAAACAGAGAGGTTATCAGAAATTTGTAAGATCTTGCCGTCTTTAATAAAAATATCTTTTTTTTGCAAATGAAAAGAGCTATTTTTGTCCAAAATAGTAGCTTGGCGAAGCAAAAGCGAATACATTGCGAAAAAATTTTCGCCAAAAATAATAAAAATAGCTTATCACGAAAAGTTTGGTAACAATTTGTCGTATGTTTTTTGGTTTATCAAATTTGCACCAAACCTATGAGGTTTAAAAAACCTCATAGGTTTGGTGTAACGATTTTTTAATGTTTTATGGGCAATTCTCGCCACTGAAAGCGATAAAAGATGACAGAGACGATACCTATACGTTTCTCTTCACTGAAAGCTATCCCTGTTTTTCCAAAAGAAAGATGGAGTGAAATATATTTTTTTATCTTATCTTTGCCCCAGATGCTCATCTTTGAATAGTTTGTTTTCCTAAACACAAAAGGATTCTTTTTGGAGCATCTCTCTAAATGTTTGTCTTGCAATAGGATAAACAATTTCGCCAAACTTTGACAAACTCATTATGGACATTCACAGGAATATCCACACAATTGGGGCAATTCTTTTTTATGATGGCTTTGGGGCTTATGGGTTTTCCTATTTTGCCAATTTTTATCGGTGAAGACCTCATTTTAGGACACGTGCATCAGAATCAATATCTATTAGCTTTTTTGATTTCATCATTTTTTGTGATAGAAGGCATAGCATTGGTTCGTTTATATGCAAACTTTTTTTAGGCATACACTGCAAAAATTATCACGAAACCCCTCTGATAACAAGCTAAAAAATTGAACAAAACTTTTTTTGAAAAACTTAAAAACAATTAGATTACAATGGAAAATTTTAAAGCAATGAAACGTATTCAGAAAGTCCCTGCTGATGGCTTCAAGGGACTTGTAGAAAATTTTACAAATGATTTGAATGCTGGCTTTTTAGTGTTTTTAATTGCCTTACCTTTGAGTTTAGGTATTGCACAAGCCAGTAGCTTTCCTGCGGTAGCTGGAGTGCTTACGGCGATTGTAGGGGGCATGCTGGTTTCGCTGATTAGTGGTAGTCATATTACTATCAAAGGACCTGCCGCAGGGCTTATTTCTATTGCTTTGGCCTCTGTGATGGAACTCGGATACGAAAAAACCCTTGCAGTGATTGTTGTGGCCGGTGGAGTACAAACTATTTTTGGTTTTTTACGTTTAGGACGCTTTGCCGAATTTTTCCCTGCCTCCGTAGTACACGGAATGATGGCGGCTATTGGAGTAATGATTCTTTCCAAACAAATTCATTATGTTTTGGGTATAGCTCCACACTCTAAAACTCCGATTGAGCTACTTAAAGAAATTCCTGAAAGTATTGAAAATCTCAATCCTCAAACTACTATCATCGGAATTTTATCTTTGATTATTCTGTTCATTTTGCCTAACTTAAAAAATTCGGCTATTCGAAGAGTGCCTGCATCTTTGATTTTACTTGTACTCGTTGCTTTTCCGCTGAGTTTTTATTTTGAGCTAGATGTAGCTCACGAATATGTTTTTTTAGGAAAAAAATATTTCATTGACCCCCACAACGATTTGGTAGAATTACCTGATAATTTGCTATCGGCTATTCACTTTCCCGATTTCAGTGCTATTACAAGTTGGGCAAGTATCAAATACATTATTATGTTTGCTCTGATTGTGAGTATAGAATCTTTACTTACAGTGAAAGCCATAGATTTTTTAGACCCCTACAAACGAGAAAGTAATGCAGACAGAGACCTTTGGGCAGTAGGTTTAGGAAACATGCTTTGTGGCTTTATTGGAGCTTTACCGATGATTTCAGAAGTAGTGCGTAGCTCGGCAAATATAAATGCAGGTGCTAAAACACGTTGGGCGAATTTTTTTCACGGATTATTTATGCTTATATTTGTAGTTTTTTTGGCAGACCTCCTACACCATATTCCTATTGCCGCTCTTGCCGCTATTTTAGTTTATACGGGCTATAGGCTTACTTCTTTCAAGGAGTTTAAGCATATTTATGAAACAGGCTGGGAACAGCTACTTATATTTGTTGTTACAATGCTTGCAACGATATTCTCTAATCTTTTGGCAGGTGTCTTTGTGGGTTTAGTTTTTAAGATTTTTTTAGAATTATTATTGGGGGTGTCTTGGAAAAACTTGTTCAAGTTGCGTTACAATATACACCAGCAAGATGATAAAATTCGTATAGAAGTGCTATCGGAAATTGTTTTTACCAATGTATTACAGCTAAAAAAACTGCTTTACAATTTACCCAAAGGAAAAATCATAGAATTAGATTTGCAAAAGGCTACTTTCATAGACCACTCGTCAATGGATAAAATTCGTCAGTTTGAACGAAAATATGGCTCGCAAGGGGGGGTAGTAGAAATAGAAGGTCTATTCTCTCACGTTGCTTTTGCTCCGCACCCCCTTGCAACTCATAAGATTTTCCCCAACCATGTAGTTTTAGAAAAAACCTTGAACGAAAGACAAAAGGCTCTACAAGAATTTGCCCAAAGCATTGGAGCTACATTTAAACCTGATAATGTTTTTGACCTTTATCGCTACGATGGATTTTTATTTGGCAAGCGTTTGCTATATCGTTGCAATAGAATTATTTGGCAAGAAAATCCTGAAAGTCCTAAATTTATCACGGCTGAAATACATCTTTCCCAAGGAGCTCAACCAACTTCCAAACGTTATGCTACTACAATGCTTTTTATCAGCCAAATTTCTATGGAACTACCAGAGTTTGAGCTAAAAAAAGAAGACCAACTAGATAAACTCAAGCAATATATCGGTATCGATGACATTGATTTCAGCGATTATCCAAATTTCTCTTCCAGATACTTACTCAAAGGTAACGATGAAAACAAAATTCGTGAGATTTTCAGTCCTGAACTTATCGAATTTCTGGAAAAAAATGATAAGTATTTAATCGAGTGTAAGCACAACAACCTCCTCATTTACACAGATAAAGAGAGCCCAATGAATGTAAATGAAGTACAAGAGCTCTTTGAATTTGGTAAGCAATTCTTAACGATAATCTTGGCTAAAAAACTTGAAAGTGTAGTATAGTTGTTCTTTTTAGATAAAATTTCTACTTTTGCCAAAAAATTGCTATGAACCTTCAAGATTTACTTCATGAAATCTTTGCTACCCCACAATCTACGGCTCAGGCTATTGCTACGATAGCTTTTGTTTCTTTACTATTGATTGAACTTGCTATCAGTTTGCGAAAAAAGCTCAAACTCTTTGAAACCAAAGATACAGCAGTAAATTTAGCTTTGGGCGGGCTGACCTCTTTTGTGAAAGTATTTATCAAGGGAGCAACCCTTGTGTTTTTCTATTGGGTGCAATCGTTTTGGAAAATAACAGATATTCCCAATACTTGGTGGAGCATTTTGCTTTTATTTTTCCTGAATGATTTGATTTTTTATTGGTATCACAGAATTTCTCACGAAAGTCGTTTTTTTTGGGCTATGCACGTAGCTCATCATTCTTCTGAAATTTTGAATACTTCCACAGCCATTCGAGGAAATTTCTTGCACTTTTTTTATCGTTTTGTGTTTTGGTCGCCACTTGCCTTGCTCGGCTTTGACCCCATTATGATTGTGCTGGTTGATGAAATCAGCTTCTATTACCAAATGTATATCCATACTGAAATTATTGACAAGATGCCTGGTTGGTTTGAATTTATTTTCAATACACCTGCTCATCATAGAGTACATCACGCCTCTAATGCTCAATATATTGATAAAAACTACGGGGCAATTTTTATTATCTGGGACAGGCTATTTGGTACTTTTGAAGAAGAAAAAGAAAAACCTATTTATGGCTTAACCAAAAATCCACCGAAAAAAAATAATATTTTCAGCATTATTACCCACGAATTGCTGGCTATCGCCAAAGATGTTCGCAAAGCAAAAACTTTCAGAGAAGTATGGATTTACATTTTTGGCAAACCTAATGCAAAAATGTAGATTTAGGTATAATTTGCAACATGGAAACAGAAAATAAAAAGCAGGATACAGGATTTAGAATATTGGATATCGAGATGAAGTAAAACCGTTTACCTTAAACTTTTGAACCTAAATAATTACGAATTTACTTGCTTTTCTCATTCTTTTTTGCCTACTTTGCAAGCCAATTTTCACTTAAACCAAAAATTTTATGAAAGTAGTCGAGATTATAGGGTATAAAAGAGCAAATCTCGGAAAAACCGCATCAAAAGCCCTCAGAGCCGAAGGAAATGCCCCTTGTGTCTTGTATGGAGGTAAAGAACAAATTCATTTTTACGCACCTATGAGTTTGTTCAGAGAGCTTATCTATAAGCCAGATGCCGCCTTCGTAAAGCTCAATATCGAAGGTGATGAGTATGATGCTATTTTGCAAGAAGCTCAATTTCACCCTACGAGCGAAATTCTTTTACACGCTGATTTTCTTTTATTACGAGATGACCGCCCCATTACCATGCAAATTCCTGTAAAACTTGTAGGAAATTCTGTTGGAGTACAAAAGGGGGGTAGATTGGTACAAAAATTACGCAAACTCACTATCAAGGCACTTCCCAAAGATATGCCCGAGTTTGTAGAGATAGATATTACTCCTTTGGAAGTGGGTAAATCCTTCAAAGTGCAAGATTTGGGCGAAAAGCCTTACAAGATCTTAAATAGCCCCAGCAATCCTATTGTATCAGTAGAAGTTACACGTGCTTTGCGTCAGGCAGAACAAGAAGCCGCCAAAGAGGCAAAAGCCGCCACCAAGAAAAAATAATACAATTTTCTCCGCATCATCAATGGCTAACGGAAATCACGTTAGCCATTTTTGTTATATTTGAGCTTGCTTTTGTACTTTATGAAAATTTTACTTGTACACAATTATTACACCCAAAGAGGTGGGGAAGATGGCGTATTTGAAACCGAAAGAAACTTACTTTTGCAAAAAGGACACGAAGTAGAAAGCCTCACTTTTCAAAATCGGAAGCTACAAAAGTTTGCTGAAAAAATTAGAATGAGCTTTTCAAGTATCTACAACTGCCATTCGGCTATGCTACTTGCCCAAAAAATAGATGAATTCCAACCTCAAATTTTACATGTCCATAATTTTTGGAAAGAAGCCTCTCCTGCAATTTATTACGTTGCTAAAAGCAAGAAAATCCCTGTTGTACAGACTTTGCATAACTTTCGTCTGCTTTGTGCCAATGCTTTGCTATTGCGTAAAGGAAAGCCTTGTGAGCTTTGCATCAAACAAACTTTTCCAATGGCGGGCATTCGGTATGCCTGCTATGAAAACCACCTCATAACCGCCCAAGTTACATTTTTAAGCACTATTCATAAAATTTTGGGTACTTGGAAAAACCTTGTCTCTCAATACATTACGATTACTGAATTTGCCAAACGTAAGTTTTTAGCTTCTGCACTGCATTTGCAAGAAAATCAAATCAGTGTCAAGCCTAATTTTGTAGAAGATAGAGGAGAAGCAAGTATGGAAAGTAGAGAAAACTATTTTTTATATGTAGGCAGACTTTCAGCAGAAAAAGGTATTCAAATCCTTTTGGAAGCCGCTGGCCATCATAATTTTAGATTAGAAATCGTTGGAGGGGGTGAAATGGAAAAACTTGTTAGAGAGTATGCTCAAAGCAATTCCAATATTATTTTTCATGGAGAGCAAAATCAAGAATTTGTTCTTGCTAAAATGAAAAAGGCAAAAGCTCTGATTTTACCTTCCATTTGCTATGAAAATCTGCCTCTTACGCTACTAGAAGCCTTTTCTACGGCTACGCCTGTAATTATTTCGGATATTGACAATTTGAATGAGCTGGTAACTCATCAGCAAAATGGCATACACTTCCGAACAGGTAGCAGTGAAGATTTAGCCAACAAGATAGCTTTTTTTGAAAAAAATGCAAGTCCGCTTTGGTACGAAAATGCTCGCAATACTTATCTGCAAAATTATACTCCTGAAATTTCATATCGAAGACTTATGGAGATTTATCAGAAGGCTTTTGATACATTTTCTCGCCTGCCAAAATAGGAAAATCGAGTTTATTTTCTTTAGGTGGAATGGGGCAGGTGTAATCGTCGTTATACACACAATAGGGATTAGTGGCATAATTGAAATCTAAAATAATTTGTTCACCTTTCGGGAAAGCTACGTTGTTGATGTATCTTCCACCTTTGTAGGTCTCTTTACCATTGGAGGCGTCGTAAAAGGGTAAGAATAGAAATTTATCACCTGTTTTATGTAAAAGCATTAGCTTATATTCTTTACCCTGATAGCTAAAATAAGCATAGGCATAAGGCAAGTAGGGTTGAGGCTCACTTTTGGTCATTGCAATAGCAATGGGTTTGCTGTTTTTGATATATGCTACACGTGCTTTGATACGCCAATCGGGGTTAGGCGGAAAATATTGCAATCCTTGAAAACTATCGCGTTTGGCAATAGGAGATTCAGCCGAAAATTTGAACATCTGATTGCGTTGTTGGCGTTCAGTTTCAATTTTTTCAATATAGGCTTTTGTATCGTTTTGGTCAGAAACAACTACAAACACAATCAGAGCCAAAGTAACTATGGCTACAAGAAAAAGCAAGAATTTGAGCTTCATAATAAGAATTTGGTACGATTATTGCCATAAAATACAAAAGGAAAAAACTCCACCAGAGGTGAAGTCTTTTAAACCACTATAACTATGAAAACTTTTCTTTGAATATTTTAGGCTTCGCCTACTGGAACTACGTGTACGAAAGAGCGATTGTTTTTACCTTTTCTAAAAAGCACTACGCCATCAATGAGTGCATAGAGGGTATGGTCTTTACCGATACCTACGTTTCTGCCAGGGTGATGTTTGGTTCCTCGCTGTCTTACGATGATATTTCCTGCTATGCACTTTTCACCACCAAAAATTTTCACTCCTAAGCGTTTACTTTCGGATTCTCTTCCGTTTTTAGAACTACCAACTCCTTTCTTGTGTGCCATATTAGTAAATGTTTTGGATTTTTCAAAAAAAAACTAAATTTTTTTTATGCGAATGTTAAGTTTTTACAAAGCGATTTTTTCAATCATTATTTTAGTGAGGTGTTGTCTGTGTCCTTTTTTTCTGCGATAGCCTTTTCTGCGTTTTTTCTTGAAAACTATCACTTTATCGCCTTTTAAGTGTTCAAGGATTTTTCCTTGCACGGTTGCTCCTGCTATCGTGGGAACTCCTACGGTTACGTTGCCTTCGTTTTCTACAAGCAACACTTTGTCAAAGGTCACGGCAGCGTCAGGTTCGCCTTCCAAACGATGTGTATAGATATAGCGATTCTCCTGAACTTTAAATTGCTGACCAGCGATTTCTACAATAGCGTACATACTTAAATGATTTTTTAAGGGTTCAAAATTCAGACCGCAAATGTAGCTTATTTGTTTCAAAGAAACAAATAAAATTGAATGTTTTTTGTAAAACGCCAAAATAAACCTACTTTTGCAAATCTATCTGCGAAATTTTGCTTTTGCTTTCTAAATGCTATCACAGATGGTTTTTGCAAGCCTAACCTTTTTGATTTATTTTCTGCCGATAAGTTTGCTTTTGTATGCTATTTGGAAGAATAAAACTTATCAGGATATTATCCTGACACTTTCGTCGTTTATTTTTTATGCTTGGGGCGAGCCTGTATGGGTAATTTTGCTATTTTTTTCAGCTTTGGTAGATTACCTGAACGGCTTATGGATAGAAAAGTACCTTGCAGGTTCGCAGAAAAAGGCTCGTTGGGGGGTGATAGCTTCATTAGTTATTAATTTAGGATTGCTCGTAGCTTTCAAATATAGTGGTTTTTTAGTAGAAAATATCAACGTTCTTTGGGGCTTGCACTTGCCCGTTCCTAAAATAGATTTGCCTATCGGTATTTCCTTTTACACCTTTCAGACTATCTCTTACACCATAGACGTGTATAGAGGCGAAGTGAAGGCTCAAAAGTCTTTTCTGAAATTTTTGATGTTTGTGAGTATGTATCATCAGTTAGTGGCAGGTCCCATTGTACGGTATGCTCATATTGCCCACGAAATAGAAAATCGCAAATTTAATTGGGTAGATATGGGGGCAGGCATACACAGGTTTTGTATCGGACTTTTCAAAAAGGTAGCCATGGCCAACATAGCCGCAGAAATAGCCAAAAACTATTTAGACGGCAATCTTTCAGAAATTTCGGTAGGAGAGGCTTGGTTTGGCATTATTTTGTACTCTTTGCAAATTTATTTTGATTTCTCGGGTTATTCAGATATGGCAATCGGCTTGGGGCGAATGTATGGTTTTCATTATTACGAAAATTTCAATTATCCATATATTTCCAAATCTGCAACAGAGTTTTGGCGAAGATGGCATATTTCTTTGGGAAGCTTTTTCCGAGACTATGTCTATATTCCACTTGGAGGTAATAAAAGATTTTTTTACCGCAATCTCTTTATCGTTTGGGGGCTTACAGGACTTTGGCACGGAGCTAGCTGGAATTTTGTGCTTTGGGGCTTGTATTTTGGCTTTCTTATTGCCTTGGAAAGGCTTTTTTTAGGAAAAATTTTAGAAAAAATTCCTGCAATATTTGCTCATTTGTACTTGATTTTTGTGGTTATTTTGGGCTGGGCTTTGTTTTATTTTACAGATTTTTCTAAACTTATGCATTTTCTCAAAATTTTATTTGGCTTTATGCCGAACCCTTTTTGGAACTATGCACTTACATTTAAGCTACAAGAAAATGCCTTTTGGTTTGCTTTGGCACTGCTTTTATGTACGCCTGTATACAGGCGTATAGCAAGGTGGTTTGTGCTGAAGATGAAATATCAGTCACAACTTTATATTTGGGTCATTGTTCATGCTTTCCAATTTATTCTACTTATTCTTTCTATGGCAATGCTTGTAGGAAAAAGCTACAATCCGTTTATTTATTTTAGGTTTTAGCTTGAAAAGTTTTTCATAAAAATCTTTATCGGTTATGCTCCAATCCATGACAGGCTATGGAAAAGCCCACAACGAAGAAAATGGTTATCAAATAGAAGTGGAAATCAAGACGCTGAATAGCAAATTTTTAGATGTTGCTCTGCGTATACCCAAAGAACTCAACGAAAAAGAATTGGAAATAAGATCGTTGCTACAAGAACACATAGAACGAGGAAAAATACAACTCACAATTAACTTTCAAAGACCACTGCAATTACAAACAACTTTGCTTGATAAAGATGCTATTTTAGCTTATTATCGAAAATTATCTGAAATCGCCCTCGAAGTAAATCCAAAAGCTGAAAATCTTTTTGGACTTGCCGTAGAGCTTGCCGAAAAAAATCAGCAGAGTAGCTTGCAAAATCTTTCGGAAGATGAGTGGAATTGGCTCAAAAAAACATTATTGCAGGCTTTAGAATATTGTAAAAAGTTCAGATTGCACGAAGGGGCAATTATTCAGAAAAAACTTTTGGAATACGCCTACAATATTGAAAAATATTTGCAGGAAATTGAAAAACAAGACCGAAATCGTTTAGATTACATCAAAAATAAGTTGCAAGGACGCTTGCAAGAAATCTTGGGAGATGAAAATTTTGACCGCAACCGATTGGAGCAAGAAATGATTTTCTACGCTGAAAGGCTGGACATCGCCGAAGAAAAAGTTCGTTTGCAAAAACACATTGATTACTTGCGAGAAGTACTTTCAGATGAAAATTCTAATGGGAAAAAAATCAATTTCATTTCTCAAGAGATAGGCAGAGAAATCAATACGATTGGCTCAAAAGCCAATGACGCCACTATTCAGCGTTGGGTGGTTTTGATGAAAGAGGAACTGGAAAAAATTAAAGAGCAATCTATGAATGTATTATGACAGCAGACAAAATAAGTTGAACAAAATGAGTAAGTTAGAAAAAAAACAAGAGCAAGACTTTGCCAAAGAAAATTTTTTGGAAGAAGAAGACAGCACTGAACTTTATGAGCATTTTCGTATTACGGCTGATAAAGGGCAAAATTTGCTAAGAATTGATAAATTTTTGGCAGGCAGGCTCGAAGGTGTTACCCGTAGTAGGGTGCAAAATGCCATAGAGGCAGGTTTGGTTCAAGTGAATGGCAAGATTACAAAAGCCAATTACAAAGTAAAACCACAAGATACAATTGTAGTTTATTTGCCCAAACCGCCTGTCAACGAAGAAATTTTGCCCGAAAATATCCCATTGCAAATTGAGTACGAAGATGAAGACTTGCTCATTATCAACAAACCCGCAGGAATGGTTGTGCATCCTGCTCTGGGCAACTGGAGCGGAACGCTCGTCAATGCTCTGTTGTATCATTTTCAGCACTTGCCCCAAACGGAAGGCAACGAAATTCGCCCAGGCTTAGTGCACAGAATAGATAAAGACACTTCGGGGCTTTTGGTAGTAGCTAAAAATGAAAAATCTTTGAACTATCTTGCTAAACAATTTTTTGAACATACTATTCAAAGAACTTATCTGGCTTTGGTTTGGGGCGAACCCAAGCAAAGCAAAGGCACGATAGATAGCTACATTGGCAGAAGTAAACGAGATAGAAAAATTATGGACGTTTTTGAAGCTGATGAGCCTACTGCCAAAAGAGCCATTACGCATTACGAGGTGGTACAATCTTTTGGTTATGTGAGTTTAGTAAAATGTAATTTGGAAACGGGTAGAACGCACCAAATACGTGTGCATCTCAAATCCATTGGGCATCCGCTTTTTGCCGATAGTGCTTATGGTGGCGATAAAATCTTGAAAGGTTTACTTACACAAAAATACAAGCAGTTTGTAGAAAATTGCTTCAAACTCATGCCTCGCCAGGCTTTACACGCACAAAGTTTAGGTTTTTTGCACCCAAGTACACGCAAAGAAATGTTTTTTGAAAGCCCTTTACCTGCCGATTTTCAGGCAGTTTTAGAAAAATGGCAAAATTATGTCAGTCAAAAAAATCTTGCTTGAAGTTAAAGGAAGATTGTGTGCTTATTTTTCCCCTTCGGAAGCGGATTTCTTGGCATTTGTGCTTTTAGAAAAAGTTACTCAGCTGAGCAAAACTCAAATTTTACTCAATACGGCATTTACTTTCACCAAAGCACAGCAAGAGATTTTAGAAAACGATATACAAAGAATTATTGCCCAAGAACCTTGGCAGTATGTTGTAGGAGAAATAGATTTTTTAGGCTCAAAGCTGAAAGTCAATTCTGCGGTGCTGGTGCCGCGTCCTGAAACGGAAGAATGGGTGCAAAAACTCATTCAAAAGCATAAAAACCAAAATTTTAGGCATATTTTAGAAATTGGAACGGGAAGCGGCTGTATTGCCATTACTTTGGCAAAGGCTTTTCCCAATGCAAAACTTACTGCCTTGGATATTTCACAGGAGGCAATAATTTTAGCTTTTCAAAACTCTTTGAAAAATAAAGTAAATATCTACTTTCATCATCTTGATTTCCTAACCTGGCAAACCTCAACATCTTGGGATTTGATAGTGAGCAACCCCCCGTATATTTGCGAAAGCGAAAAAAAGCAGATGCAAAGGAATGTTTTAGCTTATGAGCCGCCGCAAGCTCTTTTTGTACCAGATGAAAAGCCGCTGCTTTTCTATGAAAAAATCGCCAGTATAGCCCAAAATCATCTTTCAGAAAGGGGCTGGCTCTATGTGGAAATCAATGAGCGTTTTGGAGCAGAAGTACAAACCTTGTTTGAACAACACGGCTTACAAAACGTAGAAATACAGCAAGATTTTGCAGGCAAAGAGAGAGTAGTAATTGCAAGAAAATAACGAAGTTTCTACTGCAAAATCCCTTCTAAATCAATTTGCTTGATATATCTATAATTCGCTTCGGTGATATGCTCGGGTGCGAAGATAAATTGCTTGTCAAAAATTTGATTATCGATGTAGTAGCTAATCCAATATTCGCTATTAAGGGCAAATACTTCCGGAGAAATAGGCTCTATAATGCAATGACTGATAGCAGGAATTACCTCAAAATAATAGCGAATGGTGGAAGTCTTGCGTTTTTCTCCGTTGATTTCGCCGTAACCTCTGCACGTGATAATTACATTTTGCAAATCAATTTCGTTGGTATTGATAAGATACGCAAACCATTCGTATTCTTGATAATCATTTTTTTTGCGAGCAATGGCAATTTGTACACCTTCTACACTTGGAAATTCTATATCTTTTCGCATATTTTTATTTTTTTACAGAAATATATCCTACAAACTTACAAAAAATTTGTATATTTTCAAGTATTTTTTCCAAAAACCTTTTAGAACTCAAAATTAAATAAAGTAAATACAGGAAAGGGCAGGCATAGAGCCTGCGATAGGACACTCGAAAAAAGAGCATAGATTGGGACACAATTTTTACAAAGGCATCGTGGGCAATAGCATCAATCTCTTGCTTTCAGCGGCTTTCAATTTCAAAGAGATGATAAACCATTCTTTTTTGCCAATTTTTTAGGCTCATTTTTACACGAGTATTCAATTTTTTATCCAAAAAATTGACTTTTTCAGAGCAACTATTTAGCATTATACATATTTAAGAAAACCAAACATTTAAAGAAGCGACAACTCGTGTTGAGCAATGTTGTTGTTTTTTGCTTTTATTGTTGATTTGAAGTTTACAAACGCTTAATCATATTTTTGTAGGGGTAGAAATCAACTTGTATGGTATGGCGAGGTGAAGCTTTGTAGCGTTTGTATAGCTTTTTTTTGTAGCCTTCAATATCGGCAAGCATCGTTTCTTTGCTGGGCAGTTTGCTTTTGCCTTTCAAGATACGTGCTACCCATTCGGATTGTACTTCGGCAAGGGGCATAATTGCACCAAGAGGCTGTATAAGACCGATAAAAAATAGGTTGTTGTGTTCGGGGTGAATGACGTGCTTGTACAAAGAGATTTCATTGGTTTCTTCGGCGTTAAGGAAACTTTTATCAAAGAAAGGAAAAGAGATTTTATAACCTGTGGCATAAATGAGTACATCAGCTTTTTCTTGTGAGCCATCTTCAAAAATAATGGTGTCGCCTGCTAATTGTTGGATATTGGGTTTGATATGGATTTTGCCATGCCCTGCAAGTGAAAATAAATCTTGCGAAATAGTTGGGTGTTCGGAAAGGAGGGGGCGTTTGGGTTTGGGAATGCCATAGTTTTCTTGCTTTCCACGAGCTATCCACAAACAAAGTGAAAGTAAAGCTCTTTTGAACCACATCGGTAGCCAATCTACACTGTATTTGTTGAGGGTATCGAAGGGTTTGCCAAGAATGTATTTGGGTAAAACATAGGCTCCGCTTCGCGTAGAAATAATTACTTTGCCTGTACTGGTACGAGCGGCCTCGCAAGCAATATCTACGGCTGAATTGCCAAAACCTACTATCACCACATTTTTGTTGCCCAAGAAAATATCGGGTGTCTTATAATCATGAGAATGAAGAAGTAATCCATTGAATTCTCCTTGGAAATTAGGATAGCGAGGCTTCCAATGATGCCCACTAGCTACTATTACTGCTGTGTAGTTTTTTCTTTCGCCATTATCTAAGGATACTTCATAAGAGCCATCGCTGAGCTTTTCAACGTGTTGAACGCCTGTTTTGAAGCGAATTTTATCGCGAAAACCAAAGTGATCTACATAGCTTTCAAAATACTCCATAATTTGATAGTGGCTCGGATAGTCGGGATAGTGCTCGGGCATAGGAAAGTCGGAATAAGCCATTACCTTTTTAGAAGTATTGATATGCAAAGAGCGATAAGCAGAGGACATTCCGTTGTCGTTCATATATCGCCAGTTGCCACCAATGCCCGAACCTTTTTCGTAACAATCAAAAGGGATATTATTTTCTTGCAAGACTTTGCAGGCTACAATACCACTTGAGCCTGCACCAATGATACAAACTTTATGTTCCATATAAGCATACGAATGGTTTAGATAGCGTTTGTATAAAGAAAAACTTGGGATTTAAAATTTTTCTGCTTTTCAGATTTCGATTTTACATTTTGTTATCTTAAAACACTTGCAAAGCCTTTTTGTTTGATAAAGTTTTCCCAATCTTCTAAAATTTTACCTTTCATTACGCGTGGAAATTTAGTTTGCCCGCCTTCTTTACCTTTAGAACGCATCCAATCGTAAAATATGTGTGTGGGTAGCGTATGAACGAATATTTCTTTCAGAGCGGCACTGCGTTCTACTTTGTAGTCGTCGTTGAGTTGGCAGAGCTTATTATCTAAGCGTATTTTGAGTTCTTCGCTGTTGATAGGTTCATCGACGCCAATATACCAACGATGAGCAAAGAGGGTGTCGTATTTTACACCTGCTACGGTAAATTCTTTCACTATAAATCCCATTTCATCAGCAACACTTTCGATAGCTTTATTCATATTATCTACGGAAAGATGCTCGCCACAAAGGCTCAAAAAGTGCTTGGTTCTGCCTGTAATGACAATTTCGGAGTGTTCTTTATCTACCAGTTTCACAGTATCGCCGATAAGATAACGCCAAGCTCCGGCACAGGTAGAAAGCAAGATAGCGTATTCTTTTCCCTCTTCAATTTCATCGATGAGTAAAGTTTCAGGTTTTTCGATCATTTCGCCATTATCGTCAAAGTTTTTGTTATTGAAAGGCACAAACTCTAAAAAAATACCATTGTTTAGCACTAATTGCAACTCTCCTTGTGGGCGAGCTTGGTAAGCGATAAATCCTTCGGAGGCAAGATAGGTTTCCATATACACCAGAGGCTTGGCGAGCAGTTTGTTGAAACTATTTTTGTAGGGTTCAAAGGCTACGCCTCCATGTACATAAATGGTAAGGTTTGGCCAGATATCGTGAATAGTTTTTACACTGTAATGAGCAATGATTTTTTCAAAAAGAATTTGTATCCAAGCAGGAACACCTGCTACTATTGTGATGTCCCATTTGGGAGCTTTGAGCACAATTTCATCTAATTTTTCGTTCCAATTGCTTTTTTTAGCAATTTTTCTGCCCGGTTTGTAAAAGTGCTGAAACCAAAAGGGAATTTTAGAGGCAGTAATACCGCTCAAATCGCCTGAAAAATAAGTGCCATTGTAGTTAAGATGAGTGCTACCACCAAGCATCAGAATGCCTCCTTCGTATAATTTAGGTGGGAGTTCAGGGTAGTGAGCAAGTGAAAGAATCTGACGGATACTCGTTTTACGAATGGCTTTTATCATTTCTTTGGTGATAGGAATGTATTTGCTAGAGGCTTCGGAAGTACCCGAACTTAAAGCAAAATACTTGATTTGCCCTCGCCAACAAACATCTTTTTCACCGTTGCGGGCTTTGTGCCACCATTCGTTGTAGATTTTGTTGTAATTGAATGTAGGAACTTGTTCTTTGAATAGTTCGTAAAATTTTCTATCGTCTTTAGCATTTTTCTGAATAGTATCAATAATTTTGCTGAATTGGTATGTTTTACCAAATGCAGTGCTTTCGGCGTTGGTAAGCAGTTTGAGCAGTTCCTTTTTTTGTAAAATAAACGGAGGTTTATTTTCCTGCTCGATGCTTTTACGTAGTTTGATTCCTTTTTTGAGAAGAGTACCAAGAATTGCCATAAGCGTAAAAATATTTTGTTTGTTTTGGCTCCAAATATGTAGATTTGCTTTGAATTTTCCAAGAAAAATTATAAAAATTTGAAAAGTGCAAAATAAAATTTGAAAAATACAATGTTTCAGTTTGAAAATTATCAAAAAATATTACAAGAACTCGGAAACGTGCATCTGATAGCAGTTAGCAAGACAAAGCCCATCAGGGATTTGCAAGAGGCTTACAATGCAGGAGTAAGAGACTTTGGCGAAAATAAAGTGCAAGAAATGTGCGAAAAGCAACCACACTTGCCCCAAGATGTTCGTTGGCATTTGATCGGGCATTTACAAAGCAACAAAGTAAAGTACATTGCTCCTTTTGTTTATCTGATACACTCTGTGGATAGCCTGAAACTATTGCAGGCAATCCACAAACAAGCTCAAAAACACAGCAGAACAATAAACTGCCTTCTACAAATTCATATTGCTCAAGAGAAAACTAAATTTGGTTTAAGCTACAAAGAAGCTGAAAATCTTTTGCAGAATACAGCTCTCAAAGAGCTAAAAAATGTTTGCATAAAAGGTTTGATGGGAATGGCAACTTTTACCGAAAATACTGAGCAAATACGTAAAGAGTTCAGAGGCTTGGCAGAGTTTTTCAGGCATTGCCAGCAAAATTACAAGGATTTTAATCTTGATTTCCAAGAACTTTCAATGGGTATGAGTGGCGATTATCGAATTGCTATTGCCGAAGGTGCTACCATGGTACGAATTGGGAGCATATTGTTTGGTAGCAGATAAATTCAGCCTTCCTAATCAACTAAAAAATAAATTGTTTAAGTTCATTTTTTAGAAAACTGATAGCGGCAATCGTGGGGCGAATATCGTAATTATTGGCATTGTCTAAAATTTTTTTTGCAAGTTCTATGGCATTACTTTCGGGGGCTACTTGTGCGGCAGAATTGTTGATAAGCGAAGTAATCTCTTCTTTGGCGGTTTGTATCATATTCCAAGCTTCATTGCTCATATACATTTGTTGTGAGAAATTGTGGGCGAATTCGTTGCGTATTTCGTGCAAAAGGATTTGTTGGAGTTCATCGGAAGTAAATTGTGAAACTTGCAGGCGAGTAAGCATATTTTCGGGGCTAATTCTTTCTAAAAAAAGGCACATACGCTCATAAGCCTGCAAACGGATAGTTGTAATAGTTTCGGTATTTTTGAGTTTGATTTCAGCCAAACGGCGTTGAAATTCTTTTTCTAAAAAATTGCGGGCTGTCAGGTACATTCCTAAAAGAACAAGACTTGCGGGGAGTGTAATTTTTAGCAAATCGGTAATTGCTTCCATAGCAGGGCATTTCAGTTGTTTTTTTATTTATTTCTAATGTGTTTGGCTATCGGAGTACTGTGCAAATTTAGCTAATTTCTTTCAATTTGCACACTTTCAGTATGCCAATCATACTGATAGCATCGGTAATTTCATCGTTGAGTACCCATTGTAAAGCAGTGCTTAGATGCACTTTTTTTATCGTGAGCTGTTCAGTTTCTTCAGGGGCATTGTTGCCGAAGGTAAGTTGTTCGGCAACAAACACAAACCCCTCTTCATCTGTTACAGAGTTAGAAGTGTGAATACGAGCAATTTTTGTCCATTTTTCAGCAATAATGCCCGTTTCTTCCCGTAGTTCTCTTTGGGCGGCTTCTAAAATTTGTTCTTCAAAAGATTTTTGTGAAGGAAAAACCACTTTCCCGCCCCCCATAGGAATTTCCCAGCTGTATTCGTTGAGAGGGTAGCGATATTGCCCTACCAGCCAAGTAAAGCCGTTTTCGTCGATAGGAATAATACCAATAGCTTTATTTTTGAAACTTACCGTGCCATAGATACCTTGCTTGCCACAAGGATTGATAACCTTATCTTCACGGACTTTAATCCAAGGGTTTTCGTAAATACTTGTAGATTGTAGAATTTGCCAAGGATTTTCGGTAGGTTTGGGCAAACTATCTTCTAAAAATTTTTTCATTGATTTCTTGTAAAGTATACGAATAATTTTCCATAATTGGATTTGCCAGAAGCTCTGAGCAGGCTTTTTCTACTTTTTCTTTGGCTTGTTGTTCGTTATCTGCTTCCAGAGAAAGGACAATGTGTTTACCTACACGAACTTCTTTGATTTCAGAAAGTTGAAGATGTTTTAAGCCAAGCAGTACGGCTTTGCCCTGTGGGTCTAGGATTTCTTTCAGAGGCATTATGTTGATTTCGGCTATAAATTTCATCTTTTTGAATGATTTTGAGCGTAAAAATACATTTTTATTGTTTTTGAAGTAAAAAAAAGTAAATTTTTATGTAGATTGAAGTTCAAAGTTTGTGTTTTACCTTGTTGCGACTTCTACATTTACTTCTCTTATAGGAGGGGCAGATGTTTTTTCTGCCAAGTATTTGGTTAATTTGGTTCGTAATTCTTGATAACTCAAACCTTGATACACTTCACCATTACGGGCAAGCGAAACTTGACCAGTTTCTTCCGAAACCACCAAAACTATGGCATCGGTTACTTCTGTAATGCCGATAGCAGAGCGGTGTCTCAAGCCCATAGTAGCGGGTATATTAGGATTTTCAGAAACAGGGAGGATGCACCTTGCCGCAATAATTCTACCCGATTGCCCCACGATTACTGCTCCATCGTGCAAGGGACTGTATTTGTTGAAAATGGAAAGGAGCAGTCTTTTAGAAAGCAAAGCGTCTAACATATCGCCTGATTCGGCATAAAACCTCATATCTGTACTTCGTGCAAATACAATCAAAGCCCCTGTATTGCTACTGCTTAGTGCTCGGGCGGCTTCTACGACGGCATTGATATCTACTTTGCTTTTTTTGGCATTTTTACGCCAAGGCAGTGCGTCCCAGAAATTATCATCTCCGAATACTTGCGAACGACCTACCAAGAGCAAAAACTTACGTATTTCTTGCTGAAAGAGAATAATCATTGCAATCACACCAACTCCAAAGAATTGCCCAAGAATATTTCCCAAGAGTTTTAGTTGCAACAAATTGACAATCAGATAAACTATGCCAAGCATTACAATTCCCCACAAAATACGTACGGCAATGCTTCCTTTCAGTAATTTATAGAATTGGTAAACCAGATAAGCTACCAGCAAGATATCCAGAGCATCTACCCAAGTAAAATTAAAAAACCATATTTTGAACAAAAACCACATATTCAGCTTTCTAATAACTTTTGATACAGGAGAATTGTCTCTTTTGCTTCTTTTACATCATGAACTCTCAAAATATTTGCTCCTTGCGTCAGTGCAAACATATTAAGAGCCGTAGTGCCATTAAGGGCTTCGTAGGGGCTGATAGATAGTGTCTTGTAAATCATTGATTTACGCGATATTCCTACGAGCAGTGGCACTTGCAAGATTTGAAAGTACGATAAATTTTTAAGTAGGAAAAAATTTTGGTCTATGTTTTTTGCAAAACCGAAGCCTACATCGGCAATAATATCTTTCACTCCCAAGATACGTAATTTTTTGATTTTTTGTTCGAAAAAATGTAAAATTTCTAATAAAATATTTTCGTAATGGCACATTTGGCTCATGGTTTGGGGTGTACCTCGGCTGTGCATCAGAATATAAGGTACTTGCAAAGAGGCTACCGTGTCAAACATTTTTTCATCAAGCGAGCCGCCTGAAATATCGTTGATAATATCTGCACCACACTCTACGGCTTTTTGAGCTACTTCGGAACGAAACGTATCTATGGAAATCAGGCATTCGGGAAACTTGCTACGCACTGCCTCAATAGCTGGTATTACCCTTTGCAATTCTTCTTGTAAACTCACTTCATTTGCTTTTGGGCGTGTAGAGTAGCCGCCTATGTCTAGTATATGAGCTCCTTGTGAAAGCATTTTTTCGGCATTTTTGAGCAGTTCATCAATGTTTTTTTGTCGGCTTCTTTCAAAAAAAGAATCGGGAGTCATATTCAGAATACCCATTATCCAAGGATTATCCAAAAGCCACAAACGCCCTTTGCTTTGAATAGAAAAATGCATTTTTTTCAAAAATTAAACAAAAATTTTTGCAAGTAAATTAGTTTTTTTTAGTTTTGAAAGCAATTCACTACCAAAAACAAAGCTTAATGAAAAAAGATTATAGCAAAGTTTATAATGAAATGCAAGACGAGAATTTTATCTTGTCTTACAAAGGGCAGGTAGGATTTGTACAAATAAACTCTTTGCTTCGTATTATTGAAGATAGGCTTGAAACTGCTGAACAAAACCCTAAAACTCGTAAGAAAGTCTACAACATTGCTACTGAATGTTATCAAAATTTGAGCCATCATTTGGAAAAACACAGTGAAGAAATTGGGACGAAAGGATTGGCAGTGTTTGAAGCCTATCAAGACAAATACGTGATAGCCACAGGCAACTATGTTTTTAAGGAAAATGGACAAAAAATCAAAGAAAAAATTGACTATATCAACTCTTTAAGCAGAGAGGAATTACGCGAATACCACAAACAAATACTTGCCAATGAAGCTTTTTCGGAGAAAGGTACAGCAGGCTTGGGCTTTGTAGATATTGCTCGAAAATCAGATGGAAATCTGCGTTATGAATTCAGTTATTTAAACGATAATTTAGCTTTTTTCACTTTGAAAGTAGAGATTCCTCGCATTGAAAGCAAAAAAGAATAAATTTGCCTTAAACAAAAATTTTTTATGGAAAGTTTGAGAATTGAAAAAACGCTTAACACCCCTTTTGTACATTTAGACCCTGATACAGGAAAGTTGGAAATCAAGGGGCGTTCTGTGCCTGAAAATCCTTTGGAGTTTTATACACCTATCAACGAGTGGTTGGAGCGTTTCAAGGCTCAAGCCGCTGAAAGAATTTTGAGCCTTGATGTAGAATTAGAATATTTCAATACAAGTTCTTCTAAATGTTTGCTTGATGTATTCAAAAAAGTGGCACAACTGAAAAATGCTGGTGCCGCCGTTGAAATTAATTGGTGGTGCGAAGAGTTTGATGACGATATGATTGAAGCAGGTAAAGACTATCAAGACCTTTTGGATAACATTCCTTTCAATATCAGAATTATTGCAGAAGAGTAGATAACCTTTATGCGTAAAGATTACCTCACAGGTGAGGAAGATAAACTATCGCCTTCGGATAGAGAAATTGAGAAGGCTTTGCGTCCTTTGAGTTTTGAAGATTTTGCAGGGCAAGAAAAAATCGTTGAAAATTTACGTATTTTTGTGCTTGCCGCCAAACAGCGTGGAGAAGCCCTAGACCATGTTCTTTTGCACGGACCGCCCGGACTTGGGAAAACCACCCTTTCTAACATTATTGCCAATGAACTTGGTGTAGAAATGATGACTACCTCAGGTCCTGTTCTGGATAAGCCCAGCGACCTTGCAGGTTTGCTCACCAAGCTCAATACCAATGATGTGCTTTTCATAGATGAGATTCATCGCCTCAATCCTATTGTAGAAGAGTATTTGTATTCTGCAATGGAAGATTACAGAATTGATATAATGCTGGATTCGGGTCCTAATGCTCGCACTGTGCAAATAGGGCTCAACCCTTTTACGCTTATTGGAGCTACTACACGTTCAGGGCTCTTGACTGCCCCTTTACGAGCCCGTTTTGCTATCAATGCTCGTCTGCAATACTATGATGCTCAGTTGCTTACGCAAATTGTCAAGCGTTCTTGTAAGATTTTAGGGATAAAAATTGAGGAAGAAGCCGCTTACGAAATTGCTCGCCGTAGTAGGGGTACGCCTCGCATTGCCAATAATTTGCTACGCCGCATTCGTGATTTTGCCCAAGTAAAAGGCAATGGAAATATAGATTTAGCAATTGCCGATATTGCTTTGCAGGCTTTGGAAGTAGATAAAAACGGCTTGGACGAAATGGATAACCGCATTCTGCAAACCATTATTCATAAATTCAAGGGCGGTCCCGTAGGAATTACTACGATTGCTACGGCTTGCGGCGAAGAAGCCGAAACCATTGAGGAAGTCTACGAGCCCTTTCTGATACAAGAAGGCTACATTAAAAGAACTTCAAGGGGCAGAGAAGCTACTGAAAAAGCCTATAAGCATTTGGGAATCAGTCAGTTTATAAAGAAAAATGACTTATTCAACGATTAAAACCTCTCAAAATGTCTTTTCGTAAAGAAATTCGCTTATTTGACGCTGTCATGCTTGTAGCAGGTACAATGATTGGCTCGGGCATTTTTATTGTGAGTGCAGACATTGCTCAAAAAACTCAATCTGTTTTGGGTTTGCTCTTGGTTTGGCTTATTACGGGGCTTATTACAATGGCAGGAGCCTTGAGCTATGGCGAACTTGCCGCTATGATGCCCCAAGCAGGCGGGCAATATGTATTTTTGCGTAAAACCTACCACTCGCTTATAGCTTTTTTGTATGGTTGGACGGTGCTTGCTGTTATCCAAACAGGTACAATTGCGGCGGTAGCTGTGGCTTTTGCCAATTTTACAGGAAATCTTTTACCATTCATTAGCAAAAATAATAAAATTTTAGAAATCGGCAGTTTTAGCATCGCCACCAATCAGTTGCTTGCAATTGCTGTGATTTGGTTGCTGACTTTCATCAATAGCAAAGGAGTAAAATACGGAACACTTATCCAAAACCTTTTTGGTAGTACGAAAATCATTGCTTTGGTTTTGCTTTTGCTCATTATTTTTGTTTGGGGTAGAAATGCGGAAGCTATTACCGATAATTTTGGAAAATATTGGGCTTTGCCCGAAAATATTTCTCTGAAAGATTATTTGCCGCTTTTTGCCGTAGCCATGATTGGTTCGCTTTTTTCTAGTGATGCTTGGAATAATATCAGTTTTGCGGGTGATGAAATTGTGAATGCAGAAAAAACGATTCCACGCAGTTTAGTAATAGGTACAGGGCTCGTAACACTCATTTATTTACTTACAAATATCGCCTATTTGATAGCCTTGCCATTTCCACAAATACAAAATAATGAATTAGTTGCTACTGCCGCCGCTTCTCAGGTTTTGGGGAAGATTGGTTTGCTTTTGGTAAGTATTTTGATTATGATTTCTACTTTTGGCTCGGACAATGGTTGTATTCTTTCGGGGGCAAGGGTATATTATGCAATGGCAAAAGATGGGGTGTTTTTTTCAGCATTGGGCAAACTCAACAAAAATGATGTGCCTCAAAATGCCTTGCTAATACAGGCAATATGGGCTTCGGTTTTGTGCCTTTCGGGGGCGTATAGCGATTTGCTAGGATACGTGATGTTTGCTGTAATGCTTTTTTACTTTCTGACTATCCTTGCTGTTTTTCTTTTGCGAAGAAAAGTGCCCGAAGCTTCTCGTCCTTACAAAGCTTTGGCGTATCCTTTTTTGCCTGCTTTGTACTTGGTCTTGATAGCCATTATCAGTGTGATTTGGCTGATTTATGAGCCTTATACGCGTTATGGTTTTCTGATTGTTCTTTCGGGCTTGCCCGTGTATTTTTTTGCCAAAGAAAAAAACAATGTCCATGCTCAGTATTCTTGAATATAGAAAACTTTATCTTTCGGAACAAACGTTTTATCAGTTTCTGAAACTTGATGACAATTTGACAATCTTGGATAGCTGTCAGAGTATTTTCGAAATGCCTATTGGAGAAAATCTGGTGACAATTTTCCCTTTTTTAGAAAGTATTAGCCAAGCCATACATACCGAGAAAACAATTTTCTTGCCGCGTATAGATATTTCGGAAAAGGAAAATGAAAGTAAACTTTTTGATTTTTTACTATTTCGCGAAGAGCGTTTTCCAGACAGACCTATCGTGTGCATTATTAAAGATGTTGGGCGTAGTGAGAAAAATGTGCTAGAAATGGAGCAACTAGCTCGGCTGGCAATGCTTGAAAACGAGTACCTGAACCTGCAAAATAAAAACATGCAACTAGAAAATACGATTTTACAAATGCGTAATGAAGAATTACGTAAAAGCCGAGATTTGAAAAATCTTTTTTTCTCTAAAATTAGCCACGAATTACGCTCACCTGTAAATGGTATTTTAGGGCTTTCGCAGATTATTCTAGAGCAAGAAAACCCCACAGGCGAACTAAAAGAATACATTGAAAGTATCTATACAGCTTCAAAGCATTTACGAACAATTTTAGATGATATTCTAGACCTTTCCAAATTGGAAAGTGGCTCTATTCGCTTGCATAAGCAACATTTTCAACTCAATACTATCTTTCAGCATCTACAACTCAATTTCTTGCAGATTTTAGAAAAAAAACAACTAAAATTACATTTCCATATAGACGAAGCCATCCCTCATGTGCTTGTAGGTGATGAAGTGCGTCTGACGCAAATTTTTTACAACCTTATCAGCAATGCTATCAAATTTACCGAGAAGGGGCAAATTACCGTAAAAGCTAGATTAGAAAGTTTGCAAGAAAACCAATGCAAACTTAAATTTGAAGTTACCGATACGGGCATAGGAATGAGCGAAGAAGAAACCAAACGCATTTTTGACCCATACGAGCAAGTGGGCAATCTTTCTTATCAAGAATTGGGTGGAACAGGCTTGGGGCTCTCGGTAGTAAAGCAACTTGTAGAAATTTTCGGTGGGAACATTCAAGTGAGCAGTCAGAAAAATGTAGGAACAAGTTTTGTGTTTAGTATTCCATTTGAGTTTCTGCCCAAGCAAAAACTTTCTGAAACATATCAAAAATATCAATTCTTTGCACTGAAAGCTCTTTTAGTTGATGATTCAGCGATAAGCAGGCTTTATGCCCAAAAATTGCTCAAACAATTAGGCTTTCAAGTAGATGTGTGTGGCGAAAGCCTAAAAGCTCTTGAAATGCTCAAAAATCAATACTATGATTTACTCATTACCGATTTGCAAATGCCTGATTTGCAAGGTGATGAAATGGTGAAAATATTTGAAGAAAGTAATACTCACAAGCAAAAAACAGCTATTCTTTTTGCTACGGGCAGTTTAGGTCTCCGAAAAGCTCCTTATCCTGTTTTATTGAAACCCTTTTCGCAAGAGCAACTGCTATCTATGCTTGAGCAAGTAATACCCCCTGAAAAGCAGACTTTATGCAGTATGAACTACTTGCAAAAAATTACTGATGGGAAAAAAGATTTTCTGCAAGAGATGCTTCGCTCTCTGATGATAAGTATTCCCGAAGATATTGAAACAATAGGCAAATTTTTGGCTCAAAAAGATTTGCAAAACCTTCATAAAGCAATTCATAAAGTAAAGCCTTCTACTAGGCTTATTGGTAGCGAAGTGCTTTCGCGTATAGCTTCTGAAATGGAAAAAATGACAACTTATAACCCAACTGACTGGGAAAAGCTACAAAAATATTACGAAGTTATGCAAAATTTAGTAACTTCGTGTAGCGATTCTATGAAAAAATTGCTTGAAATTTGAAACAAAAGTTTTATTTGCTTTTTTTTATTCTGTCTATCAATCTTTACTCTTTTTCTACAAAAGGGCAAGCTACTTTTTTTTCGCAATATTACGAGCCCAGCCCTTTACTGCAAAACCCTGCTTGGGCGGCGGCAAGGCAAGAAGTATGGGCTTTGCTCAATTTTCGTCGCCAACAGGTGGGCGTAGGGCAAGGGATCAACACTACGGCTTTTCAGTTTATTTTTCCATTGATTGATAATGCTAACTATCAAGTAGGTGGCTTTGGATTGCTGGCTCTCAATGAAAGAGCAGGTAAAGGTGGGCTTCTGCAAACCAATGCTATCTTAGTAAATTTGGCATATCGTGTGAGTTTTAGTGATTATGAGCACTTGGCTTTCAGCTTGCAGGGAGGCTACTTTTTTCGCAGGCTCAATGCGGGCTTACTCACCACTGAAAGCCAATATACTCTCAATGGATTTGATGCTTCATTGCCCCTCAACGAACCTTTGGCAGATTTTCGTTCCGATTTCCCTGCTGTCAATGCTGGGCTTTTGTGGTATGGCGAAGACGAAGAAAAATTGCTCTACTACATAGGCGTGGCAGGCTACACACTCAATCGTCCTAATACTACTTGGTTTGCCGAAGTAAGCCGTATCCCTTTGCTTTGGAATGTTACAGGAGAGTTTTTTCTTGCAGAAAAAGATAATTGGACTTTCCATCCTACGCTACGTTATTGGGAACAAAGCATCAGGCGGCAGGCTCAGCTCGGAGCTTTGGCTCGCTACCATGCCAAAGAGCGTAACAAGACTAAATATCGTTTGGGAGCAGGCATGTGGTACAATACCAACAAAGCCTTAGTAGCCAGTTTTGATTTCTGGCAAAAAAACTACCAGTTTTCATTCAGTTATGATTTTGCTTTTGGAAATAGAAATATAGCAGGGCAAACTTTAAGTGCCTTTGAAATAAGCCTATTGTGGCGAAACCCTTTTGAAAGAAATAAAAAGCTAAAAAAACAAAAGCAAAAAACAGAAAAACAAGATATGGGCAATCCAATGCTTACGCAAACAGATAAATCTGCTATCGAAAATTTCCAAGATACACTCAACAAAAGCACTCAAATAGCCTTAGATACTACTCAAAAAATGATTAAACAAGCCGGTGAAGCGAACCGAGTGGAGCAAAAAGGAAGTTTGAAAGTGATCGTGCGTGAGCCAATAGAAATTTCTGCCCAAAAATCCAAGTTGAAACTCTTGCCAATAGAAAAACAAATGCTTAAGCCTGTTTTCCCTGATAAAGATGGCTTTCTCGAATTAGATAAAGCTAAAATTTATCAGATAGCTCAAATTTTAGAAAAAAATGAAGACCTGAAAATTAAGATTGTTATTTTTGCCGATAAAGATTATACCGAAACTGAATTTTTGAAAATACAAGCTGACGATTTGAAAGAAAAACTTATTCTGCAGGGAATTACTCCCCAGCGTATTATCCGACAAAATGTAGTACGGAAAAATGAAAAAAATCGTTTGGAATGGGTACTTTTGCAAAAGTAAGCAAATTTAATCTAAATGTAATTATTATGCTTTTTTCTGAATTTCAATCTGTTTCGCCGCAAGAATGGCTTTTGCAAATAGAAAAAGACCTTAAAGGTAAGCCATTAGAAGAAATTTTAGCTAAAAACTATGAAAATATTCCAATAAAACCTTTTTTTACGCAGAAAGATATCAATGAGCCGTTTTCAAAAGCACTTGCTCAAAGCCTACTGCGAGATAAAACATGCACCTTACCTGTGGGGGCGATAGGTAAAGCAGGAGAATATATGGGCGATTGGCTCAATAATGGTAAAAACTGGGACGAAACAGCTTTTGAAAACTTCTTGAAAAGTGCATTACAAGATGATTGCATAACTATTCATGCGGCTTTTTTACACAATGCAGGGGCAAATGCTATTCAGGAAGTTGCTACGATACTAGCTATTTTGCATGTGTATTTACAAAAATTGCAGTCAAGAAATCTTGACCTTGAAGGATTTGTAAAAAAATTGCGGATAGTAGTTGCTGTGGGTAGCAATTTTTTTATGGAAATCGCTAAGCTACAAGTTATTCCTTTTCTGGCAAATCGTTTGCTTGTACAATATTTGGGCAGGGAAAGCAAAATTTATCCATATCTGATAGGAGTAAATGCCTGTATCAATAAGTCAGCTCGTGATGCTTACAACAACATCATCAGAAGCACTTTGGAGGTAATGGCGGCTCGTTTGGCAAGAGCAGACGAAGTCTCTGCTATTCCTTACGATTATTTTCTAGCAGGTGCAGAAAATAGCGAAAGCCAGTATATTGCCGCTTGTATAGATAGAATTTTGCACTACGAAAGTAAAATTGATTTTGTAAAAAATGCTACACAAGGTACTTATTTTATAGAATATTTAGCCTATGAAATTGCTCGTAGAAGCTGGGAGTTGCTACAAGAAATGGAAAAAGCAGGAGGATTGCTTGCCTATGAGCAGAAAGGGCTATTAAGTAAGCAAATTCAGGAAATAGCAAAACAACGAATTATAGATTTTCAGCAGAAAAAAAGCGTACTTATTGGCGTAAATAAATATCCCAATCCCAAAGACGAACAGCTGAAAATTGAAGGTAAAAATTTGGATAGCTTTTTTGAAGGTAGAGCTATTCGAGAATTTCGTTTAGAGGAGTTTTTGTAAAATCTATTGTATAACTTCACTCAATTTCTGCCAAATTTGGTTTTGAATATCAAAAGAAACTAAAGTAGCAGTAGTTCCTCCGGTGCCCATACGTACTACAATAAGGTTTTGGCTGGGGATAATGTCCAGAATTTGTCCATTTTTTCCGATAGCCGCATACATATCGACGGGGGCATACGGACAGATGCTACCACTAAAAACGAGTTGCGACTGTGGTATCATAAACGAATTTTTGCCATTGAGCCACCACAAATAGCCATAGCTTTGATTAAGATTTTGAGAAGTGTTTATCATTGCTTCGATGTAATTGGCATCGTTTAGAATAATTTGGTTTTGCCACTTTCCTTTGGCTAATATCAGTATCCCAAAACGAGCCATTGCTCGAGCCGTGCTGTAATAGATATTATTGAAATTTTGCCCTATCCAAGAGCCGTCCATACCAATTTTATCACGAATACGACTTGCAAAATAGTTGTTGAAAGTTTGTCCTGTGGCATTTTCTACTACTTTGCTCAAAAGGGTATAAGGGGCGTTGTGATACGCCCAGCGAGAACCTGCATTAGCTTTGAAAATTAAGCAATTCGGAGTAGTACAATCTGGATTGCTTACGGCATCATCAAGCCCGGAGGTCATTGTAAGTTGGTGGCGAATAGTAATTTGACTTTCTTGGGCGGCGGAGAGGCTTGTCCAGCCTATACCTAAAAAATCAGATGTTTTCTGATTGATATTCAAGAAATTTTCTTCTTGAGCTTTGCCTACAAGCGTAGCGGTAAGGGTTTTCCCTGCCGATGCCCAATACCAAAGGCTATTCTGTGTGAAGTTTTGTCCGAAAAGGTCGGTATGGTAGTATTTTTCTAAAACAATCCGCCCATTTTTCAAGATGATAAAGGCTCTTGTGCCATTTTGTTGGAGTGTATTTTCCAAATCGGCAATTTTGGCAGTATTCCAGCCGAGGTCTTTGGGCTTTATCTGCTCCCATTCGGCACTTTGTAGAGGAGGAAAGTATAAATCGGTAGGAATAGAAGGTTTTACTTCTTTTTTCTTACAAGCCAAAGTAGTAACTGCAAGTAAGAGTAAAAGTGTTTTTTTCATAGACATTTTTTTGAATTTTAGACAAAAAACAAAACATAAAGTTTAACAAAGAGTCACTTATTTTTTTAATTTTTGGGTAATTCAAAAGGGATTTTGAGCATTATTTTTTTGCGTTGAGCTTTGCCGTTGGCATCTAGTATTATGAAGCGGGGGGCATTGGCAATAAGCCTACGAACTTCTTCATTAAAATATTCTTCACAACTAAAATTAGCACGTTCTTTATCTATTTCCATTTTACCATTTTCATCAATAATTACTGCTACAAAAACATTACATTCTTTCCGTTCTTGCAAACCTTGCGGCGGATAGCGTAAATTTTTCTTTACATAAACACTCCACATATCGGGTGAGTAGATTTGTGCAGGTTCGTTGGGTTGGTTTTCGGTAGAAGTAGGATTTTGGGTACTATCTTTATTGGGTTTATTTTCCTTTTGCGTTGTAATATCGTTATTTTGTACAGGTTTATTTTGTGTGCTTTTCTCCACAATGCTGATTTCTCGGTTTATTTCGGTGTTATTTTCGGTGTTTTTTTGAGGATTATCTTCACTTTTGGGTGGAGGAGGTGCTTGTGGAAGCAATAAGATAGGAGTTTCATCAAAGTTGATATCCTCTAATTCAACCTCTTGCACTTGTAGCATAACCTCTTGCTTTGCGGATTTTTCTGTGGTTTTGGGTTGTTTTTTAGAGAAAAATTTTACATCAAGAGCTAAAAGTAAAATAATGGGCAAATTGGCTAAAAAGCCAATAGCAAGGGCTTTATGATAATTTTTGCGTAAGCGATATGCTCCATAGTATTTGTTCCGATTTTCAAAGATAATTTCTGTAAGGTCAAATAGCATAGCTTTTGAACTTTGAGTTTGCTAGTTTTCTATCAAAAATAAAGCCAGTGCCAATGAAATCCATTTCTAAAATTATATTCCAAAGCGGGGGCAGGTAAGCGAACAGTGCCAAGTGCCCAGCATACTTTTTTGAGCAAGCGGTTTTTGATTGGGATATTTTGCAGGTGAAAATCTAAACCTAAAAAAATACGCCTGTACGAATGAAACCCATTAGCATTATTTTCAGGCTCGCGAGCAAAAACCATTTCGCTAGCTCCCGTACCTATGGCAAGATTGAGCCAAGAGGGAAACTTTTTGATTTTTGTCAAATAAGCCAAATCTGCCGAAAGCCAGTAAGTTTGTCCGTTGTAATCTTTGAGCATTTGTTCGGGCAAATTTTTTCCAAGTATATCAGGACGCAAAGCCGCATAAGGACTTTGCGAAAAAGAAAACTTGAAATGCAAATGCGGTTCTTGCCAGAGTTGCCCTTGCCCCCACCAAAGCAAAGCTCCTGAAAAATTAGCAAGCAAATCGCCCCAAGATGCTCCATAAGAAGCCGAAAAGCCATCAAAAACTTCGATGGGTGTCATTAAGATTTGGCTTGTGATAGCTCCCCAAAAAATAGCTTTTTTGTATTGCAAGCCTGTCCATTCAAAAAGTTTGGTACTAGCTCGGCTGATATGATACGCCGAGTAAGCATGTCCGATTTTATCTATTTGTCGCCATTGTGGGTTATCGTTAAAAAAATGAAAACTACTGCGAGGGGTATTTTTGTACCAAGCCTCGTTGAGCAGTACCAAAGAACTTGCATAAGCTGTTCCGCCTGCTCCCATTACCCAATACAAGCGTTTTGTATGAAGTGATTTGCTAAGCGTATCTTGAGCCGAAAGCTGTAAAGATAGTAGTAAATGAAAACAAGGCAGAAAAAATATAACTTTGTGCACTACAAGAATTTTTATTGCAAGCAAAGTTACGAAAAAAGATAATTTGAAATGGATGAGCTAGCAAAACTTAATATTTAGAATACATTTACTCAGGATTTTTTTGCACTTTTTGAGGAATACGCTAATTTTGCGTACTTTTTAAATGCAAAAACTACGCTAATGCAATCTGTATTCGAGCAATTAGACTTTCATCAGCACGAACAAGTGGTTTTTTGTAACGACCCTCACTCGGGTTTAAAAGCCATTATTGCTATACACAATACTATTTTAGGACCTGCCGCGGGTGGTACACGTATGTGGCTTTACAATTCAGAAGCCGAAGCCCTGAATGATGTTTTGCGTCTTTCAAGAGGAATGACTTACAAGAATGCCGTTGCAGGCTTGAATATAGGCGGAGGCAAAGCTGTGATAATTGGCGATGCTCGCAAACATAAATCCGAAGCACTTTTTAGAGCTTTTGGGCGTTTTGTGGATAGTTTAGCTGGCAAATACATTACTGCCGAAGATGTAGGAGTATGCACGCAAGATATGGAGTTTGTTGCTATGGAAACTCCTTTTGTGGCAGGAAAACCCAAAAGTTTGGGTGGTGGTGGAGACCCTTCGCCTTTTACAGCTTATGGAGTGTACATTGCCATGAAAGCTTGTGCCAAAAAACTATATGGCTCTGAAAGTTTGGCAGGTAAAAAAATTGCTGTGCAGGGGGTAGGTCATGTTGGGCAAAATCTTGTAGAACATCTTATCAAAGAAAATGCACAAGTGTTGATTTCGGATATTTACGAAGACCGCTTACAGGCTATTAAAAATAAGTTTTCGCAAGTGCAAGTTATAGACAAAGAAAATCTCTATGATGCTGAAATGGATATCTATGCTCCTTGTGCTTTGGGAGCTACGCTGAATGATGATACCTTGAGTAGGCTCAAGTGCAAAATTGTGGCAGGTGCGGCTAATAACCAACTTGCCGATGAAAACCGCCACGCCGATATGTGCAAGCAAAAAGGTATTTTATATGCTCCTGATTTTCTTATCAATGCAGGTGGAATTATCAATGTTTATTGCGAAATTGCAATGCCTGTGTATAATGAAAAAAGAGCCTACGAACAAACAGAAAGAATTTATCAATTTACAACCAATATTATTGAAACTGCTGAAAAAGAAAATATCAATACACATCAGGCGGCAGTAGCACTTGCTCATAGGCGTATAGAAGCCATTGCCAAACTCAACGCAAATGCTTTTAATCGCAAAAAGTAAAAAAAATTTAAGAAAATTTCTCAAATTCTCTGACTAAAAACTTTAAGCCGAAAGTATTACGAGAAAATGGCATCAAAACATTGGTACGCTGTAATCATGGCTGGAGGCATAGGTACAAGGTTCTGGCCTTTTAGCCGTCAGCATTTTCCTAAACAATTTCACGATATTTTAGGAACAGGAAAAACGCTTATTCAGCAAACCGTAGAGCGTTTTAAGCAAGTTTGTCCATCGGAAAATATATATATTGTGGGCAGTAAAGAACATGAAGCTCTTTTTTACGAGCAATTACCCGATTTTGCTCCGCATCAGTTTGTTCTTGAACCTAATCGTCGTAATACAGCTCCTTGCATTGCATACAGTACTTTCAAAATTTTTCAAAAAGATAAGAAAGCTAATTTAGTGGTTTCACCTGCCGACCACTACATCAGCAATGAAAAAGAATTTGCCAAAACTATTCAAAAAGCACTCAAAGAAACTTCTCATAAAGATATTCTAGTTACTTTGGGCATAGAGCCTACGCGTCCTGATACAGGTTATGGATATATTCAATATTGCGAAGAAAAAACAAGCCTTTGGAAAAAGGTTTTAGGAATTAGTTCAATTATCAAGAAAGTAAAACTTTTTGCTGAAAAGCCTCCCTTAGAGCTTGCCATAGAGTTTTTGCGTAGCGGCGATTTCCTTTGGAATGCAGGCATTTTTATCTGGAATGCTCAGACGATTCTCAAAGAATTTGAAATTCATTTACCCGATATTTATGAAGCTTTTTGGGAAATCAAAGATAGTTTCTTTACCGAACAAGAAAGCAAAGCTGTTGAAAAAGCCTATACGCAATGCCGTGCTATTTCCATAGATTATGGCATTATGGAAAAATCGGAGCACGTTTTTGTTATTCCTGCGAGTTTTGGTTGGTCTGATTTAGGTACTTGGAAATCGCTTTTTGAGCTAAGCCCCAAAGATGAAAAGCAGAACGTTATCAGAGGAAATATAGTGGCTTTGGATACAGAAAATTGCATCATTCAAACACCTGATAATCGTTTGGTTATTGTAAAAGGTTTGCAAAATTTTATTGTAGCCGAATATAAAAACGCTTTGATGATTTGCCCCAAAGACGAAGAGCAGAGTGTCAAGGAATTTGTAAGTATTGCAGAAAAGAAAGGACGAGAGTTTGTTTGAAAAGTGAGTGATAGGAATAAAAAACAAAAGCAGAATCATAAACTTTCCAACTTCAATCCTCAAATCTTTGTATGTATCGTTTTGCACTCATTATTTTTGGAATTTTCTTTTTTGTATTTGGCTTTGTAACTTGGCTCAATAGCGTGCTAATTCCTTATCTGAAAATTGTTTGCCAACTGCAAAGCAACTGGCAAGCCTATTTGGTAGCATTTGCTTTTTATATTTCATATTTTCTGATGGCTTTGCCTTCGGCTTGGTTTTTAGAAAAAGTAGGTTTTCAGAAAGGAATGGCTTGGGGCTTGCTGATAATGGCAATGGGTTCGCTGATGTTTATTCCCGCCGCCGAAAATAGATTGTATGAAATTTTTTTGGCAGGGTTATTTACACAAGGTACAGGACTTACAATTTTGCAAACGGCTGTCAATCCTTTTGTCGCTATACTGGGTAAGCCCGAAAGTGCCGCCCAACGCATTAGCATTATGGGTATTGCCAACAAAACCGCAGGCATTATCAGCCCGATTGTACTGGGTTTTATTGTTTTCAGTGATATTGAAAGCATTGAAAAACAACTTTCTATTGCTTCAAATGCACAAAAAGACCAAATCTTGACCCAACTTGCCAGCAAAGTAATTGAGCCTTATAGCATGATGGCTCTGCTGCTTGTACTGCTTGCTGTAATGATACGCTTCGTTTCGCTACCTAATGTAGCACCTCAGAGCATAGAAAGTGATAGCTCCAAATCTTTGTGGCAATATCCGCAATTGGTTTTAGGGATGATAGCACTGTTTTTGTACGTAGGAGTAGAAGTGATTGCGGGCGATACCATTATTCAGTATGGAATTTCGTGGGGATATAGCAAGCAAGAAGCCAAATTTTTCACTTCTTTCACACTGACAGGCATGCTTGTGGGCTATGTGATAGCGATTTTCACTATTCCTCGTTTTCTTTCGCAGGCAAAGGTGCTGACGATTTCGGCAATTCTGGGGGGAGTTTTTAGCATACTTATTCTGCTTACTGAAAAAGCTTTTTCGGTAATGGCGGTAGCTCTTTTGGGGCTAGCAAATTCTGTAATGTGGCCTGCTATTTTTCCGCTTGCCATAGCCGATTTAGGCAAAAATACTTCCAAAGGTTCAGCTTTGCTCATTATGGCAATAGCAGGAGGAGCTTTGATGCCTTTGCTGTATGGTAGTATTGCCGATTGGCTCAAAAGTGAGCGTTTGGCTTATGCAATGCTTGTGCCTGCATACCTTTTTATTGCTTATTATGGAGCAAAGGGTTACAAAAAACGTAATTGGTAATGGATAGCGAAGCAATCAAACAACTATTGCAAGAAAAATTTGGTGAAAATTGCATTATTGCCGAAGATAAACGCTCACCGCAAACTATTTGGCAAGTTCCTGCCGAACTTTTGCCTGAAATATGCTCTTTTCTACAACAAAATTCACAAACCTATTTTGATTTTCTTTCTTGCATTACAGGTATTGATAATGGCAAGGAAGCGGGTACAATGGAAGTGATTTACTACTTGTATTCCATTCCTTACCAACATTGGGCGGTTTTGAAGGTGCTTGTAGCTCGTAATGCCGAAAACGAGCCTTTGCCCCAAGTTCCTACGATAAGTCATATTTGGAAAGCCGCCGATTGGCACGAAAGAGAAATTTTTGATTTGCTGGGCATTCATTTTACCAATCATCCCGATTTGAGGCGTATTCTTTTACCTGCCGATTGGCAAGGGCACCCCCTTCGCAAAGATTACACAGCCCAAGAAAATTATCATGGCCTGCGAGTAAAATACTGACTTTATTCGCCTGTACCCTTCGCTCGGCTTGCCCAAATGCTCCCTTTTATACGAAATCGCCAAGGTAAGAAAGCATCTTCTTCGGCATAAGCAATACCTACACGTGTAGAGGCAAGAATTTCAAAATTTTCTTTGGCAAACTGGTTTTCGGCTATCCAAATAGTATTTCCCCAAAGAATTTCGCCATAATGCTTTCTTGTTATGCCCAAAGCCTGTGATAGAGCACCCGGTCCTGCTGTAAGTTGGGGCTTTATTTTGGCAAAATTACGTCTTTGAAGCATTGTTTCAATGCCTGTCAGCGGCTCAATGGCACGCACCAAAACGGCATCGGCTTGGCCTTTTATGTTGGTAACTACATTGAAAAGCGAGTGCATACCATAACACAAATACACGTAAGCTCTACCCCCTTCCTCAAACATGATTTGCGTACGCTCTGTATAGCGATTTCGATGAGCGTGGCAGGCTTTATCGCTTTTGCCACAATAGGCTTCAGTTTCTACAATTCTGCCCCCTGTGATTTTCCCTTCAATGTGGGTAAAAAGATATTTCCCCAATAAATCCTGAGCTATTTGTACTACATCGGCTCTTGTGTAAAATTCTTTGGAAAGTTTTTGCATAAAAAAGGTGTTTGAAGTAAATTTTTCGTAGTTCTGAAAATGAAAGCCGCACACAAATTTAGCAAGGCTTTTCAAAGAAAGTTTGGAGAACCTGTTGTAGTCAGAAAAACTGTGCGTATGCAAAAAAAATGCTTTTAGCAAGGCACCTGCTTGCGTGCTGATATACCTTGTAATCGTTACGGAAAAGTTTTGCCAATACCATGTTGCAAGTAATTTGAAGGGCTTCTCAGAGTACAGCAATTTTAGCTACTTCTTCTGCTTTGCCTTCGGCATTTACAGAAAAAACTAAGTACATGCCTGGTGCGGCACGTCTGCCATTATAATCTCTTAGGTTCCAAGTAGCTGTGCCACCTTTGGCGTTGGTTTGATAAATGAGTGTACCCGATAAATCAGTAATTTTGACTTCGGCGTTTTCGGAAAGTCCTTCAATGCCTACAAGCCCCGAAAAATCGGGCTTTACAGGGTTAGGAAAGACTTTTACTTTTCCTAAGTTTTCAGAAGCCAGTGTTACTCCTTCTCGAAACGAACACAAACCTTGATTGGTAGTAATGAAAACTTCGCCGTTTCTGTCGTTTATGTTTATATGGCGAATTTGGTTGGAAATTAGAGGACTATTCTCGGCAGTAAAATGAGCTACAAGATTGCTTGTAGTGGCATCAAAAAGGTATACTCCGTTGTTGCGAGTGCCAAACCATTTCCGATTGGCTCCATCTATGGCAATGGCTGTTACGGCAATACTTTCTAGCAATTGTCTGCGTTCAAAAATAGGGAAAGTAACTTCAAAATTGCTGTTGAAGACATTTTGTGGGTTGAAAACGGTCATTACACCACTTTCGGAGCCGAGCCAAATTACGCCGTTGCGGTCAATGGCAATGGAAAGAATATTAGGATTGGTAAGTTTGCCATTGGTAGGCGTAAGATGTTTATTTTGCCCGCCTTCGGTATCGCATACCCATACGCCTGTGGCAGCGGATGTAGGTGAAAGTCTTATCCATTTGTAACCTCTGGAGTCTATCACAATATCTTCGGGAAAGCGTGTTGCAGGATTGAAACCGAAACTTTGCCAAGTGCCATTGGCTCTACGACAAAGCAAAGAGTTCGTTGCTCCGTATCTACCTGCCCATAAATTACCCTGATTATCAGTAGCCAAAGCCGAAATTTTAACATCACTATCGCCAAAAAAAGGCGTATTGGGGGTAGTTTCATCTATGACACTAAAAGTGCCTGTTTCTAGATTTTGTTCAATAATTCCATTGCCAAACGAGCCAATGCTCAAAGTTTTTTGCGAAGCATTGTAAGTGGCACAATTCAAGTCAAAGGCAAAAGGCATAGGTAAAGTATTGGGCAAATTCTGAAAGTGGTAGCTTTGCCAAAAACCTTCGGAAAAAATATCAAAGCCCTCAGTATTGTTCAGATTGGCATAACTGCTGTTGTAACCACCCGAAAGAGCTAAAATTTTTCCTGCAAAATAAAGAGTTTTCCAGTTTCTTATACTGAAAGTGCCGTTAGGGCTGTAAGATTGGAACACTCCTTCCCAATTAGAAAGCAAGCCATTGATTGCATCAGCTATCCAAAAACGATTGTTTATTTTCTGAATAGCGTTTACTTTTTGAAAAATTGGATTAAATAAATTGCTGACTACTCCCGCTGAATTGAGCCAAATCACTTGATTATTTTGTGATACAGCAAGTTGGTTATCAATATTTTGTAAGTTGTTGTAGCCGTTAATAGGCATACCTGCTACAACTTGCCAAGTGGTAGGGTTGATGAGTTGGTACAAGCCAAAACCTTCTATTGAGGCATACAATACATTATGCGAGAAAACAATATTTTGTACGGCTACATTGGCAGGCAAACCGCTACCTACTCCAAAAAACTGCCAACTATGAAAGTCTTGTAAATTGGCAGAAACATTTGCAAAACGCACTCCCTGAGGGGTAGCTAAATAAAATCGTAAGCCATCGGAAGCAATGGCATGTACGGGCAAGTTATTTCCTGTTGCACCCAAATTTTTCCAAGTTTCGCGGATTTCGTTTCTTTCCAAATCTACTACTATCACACCAAAATTAGTTGCTAGATACGCCCAACGCCCTTGTAAGAAAATATGATTGATGCTTTTCAGATTTTCGGCAACTATGTTGGTATTGCGAATAGCAGATAAATTGATGATATTTTTGCCTGAAAGTATGTCTATATTTCCGTTGAAATAAGCAATAACAATTTTTTGATACTCTGCAGAATAAGCTATTTGCGTGGCTTGTGCTTCTGCCAGTCCGTTGTTTTTAGAAAGAATTTTCGTAGAGTTATCCTCTAAATTATACACAAAAATTCCTGATTGAGCTAAGGCATAGACTTTGCTTTCGCTTACTGCCAAAGATTTTACAGAACGATAAGGCAAATGCACTCGCCAACTGCCCAAAGGGATATTTTCTTGGGCAAAAGCATAAGCAGAAACTTGAAAAATAAGGCAAAAAATTGCTATTTTTTTCATTTCACATGTCAAATTTTTTCCTTTTGAACTCATACAATTCGCCAAGATATTTGGCTCTTACTTCTTTATCGTTTACCAACTCTTCGGGAATACCTTCTTTGAATACTTTGCCTTCACTCATTACATACACCCAATCGGTGATAGAGAGTGTTTCGTCGGCATTGTGGTCGGTAATTAGTACTCCTAAATTTTTGAATTTGAGTTTATAGACAATCTTTTGAATTTCCTCTACTGCCAGCGGATCTACACCTGCAAAAGGCTCATCGAGCAAGATAAATTTGGGATTGGTAGCTAGGGCTCTTGCAATTTCGGTGCGTCTGCGTTCTCCTCCTGAAAGCACTTTTCCCATACTTTTTCTGACGTGAGTGAGGTTAAATTCTTCCAAAAGGGCTTCGGTGCGTTCTTTTTGTTCTTGTTTGGAAAGGTTAGTCATTTCCAAAACGGCTTTGATATTATCTTCTACACTCAAATTTCTGAAAACCGAAGCCTCTTGTGCCAAGTAGCCCAAGCCCATTCTTGCTCTCTTGAACATTGGCAGTTGGGTGATATCTTCATTATCTACGAATATTTTGCCTTCATCGGGCTTTACGAGGCCTACGGTCATATAGAAAGTAGTAGTTTTTCCTGCTCCGTTGTGTCCTAAAAGTCCGACAATTTGCCCTTGTTCTACCTGAATAGAAACATTATTTACTACATAACGCTTGCCATATTTCTTGATTAAATTTTCTGCTCGTAGTTGCATAATGAGTGTTTTTCTTTTTGCTGACGCAAAATTTATTCCATTTTTTACTTCATACAAACCTCCCCAAAGTTGCACTTTGGGGAATGGGGTCTTTATTGAGTGTTATTTTTCAGGCGAACATAGTTTTTGTAAAAAAGTGGTATGGTTTCAATTCCCTTGAAAAAGTTAAAAACTCCATAGTGTTCATTAGGCGAGTGGATTGCGTCAGAATCAAGACCAAAACCTAAAAGTACCGATTTCAAGCCCAATTCTTTTTCAAAAAGTGCTACAATTGGAATGCTTCCGCCACCACGCGTAGGGATAGGCTTTTTGCCGAAAGTTTCTTCCATAGCCATACTTGCCGCTTGGTATTCTATGGAATGGGTAGGCATTACATAGGGGAAACCACCATGATGAAAGCGAACATCAACCTTGACAGATTTTGGAGCAATGGCTCGGAGATGTTTTTCAAAAAGTTCGGCAATTTCGTCAGGGTGTTGATTGGGCACAAGTCGCATGCTGATTTTAGCGAAAGCTTTGGAAGGAAGTACCGTTTTAGCTCCTGCTTGGGTGTATCCGCCCCAAATGCCATTTACATCAAGCGTAGGACGAACAGAGGTGCGTTCAATGGTAGAGTATCCTTCTTCGCCTGCTACATCATCAATGCCTAAATCTTTTTTATAGGCTTCCAAATCGAAGGGTATTTTTGCCATTTCGGCACGTTCTTCGGCAGAAAGTTCTTGTACTGTGTTGTAAAAATGAGGAATAGTGATTCTACCTTTTTCATCTTTGAGCGAAGCTATCATTTGGCAAAGCACATTGATAGGGTTGGCTACTGCTCCGCCATATACGCCCGAATGCAAGTCGCGGTTAGGTCCTGTAATTTCTACTTCTACATAACACAAACCACGCAAACCTGTTTCTATCGAAGGAATATCGTTGGCAATAATACTCGTATCGGAAATAAGAATAACATTAGCTTGGAGACGTTCTTTGTTTTGCTTGATAAAAGGTTCTAAATTTCCTGAACCGCATTCTTCTTCACCTTCTATGATAAATTTGATATTGCAGGGTAAAGTATTGGTTTTTAGCATTATTTCTAATGCTTTGACGTGCATGTAGGTTTGTCCTTTATCGTCGCAAGCACCACGGGCAAAGATAGCTCCTTGAGGGTGCAAAGGGGTAGATTTGATAACAGGCTCAAAAGGAGGGGAGTCCCAAAGTTCGTAAGGGTCGGCAGGCTGAACATCATAGTGCCCATATACAAGTACGGTGGGCAGATTTTTATCAATCATTTTTTCAGCATAGACGATTGGGTGCCCTGCGGTGGGGCAAAGTTCGGCTGTATCGGCACCTGCTTCTAAAAGTTTTTTTTGCAAAAATTCGGCAGCACGCTTTACTTCGGCTTTTTTGGTTTCGTCGGTACTTACCGAGGGTATTTTTAACCATTCTATGAGTTCTGCTAAAAAACGTTCTCGGTTGGCTTCAAGGTAAGTTTGGTAGGTTTGCATATACGAAAATTTGGATTAGGTAAAAAAATCAATTTTTGTAAATGAGTGCTACAGCGGTGGCTGTAATACCTTCTTTTCTGCCTACAAAGCCTAGTTTTTCGGAAGTAGTGGCTTTTATAGAAACATCTTCGGGAGCGATGTGCATAATTTCTGCAAGAATTTTCTGCATTTCAGGAATATATGGATTGATTTTGGGCTCTTCAAGGCATATCATAGCGTCTATGTTACCGATTTGATAGCCCTTTTCGTGAAGCATAGCTACTACTTGGGTAAGTAATTTTTTGCTATCAATATTTTTGTAGCGGGGGTCTTTGTTGGGAAAATGGTAGCCGATATCACGCAGAGCCAAAGCTCCGAGCAAGGCATCGCAAATGGCGTGAATAAGCACATCGGCGTCCGAATGTCCTACAGCTCCGTGGGTATGCGGTATTTGTAAGCCACCAAGCCAAAAAGGGCGATTTTCGGCTAATTGATGAACATCGTAGCCCATACCAATACGAAATTTCATAGTTTAAGAGTTCAAAGTTTCAAAGCGTTATCCTAAAATCCACATAGCTATCATACAGGCAATAAAATAAGGAACAAGCCCTGCGGCTCCTACATAATCTTTGGCAATCCGTTGCCCGAAGAATAGCATTACAATATTTGCTACGGCAAGTACAGCACCGTAGTAGGCAAAAATGCTTTTTCTTTCAAACAAAAGATGTAAAAACCCTACTGCTGAAAAAGCCCCTGCCGCTACTTCGGTAATAGTAATGATGCCCAAAAGCAAAGGTACAGCATTTTTGAGTATAGTTTTTCCGAAATGCTCTTTGAGCCAAGAAAGATTTCCTTTCCAATCTAATACTTTATCCAAACCAGATTGCAAGAATAAAATGGCTAAAAAAGCACTGCAAAAGAGTTTTGAAAGAAAGTTGATTTGCAAGAATTGTTCCATAGAAACATAAGTTTGGCATTGTGTTTCAAAGATAGCAAATAAGTGTCAGTTAGGAAAATTACACGAATTTTTCACGCAAAATAGCAATTTCTTTGGCAGGCGAGGCTTTCTCGTACAAAATTCTATACACGGCTCTCGTAATGGGCATATCTACTTTGTACTTTTGCTCGTTGATGGTATAAACACTTTTTACGGCATAATAGCCTTCGGCAACCATATTCATTTCCATCTGAGCCGATTTTACGCTATATCCTCTGCCAATCATATTGCCAAAAGTTCGGTTTCGGCTAAATTGTGAGTAAGCCGTAACCAGCAAATCCCCTAAGTAAGCCGTATGGCTCAAATCTCTGTGTTGCGGATAAATGGCATCTAAAAAGTCTTTGATTTCTCGAACCGAGTTAGTAACTAAAACTGCCTGAAAATTATCGCCATAGCCTAAGCCGTGGCAAATACCACTGGCAAGAGCGATGATATTTTTCATCACAGCACTATATTCTACGCCAATCATGTCGTCATAGGGAGTAGCTTTGATATAGCGGCAAGTAAGCATTTGAGCGATTTCTTGGGCAAGTTCTTCGTTAGATGTGCCAATGGTTAGGTAAGATTGTCTTTCTAAGGCTACTTCTTCGGCGTGGCAGGGTCCGCCAATCACTGCCATTTGCTTAAATTTGATGCCTTTTTCTTCATGGAACAAATCAGTTACTAAATAGTTTTTGTTGGGTATCATTCCTTTTACGGCAGAAACGATTTTTTTTCCTTGTAAATCTTGTGCACTAATGTTCTCAATAGCTTCTTCTACAAAAGCGGCAGGTACAGCTACAAATACGTATTCGGCTTGTGCGATTGCTTGCCTAGGATTGAGCCAAACTTTTACTTTATTTTCATCGATATACACATCGCTCAGATAATTCGGGTTGAGGTGAAAACGGCGGATAAATGCGGCAGTACGGCTATTACGCATCCACCAATGGATACGTACATTCTCTTTTTCAGTAAGAATTTTTACAAGAGCCGTAGCCCAACTTCCACCACCTAAAATAGCTATGGTATGAATTTTTCCCATTTTTAACGAATAATTTGGCTAATTTGCAAAGATGTTTCTAAAAAAACAATTTTTGGATTGGCATTTCTTTCCAAACAGAAAATGGCATGGTTGAGCAGTTCGTAAAATTTAGAAATATTGTCTGGACGAATAGTTTTGGCAAAGCCTTGTACGAAGGTCATTCCTTCTTTGGAAAGGCGATTGAGTTTGCCTTCGGCAAAACGATATACCAAAGTTTCCTGACACATATTTAAGCCGTATTGCAAAAGATTTCTTTGAGCTTCTTTGGGCATTTTGGCAAAATCTTCTGTCATTTTGTAAAGGTCGGCATACTTGCGGGCATAGCAAAGTCGCATCCAGTTCCGAAAAAGACTATGATTATCATCTTCAATTTCTTGGGCTAAATATTGTGCTTTTAGCAAATTACCTTCTGCTAAATAGACAATTTGTTCGGTTCGGAGTGGCTCTATTTGCATTTTTTCTTGTAAAAATGCTTTTACTTCCTCATCTTTGAAATTACGTATGCGTATTGGTTGCAGACGCGAAAGAATGGTAATCAGTAGTTTTTCAGGTTCTTGACTTACAAGAAAAAAAAGAGTTTGAGGAGGTGGTTCTTCCAAAATTTTAAGCAAAGCATTGGAGGCGGTGGGGTGCATAAGTTCAGGAAGCCAAATCAGCATTACTTTGAAATCACTTTCAAAAGGCATTAGCGAAAGCGTAGTGATGATTTTACGGCTCTCTTCGGCACTGATGTTTGGCATTTTACTTTCTGCTCCAATATGCTCCAGCCACTCGGTTATGCCTGCATACGTTTTTTGTAAAGCAAATTCTCGCCACTCTTTGAGCAAATCTTGGCTTAAAGGTTTTGTGATTTTGGGAGTAGAACTGGTTGGGAAAACAAAATGTAAATCGGGGTGTATGAGTTTATCTAACTTTCGGCAAGCAGAGCAAGAGCCACAACTATCGTATTCGCCTTTGTTTTGGCAAAAAATATAACGAATATACGCCAGTGCCATTGCCAAATTTGCCGAACCTACTGCTCCTGTAAAAAGTTGGGCATGAGCCACGTGATTCTGCCTAACGGCTGTAATAAGCGTTCTTTTGATTTCTTCCAAACCGAAAATATCCCTGAAATACATCTGAAAACCACATATTGGGTCAAGAATAAATTGAGCAAAAAAATCCCTCTTTATCAAATTGTTTGTAAAGAGGGATAGCAGAGAGATTAGCCCATTAAGCCAATGTCAATCAAATCTTGTACGTCCAACATTCCTTTGAGTTTGCCTTTTTCAGTAACAATCAGGTTATCTACGTTTTTTTGCTTGATAAGTTGAACGGCATCGTTCAAAAGAGCATTGCTTTCGATGGTAAGAGGTGTTTTGAACTCAAATTCGCTCATTTTCTTTTTGAGTAAATCTTTTCCGTTTTCTTTGAGTTTTCTACGCAAATCGCCATCTGTGAAAACTCCGACGAGCTTTTGGTTGCTATCTATTACTGAAACTGCACCAAAGCCCGATTCTGTCATTTGCACGATAGCATCAAGTACTGTTTCGTTGAGTTGAACGATTGGATTTTCTTTACGAATAATATCTTTGACGCGTTTGGTCATGAGTTTGGTATGTTCTTCAAATTGTTGTGTGCCAATAGCTGTGAAGTGGTTTTCGGTAAGTTGTTTCATAATTTTCCAAGGTACGGTGATGGTATGTACACCTATATTGATAGCATTTCGGACATGTTCTACATTACGCACCGAAGAGAACATAATTTTGGAATGGTAGCCGTAATAATTTACGGCATCTACGCATTGTTCTACAAGAGCTAGTGCGTCGTGTCCTTGGTCTTGCAATCTGCCTACCAGGGGGCATACGTAGGTAGCCCCTGCCGCCATAGCCATATAGGCTTGTTGTAGGGTATACACCAGATGAATATTCACTTTATAGCCTTCGTCTGTGAGTTTTTTGCAGGCTTTTACACCTTCCAAAGACACAGGTATTTTGAAGACGGTTTTTTCTTTGCTCAAGCCTAATTTTACAAGTCTTTTGGCTTCTTTTATGATTTCATCTGCATTTTCGCCGAGTGCTTCTACTTGCAAAATAGGCACCATTTTAGAAAGTTTGAGAATAATTTCATCTACATTTTTTATACCTTCGCGGTGCATAAAAGTAGGAGTGGTGGTCAGTCCTGTAAGAAATCCGAGTTGGAAGGCTTCTTCAATTTCTTTAATGTCAGCTGAATCAAGATAGAGTTCCATTGCGTACAAATGTTTATTTTCCAATTACGCCCCAAAGTAAAGATTTTTCTTGTAAATCTCAAAATGGATTTTACAGCAAGGCAAAATTTTCTGTAATTTGCGGCATAGTTTAGCAATATAAACTCCTCGATATGATGTTATATCATCAAGAATTAGGCAAGCAAGGCAAAGAAATCGTAATTATTCACGGACTTTTTGGTTGTTCGGATAATTGGCTCACGATTGGCAGGGCATTAGCAGATGAATACAAGATTTATCTCATAGACCAACGCAATCACGGAAAGTCTTTTCATAGTTCTCAATGGACTTACGAAGCTATGGCAAAAGACTTACACGAATTTATTGAAGCCAAAAATCTGCAAAATCCTATTCTATTAGGACATTCTATGGGTGGAAAGACCGCTATGTATTACGCTTGTACATACTTTCCAACCAAAATTGAAAAACTCATCGTAGTAGATATTGCTCCCAAGAGCTATCCGCTTCATCATCAGCATATTTTAGAGGGCTTACAGGCGATTGATTTGCAAAAACTGACTGCTCGTAAAGAAGCCGAAGAGATTTTAAATCATTATGTCAAAGAAGCCTCTACCAAAGCCTTTTTGCTCAAAAACCTGTACCGAGAAGGAGAAAAATGGGCTTGGCGTATCAATTTACCCATTATCGCCGAACAAATTGCTAATGTTGGAGAGGGCTTGCATACCAATCTTAGTTTTGATGAGCCTACGCTTTTTATTCGGGGCGAAAAATCTGATTACATTCTCGATGAAGATTTTGAGCTCATTCGATATTACTTTCCGCAGGCACGCATAGAAACTATTCCTGAAGCTGGGCACTGGCTTCATGCCGAAAAGCCACAAGAATTTTTGGAGGTGGTGAAAAATTTTTTGAAAAATTGACTTTAAGCTGTTAGGTTTTTGAAGCAAAATTATTTTAGGGTTTAAGCGTTTGAAGCTCAAAGGTTCAAATTATCGTCCCCAAACTTTGAACATTCAAATTTCAAACCCAGCTACGTGAAATTTGGGAAAAGATATGGAGTATTTTAATTTTTTCATTTCGGTTCTTTGTGCAATTGTCTTGTTTATTTATAGCCTGAAAGGCTTTAGCAAAGAATTAGAGAGTATTGCTTCGGATACACTTCGCAATCGTTTGGAAAAACTCACAGAAAATCGTTTTAGTGGCTTTCTGATTGGGGCTATTTTTACGGCTATCATACAATCCAGCAGTGCAGTTTCTTCTATGGTAGTGGCACTTATCAATAGTGGTATTTTGTCCTTCAAAAATAGTTTGGCTATACTCTTTGGAACAAATGTAGGTACTACTTCTACGGCTTGGATAGCTTCTTTTGATACTCGCTATATGGGACCTGTGCTTATTGTTTTGGGTTGGTTGATAGGTGCAATGCCACATCGCATCAATTTGCTTGGAAAAGCTATTTTTTACTTTGGGTTTATTTTCTTTAGCTTAAATTTGATAGGCAGTGCCTTGGAAAGTGTAAAGAATAATTCTGAACTGTTAAAAACCATTCAATCGGTGGAAGGGCATTGGGAAGGCATAGCCATAGGGTTGATTGTTACGGCTTTGGTGCAGTCAAGTTCGGTAGTGAGTGGGTTATGTATTTTACTTGTAAATCAGAACATTATTAGCTTATCCACAGGTATAGCAATTATTATTGGGGCAAATACAGGAACAACTAGCACTGCTTTGCTGGCAAGTTCGCAATTCAGTCGCCCTGCCAAGATGGGAGCAGTAGCCAATTTTTTGTTCAACTTTACAGGAACTATTTTATTTTTTCCCTTTATCAATTTGCTAAGCCAAGTGGTAAGCTACTTAATGAATAACCCTGCCCAACAACTTGCAATGGCTCATCTTTTGTTCAATTTGATTACTTCTGCTTTGTTTTTGGTTTCTCTCACTCCTTTCCATAATTTCTTGTGGAAAGTGTATGAGGGGGAAAAGTAAAGAATGGCAGAAATATTTTATAGAAAAAGTACTTTGTTTTTCAAATTAAAAATTAAAGAAAATAACCACGCTCCAAACATGGTGTCGTTTGTATTTTACTTGTGTATTACTTGCCAAAATACTTTTCACGCAGTTTATCATCGTACAAATCGGCATAGTAGCCAATTCTATCGAGCATAGCGGCGGCTTCGGTTTTGTCTAATCCTTGTGCTTCGCGTATCATTTTAATGTAGGCGTAATTATCTTTGATTGTAAAAGCGACGCCGTACAAAGTATGATTGATTTGCAAGAGTTCATGGAAAAATGCCTCACGATTGGTAGGGGGTACGCCCACTACGGGTGAAAGCAATTGGAAATAAATTTGCTTGTTACTTTCCATTTCCCAAACATCTACCCAAACGCTTGCCGAGCCTCTTTTCAAGTTCCATTGTCCTTCTAATTCACCTCTGCAAGCTACGGGGTCTTCACCCATATCACGGATACAACTTTCAATAATTTCGTAATAGTATTTGATAGGTTGTTGCATAATTTTTTCAAGTTTTTGAGGCTAACGCAAAATCAAAACAAATACAATTTGGGCAAATATGCAAAAAAAACTTTGAAAAATATTTTTTTATCTCAAAAATTTTTGAGACGAAAGGCTGTAAATTAGAAAGAGAATTATTGGGCTTCAAACAAAATATTTGACTGAGGAATTTTAATGTTTGTTAGCTTCGTCAGTTTCTATTGAGCCGTCTCGTAGGCGTATGATACGATGAGCATGGCGGGCGATATCTTCCTCGTGTGTAACCATAATAATCGTATTGCCTTTTTGATGTAAGGCATCAAAAAGTGCCATAATTTCTTGAGAGGTTTTGGTGTCTAGATTTCCTGTGGGTTCGTCTGCCAAAATAATACTCGGATTATTTACCAAAGCCCTTGCGATAGCGACTCGCTGGCGTTGCCCTCCTGAAAGTTCGTTGGGGCGATGTTTGGCTCGGTTTTCTAAACCTACATTTTTTAGAGCTTCCATGGCTCTTTCTGTCCGTTCTTTTTTGCCTACGCCTGCATAGATAAGCGGTAAAGCAACATTTTCCAAAGCCGTAGAGCGAGGCAAAAGATTGAAAGTTTGGAACACAAACCCTATTTCTTTATTACGAATTTCTGCCAGTTCATTATCGCTCATATCGCTCACTTCTGTACCATTAAGAATATAGGTGCCTTCGCTGGGTGTATCCAGACAACCAATAATATTCATCAGCGTAGATTTACCCGAACCCGAAGGTCCCATAAAAGCTACGTATTCGCCTTTACGAATGGTGATGCTAATATCTTTCAAGGCATGAATTACTTCACTGCCCATTTCGTATCTACGTGCTAAGTGATGTGTTTCTATGATAATTTTGCTCATAAAAGTTCGGATTTTGAAAGTTCAAGAGTTTGGTTTTAACTAATTTACTGCTTTTTGCTTCCTGTTTTTTACTAATCAACGTTTTTTTTCTGCAAGCATTGCTTTGTAACGAGGCAAGTCTTGTGGAACAAGGCTTTGTATTTTGGAAAGAGTTTCTTCGGCATATTCCCAAAATTCGGCTTTGAGGCATTGCTCAAAGTATAATTTCCAAGCAATAGGGTGTAGTTCGGCGAAACGAGTTGCTTGTACTGCCCAATCATAAGCCTTGCCTTGCGGATTTTTATCCAATTCATTGGAAAGAGCTATCATATTGGGGTAAAACATTATTTCAAAGGGATTGCCCCAAATGGCTTCCTGGTAGCATTGATATGCATTATCGGGCTGATTTTTTTCTGCAAGAACTCCTCTGAAAAATTTCTGATAAGGCTCGTACAAAGCATTGAGTTTGTAATTTTCTACTAAACTTTTCAGCGTAACGAAATCATTTTTGTAAAAGGCTACTTTCATTTTTACCCAAATAAGTTCACTTTGAGCATTTTGCCAAATAGAAAGATTATTGGGAATTTTCTGTAAAAATGTATCTGCCTCTTCTGTTTTTCCTTCTTTCAATAGCCAATTGGCTGTTTCGGCAAAGGCTTTGGCTTTCAGGGTTTCATTCTGAATACTTTCTGCAATTTGCATTTTGAGCCTTACATCAAGGTCGGTTCGGTAGTAAATCATTCCATAACGCACCGAATCGGAGTATTCTTGCCACTTATTTTTTTCTGCATAATGAACTTTGAACAGTGCTTCTGCTATTTTTTTGCGTTGTGGCTTCAAGCTATCCAAAGCAACCAGTTGCCATAAGCCTACGCATTCTTCCAGGTTTCTATCCTCGCTCAGGGCTACTGCCCACAAATAATTGATTTCTTGTTTGCTTTGCGAAGCAAACTCATTTCTGTGTATTTTTTCTATTGCCTGTACGGCTTGCCAAGATTGTCCTAACCTTATGAGATGTTTTACGAGGTTGTACTGATAGTCGGCAGCGGAAATATATGCCAAAAAACGACTTGCTTCAAGGGCTTGTTGATGGAAATTTTTCTTGAAAAAATGATTTCGCTTAGCTTGCAGGAGAAAATCATTCAAAGATATATTCTGACTGCTATTAAGTAAACGATTGACTACGTGTAAAGCAGTGGTATCTTGCGTGTTTGCTGATAAAAAATTATACAGATAAACTGCCTGATTTTTATTCAAAAGAGTGGTATCATCAAGATTTTTTCTTGCAAAACTTACATTGAAAGGGAAATCAGTTGTTTTTTGATAAGCATTAAAAGTAGCCAAAAGATTGCTGGTAAAAGTGGCATCATTTTGGGGGGAGATTTTACTCAAAGTATCTGGTTTCAGAAAAGGTTTGCGAGCCAAAAGCCCGAGCAAATTGGTTTGAATTTCGAGAGAATTTTTGGTATAATTTTGGGCTTTTTGCAGGTAAAAGTAGGCAGAGTCTATCTTGTTTTCCAAGGAGTACATAACCCCCAAATTGCTGTAAAGAAAAGCATTTTGAGGAAACTTCTGTACGCCTTGTAAGTAATAGCTGATAGCTTGTGGAATTTGGTTTTTATCAATGTACTCTTGTGCAATAATAGCATAAGTAAAAGCCTGTGGGTTGCGAAGAAGTGCTTGTTTGAGCAATTTGATACGCTTTTCGGTTTGCTCTTCGTTCAAATTCTCGTTCTTTCCGATTATAGAAGCCTTTGCAAGCCACAAACGATGGCTGGCAGGGTCTCGGGTAAGAGCCGTTTCATAGAAATCATCGGCTAGCAAATGTTCGGTTTTACGGGGGCTTTCTAAATATAAATCGCCTACACCATTGAAATATGCCGCAATAGCTTGGTTGAGAGTAATAGCATTTTCTTTGTAAATCACGAGCCCCATCAGTAGAAAACCTAGCCCTCTTGTCAGATACCAAGGAATAGGCTTGTTTTCTTGGTTACCATAAAATTCTTGTGAAAAGTTTTGATTAGCTTCCTGCAAGTTAATTTTTTGGAAATTGAAAGTTACATACATCCATAAAGCTACGGCAAAACCAGCGTGCGAATACGTGATAAAATCTTCGCTTGCGGCGATAGCGTCTTCATTGGCAGTGGTGTTGAAGTAGAAAAGTGTGCTATTGCTTACTATTACCATTGCCAGATATACCCACGTACGCATTTTTTCAGGAACAATCAACTGAAATAGCGGATTATGCCTTACCCCCCAAAAGCCTGCAATTTGCGAAATAGCTAAAATGTAAAAGTCATCAATCAGAAAAAAATTTGTATTGTACTGCTTGCTATTGCGTAAGTAAAGCAGATATAAATTGCTAAGATATAATGCTATAAACAAATGAAATCCGAATTTTTTGGGCTGTGTAGCAGTGATCGAAGCTACTAAATAAGGAATTTCGGAAGCAAGTAAAAAAATGGTACTAATGGTAATAACGGCAGGCAAAATAATTCCATAGCTTGCTAAATAAAGTGTAGGATTGTTTTCTTTGGCAAAAAGAAAAAGAAGTAAATCAAGCAATAACCAAAAAATGAGATTGATACCAAAGCGTTGCAAAAACGAATATTTTTGCCCAAAAGCGTGAAAATAATAGTTTGCTCCTACAATCAGTACAATCCAAATGCCACTCCATAGCCATTTGGCATAAATTCCTAAAATCCCAAGTAAATTGATTTGCAAGGTAATGATAAAAACTATCATCAGCATTGCAGAAAGCAAAAAATAGGCTTTTTTGAAAAAACTTGTGCTTGCTCCTAGTAGGCTGGCGGCAAGTGAAATAAGTATCCACCAAACTTGCGAAGCCCAAAAGGGAATTTTTAGGTCGGTAGCTGCGTATAAATATTGCTGAAAGTAAGAAGGCACAAGAAAATCTACTTGTAGAAGTCCTTTTTCAAAAGTTTCCAAAGGGATTTCTTGGGTTTGTGTAGTAATCAGGGTTTTCCATTCGTAAAGCCACTGATAGCCCCAGTGCCTGCTGATAAGCATTGCAATAAGGCTTGCAGTAGCCAAAATCATGAAAAAATACATAAGCCACTTATTGGGATAGTTACGCCAAAAAAGAAAATGTTTTTTTTGCATAGTTTGCTTTGCTCCAAATTATTTTCCTGCAAAAATATTTGTATTTCTTGAAAAATATGTAACTTTGGTTAAAGTTTATTTTTGCGTTAATCAAAAATCAAAATTTTACGAAAAAATGTTAAATTTAGTCATTTTCGGTCCGCCGGGTGCAGGCAAAGGCACACAAAGCGATAAACTTATCGCTAAATACAATTTGTTTCATATTTCCACAGGAGATTTGTTCCGAAAGCATATCAAAGAGCAAACCGAACTTGGAAAAAAAGTGGTTGAATACACTAACAACGGCATTTTAGTGCCTGATGAGATTACCATTGCTATGCTAAAAGAAGTATTAGATGCTCATCCCGAAGTAGAAGGATTTATCTTTGATGGTTTTCCTCGTACAGTAGTACAAGCAGAAATGCTGGATAAGTTTATGAAAGAACGAGGGACTGCAATTCATGCCGTGGTAGCTCTTGATGTCAGCGAAACCGAAGTAAGAGAACGCTTAGCTAAACGTAAACTCATAGAAGGACGCTCCGACGACGAAGAAGAAAAAATCAACAAACGTATTTTTGAATACTACAATAAAACTATGCACGTTTTGCCTTACTATCATAGCAAAGGCAAACTTTGTAAAATCAATGGTATTGGCGATATAGAAGAGATTTTTCAGAATATTTGCAAGGCTATTGAGCAAGTAAAGAATAAAACTTAATGCCGAATCTATAAATGATACCAAACCTATGAGGTTTTTTCGAAACCTCATAGGTTTTTTTACAATGATACTAAACCTATGAGGTTTTTCGAAACCTCATAGGTTTTTTTTACACATATTTTTATTTCATCACTTGCACCCAGCCGTTGCAAATAACTCCCGAGGGGCTTTCAAGGCGATAGTAGTAAATTCCAGCGGTAAGGTTCTTGTCGCTACCCCAATCGTTTTGATAATTATCAGATTTGAATACCAATTTTCCCCAACGATTCCAGATTTCAATTTTAGTGTTTTTTTCAGCTATTTCAAAGGTATCGTTAATGCCATCGCCGTTAGGGGTGATAATATTCGGCGGGAAAATAGGAGGTTTGGGAATAGTTACCTGCTTGATAGACCTTGAAATACAACCATTCGGATTTTCTGCAAGTAGGGTAATGGTATAAGTTTTATTGTTTTCGGCATAGGTATAGTCATCAGGTTTTATGCCTTCCAGAATAGTGCCATCGCCCATATCCCAACGGAATTTGACAAACTTCGTTGTATCTACATTGTCTGCCAAACGCAATCGTACGCGGTAGGGCGTATTACATTCTTTGAGTAGTAAAAGATTAAAATCAGCTGAGTTAGCAGGAACTACTTCTACTCTTATGCGTACTACTCGTTCACAGATACCGTCACGCATTGTAAGTGTATAGGTAGTGCTTTGCGTAGGCGAAGCAATTGGATTAGGGATATTTGTAGCACTAAGCCCTGTGGCAGGCTGCCATTGGTAAAAAGTAGCTCCACTAGCTTGAAGCTGTACACGTTCGCCTCGGCACAAACGCACTGTATCGGGTGGATAGGTGAAGTTAGGAAAAATCACCTTCAAATCTTTTATAGCTTGGCTGGTTTGGTTACAATTCGTAACAGTGAGGCGAACTTTATAGTTGCCGGGAGTTGTGAAAGTATAGCTGAAATTTTTATCGGTATTTTGCGAATAAATTACATTAAAATTTGCGTCTAAAATTTCCCACAAAAAATCATCGGCATCAATAGCACTAAATTGGAATTGAACTCTTTGCTCGCAGGTTTCGGAGCCACTGCTTATGATTTGCGAATTGCGAGGATTGAGCATTTGGAAATCAGCAGAAACATTAAGCCTAAACTTAAAAACAGCATTATTGCAATTAGTACTGTTGTTGTTATTAGACCAAGCTCCGGGTGTAGTAGGAAAAGCGTTTGTGCCACCACAAGAAGCACAAACTGAATGGTAAATAGTGCCGTTTTTTGAAAAACGGCTTGTGCCGCCGTCAACGTGGTCTCCTGCTTCGTTGGCAATATTTTCTCCAAAATAGGTTGCATAGAGTAGTTTTTCCATATTACGCTTATAGACGGCAATGTAGAAATCTCTGCCATTTACGGTAGTGCGTCTGTAAGCATCTTCGGTAGTAGGCATATTTATTACGCTACTGCCCGAGCCATTCAAACTACCACCCCAGCCCGCAATATAAATATTGTTACAATTATTTTCTGTAACTACTAGAAAAGCAGTAGGGGATATATCAGGATTGCCGTCGCCTGCTCCTACACGTGTGCTCCAACGAGAGGTTGCCAAATCAGGACTTATTTTATGAATAAATTGTCCGCTATTAGGATTGTTGTATACGCCTGTACTGATAGGATAGTTGCCAAAGGTTTGTCCAAAGGCATATATTTCTTCGTCAGAGTCTAAATCAATAAAAAAGGCTACATCAGCGGCAGAAGTACCTAGGTAGGTAGTGCGAAGGATATTGCCCGAAGCGTCCAGACGCATAATGAAGCCATCGTCATTTCCCAAAGCAGAAGGGTTCAAGGCACCTACTGTGGCAGGAAGAGTATTACTATTAGTACCCCCTCCTACATAGACATCACCTGCTTGGTTCGTTTTCACAGAAAGGGCATAATCAATACCAGGGCCACCAATGTATCTACCCCACAGAATTGTTAAGTTATTATCCATTTTTATGATAAGCCCGTCTGTTGTACCGTTCAGGGTACCAGTAATCCCTGTAATAGTAGTAGAACGTGTAACAGAAGCCACATAAATATTATCATTAGCATCGGCATAGATATCTCCTCGAAGTTCGTCACCATAATTGTTGATAGTCATACCACTAGAAGGCTTGATACCATCGTTGCCCGTACCACCTATGAGACGAGCGGCGTTGAGGGTGCCTGTGGGGTTGAGTTTTACGACAAAGATATCACTACCATTGTTATACGAAATGCCTGCAATAGGAGTTATATTTGTACCTCCTGCAAAAGAGCCAATTGTAGCAGGAAAATTGGTAGAGCTGGTTGTTCCTAGTACCCAAAGATTGTTCTGGCTATCTACTACCAAGCTATGAGGTACTTCTGAAGCAGAGCCTCCAATGAAGGTAAGTTGTTGCAAAGTTGTACCTGTGGCATTGTACTTGAAAATACCAACATCTGTAATAGTTCCTCCTGAACCTGTTGTACCAATAGTAGTGGCTCCTGTAAAATTAGGAAAGTTCAAGCCGAATAGTGTAGCTCCCGAATACAGGTTGCCTGCATCATCAAAAGCGGCTGTATTGCCCCAATTATCAGAAGAACCGCCTGAATAGGTGGAAAATACAAGTTCAGGGTCTATGACAAGGTCGTAATTTTTATGATAGCCTTTGGGAAAATGAAAAGAAAGCAAATTGTTTTGCAAGCGAAACTCCGTAGGAACTTCCACTTTTTTCCCCCTAATAGTTTGATAACTTATGGGTTTTTTTTCATATACATCGCCCACAGAAGTTTGAATGCGTAAGGTACCATCAGGTAGAATTTGTATGTTTTCAGTGTATTTGTATTCCATCTGAATAACTTTCGGGTTAGTGCCTGCTTTTATGTAAAATTCGTATTTAAGATTTCTTTCTCCCTGAAAAATTGCATAATCAATTCCTGTATAAAGGTTTTTGTACAAAATACCTTCATAGCCTCGTACGTTTTCAGCCCAACGATTTTTTTCGCCTATGTAATAATGATAAATTGTGGGTTTTACTTTTCCGAAAGGTTGTACTTGTACAGGATTAGCTCCTACAAAATTCACAACAAAACTATGAGCCTTGATGCCTTCTTGTTTTTCGTAGATAGCATATTCAGGCTTATCTTTGTAGGCAGGTTTATGGCGTATGTATTCAAGAGCTTTGCTATCGTAGAAGCTAAATTGCAAAGCGTTGTTGTAAGCAAAAAGAAAACCACTTGGTAGATCGGCACGAAAAGCAATTTCTTTTTCCCACTGATTTTTATTTTCAATAAATGTAATGCCTTGGGTAGTGTTTGGTTGTATTTGGGCAAGAGTTTGCGAAAAGCTACAAGCAACAACGTAAGAGAGTATAAATTTTTTCATGGTTTACCTAATTTTGGTAAGACAAAATTAAGCAAATTATCAAAAAAAGCAAATTTAGAGATGAAAAATTTTTGTAAAAGTTTACTTGCCCTGAAATTGAGGTTTTCGTTTTTGTAAAAATGCTTGCACACCTTCGGCAAAATCTTGGGTTTTGAAATTTTTACCTTGATTTTCGGCTTCTATCTCCAAGGTTTTTTCCAAACTGCCTTTGAAACCTTCACGCAAATTGGCTTTGGTATGCCTGATAGCCACCCAAGGTCCTGAAGCCAAGCGTTCTGCCATTTCTTTAACAACTTTATCCAAAGTTTCCTCTTCGCAAATTTTATTGAGCAAACGCAAATGATAAGCCTCTTCGGCTGTGAAAATGCTTGCCATGGTCATGAGTTCAAAGGCTTTGTAATACCCTATACGGCGGGGCAAGAAAAACGCACCACCTCCATCGCTAGAAAGAGCGATATTAGTAAAAATTTCACTGAAACGAGCATCTTCTGAAGCAAAAAGCATATCGCAGGCAAGTGCCAGATTAAAGCCCAAACCTACACACACTCCACGAATTTTTGCAATAATAGGAATATCGGTGTAGTGCATTGCCAAAATCAGCGGATTGACGCAAGTTTTGAGGTATTCTGTAACATCTGCCATAAGTTCTGCTCCGCCTGCAATCAAATCTGCTCCGCTACAAAAGTCTTTTCCTGTTCCTGTAAGTATAATCACTCTTGTGCTGTCTGTTTCGCTTTCTTTAATAGCTTCGTAGATTTGCAAAACCATTTGCTTGGTGAGAGCATTTTTTCGTGCAGGGTTATTGAGTGTGATGGTTTTGATATGATTTTCAAGATGTACCAAAATAGAATTTTCGTTCATACAAACTCATTTTTGAAATTTTTCATACAACTGGCTGATTTTTTCAGCCATTTTACGGTCTTTTTCGGTAATGGTATTGCCTGCATCGTGAGTGGTGAGAGCCATTTCAACTTTGTTATATACATTTGCCCACCAGGGATGATGATTCATTTGTTCTGCAAGCAAAGCAACTTGCGTCATAAAGGCGAAGGCTTCCGAGAAATCAGAAAACTCAAATTTTGCCCGCAATTCGTTGTTTTGTTCTTGCCACATAGTTTATTATTTTTTTAGGCCAACCACGAAGCTACTTCTTCTTTGGTTGGATTTTTCACGTTATCTAGTTTCATTTTTTTTCGCATTCCGCAAATGTCGTTAAAAAGCTTATTTACGTCGTATTTTTTCAGCTCCTCAATAGTGATAATTCCTATTTTTTGTAAAATAGGTACGAGTTCTTCTCTGATGCCCAAAGCGGTATAGTCTTCTATTTTAGCTATTTGAGGCTTCTTTTCAGGACGCATTTGTGGGAAAAATATCACTTCTTGAATAGAAGGTTGGTTAGTCATTATCATTGTGAGCCTATCAATACCAATACCGATACCTGCTGTGGGGGGCATACCATATTCCAGAGCTCGTAGGAAATCTTCGTCCATAGCCATAGCTTCTTCATCGCCACGTTCGGCAAGGCGTAGTTGCTCTTCGAAGCGTTCGCGTTGGTCAATGGGGTCGTTTAGCTCAGAATAGGCATTGCAAATTTCTTTACCGTTGCAAATTACTTCAAAGCGTTCTACTAGTCCTGCTTTACTTCGGTGTTTTTTAGTGAGTGGCGACATTTCAATAGGATAGTCCATGATAAATGTAGGCTGAATAAGATGTGGTTCTACTTTTTCACCGAAGATTTCATCAATGATTTTGGCTTTTCCCATAGAGCTATCTACTTCGATACCCATTTTTTGAGCTTCTTGGGTAAGCTCACTTTCAGAAAGTTTATCAATATCCAATCCTGTAAATTGGAGGATAATTTCTTGCATGGTATAGCGTTTCCAAGGGCGTTTGAAGTCGATAGTATGCTCACCTACACGTATTTGGGTAGTGCCGTGCAAGTCGAGAGCCACTTTTTCAATCATTGCTTCTACGGTATCAGCCATCCAATGATAATCTTTGTAAGCTACATAAATTTCTACTTGTGTAAATTCAGGATTATGAAAACGGCTCATTCCTTCGTTGCGGAAGTCTTTGGCAAACTCAAAAACCCCTTCAAAACCTCCTACAATCAGTCTTTTGAGGTAAAGTTCGTTGGCAATACGCAAATAAAGTGTCATATTCAGCGTATTGTGATAGGTGATAAAAGGACGAGCCGCCGCTCCGCCGTGTATGGGTTGGAGAATGGGCGTTTCAACCTCCAAATAACCTCTTTCTTGCAAAAACTGACGAATAGAATTTACGAGTTTGGAGCGTTTGATAAAAATTTCCTTTACGTGAGGATTAACAATCAAATCCACATAACGTTGGCGATAGCGTTGTTCGGGATCGGTGAAAGCATCGTAAATTTTGGTATTACCTTGCTCATCTTTTACTTCTTTTACAATAGGTAAAGGGCGTAAGGATTTGCAAAGTAGTTTCAAATTTTTGACATGAATAGTAGTTTCTCCTGTTTTAGTGGTAAAAACAAAACCTGCTACACCGATAATATCGCCGATGTCCAGAAGTTTCTTAAAAACAATATTGTAGAGGGTTTTATCGTCGGTGGGGCAAATTTCATCTCTTTGTACATAAATTTGTATTCTGCCTGTGGAATCTTGCAGTTCGGCGAAGGAAGCCGAGCCCATAATGCGAAAGCTCATCAGCCTGCCCGCCAAAGACACTGCTTGGTATTTTTCGGGATTTTTGGGAAAATCTTGTAAAATTTCTTGGGCATATGCTGTAACTTCAAAAGTTTCGGCAGGATAAGGGTCTATACCCATTTTCATCAATTCTTCGCGTTTTTGGCGTCTTAAAATTTCTTGTTCGCTCAAATGTTGCATAGCTTGTTTACAAGTTAAATAGAGATATTTTGCCACCTAAATAAGACTGCAAATTTTGGAAAAATGTTTGGAAAAAGCAAAAATGCCTTACCAAGAATATGGTAAAAGTAAAGACGAATCGCCATAGCTGAGAAAGCGATAATTGTTTTGCAAAGCGTGCTGATAGATTTTTCGCCAATCTTCGCCTACAAATGCCGCAACAAGTAAAATAAGCGTAGTTTGAGGTAGGTGAAAGTTGGTTATCAAGCCTTTACATACCTTGAATTGGTAGCGGGGGTAGATAAAAATTTCGGTACTGCCTTGCAATTCAGTGAGTTTATGTTTCTGCAAGAGTTCTTTAATTGCCTGTAAAGCCTCTAACAACGATGGTTGTTTGCTTTCAGGAATTTCATAAGGAGTTTGCTGTTTGATTTGCAAAATTGGAGTTTGTGTTTTACCTAAAATAATTTCTGTTCCGAACCAATACAAACTTTCAAGCGTACGCATAGAAGTTGTGCCTACGGGTATAATCGTTCTATGAACATTGTTTATTAAGTTTTCAATATTTTGTAAAGAAACCAACAAACGCTCTGCGTGCATAGTATGGTCTTGAAAATTAACTACTTTAATGGGTTGAAATGTGCCTGCTCCTACGTGTAATGTGAGAAAATCGTAAGGTATTTTCTTGGTTTCTAAATCTTTGAAAACATTTTCTGTAAAGTGTAAACTTGCCGTTGGGGCGGCGACTGCTCCTTCTTTCTGAGCAAAAATGGTCTGATAACGCTCTTTATCTTTTTCGTTTACATCTCTTTTTATGTAGGGGGGTAAAGGGATTTTGCCTAATTGCTCAATGATTTCGGCGAAACAGATGTGTTCCTTATCCCATTCAAAAAGTACTTGGGTTTCTTTTTGTAGTGTTGCTTTGAACTGTATGGGCTCATTTTTGAGGGAGAATTCGTACAAGATAGGCTCTTTGAAACGCTTTTTATTTCCTATCATGCATTCCCATAGGCATTGCTTACGAGCTTGCATTGCACTAGCAACTATGCGAGAAGGTAAAAGAGGTTCAAGCAAGAAAATTTCAATCCAAGCTCCCGAGGGCTTTTGCAAAAGCAATCGTGCAGGAATAACTTTGGTGTTGTTGAAAACTAAAAAACTATCTTGGGGTAAAAGTTGGGGTAATTCATAAAAAACATGGTCTTTGATGAGGCGTTTTTCATAGTAGAGAAGTTTGGCTTGGTCACGTTGGGGTAGGGGTTCTTGGGCAATTCGTTCGGTAGGAAGGGGATAATCAAAATCGGATAGTTGCATTGAACACAGAAATATTTTAATTTCGCCCCTCTCTGTTGCAGTAAAGAGGGGAAAATGGGGTTACACCTCTTCATTAATTTTTTTAAGTCCTCTTTTACGGGTAGTTTTTTCTTCGGCGGGTTGTGTTATTTCTTCTACACCTGCCAGTATTCTTCCGCAATGCTCGCAAACGATAATTTTTTTCTTTTCGCGAATATCTACCTGTCTTTGTGGAGGTACCATACTATAACAGCCGCCGCAAGCATCTCTTCGGACTAGTACTACTGCCAGCCCATTGGAAGAGTTTTTACGAATTTTTTCATATGAAGTCAACAAGCGTTCATCAATTTGTTTTCTTTGTTTTTCTCTTTGTACCAAAAGGTTTTTTTCTTCTTCTTCGCTTTCTTCAATGAGTTGGGTAAGTTCTTTTTGTTTTTCTTCTAAAAACTTTTTACGTTCGGCCAATATATTTTTTACGTTTTCAATTTCGGCTTTTTTAGCATCAATTTTTTCTTTGGCTTCTTTAGTTTTTTTGTCGCAAAGCACTATTTCCAGTTCTTCTGATTCAATTTCTTTGGCGAGGGCTTCGTATTCGCGATTATTTTTTACATTCATTTGTTGCCCTTTGTACTTATCAATGAGTTTTTCGGCTTCTTTTTTTCGGTTTTTCATTTCGCTAATTAACTGCTCCCATTCTTTAATTTGCTCTTCAAAGCGTTGGATGCGTGTTTGATAGCCTGCAATTTCATCTTCAAGGTCTTGTACTTCGTTGGGTAGATCACCACGTAAGCGTTTTATACTATCTAGTTCGCTATCAATTTGTTGTAGCTTTAAGAGAGCTTCTAATTTTTGCTCAATGCTTTTTTCCGCTATTTGTGCCATAAAAATTGGAATTTTGTTTCAAAACGCAAAATTAGTAAAAATAATTGACAGGATTGGTAGAAATTTGGGAAATTTTTACAGAAACATTACAATTTTTTTCTTTCAGTAATTGAGCAAGTAAGTTTTTGGTGCAATTTTCACTTTCATAATGTCCTATATCGGCAAGGAGAATTTGCCCCTCTGCATCAAAAAATTCGTGGTATTTTACATCTGCTGTAATAAAAGCATCCGCATTTTGAGCAATAGCTTTTTTCAGCAAGAAAAGCCCACTACCGCCGCACAAAGCTACCTTGCGAATAGGTCTGTTGAGGAAAGCAGTATGCCTAATAACATTGAGTTGCATCTTTTCTTTCAGAAATGCTAAAAAAGAGAGCTCGTCCATTGCTGTTTCCAGTGTACCAATAGCACCTGCTCCTAGTTCTTGATTTTCGTTTTCTAAAAGATGCAAATAGTAAGCTATTTCTTCGTAAGGGTGGGCTTTGCGAAGAGCCTTGAAAATATTATTTTTTACGTGAATAGGAAAAATGACTTCTATGCGTGTTTCGGGAGCTTGCTCCAAATGCCCTTGCGTGCCTGCAAAGGGCTTGGCTTTTTCGTTGGGGCGATATGTGCCAATGCCTTCCAAGCGAAAGCTACAATCTTGATAGTTGCCGATTTGCCCTGCCCCTGCTTGCCAAAGTGCCTCTAAAACTTGCTGGGTGTACTCGTGTGGGCAAAAGGTGGTGAGTTTGTAAAGATTTTGCGTAGTGGGGGCTAAAACTCTGACATCTTGCAAGCTCAAAATAGAAGCTATCTGAAAATTTACCCCTCCCATCACGTTATCCAAATTGGTATGAATGGCGTATAAGGCAATATTATGCTGAATGGCTTTGATGAGCACGCGTTCTACATAATTTTTCCCTGTTAGGGTTTTGAGCGGCTTGAACACAACAGGGTGATGAGCAACGATGAGATTACAATTTTCGCTAATAGCTTCGTCCAAAATAGATTCTGTGATGTCCAAACTTATCAAAATGCCTGTAATGTTTTCCTCTAAATTGCCATAAATTAAACCTGAATTATCGTAATTTTCCTGATAAATTGTGGGTGCCAAGCCTTCTAAAAGGTTTATTACTTCTCTGATTAGCATAAAGCTAAAATTTAAGTTTTGAAAGCAGATGTAATTTTTCTTTGTTTTTTATAATTGCTTGAAACAATAATTTTGTTAGCTTTGCAAAAATAGAAAAAATTTACTTCTGCAAAATTGCCTCGCTATGGAAAACTTAGTAATCAAAGCTACCGAACAAACCGCCGATGTAGTGCTGAATGCTAATATAGGTAAAATTGAGTTTTCAGGGGTTTCTATTCCCGAAGACTCCTACTCGTTTTTTACACCTATTTTGCGTTGGCTTGATGCGTACATAGAAAAAGCACCCACCAAAACCGTAGCATCTTTCAATATAATGTATTGCAATACGAGCTCTTCTATGTATATTTCTGAAATTTTACGTAAACTTCGTAAGCTCAAAACTGCGGGCAAAGAAGTAGAAATACATTGGTACTACGAAGAAGACGATGACGATATGCGGCTTTTGGGTGAAGATTTTAAACGCATTAGTCAATTGAATTTCAAGATTTTAGTAGCTCCTTCGGCTATTTAAGCAATTTTTTTAGTTCGGATTTTACTACTTTTCCCATAGCGTTACGAGGAAAATCCTCTACAAAAAGAATTTGAGAAGGAATTTTATAGTGGGCAAATATTTCTTTCAGCCAATTTTTAAGAGCAACTTCATCAAGCTCTTTACTTTTAGGAATTACAAATGCAACAATTTTCTCACCTTTATCCTCATCATCAATGCCAACTACCGTACAATCGTTGATTTGTGGGTGTTGGCGTAAAGTTTCCTCAATTTCAATAGCTGAAACTTTGTACCCAGCGGTTTTGATAATATCGGTAGATTTTCTGCCTAAAATTTTGAAATATCCCTCTTCATCTTGCAAAGCAATATCACCCGTTCTGAAAAAGCCATCATCGGTAAAACTTTCTTGGGTGGCTTCTGCTCTATTCCAATAACCTACAAAAACATTATCACCCTTTACCTGTATTTCGCCTGCTTGTCCCTCTTGTACAGATTGGTTGTTTTCATCAACCAAACGCACTTGAATATTAGGTAAAGGCACACCTACAAAACCTGCTTTTCTTTTGCCGTGCAAAGGGTTGCTGATAGCCATTCCTATTTCACTCATTCCATAACGCTCCAACAGAAAATGCCCACTGATTTTTTGCCATTCTTCTAAAATGCTTACAGGCAAAGCCGCTGAACCCGAAATCATCAGACGCATAGATTTACAAGCGTTTTGCATAGCAATTTTTTCTTTTTCATCTGCTTTATGCCATTCATCGATAAGTCGTTTGTAAATTGTAGGCACTGCCATAAATACCGAAAAAGGTTCTTGTTGCCACATCTGCCAAACTTTTTGTGCATGAAATTTGGGTAAAAAAACGACCTCTGCTCCTGCGTACAAAGCACAATGCAAAGCATTCACAATGCCGTGAATATGATGCAAAGGAAGTACGTGTAAGATTTTATCTGTGTTTTTCCATTCCCAAGCCTTGACTAGCGTTTCAATTTGAAATCTTAAATTTTTGTGCGTGAGTACTACACCTTTAGGCTTGCCCGTTGTGCCAGAAGTATAAATCATTAAAGCAGGGCTTTCTGAATCTATTTTAGGCAGTGTAGGAAAACTTTGTAAATTTTCTGAACATTGTTCAATTTCTTGCCAAGTAATGCTTGGTATAGAAAAACTTTCGGAAGCGAAATGATTGTACAACACAACAAGAGAAGCACTGCTATCTTGGATAAAATATTCCATTTCGGCTTTGGGGTGTAAAGGCGAAAGAGGAACAGCTACACCACCTGATAGCCAAATGCCCCATTGCACAGCTGCGTATTCTTTGCAAGAAGGGAACAAATAGGCAATTCTTTGATTTTGTAAGTGCTGTTCTTGTTGTTTGTTGAGCAAAAAGAAAGCTACTTGTTGGGCTTTGTAGAAAAGTTCCTGATACGTATACGAGCCCTGCTCGTCTCGTAGAGCAATTTTTGTGGCAAAGGTTCTTGTTTCTTCAAACCAAAGCATAGATGAGAAGTTTTTTCAATAAGAAGGCAAAAATAGCAAGTTTTATTTGAATTTGTGTATCTTTGCCCCTCAATAGTTTTGCAACAATGGATAAAATCATTATCTTAGATTTTGGCTCGCAATATACGCAACTCATTGCCCGCAGAATACGAGAATTGAACGTTTTTTGCGAAATTTATCCTTTTCATCATTTGCCAACAATTGGTCCAGAAATAAAAGGAGTTATTCTTTCAGGTAGTCCTTGTTCTGTAAGAGATAAGAATGCCCCCGATATAGATTTGCAAGCTATCCGTAAAAAAGTCCCTATTTTAGGCATCTGCTACGGAGCTCAGCTGCTCGCTCAGAAATTGGGCGGTAATGTAGAACCTTCGGCTACACGGGAGTACGGGCGAGCCAATCTTACTGAATTTGATGCAGAAAATCCGCTTTTTCATCATATTTCGCCTCATTCGCAAGTATGGATGAGCCACGGCGATACAATTACACAAATAGCCACAGATTTTACAATAATTGCTCGCACCGAAAGCATACCCGTTGCGGCTTTTCAAGTACAAAACGAAGCAACTTTTGGCTTGCAATTTCACCCCGAAGTTACACACTCTTTGGAAGGAAAGCAGATTTTACAGAATTTCGTTTTAGAGATTTGTGGCTGTCAGCCTACGTGGACACCTACGTCTTTTATTCAGAACAGTGTGGAGGCTCTAAAACAGGAATTAGGAAATGATAAAGTAGTATTAGGCCTTTCGGGCGGAGTGGATTCGAGCGTAGCGGCTTTACTTTTACACAAAGCTATTGGAAAAAACCTGTATTGCATTTTGGTAGATAATGGACTTTTGCGTAAAAATGAATTTGAAAGCGTACTACACTCTTACCAAGATATAGGCTTGAACGTAAAAGGCGTTGATGCTAAAACTGAATTTTACCAAGCCCTTGTAGGAATCACCGACCCCGAAGCTAAACGTAAAGCCATTGGAAAAACATTTATTGATGTCTTTGAGCGGGAAGCCCACCAAATAAAAAATGTCAAATGGCTTGCACAAGGTACAATTTACCCCGATGTAATTGAAAGCGTAAGCGTTTCAGGACCTTCGGCAACTATCAAATCACATCACAATGTAGGCGGTTTGCCCGAAAAAATGAATTTGAAAGTAGTTGAACCAATCAAAATGCTGTTCAAAGATGAAGTCAGAAATATTGGCAAAGAATTAGGCTTGCCTATCAATATTTTACATCGCCACCCTTTTCCTGGACCAGGGCTTGCTATTCGTATTTTAGGAGAAGTCACTGCCGAAAAGGTGAGCCTTTTGCAAGAGGTAGATGCTATTTTTATTGAAGGATTGAAAAAAGCCGAACTCTATGATTCCGTATGGCAAGCAGGAGCTATTTTGCTACCCATTCAGAGTGTAGGTGTAATGGGCGATGAACGTACTTACGAACGAGTAGTGGCTTTGCGTGCTGTTACGAGTACAGATGGAATGACTGCCGACTGGGCAAGATTGCCTTATGAATTTTTAGCTCAAATTTCCAACCAAATCATCAACCAAGTGAAAGGAGTGAATAGAGTAGTATTGGATATTTCTTCCAAGCCTCCTGCTACTATTGAATGGGAATAGAGGAAAAGTAACAAAATATGAAAAGCACGTAATGGATATCTACACACGTGTGCGATAAAAACTTTGCCGAATACGAGATGTCTGATAACTTTGAGTATATATTCGCCGAAAATCCATTTTTAGCCAAGTTGGCTCAGATTACCCAAGAAATTGGTACAGAAGCCTACTTGGTAGGTGGTTTTGTGAGAGATTTGCTTTTAGGACGTACAAGTAAAGATATTGATATTGTTTGTGTGGGCAGTGGAGTAGAGTTTGCTCTGAAAGTTGCTCAAAAATTAGATGTAAACATTGCAGTTACTACTTATCGCAACTTCGGTACGGCAATGTTTCGCTACAATGAATGGACTTTGGAGTTTGTAGGAGCAAGAAAAGAATCGTACAATCGTCATTCACGTAAGCCCGTAGTAGAAGATGGTACCCTGCAAGACGACCAAAATCGCAGAGATTTTACGATCAATGCTCTTGCTATTTCGCTGAATAAGCAAAATTTTGCTATGCTGATAGACCCTTTTGGTGGGGTAGAGCATTTGCGTAAAAAGATTATCCAAACGCCTCTCAATCCTGATATTACCTTTTCCGATGACCCTTTGCGAATGATGAGGGCTATTCGTTTTGCTTCACAGCTTGCTTTTGATATCGCTCCTGAAACCTTTGAAGCAATTATTCGCAATAAAGAACGCATACAGATTGTTTCACAAGAGCGTATCACTGACGAACTCAACAAAATTATTCTTTCCGATAAGCCTTCTTATGGTTTTAAGCTACTTTTTCATTCAGGGCTTTTGCATTACATTTTTCCTGAAATGGTAGAACTGCAAGGCGTAGAAGCCGTAGGTGATAAAAAGCACAAAGATAATTTTTATCATACCTTGCAGGTATTGGATAATTTGAGCAAGAAAACAGAAGATTTATGGCTTCGTTGGGCGGCTATTTTACACGATATAGCCAAACCTGCTACCAAACGCTTTGATGAAAAAGTAGGCTGGACTTTCCACGGGCACGAAGAAAAAGGAGCTAAAATGGTACCGCATATCTTTCGAAAGCTCAAATTACCTATGGGCGAAAATATGCGTTTTGTACAAAAATTGGTTCGCTTACACCTCAGACCTATCGCTTTGGTAAAAGATAATATCACTGATTCGGCTTTACGCCGATTGCTTTTTGAGGCAGGAAACGACTTGGAGGCTCTTATGCTACTATGCCGTGCTGATATTACTTCCAAAGACCATCAAAAGGTAAAGAAATACTTGGCTAACTTTGATAAAGTAGAGCAAAGACTCAAAGAAATTGAAGAAAAAGACCGACTACGCAACTTTCAACCCGTAATTACAGGCGAACTGATAATGGAAACTTTTGGATTGAAGCCATGCCCCGAAGTAGGGCTTATTAAAACTGAAATACGTGAGGCTATCTTAGAAGGAGAAATTCCCAATACTCTGCCTCAAGCCTTTGCGTTTATGCTCAAAGTTGGTGAGCAATACGGCTTGAAACCCTTGAAAGAAATTTCATGTATCCAAAAGAAAGAGCAAGCCAATTAAAAAAAAATTCGTGAAAACATTTTCAGTATACAAACGTTTTAGAAAACAAAATTCGTATATTTAACCGCAAAAATATCTAATGCTTATGAAATCGCTCTATTTTAAAGAAGAACACGAGTTGTTTCGTGATAGCGTAAGAAAATTCTTGCAGAAAGAGGTCGTACCGTTCATCAATACCTGGGAAGAGGAGAGACGTATTCCGAAAGAGATTTTCAAGAAAATGGGGGAACAAGGCTATCTTGGACTGAACTTTCCCGAAGAGTATGGAGGAATAGGAGCAGATTTTTGGTATTCGGTGGTGTTTTTAGAAGAAATTGCCAAAGTTGGAGCAGGGGGCTTTCCGACAGCCGTGAGTGTGCATCAGTATATGGCAATTAACCATATTTTCCGTGCAGGAAGTGAGTTTTTGAAAGAAAAGTATTTGCGTCCTGCAATTGCAGGCGAAAAAGTAGCGGCTTTGGGTATCAGTGAGCCAGGAGCAGGTTCCGATGTAGCATCTATACGTACCAAAGCAGTAAAAGACGGAGATTTTTATGTTATCAATGGTGCTAAAACTTTTATTACCAACGGCACTTATGGCGATTTTATCACGCTTGCAGTGTCTACAAATCCTGAAAATAAAGCAGGAGGGATTAGTTTGATAGTAGTGGATTTGGATAGCGAAGGCATTACACGTACCAAACTCAAAAAAATGGGCTGGCATAGCTCCGATACTGCCGAAATTAGTTTTGATAATGTACGCGTACCCAAAGAAAATTTGGTAGGTGTAGAAAATTTTGGCTTTTACTACATCATGGAGAGCTTTCAGTTAGAGCGTTTGGTGGCAGGTATTATGGCAGTAGCAAGTTCGAAATGGATTTTGGAGGAAACTATACGTTATATGCACGAAAGAGAGGCTTTTGGCAGAAAAATTGCTAAATATCAAACGCTTCGCCATACGATTGCAGATTTAGCTACCGAGCTTTATGCCGCCGAACAAATGGTGTATCATACTTGTTGGCTACAAAATGAAGGTGAAGTGGCTGTCAAAGAGTGTTCTATGGTAAAACTTTACTGCTCTGAGCTTGCTAATAAAGTGGTGGATAGATGTCTGCAAGTTTTTGGAGGCTATGGCTATATGGAAGATTACTTGGTTTGTCGAGCCTATCGCGATGCTCGTGTAGGTACAATTGCAGGAGGAACTTCCGAAATTATGCGGGAAATTATCGCCAAAATGATGATTGATGACGTAGAATACAAGCCTGTCTATTCCTAAAAAATGCAAGAAGGAAGGTAACAAAATTACCTTCCTTACTCCCAGAGTTTTACACCTAAGTTTTTGATAGCAAGGTTTGAATAAACTTTTATTCAAATCGCTTCTGCAAAGCTATGTGAAAACCAAGTTAAGATAAATGACAAAAATCAGGTGATGTAATGATTTTTACTTCATCACCTGCACCCAGCCTTTACAAATAGCACCCGAAGGAGCTTCAAATTGATAGTAGTACAATCCTGCGAGTATTTCTTTTTGCATTCCCCATTCATTTTGATAATTATCGGTTTTGTAAATGGGTTTTCCCCACCTATTCCAAATGGTGAGCTTTGCTCCTTTTTCCTCTATGACAAAAGTATCGTTGATACCGTCTCCATTAGGCGTTATAGTGTTGGGTGGAATACGTAAAGAAGGTACTTCAAATTCCTTTTTCACTACTTTCTGACATCTTTGGCTAGCATATGATAGTGTAACTGTATAATTTTGCCCTTGTTCATCATTTTGGTTGGGGAAAGTATAAAGCGGCGGCTCAATACCTTGTAAAACCACACCATTGCTCAAAGTCCAAGTAACTCTATCATCAGTTACATCTAAAAGCAAGCTATCAGGTACAATGAGCCTAAATTTTACACTATACGGCGAAAAGCAATCTTTTACTAAATTGACTTCATAGGGCAGTTCAGGTAATTTATCAACTTTGATGGCTACCTTTCGTTGAGCTGTGCAACTATCGTTTTGTAGTAGCAAAGTGTAAGTAATATCTTCCAGAGGGGTAGCAATAGGATTGGAAATATTGGGGTTATCAAGATAGGTGGGAGGTGTCCATTGATAGCTTATTGCACCACTTGCCGAAAGTTGTACACTTGAACCCTGACAAATCGAAAGTTTATCAGTAACAATAAATCCAGGAATGGTAATATTATATTTCTGCTCTACAACCAAAGGCGATTTGCAAGAAGAGTTATTGAAAATGGTAAGACGAACGGTGTAGATGCCTCCTTTGGTGAAATTAAAAAAGAAATCGCGTCGGGTATTTTGGGAGAAAATCAGGTTACCGTTTTCATCAAAAATTTCCCATAAAAAACTTTGTGCTCCTACGGAAAGATTTTTGAAGAAAAGTTTATCTACACATACTACACTATCTTTTTTGATAACGGCAAAGTCATTTTTAGGGTCTTGTGCCTGAAAATCTGCTGAAATATCAAAAGCAATCTTAAAAGCCGCATTATTACAATTAGAGCTTCCGTTGCTTCTCGACCAAGCTCCAGGCGTAGTAGGAAAGCCATTCGTGCCACGACAAGAAGCACAAACTACGTGGTAAATGGTGCCATCTTTGGAAAAACGACTCGTGCCACCATCTACGTGGTCGCCGTTTTCATCACTTGAATTTTCGCCGAAGAAAGTAGCATAAATAAGCCCTTGCATATCTTTCCGATATACTGCTAAATAGAAATCGCTTCCATTGATACTAGTTGTTCGGATGGCGTCGTTCGTAGTAGGCATATTGCGAACATCACTGCCTTCGTTGTTTCCTCCCGAACTTCTGTTGATACCTCCTCCCCAGCCTGCAATATAGATGTTTCCACAATTATTTTCAGTAACTACCATAAAAGCTGTTGGTGAAATATCAGGATTTCCATCGCCTGCTCCTATACGTGTACTCCAAATCGAAGTACTAAGATTTCCATCAATTTTATGAATAAATTGCCCACTGTTGGGGTTGTTGTACACGCCTGCACTTACGGGATAATTGCCAAAAGTTTGCCCGAAAGCATATACGTTTTGGTCAGCATCTAAATCTATCAGAAACACGATATCTGCCGCAAAAGTACCTAAATAGGTTGCCCGTAAAAGTGTGCCTGTGGGCGAAAATTTCGCAATAAAGCCGTCGTCATTACCGCGAGCAGTAGCGTGCATACTGCCTGCGGTAGCAGGGAAATTGTTGCTGGTAGTCCCTCCGCCCACATATACTTCGCCTGCGGTATTGGTTTTGATAGAAAGGGCGAAGTCAAGTCCGTTGCCTCCTAGATAGGTTCCCCAAAGAATATTGAGGTTTTCGTCCATTTTTACTACCAAACCATCTTGTGAACCTTGCAGCGAACCAGCAATTCCCAGAATACTTGTAGAGCGTGTAGTAGAGGCAATGTAAACGTTCTTGTTTTCGTCGGTGTAGATATCACCTCGCAATTCGTCGCCGTAATTATGAATAAAAGTTGTAGCAATATCACGAGGCTTGATACCGTCGTTGCCTGTGCCTCCTATCAGGCGAGAGCGATTGAGCGAGCCATTCGGATTGATTTTCATTATAAAAATATCACTTCCATTTGCATATTCATTACCCAAAAGGTTTACGCTACTGCCTCCTATGAAAGTTGAACCCATTGTAATGGGAAAATCAGTTGAAGAAGTGGTGCCAAAAATAAGCAGTCGGTTATCTTTATCTACCACCAGGCTATGAGCAACTTCCGAGCTACTGCCACCAATGAAAATAAGTTGTTCTAGAGTTGTTCCTGTGGCGTTGTAGCGAAAAACAGCAATATCACTTCTCAAATATTGGTTATTCGAGCCACCTGGACCAATCTTGATAGGTCCGGTAAAGCGTGGAAAATCAGTGCCATACGTTGTACCTGCCGAATAGAGTTTGCCATTGTTATCAAAAGTGGCGGTATTGCCCCAATTATCAGAACGCCCTCCTGAATAGGTTGAAAAAATAAGCTCGGGGTCTATGATAAGCGGATAATCTCTATGGTAACCTTGGGGAAAATAAAAACTGACGACATTTTTTTTCAAAATAAATTCTGTGGGAATTTCTATTTTTTTGCCTTCGATTATTTGATAGCTATAAGGCTTTTTTTCATATACACTGCCTACCGAAGTTTTAATTTCCAAAGAACCATCAGGCAAGATTTCAACGGCATCAGCAAATTTAATATGCATCTGAATTTTGCGGGCATCGGCTTGCGGCTTGATAATAAACTCGTATTTCAAGTTTTCGCCTTTGCTAAAAAGGCGGTAGTCAATGTTTTTGTAGAGATTATGATAATAAAGTTCTTGATAACTTTTTACATCAGTTGCCCAATGTTTAGGGTTATTGCCTTTGTAGAAAAAGTAACTTTCAGCATTACTACGGCGGGCTTCTATGCGTGTGTGTGGATTAGCTTTCAAAAAGTCAATAACAAAGCTATGAGCGGCAATACCATTTTTAGCTTCTTGCGGGTAAAGTTCGGGGTGTTTACGATAAAAGAGTGCTTTACCATCGTAGAAGCTATATTGTAGAGCATTGGCATAAACAAACAGATAGCCACTATTGAGTTCGGCTCGGTAGCGAATTGTATCTTCCCACTGATTTTTATTTTCTACGAAACGAATAGCGTTATCATTATGCAAAGCTACTTGCCTAAAATTTTGAGCCCAGATAACTTGCAAAGTATGAAAGAATAATACAAATAACGTTCTGAATTTCATTGTTTTGGGATTTATTCTACAAATTTAGAAAAAAAACAAAAATTGAGCCAAAGGCATTGCCACATTCTTTGTCTTTTTTGTAATTATTTGCTCTGATTTATGTTAAATACCAATAAATCAAATAATTAAATCATGAAAATTGTTTTCATGTTGGTGCAACTCAAAAAAATTCAAAAAAATCTTTGAATATTCATAAAAGTTTTTTAACTTTGGGGTAATCATAGCTGGTTGAAGGATAAAAGACCTGTTGCACTTTGTGACAGGTCTTTTTTTAGTAAACATTTTTGGAATTGTGGTTGTTATGTGTGTAAATTTACGTAAATTTTTTAATAAATGTTTTTTTCAACCTCAAAACCATAGTTTTATGAAACAATTAGGATTTTTTTTGCTGTCTTCGGTACTTTTTTTTGCTTGCGTACCTAAAAAGAAACTCAAAGAGTTAGAAGCAAAATACGCAAGTTTAGAACAACTCAACAAAGAATATTTCACTGATTTGGCTTCAACAAAAACAGCTCTTAATGCTTGCAATAGCGATAAAGCAAGATTAGAAAGCGAAGTAAAGGAACTTAAAGAAATGAATGCCAAGCTTATTCGTCAAGTAACTGAAATGTCTACGCTTTCTGCTGAGCAAGCTAAAAATTTGCAAGTTTCATTGGAGCAGATGAAAGAAAAAGATTTGCAAATCAAAACTTTGAACGAGGCTATCAACAAGCGTGATTCAATGACTATCGCTTTGGTTACTCAGCTCAAACGTGCCGTAGGTACAGATAACCAAGATATTGAGGTAAATGTAGATAAAGCTGTAGTGATGATTAGCATTTCTGAAAAACTCTTGTTCAAGACAGGAAGCTACGAAATTCGTACCGATAACCCCCAAACATTTCGTCAGATAGAAGCTATTGCCGCTGTACTCAAAGACCGCCCTACTTTTGATGTGCTTATTGAAGGACATACAGACAATGTTCCTTTCAAAAGAAGAGGAGATATCTACGACAATCTAGATTTGAGTGTAAAAAGGGCAACCTCTCTTGCTCGTTTGCTTTATCAGCGTATGGGTGTAAATCCTGCACGCCTCATTCCTGCGGGTAGAGGCGAATTTGTGCCTTTGGTAGCTAATGATAGTGAAGAAAACCGTGCTAAAAATCGCCGTATCCGTGTGGTAGTCATGCCTAAAATTGAGGAATTCTATGGTATGATTGAGCAAGGCATGAAAGGAGGTAAATAGATCTCTTTGTTTTGTACTCGAAATTTTACTATCTATGCGGCAACATTACTTTTCGGTGATGTTGCCGTTTGTTGTATTCTTTCGAAATTTAATACATTTTTTATGCAATTTGTTCAATATCATAACCAAGAGCGTGTAGCTTATGTTACGCTCAATCGTCCTGATAAACGCAATGCCCTCAATGAGCAAGTGGTTCAAGAACTTAAAGATGCTTTCAGCAAAGCTGAAAAAGACGAAAATGCCAAAGTGATTGTATTACGTGCCGAAGGCAAAGTTTTTTGTGCAGGTGCCGATTTGGAATACTTACAAACGCTGCAAAAAAATACTTACGAGCAAAATCTTGCTGATTCTATGCATCTCAAAGAACTTTTTGAAATGATTTACACACACCCCAAAGTAGTAATTGCTCAAATTCATGGACATGCCATTGCAGGGGGAGCAGGACTTGCTACGGTCTGTGATTTTTCTTTTGCTGTACCTGATGCCCAATTTGGCTATACAGAAGTGAAAATAGGCTTCGTTCCTGCAATTGTGTCGGTATTTCTGATGCGTAAAATAGGAGAAGGTAGGGCTAAAGAGTTGTTGCTTTCAGGAGATTTAATTTCTGCTCAAAAAGCCTTTGAATATGGTTTAATCAATGAAGTGGTACCTACTGAAAACTTAGAAAACAGAGTACGAGAGTTCGCTTTACATCTTTGCAAAAGTAATTCGGCAATAAGTATGCAAATTACCAAAAGTATGGTGGCTCAATTATCTACAATGGCTGTGGCAGAAGCTCTTAATTTTGCCGCCCAGCAAAATGCTTTGGCTCGTCAAACTGCCGATTGCAAAAAAGGAATACAGGCTTTTTTAGAAAAAAAAACTTTGGAATGGTGAAAAAATGCATAAAACTTATTCTTCATGGATTACTGCTTTCATCAAGCTAAAAACCAAAGGCATTTCAAAAAAATTCGCGGAACAATTGAGCAGTAATACCGCCGCCGTTTGCGAGTTTTTATCAAAGGCTAAAAAACTACAATATCCGCCTGTTGCTCCATTGTGCCAATAATATCCATCTTTCTTAAACCAGGCCAACCCTATTTCATTTTGTTCGTTTTGAAAAGTTATGTTAAGAGTTTTTTCAAGAGCTTTTTGGAAGGTAGCATTGTTGTTTTTGAGTAGATTTTGGGCATATAGAGCCATATCGGCAATATTGGAACGAATAGCCCCTGCCGCTGCCATTATATCAAAATCCCAATTCGGATTTTCTTCTTCTTTCTCGTTATAGCCTTGAACCATAAAACTTTCCCATTTTTTATCAAATCGGGTATGAGTATACTCCATTTTTAGCGGATTGAGTATTTTTTCTTTGAGCAGTGTTTCGTAATCTTTCTGATACAGATTTTCTAAAATATATCCTGCAAGACCGAAGGCTAAATTAGAGTATTCGAAAGATTTTTCAGGCTCACGATAGGGCTTGAATTTTTTGAAAAAGAATAATAAATCGGCTTTTTTGTAGGTTCTGTAAGGATTTTTGGCTTCAAAATTTTCTTGAAAACCAAAATTGAGAGGCATACGAGGCAAACCCGAAGTATGATTGAGCAAATTTTTTACAAGAATTGCTTTGCCATTGAAGGCAAGATGAGGCAAACTATCAGGCAGAAATTTACTTACTTCGTCTTCCAAATGCAATTTCCCTTCTTGTTCGGCAATAACAGTGAGTAGGGCTGTAAAAGTTTTCGTAATAGAGCCAATTTCGTAGATACTATTGTTGCTCGGTAATATTTTTGAGCCTTTTTTTGTTTCTCCATAGTGGTAAAAGTGAGTTTTTCGGTTTTTGATGATAGCTATACTTGCTCCTACGGTGCCTTTGTTTTGCATAAGATAGCCCAAGTATTTATCCACTTTTTTATCCAATTCAGTTTTGAGCGGATTGGTGGAGGGGACTTTTCCAACTTTTTGAGGCTTAAAAAATAGCGTAGAAATTTTGCCTTCTTTATCCGTAGCAAGATACATTACGTAAGGAGTTTGCTGACAATCAAGAAAATAACGATTTCCTTCTTGGTGTGTTACACTCCTGATTTGCAACATTTGGTTCATTAAGTCTTTGCTGGTAAGCAAGAATTTTTCTTCTGTAAGAATTTTTTTGACTTCTGCGTTAAACAGAGCGTATACATCTGAAAACTTTTTTTCGTTGAATAGGTTTGTTACCTTTTCTGCAAGCTCTTTGGAGGGAACTTGGGCGAAGGCTAGTTGAAAGAATAGGTTTAAAAAAAACGAGATTTTTTTCATAAAGTTTGCACTAATTTTGAAAAAACATTCAAACTTTGCAAGAAAAGATTAAATTCGCAAAAATATACTATTAGTAGTGATGAAAAAGGTACTTTGCTGGCAATTAGTATTTTTGTTATTGTTTTTTTCTTTGGCAAAAGGGCAACATATCAAACTCAAAAAAACATTTCTAACACCTGGTATCAGTATGCTTATACCTTCGGATTTTACGCTTATGCCCGATGAGGCTCTTGCGAAAAAATATCTGACTATCAAAAAGCCTTCTGCAATGTATTCAGACCCCACAGGAGAAATAGATTTGGGCGTAAATATTACGAACAATTATTGGCAAGAGCAAGATATTCCTATGCTCAAAGACCTCTACAAAAGCAGTTTGCGAGCTAGCTACACCAAAGTTCAATTTCTTACCGAAGAGATACGAACTATCAATAAAAGGCAGTTCGTAGTTTTGGAGTTTGTGGGGGCTGTGGAAGATGATAAAGAAGGTATAATGGGCAAAAAAAACGCCTTGATCCGCTACAATTATATGATGTATACAGTGGTAGAAAATAGGATTGTGGTAGTAAATTTCAATTGTCCTGCCAAATATCAATCTGTTTGGCAACCTCTGCTACCCAAAATGATGCAATCGGTAAAAATTAGGAACCTGAAAGAAAATGAAGTTAAAAAACCAACCGAAAGAAAGTGATTTTTTTTGGATGCAAGTAGCCTATAATTTGGCACTTATAGCTTACGAAGAAAATGAAATTCCTGTGGGAGCAGTGGTAGTAGCCAACGAAAAACTCATAGCCAAAGGTTACAACCAAACCGAAAAGTTGCAAGATGTAACTGCTCACGCCGAAATGCTTGCACTCACTGCCGCTGCCAATCATTTGGGTAGTAAATACTTACAAGGTTGTACCTTGTATGTTACGCTTGAGCCTTGTGTGATGTGTGCGGGGGCATTGGCTTGGTCGCAAATTAGTAGAGTGGTGTTTGGGGCAAAAGATGAACACAGAGGTTTTAGCCATTGGGGCTATCTTTTACACCCCAAAACTGAAATAGTTAGCGGTATTATGGAAAATGAGTGCAGTGAACTTCTCAAAAAATTCTTTGCCGAATTGCGAAACTAAATGTAATTTTGTTTGTTTTTATGGCAAATCATTCTTTAACCTAAAACTTTTTGAACTATGGCATTCACACAAGCACCTTTACCTTACGCAGAAAACGCTTTAGAGCCCCATATCGATGCTCAAACAATGAATATCCACTACAGCAAACACCACGCCGCCTATGTTGCCAACCTCAACAATGCCATTGCAGGCACCGATGCCGAAAATATGAGCATTGAAGATTTGTGTAAAAATATTAGCAAATATCCTGTGGCAGTTCGCAACAACGGCGGAGGGCACTACAATCATACACTTTTTTGGGAAATTATGAGCCCAAATGGTGGTGGCTCGCCTACGGGTGAACTTGCCGAAGCTATCGATAAGGCTTTTGGCTCTTTCGATAAATTCAAAGAAGAATTTTCCAAAGCCGCTATGGGGCGTTTTGGCTCGGGTTGGGCTTGGCTTTGTGTAATGGAAGACAAATCGCTCAAAATTTGCTCTACTGCCAACCAAGATAATCCCCTGATGGATATTGAGGGAGTACGTTGTGGCACGCCTATTTTGGGCATAGATGTATGGGAACACGCCTATTACCTGAAATACCAAAACCGCCGTGCCGATTATGTAGCCGCCTTTTTCAATGTGATAAATTGGAATAAAGTGGCCGAAAAATACAAACAAGCTATTTCATAATTCCAAAATTGACTTGTCGCTTTGAAGAGCGACCTTGAACGTGTCGCTCTTTGCCTGTATTCTTATTGGAAAGCAAAAGATTCATGCCAAAAAAATTGTAACACTTGAATAAAGTGTATATGTACAAATGTGTTCGGCTTATTTTTTTTACTATTTTTCTTGCAGATTGTAAGAAACAAGAACAAACCATTGAAAAAACTTCTAATGATACCATTTCCCTGAAAACTACTCTCCAAAATATCATCGAAGAAGATAGCGTAGAATATGTGTTTCAAGATAGCAAAGCCAAACTAAATGCTCAGCAACAAAAGGGAATTGCTATCAATATTATTCAACAGTATTGCCAGAGCCTCAATGAGCAAGATTTCAAAAAGTTGCAATCGCTTTTTGCTGATAGTGTGCAATTTTACTTGGGGCAAAAGCAAATTAGCAAAGAAGCAGTTGCTCAAATAGAAAAGACAAAACTGAAAAATCTCAAAAATCCTCGCTTTTTTGCCGATTTATCAAAGGTACAGGTCTTTCCAAAGAAAACTATTGTGCCTATCAAACAAATAGAACTTGAAAAAAGCAGAATTTTTGAAGCTGAATTTACCTTTGACGAAGCCTACAACATTGTTGCTTACCAAGAACGCCCTTACATAGAAAAGAAAAAATCCCTTCAAGAGCAATGGGAAGGCAAATTTGTCATAGAAGGAGCTAGGCAAATAGAAGCCTATGTAGAAATCAAGCACTTTAAGGAAAATACTTTTGAGTTTTTTCTTGAAATAAACCCCAATAGCGACTGCAAAAGCAAATATGAAGGAAAAGCAACCTTAATTTCTGATATACAAGCCATTTCAGCTGAGGGCGAGCTATGCGATATTTCTTTTGAATTGCGAAAAGATAGACAAATTTCTATTTCCGAAAGAAAGCCCTGCCAATTACATAGCCTCACTTGTAGTTTTGAGGGTGTTTATACACTCTACACACAGAAAGAGTTTCGTTGGCGTTGAGTGCTAAATTATGTAGTAGTTTATATTCAGTTCACTTTTTATTATCAGAGAGTATGGTATAGGCTACGTAAGCACTAAATAAAAATATAGCAACCCAAATAAGCCAAGTAAAGACTTTCCACAAAAATTTTACTACCACTACCACTATCAAACCAATCAGCAATGCTATTAAAATGTTTGCAAGTTTCTTATTCATAAAAATTGTGTAGTTTTCTCCAAAGTATAAAAAATCTTTGGAAGCCTGTGTAAATTTTCGATTATTTTTTTTGCATTAGTTCCAAAAGCAGATAATTCTAAAAAAAGTTTTCTCAAAAAAATAAGTATCTTAAAAGATTTTTCAAATTTTGCCGAGATTTTTCAAAATCTTGCTTCAAATGGAACGATTGCTATACATTCAGGAAAAATTAGAGCTTTTGGGTGCTGAATTTTGTATTTCTGTTGTCGAGCTTGCCGAAAGAGCTTGGCAGTGGAATGGATTTCTGTGGGATTGGGACGGGGTTTTTAATACAGGCTACAAATCTAAAGAACAGAGTAGTGGATTCAATGAAGCCGATTCTATGGGTATCAATATGTTGCGTTTTGGATATTGGTTAAAAAATGGAAAAATGCCTTTTATGGCTATCATTACGGGCGAAGAAAACCCAACTGCCATTCATTTTGCTCAAAGAGAGCACTTCCATGCTATTTGTCTTCAATTTTCTCATAAAACAGATGCATTAGAAATATTGCAAAAAAATTACTCGCTTGATAGTCAGAAGATTGCTTTTGTTTATGATGATGTTTTAGATGTGGCTTTGGCTCAAAAAGTATCAGGGCGATTTTTGGTAAAAAGAAATTCTGCTCCTTTTTTTGTAGAATATGCAAAAAAGTATGAAATTTGCGATTATATTACAGCTTCGCAAAGTGGGAAAGGAGCTATCAGAGAAGTTTGCGAACTAATTCTTTCGTTGCTTGATAGCTACGACAAAACTATTTCAGAACGTATTGCTTATAGCTTAGCTTATCAAAAATATCTTTCAGAACGCAATCATCTTGAAACTATCATACTGAAAAAGTCATAGACCGAAATTGATGTAAAAAACTTTCATAAAAAGCTATGAAAAAAGTAGTTGTATTAGGTGCAGGTGAAAGTGGTACAGGTGCCGCTCTGCTTGCCAAAGCCAAAAATTTCGAAGTATTTGTATCTGATGGAGGCAAAATTTCAGAGAAATATAAAAAAATTTTAGAAGAAAATCAAATTCCTTTTGAAGAAGGCACGCATACTGCCGAGCTTGTTCTTTCGGCTCATGAAATTATCAAAAGCCCAGGTATCCCTGACAATACGCCTATTGTACGTGCCGCCATAGAAAAGCAAATACCTGTTATTTCGGAAATTGAATTTGGTTTTAGACACACGAAAGCAAAAATTATCGCTATTACGGGTAGCAATGGCAAAACAACAACTACGTTGCTTACGTATCATATTCTCAAAAATGCAGGTTTGAATGTGGGACTTGCAGGAAATGTAGGGGAAAGTTTTGCCCAAAAAATTATTAAAAATCATCATGAATATTATGTGCTGGAAGTGAGTAGCTTTCAACTTGATGGTTGTTTTTTGTTTAAGCCTTATATTTCTGCTATCTTAAATATCACCCCCGACCATTTGGACCGCTACGAAAGTTTTGATGCTTATGCAGATGCCAAATTTCGTATCATTCGCAGTCAGAACGAAAATGATTACTTTATTTACAACATTGATAGCGAAATTATCGAGAAAAAAATCCTCAAACTCAAACCTGCTGTACAACAACTTGCCATAACGCTTGCCGCTAAAGACGATTTAAAGGCTATTTCCAAAGTTTCTTATTTTCAGAATGGAAAAATCATTACACGATTGCCTTACAATCGTCCTTCGCAACTTATTTTCTACGAGAAAGATATAGCCTTGCGAGGCAAACACAACGTTTTCAATGCAATGGTAGCCATTTTGGTAGCCCAAATTTTAGGAGTAGATACCGAAAAAATCAAGGATGGTTTGGCTACTTTCAAAGGTGTGCCACACCGCTTGGAGCAAGTCGGAGAAGTGCGTGGAGTAAAATTTATCAACGATTCTAAGGCTACCAATGTAGATTCAGTTTTTTATGCTTTGGATAGCTTTGAATTTGAAAATGAGAAAAAAATAATCTGGATTGCAGGAGGCATAGATAAAGGCAACAACTATGAGCAAATCAAAAATTTAGTAGCGGGCAGGGTAAAACATCTCATTGCCCTTGGCAAAGATAATAGCAAACTTTGCCATTTTTTTGGAAATATTGTTGATATTACCCAAACCGATAGCATTGAGGAAGCCGTCAAGAAAGCCTATAAATTGGCAAAAAAAGACGATATCGTCTTGCTTTCACCTGCTTGTGCTAGTTTTGATTTATTCAAAAATTATGAGGATAGAGGGGAGCAGTTTCGAAAAGCAGTGGAAAGTTTGAAATAAGATTTGTTTTTTTGAATGAGAATCTCTAATTTCGTCAATAAAAATTCAAACTTTTAAGCCTTAAAAATGAAAACCATCCTTATCGGTGAAGATAGTTCGGTAATACAAAATATGGCAAAAAAAGTTTTGGAATACCAAAATTTTAGGATTCTTACTGCCAAAAATGGGGAAAAGGTTTTAGAAATTTTACAGAATGAACCTGTTGATCTGATACTTTTAGACCTAAATATGCCTGTGATGAATGGAGAGGCTTGTGCAAAAGCTATTCGCAAGCTTCCTGATGAGCAAAAGTCAAAAGTTCCTATTATCGCTATCACAGGCAACGCTCCCAATTATACGATGAAAGAATTTAAGGAATTAGGTTTCAACGATTTTATTCCAAAGCCTATCAATTTTGATTTGCTCGTAGGTATGGTAAAAAAAATTACAGGAAATTTATAGCAATCGTCTGATTTTCTGATTTTTTCTTTGAAATATTTGCTTTCGGGGGGCTTTTGCTATTATATTTGCAAGCTTGCAAAAATCAAAACCTCTTGATGTCTATGAAATTATCAGATTATGCTTTTGATTTACCTACCAAACTCATTGCTTTATACCCTACTACTAATCGTGATGAATCTCGCCTGATGGTTGTGCATCGAAAAACAGGAAAAATAGAGCATCGTATTTTCAAAGATGTAATAGATTATTTTGACAATGGAGATGTAATGGTAGTCAATGATACTAAAGTTTTCCCTGCACGCCTCTATGGCAACAAAGAAAAAACAGGAGCAGATATTGAAGTATTTTTGCTTCGTGAGCTCAATCCGCAGTATCATCTTTGGGATGTGCTTGTAGACCCTGCTCGCAAAATCAGAGTAGGTAATAAACTCTATTTTGGTGATGGTGAGCTGGTTGCCGAAGTTATTGATAATACAACCAATCGCGGTAGAACGATTCGCTTTCTTTGGGACGGCGAAGATGAGGAGTTTTACAAAACTATTCATCAACTCGGTGAAACTCCCTTGCCCAAAGAAATTATCAAAAGACGAAAAGTAGAAAAAGAAGATGAAGAGCGTTTTCAGAGTATTTTTGCCAAAGAAACTGGGGCAGTAGCCGCACCAATGGCTTGCTTGCATTTTACCAAACAGCTTGTTAAAAAGTTGGCTATCAAAGGTGTAGATATTGTAACGCTTACAATGCATATCAGCTTGGGAACTTTCAAAACCGTAGAAGTGGAAGACCTTACCAAACACAAACCCGACTCTGAACAGTTTCGCATTCCCGAAAAAACTGCTCAAAGAATCAACGAAGCCCTTGATGCCAAAAAGAAAGTTTGTGCCGTAGGTTCAAGTGTGATACGTTCTTTGGAATCTTCTGTTTCGGCTTCGGGTAGAGTAAAACCTGCCGATGCCTGGACTGATAAGTTTATTTTTATCCCTTACGAATTCAAAATTCCTAATGCTTACATCACCAATTTCCATTTGCCCGAAAGTACACTATTTATGACTGCCTGTGCCTTTGGTGGTTATGAACTCATTATGAAAGCTTACGAAATTGCTATACAAGAAGAGTATCGCTTTCATATCTACGGAGATGCTATGCTAATTCTGTAACCTTACTTTTTTCAAGAAAAAATAAAGTTTAACCCAAAACCAATCCCAACCTTATGCTCAAAAAAGTATTGTTTTCGGCTTTTTTCGTCTGTTTTCTTACAGTCGGAGGCTTTGCACAGGTGAATGATATGTCCGCAACTTACAAAGGCACCGTAGGTAATGTGAAAATTACAATGACCATTTTGATTGGAGCAATCATCTGACGACCTACAACGGCACTTACTATTACGACAACGTCAGAAAAGACCTTACCTTGCCAGGCATTTGGCTGGCACGTTTAGAAACTATTGAACTCATAGAAGTAGGTGAGAGACGTGATTACGGGCTATTTTAGTCTAAAAGCAAACTCGTAGAGGTTTTATGATGTACTTACAGGTACTTGGCAAGTTTGGATAAAAAGACAACTCTGCCTGTACGTCTGATAAAGGTAAATTAGGCAAAAATAGAATTTAATAAGTTTACAGGTAGCAACATGAGGTTTTGCAATCTTACTGCTCTTTATTTGAAAGGAACAGCATATTTCTCTTTTCGCCAGGCATTCCAGGCTATTCCAAAAATAATTAAAAACACTACGGGTAAACCTACATTCAGCCATTGCCAAAAAACTCGCTGATTTTGTAGTTTTTTCTTGTCCAGAGGGCGAAGCATAATTTCTTTGTTACGTGAAAGAATGATACCGTTTTCGTCAAGCATATAGCTTAAAATATTTTGTAAAAACTGCTTATTGGCAAACTGAAAACCCGTAAATTTATCATAACCTAAAGGCAATACTTGTTTAGTTTTAGCATTGACGCCATTACGCAAAAAGTCGCCATCGGCACAAACCAAAATTTTAGTAGGTTTGCTTTCAGGGATAAAGTTTTGGTAGCGAGGGTCCGAAGGTAAAATTCTTTTTTGATACAGCGAATGGAATTTTCCTTCCAAAAGATACATCAGGGTATAAGCTTTGCCTTTTTTGTATTTTTCCATATCGGGAGTTTTGCGAGCCTCGTCATACTTGATAATTACGGGATAAGGTACTACCAGCGAATAAGGGGAAGAACTAGCAAGAGGAATTTTTTTGATTTTTCCTGCCGAGGCAACAGTATCCAAACTGCTCACATATCTTCCCCAAAGTGCTTCTAAATTTTTGGTAGTAGGGTGCGGGTAAAAATTGCGAATGGCTAAATAGTGCCGCCAAGGCAAAGTTTCTACTTTGGGTTTACCACCATATTCGCCCACAACTAAACCGATAATGCCGAAATTTTGCACATCTTCGATGAAATTCATATTGAACCTTACACCGTAATTGAAAAAAAACTCTGTCATACTTTCCACAAACTCGGCATAAGGAATAGAAACTGCTCCACGTGGGGTATTGATGCTATCTTCGCGAATATCTAAGGCATCAACAAAGAAAAGAGCCTTACCACCTTTCATGATGAATTGGTCTAATTTGAATTTATCTTCATCAGAAAACCTTTGGGTAGGTTTGGCAACAATGACGGCGTCCAATCCGTCAAGGTTAGGGCTTTGGGGTAAATCTACGGGAAATACTTCGTATTTTTGGCTTAAAGTTTGGGCTATATCGGCAACAAATATAGGAGCCAGCTCGCCATGCCCATAGATGAAGCCAATGCGTTTGAGTTCTTTCTGAATACTTTGATAAATTCCTTCAATGAGAGTATATTCAATGTTTTCGATAGCATTGTTGAGCAAACGAGCCTCTATATCCTCATTTACAGCTAAGGCTCGCATGTCGTTATTGAGTAAAGAAACGAACAAAGAACCTTTGTTGCTGATAATTTCGGCAGCAGGAAAGATATATTTTTCGTTGCGTTCGCCTTCTTTATACACGGCTATGGGTGTAGGATTGATACCATTTTGCTGAAAACGCCTAAACAATGTATCTTTTTCGGCTTTGCTTTGTATAGCTAGCGGGTCAATGAATTTGAATTTGAGTTTTTTGCCTGCATATCGCTTAAATTCCTGCAAATGTTCTTGAGTAGCATTACGAAACATTCGGTAGTTAGCAGGCAGATTTTCACCTTCTAGGTAAATTTTTATGAAAATATCGTCTTCTAAATTTTCTAAAATGGTTCTACTAGCATCTGAAATGGTGTAACGCTTGTCTTCGGTAAGGTCGATACGAAAAACAAAAGACTGCGAAAGGAAATACAAAGCTATGAGCACAAGTGGCAGAGCGATTGTTTTCAGTAAGTTTCGTTTAGGCATAATCATTGTTTACAAGAGTTGCATTACAATTTTTGATTTTCAAGGATTTACTCTTCCTTTTCCTGTTCGGGCTTGATTTTTTTATTAGCAGAAACTTTTAGGTCAATGATTTCTCCTGCACGAGCTTTGTTGCGTGGGCGAGGATCAAATTCACCTTTTTTGTATTTTTTCTTTTTTTCGTTAGGATTGGTGGGGTTTTTAGCCTCTAATTCTTTTCGGAGCTTTTCTCTTTCGGCTTTGGTAAGAGGTTTGCCGTCTTTGTCGTACAGGGGTATTTTATCGGCTTCAAGGCGTGCAGGGGGCGTCTGCTGTACTACAATGCCTGCGGGTTCATCGGCATAAGGGTCTTCGGTAACGTGTCCGAGTTGTAAGTTATTGGCTTCCAAAATTTCTTTTGCCTCTTCCAAAGTAAGTCCTTCTAATTCAGGCATATCAAATTCTTCATCACCCACGCCACTGCCAATAACAAGGTCTATGCGAGTACCTACGGTTACGTATTCGCCAGGTTTGAGCGGCCTGCCTTCAATTTCTTGCCCCAATACAGCATCGGCGGCAATATCGGGCTTGAAGCGGATAGCTCCCACTTCCAGTTGCAAGGTTCTGATTTTTGCCATAGCCATTTGGTAAGACATACCTGTCAGATTGGGCATTTTTACTTTGGGGGTAGTTTTAGGCGTAATGATTACGTAAATTTTTCTGCCTTCTTTTACGGCTGTTCCTGCGATAGGTCTTTGTTCAATGATAGTATTGAGTTTATAGTTTTTATCGTATACCGTATCTTGTACAACAAGCTGAAAGCCCGATTTTCGGAGTTTTTCTTCCAAACCATCCAGATTTACACCTACTAAATTAGGTACTATAATAGTTTTGTTGTGGTGAGTAACAATGGGTAATATGTTGTAGAAAAAAAGAACGATTAGCAGAGCTAAAAGTGTTAGGGCAATGAGAATGTGAATAAAAACTTGTCCAAGCGAATGGGTGCGAATTACTATACTCATAGTTGATGATGATTTTCGGCAAATTTATAGCAAAAAGTATGCAAATGCAAAGACTTTATTTTTGAAAAATTTGCTTATCAGGCGATAATGTATTTATTTTGCGTCTTTATTTTGAAAAAGTGTTTCTTTGAAATTATGCTCAATCGTAGATTATTGCGAATTAAGGCGATGCAAGCTTTGTATGCGTATCAGCAAGCCAAACAGGCTTATCTTGAAATTGCCCAAGATAAAATCAAACAGAAATTTCAGCCTGACCTCAACGCAATGGAAAAACAAGATACGCAATTGCTCAAAAAGCAGGCTCAAATTGCTTTAGAGTGCTTCTTGAAAAGTTATGCTGAAAAAGAATGGAAGCCTCAGCCTCAAATTGATGAAACAATCCGAAATGCTGTTCTTGATGCTATTCAATATTATTATACTGCCCTGCAAAACGAACAAAAGATTTATCTGCAAAATATGATTACCGAAGCCGAGCAAATCTATGACACCTACTTGCAGGCTTTACTTTTTGGCATAGAACTGATGCGTTTCACTAGACAGCTCAGAGAAAAACGGCAACTTACTGCATTTATTCCCCAAGATTTGAGCATATACCAACTCTTTGAAAACAAGATTTTGAACTTGATTGCTCAAAATAAAACTTTTCAGGATTGTATTATTCGCAGAAAAATTAGTATTGATGAAGAAATGCTGAAAATGTTTTGGCAAGAGTGGAAAGAAGACGAAACCTATCTGAATTATTGCCAAAACTACTTGGCTACTTGGCAACAAGATTGGCAAATAGTCGATTATTTGTATAGGCACTATTTGTTTCATAAAGAAACTAACGAAGATAACCCCGAACAGAAAAATGTTCTTAAAGCATTTTTTGAAGAAAATGATTTGAACTGGATAGAAAATCGAGAGATTTTGAAAAGTCTTGTTCTCAAAACTCTCAAAAAAGCCAAAGAAAATCCTGAACAATTTGAATTGCTTACGCTTTCGCCCAATTGGCAAGATGATAAAGCATTTTTCAAAGATTTATTTGAAAAAACTTTGCAGGAAAGCGAGCAACTAGAAAAACGGATTGCCCAAAAAACTGAGAATTGGGAAAGCAACCGACTTTTTCAAACAGATAAAATTTTAATTCTCATGGGGCTTACCGAGATGATTCATTGCCCCAGCATACCTGTAAAAGTTACTATCAACGAATATGTAGAACTTGCTAAGCAATACAGTACTCCCAAAAGCAAGGTTTTTGTCAATGGGCTGTTGGATAAAATCTCAAAAGACTTGTTGCAAGAAGGCCTTGTTCGCAAGAGTGGTAAAGGTCTGTTAGATAACAAATGAAAGATACCAATGCAAGCCTATTTTACAGAAAAATACATGGAAGTAGGGGTAGATGAAGTAGGAAGGGGCTGTTTAGCGGGTTCGGTAGTGGCGGCGGCAGTGGTTTTACCCAAAAATTTTCATCACTCTACACTTACCGATTCAAAGCAACTATCTGAAAAAGCACGATTAGAAATAGAAATGTACATCAAAGAAAATGCTTTGGCTTGGGCAATAGCAGAGGCGAGTGTAGAGGAAATTGATAAGTACAACATAGCCTCTGCTTCTGTACTGGCTATGCACAGGGCTTTGGATAAAATTTTTACCCAAATTTCACCCGAACTCATTCTGGTAGATGGCAAGTACTTTAAGCCTTATGGCTTTGTACCTTATGCATGTATTGTAAAAGGAGATGCCAAATTTTTTTCTATTGCCGCCGCTTCGGTGCTTGCCAAAAACTACCGAGATGCTCAAATGAGAAAACTTGCCCAAAAGTTTCCGCAATATGCTTGGGAGAAAAATGTAGGTTATCCTACTGCCCAACATAAAAAAGCTATTGCACAATACGGTGTAAGCCCCTACCATCGTAAAAGTTTCGGTATTTGCAAATTCTTCTTGTAGAAAGTATTTTTTTAGCTTGGATAATGGCAGGTAGTACCCAAAAAAGCGATAGCCTCAAAGGCTATTGCTTTTTGTTTTTTAGCAGTATTCTTCAAAAACTGCTTTCAGATGTTCGGCAATCATCTGAGCAGAACGTCCTTCGATGTGATGCCTTTCTACGAAATGTACCAGTTTACCATTTTTGAAGAGTGCCATAGAAGGTGATGAAGGCGGATAAGGCAAGGTGTATTCTCTCATTTTATTTACTGCTTCTTTTTCCATTCCTGCAAATACCGTAACCAGTAAATCAGGTTTTTTATTTGAAATTTGTAGAGCTAACTTGGCACCTGGGCGGGCTGTTCCTGCCGCACAGCCACACACAGAATTGATAACTACAAAAATGCTTTTGTCAGTGTTGGTATTCATTAAGTTTTCTACTTCTTGGGGTGTTTTGAGTTCCTGAAAACCTGCTTGTACGAGGTCTTCACGCATAGGTGCAACTAACGCTTCGGGATACATCGGTGTGAAAATTTTAGGTGAGTTTTAATTTTTTTTTAAAACAAGTAAGCACTCGGAAAAGTTTTGTATTTTGCATATGTAAACTTTTTAGGGGTGCTTGTCAGGCTTTTTTCTTGCTTTTTTTCTTTCTTTTTTCTTGTAGAAGTTCGGATTGGGTTTGTAGAAGCATCAGGTCAAGGGTACGTTTTAGCAGATTGGCTTGTAGTACTTTTACTTTCACCATATCGCCAAAAGCAATAATTTTCTTGCTGTGCTTGCCAATTACTCGGTAATTGGCTTCGTCCAGTTCATACAAATCATCTAAATCGGATAGCCGCACCATTCCTTCGCATTTGGTTTCAATGATTTCAACATAGATACCAAAATCAGTAACACCCGTAACAATACCTTGCCAAGCTCTGCCGTCGTCTTTGAGTTTCATGAATTCTACTTGCTTGTATTTGATAGAGGCTCTTTCGGCTTCGGTGGCACGTTTCTCGCGTTCGGAGGCATGTTTGCACTTTTCTTCGTAAGCATCTTTCGGAACACTTTTATTGCTTTGCAGGTAATGTTCTAAGAGTCGGTGTACCATAAGGTCGGGGTATCGGCGAATAGGCGAGGTAAAATGTGTGTAATGTTCAAAAGCAAGACCAAAATGCCCAATGGGTTCGGTGCTGTATCTAGCTTTTGACATGGTACGTACTGCCAAATTTTGTAAAATACTCTGTTCGGGCTTACCTTCGGATTGGGCAGTCATTTTATTAAAAGATTCTGACATTTTCTTGCCATGGGTTGCGATTTTGTAGCCTAATCGTGCTACAAATTTGGCAAAGGTTTCTAGTTTTTCCTGATGGGGCGGCTCGTGTATCCGATACACCATTGTAGGAGTTTGCTTTTTGCCTTTGCCCTTGTTAAAAACAAATTCAGCTACTCGTTTATTGGCAAGTAGCATAAATTCTTCTATGAGTTTATGGGCTTCTTTGCGAATTTTAGGCTGTATAGCAAGGGGAGTTCCTTTCTTGTCCAAAACAAATTTTACTTCGGGAGTTTCAAAAGCAATTGCACCAGCCTTAAAACGTCTTTCTGAAAGTTTTTTTGCTAAACGATTAAGGATTTGAATTTCTTTGGCAAAATCACCTTTACCTGTTTCTATGCGTTCTTGGGCTTCTTCATACGTAAAGCGTCTTTGGGAGTGAATAATCGTTTTCCCGAACCATTCGTTTATCAAGTTAGCGTTTTCGTCTAGTTCAAAAACAGCTGAAAAAGTAAGTCTATCTACACAAGGTTTCAGAGAGCAGAGTTCATTAGAAAGCCTTTCGGGGAGCATAGGAATGGTTCTATCTACCAAATATACCGAAGTTGCTCGGTTGTATGCTTCTTTGTCTAGAGCGGTATTAGGTTTTACATAATGGCTCACATCGGCAATATGCACGCCTACTTCCCAGTTGCCATTTTCAAGCCTTCGGAGCGAAAGGGCATCGTCAAAGTCTTTGGCGTCATCGGGGTCTATGGTAAAAGTAGTAATTTTCCTGAAATCGCGTCTTTGACTGATTTCCTTTTCCGAAATTTCATCGGGGAGTTTTTTCACATATTGCAAGACGCTTTTAGGAAACTCATAAGGTAAGCCATATTCAGCGATAATGGCATGCATTTCTGTTTCGTGCTCGCCGGGTTTGCCCAAAACTTTTACAACTCTGCCTACGGGTTTTTTGCCAATTTTATGCCATTCTAAAATTTTGACAAGCACTTTATCTCCATTTTTAGCCTTGCCAATTTCATCGAAAGGAATGTAAATATCTAAATACATTTTTTTGTTATCGGTAATAACAAAGGCATGGGTTTTCGAAATCTGTATAATACCTCCGAATTCATCGGTTTTGCGTTTGATAACCTCTAAAACTTCACCTTCCAGCTTTCCATAAGGGCTTTTGTAAATGGCTACTTTAACAGTATCGCCATCGAGAGCATTGCCCAGGTCATCAGAAGAGATACGCACATCTTCGGCGAGCTTATCACAAACAAAATAAGCATAGCGGCTATTTACATAATCAATAGTGCCTACATGAGTTTCAGGATGCTCTTCGTACGATTTGTAACGCCCTTGCTCATTAAGATAGATAAAGCCATCTTCTAGTAGTTCTTCTAAGATGTGTTCTACTTTTTTTTGGGTTTGTTTGCCTTTCAACTTCAATTCTCTGATAATTGTACGTGAAGAATATCCCCAGAGTTTTGGTCGTTTGAGCAAATTTTTGATTTTTTCTAATAGTGTTTCATACCTAAGTGTAGCAGAGTTGCCGCTTTTGCCTAATTGACTATCTGATTTTTTTTTCATATATTTTTTGCTGGTTTTCAAAAAAACTTTTTGGCAAGATAATGGTTTTATGTTGTAAAATAAAAAAAATCCTATGTTCAAGGCAACACTAATTCCTGTAATTTTGCTTTCAGCTTGTTTGGGGGCAAACACTATCAAATCCAAACCTGAAAATCCTCAAAACGCAAATCTTATGATCCAAGAAACTGCAAAAAAATCGTTTTACGATTTCAAAATGGAAGCTATTGATGGCAAAATGATTGATTTTGCTACCTACAAAGGCAAAAAAGTGCTTTTGGTGAATGTTGCTTCACAATGTGGCTATACGCCTCAATACGAGCAACTGCAAGCCTTGCATGAAAAGTATGGAAATAAAGTGGCTGTTTTGGGCTTTCCTGCCAATAATTTTGGAGGGCAAGAGCCTGGCAGTAATGAAGAAATTGCTCAATTCTGCAAGAAGAATTATGGCGTAACTTTTCAGATGTTTAAGAAGATTTCTGTAAAAGGTAGCGATATGCATCCACTCTACAAATGGCTTTCTGATAAAAGCCAAAACGGCTGGAACGACCAAGCTCCTACTTGGAATTTTTGTAAATATTTGGTGAATGAAAAAGGGGAACTAGTAAAGTTTTTTGGTTCGGGGGTAAGCCCAATGAGCGAAGAAATACTAAAAGCTATCGAGCAGTAATTTGCTGTATTTTTTATAAATCAAAGAATTATTTGGCAAAAAGTACTTTTTTGCCAAATTTTTTTTGCAAAAAAAATTGTAAGTATATTTTTTTTTTTTATTAAACTTGCAGGCGTAATTTTCAAACCTAAAAAACAATTAAAATCAACTTAAAAATGAAAAAAAACGCAATTCTTTCGCTTTCTCTGCTTGGAATTACCTCTTGGGCTGTGGCTCAGAACGAGCAAGAAAAAAACAAAATTTTACAAGAAACTAACATTGTCGAACTACGGACAATGAGCCAACAATGGCAAAAAAAGCAATTGGCAGAAAAGAAAAAGGCTTTGGAATTGGCTCGTCGCAATGGTTGGCGAGTATTTGTACCTATGCCTAATGGTACAGTTGCCGAATTGCAAAGAGTAGATGAATTTACAGGAAAGCCTGTTTATTATGTAACACAAAGTAACCTTGCTGCCGCTCAAACTACTCGTGCCGATAGGCTCTGGACTGGTGGCAGTATGGGCTTGAACCTCAACGGGCAAGGAATGATAGTAGGAGAGTGGGACGGCGGTCCAGTTCGTAGCACACATCAAGAGTTTGGCTCTACTACTAGTCGTGTAATTCAAAAAGATGGGGTTTCGTTTACTTCGCACAACGGAAATACCAATCACGCTACCCACGTAGCAGGAACGCTAATCGCTTCGGGAGTTACTGCCGATGCCAAAGGAATGGCTCATCAAGCTACTCTTTGGGCAAACGAATGGAACAATGATAAAACTGAAATGGCAAATCAAGCATCACAGGGGCTTATCTTATCTAACCATTCCTATGGCTACAATGCTCAATATTTAAGTCAATGGCAATTTGGTTTTTACGATACAGAAGCCGCCGATTGGGACCAAATTGCCGTGAATGCTCCCTATTATACTATTGTAAAAGCCGCAGGAAATGATAGAGGAGCAGGGTACAATCCTGGTGGGGTATTTGGAACAACAGGCTATAACCTGCTGACAGGAGCGGCTACAGCTAAAAATGTCCTTGTAGTTGCCGCTGTAAACGCTGTAACCAATTATACAGGACCCAGCAGCGTTGTAATGTCTTCGTTCAGCTCTTGGGGACCTACCGATGATGGACGCATCAAACCCGATATTTCTGGCTGTGGGGTAAATGTGTACTCTGCTTCTAGCAGTAGTAATACAGCATATGCTACACTATCAGGAACATCTATGGCAAGTCCGAACGTAACAGGAACGCTTACACTTATTCAACAGCATTACAAAAACTTAAATTCAGGGCAGTTTATGCGTTCAGCCACACTTAGGGGGCTTGTAATTCACACCGCAGATGAAGCAGGTACCGCACCTGGTCCTGATTATCGCTTTGGTTGGGGGCTTTTGAATGCTCAAAGAGCAGTACAAACTATTACCAATAGAGGTTCATCTGCAATCATTGATGAAAGAACACTAAATAATGGTACTACTTATACGCTTAATGTAGTAGCATCGGGTAGCGGACCTTTAGAAGTGACCATTGCCTGGAATGACCCCCGAGGTACACCTTTGGCAAATGGAACTTTGAATTCTACTTCGCCTCGTTTGGTAAATGATTTGGATGTACGTGTAACACAAGGCTCCAACACTTTCTTTCCTTGGCGTTTGGACCCTGCCGCTCCTGCCAATGCCGCTACACGCGGAGATAATATCAGAGATAATGTTGAAAAAATCACCATTGATGCTCCCGTAGCAGGTGCTACTTATACTATTACGGTTTCACACAAAGGCTCTCTTTCAGGCGGCTCACAACCCTACTCACTCATTGTTACGGGGGTTAATGTTGCTCCTCCTCCTGCTACTTGTGCTGTACCTGGTAGCCTCACTACTTCTGCCATCACAGCCAATAGTGCTACTTTGAACTGGGGAGCTGTAACAGGAGCGGTTTCTTATGATGTACGTATCAGAGTGGTAGGTACAACTACATGGACCAACTTCTTGGGCAGAACAGGCACTTCTTTATCTCTTACCGGACTTACCGCCTCTACTAATTATGAGTGGCAAATTCTTACCAATTGTTCAGGTAGCTCTAGCGCTTATTCGGCAAGTGTGAATTTTGCTACTTCTGCTGCTTCGGTTTCTTGGTGTAACTCGAATGGCAACAATAATACCTACGAATGGATTGATTTGGTAAAATTAGGCTCTATCAATCGAACATCGGGGCGAGAAACAGGGGGTTATATCAATACAGGACTTTCTACAAACTTAACCCGCGGAACTTCGTATACCATCAGTTATAGTGCAGGATTTTCTTCATCAGCTTACACCGAATATTGGAAAATTTGGATTGATTGGAACAGAGATGGTGATTTCTTAGACGCAGGTGAACAAATCGTCAATCGTACTTCTAGTAGTAGTGGAACACTCACTACAACTTTTACCGTACCAAGTACAGCGGTATTAGGTGCTACTCGCATGCGTGTATCTATGAGCGATGCTAATCAAAGCAGTTGTGGTTCTTTCGCTTATGGGGAAGTAGAAGATTACACTATCAATATTGTAAGTTCTGCTACTCGCACTCTGACTGCCTCTGAAGAAGCAGAAAATCTCGAAGCCAATGTTTATCCAAACCCTGTTTTCAAAGGTAATACAGTAAAAATTGAACTGCCCAATGAAGTAGGAGCTGTGAGTGTGCAAATCTTTGATATATCAGGTAGAATGGTAAAACACAATATCTTTGAAGGTACAAGCTATGAAGTCAATACTGGCGAGTTTGGCAAAGGTATTTACATCATACAAATGGTTTCAGAAAAAGGAAAAATAACGAGAAAATTAGTAGTGGATTAAACTTTTCTACATATAAAAAATCTATAAAGCCGCAGATAATTTATCTGCGGTTTTTTTATGAGTCATATCTTACTACTTGCTCTACGCCTGGCACTTGTTTGAGCTTTTCGACAAGCAGATTTAAGTGGCGGGTATCGTGAACAAGCACGGTGCAATTACCTTCAAAAACATTTTCAATGGTATCAAAAGCCATTGAACGCATATTTACTTTGAGTTCGTTGGAAATAATTTTGGTTACATCATTGATAATCCCTACACGGTCGGTGCCTGTGATGCGTAAACCTACCATATACGATTCTTCGATTTTAGAAGCCCATTGTGCTTTCAAGATGCGATGCCCATAATGCGACATCAGTTCGGCGGCATTGGGGCAGTTGGTTCGGTGAATTTTTATGCCTTCATTGATAGTTACAAAGCCAAATACATCATCACCAGGAATAGGATTACAACAAGTAGCCAGTTTGTAATCAATTTTATCCATATCCTCGCCAATAAGAAGCACATCTTTTTGGTTGGGGTGAATTTTCTGAATAACTTTTTCAAAGCTTTTTACATCTTTGATGTTCTCGCGGGTACTATTACGGCGTTTCTGTACAATTTCTTTGTACTTTTTGAGCTCAGAGGCTTGGATATATTCTTTCCCAAAACGATAAAAGAGCTCTGCTACACTTTTATCGTTGAATAAAGCCCGAATATCGTTGTAGACGTTATCATTGGGTTCAATACCAAACTGATGAAGTTTTTTATCTACAATTTCTTTGCCTTTCTTAATAAACTGCCTTTTTTCATCACGCAAAGCCTCACGAATTTTAGATTTGGCTTTGGAAGTAACTACAAAACGAAGCCAATCTTCGCTGGGAGTTTGCTTGGAAGAAGTAAGAATTTCTACTTGGTCGCCATTTTGGAGCTTGTAGCTGATAGGTACGAGTTTATTATTGATTTTGGCACCAATGCATTTATTGCCTACCTCCGAATGAATTTCAAAAGCAAAATCTAAGGCAGTAGCTCCCTGCGGTAGCACTTTCAAATCGCCTTTGGGAGTAAAAACAAATACTTCATCGCTGAAGAGATTGCTTCTGAACTCATCAAGAAACTCAATGGTAGAGGTATCGTGATTTTCAAGCATATCACGGACTTTGTTAAGCCAAATTTCCAAGCCACTTTCTTGATTTTGTGTTTTGGTAACGCCTGTTTCTTTGTATTTCCAATGAGCCGCATAACCTTTTTCGGCAATGTCGTCCATTCGGCGAGTACGGATTTGCACTTCAACCCACTGCCCTGTGGTACTCATAACGGTGGTATGCAAAGATTCGTAGCCATTAGCTCGGGGGGTGCTAATCCAATCGCGAAGTCTTTCGGGGCTGGGGCGATAGTAGTCAGTGATGATAGAATACACTTTCCAGCAGGCGGCTTTTTCTTCTTCCAAAGGTATATCATCAAGAATGATGCGTATTGCAAACAAATCATAGATTTTCTCAAAAGGGATTTGTTGCTTTTTCATTTTAGTATAAATGGAGTGAATAGATTTGGGTCTGCCCTTGATAACAAAATGAAACCCTTCTTCTTGTAAGGCCTTTTCAATAGGAGCAGTGAAATCCTTGATAAATTTTTCTCTTGCCGCTTTGGTAGCTTGCAATTTGCGAGCTATTTCTTCGTATACTTCGGTTTCAGTATATTTGAGGTAAAGGTCTTCCAGCTCAGATTTTATCGTATAAAGCCCTAGTCTATGAGCTAGCGGAGCATACAAATAGCTGGTTTCATAGGCAATTTTGAGCTGTTTGTTACGAGGCATATCTGCTAGGGTACGCATATTATGAAGCCTATCGGCAATCTTGATAAGAATTACTCGCACATCTTCGGCAAGGGTAAGCAGTATTTTTCTAAAATTTTCGGCTTGTACCGAAACAGAGTTACTATCTGTGATATTAGAAATTTTGGTTAAGCCGTCAATGATTTTAGCGATTTTAGAGCCGAATTGTTTTTCAATTTCGCTAATGCTGATATGTGTATCTTCTACGACATCGTGCAAGAGAGCGGCAACGATAGCAGTTGTTCCCAAGCCAATTTCTTCTACGCAAATTTGGGCTACTGCCAAAGGGTGGAAAATGTATGGCTCGCCAGACTTACGCCGCATATCTTTGTGTGCTTCTACAGAAAGATTAAAGGCTTTTTTGATAATTTTTGCATCGCCATCTTTCAAGAAAGGTTTAGCTAATCGTAGCAGTTTCCGATAGCGTTTCAAAATTTCTTTCCTTTCTTGCTCTAAAGTAATTTCATTTATTTCAACCATAGCAAATCCAATTTTCACCCTTGCTAAATTAGCAAAAAAAACGAAAAAAGCAAGTTTTTTCTGAAAAATAGTTCAATGAACATTTGGTTTGATTTTTTTCTTGTTTATCTTGTAATGTGAAAAAAATAAAATTCTATGAGTATGCTGAGAGTATTTTTTTATCTGATGATTTTGCTTGGACAAGTTCAGGCACAAGTTCCTCAAACAGATAGCTTACTTCAAGTAGTTCAGAAAATGCCCGAAGATACCAGTAAAGTTTTAAAACTAAATGAAATAGCCACTATGGTAATGGGAATAAACCCCAAGCAAGGGTATGAAATAGCCGTAGAAGCTCTGAAATTAGCTGAAAAATTGGATTATGTAAAAGGCAAAGGCTTAAGCTACAAAACGCTTGGTAATACTCAATACATGCAGGGATCTTTGAAAGAAGCTATTACTTACTATGAGCAAGGTTTGCAAGAATACTTCAGTATCGACAATATTGATGGAGTAGCCAGTTGTGAAAATAATATTGGTTTGGTGTATAACGATATGGGCGACTACGAAAAGGCTATGAAGTTTCATCTGAAAACGCTCAAATTGAGAGAGGAAATGAAAGATGAAAAGGGAATTGCTAAAAGTTTGCTCAATATTGGTAATGTGTATCTCAATCAGGAAAATTTGGAAGAAGCTCTGAAGTATTATGAAAAAAGTGCCCAAATCTGTGAAAAAATCAATTTGCTTGTAGATTTAGCGAACAACTACAACAATATGGGGAATATCTACAAGCGTCAGAAGAAAAACGAAAAAGCTATTGAAGTCTTTGAAAAGGCGGCAAGAATTTTTGAAAAAATTGTTAATCTGCGTGGTCTGGTAATTGTTGAACTCAATCTGGGAGATGTGTATCTGGATGCACAAGATTTTAACAAGGCTTTAAAATCTTATGATAAAGTCTTACCCATTGCTGAAAAAATGAATGATAAAATTCTCTTGGGTTTGCTTTACGCCAGTAAAGGCAATGCTCAGGCACGCTTGCAACGCTTTGGCGAGGCTTACGATAATCTGAAAAAAGGTTTAGAACTTTTGCAAGAAACAGATGCCCGAAATGAAATTAGTAAGGTTTATGATGGAATAGTGCTTTATTACGAATTGCAAGGTAATTACAAAGAAGCTCTTTATTATCATAAGCGGCTCAAAAGTTTAAAAGATAGTTTATTTACAGAAAGCCAAGCAAAAGCTATTGCAAAAATGCGTGAAATGTACGAAAGCGATAAAAAAGAGGCTGAAAATGAATTGCTTCGTAAAGAAAATGCCTTGAAAGACTCGGAAAATGAGAGAAAAAATATCTTTCTCTTGGCTTCGGTTGTTGTCTTGGTACTATTAGGAGCTTTGGCTATTATTCTTCACAGAAATAATCAGGAAAAACAGCGTACCAATCAACTGCTTAAACAACAAGCTGAAGAGCTTGCTGCTGCGAATGAAGATATTTCCCATAAAAATGTAATACTTGAACAGCAAAAAGAAGAAATTTTGGCTCAACGAGATGCTATTGAGGAACAAAATAAACTTCTCTCATTCAAAAATGAACAAATACAAGCTAGTATCCGAGCCGCCCAACTTATTCAAAAAACCATCTTGCCTTATCCTGCACGCATTCAAATGCTTTTGCGAGAATTCTTCATTTTTTATCAACCCAAAGATATTGTTTCAGGAGACTTTTATTGGATTGATAAAGAAGCTAATTACAGAATTATTGCCGCTATTGATTGTACAGGACACGGCGTTTCGGGAGCAATGATGACAATGCTTGCGTATAGTATTCTAGACCGTATTGTTCATGTCTACAAAATTATCAGTCCCGCAGATATTTTAGAAAAAATGCATGAAGAAGTTAAATATGCTCTTGCACAAGATGAAACGGGCAATCGTGATGGTATGGATGTAGCTTTGGTAAGCCTCGATGAGCAAAATCAAATCATCTTTGCAGGAGCTAAAAGACCTCTTGTGGTATTCAATAGCATCAGCAAAGAAATTATTGAATTCAAAGGGCAAAGGCGTTCTATCGGGGGGGAGCAAAATGAAAATATCCATTTTGAAAATCACAACTTAACCTTGCCTGCTGATAGCATGCTCTATCTTTTTTCCGATGGCTATACCGACCAAAATGACCTCAACCGAAAAAAGTTTTCCGAAGAAAAACTGAAAAAACTTTTTGAAAAAATTGCCTCAATGCCTTGCTCACAGCAAGAAAAAGTTATTGCAGAAATTATAGGCAAATATATGGAAGGTACAGAGCAACGTGATGATATGATGATTGTAGGTATTAAGCATTTAGGTAAAAGGAATGAGAACTTTAAATGTAAGCATTTTTTGCTTTTTAAATCTGAACTGACTTGCAAACCAGCAACTTATTGATTGAAAGCTATCATTCATTTATTTTTTCTTCACGCAAACGGAGTTTTCGCAAAGCATAACGAATAGAAATGTGATGCACCCAGCCCAAGGAAGTTTGGTTACTCAAAGCGTAGTCAAAGGCAAAATCCTTAGGATGAAAACCTATGCCGAATGCCGAAAGAAAAGGCTCGGTAGAAATGCCTGTACGTACAAAAAAATACTTATGGATTTGATAGTTTAAGCCTGCTCGGAAAGTAGCAGGATAGTCTATATGTTTTTCAGTTTCAAGACTTAAAAATACTGCTTCAATGGGCTGATAGCTTACTCCTGTTTTCAGAATTACGGGAATACGGTCTTCGCCTGCGTCCAATACTCGCAGTTTTGCCTGCGTAAAATTATAGCCATAAATTCCTACTGCCCACTTTTTAGAAAGTTGAGCCATACCACCCAATTCTAATAAAAAATTACTTCTTGCTCCTTGTGTAATACCGATTTGGTCATCTACGGCAATTTGAAAATAATTTACTTTGGCTCCTACACTTACCAAACTTATTTGGTGGCTATAGCCTATCCCTACTTGGGTCTGATTGAAATACTTATCGCCAAAGCGTTGGAAAGTCATTCCGCCCACGCCGCCAAAAGCCAAAGAGCTTACTATTCCGAAATGGTAACTATTGAGGGCTTTGATGCCAAAGCGGTTTTCAAAAGCAAGCATAGCACTCGGTAAAATATCTTGGTAAGCTGATAAAGTTCCTATGTTATTAAAAACCGCCCACTCATTAGCTACTGATACTCCAATGCCAGCCATTGCCGCACTACTTGCCCCCGAAGCACCTGAAACAGAAAAGTTTTGAGCCAAAACATTTTGAAGTATAATGCTCCAACCAAGAACAAAAATAGCAGTTTTCATTGCTTTGATGAATTTCAGCAGAAAGGTAACGACAAAATTCTGGTTTTGCAAGAAATGAATTTCCTTTTGTTGAGCAGAATTCATTATTTGTAAAGAAAAATATGGGCTTGGTAAATTTTCAGCCAAAAAATTCTGATGTACATATCTATACAAGTTCAGGACACGTAATGCTGTATCATGGTGGTGGCTCAATTGTTGTGAAAACAGAAAAGGTACTTACACCAGCGATGGTCCTAAAAAAGGTAAGCTCATTTTTACTATCGATGGCAATATATGTGGCAAAACTGTAAAACTTTCAGTTTATCTTTAAAATTTGTAGGGTAATTTGGAAAAATTAGCCCTAAATTTTTTAGGGCTTTACATAAACTTTTCCAGTTCCCACGATTTTTACTTCTTGCCTTTGTGGACTTTGCTTCAAAATAATATTTCCCGAACCCCTAATTTCTGCTTTGAGCGTATCACTTACTCGCAACCAAATATGGTTAGGTCCTTCGTTGATGATATTTGCATTTTTCGCAAGCATTTCAGAGGCATCTACTTTGCCATAGCCTAAATGATAAAAACTAAAAAAATCACTTTCACCTTTCAGCAAGAACTCCGCTCCTGCATTGCTGAAAAGATACAAGCCCAAAGATTGCACTTCCAAACTAATTTTGGGGCTAGTTTCAGTAAAATCCATTTGTAAGTGCGAAAATTGTATTTTGCCATTGCTTTCTAAGCAGCCAAAACTTTGCCATTTGATGTAAAACAGATTTTTTACGCCTACATATACGCGTACAGGCGTATTGAAATTTCGTGTAAAATTGCAAGTATTTTGGTTGCCAATATGCAAAGAACTATCTTCACGCACTTCTACAATGATTTTTTCCAATAAATTTTCGCCTGCTTCTACAAAAACACTATCACTTTCTTGTAAAACTATGCTGATGTTGTCGTAGGTGTAAAGTTTATTGAAAAATGGAACAGCCCTGAACTCCTTTCGGATAGAGCCTGTGCTTTTCAGGCAATCTTTCGGATTACAAGCAAACAAGAAAAATAGCCATAAAAGACGGAAGCTCATTTTCGCTACTTGTTTCATAGTTTTTTTTGCCATTTTGCAAAAATTGGAAAAATATTTTCATACTCACTTTTGCCTACTAAAATAGTAGCATGACAGAATAAATCAAAACTTTGTTGAACAATGGTAAGTTTATGTTGATGAATAAGTTTCATTATTTGGGTAGTTTCGTCATAATTGTAGGTGATAGATAGGGTGAGGGTTTCAGTTTTTTCACAAATTTCAGCCTCATCAAGAGCCAAAGCAGTTGCGGTTTTGTAAGCATTTATCAAGCCGCTTACACCGAGTTTTACGCCTCCGAAGTATCTCACTACAATCACTAATACATCTTTTAAGTTTTTAGACTTGATTTGCTGTAAAATGGGTGTTCCTGCCGAATGATGAGGTTCTCCATCGTCATTGGCTCGCCATTTTTCACCATTAGCTCCTAAAATATAGGCGTAACAATGGTGAGAGGCATCAGGATACTCTTTACGCACTTTTTCTAAAATGATTCTGACCTCTGTCTCTGTACTTACAGGATAAGCAAAGGCTGAAAATTTACTGCCTTTTTCTTTGTAAACGGCTTGTGCAGGCTTTTGGATACTCTGATATTGCATAAGCAAATTTTTACAAAAATATAAAAAACTTGAAAAATTAGGTTTTTTGCACTATTTTTGGTATATTTACGTTTGATAACAAAATAAACACAACGATGAAAAAAAAACGTGTATTTCTTTCGGGAATAGCAGGGCTTTTGGCTTTGGCTTTTATTCTTTTGGCATTTAATAAACAGCCGCAAGATAATGCCTTCGAAATTGCTAAAAATATCCAAATTTTTACAACTCTCTACAAAGAGGTAAATCATTACTATGTCGATGAGCTGAATCCTACTAAAACGATGCGTACTAGCATAAATGCAATGATGAAATCCCTAGACCCTTACACGGTTTTTATTTCCGAAGATGAAATTGAAGATTATCGCACCCGTACCACAGGCGAATACGGTGGAATAGGGGCAACCATTGGCGTAAAAAATGGTAAATTGATAGTCATAATGCCTCATGAAAATACTCCTGCCAAGCGAGCGGGACTGAAAATTGGAGATGAAATCTTGCAAATCAACGAAGTGAAGGTAAGTGCTAAAAACTACAATGATTTGGGCAAATTGCTCAAAGGACAGCCAGGAACAGAAGTAGAGCTAATCATAAAGCCTTATGGAGCTACCAAAACTACAAAGGTTAAAATCAAACGTGAGCGTATCAAAATCAGTCATTTGCCTTATTACGATGTTTTTGAGGGAGATATTGGCTATGTACAACTTGCTGAATTTACCGAAGGAGCGGCACATTCTATTCAGAAAGCCGTAGAAGAACTAAAAAGCAAAGGTGCCAAAAGCATTATTTTAGATTTACGTGACAACCCTGGTGGGCTTTTGCACGAATCTATCAATCTTGTGAATTTGTTTTTGCCCAAAGATGTTGAAGTAGTTTCTACCAAAGGCAAAATTAGCGAATGGAATAAAACCTACAAAACCTATAAAAGCCCTTTGGATATGCACATTCCTTTGGTAGTGCTTATCAATGGCAGTAGTGCCTCTGCTTCTGAAATTGTGGCAGGAGTCATACAAGATTACGATAGGGGGGTTTTGGTTGGGCAAAAAAGTTTTGGCAAAGGGTTGGTACAAAGCACACGCTTGCTTGCTTACAACTGCCAAGTAAAAATTACGGTAGCCAAATACTACACTCCTAGCGGTAGATGTATTCAGGCAATTGATTATAGCCATAAAGATAAAGACGGAAAGGCAAGTAAAATTCCTGATTCGCTTCGCCGTGCCTTCAAGACACGTGGAGGCAGAACCGTCTACGATGGAGCAGGACTTGAACCTGACGTCGTCTTGGAAAAAGAAGAATTAAGTCCTATCGCTCAAAATCTAATTTCTAAAAACCTCCTCTTTGAGTATGCAAACGAATATGTACTAAAAAAACCAAAACCCAATGTAAAATCTGCCAAAGAGTTCAGCCTTTCAGATGCCGACTATCAAAACTTTGTCGCTTGGGTGAAAAACAAGGACTATGCTTATACTACTGAACTGGAGAAAAATTTCGAAAATCTCATAGAAACAGCCAAAAAAGAGAAAGTCTACGATAATCTGCAAAACGATTTCAATTTGCTCAAAAGTAAAATAGCTAAAAACAAAGAAGCAGACCTTATTACCTTCAAAAATGAAATCAGAGAACTGCTAGAAACGGAAATCTGTACCCGTTACTTTTATGAAAAAGGACAAATAGAGGCTCAATTTGATGATGATAAGGAATTGGCAGAGGCTATCAAAATTCTGAAAGACCCCAAGCGTTACCAAGAAATTCTCAAGAAAAAGTAAAAGTTTTATCAAGCCTCTGAAGAAAAGCAGAGGCTTTTGTTTTATCCATAGATTTTTTGCATAATTTTGCTAAAAATAGTTATGGCAGTTTTGCTCTTACGAAATTTTCCTTGAAAAGAATAAGTAAATACGTATGTGCAGATAAAACTTCTTTAATAGAACTGCAAACTATGCGAGGATATTCTTTGGTGTATTACGTCTTTGCTGTTTTGGGAAATTTGTTTGTATTGCTTTCGGAGCATTATTACGATATAAAAACCGATTGAAAAAGAGTTTTGTACTAGCACTATTATTCAAATTTTGTAGAATTTGTTAAGTTGAAAGACTTGCAAGATGATGCAAACGGGTAGTTTCGAGTATGGCATGCAGGCAGTAAACTTAACGATAGCGTATTTTAGTTAGCCTAATATTTTTGGGTACAAAGTGAGCGAGAAGTAGATGGTGAAGGGCTATGTAGAGATAGAGTTATTTCGTCTTTTAGGCATCATGAGTTTGCTATTGAGCTAAAATATTTGAAGAAAGAGCAAGGGCAATGTTTTCAGAAACAATACGGCAAAAGAGCAAATTTTGAGTTATTATCCGAGCAATACATTTTTACAAAGCCAAAAATGCTGGATTTGTTGGTAGTAGTGAAGGATAAAGTATTCGTAGACAAACAGCCTTTACCCATTACCAACCACTCAATTACCAAATACTGAATACTTAACTCGAGATGTTACTACCTGCTTTATACAATATTGCTGAGATTTGTGCAAAAAAGGGCTTGCGTTATGTAGTTATTTCACCGGGCTCGCGTTCTGCACCGCTTACGCTTGCTTTTGCTCGCCATAGAGCTTTTGAAAAAATTGTAGTACCTGATGAGCGTTCTGCCGCTTTTGTGGCTTTGGGCATCGCTCAAACTATCAAGCAAACAGTTATTTTGATATGCACTTCGGGGTCTGCTGCATTGAACTATGCACCAGCAGTTGCAGAGGCTTTTTTTCAAGAAATACCTCTGCTTTTACTCACTGCCGACCGCCCCAACGAATGGATCGATCAGCAAGACGGGCAAACTATTCGCCAAAAAAACGTTTTTGGTAAGCATGTAAAAGCCGCTTTTCACTTACCCCAAGATTATCAGCATTCTGATAGCCTCTGGCATATCAACCGAATTATCAATGAGGCTATCAACCTAACCCAACACGAGCAAACCCAACCTGTACATATCAATATCCCTATCCGAGAGCCTTTTTATCCGAAAGAAAATGAGGAAATTACTTTTGATAGCAATGTCAGGATTATTGAGCAAATTCGCATCATCAAGCATCCTTCGCAGATAGATTGGCAACGCTTAATGGAAATAGAAGAAAATTGCCCCAAACAACTTATCGTAGTAGGGCAAATGCCTAAAAATCAAATTTTGCTGAATACTTTGCCTCAAATTGAACGAAAAGGTATTTTCAGAATTCCAATTGTTGCCGATATTATTGCCAATGCTTATCCTTTTGGTAAAACTATTAGCCATCACGATTTAATTCTAATGCCCAATGACGAAAATCTCAAAAAAAATTTACAGCCCGATTTACTCATTACACTGGGCAAATCGGTACTCTCGAAATCTTTAAAGCAATTTTTGCGTAAGTATCCACCTTGTTATCATTGGCATTTTCAAGAGTATGGCTATGCCCCCGATACTTTTCAGCATCTTACGCATATTTTGCCTATTTCTCCTGAAAAAGGTTTAGAGTATTATTTGAGCTACACACGCAAAAAGTTTCAACCTACTTCTTACTATGAATTTTGGATTTCTTTGGAAAACAAAGCAGAAATGTTTTTACAAAGCTTTTTTGCTCAAAAGCACTCTTTCAATGAGTTTTGGGCGTTTTGGTATATTTTGCAAAAACTCCCCAACAAAAGCAAATTGCATTTGGCCAATAGTATGCCTGTACGTTATGCCAATTATTTAAGTCTTGCACCGCACCAAGATATAGAAGTTTTTGCCAACAGAGGAACAAGTGGCATAGATGGAAGCACTAGCACGGCTCTGGGTGCCGCTTATGTAAGCAATGAAATCGTTACACTCATTACAGGCGATATGGCTTTTGGCTATGATAGCAATGCTTTTTGGCAAAATTATATTCCTGAAAACTTACGAGTAATAGTGTTAAATAACGAAGGAGGAGGTATTTTTAGGCTTTTGCCCGAGAGTAGCCGTTTGCCCGAAATGGAAAAATATTTTGAAACTACCTTGAAAGTGCCTATTCAAGATATTGCCGAAGGCTATGGCTTGCATTATCAGAAAGCTACGGATGCTGAGACTTTGTTTGCTATTTTAGAAACTTTTTTTGAACCCTCTGCCAAAGCCAAAATTTTAGAAATAAAGACTGATAAATATGCAAATCAGGCTTTTTTTGAACATTTCAAGCAAAATTGGCTTGAAAAATTTGATTTTTAGTCGTAAATTACCTAAATTGCTCTGCCTAAAGCCAAATTTGCTCATAGCCAAATTTTTACGCTCTACTTTTATTAACACTTACTTCTTTTATGTTTCTGAGTTTTTTTATGAAGCCCAAGATGGTGTATATTGCTACTAGTTCAGCGTTTTTTCTATTCTTGCTTGCAAATTGGTTGGTGGGGGATAGGCGAGGCGAAAATGAAATTTTAGTGAAAGTAAAAGAAGGTGATTTTGAAATCTTGGTGCTTGCTAATGGTGAATTAGAAGCTGAAAATTCTATTAAAATCACTGCTCCCGAAGAGGCTTTTCGTTCTGCCAAGGTGTATCAGGTGAAAATTGCCGACTTAGTACCCGAAGGAACGTACGTAAAAAAAGGCGATTACGTGGCTACTTTGGATAAAGTAGAAATAGCAGAAAAACTACGTTTGATGGAAGCAGAACTCAGCAAACTTCGTAATCAATACGAGCAAATACGTTTGGATACAGCTCTGATGCTTCAAAATGAACGCAATGAATTGCAAAATTTACTTTTTGCTATCAAAGAAAAGGAAAATGCTTTGAAGGTCAATCAGCATGAAACTCCTGCACAAATAAAGGCTCTACAAAATGAACTGGAAAAAGCTAAAAAGGCTTATGAGCAAGCGAAAATTACCTACAAACTCAAACAAAAACAAGCCTTATTCAAAATTACAGAAACAACTCAATTGCTGACACAAGAAATAGAAAAATTTGAAGAAATGCGTAAACTTTCAGAAAGTTTTGTTGTTAGGGCTCCTGCCGAAGGTCTAGTGATTTATTACAGAGATTGGAACGGACAAAAACGTACCGTAGGAAGCTATGTAAGTTCGTGGGACGCTACAATTGCTACTATACCTGAATTGCAATCAATGATTTCAAGAGCCTATATCAATGAAATAGACATTAGTAAAGTACAAGTAGGACAAGCCGTGAAAGTAAAAGTAGATGCTTTCCCTGATAAAATTTTTATGGGTAAAGTAATCAGCATTTCTAATATTGGCGAACAACGCCCCGATAGCCAAGTCAAAGTCTTCGAAGTGAAAATCAAAATAGAAAGCTCGCACCCCCAATTGAAACCCACAATGACTACCTCCAATACAATTATTTGTGAAAAATTGACAAATACGCTTCATATACCCTTAGATTGCTTGCATAGCGAAACCGATAACCTCAATTTTGTATTTGTAAAAAGAAATGGCACGATAGTTCGTCAGGAAGTAAAAGCAGGCAAAAGCAACGAAAATGAAATAGTCATTTTGCAGGGTTTGCAAAAAGATGATGAGGTTTTTCTTTCCATTCCTGAAAATGCCAAAAATATAAAGCTAAAACGATTGTAAAACTATCTTAAATTTGTGTTTGTGCGTGAAATTTTTTCAATTTCTTGTTCTTTATTTTTGAGCGGCGTATCGGCTTTGTTTGCTTAAAAGAGTACTTCTGCAAGTCGGATTATCAGATATAGTGCAAATAGACGTTGTGACAAACTCATAATGGATAAATGCGATTACTTTTTGAAAAAATTGGGTACAATTGAGAAAATAAAACTCAATGAAAAAAACTTACTCAAATCGCTTTCAGGCAAGGAGCTATTTTTGAAAAACAGAAAAACTGAATCTCAAAACCGAGATCGAGTGCTTTGCTTACTTCCATGCTACGAAATACTTTGAGAGAGAAATTTTTTTCGGGCGGCACTATCACCAATAGTGATATGGCCGCTAATGTTTTTATTCTACTTCAATTTCAGCTATGAAGGCGTAATTCTGATATTTTGCAAAGTTTTGTTCAACTTTGAGCCAAAAAATATACTTTCCTGCTTGGGCAGGTGGTGTTAGGTTCTTGATTTGAATAGTGCCTTTATTTTCTTGAAGTGATAGATTTTTCTGCTCAATTTTTTCTCCATTTTTAGCATTTATCCAAGCATATTGGGCTTTTGAAGAACCTTGTAAGTTTTTTACGCCCATGAGCCAAAGTTCAAAATTTTGATTGCCTTTGAGCTTGCCCACTACTTTCTGATTTTGCCGCCATTCTATTCGCTCAATGTCTATATTGCCCACGCTCTTGGAAGCGGTTTTTTGCCCAAGAATTCCAAACGAAGCATTGATGAACCTATCGGTGCGAGTTTGGGAGGCTACAATAAATGGCAATCTGATACTAACTTCTGCATTACTTTGCTTATCAAAAAAGCGTACCAAACAAGAGTATTCTTTGTTTTCTTGCAAGCCATAAAGACTGATAGTGATTTTGAGCGATTTGAGCGTTTCCGCATGGATACCTGTAAAATCATCTTTGTACAAATCATCAGATTGTTGGACGAGCTTTCCCTTTTCATAGATGGCAAAGTCAGTACCAAACAAAATTTGATCATTTTCATTTTGCTGAAATCCCCTGGGTCTCGTTAGCTTGAAAACAATTTCGGCATTACTGGCGATTTCATTTCCTACCAAAAATTCAGTTTCAGATTTGTTTGCATATAGTTCAAATCTTTCGTAGCTAATGCCTCTTGAAATAATAATTGCACTTGTGAAAGGTTCAATTTCTACTTTGGAAATGGCTACGGGACTGTCGTCTTTTTTGATTTCTGGCCTAGCAAAATCACAGCGAAACATTTCCCAAGCCTCGGCTTTGGCATTTTTAATGCCTCTTTGAAAGGCTTTTTGGTAATCAGAGCAAGCCTGAGACTTATATTTTTCTTTTTCGGGTAGAAAAAAATAACAAAAACCTTTATGATAATACAAATCAGGATTTTGAGGATTGATTTGAATGGCTTTACTGTAATTTTCGATAGCTTTCTCGTATTGGTTTAGCTTTCGGTAGGCGTTGGCAATGTACCAAAAAAGGGTATCTTTCTGCTTGGTAGGTTCTAAATCGATAGCTTTTTGATAATCTTGCAAAGATTCTTGCAACTGATTGTTGTTGTAGTAGGCATCGCCACGGCTTTTGTAAAATCGCCAATTTTTGGGGGCTTTCTCAATAGCTATGTTTAGCGTTGGAATAGCCTCTGCATATTTATTATTTTTTACAAGACAAAACCCTTTCCAATAATAATTTTCTGCCATTTTAGGTTTCAGCTTAATGAGTTCATCGAAAACAGAAACTGCTTGCTCAAATTGTTCTTTTTTGATTAGTTCAAAGGCATTGCTTTGAAGTTTTTTGTAATTTTTTTTCTGCGAAAAACCACAAAAAGGCAAGAAAACAAGTAAGTAAAAAAGTACACCTCTCATAGATGTTTGCCTAATTATTTTGTAAAATGTAAAGTAACCGTAGTGCCTTTCCCTAGCTGACTATCAATAAGGACAGTACCACCAAGCATCTCAGTAAATTTGGCTACAATATACAAGCCCAAGCCTGTTCCTTTGACATTCAGAGCATTTTCGGCACGGAAAAAGCGTTCAAAAAGGTGTTTTTGGTCTTTTTCTGAAATGCCAATCCCTTCATCTATGATTTGGATAATTAGCCCTTCTTGATTTTTTTGACTTTTGAGATAAATAGGTTTATTTTCAGGAGAGAATTTGATAGCATTAGAAAGTAGATTCATCAAGACTTTTTTCAGAATAGAGCAGTCAGTAATAATAAACTCTTCACCTGTATGCGAGAAAGAAAGTTTTTGTCCTTTCTTAGCGATAGCTTGCATTTCGGTAATAACTTCTTGAAAGCAATTGGGCAGGTGAATTTCTTGAAATCTGGGTTGAATTTTTCCTTCTTCGAGTTTTCCCATTGAAAGAAATTCTTCCAAGATATCGTTCAGATGATTGACTGAATTGACTATGCGTTGAATATGTTTGAGGCGTTTTTCTTGGTCTTCGCTTTTATCGTATTTAGCAATCAGTTGTACAGAAGAAAGAATAGTACTCAGTGGGGTGCGAAATTCGTGAGAAGCCATAGAAACAAAACGAGATTTCAGTTCTCCTAGTTCTCTTTCTTTGGAGAGGGCTTTTTCGAGTTCTTTCTTAGAGTTTTCTAAATGTTGTAAAGTTTCTAAAAGGGCTTTAGTTCTGATTTTAATTTGTTCTTCCAGGCTTTCGTTCAAGGCTCGTATTTCGGCAGAATATTGCTCAATAGCATTTTTTTGCTCAATAATGGCTTTTTCGTTTTCTCTTTGGCGGGTAACATCGTAGATAAAAGCCATTATGTAGATTTGGGTATCAGTTTTGAAATAGCCCAAACTGGCTTCTATGTAAAAAGTAGAACCGTCTTTGCGTAAGCCAAGCAGGTTCATATTTTCGCCCATCGTACGCACACGTGGGGCAAGGTTATAGTTTTCTCTATGGTTGCGATGTAAATCTCTTATATTTTCAGGGATTAGGTCTTCAATAGTTTTGCCGTTGAGCTCTTTTTCGTTGTAGCCAAAGAGTTGTTCGGCAAAGCTATTGGCAAGAAGTATTACACCTGTATGGTCGGTAAGAATAATGCCAATAGAAGCATGCTTGAAAACTGAAGCAAAGATATCTTTTTCAGACGCAAAGCTGGCTTTATCGATGTATTTACCCATAAACTATTTTTTTCAAAAGTACAAAAAACTTTTGAAAAAAGAAAAAGCAGGGTAAGTGCCCCTGCTTTGAAAAATGTAAAAAAAGCGTTCTTACATTTTGGTGAAAGTAATTTGAAAGGTAATTTGGTTGCCACTATCATCGTTTTCAGTGGATTTTAATTTTTTGGTAGTATTAGAAAGTTCTAATACTTCAAAAGTAATAGATTCGGAGGCTTGTGTCCAAGTAAGTGTTTTACCGTCGGCACTGAGTGTATAGGAGCCTGTGGTTTGTTGTGGGTCGCTACTGCTACATTTTGTGGGTCCTTCGTCTTCAATGAGAACACCGCCACTGCGATACTCGTAGAAGTTGTCTTTCGCACAATTATCCATGATTGCATAATAATCCACGATAATACCAGGATTAGCACTTGATACTGCGGTAAAAGCAGTGATTTTCCACTTTCCAAGAATTCTTTCTTGGGGAGAGGGGTCAGATTTTTTCTTTTTACAAGAAACAGCTCCAGCCATAATTAAGGCAAGCAACAAGGTTGAGAGGAAGTTTAGCTTTTTCATAAGTTTTTAGAGTTTACTTTCTCTTATATGCATCAAATTTTGTGCCAAAGTTTGTAAAAATAGCTTTAATTTTCAGTCATTACAAAAGCGGCCCAGTAATAAGGTTCTTTGTATTTTTCTTTGAGTTTGAGTTGGGCTTTGCGAAAGGCTTCTGCTTTATTTTTAGTGGTTTTAAGTTCGTTGTAAAAGATTTTCATAAGTTCTTGGGTGGCATCGTCGCTTACTTTCCAAAGGCTGATGATAGCGGCATCAACGCCAGCAATTTGCAAGGCTCTCTGCAAACCATAGACGCCTTCACCTGCTTTCACATCACCGAGCCCTGTTTCACAAGCCGACAGGATAGCGAGTTCGGAGTTATCAAGGTTCATATTTGCCAATTCGTAGGCGGTGAGCAGTCCGTTGTCTTTATTGGTAGTTTCTTTATCGTTTTTGATGCCTTCCATAGTAGCTTCTGCACCTGCAAACATCAATCCTGAACGAAGCATCGGATTGTTGAGAGCTTTGCTAGGTTCAATACCGAAAACTAAATTATTTCCTTCATCAATTTCGTTGACAAAATAGCCGTGTGTAGCAATATGAATAATATCGGGCTGAGTTGTATCATCAGCTTTTTTGACATTTGTTTCGCTTGCCTGATTTTCGAGTAAAATATCTACTTTGTATCCCATAGTTTTGAGAATAGGAGCAATGGTTTCTATTTCCTTTTTTGTACCTGGCAAAGATGGAACAGTCCCTTTGTTTCCATAGGTAGGATATCCTACCAAAAGAGCTTTTTTATTGGGTTTATTTACATTCTTTTTCTCACGTTCTTTGATTTCTGGAATAAAGCGGGTATTTGTAACAAAGGTTAAGTTCCATTCGTCAATGACAAACTTTCCATTGGGTTTTTGAATAGAATTCAAACTAATTTGATTGTAAATGCCATCAAGAGAGAGGAAAATGCGTTTTTTACCTTCAAGTAGTTTTTCAATTTTTTCCCAGTAAACTTGGTAAGAGTTTTTGTCATTTTTTCTAAATCGTACCATATTTTTGTAGAAATTTAACTCATCTTCTTCAAACTCTTTGCCTTTACCGAGAAAAGCTAATTTAGGAGTTTGCTGATTTTTTTCTATGGAAAGAGCGACGTAGACATGATTGCCTGTAAACTTTTTATCAAATTCTTGAAAAGTAATAATTTCGAGAGCCGCTTCATAGGGGGCAAGAGCTTTGATAATTTCTTGGATAGTATTTGGTTTTTCCTCAATTTTTTGCTTAAATATTTCAGATTTTTCTGAAAGTTCTCGTTCTAAATTGCTAGCTTCTTTTTCAAATTTAGCCAAATCGATGTCTTGTTCTTTCAGTTCTTCTTTGGAGAGAGTATAAAAATGGGCTAATTGCTCTTTGAGGTTAATCCATTGATGATACATATTGATAAGTTCTTTATTTTTAGACTTCAAAATGCGTTGTTTGATTTTACTGGAAGCATTCAGTAGAATACCTTTGGTAGCAATATGAGCATTATACATTTCGCTAAGAAGTTCAGGTTTTTTTTCAGCGTTTTGGATGGCAAAGTTGTAAAAACGCATATAGGTAGGTTTGAATTTTAACCAGTATTGTTCTTTTTCAGTTTCGTTTAATGCAGGAAAATACGAGCTGATAAACTGACTGATTTGCAATAAGGATTTTCGGAATAGTTCGCTTGCTTCGTCTATATTTCCTTGATACCAACGTACAAGAGCTAAATTTTCTTGGGAAGCGTTGAATTCGGGGTGATTTTCGCCAAGTACTTTCTTTCGTATTTGATAGGCTTTTTGGATATATTCTTCGGCTTTCTTTAAATCGTTGAGTAAGAGATAGTATAAACCTAAGTTGTTCGATACTTTAGCAGTGGAGGGGTGTTCTTCACCCAGTTTTTTCTTGTAGATATTGTAGGCTTGTTGCAAGTATTTTTCTACTTTCTGATAATTTTGCTTTTGCATATACAACGAAGCGGCAATATCAAGCAGGTGAGCATAGTCGGGGCTACTGGTGCCAAGTCTGTTTTTACGGATTTTGATAATTTGCTCACAAAGGCTGATAGCTTCATCAAGCCTGCCCAGTTCTTGTAAAGCGAGTGTTTTGTTGATAGCGATGCGTTGAAATGTGAGTCCTTTTTTCTTATTTTCTTCGGCATTCAGCTGAATAGCTTTTTCGTAAATTTCGAGTGATTCTTGCGTTCTGCCTATCATTTGGAGAAAATAAGCTTTATTGTTGTACATAACGGCAAGTAAGCCTTTTGGAGAAGAGATATTTTCAGCAATTTTAATAGCTTTTTCTACGAGTTCTTGGGCAGTTTTGTAGTTTCCTTTTTGGTTGTAAAGTACAGCAAGGTTATTGAGCGAAACAGCGACATCGGTCGAGTTTTCTCCGATAATTTTTTTACGTAATTCTAAAACTTCTTGCAAATATCGCTCTGCTTCTTCAAAATTGCTCAGATTAGAATATAAGATACCCCAGTTGCTTAATAATTTGGCATAGTAAATATTTTCATTTTTTCCTGTCGCTAAAAAGTATTCTTTAGCTTTCTGAAAAGCTTTTTCAGCATTTTTGAACTTGTTCATTTTCATAAACATTTCCCCTTCGTCCATTTTTTCAAGAGCTTTTTCAAAGGGGTCTTTGGATTTTTCGAGCAACTCTCTTTCATCAGCCAGCCAGTTTTGCATGAATTCGTTACTTATTCGCTTCATTTGTTGGTCTTCTTCATAAAAGCCTGTGTTATCGCTTACAGCTATGGCACAAGAAAAGTTTAGCGAGTCGAGTTTTGCTTTTTTTCGTTTGAGTTTTTCTTGATGGTTGGTGGCTTTCAGAATAGTTCTGGTCAAATCTTCAAGCTGAGCATACACTTGGGCCAAAGAAAGAAAAACAAGGAAACTTCCTATTGAAATGAATTTTTTCATAGAAATGAATTAGTTTGTAATTGTTTTTGAAAGATACAATTTTTCCCGAGATAATAAAAATTTGTATTCATTTTTTTAGTGTATCCCCAATCTGTTCATATTCAAAAAAACCTCATAGGTTTAGCTGTTTTTCTGCAAATACTCAAAGAAAAGATTGATTTTTATCATTTTCTTTATCTATGCCTTACAATACTTTTGAGAAAAAATACTTATGATTACCCAAGAACAACCTACCTTTCGCGAACAACTGGGAGTGTTAGAAAAAACTGGAAAACGGCATTGGATTTTTCCTAAAAAAACAAAAGGTTTTTACACAAATTTACGTAAAATTGCGGCGTTTGTATTTTTACTTGTATTCTTTGGTATACCATTCATACAAATAGATGAACATCCGTTCTTTCTGCTCAATTTTATTGAGCGAAAGTTTATTATTTTTGGAAAAGCCTTTTTCCCGCAAGATTTTTTCTTACTTGCCTTGTTATTAGTAAGCTTTGTAGTATTTATTGCACTTTTTACAGTAGTATTTGGTAGGTTATTTTGTGGTTGGGCTTGTCCGCAGACTGTTTTTATGGAAATGGTTTTCAGGCAAATTGAATACTGGATAGAAGGTGATGCCTCTGCTCAAAAAAAACTGGCCGAAAGCCCCTGGACACGAGAGAAAATTCTCAAAAAAACATTAAAACATGTTATATTTTTGGGAATTTCTTTTGTATTTATTTCTACCTTTGCCGCTTATATTGTTGGAATAAATAAACTCAAAGAGATATTTACAAGCAGTTTTTCTGAAAACTGGGTAGCTTGGCTTGTAATAGGGGTATTTACGGGAGCTTTTTATGCAGTATTTGCATTTATACGCGAAATTGTCTGTATTGTAATTTGCCCGTATGGACGTATGCAAGGCGTATTGCTCGATAGTAATTCCATTGTGGTTGCTTACGATTTTGTAAGAGGCGAACCTCGTGGAAAAATAAAAAAAGGTGATACTACTCTCAAAGGAGATTGCATTGATTGCAAGCTTTGCGTGCAGGTTTGCCCTACAGGAATAGACATTCGGAACGGAACACAACTGGAATGTATAAACTGTACAGCTTGCATTGATGCTTGCAATGAAGTGATGGAAAAAATCCATAAACCCAAAGGTCTCATTCGCTACGATTCGATGAATGGTATCAAGACTGGTAAAAAATTCAAAGTTACAGGTAGAATGATTGGCTATTCGGTAGTGCTTACGATACTCTTGGGCGTAATGGCTACTGCACTGGCAGTACGTAAAGATGTGCAAATCAATATTATGCGAACACCAGGAATGCTTTATCAAGAAGTTGGAAAAAATAAAGACACCGTAGCCAATCTTTACAATGCCACTTTGGTAAATAAAACCTTCAATACGCAAAAAATACAATTGGAACTTGCCGAAGGGCAAATAGGTAAAATTCAGTGGGTAGCTACGTCGCAAGAGGTTGTTTTACAGCCCCAAGAAGTGCGAAAAATTACTTTCTTTATACAAATTCCCAAAAATACTATCAACGCTAGTACAATGAAAGTAAAAATCCAAGCATTCAATGCAGAAACACAAAAAATTTTATACAATGCAGAAACTTCATTTATTGCACCCGCAGAATAACTTTCTTGCATCAAATTACTAAAAAATACTGAAATGAATTTTGGAACAAAAATAGCTATATCAGTAGGAGTTTTTGTAGTTTTTATTTTGGTTCTTTCGCTCATAATGATAAGCAAACAGACTGAAAGCGTAGAGAAAGACTATTACGAAAAAGATTTACGTTATGAAGAGGAAATACAAGCCCAACGCAATGCTTCACAATTCCCTGTAAAATTTCATACGTATCAGCATACTCTCTGGGTGCAGTTTGAGCAAACAATCAGCTACGAGAAGGGTGAAATTTTCTTCTTTCGCCCCGATAACAGCACGAAAGATTTTTCTATTCCACTGAATTTAGATAATCATGCCAAGCAATTGGTATATGCAGGCAATTTGGCAAAAGGTTTGTGGAAAGTACAAGTAAAATGGCAAAGTGGTGAAAAAAAATTCCAAAGTCGTGTGTTTGAGTGGATAATTCCCTGAAATTTGCTAAATTAGCCACTCAAATTGTGATTTAATGCCTCAAACGGGTGAGTATTTGCAAATAGAAAATCTACAATGCCTGCAAATTGGCACAGGCAAAAAATGTATATTGGCTTTTCATGGCTTTGGGCAAACTCCCAAAGTATTTGAATATCTGGAAAATATTTTACCCGAATACACGATTTTTAGCTTTGATTTGCTTTCTTTCGGCAGAGAGCCTTCTAAAAAACAAGTTCTCAAACAATTTGAAGCGTTTCTTCAAAAACAACAAATAGCAAAATTCAATTTGATTGCTTTCAGTATTGGAGCAAAGGTGGCTTTGGTTCTCTTGGAAAATTTTAGCAAGAAAATTGAAAAAATCACACTCATTGCTCCTGATGGTTTTGAGAAGCATCTGATATATGCGTTTGCTACTTCTTTTTGGGGAAAACCGCTTTTTTGGCAATTTGTACGACATCCGCAGCGGTTTTATTTCATCATAAACTCCTTAAATAAAACATCTTTGATTTCTAAAGTAGAATATTTGCAAATTAAAAACTTTACAGATACGCTTGCTAAGCGTTTACTTTTATGGAAAACTTGGCTTTCGCAAAAGAATTTTTCTCCACAACTGAAAAATATCAAACGAATTTTGGCTCAAAAAAGAATACAAATGCAAATTTTCTTGGCATATCAAGACGAGCTTTGTTCCGAAGGACCTATCATAGCTTTTGCAAACAATCAAGCATCGGTTCGTTTACTTTTTACCACATACAAACATCATCGAATTTTGCAAGAAGTCTTGAAAGATAATAGATTTGCGGCATTTATGAATAGTTAATAGAAGCTCTTGAAGGTTATGGAAGCAAAGTTTGTAAAAAGTAGTGTTGGTTTGGAGCAATGTCCGCCTGCCGATAAACCCGAATATGCTTTTATTGGGCGTTCAAACGTAGGCAAATCTTCATTGATAAATGCTTTGGTAGGGCAAAAAAATTTAGCTAAAACCTCTCAAACACCAGGGAAAACACAGCATATCAATCATTTTCTTGTAGAAAATACTTGGTATTTGGTAGATTTGCCTGGGTATGGCTACGCAAAAGTAAGCCAAAAAGAACGCAAATATTGGGAAAAAATGATTAAAGATTACTTGCTAAAACGTGAAAATTTGCTTTGTACGCTTGCACTCATAGATTTACGCTTGCCACCACAAGCCAATGATATTGAATTTTTACTTTGGCTCGGGCAGAATGCCTTACCTTTTGCAATAGTTTTTACAAAAGCCGATAAACTTTCTCTCTTACAACAAACTAAACAAGAAAACCTTTACCGAGAAGAATTGCTGAAATACTTTGAAGTATTTCCTTGCTACTTTATTACCTCGGCAGAAAAAAAGCAAGGATTGGAGGAGTTAAAACTCTTTTTATACGAATTAAATCAAAATTTCAACAGATAAATTTGTCTTTTCACAAGGAATATTTTAGCTTTGTAGCCCTTTTTGAAAAATTAGCGAATGTATGGAATTAAAAGAAATCGCCGCAATTTCAGGAAAAGAAGGTTTGTTTCGTATCTTAAAGCCTGCTCGTTCAGGGATAATCGTAGAAACCCTAGACGCTCAGAAGCGTAAAATAGCTGTGGGTGTGTCTGAAAAAGTTTCTATTTTGAAAGAAATTTCTATTTATACTACTACCCAAGAAGGCTCTATTTCATTGGAAGAGGTTTTATATAAAATGCACGAAAAATATCAAGGTTCTTTGCCTATCAGTGCCAAAGCCGATAGTGCCGATTTGATGGCTTTCCTACAAGAGGTGTTGCCTGAATATAATAGCGAAAAAGTATATCCTTCTGATGTGAAAAAGCTAGTAAAATGGTATGAAATTCTCTTTCGCCAAGCCCCCGATGTATTGGTCAGGAAAGAGGAAACGCCCGCAACCGAAACGGAGGTTCAGAGAGTAGATAATACACCAGCTCAAACCACTGAAATTGAAAATAAATCAGAGGAACTTGTAACCGAAGAGAAACTCAAAAAAACACGCTCTACCAAAAAGAAAACAGAAACCAGCGAAGTTGAAAATAAAATAAAAGAGCCTGCAACCGAAGAAAAGCCTAAAAAAACACGCTCTGCTAAAAAGAAAACTGATACTACACAAGAGCAAGAAACTGTCTTGGAAACAGAAAAGCCCAAAAAGAAATCTACCCAAATCCAAAAAGAAGCATAACCCCAAAAGCGAGAGTTAGCCTCTCGTTTTTTCATTTTTAATACCATAAAACCTATGAAATTTACAGAACTCAACCTCTCTGAAAGCTTATTGAAGGCAATTGCCGATATGGGATTTACAGAACCTTCACCTATTCAGAAAGAAGCTATTCCTTTGGCTTTACAAGGAAAAGATATCGTAGGAATGGCACAGACAGGCACAGGAAAAACCGCCGCTTTCGCTATTCCTGCCATAGAAAAAGTTGATGAAAAAGACAAAAACCCGCAAGTATTGGTGCTTTGTCCTACTCGTGAGTTAGCTTTGCAAGTAAGTGAAGAGTTTGAAAAACTCGCCAAATACAAAAAAATTCGTGTCGTTACACTATATGGTGGAGACCCTATCGACCGCCAAATTCGTGCTTTGAAAGCAGGGGTGCAGGTGGTAGTAGGTACGCCTGGGCGTATCATTGACCACTTGGAGAGAGGAACTTTCCAAACCGAGCATATCCATACCGTTGTATTGGACGAGGCAGACGAAATGCTCGATATGGGCTTTAGAGAAGATATTGAAGCTATTCTAGAAGAAATGCCCTTCGAACGCCAAACTTTGCTTTTTTCGGCTACTATGTCTAAATCTATTTTGGCTATTGTACAGAAATATCAAAACGAGCCACAAATTGTGAAAGTAATTCGCAATGAGCTCACCGCCGAAAATATTGAACAACTTTTCTATGAAATCAAAGCCTCTGCCAAATTGGAAGCAATGTGCCGATTGATAGATTTTTACAATTTGCAACAAGTAATAGTCTTTTGTAATACCAAGAAAAAGTCTGACGAAGTGGCTTTAGAGCTATTAGAAAGGGGCTATAAAGCCGAAGCTATACATGGCGATTTGAGCCAAAGACAAAGAGAGAAAGTAATGAAGCAATTTCGCGAAGGTGCTATCAATATTTTAGTGGCTACTGATGTGGCGGCTCGTGGTATTGATGTTTCGGGGGTTGATGCCGTTTTCAATTATGATATACCCTTAGACCCTGAATATTATGTACATAGAATAGGTAGAACGGGCAGAGCAGGCAAATCGGGGAAGGCTTTTACTTTTGTAGTAGGCAGAGAGTTTTTCCGCTTGCGTGAAATTCAGGATTTTACAAAAAAACAAATTAAACGAGGTGTCATCCCTTCCATTGAAGATTTGATTGGTATCAAGCAAGCTCAATTTGTAGAAAAAATTGCTTCTATTGCACAGAATGAAGATTTAACGGCTTTTGACCCATTGCTCATGCAACTTCGTCATATAGGTTTGAAAGATGAAAGTATTATCAAAGCCCTGATACAAATGCAGTGGCAACATCAAAAAACGAAGTATCTGGATATAGAAATCCAAGACTTTAAGCCAAGCAAAGAAAATCTTAAAGAAAAAGTTTTTGGTAAAGAAAAAGAAAGACGAACAGCAAACAAAAATATGGTTCGCTTGTTTTTGAATGTAGGCAAAATGGATAAAGTTCGCCCTAATGATATTGTTGGAGCTTTTACAGGTGAAACAGGAATAGCTTTCAAAAATATTGGGCAAATTGATATTTTGGAAAAGTTTTCGTTTGTAGAAGTAGCCAAGGAAGATGCTCCCAAAGTTATCAAGAAGATGAAAAATGCAACTATCAAGGGCAAACCTGTAAATATTGAACTGGCAAGATAAAGTTGCTTTTTTTAAGGAAATAAATATATGTATACCGAACCTTTTGCAGTAGAGCGTACTATGAATGGAAAGACAAAAACCAGAGTGATACAAGAATTTAGGGAATATAAATTTGGTGCTAATACGCTGGATTTAACTTTTATTCCTGCAACACGCAGTTTTTCACTGATACCACTAAGGCTTATCTTTTTAAGGCAGGATATAATTGCAACAAGTTAGTTTCGCATTCTGATTCGTTTGCAATTTTCGTGTATTTGAAAAGATATAAAAGCGTATTTACCTCAAAATCAAATTATTTTTATCGAAAGCTGAATGTATTTTAAACGCAAGTTTATTGGTAGGTTCATAAGTTTGAGGTTTCAGGGTCTGAGAGTTCAAAAATTGCAAACTTCGAAACCTAAACTTTTTCAAGTCTGCTTTCATGAATAATTTTGTAATACTTCTAAATCCAAAGCTGAAATATTTGGCAAATTCATTTATAATTTGTAAATTTAACAAGATTTTTGCTTTTGTTCCACATAAATAAAATTTTATTGATATGAAAAGTTTTCGGACTACATACATTGTAGCTCTTGTAATTGTGGCTGTTTTCGTGATTTTAGCGGAAATAGCTGTACAACTCGGTTTTACGGCTTCGGAAGAAGACGCCAAACTTATCAACATAGCCAGTAGGCAGAGAGCTTTGATACAAAAAATTGCCAAAAGTGCTGTTGTTTTATCCCAAACTAATAGTATAGATACTTTTCAAACCTACAAAAAAGAACTTTCTGAAAGTTTGGATTTATGGCAAAAATCTCATCAAGCTCTCTTGAAAGGGGATGTAGTGATTGGAATAAAAGAACCTAAAAACTCTCCTTCTATTTTGCAAAAATTTCGAGAGATAGAGCCTCTGTACGAACAAATTCAAACTGCCGCCACCGCTATTGCCGCCAACGATTACTCTCTGGTGATAAGCGATGAAACCAAAAGGCTTGAAATAAAAAACAACACGGGAATTATTTTGGAAAATGAAGCCAAGTATTTCCCCATCATGAACGAAATTGTGGATCAGTACGAAAAAGAAGCCAAAGAACGTACTGATACAACTGCTTTAATAGCTTGGATTGTGGGGGTAGTAATTTTAGGAGTTTTGGTGATGTTAGCCATATTCTATTTTGCTCCTATAAGTCGAAAATTAGAAGATTTTATAGAAGAGCTTGAACGGAAAAACCAAAAGCTACAGCAATCTGAACAAGAGCTACGTAAAATTACCGAAGAACAAATGAAACTAAATGAAGAGCTATTTATTGCTCAAAAGCAAGTACAAGAACAAAACGAAAAGTTGAAAAAAGCTGAAGAGGAAACTCGTTTGGCTCTTGAACGTCAAGAACGCACTAACCAAAAGCTTTTGGTAGCCCAAAGAGAATTACAAAAAACATTGATTGAGCAAAATCGCGTCAATCAGCAGTTGATACATATCCAAGAAGAATTTCAGCGAAAAGCAGAAGCCCTCGAAAGGTCGGAACGAGAGATGCGACAGCTGGCTGAAGCTCAATTGGAAGCCAACGAAAAGTTGCTTTTGGTACAAAAACAAGAAGAAAAAACTAAAAATGAACTGGCTACTATCGTTCAGAAGCAAGATGCTCTCAACAGAATATTTCAAAAGTCAATTCTGACGAATAACTCCAATTTCAATGAGTTTTTAGAATTTATCATTGAGGTTTTGAGTGAAATTAAATTTTTGGAGCTTTTGCCCGGGGTAGGTATTTTCTTGAAAAAGGAAGGTGAAAGCGAAACGTACGAACTCGTAAGACAAAAAAATATTAATCCTAAAATACAGGAGCTTTGTCACAACATCAAAACGGGACAATGCTTGTGCGGCTTGGCAATTAAGACCAAAGAAACCCAATATGCCCATTGTGTAGATGAACGCCACACTACTCGTTTTGAAGGTATCAAAGAACATGGACATTACAACGTTCCAATTTTATACCAAGAGGAAGCACTAGGGGCATTAGTAGTGTATCTGCCTCATGGACATAAACGCAAACAAAGCGAAATTGATTTCTTGGAAGCTGTTACGAATATTCTTGCTTCTACTTTTATCAAAGTTAAAAATGAAAAAGAATTGCAAGCCACTTTGGAGAGAGTAGAACGTTCAGAAAAAGAGATGAGAATGCTTGCCGAAGCTCAATTAGAGGCAAATGAAAAGCTACTATTAGCTCAAAGAGAAGTTGAAAAATCTAAAAAAGAACTTGAAGAAGCCCTTGAACAGCAGAAAGTGATTACGAGCAGTTTGGCTCTTGCTCAAAAAGAGTTGAACAAACGTGCAGAAGAGCTTGAAAAAGCCGAACGCGAAATGAGGCAACTTGCCGAAGCTCAATTAGAGGCAAATGAAAAACTTTTGCTTGCTCAAAAAGCTGAAAAAGAGCGTCTGATTAAATTAGAAAAGTACAATACCATTCTGACTAAATTTTATACTACCTCTTTTGATAAATATGGCAACTTGGAAGAAGCATTTCAAGCAATTACAGAGGCAGTGGCAGAAGGCTTGGATATTGAAAGAGTAAGTATTTGGGATTATACAGGCACAAGTATCATTTCTCGCGATTTATTTGAAAAAACAAAAAATCAACACTCGGCAGGTGTAGAACTCTTTGCCAAAGATTTCCCTGCTTATTTCGAAGGGTTACAAAGTGGTCTGGCTATTGTAGCTAATGACGCTCATACGCACCCATATACTTATGAGTTTTCGGAGGTTTATCTCAAACCTTTGGGTATCAATTCTATGCTTGATGTACCTATCCGTGTAGCAGGGGAAATGAAAGGGGTGGTTTGTTGCGAGTATGTAGGCAAAGGCTTCAAACAATGGACTTTGGAAGATGAAAATTTTGCCCGTTCTATTTCTGAAATTATTTCGCTAATGATAGAGGCGGATAAGCGTAAAAAAGTGGAAGAAGAGTTGCAGATTGCTTTTGAAAACCTTAAAAAATCTCAAAAAGAAATTGAACGCTTGGCTCTTGTGGCTTCCAAAACAGATAATGCAGTAATTATTACAGATGCAGATGGTTTGATAGAATGGGTAAATGAAGGTTTTACAAAACTCACAGAGTATACATTAGAAGAAGTAAAAGGCAAAAAACCGGGTTCATTTTTGCAAGGTGAAAAAACAAATCCTGCTGATGTATTTGCCATTCGTCAGGGAATAGCTTCGCTCAAATCTTTCTACCAAGAAATTTACAACTATTCCAAATCGGGTAGGGGCTACTGGTTGGGCATCAGTATTACGCCTTTGTTTGATGAGAAGAATAATTTAACAGGATTTATTGCTGTTGAAAATGATATTACTGAACGCAAGCAAGCTGAAATAGAACTTCAAAATGCTTTGGAAAAAGCCAAAAAAGCAGAAGAAGATGTACGTGCTTTGGCAGAAGCTCAGCTTGAAATCAACGAGAAACTGATGCTTTCTGAAAAAAAACTTAAAGAAACCTTAGAAATAGAGAAAAAGCAAAAAGAAGAGCTTGATAGACTGATTGCAAAGCTCAAAGAAACACAAGGACAACTTGTACACAATGAGAAAATGGCTTCGCTTGGTCAGCTTACGGCGGGTATTGCCCACGAAATCAATAATCCGATTAACTTTGTGTATAATGGTATTGATACACTTAAAATTTCCTTGGACGACCTGATGGAGATTGTCAAAAAATACAATGAATTAGACTCTGCCAACGGCAACAAAGAGGAAATTATTCAAGAAGCCAAACAACTCAAAGAACAATTAGGATTTGAAGAACTAACCCAAGATATTGAGCACTTGGTTGCCGATATCAAGAAAGGTGCCATTCGTACGATGGAAATTGTGAAAGGTTTGCGTATTTTCAGCCGTCTTGATGAAGAGGAACGCAAAATGGCTAATATCAAAGAAGCTCTTGAATCTACACTGATTCTGCTCAATAACAAACTAAAAGGCAGGATCAATGTAAAAAGATATTATGATGAAACAATGCCAGATATTCTTTGCTATCCAGGTCAGCTTAACCAAGTATTTATGAATATTCTCAACAATGCTATTCAGGCGATACCTGAGGATAGAAAAGACGGAGAAATTACCATTTACACTGAAAATCAGGCTGAAAATATAATTATTCGTATCAAAGATAATGGCGTAGGAATGAGCGAACAAGTAAAACGACGCATCTTCGAGCCGTTTTTTACCACCAAACCCGTAGGCGTAGGTACGGGGCTTGGGCTTTCTATTACGTTTGGTATCATCGAAAAACACAATGGGCAAATATTCGTAAATAGCGAGGAAGGTAAAGGAACAGAATTTGTTATCCAATTGCCCAAAGAGAGAAATTAGCGTTCTTGTTTCAAATATGAGCAACAACATCACCTAATAGTGACGTTGTTGCTTTTATTTTCTCACCAAAATAGTGAAATCAAACATTTGGTAGTCGTGCAGAAGAGCAACATCACGAGAAAAATTTCGCATGCAATAGTCAAACATAAAGCAAGGGTTGGCATAGTATAGGTCGGGGCGTTGTTTTTCTTTATCCGAATAGCTTGTAAGCATATTGAAAGCAAAGCCTTTGAGGCTCTTTTGGTGCATTATATCCAAAGTTTCCAAGATATAGCCTAAAAATTCGTATTCTTTCAACGCCAATTTTTTATTGAAAATACCACTTGCTACGATATAATCTGATTTTTTCATTTCTTTGGGATGCTGAATAAGCTGAAATGTAGCAAAATCAAGGTGAGCGTAGGTTTTGTGAGCTTGCTCAATCATAGCAGGGGCAAGGTCATAGCCATAAAAGGTAAAATGTTGAAACCCTTTTTTTTGCATAAATTCAGCTAATGCCCCATAACCACAACCCAAATCAGCAATGCTGAAATTTGAATTTTGAGGCAAAATTTTCAAAAGTTGTTCAAATCTGCCTATTTGGGCTTTTTCATCTTTCCAATTCACGCCTTGGGCAGTGGAGCCGTATAGACTAAGCTGTTCTGCATAAAATTCGTTCAAGGCTTTTAATATTTTTTGCATAATTTGTTGATAAAATTTCAAAACTTCACACTTCTAAACTTTCTTTTTCAATTTTGATGTTGTGCTTTTCATAAATATTTCTGATGATACTTCTCGGGCGTTGTTTGATTTCCAAGAAAATTTTTGCCAAATAAATACCCAAAATTCCGATACTGAAAAGAATCAAGCCACCAATAGCCCAAATAGAAATGGCTAGACTTGTCCAGCCCTCAATTTTTTCATCGTAAGCAAAATACTGATAAAATGCCCAAGTAATATAACCTAAGGCAAAAAGTGTAATAAGCAAACCCAAATAAAAAACAAAGTACAAAGGTTTATGACTTACAGAAGTTATGGTATTGAGGGCAATTTGGAGTTTACGTTTGAGTGTATAAGTAGAACTGCCTTTGAAGCCCTTGCTTACAACAATAGCCTTTTGCTTGAAACCTGCCATCTGAAAAATACACCACAAGTCCATTTCTCGTTCGGGGTATTGCAAAAGAGCTTGTACATATTTTCGGTTCATGAGGCGGGCAGTGAGCGTATTGGCAGGGTATTGAATATCGGAAATAAGGCTAAATAGTTTGTAATACACTTTGCCGCTTATTTTTTCAAACCAATTCCCCTTTCGTTTTTCTTGAACACCATAAATAACATCAAAATCGGGGTTTTGTTGTAGATTTTGCCAGTAGGTTAGTAGCAATTCGGGGGCTTCTTCAAGGTCGCTGTCAATCAAAAAAATCCAATCGCCTGTGGCATTTTGCAGAGCAGTAAGCAAAGCAAAGTGATGACCAAAATTGCGAGAAAGTTCTATTACTTTTACATTTTCATCTTTTTGGGCAAGCACGATCGCCTTCGCCAATGAATTATCAGGCGAGCCATCATTTACAAAAATAATTTCATAGATACAAGGGATTTGTTTGAGGCAGGCAAGAGTTCTGTTGTAAAATTCTTGTATGTAATTTTCGGAGTAATAAAGCGTAGTAAGAACAGAGATTTTCATAAAAGCGTACATGAATTAGTAACTAAAATACAGGTGTAAGATTTCTTTTTTCTGAAAAAGATTTCATAAAATGGGGGGCATTGAAACCTTCGTTGAAGAGTAAATCAACGATGGAAACTTTGTGAATGAAATCGCCGTACAGTTGAGTATATTCAGGATAGTTACTATAATCCAGATAACAAATTTTGATACCGCAGGCTTTGAATAAATGCTCATCAAGATAGTTTCGGGCGGAAGTTCCTGTATAATATTCAGTAGCATTGAGTTGCTGACAAATATCAATCAGTCTTTCGTTTTTGCCATTTTGGTAAATAGGAAAATCTTTTGAAAAGTAAATAGCTGTTTGGATACCTAATATTTTGCAAACTAAACGAATCAGTTCTGCATTGATTTCAGAAAGTAATAAGTGCTGGGTATTTTGATAAAATTTTTGCAAAATAGGAGCAATTTGCTCAAAACATTTGGCTTTTTTGTAGTTGTGTTCAAGGGTTTTCCAATGTTTTTTCGCCCAATCTTTTTCGCAAATTTCTACTTCTTGTATTTTCTGAAAAAAATTGCCTTTTACTTTCACAGGAATAGTAAGCCATTGTGTTCCTTGAGGTGTTTTAATGATATTGCGGTTTCGCCAATCGCGTTTGGTGTATTGAACTTCATCATACAAAACAACCACATCGACTTGGTTTATAGCATCAAAATAGCCCTTCCAAGGAATGTAATTGGATTGTGTAATGATAACTTTACACATACTTTCAAAAAAGATTAAATGTAAAAGCAATCAATTTTAGTCCGTAAAACTTTTGCAAGATAGTAAATTTTTAATTTTGAAAAACAATCTTTGCATAAATACGTTTTAATGGAAATAATTAACAATTCGGATGAAATCTACACAAAGTTTGCTTTCTTTGCAGACGCTCGGCGAACTGAAAGCCGCAAGGTATCAGGTGCGTTCTATCAAAGAAGAATTGCGAGAAAATCTCATTCGTAAAATTCGCCAACACGAAAACCCTTTTGAAGGTATTTGGGGCTATGAGGAAACCGTTATTCCTGATATAGAGCGGGCAATTCTTTCCAAGCACCACATCATACTTTTGGGATTGCGTGGGCAAGCCAAAACACGTATTGCCCGCCTAATGGTAAATTTACTCGATGAATATATTCCTGTGGTGGCAGGTTCGGAGCTGAATGATGATCCTTTCAAGCCTATTTCGCGTTATGCCAAAGACCTTATTGCTGAAAAAGGTGATGCAACCCCCATTACTTGGCTTCACAGGTCGGAGCGTTATACCGAAAAACTAGCTACCCCCGATGTATCGGTAGCTGATTTGATTGGCGATGTAGACCCCATCAAAGCCGCCAGCCTCAAACTTCCTTATTCCGATGAGCGTGTCATTCATTTTGGGCTTATACCTCGTTCACATCGCTGTATTTTTGTCATAAACGAGCTTCCAGATTTGCAGGCTCGCATTCAGGTGGCTTTATTCAATATTCTGCAAGAAGGTGATATACAGATTAGAGGTTTCAAGATGCGTTTGCCGTTGGATATTCAATTTGTCTTTACTGCCAACCCCGAAGATTATACGAACCGAGGCTCTATTGTTACTCCTCTCAAAGACCGCATTGATAGTCAGATTCTCACGCATTATCCCAAAAGCATTGATATTGGTAAGAAAATCACTGCCCAAGAGGCTCAACTTGCCCGAGAGCAAAAAGATAGCGTACAAGTCAGCGATTTGTTACGTAATCTGATTGAGCAAATTGCCGTAGAAGCCCGACAAAGTGAGTATATTGATGCTAAAAGTGGTGTTTCGGCACGCCTGACAATATCGGCTATAGAAAATCTGGTAAGTACCGCTGAAAGACGCTTGCTTTTGAATAACGAAACCCAAACTTATGCTCGCATCAGCGATTTGATAGGAGTAATCCCCTCTATCACGGGCAAAATAGAGCTTGTCTATGAAGGTGAGCAAGAAGGTACAGCCAATGTAGCCCAACATCTTATTTCCAAAGCTATCCGTGCACAATTTTTGCAGTATTTTCCCGAGCCCGAAAAAGCTAAAAAAATGAAAGAGAAAAATCCGTATCATGAAATTTTGGAGTGGTTTGGTAGTGGAAATACCTTAGATTTGCTCAATGAGGCTTCCAATGAAAATTATCGTCGAGAATTGCGTAAAGTGAAAGGACTAGAAAATTTCGTGCAAAGTACTTTCAAGAATCTTACAGAAAATGAAAAGTTCTTAATGATGGAATTCACTCTACATGGACTTGCAGAGTATTCGCAACTTTCTAAAAAAATGCTTACACGAGCCCTCCAATTTTCAGATTTACTTTCAGGAATGTTCAATACCAAAGACTTTGGCAAGTTTGATGATGATGACGATGAATTTGATTGGAAAAGGAAAAAATAAATCGGGAAGCCTAAAAAAATAAGATAAGAGTTCGGGGCAGATTAGAAATCAAATCTTTATAAGTCGAAATTACTTGTACTAGTTTTACACCTAAAAATGCTTATTATTATGAAAAAGATTCGTTTGCCACTGCTTTTATCAACAGCTTATGTATTGATATACGCTACAACACCCCATTGGACGCCCGAGTACATTACAGCTTCTATGTATCTGCTTTCGCCCCTAGTGGTTTTGTATCTGGTTTGGATAGTGTTAAAAAAGGGAGTGCCTTCTGAACTTACTTTTGAAGAGGCTTTTTACGAAGACTTTCCAGGAAAGCAGAAATAATTTTTAAGTAAAACCAGACTTATGGTTTTTTTCAAAACCTCATAGGTTCTAAATTTTGAATAGCTTGCTCCCAACGCCAAGCATCGGCAAGTGCATCGGCAAGGCTTCTTTGAGCTTTCCAACCTAAAATTTTTTCTGCTTTGCGGGCATCAGCATAAATAGCTGTAACATCACCACTGCGGCGAGGAGCAAACTGATAAGGCAAAGCTTTACCACTTACTTGCTCGAAAGTTTGGATTACCTCCAATACCGAGTTGCCTTTGCCTGTGCCTACATTGATGAAATCAATAAAACTACCCTTTTGATTTTGTAAAAATTGAAGTGCTTTTACGTGTGCTTCGGCAAGGTCGCATACGTGTATAAAATCGCGTATGCACGTGCCATCGGGGGTGGGATAATCTTTACCAAAAACATTCAAAAACGGGCGTTTGCCAATCGCTGTTTGTGTAATATAAGGTACGAGATTGTTAGGCACACCACGCGGCAACTCCCCAATAAGTGCCGAAGGATGTGCCCCAATAGGATTAAAATATCGTAAAGAGATTACTTGCAAATCTACTTGACTTTTAACTACATCTTGCAAAATTTCTTCGCCAATTTGTTTGGTATTGCCGTATGGCGAAAAAGCAGGTAATATTGCATTGCTTTCATCTACGGGCAGTTTTTCGGTTTGTCCATACACAGTGCAAGAAGAAGAAAAAACCAATTTCTGCACGGAAAATTGTTGCATTATTTTCAACAAATTGATAAGCGAGAAGAGATTATTTTCATAGTATTTGAGTGGTTCAGCGACAGATTCGCCAACGGCTTTGTAAGCGGCAAAATGAATGACTCCTTCAATAGTATGCTCTTTGAAAATTTTTTCCATTGCCGCATAATCGTTGCAATCGGCTTGGTAGAAAGTGATAGCTTGGTTGAGAATTTGCTCGATACGGTCTTTAATAAATAATTCCGAATTGCTCAAATTATCTACAACAATAGGAATAAAGCCTTGCTCGGCAAGGGCTACAGTTGTATGAGAGCCGATAAATCCTAGACCACCTGTAACAAGTATGTTCTTCATAACAAATTTTTGGCAAAAATACAGAATCGTCTGAAAAGAAAGCTATAAGTATAGCATTTTTCTTTTGCACGAATATTTGCCAGATTTTTCTTCGGATTTGCTATTTTTTTGCTTCTATTTCTTGGTTTTGGTTTGGAAATTTTACTTTTTTACTGAAAATTTTTACTTTTCTTGCTCCCGAATAGGAGTGATATTCATCGGCATACATTGCTTCGGCGGCGATAGCCCCCATTTGGAACTCTCCGAGCGAAACAGCCCGCACCATGTAATAGTAGTTTTTCGCTTTTGCTGTGGCTTCGCAGAAAATATGAATTCTATCGTCGCGAATATCTACATAATCAGCTTGCGAAGCATCTTTTATCCAAGGTAGCTGGATAGCCTCCATCAGACGAGGGTTTTCAATTTCAAAACCCGCAGGCAGTAGGTCTGAAATAGCCACATTAGGGATATTTTCGCCTTTTTCGGTTTGTATGCTTATTTTTACCACTATCAAATCGTTTTGTTCAAACGCTCCATTTTTAATTTCTTGACCTGCTCGGTTGTAGAAAGTGCGTCTAACTTTCAAATAGCTATCTCTCTCTCTGATTTGAGGGCTTTTCTCCAAACCTTGTATTTTCCAGAAATAATACAGATTGCCTTTGCCTGAAACATTGGCACTGATATTTGTAGGGGCAAAGTTACTAAATTCTAAAGCTAAATCTTCGCCTACAAATTGGGCAATCTCTTTGCCATCAAGTTTTAGAGAGGCTTTCAAATCTGTTTTTTCAGCTTGTTTGACAAGTTTTCCAAGAGCCAGCAAAGCAAAAGCCGTTTCTTGGGTGTTCAAAAACTTTTGAGAACGCAAAGCATTAGATATTTGCTTACTCATTACAGGTATTTGCGGATTTTGAGGTTCTACTTCCAAAAGAGCATTCAAGGCAATGGCTTCATCGCGAACAAAAGAGTAAAAACTGCCACCCAAAGCATTTTGAGAGCGTTCTCCTGAAAAACTTTTAGGCAAAAGTGCTTTGTACGAAGCCTTATCGCCCATCAGCAAGTAGCTTGCGGCAAGCAGATAGCGGCTATCTAAAGCTAGCATGGCACTGTTGGCTTTGCAGTAGTTCATCATTGCAATATCACCTTTACGCATTAGGGCAAGCACGTAGAGTGTGTAAGGTACTTCTTTGCTAATGATAGTACGATTTTGCAAGCGGTTTTGCTCGTCGTAGTACAGATAGCGTTCGGTATGTTTTTCTTTCACTTTGGCTTGCAGATACTTGCTCAAACGTTCTAAAAAAGCTTCATTTACATTGTAGCCAGCTTTTTGGGCTTCGTACAAGAAATGTGCCGCATAAGCACTGCCCCACCAACTTTCATAATTACCCCCCGACCAGTAACTCAATGCTCCATTGAACATTTGCATTGTTTGCAAACGCATAATGGCTTCTTGCACGTAATAGCGGCTTTCGGTAGCAGAACTACCTGCGTATTTGTCCGATTTTTTGAGTTTGCGAGAAAGTTCGGCAAGGTAGAGTTGCGGGAAAGCCGTAGAAATAGTTTGCTCTACACAACCATAGGGATAGGCAAGCAGGTAGTCCAAATTATCGGAAAATTCTGCCATGGGTGATTTGGAAAGTAGCAAAGTGGCTTTTGCAGTCGAAGGAATAAAAGAGTGTTGTAGGCTCATGCCCTGATTGCCTGCTTGCAAAGTTCCGAAACTTACTTTTTTCTGCAAAGGTACAGCAGAACGCACTGCAATATCTGTTTTTTCCTCAAATTTGCGATTTTGACTTGCAAAACTGATAGTAATTTGGGTACTGCCTACAAAATCGGTAGCTCTGACCTTGAAAAAAGCTTGATTTTCGCCATGGGCATCAATGCTAAGAGAAACTTGCGAGTTGCCAATAATCTGCAAACCTTCGCCTACGCTTATTTGAGCCGTACCTGTGAGGGTTTGCGTGGTGGTATTGGCAAAAGTAGCAGGGATAAGGACTTCGTCGTTGGGAGCAAGGAAGCGAGGAATCCCTGAGGTAATCACGATAGGGTCGGTAACTATCATGGATTTGGCATTGCCCCCAAAGCGAGAGCCTTTGTAAGCTATTGCCATAATTCGCAAACTGCCCGAAAATTGAGGTATCTGAATAGTATAGCTTGCTTCGCCTGATGAGTTCGTTTGCAGAATACCACTCCAAAAGGTAGTGAGTTTTACACGTTTATTGGCAAGAGGGTTATTGGTATTTGTTTTGACTGCCTGCTCCATCATTGCCTCGCCGCCGCCACCTACACTGCTTTTGTTGGGTTTCAGCTCAGGGAAAAGGCGAGGGTAGAGGTCATAGGCTTCTACCTCTAAAGCTCTTTTTTGGAAGAAATATTCCAAAGGATTGGGATTTTGGAAATTTTTGATTTGTAAAATCCCCTCGTCAACAACGGAAAGTACTACTTCGGCATTGCTTTCAGAAACTTTGACCTTAATGGTTTGTGAGGTATTGGAATATGAACTTTCTTGAGCCTGAATCTTGACCTCAATTTTGTGGCGAGTAGGTTCTACTTTCAGAGGCAGATAGCCGTGAGCTACTGTAAGTGGCAAAGTAGCATTAGAAAGCGGTTTAATCAGTGTTGCTGAAATGTAAATATTGGGCAAGTAATCATCAGCTACTCGCAAGTTGAAACTGGCGGCTTTCTTTTCTGTTTCCAAATAAAAATGTTGAAGCACCTTGTGGCGTTCAATAGTTACAAGCAATCTGCCTTCAAAGGGCGTTTTGAAAAGTAGCTTGGCAGTTTCTCCGATTTTGTAGCTTTCTTTATCGGCAGTAATATCTATCTGTCCTTCTTTGTTAATTTCAAAAGAAGTATAGTCGGTCATTCCCCAAGCGTACGCATAAAAATGATGGGATACATAGCTGCTACTGTTCTCATTACGTACTCGCACTTCGTATTCTCCTGAATGTGCAAGACGCAGCGGATAGCTTGCTTTCCCTGTGATGCGAATTTTCTGCTCACTGATGACCTTTTCCTTTTTGTTGGAAACATAGCGAACATTTTCCGAGTAATAATCTCTTTCGAGGGTATTTTGCCACTCATACCTTATTACCTGAACTATTGCTGAGGTTTCTATGCTGTTGCCATTTTTATCCAAAGCTACAAGAGAGATATTTTGTTCCTGCAAGGCATCGAGGTATTCGCTTGTTTTTTCAATACCCAAAAAAATATTTTGGGTAGCAATTTCAACAACTTCACCCTTGCGGACGGGTCTGCCTGTTTCATCAAAAACGGTGGTATAAAGATATCCTTCTAAAAGTCCTTGATTTTCAAGTGTTTCAGAGATTTCAAATTCAGCTTTTAGCCCACCTTCTGGGGTAGTAATTCCTTCTGCGAGTTTTGAGCCCAAATAGTTATCTTTGCCTGTGGTTTCAAAATTATATTTTTCGTATTTTTTGGGGGCAAAAACTTTACGTTTCATAAGTAACTCTACCTGATAGCTACGACCAGCGGCAGGTGTACCGTAGAGGTTCAGGGCAGTGCCTTGCAAGATAACTTTATCACCTGCTCTGTAAGAGGATTTATCCGTTTTCTGAACAATTTTGAGCCTATCGGGCATAAATTCTTCTACACTAATATCTTGCGAATTGAGCAGAATATCGTTGAAGGTCATCACTTCCATTTTGTATAAGCCTGTAAGGGCATCTTCGGGCAAACGCAAACTACCCTGCCAAGCTCCTTGCTCGTTGAGTATGGCTTTGAGCGTAGTGAGTTCTTTGCCGTTGGGCATTGTAAAATGCACTTTTAGAGGCATTTTTTCTACTTTCCACTCTTGGTTTCGCACAAGCACTAAAAAGTTGATTTTTTCGCCAGGGCGATACAAATTTCTTTCTAAATTCACAAACGCTTGATAGGGAGTTTCATTGCTTCGCAAGCCACCTACATCATAGCGAGAGATTTCTACACGGCTTTTTTCTAAATTCAAGAAAGTAAAATCATCGTCATTGAGGGCGGTTATCATTCCCAAGCGAAAATCGGGGTATTTCTCTTTCAGGTTTCCTACTTTGGCAGTGCCGTTTTCATCGGTAGCAGTTTCGGCTAATGTTTGGTTATTTCGGCTCAAAACTTTAATTTTTACGTTTTTAAGCGGCTTGGCGTCTAAAATACTATTGGCAAAAATCCAAACTTCGTCATTATTTTCTTTGGCAATTAAACCCACATCAGAAACCGCTACCAATTTGAAAGCCTTTTCATACTGGTTTTCTTTGGAGCCTACTACTACTGCATACACCCCTTTGAACTCTTTGAGTTTTTCAGTACTGATGTTGAGCAAATGAATACCGTTTTGGGTAGCGGGGAGGCGTTCTACTTCGTAGCTTTGTTTGGAGATAAGTGTTCCGTACCTTTCGTAAGGGTTGCTATTGCCGTAGCCATAGTTGTAAGTTGTTTCGCTTTCAAGGTTGTACTGATAGTTTTCCAAGAAAGCAAGTAAGTTGTTTTCATAAATTTTGTAGATTTCAACTTCAATTTCAGGAATATTGACCACTTTTACGCCAATATTTTTCTGCCCTTTGGAAGAGAGGTACATTGCTTTTTTTTCTGTAAAAGTTATTTGGGGTTGTATTTTGCTAAAAGAAATGATTTGGCTATAATCTTGCTTTAAGGATCCGCCTGCAATGCCTTTGAGCTTTGAGCTAATGCGTAAATTATAAGTTTTGGCTGTTTCAAAATTACCTGTAATTTTTAAGCCTTGAGGGTGTGGTGTAAAGGTAAGTTTTTCGTAAGAAATAGCAGTTGTGGGGGTTTCTTCTGCCTCTGTTTCCCAATAGTAGATTTTTCGTTTGGGCTCGGCTTGCAGGGTAATGTATTTGTCGAAATTATCTGTGGCGAATGCTTGGTTAGTTTTTATCAAAATAAAAGGCTCCAATCCTTCAAATTCATTGTCAACACTTAAAATTTCCAAGTTTTCCTTGCGGGTGAGTGTAATATTTTTTTCAAAGACTTCTTGAGTTTTATAGTCGCTTTCTCCACAAGGAAGCCCTTTTTCAATTTTGATACTTATTTCATTACTACCAGGCTCTTGCAGAGCTATTTCAATGAGCCTATCAGGAGAAAGCGTAACCAAACGATAAGAGAGAGCTTTGTTTTGAGCAGAAACGGTGAGCAACTTTTGCAACTCTTGTGGATTGACTTTGTAGTTGAATTGCAAATGCAAACGCATTTCAGGTGAGCCGTTTTGGTTGCCCCAAAAAGAGCTGACTTCGTTGAGGGTGAGTAGTGGTGTATGGAAATCCAGAGATTTGGTTTTCAGGCTTACTTTTTCGGCAGTTTTGAAATGTTTTTCCTGAAATTCGGCTTGATATTTGGTAGAACTCTTAAAACCTATTTCGGGGGAAAATAAAAGTTCATTTTTGGCTATCCATTTGAATTTTCCTCTGACAAATGGAAAGAATTTGATGTAAGCAGTAGTATCCCAACGATTGAGCAGGGTGTCGCTGACGATGTCTCTATTAAACTTAAAAATTAAGTTTTGTTGCTGACTGATTTGAGTCTCAAAGTTTTTGCTACTAATTTTTATCTGATTACTATCACAGGAAGCAAGCTCTGCCAAAAGCAAGACAAGCCCCCAAAAGCGTTTGAAATCCATAATTTTGAAGGTTTTGAAAAGAGAGAATAGTACTAGAATATTTGCTTGAATTTAAGCAAATATTTTGAAAAAGCAAATTTTTTCTTTGCTTTCTAGGGGCTTTGTTTTACAGAAAAAACTTTTTTAAGAAGCTAAAAAGTAGTTTAGAGACAACTTGCGTGCCTGCGATAAATCAGAACTTTACTACCCACATACCCCTAAAATCTTTGAGTTTGTAGCCTTTGGCAAGGTCGTTCGGATAGAGCTTTTCAATGGTGGCAAGGGTTTTGGGTGCAATGTCTTTACTTTTATCGCCATGGCATTTCAGGCAAGTTTCCATTCCTACCATAATAGGCTTGAAATAATAGACATTTTTATCTTCTTGCAAGATAAAAGGCTCTAATTTTTCTTGCTTTTGGTGTTTTTCTATAAAGGTAGCAAGAGCTTTTTTTTCGGTTTCATTTTGAGCTTTATCTTGTGGATTGCGGTATTTGTCTGATACTCGCCTGATTTGGCAGTTATGCAATTTAGAAAGAGAATCTACGATGGTCAAGGCTTTCAAATTGCAGTATTCTACGGCACCGTGAGCTTCCTTTTCGGCAATAGCTTTTGAGACAGTTTGCAAGAGAGCCGCTTGAGTGGCAGTTGTAATTTCATCACCTTTTTCCAAGTAATTTACTTGGGATTTTTCTGTTTGGGTGGTGGTACTTTGAGTTCCATTGGTGGAATTATTTTCAGGCTTTTGTTGGTTTTTTTCGCAAGCCCCAAGCATAAGCAAACTGATTGTGTAGTAAGCAAGTCTTTTCATAAGGAGTTTAGCTTAGGTTTTTCTTTTTCCAAAATTTCTAGAATTTCAATGAGTTTTTGAGAGAGTTGCTGTAAAGTTTCGTATTCGGCTTCTACGGAGGTTAGTCCGTTTTGGTAATGAGATAAAATGTACTGACTAACGTGGTGAAGCTGTGTATGAATAGTGTTCAATTCTTGAATTTTGGGGCAGTTTCTGTATTTTAAAAGTCCTTCTTTATCAAGCCAACGCCCCAATTCGCAGCAATGTGGCGAAACAATTTCATCGGGGGTAAGTGTTGGCTCACCTTCTAAAAAAGCCAGTAACTTGATACGCCAATCTACGTGTTTGAGTTTGGCAAGCAGAAAATCAAAGTTAGGTTTTTCGGTAGTCATAATTTTTTCTGCTTCTGCCCAAAGATAATCAATTATTTTAGCATTCAAAAAGTTTTGAGTTCAAACCTTCAATCATTTCTTTTTTGTGTCGGACACGAATTGTCTAAAATCCTATTTTTTATTTCCTACTTCAAGTCGGACTTAAACAAATAGCAACTACTTTTTCATTTTCACCATATATTGGTAAGGCAAAGTTTGAGTATCAAGGGTTACTTTTCTGAACCCTGCATTTTCTAGTTCTTTCACTACTTCATTTTCAGATATTTTCATATTATCGGGCGGACCTTGCGGAAAATCGCCTTTTTTGAAATCAACGACTATGAGCAAACTACCTTTTTTGAGTTTTTGATATAGCTCTGCAAAATACTCTTTGCGGTTTTCAATATGGTGATACACATTTACGCTGAATACCAGATCGGCTTCGCGTTCTTGTACGGGGGGCTTTTCGTATTCAGCTTTACGCAAAATAAGGTTTGTAAAGCCTTTTTCTTCATTTTTTTTACGCATAAAATCCAAAAAGCGTTCATCAACATCAGCGGCAATAACAGTCTTTGCCAAAGGAGCCAGACGAAAGGCAAAATAGCCCGTGCCTGCTCCAATGTCTACGATAGTTTTGCCTTTCAGATTTCCCAAAAACTTAATAACCTCCTCAGGCTTTTGCCATTTTTCACGTTCGGGGTTTTCAAAACGCTCTACAAGTTTTTCAAACTTGTTTTTGTTCATATGCTCATTAGCCTCACCGTGGTGGTGTTTGTGTTCTTGGGCATAAATTTTGGCATAAAACAAGCTAAACAAGACTAAAAAACTTACTATTTTCATAAAAAAAGATTTTTTGGGGAAAATAAGTTTTTGGGTTGTAATCAGCAAATTTAATGAGGTAATTTTTCTCTAAAATAACCATACACCCAAGTACCTAAAATAGCACTTAGAAGCGTAACAAACACTACACCAAAACCTGCTCCGATTTGAGCATATAAAGGACCCGGACAAGCACCTGTAATAGCCCAGCCCAAACCGAAAATCAAGCCACCGATAATTTGCCCTTTGTTGAACTTTTTCGTATCCAGTGTAATAGGCTCGCCGTAGATGGTTTTCGCTTGGGTTTTCTTGATAATCATCACTGAAATCATACCCACAACAACAGCCGTACCAATTACGCCGTACATATGAAAAGAGGTAAGCTGAAACATTTCTTGAATTCTGTACCAACTGATAATTTCAGCTTTTACGAAGGCAATTCCGAAAATAATACCCACTGCCATATACTTGAAATTATACCACCAAGGGTGTTTGAGTTGGGATTCAGTGGTACACATTGCGTCCTGATGACGCACATCTTCCATTTGAGGTTCTTTTGTTTGAATAGTAGCCATGGTCGTAGAAATTTTAGGTGTAATTAAAACAATTTGAATAACAAAGGTAGAATAACATTAGCAGAGAAAAAGCCACCGAGCATAAAGCTGATAGTAGCCACAAGCGAAGGCCATTGCAAGTTGGAAAGTCCCATAATGGCGTGTCCAGAGGTACAACCTCCTGCATAACGCGTTCCAAAACCTACCAGAAAGCCGCCTACTACAAAGAAAACAAAGCCTTTGAGAGTAAGCAAAGTATCAAAACTGAAAATTTCGGTGGGCATCAGACCCTGAAAACTGCTAATACCCCATTCGGCAAGCCTTTGTTTGGTTGCTTCTGCAATTTGAATAGGTTCGGGGTTGCTTAGAAAAGTTGAAGCAAGAAAACCGCCTATCAGGATTCCTGCCACAAAATACATGTTCCATATTTCCTTTTTCCAGTCATATTTGAAAAAAGGAATGTTGGCAGGCATACAAGCCGCACAAACATGGCGAAGCGAAGCAGAAATGCCAAACTTTTTGTTGCCCAAAATGAGCAAAGTTGGGACGGTTAGCCCGATAATGGTGCCGGCTACCGCCCAGTGCCAGGGTTGTTTTAGAGTTTCTAACATAGGTGTATTTGGTTTAATTTGTGATTATGTGATTTTGAATTGTTTTGAACAAGCTCTCTTAAAAGCCTCCTTTGAGGTAATGATAGCCATTTTCTTGCCTTGTGATGATTTCAATTAAGCCGTAAGGCGTATAGAAAATGCCTTCCAACATATCTTCCTTGCTTAGCTTTTGTTGTTGCATGGTAAATTCACAAGCTAAAAATTTTACACCTCTTGCCGATAGTTGCTTGATTTCTTCGGCTATATTAGAGGTATTCTTTTTGAGCATATTGATTCCCTTGTTATGTACCACTACCACCACGTCAGCTTCTTTCCAAACTGAAGTTAAGTTATTGAGTTGCTTGGATAAAGCTCTGTAAGCCGCTGTATCGGAGGTAGTAAGTTGAATGACTACTTTGTGCTGTTTATTTTTTGATTTTTGAGCCCAAACTACCTCAAGCCCAACGATCAGAAAGAGTGTAAGTAGAATGCTACGTTTCATAAGAGTTTATGTTTAGAAATGATAGTTGAAAATCAAGTTATACAAGTGCATATTTACTTTGTTGAACTCTAAACGAGGGTCTTCGTACAGTTCGCCTATACTACCTTTATACACATACAACAATTGCCCCTGTAAACCTTTGAGAATCCCCCTGAACTGATGAACAATATTCACATTGATTTGATTATAGCTGGGGAAGGCATATTTGTTTAGAAAAGTATTGCGAGCATCGGGCAGAATATAATGCCCATAAGCTAGTTCTATTTGGGTATTAGTTTTAAGAAAATTTCGGCTGTATTGCAGCATAAAAGCATTGACATCGCCAAAACCTTCGTTTCTTTCTCTGGGTAAGAAGGTATAGTAAGGGTCTCTGCCCCATTCTCTTGGAAACAAAAACCGCCCTTGATCGCCAATGCGTGTATAATTGAAAGTAATTTGTGAAACTTTATTTTTCCAACCTACTCTACTACTCAAAGCCCAATTTTTCTGATTTTTAGGGATATATGCCAAATTTGGGTCAGGATTTCCGCCATCATTGAGAGCGGTTTGGTAATGCAACTGCAAACCTAATAGAATTCTGTGAGGATTTTCTTTTTTCAAAGCCAACTCTACTTCGGTTTGCCAAAAAGTAGTGTTGAAAATATTTTCAGTAAAATAGTTCCAAAGCTGAGTTTTGATTTGTGGGGAAAAGGTATAAGTTATTCCTGCAATACCCAAACCTGCACTAGAAAGATTATTGACGTAGCCTGAACGTACGCCGTCAGGAGTTACTCCCGAAGGGTACTGCCCTATGCTATTGGCAATAGAAGGCCAGTTTTCAGTAGAACGTACCAAAAAGCGATAGAGCCAAGCTATTTCTATACGTAAGTTTTTTATATCTTGCCAATCCAGGTATATGCCTTCTTGAAAATTGGGACGCATACGTCCATCTTGTGGATTAAGCCAAGGTGTAATGAGTTTTTGCTTACCAAAAACTACTTTGGATTTTCTCCAAGCATAACTTACATAAAGTTCATCAATTGTACCGATAAGGGCTTGATAAGGTTTTGCTAAATCAAAAAGACCTATTTCGTAACGATTGAACTGCCCCGTGAGGCTGTCGGGCTTGCCCAAGTCCGAAGAGGCAGTATTATAAACAAAACTGGTTGTAAAACCTGCATTAAAGCCTTTCCAACGGGCTGTTTCGTAATGGACATCTAATCCCAAAGCATTGGCGTAATAATCAGTGAGGTCTTTTCTGCCGTTATCGGTAGCCATTAGGTAATTTCGGATATGGGCTTGCCATTTACCATTTCGTAAAATAAATTGCAAAGAATTGGTATCTTTGGGGGTTTCTTTTTCTTGTGCCCAAATACTGCTACTTGTTATCCAAAAAATCAAAAAAATTATACGTTTCATAGCCTTGCTAGCTTACATTCATACGAATTTGAATAACCAAAGCCGAGAGAATAGTTATCAGACCTACACTCAAAATTGCCCCATCTATGCTCCAAACATCTGCAACAATGCCTGAAAGCAAAGCACCAACTGCATAACCCATATCTCGCCAAAAACGGAATGTTCCCAGACTTTCCGCTCTTTGGTTTGGATGAGCCAGAGAAGCTACACCTGCCAAAAAAGTAGGATAGACCCAAGCTGTTCCCAAACCTAACAAAATAGCTATCATTGCGATAGGAACAAAGGTATTCAAGGCAGGTAAAGCAGAAATAGCGATGCCTTGCATCAACATTCCCCAAAAAAGCATTTTCTTTTTGGAATAAAGGTCGGCAAGTCTACCTGTAAAAAGTTGAGCTATTCCCCAAACCGCTGGATACAAAGCTACCAAGAAGCCTATTTGAGCATTCTCGAAGAATAGTTTTGCCAAAAATATTGGGAAAAGCCCCCACATCATACCATCATTAAAATTATTCACAAAACCCGCCTGTGTGATGCTACTCAGGTTTTTATCTTTGAGGGTAGTAGCCCAAAAAATATTCTGATGATGACTTTGCTGGCTTTGCTGGGCTTCTATCTTGACAAAAGGGGTGGTATCTTTTACCCCAATAGCACTCAGTAGCAAGCCAATGGTAGCAATAGCAATGCCCAAATAAAAAGGGTAGGGCTTTATGCCGTATTCGGTAGCTACCCAAGCACTTATCCAAGCCATAGCACCTACCGAAAAGTAGCCTGCAAATTCATTGAAGCCCATTGCCAAACCACGCTGTCTTTCGCCAACAAGGTCTATTTTCATAATTACAGCACTGCTCCACGTAATTCCCTGACTGACGCCCAAAAGTATATTGGCAAGTATCACCCAAGACCAATTGGGAGCGAAAATCAGTAAAAACGGAATGGGCAAGGCTAAAAGCCAGCCTATTAGCAAAATCTTTTTTCTACCAAAACGACTAACGAGTTTGCCTGTAAAATAATTGGTTATGGCTTTGCTTACACCAAAAGCAATGATAAAAGAGAGAACAGCCGTTGTAGAAGTAATACCAAATATTTTCTCTGCAAAATCAGGGAAAATGCTTCGCTCCAAGCCAATCATTGCTCCTACAAAAGCATTGACTACCACAAGTAGGGCAAATTGCTTCCAGTTGGCTCGTAAGCCAAGCTGAAAATTATTTGTCTGTATGTTTGCGGCAGTCATCATTGCTTAAATTATGTTAGGATATTTGAAAGTTTGATGTTCAAAAAAATTGAAAGCTGAAAATCACTTTTATTATTTATTTTCCATTTTTTTCATAGCCTCCCTTTTTTCCTTGATAGGTTTGAAAGGACCAAACTTGTGTTGTTTTTCATCAAAGCCATCAGCAAAAGGACCGAAGGGGTGGTCTATGGGCTTTTTGCTGATATCGGGCCAGTCTTTGCTCAAATCTTTACTTGGGCGAGGCATAGAATTAACATAAGCGGCAACGTCCCAAGCCTCTTCGTCAGTGAGTTGAGATTCGGGATAGCTTATTCCCAAAGGCATGTTATACTTTACGTAGCCTGCAAAGCGAGAAATTCTATATAAACCTGCTCCCTGATTGTAGCTTTTAGGTCCCCAAAGAGGTGGATACGCCCACTCTTTGCCATCGGGTTTTAGCTCGCCACTGCCATCTTTTTTGTGGCAAGAAGCACATTTTTGCTCATAAACAATTTTTCCTTTTTCGGGGTCGGCGGGTCTGTCCAAAAAAGGCAAATCTACAATGCCTGAGCCTTTGGCTGTTTGCCCTTTGGGAACATCTTTGCCCAGCCACTCAATGTAGGCTTTGATAGCTTGCATTTCTCGGCTATTAGTATCTAATGGTTTACCATTCAAACTGCGTTCAAAACAATCGTTGACACGCTTGTAGATATTTTCTATGGTGCCAGACCTTGCCCTAAATTTGGGATAAGTAGAAGCCACCGAGCCATAGTTGTTGCCATAAGGTTTTGTACCTGCATCTAAATGGCAGTTTTGGCAATTCATTCCATTAGAAATTGGCATTACCGAGCCATTCGGACCTAAATAGCGAGCTGTATGAGCAATAAGTTCTCTACCGTATCTAATTAGCTCTCCTTCGGCAGTGTTTGGGATGGTAGCAATATCGGGGGCAATCCAGTAGTCGGGTTTAGCTTCTTGTTTTTGAGCCAAGCTATCAGTGGCGGTTATTTCAGGCTGATTGAAGGCTTTGTAGAGGACGTGTGTGTTAGCTTCTATAATGCCAATTACAACCACCAAAATAGCCAGCACAAACAAGAGTACAATAACTTGCATAGTTTTTGCAATGGTAAGAATGAGGTTATCGTTGTTTTGATTGTCGCTGTTCATAGTTTTTATCAGTTAAGTTCAGAGCTCGAATATTCAAAAATTGAAGGATTGAAAGTTGAATTTTTGTTCTGTACTTTTACCTGAAAGTATAATCTACGCCTGTTACTTGTGTAAGTAAAGTTTCGGGGGCATCGAAAGCAATAGCATTTTTTTCAGGTTTGGGAGTTACAGGTGAATTTTTCTTTAAGTAATCTCGCATAATCTGATGTAATGTTTTGGGTAAAATTCGCGGTTCGCTCACACCTTTAATTCTACATAAAATTTCATCAGGGTCGCCATCTCTTTCACAAGCCACAATGGAATAAGTTTTTTGTAAATCTATGGGCTTTCCTTTGATAGTAATTTCTTGTACGCGTTTGCCTTTTTCGCCAAAAGCATAAAATTTTACTTTCATACCTTTGAATTTGACTACCCAGCCGCCGAAGCGTTCTTGAGCATTTTTAGCAAAAACATTATTGAGTTCAATTTCTAACCAATTCTTGATTTGTGCTCCTGTAACTTTGGCTGTTTTAGCGTTGCTATCCACAGGAAACATATCAAAAAGATAGGAACTTGTAATAGGAATATTGCCCGTATGGTCTTTGGTAGCAAGAGGTGGGCAAAAACGAAAACCATTAGAAAGCACTATGTCAATTTCAGGAAAATTCCAAGCGAGTGCATTGAGAATCATTGTATCGATGGGGTTTTCAATAACAAAATAACGATACAAAGGAATAGTACTGTAGCCAATTATTTCTCGCAAATCCTTTTTGAACTTTTCTTCTGCTTCCTCAACAAGTTTTTCTACCTTGGGTTCAGGTTTGATTTTAGGGCTTTCTACTTCTATAAGTTCATATTTGGTATCCACAATTTTACCATTTTCTACTATTAAATCTAAACGCCCTACAAAAGAACCAAAAGCTCCAGGTTCAACTACTTTGGCATATTTGCAAACAATAGGCTCACGCACACGCTCGTGAGTATCGCCGCCCATGATATAATCTACACCATCACAATCTGGATTGTTGGCAAGAGCTATTTGTTGCGAAAGTCCTAAATGAGCTAGGATAGCAACAAAATCGCACTTTTCTTGTTCGCGTAAAGTATTTACGTAATGTTTGAGATTCTCTTCGGGTTTTGTGTAAACAATACCTTTGCTGTAATTAGGAGATTGACGCAAAGGAACTAAATGGTCGGTATAACCTAAAAAGCCAATTTTCAGACCTGCTACATACCAAATGTAGTAAGGTGGGAAAATAAGTTCACCTTTCTGACCGCCGCCTATATCGTGGTACATATTGGCACAAACTTTGGGGGCATTGAGCGAGCCAAGTAGGTGTTGCATATTTTGCTTGCCATATACTACTTCCCAGTTGCCGGGTAAATACAAATTGTAACCCATAGCATTCAGGATAGGTATCATTGCTTGCCCCGTAGTTTTCGAAGATAGTTCGCTTCCTTGAAACATATCTCCTGTGTCGATGAAAAAGCTATTAGGGTTTTCTTTTCGCCAATTATCAAAGAGTGTTTTGATGTAGGCATAGCCTCCTGTTTTACGAAAAACGGCTTTGTTATCTTCCCAGAATAGCTCATCGTGAGGGTGTACTTGGCAATGCACGTCAGTAGTCTGAAAAATACTGATTTTAGTGCTTTGTGCGGTTTTTTTTTCGGAAAGGCTATTCTGCTTTTTTTCATCAAAGCTAAACGAAAGCGTAGGCATACCCAAAGCCGATAGGCTCGTAACTACCCCCATTTTTTTCAGAAAATCACGACGATTGCTCATAAGTTTCAAATTTTTTTTATTTAACAAGTGTAAAACTCTTTTTCTGAGTTCGTAATTTGAATTAAAACAGAAAATTGACTGAAATATACCATTGGTCTCGTTTTAACCATTCTTTGCGTACTTTATGCAGAGTTTTTTGTAGTCCTACATTTGTTTCTATAAAATTGTATTTAAGCTGTAAGGCATTTTGAAAGCGATTTTGTTCGAAAAATGTGTTATTCTCTTGGTTAGCGATAAACATTTCTTCAGAAGTCAGATAATTTATTCTGAAATTTTGATTTATTTTGCAAAGAGGAAACGTAGCTTGCAACTGCCAGCGAGGGCGATGTTGCAAGATTATATTAGGGCTATCTATCTTCAAAAAACGCATTTCGTACTGCAAACGGCTACGTAAACTGATTTTTTTGAAAGCCGTATATTGCTGCATTGCACCTACTACCCATCTGTATTCTCTGTAATCAACGATATCTCCTTGTTTATTTACTACATCAAAACTTCTAAAATATACAATTGGTGAAGCAATAAGTGAGAGTTTGTGTTCTTCAACGATTTTGTAGTAAACTGTAATACGAATGCTTTGCAATAATTCGTTTTCAAAGCGTTGGTTATCTTGCAAATGATAATTTTCTTGCGTTCTGTATTGGATATCGCCACCCAAATTCCATTTATTATCAATTGTTTTATTCATTACAAGCCTAGACCAAAATTCTTGACGAATTTGAGCCATAGAAAAAATCGGGAAGAAAATCAAAAAGATTGCAATGATAAACATATAAATATATTAGCATTTTTTTTACAAAAAGCATACCCTAAAGGGCATGCTTTTGTACAAGTATGCTTATTAAGCTGTCCCCTTCAAAATTTTATTCCAATAAAGCCAAGGAAGTACTCGCTTTTTGAGTTGGTACATACTCCAACGCTCTTTGGATTGGTCGAAGGGGAAAGTTTCTTGTGGTTGTTGGTTATAATCAAACTCAGCGAGTACGAGTTTTCCATAACCTGTAACCAAAGGACAAGAAGTATAGCCATTGTACGAAGCTACTAATGGCTTGCCTTCCATGGCACTAAGCAAATTGGCTACTAAAATAGGGGCTTGTTTGCGTATAGCGGCACCTGTTTTAGATGTAGGTAAACTTGAGTTATCGCCCAATGAGAAGATATTTTTGTATTTATTGTGTTGTAGTGTATTAGCATTGACATCTACCCAGCCTGCTGCATTGGCAAGTGGACTTTTTTTGATAAAATCAGGGGCAGATTGCGGAGGAGTAACGTGAATCATGTCGTATTCTACCCAAGTTTCTTGGCCTTTATTATTTTCGCCAATTCCTACAAAGCGAGCTCTTTTATTTTTTGCATCAATTTCTTCTAATTTTTGCATGAAGTTGAGCTTGATATTGCCACGTTTGACTACTTCTAAAAGTGTTTTTTCGTATTTGGGTACAGCAAAAAGTCGAGCACTACCACTCCAATACTGGATATCGATTTTATCTAAAATGCCATGTTTGCGGAAATAGTCGGCGGCAATATACATTATTTTGTGAGGAGCACCACCACATTTGACAGGCGTATGAGGGTTGTGAAAAATAGCTTTTCCTTTTTTCAAATTTTTAATACACTCAAAAGTATAAGGGGCAGTTTCGTAACTATAATTACTGCATACACCATTTTTGCCCAAGGTTTCTTTCAAACCTTTTACATGATCCCAATCTAATTGGATGCCTGCCGCTACAACAAGAAAATCGTAAGTGAGCTTTTCGCCACTGGCAAGTGTTATTTGATTTTCTTCGGGCTGAAAAGAAGCACAACGTTCTTTTATCCATTTAGCTTTGGGAGGCATCACACTTTCCATAGGACGAACGGTTTTGAGTACATCAAAATCGCCACCACCTACCAGTGTCCAAGCAGGTTGGTAATAGTGTTTGTCCGAAGGCTCAATAATGGCGATATCCAAGTTGCCATTTTTACGCAAAAGCTGAGCAGAAACCGAAATACCTGCATTTCCGCCCCCTACAACGATAATTTGATGATGTTTTGACATACAGATTGAACTTTTAAGGTTAATAAGCAAAAAAATAATGAGTTTGTATTGATGAATAAATGTTTTCGATATTAGTTTTAATATTTTTGTTGCATTTCTTGTAAAAACTTTTTGAAAGGCAAGCAGTATTCTTTTTCATATTCTTTGATTTTTTGACGATTTCTAATAAGAAAGAACCTTTTTTTCGCATTTCTATGAGTTTTGGAGTAAAGAGTTCTGTTTTTTCATAATTGTTAGTTAATCTATTTCTGAATATTTTTCTTTGAGCTGTTCTAAAATTTCTAAAAAAGTATTTTCTTCTTTGCTACCACTTTTCAGGCAGTTTTCCCAAGTATCTTCGCTCAGAAGAAAAGAGCGGAGTTTTTGAATTCCATAATTCTAATTACCATTCTAGTTTTTGCCAAAGAAACTTTTTTGATACTGCTACCACAAAATTTGAAAGTTATAAATGTATGCTAAAAAACGCATATTTAACTATGCAAATATATTGAAAAATATTTTTGTTTGCAAAAAATTTAAGAAAATTTTTGCAAAATGTCTAGCAAAAGATTTTTAGGAACAACCCCACTTTGTCGCCAAAGAATTTGCCCTTTTTTAAAGAGAATGAGCGTAGGCACTCCCATAATATTATAATATTGGGCAGTTTGTGGGTTTTTATCTACATCTACCTTAATGATAGAGGCTTTATCGCCAATTTCTGCCTTTACTTCTTGCAAAATAGGAGCAAGCATACGACAAGGGCCACACCATTCGGCAGAAAAATCTACGAGCACGGGTTTTTCGGAGTTGATAATTTCTTGGAAAGACATAGTTTTTTAGTTTGAATACCTATAAGTATTGGGTAATTATTTCTGATGATTTGATTTATCAAGAATTCCTAGTAAAAGCATACCCATTATCGAGCCATATAGAGTGCTATTCAGGGGTTTGGAGGTAATAGCACAAGTACCGCTATGGCAACCTACATAGTACCAGTATGCCCAACCTGCCAAAGCCCCTAACACAGCACCAAGAATGTAGAATTTATATTTTTTTAGATATACCATCTTATTTCGTGTATTGAGCAACATTTTGCCAACTACCACCATTGATTACATTCTGAAAGCCATTTCTTTCCAAAAAGGCTTTTGCCTGAGCACTACGATTGCCACTACGACAAAATACTACAATTTTATTCTTCCCCTTAAATCTTTGTAGATTTGCCTGCAAGCTATCCAAAGGAATATTCACTGCTCCTTTGGCACTTCCCGACTTGAACTCGCTAGGGGTGCGAACATCAACCAAAAAAGCACCTTCTGCTATAGCTTGTGCTAAATTTTCTTGGCTTTGGCTACTTCTGAAAATATTTTTTAGGAAACCAAACATAGTTGTAATTTTCTAACGTTCTAGGGGCTTTCCATTGCTAATCCAAGCTCCAATGCCTCCACTAAGGTTATAGACTTTAGTAAAACCTTTGCTTACCATAAATCCTGCAGCACTACTGCTTCTACTGCCGCTACGGCAATACACATAATAAGAGTTGTTTCTATCTAGCTTTTCAATTTCATTGGCAAAATCTTTGCTATAAATATCTATCAATTTAGCATTCTTGATATGCCCTTCGTTGTACTCCGTAGGGGTACGTACATCAATAATCACTGCATCAGAGGCAGTCATACCTTTTTCAAATTCATTTACACTTAGGTTTTTATACATAGTTGTAGCGTGTTGATTATCTGATTTTTTTTGAGCTTCGCTACACGCACTCATCAACATCAGCAAAGCAAGCAAGGAAATAGCAATTGCTTTCATAGAACTCTTTAGGGCTTACTTGTTTGGGTAAGGAAGCAGGAGGTATTCCTGCCTCCGAAATTCTGTTTTATAGTTGTGTCATAGTTGAAGCACACACATAATCAGTAACAGGGACTTGGCTTTGTTCGGAAATGGCTTTGAAACCACCTGCAATATTGACTACGTTGTGAATACCTCTGGCTTTAAGGATAGAGCAAGCAATCACAGAACGATAGCCACCTGCACAATGTACGTAGTTGGTTTTATCGGGAGCAAAGTCTGCCATATGCTCATTCAGATAAGCCAAAGGAGCGTTTACAGCACCTACTACGTGCTGAGAGTAGTATTCGGCAAGTTTGCGAACATCAATTACTTTGGCTTTATCACCTTCGTTTTTCAAGCGTTCTTCAAATTCTTTGGCAGAAATGCTTTCAATTTCATCAATTTCTTTACCTGCTTGTTTCCAAGCCTCAAAGCCACCTTTCAGATATCCTAGAACATTTTCGTACCCTACACGAGCTAAGCGAGTAATAGCTTCTTCTATTTTATCATCCTCGGCTACTATCACAAGAGGTTGTTTGATATCTGTAACAAGGGTACCTACCCAAACAGCAAAATCACCATTTAATCCTATATTGATTGCACGAGGAATAAATCCTTTGACAAACTCATCGGGTTTGCGGGTATCAAGTACTAAGGCGTTATGAGCCTCTACAACCATTTCCAATTCATCGGGGCTGAGTGGTTTCAAGGCATTTTTCATTACTTCGTCAAAACTATTGTAGCCTTTGATGTTCATTATTACGTTATGAGGGAAGTAGTAGGGAGGAGGTAGCAATCCTTCGGTAACCTTCTGAATGAACTCTTCACGGCTCATGGGTTGTAGAGCATAATTTACTTGTTTTTGATGCCCAAGTGTATCAAAGGTTTCTTTGCTCATATTTTTTCCACAAGCCGAGCCTGCACCATGAGCAGGATATACGATGATATCATCAGGCAAAGGCATGATTTTATTACGAAGTGAATCGTACAGATAGCCTGCGAGTTTTTCTTGGGTGAGGTCTTCGCGTACTTTTTGGGCCAAATCAGGACGCCCTACATCACCAATAAATAAGGTATCTCCTGTAAAGAGAGCATATTCTTTGCCTTGTTCGTCGTAGAGCAAATAACACGTAGATTCAAGGGTATGTCCAGGGGTATGAATTACTTTAATTTTGGTGTTTCCTAAGGGTAATTCTTCGCCATCTTGGGCAATATAAGCCTCGTAAGCGGGCTTGGCATTAGGACCAAAAACGATTTTTGCTCCTGTTTTCTTTGCCAAATCCAAGTGTCCTGAAACGAAATCAGCGTGGAAGTGTGTTTCAAGTACATACTTGATTTTGGCACCATTTTTTTCAGCTTTTTGAATATAAGCATCTACTTCACGAAGAGGGTCAATGATAGCCACTTCGTTGCCAGATTGGATGTAGTAAGCACCTTGTGCTAAACATCCTGTGTAAATTTGTTCTACTTTCATATGCGTAGAGGTTTTAGGTTAAAATTTATAGGTAAAAAGTGCAAAAATTTCGTATTTGTTAACACTCAAAAGATGCAGAGTGTTTCAAGATTCAAAAAGTTTGCATTATAATAGATTTTGTATCTAGATATCCGTGTTTCCTTTTTCCTGCTTTTCTTTTTATTTCAAATTATTTCAAAAGTTCTTTGAGTAAAATATACAAGCCCATTACTGCCACAAACCAACCAAAAGCCTTTTTGAGCTTTGCTCCAGGGATAAAATTTGAAAGATACGAGCCCACAAATATGCCTACTGTTGCTATCAGAGAGAAAATAGCAAGCAAAGTCCAGTCAATCGTTAGTTCGGGATTCATTACATCTCCTACAAAGCCAATGAGCGATTTGGTAGCAATAATAAGTAGCGAAGTTCCAACAGCCATTTTCATAGGCAATTTAGCAAATACTACCAATGCAGGAATAATCATAAAGCCTCCGCCTGCACCTACAAGTCCTGTAATAGCTCCTACTACCAAGCCTTCGATAAATATAAGCGGAAAATTAAATTTAGGCTTTTGATTTTCTTCAGAATTTTCATTATTTTTCTTCGTATCTTTTATCATCGAAACCGAAGCAAAAATCATTAGCAAAGCAAAAATTAGCATCAGGAGAATGTCTCGTGTCAGTGTAAAACTACCAATATGTAAAATCTCTTTCGGAATAGCAGGTACCAAATATTTCCTTACTACAAAAACAGAGGCAAAGGAAGGTATGGAAAAAACCACAGCCGTTTTTAGACTAATCAACTTTTTTTGAAAGTATGCCAAAGAGCCTACTAATGCAGTAATACCTACAATAAATAATGAATAAGCCGTAGAAAGCGTAGGATTAATCCCCATCACATATACCAGCACAGGCACTGTAAGTATTGAACCGCCTCCACCAATTAAACCCAATGATATTCCAATTAAAGAAGCCAAAATATAACCGATTATTTCTTGCATATTTATTTATGTTTATTTTTTTATATGTAAAACTCTAAAAAAACCCGCAAAGTTCATCGTTTGATGATGATTTTTTTGAAAACTTACATTTTACATTTTCTAATACAATCTAAAACACCTACAATGGCAGTTTCTTTGATGAAGTAGTATATGTTTTTCCCTTCTCTTTCACAACTCAAAATACCTTTGTCTTTCATATTGATAAGGTGATGAGAGAGCAGGCCTTGGTCGATGCCAATAATTTCCAAAAGTTCCGAAACATTCATGCGTTTATTTTCATTGAGCAAAGCAATGATTTGAATACGCACAGGGTGGGCAATTGCTTTCAAAATGTAGGCGGCTTTTTCTAATTTTTGCGGTTCAAAATTTAAAACTTCTACTATCATAAGAATTTGGATTAATTGAAATTTTGATACAAAGATAATACAAGTTTTTGATATATGCAAATATTTATTTATGTTTTACGACAATATTTTTTTTCAAAATTCTCATTTTCAATTTTTTATTTTTACAAAGTAGCAGGTAATAAAGTTACTATCGTTGTTTAGTTCTAATTTTAGAGTAGGGAGATAAAAAGCAAGAAACAGAATTTTAGATAATTGATGCTATACCCCAAAAGGAGAATGTTCTTGAATATTTGAATGCAGAACTCTAAACTTTGGGAATGTACATAATTGCAAAAATATAAGTTTGTATATTTCAGTTTAATTTTTCAGGATGTATTACAAGTTTGCTTGCATACTATTTTTGTGGTTATTTTGCATTTTTTTATTATTTTTTGTTTTTTTTTGAGAAAAAAAATAAATTTTTTTTTGTAAATCTAAAAAAATACTTGTAATTTTGGAGCGTAAATTACATAAAAAATAATTAAACCTAACCCAAAAAAATATGCTTATATTTCGCACAATTTTCGCTTGCTTATTGATTTCAACTTTGGCATTTGCCCAAAGAGAGATTCAGTTGCCTGCTCCTTCTGAAATGCTTGTGGTACAAGGTGGCTCAACAGGAGGTAGCAATGACGTAGGCACGATTTATTACGGTGCAGTACCCGCCAACCACGGCACAAAACCTGTGCTTGTTTTTATTCATGGCTACAATAGTAGTGCCAGCACTTGGTGGCAAAATAACGATATGTACAGCAAAGCCTTTGCTGATGGCTATCGTACAGCATTCGTTTCCGTTCACCCCGACCAAAATATGTGGACAAACGGACAGCTTTTTGCCAATATGCTTAATACTATTCGTAATCATTATGGAGTAAATAGAGTAGTTGTAATTGCTCATAGTAAAGGGGGAGTAGATAGCGATGCGGCTCTTGTTCATTATGAGGCTTGGAATAGAGTAGAGAGAGTAATTACCTTAGGTTCGCCTCATTGGGGCACGCCGCTTGCCGATTTGGCTTCCAGCGGATGGACTTCTTGGCTTGGAGCTATTTTCGGACAAAACAATAACGCAACCAAATCTTTGCAAACGGGAAATATGGCTAATTTTAGAGCACTTACCGATAATCATGCTAACAGACCTAAAACTAATTTCAGAACTTTTGGAGGTTGGGACTACTATGGTTCTTTGTGGATTTCTGGAGTTTATTTAAGCTCAAAAGGTGGTGCTAAAAACAATACTGATTGTGGAAATGATGGAGTTGTCAATTATAAAAGCACTCGTCGTCCTAATTCATCTGTAATTTTTGCTTGTTTAGATTCTCGTGGGAAAATACATCATTTTGATATTGCCAAAGGTACGCCCATGTGGAATCATATCAAACTTCAATTGCCTAGTTCTTTGACAAGAGAGATAGATAACAGCAAAATGGATACCGAAAAATATAATCCTTTTGCCGTAATACAAAGCAGTGGAGAGTTTTTGAGTGCCGACCAAGGCAAAAGAAGTGTAACCATTCACAATGCGAGCAAAGTAAGAATTCGTGTGTATCAAGAAAATGGTTTTGCTATTAGAATATCTACCAGCGGAAACGTAGAGGCTAACATAGATAACGTGTACAACGATAGCGAAAGTAATGTGAAAATCTACGATTTTGAGCAGTATAGCCCTTCGGCTACTTATGAATTAAGTTCTGATAAGCCTTACTTTGCCGTTGTAGAAACTGATAGAAACATCACAGCTACACTTCACACCGATTTGAGCAACGAAAAATTCACTTACAAAGAAGGTGAAGATATGAATTTCTTTGTACATCTCGAGGGCGATGAAATAGAAAGTGTTTCAGGTAGTTTGATGAAAACTCTCAATATCGATGGTTCTGATGATAATAGCCAAATCAGTAGTACTTTGAAATTTACAAAGAAAAATGGACAATTCACTGCACAGCAAAGAGGTACACTGCCTGCGGGTGTGTATAATGTAGCTATTCAGGTAAAAGGCAAAGAAGTTACACGTTCCATTGTTACTAGTATAGCGATTGTACCTTCTGAAAAAGGTGTGCAAGTAGAAAACAACTTGGACGGATTAGTGGCTTATCCTAACCCTGTGGTAAGCGATAAAGCTCAAATTCATTTTGAAATACAGAAAAAAGGCATACATTTCCTTAATATTTACGACTTTACAGGTAAGAAAGTGTACAGCGAAAATCTTTCACATTTAGATGTGGGCAAGCACGAAATTACTTGGCAAGCTGATGCTTCTTTGCCCAACGGCATTTACATCTACGAACTTATCAGTAATGATAAAAAAACAGCTAAAAGGTTGGTATTGAAAAGATAAGTTTTGAAAAATTTAATAAGCCCTTGCTGTTCGAAGGCAAGGGTTTTTGTATTATGTTGAGGATTAGTGCAGGAGAAAAGAGTTTTTCATTTCCTTTCCAGCACTGCCATTGTGAGTCGGCTGATACAAGTAGTTTTACCTTCTTGGTTGTGCAAGCGAATTTCCCATACTTGGGTGGTTTTTCCTAAGTGCAGAGCGGTAGCTTTCCCGTACACCCATTCCCCTTTTTTTACACTGCGAATGTGATTAGCATTGATTTCCAAGCCTACACAATAATATTTTTCTCTATCTACTACAAAATTTGCCGCTACACTGCCCAAAGTTTCTGCCAGCACTACTGATGCTCCTCCGTGTAAAATACCCATCGGTTGGATAGTTTTTTCGGTTACAGGCATTTTGGCACAAAGATAATTTTCGCCTACCTCTGTAAATTCTATACCTAAATATTCCGACATTGTGTTTTTTTGTCTTTCATTGATAGCTTTCAAAATCTCTTCTTTGTTCATAGCATCAAGGGTTTAGTGAAAAGTTCAGGTTGAGTATTTTTACGATTGCATTAGGGTACTTTTATTTTCATTGCAGTAATCTTGCATAAAAATTGGCTCTTGCAGGGTCCAGACGGCTCAGAAGTGTGTAGGCTTCTTGTTTTTCTTCGCGTGAGCCATCTTTGAAAATGTTGTAGAACTCTTGAAATTTGGCATCAAAGATAACATTTATTAGCAAGGCATTTGGACGCACTTGGGCAACTTTGTTCATTTCTTGTAAAAGTTCTATGGTAACCTTGCGGGCTTCGCCTCTTCTTTCTTGATAAATGTCTAATCCTTTGCGATGATATTTGTAAAGGGCTTCGCGTATGGCTTGCATTTGTTGGCTTTGTAAGTTTTCTACCAGCCAGAATCGGTCTCGAATATCGCTTTGCCCCCAGCCTTCTGCACCTGCCCCTTGGGCAGTATTGGCAACAATGAAGGCTTTTTCTACGTAATCTTTGCCTCCATTTTTAGAAAAGCTATCATAATCCATTGCCAAAATAATGTAGGCATAGTAACCTAAAAGCGAGCTTAAATTGCTGAAATATACATTTTCATTGAAGTTTAAATCGAGTGGTTGCGAAGCAAGGAAATTGAAATTAAAATTTCTATCTACATAGCTGAACAGAATGGTTTCGTAAGTAGAATTATAGACAGGTCGTAGGGCTTGAATTTGTGCATTGGCTCGGAAAATTCCGCTTGCAAAATCTGCTTGTACTAGGTTTATTTGCAATCTGCCTTTGATTTTTTCGTTAACTTCATAACTATCGTTTGTCCATTTCCGATTATTGAAAAAGTCAGTAATATTTTTTTGCAAGGTTTGTACAATTTCTTTGTTGTTTACTCCAACCTGAGAAGTAGCGACTTGCCTGTCGTTGATAATAACTTCAAATTGCAATTCTTGGGCAAAAAGAGATTGCAAGCAAGCGATAAAAAGGAAAGTCGATATGAGGTACTGATACATTTTGTATGCTTTTTTTGTAAAATTACGATTTTCTTGTCTAAAATACGAAATTTTTGATTGTTTCTACAAAACATTTTACTTTTTCGCGTTCAATATCGGGGTAGAGCCCATGTCCAAGGTTAGCAATATAACGATTTTTACCAAAAGCTTTAAGCATTTCTTTGGTAGCTTTTTCAATTTCGCTGAAACTACCGTACAGAGCACAAGGGTCTAAATTTCCTTGCAGGGTTTTATCGGGAATAAGTTTTCGGCTTTCTTCAATGGGCATATTCCAATCTAAACCTATTACATTGCAGGGCAAAGCATTCATTTCGGCACGAGCAAAAAATGCTCCTTTGGCAAACACCGTAACAGGTACTTGGGTAACAGCCTCACAAATTTTACGAATGTAAGCTAGCGAAAACTCGCTATACTGGCTTGGCGATAGAATTCCTGCCCAAGAGTCAAAGATTTGCACCAAATCTGCTCCTGCACGGATTTGTGCTTTTAGGTAGGCTATGGTGCTTTGGCTAATCATTTCCAAGAGTTTATGTGAAAGAGCAGGCTCGGTATAAAGCATTTTTTTTGCTTTGGAAAAGGTTTTAGAGCCTGCCCCTTCGGTCATGTAGCAGAAAATCGTGAAAGGTGCCCCTGCAAATCCAATAAGTGGAACTTTACCTGAAAGCCCTTGCTTGGCAAGGCGAATAGCCTCTAAAACATAACTTAAATCTTCTTCGGGGCGAGCTACTTGCAATTGCTTTACGTCAGCTTCACTTTGGATTGTTTTGGGAAAATAAGGACCTTTTTTTTCTTGCATTTCATAAGGTAAGCCCATTGCTTCGGGGATAACCAAAATATCCGAGAAAATAATAGCGGCATCTACACCGAAAATATCTACGGGTTGGATAGTAACTTCGGCGGCGGCTTGCGGATTTTTGACAAATTCTACAAAGTTTTTGAATTTATCCCTGACGGCTCGGTACTCTGTAAGAACTCTGCCCGCCTGACGCATTAGCCACACAGGCACACGAGAAACCGCCTTGCCACGAGCGGCTTGGAGTAGTAAAGGTTCAGCCATAGGTTTGCTTTGAAAAGATAAATGCATTTTCTAATTGAACTCGTCTATTCCCACAAAGGATAATACTCTAAACGTACATTTTCGCCGAAAAAGAGTGTAGCGGCTTCTTGAAACGATTGTGTATAGTCCGAAACAAAAAAACTACTTTTGCCTGCTTTTGTTTGAGAATTGAGTAAGTTTTCGCTTGCCAACAAATTGTATAAACTATTAGCAACGGCTTGCGAAGAATCTAAAATAGCTACTTCCCCTTGATAAAACGCTTCAATATCTTTATGTATAAGTGGATAATGTGTACAACCCAAAATCAGAGCTTCAATACCCGAAATTTCGGAGCGAGAAAGGTAATCAGCAAGCGTTTGATGTAAAATGGGATTGTTGAGATAGCCTTCCTCAATCATAGGAGCAAGCAGAGGAGTTGCCAAAGATTTGAGCTTAATGCCCAAACCTAACTCATGGATTTTCTTTTCATACACTTTGGAATGTATGGTGCGTTTTGTACCGATAAGTCCGATAGTTTTATTTACATATTTTTCAGCTATGAGGCTAATCATTGGGTCAATGACGTTTAGCACATTAGCTTTACTGCCCACATATTCTTTGAGCAGTTTGTATGCGGCAGCCGAAGCCGAATTGCAAGCAATAAGTATGACTTTGCACTCTTTGGAGAGCAACAAATTGGTAATTTTAATAGAATACGACTGAATTGCCTCCGTGGATTTGTCGCCGTAGGGCAGGTGAGCAGTATCACCAAAATAGATAATATCTTCGTTAGGCAGAATTTTCCTGATAGCTCGCATTACTGTCAGGCCACCGATACCGCTATCAAAAATCCCGATGGGTTTTTGCTTGGCTAAGTGCATTTTCTTAAATTTGGCACAAAACTATAAGATTTTATGCTTTCCAAATATTTTTTGCTTACTTTTTTTGTGTTATTGCCATTCAAAATAGCTTTTGCCCAAGATACCATTCAGTATTGGGATAAGGGCAAAAAAGTATATGAAATTTATGTTGGTGAAAAAGATAGTGTGAATATGCGTATAATTTTACCACGTATAAGTCTGGGCTGGCATTTTCCACAAGGCAATTATTACCCCATAGAAACCTTTCGTAGTCGTTTTTGGAGTATTGGTCTTGTTTATTTGCATCAAATTCGGAAAATACAAGCAAATGTAAACTTGGGCATTGAATTTACTTGGAACAATTTAGCTTTTGCCGAAGATAAGACAATAGTTCGGACAAGCGATAGCCTAAGCTATTTGCCTATCAATGGTACAAATATCAGACAAAGCAAACTGACCGTAGCTCATTTGAGTTTGCCTTTGATGTTTTACAAAAATTTCAGACCATTTTGGAGGATAGGCATAGGAGGGTATGCTGATATTCGTTTGAGCAGTTTCACCAAGCTACGCTACGAAGATAATACAGGCGAAAAAATAAAAATCAAAAACTTTTCCGATTACCACTTACGACCTTTACGAGTAGGAGGACAGATAGAAGTTGTTTGCAAAATTTATCGTCTTTTTGCTCGTTATGATTTTACGTCGTTCTTTTTGCCTCAAAAAGCCCCTGATACACAAATGCTCGTGATAGGATTGGGAATTTTTTAGAGATTGATATGCTCGGCGAAACAAAAAAATCTTTCAAACGTTTTGTAGAAAGATAAAAAATTAAAATTTTGCAATTTCAAAAATGACAATTCTATGAAGCAATTTTTTAAGTTTGTTTTTGCTACCATTGTGGGCTTGGTAATATTTAATTTGTTTGCTATTTTTATACTCGTAGGCATTGTCTCTGCACTTGGAGATGAAACAAAAGTAAAGGTAGAAGAAAATAGCGTCTTGTATCTCAATTTATCTGCCCCTATTGCTGAAAGAAGTCAGGAAAATCCGTTGGATAATTTGGGCTTGCCTTCGGATAACTATAGCTCAAAGATAGGCTTATTGGAAATTGTGCAAAGCATTAAAAATGCCAAAAGCGATAAAAAAATCAAAGGCATATACCTAAACACGCAAAATGTACAGGCTCGATATGCTTCTCTGAAAGAAATTCGTGATGCCCTTGTAGATTTCAAACAATCTAATAAATTCATATACGCCTATGCCGAAACTTACAGCGAGGGAGCATATTATTTGGCTTCGGTAGCAGATAAAATTTATCTCAACCCAGTAGGAATTTTGGAGTTAAACGGTATTTATACAGAAATTCCGTTTATTAAGGGAGTATTAGAGAAGCTAGAAGTAAAGCCCGAGGTATTCAGAGTAGGGGAGTTTAAGAGTGCTGTTGAGCCTTTTATTCTAGACAAAATGAGTGAGGCTAACCGCCTGCAAACCAAAGAATATTTGGAGGCAATGTATGATGTGTTTTTGGAAGATATTGCCGCTTCTCGTAAAATAGATAAAGCACAACTTCGCCGAATAGCTGATTCTATGTTGGTACGAAAAGCTGAAGATGCCCAAAACTTAAATTTAGTTACCAATATAGCCTACGAAGATGAAATTTTGGAGCTTTTACGTAAAGAGCTGAAAGTAGATAAAAAAGACAATATCAAATTTATCTCGCCGAGCAAGTATTTCAAAACGATTGAAAGCAAGTATTCTAAAAATAAAATTGCAGTACTTTTTGCCGAAGGAGAAATCAGTAGCGGCGAAAGCGGAGAAGATAACATTGGTTCGGCAACGATTGTAAAAGAATTGCGAAAATTGCGTAAAGATGAAAAAGTAAAAGCCATTGTTTTGCGTATCAATTCGCCTGGTGGTAGTGCTTTAGCTTCTGATGTGATATGGCGTGAAATTATGCTCACCAAAAAAGAAAAACCTGTCATTGCCTCTATGTCTGATGTAGCCGCTTCGGGAGGTTATTATATGGCTATGGCTTGCGATACGATTGTAGCTCAAAAAAATACCATTACAGGCTCTATTGGTGTGTTTGGTTTACTTTTCAATGCAGAAAATTTACTCAAAAATAAAATAGGTGTAACTACTGACCGTGTTTCTACCTCGCCTCTTGCCGATATTGGCAACCCTGTGCGTAGTCTTTCGCCGCAAGAACGAGCCATTATACAAGAAAGTGTAGAGCGAACTTATGAAATTTTTACTACCAAAGCCGCTCAAGGCAGAAAAATGCTTCTTGAAGACCTGAAAAAAGTAGCTTCAGGTAGAGTATGGGTAGGCTCGCAAGCCAAAGAAAAAGGTTTAGTTGATGTATGGGGTAGTTTAGATGATGCCATTGCTCTTGCGGCAAAAAAAGCCAAAGTAGAAAACGATTATCAGGTGAAATATTATCCTATTCAACAAGATTTTTGGCAAAAGCTAACCAAAAAAAGCAAAGAAGAAACATTCTTGAAAGAAAAATTGGGTGAAGAACTCTATGAAAATTGGAAATTATTAGAAAAAATACGAAATTGGCAAGGTATTCAGGCCCGCTTACCTTTTGAAGTACTCGTAAAGTAATACAATGCAAAAAATTTTTTTTGCAATCAAAACATTCTTTATATTGCTTACTCAAAAATGAATTTTACTAAAACGCAAAATAAATTTTTACGTTATGGCACAGGTTGTTTTAATGCCTAAAATGAGCGACACAATGACTGAGGGTGTTGTGGCGGTATGGCATAAAAAAGTGGGAGATACAATCAAATCAGGAGATATTGTTGCAGAAGTAGAAACAGACAAAGCTACTATGGATTTGGAGGCTTACGAAAGCGGTACTATCTTGTATATTGGTGCAGAAGTTGGTAAGCCTGTTCCCGTAGATGGGATTTTGTACATTGTAGGCAAACCAGGTGAAGATTTCCATCACTTATTGCAAGGTTCGGCGAAAGCTACCCCTCAAACTTCTGCACAGCCTACAACCCAAACAGTGCATAAAATTGTAAATGATACTCCTGCGGCTATTTCGGTAGATGTTGCTGATATCCGTGCCAAAGTAGAACGTATGCCCAAAATGAGCGATACCATGACCGAAGGCGTTGTAGTGAAATGGCATAAAAAAGTAGGCGATTACGTAAAGCCAGGTGAATTGCTTGCCGAAGTAGAAACTGACAAGGCAGTTATGGAACTGGAAGCCTATGAAAAAGGCACTATTTTGTATTTAGGCGTGAAAGAAGGTGAAAAAGTAGCGGTTGATGAAATCCTTTATATTATTGGTGAGCCCGATGCCGATTGGAAAACCCTTCTTCAAGCTGCACAAGGTGGAACTTCAACGCCTTCGGCTCAAAATGTTACAGCTACTCCAACAAGTACTACGCCCACAACTACTCCTAAAAACTTTACCCAAGATACTGATAGCAATGGTAGAATAAAAGCCTCGCCATTGGCTCGTAAAATGGCAAGAGAGCTAGGCTATGATTTGTCTCAAATCAAGGGTACGGGTGATGGTGGAAGAATTACAAAGTTCGATGTAGAAAACTTTAAACCTTTTCAGCCACAAATTCAAGCTATTGAGCCCTCTGCAATACCAAGCTCCACCGCTTCGGAAACCAAAGCCATTAGCATAGGAGCAGGCTTTGAACAATACGAAGAGATAAATGTTACGCAAATGCGTAAAACCATTGCCCGCCGTCTTTCAGAAAGTAAATTTTCGGCACCTGAATTTTACTTGACAGTGAAAATCAAGATGGATAATGTAATACAGATGCGTAGCCGTTTGAATGAGCTTTCGCCTGTGAAAATATCCTTCAACGATATTGTTATCAAGGCTACGGCAATGGCTCTCAAACAGCACCCCAAAGTCAATTCGTCTTGGCTTGGCGATAAAATTCGTGTGAATTATCATGTAAATATTGGAGTAGCGATGGCAGTAGAAGATGGCTTGCTTGTGCCTGTGGTTCGTAATGCCGATATGAAGTCGCTTTCACAAATAGCCAGTGAGGTAAAAGATTTCAGTCAGAAAGCCAAAGATAAAAAATTACAACCCAAAGATTGGGAAGGTAGTACTTTCACTATCAGCAATTTGGGAATGTATGATATTGACGAATTTACAGCAATTATCAACCCTCCTGATGCTTGTATCTTGGCAGTAGGTGGTATCAAAGAGACGGTAATTGTAGAAAAAGGTGAAATGAAAGTCGCTAATATTATGAAGGTAACGCTTACTTGCGACCACCGCGTCGTAGATGGAGCAACAGGAGCAGAGTTTCTGAAAACACTTAAAGCCAATTTAGAAGAACCTATGCGAATGCTAGTGTAGCATTTACTAAACTTTTAATACTCAACTATGGGACATCCTACCTTCAATACCGATAGAAGCTATCATCAGAACCCTCAGTTTTCAGAGGAGCGAATGAAGCAAATTCAGGAGATTATCAAGCGTTATCCCGAAGGAAAGCAAAAATCGGCTATATTGCCTATCTTGCACATTGCCCAAACCGAGTTTGGCTGGATTAGTGTCAATGTAATGGATTATGTTGCCGAAATCCTGAAAATTCAGCCAATAGAGGTGTATGAAGTGGCTACATTTTATACAATGTTTCATCTGCAACCTGTGGGCAAATACGTGTTGGAAATATGCCGTACAGGACCTTGTATGATTTGTGGAGCAGAAGAAATTTTTGAGCATTTACAAAAACGCTTAGGCATAGGCCTGAACGAAACAACTCCTGATGGAAAATTTACTATCAAGGCTGTGGAGTGTCTTGCCGCTTGCGGTGGTGCTCCTTGTTTGCAGGTAAAACTCAAATCCGAAGATGGTATCTACAAATATTACGAAAATCTTACTCCTGCAAAGGTAGATGAACTCATAGAAAAGGAATGGATATAATTGGATACCATTCCTTCAAAACTTGCACCTGTGCATGAGCTTTTGCAAAGTTTAGAGTTTTGCTTGCAAGCAGATAAATTGTGCTTAAAAGTCTTCTTGTACTACCTTACATTTGGGGTGTGTTCTTTTGAATTCATCAATTTCTTCTTGGGGTATTTGTGTGTTGTAGCAGTACAAATTACGCAAGGCACGCAAAGGCATAATAGGTTCAAGTGTTCGCACTTTGGTATGACTGATGCCCAGGCTTTCCAAACGATACATAGCCCGCAGAGGTTCGATACTTTCTACTGCTGTATGCTGAATGTATAATTCTTCTAAATATTTGAATTTTTTCAAAGGTTCGATAGATTTGATACGCGTTTTTTGCAAATTGAGGTATTGCATTTTTTCAAGTCCCGCAATAGGAGAGAGGTCTTCTACCAAACATTCGGCGGCAAAGATTTTCTCCAAACGGCGTAGGTTTTGCAGGGGCGTAAGGTCTTTCACTTTGGTTTTACCGAAAGCAAGCGTGTGCAATCCGAAAAGGTGTGAAAGTGGTTCTAAGGAATTGACCGAAGTATCATGGAAATAAATTTCTTCTAATCTACGCATGTAACGCAAAGGCTCTAAGCTCCGTACAGGAGTTTTCATCAAATCTAAATGGGTAAGGTTTTCAAATTGCTTTACAAGTTCTAAATCGGAGACTTCTGTTTCGGCAATTACAAGAGTTTCTAAATGAGGCAGGGCTTCTAATGGTTCGAGGCTATCAATGCGGTAGTCTTTACAAACAAAAAATTTTAGTTCTGAAATTTCTTTCAGTTGTTCTAGGGTAGGTTCGTCATCAATATCCATACGAATTGCTTCTTTGAAAGCTATTTGCCAAGCTTTTTCAAGGTTTCTCCACCATTTATTCAAGTACCATTGCGAATAAAACTCTTCCCAAATATCAGCATGTTTGATAATATCTATCTGTGCTGCAATTTTTCTACCTCTTGAATCTATGATAAAGCTAATTCCTTCCATAATAACTTAGTGTTCTTTTTTTGCACCTTAAAGTAGCTAAAAAACTTAAATACTGCAATAAAATTTTGAAAAAAATCTAAAACTTACTTGTGTATTTTTAGATAAAAAGAGTTTACATTTTTTAAAAAACTGATTTTTAAGTTTTTGAAAAAAAAGAAATTTCTGTAATTTTACTTATAAAAATAACAGGTATGAAAAATTTTTTGATAGTATTCCTTTCAATGGCAAGTTTTGTTTCGGCTTTTGCTCAGGATAGCTTGGAGATTCTTGCGGTAGATACTTTCCATCGGTATCGCCTTGTACAGCTTTGGGAAATAGGAGTAAGTGGAAATGCTTACAAAGGTGATTTGGCTCAGCGATATGAATTGTTTAGTTCGGCTTTGCATCTAGGATTAAAATTTGCCAAAAAAAAGCGTTGGAATGCTCATCTCAATATTGGTATTGGTTCGGTAAAAGGGCAGAACTATGCTTATGAGTTTGATGAAAACAGCCGTCCGAATTTATTTTTTCGTTCTTCTATTTTTACTTTTCAGGCTGATTTGCAATATAATTTTATCCGAAAAAAGTATTGGATAGCTTATATTTCGCAAGGCGTAGGGCTGATGCGTTATATGCCTAAAAACGAGAATGGCGAAAAACTACAAAATTTGCCTATTACTCGTTCTACAGGAGAAATTTACGGAAACATTGCCGCTATTTTTCCTACAAGCTTCGGTACTATTTTTCTTTTAAAGAATGGCTATGGAGTAGGTTTACAAGTCTGTTGGCTTCGCCCTACTACCGATTATCTAGATAATATTTCTGCTTGGGGCAAAACCCAAGGCAACGACAAAATTTTCCTTATTAAGGGGCACATCTGCGTTCCGACTTGGAAACTGCGTAGATTCTTCTTTAAAGAGATGTTCAAAAGAGAAATTAGAAGTAAAAGCAATTAAATTAGAGCTACGAGGTAGAAAAAATAGAAATGAAGAAACAAAATAAAAGAAGGGAAAGTATTTTTTGAACTTTCAATCTTCAAAGATTTTAGTTTTGATGCTAAACTTTTAGACGTTTTTTGTAAAACTTACGTTTATTTGAAAAAATGTGAACAATTTTTTAGTTTTGCAAGTTTTCTATAAAAATATGTTTTTATGTTGGAGCAAGTGAGGCATTATGAAAGTGAAGGCTATGCCGTAGAATTGGAAGAGAATTGTACCAAGATTATTTGGAAAGAGAAAGTTTTGCCCGAACAAATCCGTAAGGGCTTGAATGAAGTGTTGGGGTTTATGCGTTTGCAAAAAACGGGGAATTTGTTTGTTGATGTATCTTGCTGTCAGACTTCTTGGGTAAGTTCTAACGATTGGATTGTGTGCCATTGGTTGCCTGTGGCCATTCAATTAGGCTTGCGTAAAGTGGCTTTTCTGATTAGCACAAATGTTGTTCAAAAAGTTTCTTTGGATAATCTGTGCCTCAAACTTTCCAAGCAGATACATTTATACAAGCGTTTTTTTAGAGTTTTCAGCGAAAGCCAAGAGGCTTGTGAATGGTTGAAAAAAGGATAGTTTTTCAAAACCTCATAATAGGTTTTTATTTTGAAATCTTTTCCACCAATGCTGAAATACTAAAAGTCCCCAAATGCGTGCGTGGCTATCTTGTGGATTTTTAGAGAAAAGCTGTTTCTTCAATCTTTTTACTTCTTGCACATTAAAAATGCCTTGTTCTTCTACAAATCTATCTTGCAGAAGGTCGTTTTCGATGAGAGAACGCAAATCGGTACGAAGCCAATCCAGTAGAGGAACTTCAAAGCCGTGTTTGGGGCGTTTGTAAATTTCAGGGGGCAAAATATCTCTAAAAGTATCTTGCAACAACTTTTTACGAATAGCTTTATCTATTTTTGAGCTTACGGGCAAAGAAAATAAAAAATTTACAAGTTCGTGGTCTAAAAAAGGCTCTCGTACTTCTAAGCTATTTGCCATTGACATTAGATCTACTTTTACGAGCATATCATCTGCCAAAACAAGGTGCATATCTGTATAGAAAACTTCATTCAAACCTTCTATATCCTTTTTTTGCAAGTGCTGTAGAATTCGTTCTTTATCGTTTTGATATTCTGTTTTTGCTTGTGAGCGTAGAGTGGGGTGTAAAAGTTGCTCTACGTCGTTATTTTTACAAAAGCCAGCCCAAAACCAATAACGTTCTTGGGGCGAAAGATTTGCTCCTTCTGCAAAGCGAGCCAGTTGTCTGAATTTATTGCTCCAGAAATGATTTCTTGATTGTGGCAAATTTTTCCAAAGAGGCAAAAGTATTTGTATCAAATTAGCCAAAATACCGCCTTTTCTTATCTGATATTCGGCAAAGTGTTTGTTGTAGCCGCCCCACATTTCATCGGCTCCATCTCCTGAAATTGCTACTTTTACGAATTGCTTGACAAATTTGCTCAAAATAAATACAGGCAAAGCCGAAGAATCGGCAAATGGCTCATCAAGGTAGTTGAGCATATCTTCCAAATTGCTTAGCAAATCTTTGTTAGAAAGTTTGAAAGTAGTGTGTTTGGTACGAAAGTGTTTGGCAACAATTTCGGCGTAGTGCGTTTCATCAAAAAATTTGTTTTCGTAATAGCCGATAGAAAAAGTTTGCAAGTTTTCTATTTCTTGCGAGGCAAGTGCCACTGCCACCGAAGAATCTATCCCACCGCTCAAAAATGCTCCCACAGGTACATCTGCCACCAAACGTTTACGAATAGAGGCTTGCATCAAGTCTTTCAGGCGGATTTTTTGTTCCTCATAAGATAGCTGTGAGGGGTGTTCGGTGTAATGCTTGGGAATTTGGTAGTAAGCATCTATTTTTATTTTTCCATGCTGAATTTTAGCATAATGAGCAGGCAGTAGTTTATAGATATTTTCAAAAATCGTATTTGGTGCAGGAATATAATTGAGATGCAAATAATGTCGCAAAGCCAATAAATTTAATTTTTTCTCTATGCCGTATTGAATGATAGATTTCATTTCAGAAGCGAAAAGAAATCGGTCTTCATCAATGTAATACAGTAAAGGCTTAACGCCATAGCGGTCGCGAGCCAAAAAAAGCGAATTTTCGCTTTTATCATAAATAGCAAAGGCAAAAAAGCCGTGCAGAAGTTCCAAAGCATAAGTTCCCCAAGTAATGTAGGCATACAAAAGTACTTCGGTATCGCTATGAGTGCGGAAAGGGATGCCTTTTTCAACAAGGTGCTTGCGGAGTTGTTTGTAATTGTAGATTTCGCCATTGAAAACGATGGTATATCTACCTGTATGGTCGGAAATGGGTTGGTTGCCTGTGGGAGAGGTATCAATGATGGCAAGTCTGCGATGCCCTAATCCAGCCCAGAACGAAAGATATGTATCGCCCCAATCAGGACCTCTTTGAGCAAGTACATCGGTAGCTTTTTGTAGATTTATCATTGAAAAACGCCCCACTTCATTGAAAGCTAATATACCTGTAATGCCACACATTTGTAAAATATTTTGTAATTTTCAGGCCTGCAATATAGTTTTTTCAGATAATGAATTTTGCTGAAATGCAAACTTTTTTCTGTAAAAAAGGTTATTTTTGAAGTTTTTACTTTAAGGAAAAAAACATGTTTGGATTTGAGCCTGCTGATTTTTTAGAGGTAGTTTTTTTAGAAAGTTTGGGAAAAGTTCCTGAAATAGAGCATTTTCAAGCTGTTTCGGGAGGGTGTATCAACAATGCGGCGAAAGTTGCTACAAAGGCAGGTGTGTTTTTTATCAAATGGAATGAAAATAGTGCAGAAGATACATTTACAGTAGAAATCAAAGGTTTACAAACGCTTGCATCTTGCGGAATTCCTACGCCTCAAATAATAGGTACAGGTAGGCAGAGAGGTAAAAACTACTTACTTTTGGAGTATTTAGAGGGTTATCCGAAGAAGACCTTCTGGGAAGATCTAGGAAAAAATCTGGCTCGATTGCATCGGCATAGCCAAGATTTTTTTGGATTAGAATACGATAACTACATAGGCACTTTACGACAAAGTAATGATCCGATGTATGATGGTGTGCAGTTTTTTATAGAAAAAAGGTTGAAAGTGCAAGCTGGTTTAGCCTTTTACAACGGATTGGTACAAAAGAGCTTATTAGAACAGTTGGAAAAACTTTACGAAAAATTGCCACAAATATTGCCTCAAGAAAAACCTGCTTTATTACATGGCGATTTGTGGAGTGGAAACATCATCACACACAACAAAGGCTTCGCTGTACTCATAGACCCTGCCATTTATTACGGATTGCGTGAAGCAGAAATAGCTTTTACAATGCTTTTCGGAGGTTTTGACAGAGACTTTTACGAGGCATATACCTATCATTTTCCACTTGAAAAGGATTTTGCAGAGCGAGTAAGTTTATACAATTTATATCCTTTACTTGTACACTTGAACTTGTTTGGAAAGGCATATCTGCCTGCTATCGAACGAACCGTCAACAAATTTCTCTAAATTTAGCACGTTTTGTCTATAATTTCGTGAATAACTGCACCCCGATTATGCAACATCTTGCAATAATTTAGCTGATTTATACGAAAAGCAAGGGCGTATTAAAGAAGCAGAAGCCTTACGTAAAGAAGCAAAGCAAAAAAATAAAAAAACACATTATGGGTAGGTTCGAACCTATAAGGTTTTTGGAAACCTTATAGGTTGGGTGGCTCATGGATTGTGATGAAAAGAAGATGATTAGGAAAATTTTTCAAAAACAACTATTGAAAAATTGCAAATAAATTGATAGATTGCTCTAAAATTTTCCTTTTTATGAAGAGTTATTTGTTTTTTTCGTTTTTCTTTTTGAGCCAATTTGCTCTTGCCCAATCTTGGAAAGAGCTAAACGAGCAAGGTATGTCTTTATACCAAGCAGGCAGGTACACAGAAGCCATTACTATTTTTGAAAAGGCAAGACAGCAAGCCGCAAAAGAATTTGGCAAAGAACACCCTTCTTATGCAACATCTTGCAATAATTTAGCAGAATTATACAGAGCCCAAGGTCGTTATGTTGAAGCCGAAGCTTTGTATAAAGAAGCCAAAGCGATAAGAGAAAAAGTACTGGGCAAAGAACACCCGGATTATGCTACTGATTGCAATAATTTGGCGGGGTTATACTACTCCCAAGGTCGTTATAGTGAAGCCGAAGCATTGTATAAAGAAGCCAAAGCGATTGATGAAAAAGTACTCGGAAAAGAACACCCGTATTATGCTCAATCTTGCAATAATTTGGCAGAATTATACAGAGCCCAAGGTCGTTATGTTGAAGCCGAAGCATTGCATAAAGAAGCCAAAGCGATTGATGAAAAAGTACTCGGAAAAGATCACCCCGATTATGCTACTGATTGTAATAATTTAGCCGCTTTATACAAATCTCAAGGTCGTTATAGTGAAGCCGAAGCATTGTATAAAGAAGCCAAA
>CALLAC010000002.1 GCA_938002655.1 uncultured Cytophagales bacterium
CGGAATAATCGGAGGGCTTTTTAACACAAAAAAGTGCATTTCAATTCCACGATGGTGCGATTAAAATTCATCATAGTATTTATAAGGCTTTTCATCGTTTAACAATTTCAATTCCACGATGGTGCGATTAAAATCCGTTAAATTTACAACAAAATTAACACATAGAGAAATCTATTCCAAAACTTTTTGGATTTTTTTTGCAAAAAAAATCGTCAACCCTCAATAATAAAATTTTCTCTGAATATCGACGACAATCTGATAATCAGATACTTAAACCTGTTTCAGAAGGTCAAATCTCCGTATAGTAAATTAGCAAGATGTACTTTATAAGAAGTTAGACGACTTTTGTTTTTGTAAAAGTCTGAAAATTAGTGCTTTTTGCATTCAAATAGCTTACAATAAATTATCGGTACTGTTTTTTTCTTTACCAATAATTTGCTTATCTAACCATTTTTGGTCACGGCTTTTGAAGACAATAACACTGTCTTTGTCTGTATCGATAATTCGGGAAGCCTTGCCAAGAAGTTCCATGAGTTTGACCTCGCTGATCTCCCCTTCAAATACTGAATTTTGTATCCAATGCAGATACTGCCTGCATAGCTTGAGCATCTTGCCTACTCTCTGCTCGGCACAATCGTACACTAAAATAACATACATACCAAGATTGTTTTTTTTACCACCAGATTTTAAAAGGTTGATATTGTTGTATTTCTAGGATATGCTTGATAAGTTTATAACATTCAAGCCGCACCAAATATTTATAGCTTACACTTTTGTTCAAAGAACGATGATGTATAGTTTCTTTGAGCTTTTCGTCCCAGGCTTTTACAAAAGTTTTTTTAGCACTTTCTTTCAAAATGCAATAATTTAAGTTTTTGTCAAAATCTTTTTGTTGAATTTGTTTTTTATTCAGAAGAGCAAAAATAATCCTATCCACTAATATAGGTTTGAAGATTTCGGCTAAATCGAGTGCTAATGCGTATCGTCTTTCGCCGGGTTCGTGCAAAAAGCTAATAGTAGGGTTGAGTTGTGTATGATAGATTTGGTCGAGGCAAAGAGTATAACACATCATATTACCGAAAGAAATCAAGGCATTGATTTCGTTGTGAGGAGGCTGTTTGGAACGCCGCTCCATAGTAAAATCATTGATAATGGTTTCAAAAGCAGTGTAGTACACCTGCCTGATATTTCCTTCGATAGCCATCATTTGTTTGATACAGTAAGAAGTATTGTTTTTTAAATCATCTATCCATTGTTCAATTTGATGAATTTGTTTTTGGCAATCTTTGCGACGATTGTTGTAATATTGCAGATTTTTCAGGAGGTTGGCAGAAGCACCTTCAAGTATTTTTCGAGCAATGTAGAGTCGTTTTTCAGTAAGCAAATAGGCTTGTGTTTGCAGAATTTGGACTTTTCCGGATAGTAGGTAATCTTTGGCTACAAAAGAGCCTGTATAATGCTCGTAATAATCAAAGAAATGGAGGTTGATATTGTTTTTGCCCAAAAAATTCAGCAAAGCACTATTTACCTCTAAACTGCCAAAAACATAGAGATTATCGACATCTTCAATAGGCAAATACTTGGGTTGAGCTTCTTTGCCTTCTTCGTCTATGGGTGTAAATTTAAGCGTGTTATCTTTTCGGCTCAATTTACCTGCATTGAATAGATAATAAGTTTTTTTCATAGTAACGGAAAAAATTATACTATAAAGAATTTGCAAAATTAAGACCAAATTATTAATTTGGTCTTGTAAAACTTGAATATATGCGTTTTAAGTTGATATTTGCCGTAAATACTCATCGGAATCCTATTTTGCCCTTCAATTACCAATACGAGCTTTCGAGTTGGATTTACAAAATTATCAGGAAAGCCGATGAAGAGTATGCTTATTTTTTGCATCAGGACGGCTATGAGAGCAATCAGAAAAGTTTTAAGTTTTTTTGTTTTTCCAATTTACTCATTCCGCAGTATAAAGTTGTAAAAGATGTGGGCTTTTTGTTGCAAAGTCATCAGATTGCTTTATTTGTTAGTTTTTATGTAGATAAAGCCGCTGAGAAATTTGTGGCGGGTTTGTTTGAAAACCAACAAGGTAGCATCGGGACGCAAGAAGTACAATTAGATTTTCGTGTAGAACGCATAGAAACCGCCCCCATACGCCTCAATAAAGAAAAAGTAACTTTACAAACACTTTCTCCTTTGGTAATTGCTCAAAAAAACCAACAAGCTAAGAAAAAATATTTAAGCCCTTTGGATAATGGTTTTAAGGAATTATTTATCAACAATTTATTGGAAAAATACAAAGCCAGCCGAAAAGAAATACCTCCTGCGTGGCAGAACTATCCTTTTAGTTTGGAAGCGAACGAAAAGAGCGTCAGAAGCAAACTCATTACTATAAAACAAAATACTTCTAATCCTATTCGAGTGAAAGGTTATTTGTTTGATTTCACACTTCAAGCCCCTAGGGAGCTATTGGAAGTAGGGCTTGCGGCCGGTTTTGGCAACGAAAACGCCCAAGGATTTGGAATGTGTGATGTGATTGATGGTTGAGAAAGGGATTTTAGATTTTGTGTCGGCTGTCAAAAAATATTCAAAAATTTCAACTTTAAAACCCTGAACGTTTCATTATTTGATTAAACATAAGTAACTATTCGCAAAAACATGCCCAAATACAAAGAGGAAAACAAGCTTGTAAGCATTTTTAGAGTTTTGCGATACGTTTTAGAAGATGCACAAGCCTATACAATTGAAGAGCTAAGCAAGAGAACAGGTATCAATGCCCGTACCATTCGCAGATATTTAGACGAAGATTTGCCCAGCTTGGGTTTCCCGATTGAAAAAGACAAGAAAATCAAACGCTATAAGCTGATTTCCAAACGAGTACCTATTTCGCTTACTTATGGTTTTTCTATGGAAGAAACGCTATTGCTCAAAGATTTGCTTCTTACTTTGCCCAGTTCGCCTCTGAAACAAAGTATTTTGAGCAAGATTTTCTACGAATCGGAACTGAAAAATATAGCCGAAAACTTTTTTCAGAATGTCAGAGAAGGAATAATACAGAAACTATCGCAAGCCATTGAGCAAAAAAAGCAAGTCGTTCTCAAAAAGTATCATTCTATTGCAAGCCAAACCGTAAAAGATAGACTTGTAGAGCCAATTTGCTTTACACACAATTTTATGCAAATACGAGCTTACGAACTGAAAAAACAAGAAGTTAGAAATTTTAATATTCAAAGAATTGGTGCAGTAGAAATAACTGACCAGCCTCGTAGCTACCAAGGTAAATTGTACCCTACCGATGCCTTTGGTTTTAGTGATAAAGAAGAATTTTTCATCGTTTTAGAGCTATCGGAAAAGGCATATTTGCTCTTGCGTGAGGAATTTCCGCTGACAGCACCCGCCCTGAAAAAAGAACAAAATACCTACTTTTTCAGAGGCTTTGTCAGAAGCTACAAAGGCGTCGGAAGGTTTATTATCAGCCTGCCCGGTGAAATCAAAGTAATAGAAGATGATGGACTGAAAAACTTTCTGCGAAATGAAATAAAAAAATTTACGTTTTGACAAAATTTGGAAAAAATCTGACATAATTTTATCCTAAAATTGCGAAGGTATGATAAAAGAAATCGTACAATTTACAAAAAGTCTCGATGAAGAATTTAAAGAAATGAATACAGAGCCCAAAGAAGGATTGCACATAATTTTAAGGCTATCGGAAGAAAATGGTACCATCAGGCTTGATACAGATAATATCTTGTATGAGCGTTATACTAAAAATAAAAAGCAGGCTGAAAGTGAGTTTATTAAAAAATGTAAGTTTTTAAGTGCAAATGCTTGGTGTATTAATACGAACAAATGTCTTGATTCGGGTGCCAAAGCTATACACTCTTGCTCCCCTTTCTGTGTAGCTTTCAGACGAGAGCATCTGGAAGGAGGTAAAAAATTTGCTGAAAAACAAAAAAATAATAAAGAGCAAATTACGGAGCTATTTAGTGATTATTTTAGTAAGTCCTTAGAACTATTAGCTACTCCCCAAGAAAAAGAAAGATACAAAGTATTTGAGGCATTTTTCACACAAAGACAATTTGAGCATATCTTGAAAAATATTTTCTCTAAATTTTCAGAAGAAACTCAAAAAATCGATGCTGAGATAGAGGCACTTAAAGAACAACAAAAAAATGAAAGTAATAAGAACCTAAAAGAAGCTTTAAAGCAAAAAATTACAGAATTAGAGCAAGAAAAAGAAAGATATAAACCACTAGAAGATAAAGATTATATCATCTTTTACCTTGACGAACCATTAGAAAAATACAAAAAAGTACATCAAAAATATCTGGCTGATAAACTCTTTAATACGAATAAACATAATACCAAACCTGATGAAGAGGGCAATATCTACGGAACGAGTAACTTTTTTAATACCTATAACAGCAAAATGCCTTTTCTGCTTCACAGAACAGCTACTTTTGATATCACAGGAAGGATTTCAGACAAAGATGCCATGTATTTACACGAATTTGAGCAAATGTTAGCAAGAAACGCATTGCCGAAACCTTTAATTATTTTCATTTTCAAAGAAGAATTACAAAAAAATGTTATCAGTTTCTTTAAAGATAGTAAACTCAAAGCGAGTTACAAGGAAATAATAGAACATCTTTGGGAAAAACATAAAGATGATTTTGCAAATTACTATCTGCTTTTTTATACAAAAACCATGAATGGCTTGGTTTTCAAAGACTTTGATTTTGTTACAAAGTTTGAATACGAGCTGAGAGATAATCAGGGAAGATACTGGGAAATTGAAGGTCTTTTTGATACAGGTTATCAGTTTACCATTAGCAATGTTTTCAGCTTTCAAGAACAAATACTTCACGTGATTTTTAATAACAACCTCATCGTGAAAAAAAAAGAAGGAGACTGGATATACAAATATTTTGATGATATAAATGAAAATTACTGCAAATCAGCAAGAAACTATTTGCTTATCTTGAAATACAGGCAAGCCTTTTACGATTATATCTACAAATCAAAAAGGCAGGCAGTAAGTGCTGAAATGTTTCACGATATAATGCAGACTTCCATTCTGGAAGATATAAGACTTGATAAGATAAAAGATAACGAGCATACTGAGCGTTCAAATATTCGCAAAAAACTAAACATCTGGTTTAGTCTCTACGAAAAATTTGACTTTAATCTGAAAACAAACCATAAAACAATGGCAAGTAAATTAAAAGAGTACCGAGAGTTTATGGAAGCCTTAGCTGAAGGCCAAGCCGATGTTTCGCAAGCCAGTTTAGAGGAATTTGCTTTTGCGGCAGGACAAGTGATTTACTACATCTTGGAAAAAAGCAAATCGGCTGATAAAAGCTATCAACGCTTAGAACCCTATCTGCAACAAGTCAGTTGTGAAGGGCTGAAAAAAGCTATCGCCAATGACTTTGCCCGATACAAGCACGAAACCTATTCGGCTAGATTTGAAAAGGCGGCGGCTTTTGTGCTTACCTACCAAACTAATGCCAATTTGAAAAAGGTATTACCCGAACTTTTGGCAGGTGTTTTTAGCAACAACCAATTATTTCCTAAAAAGAATAACCCACAACCCCAAGAAGTAGCAACTTAAATAAATAAAAAATATGAGCAATTCATTCAAAAATCGCGTTTTTGGCTGCGTCATCATCAAGTCCATCAATTCCAATTACAATGCTGACTTTTCTCATCAGCCACGTACCTTGCCCAATGGAGTAGTGTATGCTACTGACAAGGCTTTGAAATGGGCAGTAAGAAACTATTGGAAAAATGCTTTATCTGAAAAGGTGTTTTATTTTAAATCGCTCGATGACAAAATGTTGCCACGTACCCTTGATGAAACGTATGAATTTTATTTTGGGAAAGATAATCAAGATAAAGATAAACTCAGGTTTAATGTATTGAAAAATATTCTTTCTTGCATAGATGTTCGAGTATTTGGCGGTACTTATGCGGGCAAGACCAACATATCTATTCACGGCACTTGCCAAATATCTCACGGTATAAACCGATTTGCTGAAAATGTAATTTACACAGAACAAATAATGTCGCCTTTCAGAAATTCAGGAAATGATAATACAGAAAACACAATGACCACCCTCGGCACACAATCTAAATTGCAAGAAGGGCACTATGTACACCATTTTTCCGTAAACCCTCAAAATATTGCTGACGATGCCCAAAGAGTTCAAAGTGATGGTTTATTGCTTGAAGATATCAAAAAGTTGAAAGAAGCTCTCTGCAAAGGAGTAACATATTACGATTCTTCGGCCAAAATAGGTACAGAAAACGAACTCTTGCTTTGGGTACAACTCAAAGAAGGCTCAAAAGCCGTATTGCCTTCTTTTGTAGACTTAGTGAGCATCAACGAAAATCGTGAAATAGATCTGCAAAAAATAAAAGACTTGTTGGCAAAAGACCCCATCAAATCTGAAATTGAAAAGATTGAGCTGTACTACAACAAGGACATTACTGCCGTTATCCATGCCCCAGAAGGAGCAGTAGAGTTTGAACTATAAATACCATTTTCAAAGTTCCCCTTATTTTTTGAAAGGAGTTTGAATGTGCTGTAAATAAGTAAAAAATTACTTTCAAAATGCAAAAACTCATTTCTATAGACCTCAAAGCTGATTTTGGCTTTTTTAGAAAGCCAGATGCCAACAATACGATTAATTTATCTTACAATATGCTCCATAAACCAGCCCTGCTCGGCATTTTGGGAGCTATCATTGGTTTAGAAGGCTACAAAGAGCTCGACAAAGACCCTGATTATATGAACAAACTCAAAGAATTAAAAGTTGGTATTGAGCCACTTAACCACGAGAAGGGCAATTTTCAGAAAACCATCATCAAATACAGCAACACCATAGGCTATGCCAACGAACATGCAAATTTTCTGACAGAAGAAGCCACACTAATCAAACCCTCATATAGGGTTTATTTGCTCCTTGAGTTGGAAAATGAGTATCATAGCAAGTTGTATAAATACCTAAAAGAGGGCAAGGCAGAGTTTCTGCCTTATTTCGGAAAGAATGAATTCTATGCTTGGTGGGAGAGTTGGGAAAATGGCTTTCAGGAATACGAAGAATTTGAGCAAGTAGAAAAAGCTGAAAGCAGTTTCGTTGTTAAAACACTGATACGCAAAACCAACCAACCCCTCAAAGATCAAAAAGAAGACACAATGTTTGACTTTCTGAACTTTGATAAAGAAGAGGCTTACTATACGTATTTTGAACGCTTGCCATTGGGCTTTGATGATAAATTCAAGCAGTATCAATTAGGGGACTTCGCTTTTACCACTTTTAAGCTAAAACCAGATACTTATTTCGAAGGGCTATACCTAATTAAAGGTAAAAACTATTATGTCCAACTCCATTAAAACATTCAAGCAACTTGTTGATGAAACTCCTGCCCTAGATAATTTACTCATCAATGCCCATAGCTATTATGCACACGTAAGCAAACAAAAAGACGCTGAAACGCTCATCAAGCATATCTCACTCGTACAAGAGAAGTTTATCACCTTATGCAAGGTGCATCTTTTAGATGAGATAATCGACAAACTAATTCTTGATTTATTCAACGATGTAAAACCCACAAATGAAACTCTCAACTATGTAAAAAAACTATTTGTCAATACTATCCTATTTCACGATTACGGCAAGGTAAATGAAAACTTTCAGGCTCACCCCGAAAAGATGAACAATCCTCTTTTCAAGGGAAGAGAAAAACCCGATAGCCCATTGAGTACGCATCACTCGGCTTTGGGGGCTTATTTGTATATTGTAAAGCATATTCAAGAAATTGTCAGTTGCTTTTCTCCAAAAGAGCACGGACAACTCATCGTTTATGTATTAGGTTTTTCTTATGTAATTTTCAAACACCATGCAAGTAGTCTTCAAAACAAAAAAGATTTAGTCAAAAAATTTTGCTTTTCAGAAAATGAAATCCCTTACTTGAAGCAATACATCAAGCAATATCAATTTGAAGTAGATGAAAAAATATCTACTACGCTTTTTGCCACCAATCCTAAACTCAAAAGAATTAACCTTGAATATCAGTTCGAAAAATTTAGCAAGCTAACTGAAAAATTTTCGTTTTACATACTTATTCGTTTAGCTTTTTCGCTGCTTACTGCTTCCGACTATTTGGCATCAAACGAATACATGGCAGACATCAGATTGGAAGATTTTGGGATATTAAACAGAGAAAGAGTAGAAAAAATCTATCAGCATATTACAGAAAATGATTTTTTAGACGAAGCTCAACAAAAAATCAATTTTAATAAGCAGATATACCAAGAATTAGATAAATATGCAGAACTGAAAAATCCAAAAGAAATTAACGCAGAAAACTTGAATATCCTTCGGAAAGAAATGGCATTCGAGGTTATCAGAAATGTTCGTGCTCATAGCGATAAAAATCTCTTCTACATAGAAGCTCCCACAGGAGGCGGAAAGACCAATCTTGCCATGCTTACAACAATTGAGCTACTGAACGCCAATCCGAACCTGAATAAAGTATATTATGTTTTCCCATTTACTACACTTATCACCCAAACACATAAGACGATAATTGAGACAATGGGATTGAAAAGTGAAGAGGTTGTGCAACTTCACTCAAAAGCAGGGTTTCAGAGCAAGGAAGAAGACCAAGACGGCGTTTATGGCAATCAAAAGCTCAATTATTTGGATCATTTATTTGTGAATTATCCATTTTGTTTGCTTTCGCACATCAAGTTTTTTGACCTGCTCAAAACCCACGAAAAAGAAAACAATTATGTACTACATCGCTTGGCTAATTCCATAGTAGTTATTGACGAATTGCAATCCTACAATCCAAGCCATTGGGATAAGTTAATTTATTTCATCAGAAATTTTGCAAAATTTTTTAATATCAAGTTCATTCTAATGTCGGCGACCTTGCCTAAATTAGATAGACTTAACGTCATTCAAAACGAAGTGCAAGATTTTATTTATTTGCTACCAAATTCAAAAGAAAAATATTTTCAAAACCCCAATTTTGCCCAAAGAGTAACCTTTAAATTTGATTTGCTCAATGAAAAAGAAATAGAATTAGAAACACTCGCCAATATTGTTTTGGAAAAATCTGAGCAGTATGCTCGAAAAGAATTTGGGCAGTCAAAACTACAAGGTAGTGTTTATACCATTGTGGAGTTTATATTCAAGAAATCAGTAACAGCGTTTTATAAAGTTATAAACCAGACAAACACTTTCTTTGACGAAATATTTGTACTATCAGGAACTATTGTAGAGCACCGAAGAAAATACATCATTGATTTTCTGAAAAACCCTGAAAATAGAAAGAAAAAAATATTGCTTATCACTACCCAAGTAGTAGAAGCAGGTGTAGATATAGATATGGATTTGGGCTTTAAAAATCAATCCTTAATTGATAGTGATGAACAATTGGCCGGACGTATCAACCGAAACGTCAATAAAAAAGATTGTGAGCTCTATTTGTTCAAAGTAAATGAACCTTCAGTTCTTTACAACAAAGACAAACGCTATCAAGCCACTAAAAAAATCAGGAATGAATATGCCGAAATCCTCAATAATAAAGACTTCGATAGGCTTTATCAAATAGTTCTCAAAGATATTGATGAATGGAATGAAAAGCTGTTTGCATCTGGTTTCCAAGATTACTTGAGCAATATTACAAACTTAAATTTTCAGGAGACTAACAAAAAGTTTCAGCTTATTGAGCAGAAAAATATTTCAGTATTTGTGCCTCTGCCCGTACCAGCGGATACTTTCTCCAAAAATGAATTAAAATTTTTGAAAGAAGCAAATATTTTGCCAAATGCGGAAGATAAAATTGAGGGTAGTAAAGTTTTTGACTTGTACATCAACCTAATAGAAAATAAAAGCCCTGATTTTATTACCCAAAAAGTCAGCCTTAAAATCTTGCAAGGTATTCTTTCGAAATTTGTTTTTTCTATTTTTGACGACAGCAAAGGGAATATACGAAGAAAACTAATAGCTTTTGCCGATATAGAGAAAATAAATACAAGCCATCATCAAAAAAATGATACAGATGGCACAATTTATGGTTTTATGTATTTAGCAAGATACGAAGAAGTATATGACGAACTATTTGGATTAGATGATAGTCTGTTTGAGGCTTCTGAAAACTGTATTCTATGAAAAAGGTTATCAATGGCTCTCTCATCAGTATGTATCACATATGCACCTGTGAAATGTGGCTTCATGCCAATGGTGTCCATATGGAGCAAACTTCGGACCTTGTATATGAAGGAAAATTGATAACAGAAACTTCGTATACTCAGCGTAGCGATACCTATACCGAAATAGAAGTAAAAGCAGTGTATGAGGATATACCTCTTACGGCAAAAATAGATTTTTATGATGTAAAAAATAGAGTAGTTTACGAAGTGAAAAAATCGGACAAATTAGAACAGGCTCATATCGCTCAGGTACAGTTTTATTTGTATGTATTAGAGCAAAATGGCATAGAAAGCCCTAGGGGTATTTTACAGTATCCGAAGCTCTGTCATACTTTTTCGGTAGCGGCTCTTTCAACAGAACTGCGAAAAGACATAGAAAGAATCCTGAAAGAAATTACGCAGATTTTATCCTGTTCACAGCCTCCTCCTGCTCTTCGGAAAAGTTATTGTAAAACTTGCTCTTTTTTTGATTTTTGTTTCATAAGAGAAGAAGGGCTTTCTTGACAAAATTGCATCAATTCCACTGGCTTTGTTTAGTCCATTTGCTTTTTACCTCATTTTCGAGGAGTAACGCTTTGGGGAAAAGAATTTCATTTTCTATGTAAGCGTGTTGTTTGAGGTGTTTTTCAAGTTCTTGCAAGTACCAAAACGTAATTTTGAGAAGTAGCGAAGCATCAGATGGCAAAAGATAGTCTTGGGTGATTTCCCGAATGCCTTCCAGCTCGTCGTCGTGTGTATCATGAGCTACTGCAAAAGCCTGCAAAGAATATTTTTGCAGGAGTTCGTATTTCAGTAGCGAATTGTTTTGTTGTAAAGCGTAGATATAGTAAAAGAGATTATTTTCTTCTTCGCGTGTATGAAGTATGAAATCTTCTGCAAAAAGGGGAAACATAATTTGCAAATCATTGATAAGGCGTTGGTTTTGTGTATCTTTGCTTGAGAGTTGCTCTATCAAATGCTTGACAAAAGGGATTTTCTTTTGTAGAAAGATACCATGCTGATATTTTAGATAATTGATAAGCGTTGTTAAAGAAGTATTTTTGAATTTGCGAGTCTCTATTGGCTTGAATGTGGTATCTTCTTGCAACAATTTTTCTACATAAAGCAAACTTATGTTTTTTTCTTTGCAGATTTGCCCAAGAACCTCATTTTCGTGGCAATAAAAAGGAATGCCCAAAACATATAGTGTGTAGGCTTTGGCAGGGTTTTGCACCAAAATTTCGGCAAGTGTTTGTTTAGCAAACATTGACTTTTATTTAGAAACAAAGATAAGCAATTTGCGGCTAAAAATCAAAGAAAGAAATATATTCCTGCCTAATGGTTGCTCCGATGCCTGCTATTTTTGGGAAGATAGCTTTTCCATGTTCAAGATACACACCTTGGGCAAAATCGTTGGCAACGAGCATAGAGCCATCTATATCTGCATAATCTAAAAGAGGTAAAAGTTGAGCTATTGCTGAAATGCCCACCGAGCTTTCAGTCATACAACCAGCCATTACTTTCAAATTAAGTTTTCGTGCTTGTTGTATCATTTGCAGGGCAGGCGTCAAGCCTCCACATTTAGTAAGTTTGATATTGATACCATCAAAAACCTTACTACACTTTTCTACATCATCGAAGGTTTGACAGCTTTCGTCGGCTATGAGAGTTAAGGTTTTGTGTTTTTTTAGAATTTTCATACCGTGCCAATCGGCAGGTGGAAGGGGTTGTTCTAAAAATTCGATATTTGTTTCTGCAAGCAAGGAAAAATTTTGCAAACTTTGCTCTACACTCCACGAGGCATTGGCATCTACTCTCAAAATGGCACTAGTTTGCTTGCGTAAATCTTTCAAAAGTTTTATATCGGTATCTTTAGCCATTTTTACTTTGTAGATAGGGAAATCTACGCTTTTCATTTGTGCAATCATTTCATTTTTTTCAGCAAGGCTCAAAGTATAGTTGGAAAGAGGCATTTGGCTATGCAAATGCAATCCCCAAAGTTGGTAGAGAGGCTTTTGGGCTTTACGAGCCAGAAGGTCGTGAGCGGCAATATCTAAGGCACACAAAGCGGCAGGGTACTCATACAAAAAAGTTTTAGCAAATTCCCAAAAAGCAAAAGCGTCTTGCAAATCGTAAGTTTCAATGGTTATTCGGCATTGTTCTAGAAGTGTTTGAGCCTCTTGGGCTGTATAACCCAAATATTTGACAGGTACGCCTTCGCCTATTCCCCAGTTTCCGTGCTTATCTTTCAGTACTACTATCAAACTTTCTGTTTGCTTACGCGAACCATAAGCTGTGGTAAAAGGAATTTTATTTTGAAGCGTATAAACGTATGTATACAGTTGTAGCATTATCAGGTCTGTACTTTTTCCGAAGTAATAATCCTTTTACTTATGATGTATTCTTGGGTTTTGGAAGAATTTGTAATAATCATTTCACCGATAAATCCTGCTGTAAATAATTGCACGCCTACAATCATCGCTACAAGAGCCAAATAAAACAGGGGTTGTTCGGTAACATTGCGATAGGGTTCTCTTTGGTAAATGCTGATAATCTTATCAGTTATGAGATAGAGAGCTATTCCGAAACCTATAATGAAAAAAAGTACGCCCCAACCGCCAAAAAAGTGCATCGGACGTTTACGGAATTTGGTTATAAAGCTAATGGAAAGTAAATCAAGAAAACCGTACAAGAAACGCTCAATACCGAACTTGCTGTACCCATATTTTCGGGGGTGATGTTTGACTTTTTTCTCTCCTATTTTTTTGAAACCTGCCGCTTTTGCGATGACGGGTAGATAGCGGTGCATTTCGCCATATACTTCGATGCTTTTTACGACCTGTTTTTTATAGGCTTTCAGTCCGCAGTTGAAATCGTGCAGAGGAATACCTGAAAACCAACGCGTAACGGCATTATAGAGTTTCGTAGGAATAGTTTTGGAAAGGGGGTCTTGGCGTTTTTGCTTCCAGCCCGAAACCAAATCGTAGCCTTCATAGACTATCATTCGGTAGAGTTCGGGGATTTCTTCGGGGTCGTCTTGCAAATCGGCATCCATTGTAATTACTACATTGCCTTTGGCTTGCTGAAAGCCTGTATACAAAGCGGCAGATTTTCCATAATTCCGATTGAAAGAAATAGCTTGCAGGTGGGGTTCGGTTTGGGCTATCTGCTCAATAGCTTGCCAAGTATTATCGTTGCTTCCATCATCGATGATAATAATTTCATAGGAGAAATGATTTTCCTGCATAACTCGCCGAATCCAAGCACAGAGTTCGGGTAAAGATTCAGCCTCATTGTATGCAGGAATAACCACAGAAATATCGTACATAGCAGAAAACGAAATCAGCCAACAAGAAACAGGGGCAATTTATATTTTTTTAGTCTTGTATTCGAACATTTACAACTTTCTTTTTACTTCTCTTTGTTCAAATACTTCAATGACATCACCTTTTTGTATATCGTTAAATCCTCTGATGCTTAAACCACAATCGTAGCCTGCTTTTACTTCCGAAACATCGTCTTTAAATCGTTTGAGGCTATCTAGCTCACCTGTATGTATCACAATACCATCGCGAATAACCCGTATTTTGCTTTGGCGTTTTATCATTCCATCAGTAACCATACAACCTGCAACGGTACCCACTTTTTTGATATGGAAAATTTCGCGTACTTCTAAGTTACCTACGGTTACTTCTTCAATAGAAGGGGCAAGCATGCCTTCCATAGCATCTTTTACTTCGTTGATAGCATCGTAAATAATAGAATACAAGCGAATTTCTACTTGTTCTTGCTCGGCGAGTTTTTTAGCTCCTGCTGATGGACGCACCTGAAAGCCAATAATCACAGCATCGGAAACAGCAGCTAGATTGACATCGGTTTCAGTGATTTGCCCTACGGCTTTATGAATAACATTTACCTGAATTTCTTCGGTAGAAAGTTTGAGCAAGGCATCGGAAAGAGCCTCTACCGAGCCATCTACGTCGCCTTTGATGATAATATTGAGCTGTTGAAAATTTCCAAGAGCAATTCTTCGGCCAATATCGCTGAGCGTGAGGCGTTTGGTAGCACGAATGCTTTGCTCACGCAAAATTTGCTCACGTTTATTGGCTATTTCTTTGGCTTCTTTTTCACTTTCCATTACTTGGAACTTATCTCCTGCTTGTGGGGCACCGCTCAATCCTAAGATTTGTACTGGCGTGGAGGGTCCTGCTTGCTTAACGGCTTTTCCGATATGGTCAGTCATAGCTTTTACACGCCCATACAAGGCACCTACCAAAATAATATCTCCTACTTTGAGCGTTCCATTCTGAACTAGAAGATTAGACACATAGCCCCTACCTTTATCCAAACTTGCTTCAATCACTGTGCCTGAGGCTCGTTTGTTAGGATTGGCTTTCAGGTCTAAGATTTCAGCTTCTAAGAGCACTTTTTCTAAAAGCTCATCAATACCTTGCCCAGTTTTAGAAGAAATTTCCTGACACTGGTACTTACCTCCCCATTCTTCTACCAAAATATTTTCAGCGGCAAGTTGCTCACGAATTTTATCTGGGTTGGCAGTGGGTTTATCTATTTTAGAGATAGCAAACACAATAGGTACACCTGCCAATTGGGCATGATTGATAGCTTCTTTGGTCTGCGGCATTACGTTATCGTCGGCGGCAATTACAATAATAGCCACATCGGTAAGTTTGGCACCTCTGGCACGCATAGCCGTAAAGGCTTCGTGTCCGGGGGTATCTAGAAATGTAATTTTTCGCTCGTCTTTGGTGGTTACACTATATGCCCCTATGTGTTGTGTAATTCCTCCTGATTCTTTGGCAACGATATTAGTTTTACGGATATAATCTAAAAGAGAGGTTTTCCCATGGTCAACATGCCCCATAACAGTAACAATTGGCGGGCGAGGAAGCAAGTCTTCGGGTGCGTCTTCTTCTTCTTTCAGGGCGGCTTCTATTTCTTCTTCGGCAGAAATAAATTCAACCGTATAACCAAATTCATCAGCAATAATAGTGATAGCTTCGGCATCCAGCCGTTGATTGATAGAAACAAACATACCCAAAGCCATACACTTGGAAATTAGCTCATTGATAGAAACGTTCATCAAATTGGCTAAATCCATGGCAGAAATAAATTCTGTTACACGTAGATGGTTGGTTTGTTCTTGTAGTTCTGTTTGATTTTCACGCTCTTTTTTAAGGACTTTCTTGATAGATTTTTTCTTTTGCCCACCACCCATGCGAGCCAGCGTAGCCTTGATTTGTTCTTGGATTTCTTTTTCGCTTACTTCTTCTTTTTCAAAACGCAACTTTTTCTTATCTTTTTCTTTAAACTTATCTTTGGCGTCTTTATCTTTAAGTTCTTTTTTGGGTTCTTGTATGGCTACTTTGGCATCTAATTTTTCTTTCTTGATACGCTTACGCTTCTTTTTCTTTTTCTTTTCTTCTTTAGCTTCCTCGGCAGATACAATGGGTTTGCTTTTTTTGAAAGGTTTTTCTACGGGCAATTCAATCTTATCAACTACTGTAAGCCCTTTGAGCGTATCGGCTTTTGCTTTGATTATTTCTACTTCGGGCTCTTGAGTGTTTTTTTCTATGGTTTCGATTTGCGGTTCTACTTTTTCGGAGATGGGGGCGATAGTAGTTTCTTCTTTTTTTCGAGCTTTTTGTTCTATTGTCTTGTCTTGTTGTGCTTCTTGCTTTTCTTTTTTGGTTTTACTTTCTTTTTCTTGCTTTTTCTGATTTTCTTGTTTTTTGAAATTGTTTTCAGATTGCTTTTTCTGCTCTTTTTTATCTTTTTTCTCGTCTTTTTGTTTATCTGATTTGTTTTTCTTATGAGCGTCTAAATCTATTTTCCCCACTACTGTAAGCCCGATTTTAGGCTCACCTTTGGAAAGTTCTTTGTTTTCTGTTAGCGGTACTTCTACGGATTTTTTTTCTTGAATAGGCTTAAGATTTGTGTCTTCGCTATCGATAGGTTGCACTTTGCTTTCTATTTCTTTTTTGCTGGTAGTTTCTGCCGAAAACAGCGAGCTAACTTCTTTTGCTTTTTCCTTTTCAAGTTGTTGCTGTTTTTTTATTTTTCCTTCAAGGGTTTTGGTCATAGAAGCGATATGTTCGGCTTCTTTTTTTTCTAAAAAAGAACCTCGAAACTCTTTTTCTAGAACTTCTATCTCTCTGTTTCCCAATTTACTATTGGGATTGTAATTGCTACCAAAGCCCTTGCTTTTGAGGGTTTCAACGATTTTTTCAGTAGCTACATTGAATTGTCTTGCCGCTTGGCTTAATCTCATTGTTTTTTCCTCTGACATAATAAATCTTTGTAGTAAATGACGCTTAATAATGCTTTTTAGTAAAGGCTGGATGAGAAAAAGGTGATCTTGTGTGTTTGAAAGTACAAATCTATGGAATTTCTATCAAACTACAAATTTTTAGTTTTATTTTTAGATGTTTGATATGCTGTAAGGTTTCATTACCTTACAGGCAAAGCAGTTTTATTCGTTTTCTTCTTCCTCTTCTTCAAATTCACGTTTAATGATTTCCAAAATTTCATCAACTTGTTCTTCTTCTAAATCTGTACGCTTGATAAGGTCTTCTCTACCTACTGCTAAAACGCTTTTGGCGGTATCCAAGCCTATTCTACGTAGTTCTTCAATTTTCCAAGCCTCAATTTCGTCTTCAAATTCTTGCAAATCAATATCTTCCTCATCCATTTCCGATTCATCAATTTCTCGCCAGATATCAATTTCTTTGCCAACCAATTTGCTTGCCAGTTTAATATTTAAACCATTTTTACCAATAGCCATAGAAACTTGGTCGGGTTTGAGATACACCGAAACTCTGCCATTTTCTTCAATTTTGATAGAGCTAATTTTGGCGGGGCTCAAAGCACGCTGAATATACAACTCCAAATTATCGGTGTAATTGATAACATCAATGTTTTCATTATGCAACTCACGTACAATCGAATGAATTCTTGAGCCTTTCATACCTACACAAGCTCCGACGGGGTCAATTCTATCATCATACGTTTCTACGGCTACTTTGGCTCTTTCGCCGGGCTCGCGTACTACTTTACGAATGATAATTTGCCCTTCGTAAATTTCAGGAACTTCTTGCTCGAATAAGCGTTCTAGGAATTTTGTTGAAGTACGTGAAAGCGTAATACGAGGAGTACCATTGATAAGTTCTACTTTTTCAATAACCGCCTTGACGGTATCGCCTTTGCGGTAGCGATCTTTGGGAATTTGATGATTTTTAGGCAACAGCAATTCGTTTCCTTCATTATCAGTAACAATAATATCTTTGCCTACAATTTGGTATACTTCGCCTACCAAAATTTCGCCTACACTATCTTTGTATTTTTCGTAAAGATTGGTTTTTTCTAAATCCTTGATTTTTTGAATCAAGGTTTGCCTGCCCATTTGTACGATTCGTCTGCCAAATTTGCTAATATCGATAGGTTCGGCATATTCTTCACCAATTTCAAAATCATCTTGTACTTTACGTGCTTCTGTAAGGCTGATAAGGTTAGGATTGTGAGCAAGCTCGGGTTCGTTATCGGCTACAATTTGGCGATAATGGAAAATTTCTAAATCTCCATTCGGGTTGATAATCACCTCAAAATTTTGGTCTGTACCATACTGCTTACGAATCATTGATTTGAAAACCTCTTCCAAAACGCTAATCATCGTAGGGCGGTCAATGCCTTTTTGTTTGGCAAACTCCATAAATGATTCGGTGAGTTCCTTGTTATTTACCATAATTGTTGTATTTTTTGAATTCGTAATAGAAACAAAAAAGTTATCTGAAAGAAATTACCACTTTGGCAGAAGTAATATCACTCCATACAATTTGATGAAGCACGTTTTGAGCCTTTTTACCTTTGCCTGTGGTTTGCTGAAGTGTGATAGTATCATTTTCAACACTTTTCAGCGTACCTTCGTAGTTCTGATTATCTTTGGTAATAATTTGTAGCGTTCTGCCCATATGTTGGGGTAGTTGGCGTAGCATTTTGAGCGGATTTTCGGCACCAGGCGAAGATACCTCCAAAACATACTTGCCTTCAATCCAATTCTGCTCCTCTATGATATTCCCCAATGCCCTGCTTGTTTTTGCACAAACTTCAATATTTACACCTTTATCACCATCTAAAAGTACACTCACTTTGAGCTTTTCTTTCATTTCTTTGATAATCACATCTACTACAAAAAACTCCTTTTCCAAGAGGCTTTCTGTGGCTTGCCGTATATTTTGCTTCAAGATTTCAATATTCATAATCCGAAATTTTATCAGGCAAAAACAAAAGGGGACTTGTGCCCCCTTTTGTTTTACGTTGCAAATCTACAAATAAAAATGCTTTTTGCAAAATTTTTCTTTTATTTTTTTAATTTTTTTGCCAAAAATCTTGCGGTATGATTTTGCGAAGCAATGGCTATCATCTGTTCGGGTGTGCCTGCAAAGCAAATTGTACCGCCATGCTTACCCCCTTCGGGACCCAAGTCTATAATCCAATCGGCAGATTTGATAATTTCTACATTGTGTTCAATGACAAGTAGCGAGTTACCATTTTCTACAAGTAATTGCAAAGCTGTAAGCAATTTTTGTATATCGTGAAAGTGTAAGCCTGTGGTAGGTTCGTCAAAAATAAAAAGTTTCTTGCCTTGTTTGCTTAAATTGTTATCCAGAAACGAAGCCAGCTTTATTCTTTGAGCCTCTCCTCCCGAAAGTGTATCGGAAGATTGCCCTAATTTCACATAGCCCAAACCTACTTTTTGCAAAGGCTTGAGACGTTCCACAATTTTAGGTTCTTTGGCAAAAAATTCTACGGCTTCATCAACGGTTAAATCCAAAACTTCTGTGATATTTTTTCCTTTGTAAGTAACCTCCAAGACGCTTTCCAGGAAGCGTTTGCCTTTGCAAGCCTCACAAGGCAGAAAAATATCTGCCATAAATTGCATTTCAATTTTTACAATTCCTTCGCCTTTGCACACTTCGCAACGCCCACCTTCTACATTAAAAGAAAAAATGCCTGCTTTGTAGCCTCGCTGTTTGGCAAGTGGCTGGTCGGCAAATAGCTCTCGTATCAAATCGTAGGTTTTGCTATACGTAGCAGGATTGGAACGTGAAGATTTACCAATCGGGTTTTGGTCAATGTATTCTACTCCTTTGAGCAAGTTCAAATCTCCTTCCAAACTATCGTAAGCCCCAATCTCATTTTCTTCTGAAAAAGTGAGGTCAAAATGTTTGGCAAGAGCAGGCATCAAAACCTTTTTGACAAGCGTAGATTTGCCCGAACCCGAAACACCCGTAATCACACAAAAAATTCCTAGAGGAATTTGTACATCAATATCTTGCAAATTGTTTTCCCTTGCTCCTTTTATCCAAATACTATTTGCCCATTTACGGCGAAAAGTAGGTATGGCAATTTGGTCTTTACCGCTTAAATATCTGATGGTTTTGGATAGAGGAAATTTTTGGGTATCAAAATCGTTTTTATTGCCTTGAAACACAATATTTCCTCCTTTGGCTCCTGCTTCGGGCCCGATGTCTATAATGTAATCAGCCGCTTGCATTAGTTCTTCTTCGTGCTCTACAACCACCACAGTATTGCCTAAATCGCGAAGCTGTAAAAGCACTTCAATGAGTTGTTGGGTATCGCGTGGGTGTAAGCCAATGCTGGGTTCGTCAAGAATGTACATTGAGCCAACCAAGGCACTGCCTAATGCAGTAGCAAGTTTTATTCGCTGAAACTCTCCACCCGAAAGCGTTGCCGTAGCTCTATTGAGCGTCAGGTAGCCCAACCCTACTTTTAGCAAATAATTCAATCGGTTACGAATTTCTGTAAATATACGTTTTGAAATTTTTTGCTCAAACTCATCAAGTTCGAGCTTTTCGAAGAAATCTGCTACTTCATCTATGGGCATCAGGAGAAGTTCTTGTAAAGATTTTCCACCAATTTTTACATAGGAAGCATCTTTGCGTATGCGTGTGCCTTTACACTCGGGGCAAATGGTACGACCTCGATAACGATACAAAAGAATACGATATTGAATTTTATAGCTTTCGCTCTCCAAAAACTTAAAAAAATCGTTGATGCCGTAGATGGTATCTTTTTCTTTTTTTCCTTTTTTACCTTGCCAAAGCAAATTTTTTTCTGCTTCGGAAAGGTCTTTGTAGGCTCTATGAATCGGAAAATCGTAGAGTAAGGTTGCTTTCCGCATAAAATCTTTTTTCCATTCGCCCATTTTTTCGGTTCGCCAAGGGGCTACTGCATCTTCGTAGACCGAAAGGTTGGGATTGGGAATAACTAGCTTTTCGCTGATACCCAAAATATTTCCAAAACCTTCGCAAGTTTTACAAGCTCCATAAGGATTGTTGAAATTGAAAAAATGAATGGTAGGCTCTTCAAAAGCAATGCCGTCGAGCTCAAACTTATCAGAAAAATTTTTCTTTTCTACACCTAGAAAATCTACAAAGCATTCGCCCGCTCCTTCAAAAAATGCTGTTTGTACCGAATCTGCAATACGAAAGCGGCTTTCCTCATCATGATGCTTTACAGAGGTTCTATCAATGAGTACAAAGATATTTTCCCAACGCTTTTGAGCCAATTCTTTGCTTTTTTGCTCCAACAACTCCTCAATAAACAGCACTGCATCGTTTATCAGAATTCGTGTAAAACCTTTTTGTAAAAGGATTTGTAACTCTGTTTCGAGGGTTCGGTCATAAAGATTTTTCAGCGGGCTGGCAATGACGATTTTTTGCCCTTCGGGAAAAGTGAAAATGTAATCTGTAACGCTATCTACGGTATCTTTACGAACCTCTCTGCCCGAAATAGGCGAGAAAGTTCTACCGATGCGTGCATAAAGTAGTTTGAGATAGTCGTAGATTTCGGTAGTTGTACCTACGGTAGAACGCGGATTTTTAGAACTTACTCTTTGCTCAATGGCGATAGCAGGCGAAATACCTTTGATGTATTCCACTTCGGGCTTTTGCATACGAGCCAAAAATTGCCTTGCATAAGCACTCAAACTTTCTACATACATTCGTTGCCCTTCGGCAAAAAGCGTATCAAATACTAAAGATGACTTGCCCGAACCCGAAACACCTGTTACTACTACCAACTTGTTACGAGGAATAGCTACATCTATATTTTTAAGATTGTGCAACTTTGCACCCTTGATGAGTACAAAGTCTTTGGTAGAAAGATTCTCAAAATTATCTTTGGGGAACTCAACAGCTGATTGCATAGACAAGCAATTTTAAGAATATTTTTTGCGAAACGCTAATCGTTTCAATTCTCTTTGCAATATGATTTCAACAATTTTTTCAGTATCTTGTTTGGCAAAAGCCTCTGAAAATTCATTTTCAGGTAAATCTAAGCGATAAGCCACTTGTAAAAGCCTTTCAGGGGCTTTTTGTAAAAGATTTTTCACGAAAAACAAAAGATACTTTCGCAATTCTTCCCAAGAAAGCAGAGCTTGCGGCGTAAAATCTTCACAATGCTTTTGCAAATGGTTTTGAAGGAATTCTAAATCTTGAAGCATCTGTATTTTTTGACAAAGATAAAAAAAGTCCTCTTTTACAGAGGACTTTTGCAATTTTTGTTTGCTAATTTCTGACAATCTTATACAGCTCTCGCGAACTTGTCCCTTTCACTTCTACCAAATAAACCCCTTGGGGCAAGAGAGATAAATCTATTTGATTTTCACCAAACTTCAATTCCATTACCCGCAAGGTTTTGCCGTATACATCTTGGATTTTAACTTCCAAGTTTTCTTGCAAACTATTTGCATACAAAATATCACGTGTAGGATTGGGATAGATGCCCACTAGCAAATTAGATTTTTCGGAAGAAAGTGAAACAATACGCGAATATGCAAATTTGCCGTCTTTATCTATCTGCTTGATACGGTAGTAAATCTTGCCTGTAATTTTATCGCTCAAACCTCTATCTTCAAATACATAGCGATTTTCAGATTTCTTTTTAGCAGAAACTTGACCAACTTTTGTAAATTCTCGGGCATCAAAACTTCTTTCTACTTCATAAAAATCTGTGTTGATTTCGCTACGTGTATTCCATAAAACTTCGGGAACAAGGTTTTCGTTGTAGCGAGCTTGAATATTCAGAAACTCTACGGGCAAAGGATTGACAATATCGGAGATTGTCCAAGGTGAAAAAGCCGTTACATCTACAGTAATACTTGTAATCAGTGGGTTTGTAGCAGGAGCGATAAACGGAACACTGCGAATTTCCCAAACCGTGCCATTATTTCGCCATACTTGCAATGCTGATGAATTTTTCCCATTGTTAATGGCTGGTAGCCAACGGAATTCTACATCGTTTCTGCCATTCGCTACAGAAGGTTCGATGTACCACGTACAAGCAATAGAGGTGAAAGGTCCGACGGTCTGAATACCTGCAACATCAGAGACACGTAATAAATCTAAGGTTCCCAAATCGGCTCCTGCGGGAAGATGAAGCCCTAAAAAGTCGTAGTCGGCAGTTCCTACATTGCGTATGGTTCGGGCTCTGCCAAGTATACGGCTATTGTCTTTTTCTCCTACCGTAGTAGGATTAGCGGCAGGGTCAATTGCCGAAGGAGTAAAATTAAGTGTATTGGCATTGGTTTGTACGTAACCATCGGTAAAAATCATCTGATTATTGATGCTCAAATCACCGAGTAAGTTAAGCGTTTTGGTTGTACCATTCAGTTCCCAGTTCTGACTTATCACAGGATTAGTTCCTACGGGCACAAAATCCATATTGAAAGCCGTGAGTGGTCTATCACCTGCCGAGCCATCGTCGTTGTAGCTTCCTTCTTCTACATTGAGCGTAAAACCATCGGCTGTAATCACATTCGTGCCTCTGCGAATACGTGGTTGTACGGTAAAAGCAGGTGCAATAAAAGATTGCTGTGTAACGAAAACGTGGTTGGGCTTTACAGTTACAAAGCCTAAGGGTCCGTAATCTATGGTGTGCTGAATGCGATTTTCGAGTAGAATGAGTTCGGAATTAGACATGGCTGTTGGCAATTGCAAACCCGAACCCACATTATAGCGATTATTGACGGCATTGAAATTAGTGTTTACGCTTGCCATTGTAGTAATAGGTATGCCAGTTACCCATATGCCTGCATACGGATTAGGAAAAAAGCCTAAAGGCAAAGCAAGTGCCGCCGAATTAGTAGGGCCATAAAATGGGTCTAATGCTATAAAACGAGCAATCGTAGCATTGAAATTATTTTCGTTGCCTGCCGAGCCTATCGTAATATTGTTGAAAGCAGGAACTGCCCCGCTATGGTGATTGGCAAAAGCAATCGCTGTACCGCCAAGTGTTGCACCGCCGTTAAAGTTATTATTCAGAATAGATATATTTTGAACCGTCATTGCAGGACCAGCAACCGCAGCAAAGGTCCGATTTTTTGTATTTACCACAATATGATTAAAATTTGTAGAAGTAGGGCGAGGGGTAAAAGCATTGTTATGAATATTTACATTCATAGAACGCCCGAGCCAGATGCCCACGTTGGGGTGTCCGCTTATGGTATTATTGTTGATGTTGATGATGGAATTAGGATTGTAATTGTCTTTAATTTCTATTACTGAAAACGAAGCACCATCGGGAACTGCTGTGGGTACTGCGAGCGTATTATTTGCAACATTATGCGTTGTATTAGCGGCAGGTATGTTTAGTTCTATGCCTGCTTGTGCAATTGCTGATATTATATTATTGGTAATAGTGCTATTCCCTGATATATCGCCCCACTGCAAGCCATACCAACCCCCTGCATGGATTTGATTGTTAGTTACCGTGCCATAGTTTCCAATGCTTCTAATACCTACTCTAAAAAAATTAGCCGTCGGATTTGTGTTTTGTATAATATTGTTCTCTATGGTAACTTGGTTTTGCCCTGCTATAAATGCAGTTATATCATTAAGCGATAGACGAATGCCGTAGGCGTGCTGGTCTACTGCTTGTGAGCCTGGGTTATGGATATTTTCTATCAAGTTATATCGAATACGTAGATTATTATAGGCTCCGGGCGTGCCGTGGTTATCGACAAATATGCCGTGTCTGCCGTTGGTACTTGTGCCATTTGCTCCATCTACTTGTAAATGTAAGTTATCAATCGTAACATTAGGCGAAGCCACTACCAAGATACTTTCACAAGCACCCGTCATAGTTAAGATAGGTCGGAGATTGGGAAAACCACCATTGCCAAGCAAAGTTACAGGTTTATTGATGATAACATTCGCACTAATAGAATACGTACCTGCACACAAATGTACCGTTCCTCCGGCTGGAACAGCCGCAATAGCGGCAGAAATAGTTGCTTTGGCATTTGCACAGTCAGCTCCTGAATTGGCATCGTTACCCATAGGGGAAACATAAACTTGTGAAAAGCTAAAAAATGGTAGTAACGAAAACACTACAAAAATTAGACATAATCTTCTTTTCATTCTAAAAACTACCAAGCTAAAAATTGTATTTTTAGCCTCTTTGTTCAAAAGATAAGTAGGTAAACAAGCCTTTTTCATACGATTTTTCGTTTTGAGTTTCCAAAAAAAGACAGTAAAAAAAGTAGGTTTCTATAATTGTTTTGACAAAAACCTTCAAGGAATGCAAAGTGTCAGTTTTTAAAGTTAGATAATATTACAAAAAGACTTGTTTAATTGATTTTTTTGATGAATACTACTTGTTTTCGAAAGGTAATCAAAAAAAAGTGATTTTTTTTAAAAAAAATAATTTTTTCAAAAAACTCGTCGAATTTCTGCACCAATAGCATTGAGCCTGCCATCAATATTTTCGTAGCCTCTATCAATCTGCTCGCTATTTTCAATAAGGCTTACTCCTTCGGCAGAAAGAGCGGCAATAAGCAAGGCTACTCCTGCCCGAATATCAGGAGAGCTCATACGTATGCCTCGTAATGGATATTTACGATTGATGCCTATAACAGTAGCCCGATGAGGGTCATTAAGAATAATTTGAGCCCCCATATCAATGAGTTTATCTACAAAAAAAAGCCGGCTTTCAAACATTTTTTGATGAATAAGTACAGTGCCTTCAGCTTGAATAGCCGTAACAAGAACAATACTTAGCAAATCAGGAGTAAAGCCGGGCCAAGGGGCGTCATCTATTTTCAATATAGAACCATCAATAAAAGTGTTGATCTGGTAGTGTTTTTGAGCGGGAATAAAAATATCATCGCCTCTCAACTGCATTTGTATGCCCAATTTTTCAAAAACTCTTGGAATACAACCTAAATGCTCTATACCACAATTTTTGATAGTAATCTCGGAGGCAGTTGTAGCGGCAAGTCCAATAAAACTGCCTACTTCAATCATATCGGGCAAAATGGTATGTTCTGTACCTTGTAGGCTTTCTACACCTTCTATGGTAAGTAAATTGGAGCCAATACCATAGATTTTCGCTCCCATTCGGCAAAGCATACGACAAAGTTGCTGAATGTAAGGCTCGCAAGCGGCGTGGTAAATCGTAGTAGTGCCTTTGGCAAGTACAGCGGCCATAATAATATTTGCCGTTCCTGTTACAGAGGCTTCGTCAAGCAATATGTATTTACCTTGTAAGTTAGAAGCATCTATTTCGTAAAATTCAGTTTTAGGATTGTAATTAAACTTTGCCCCAAGTTCCTGAAAGCCTAAAAAGTGTGTATCTAAACGACGCCTGCCAATTTTATCGCCCCCTGGTTTAGGAATTTTACTTTTACCAAAACGAGCAAGTAAAGGACCTAAAATCATGATAGAGCCTCGCAAAGCAGAGGCTTTTTGTATGTAAGCAGGCGTTTCTAAATACTCCAAATTGATATTTCTTGCTTCAAAACGATACGAGTGCGAATTGATTTTATCCACACGTACGCCTAAATCTTGCAAAATTTCTATGAGTTTAAGCACATCGCGTATTTGTGGAATATTATGTACAAGCACTGGCTCGGGGGTTAGCAAAATAGCACACAGAATTTGCAAAGCCTCGTTCTTTGCTCCCTGAACGCTCAATTCGCCCCGAAGCGATTTACCACCTATTACTTGAAATGCAGACATTTTTGTTTTGAATACTTGAAAAAATCAGAACATTAGACGAAACGAACGAGAAATTTACTTCAAATTTTTCTCCAAATAATCGGTATAAAGACTAAACAAAAGCAAACGACTCTGCCAGCTGTATGCTACCCCATGATTGCCAGGCGGAAAGATACGCAAATCAATATCTTTACCTGCATCAATCATAGCTTTCACAAGTTGGAAAGTGTGCTTTATATGCACGTTCTCGTCCATTGCCGAATGTACCAAAAGCATTTTACCTTTGAAATTTTTAACATAGTTCATACAAGAGGAGGCCACATATTTGGCATCATTTTCGGGCAAAAGTCCCATATAACGTTCTGCATAAATGCTATCATACAAACGCCAATCGGTAACAGGTGCCCCCACAATGGCTACTTTGAAAATATCAGGATAATTCAGTATCGTAAAAGCCGACATATAGCCACCGTAGCTATGCCCACGAATAGCTATACGGCCAGCATCTACAAAGCCCTGTTTTACAAGAAACAGAGCTGTTTCTGCAAAATCTTTGCTTTCATATTTGCCCAGTTGTTCATAAACAATCTTTTCAAAAGCATAACCATATCCCCCACTGCCTCTGTTATTGACACTGGCTACAATATAGCCCTGTTGGGCTAAATATTGCTCCCAAGCATCTCTACCAAACTCATTATAGACACTTTGAGCTCCAGGACCTCCGTAGATATTCAAAACCAAAGGGTATTTTTGGTTAGGGTTGAAGCTATAAGGTTTTACCAGATAAATATCTATTTTTTGCCCATCGGAAGTAGTGAAATTGGTAAGTTCACGAGGCGAGTAAGCATTTTCTTGAATAAATTTGCTCACTTCGGCGTTATCTACCATTTTTTTGAGCATTTTTGGGATTTTACCAACTTCCCAAAGTTCTACTTGCGTAGGTGTGGTGGTGTTGGAGTATCTATCCAAGTAATATTTGCTATTTGGCGAAAAATCAATGATATGCCTTCCTGCAACTTGCGTAAGGCGGCGTTTGTTTTTTCCTGAAAAATCTATTTCGTACAGATGTCTTTCTAGAGGAGAATTTTCTGTGGAAGTGTAAAAAATTTTCTTATTTTTAACATCAATGTTATGCACAAAAACCACTTCCCAGTTGCCTTTGGTAACTTGTCCAAGCATTTTTCCGTTGTAATCGTATCGGTACACATGAGCAAAGCCATCGCGTTCAGAAATCCAAAAGAACTCTTGCACCCCTTTCGGAAAAAAAGCATAGTGCATAATACCTGCAAAAAAATCAAACACATCTATCCACGCCTTGGAAGTTTCTTCCATAATGAGCTTTACCTGACCATTTTGTACACTAGTAAAATATAATTTCAGATGATTTTGCTTACGATTGAGATGCATTACTGCGAGTTGCCCTGCAACGGAAGTCCAATAAATGCGTGGAATATAGCCATCGCCTACATCTACTTTTGCCCAAGTAAGCTGATTTTTGGCTACATCAATCATTCCTATTTTTACAAGCGGGTTGTTGTTGCCTACTTTGGGATAAGGGAGTTTTTCGTACGTATCGGCAAGTCCGCTGTAATCGGTCATTTGGAAAATAGGCACGTTACGTTCGTCGGTTTGCCAAAAAGCAATATAGCGACTATCAGGCGACCATTCCCAAGCCTGAGCTAAACCAAACTCTTCTTCATACACCCAACCAAAACGACCATTCCACACATTTTCTTGAGCATCGAAAGTAAGCTGTGTTTCTTTTTGAGTAGCAAAATCAAACACAAAGAGATTGCCCTCTTTTTCATAAGCTATTTTTTTGCCATCAGGAGAAAGTTCTGCTGAATGAGCATCTTGAACGGCAAGTTTGAGTGTTTTAGCCGTTATATCATAAAAATAATAGTCCGAAATACCCGAACGACGATAAATGGGGCGAAAATTGGTTTGAAAAAGCAAATATTTACTATCTTTTGACCACTGAAAAGCACTATAATTGAAATTTTGATTTTTATCAGGAAATTTCAAGCCCGAAGCACTGAAAATAAGCTCTTCTTTGCCTTCTTTGGGTGAAAAAACCTTGATTTCTCCTGCTCCTTCTATAAAAGAAAACTTTTCCCCACCCTCAATCCAATTCACACTTCTGGGTCCAAAGCTACCTGTAAGTTTCCCTCCCGAACTCAAAGCCTCTTGAAGCGAAGCAAAACGTCTTTTTTCTTGGGCTTGGGCAGTAGAGAATATAAGCAAAACAGCAAATCCAAATAGTAAAAATCTTTTTTGCATAAAACAACACTTTAAGATTAGCTTGCAAATAAACATATTCTCGTCAAAAGAAAAAAGTTGGCTTGAAAAAAATTACCACAAAAAATATTTAATTTGCGGGCAAATTTTTGGAATAATGGACTTTCATATACTTATCAGCAACCTGACCAATCCCACGATTTTATTTTTTCTGCTTGGGATTTTGGCAACTACGCTCAAAAGCGACTTGGAAATTCCACAATCATCAAGCAAGTTCATATCCTTGTATTTGCTTTTTTCTATTGGCTTCAAGGGGGGGCAAGAATTAGTACATAGCCATTTTACTTCTGAAATTATTTTTTCGGTACTGCTTGGCATTTCCATTTCTGCGATTATACCCTTTTATACATTTTTCTTGCTGAAAAGAAAATTGAGCATAAGCGATGCAGGAGCGATAGCGGCCACGTATGGCTCGGTAAGTGCTGTAACTTTTGTTTCGGCAGTATCTTTTTTAGAAATTCAAAAAATGGCTTTTGGTGGGCATATGGTTGCTGTAATGGCTTTTATGGAAGCTCCTGCCATTATTGTTGGAGTTACGCTCATCAAGAAGTTTGAAAAAGACACTTGCCAACAAAGTAGCAATATGTGGCAAATCATCAAACATTCCTTTTCCAATGGGAGCATTCTGATGATTTTCGGCAGTCTGATTATTGGTATTGTTTCTGATGATAAGCAAGCCGAAGGTATTAAGCCCTTTACTACGGATATTTTCAAAGGTTTCTTAGCTATTTTTCTTTTGGAAATGGGAATGATAACGGCTCGGCGTTTTGCATCTTTTCGCAAGCAAGGGCTTTTTCTCACCTTACTGGCCATTTTCTTGCCTGCTTTTAATGGAATTATGTCGGTAGCTGTCAGCTCGCTTATTACCCACGATGTTGGAAACCGATTTATGTTTGGTGTGCTTGCGGCAAGTGGTTCGTATATTGCGGTGCCTGCGACTATGAAGCTTGCCGCCCCTAATGCCGATCCTGGTATCTATGTTCCTATGGCTTTGGGACTTACTTTCCCTTTTAATATTTCTGTGGGTTTTCCTCTTTATTTTGCAGTAGCCAACGCTATTTGATATGCCTCATATTTTACTTTTGGATAATTTTGATTCTTTTACGTATAATTTATACGACTACTTGGGGCGTTTGGGAGCTACATGTACAGTTTTCCGAAACAACGTAGCTTTATCTGCCATCACAAGGTATCCATACCAAGGCATTGTACTTTCTCCTGGTCCTTCGTCTCCGAAACAAGCAGGAAATTTAATGAAAGTTTTAGAATTTTACCACGACAAACTGCCCATTTTAGGGATTTGTTTAGGGCATCAAGCCATCGGAGAATTCTTCGGAGCTGTGCTCACCTGTGCTCATCAACCTATGCACGGAAAAATTTCGGAAATTATTACGCAAGGAAGTGTTTTATTTGAAGGTTTACCACAAAAATTCAAGGTAGTACGATACCATTCGCTTATTTTACAGAATTTTCCCCAAGTACTGAAAGTTACTGCCTCTACAAACGATGCTTACCAAGAGATAATGGCTTTGGAGCATAATTATTTACCCATTTTTGGCGTACAATTTCACCCCGAAGCTATTTTGTCTGAATATGGTTTAGAGATTTTAGCAAATTGGCTGAAAATTATTTGAGTAAAAAGCTTAAATCTTTACTTTTTCAGAAAATGTGGGATAAGTTGGCCGATTCGCTCGGCGGCTTTGCCGTCCCAAAGTGGAATAGGAAAAGCTTTTTTGTATTTTCCTTGCTCTATTTCGCTAATTTTAGCGAAAAGCAATTCGTAATCATCACCGATAAGCGTATTAGAGCCTTTTTCTATGGTGATGGGACGTTCTGTGTTTTTCCGTAAGGTCAGGCAAGGTATTTGCAAAAATGTACTCTCTTCTTGTATGCCCCCAGAATCGGTAAGTATGCAAAAGGCATTTTTTTGCAAACAGATAAAATCAAAATAGCTTAAAGGTGCTACTATCAACATTTTTTCAGGAATTTTATCTAAAATGCTATGTTCTTGTAGCTGTTTTTGCGTACGCGGATGTAGTGGGAGAATCAAGTAATATGTTTGAGCTATTTCTTTGAAAACTTCAAAAAGCCGCTTCAAAGCAGAAGGAGTATCTACATTAGAAGGGCGATGCACAGTAGATAATATAAACTTTTGACAATCGATTTTTTGTAAAATTTCTTGGGCTTTTTTCGTATATTCCAATTTTTCTTCGATGAGTTTGAGAGCCAAACAAAGGCTATCAATCATGATATTGCCTACCAAAAAAATTTTATCAGCACTGATACCTTCTTTCAACAGATTTTGATTGGCATCTTCCGAAGGAGTAAGCAGTACATCGGCAACGCTATCGGTTAGCACACGATTGATTTCTTCGGGCATTTGGCGGTCGTAACTACGTAAGCCAGCTTCAACGTGTGCTACACGGATGCCCATCTTTACACAAACCAGTGTTGCCGCCAGAGTAGAATTGACATCTCCATAAACCACTACTAGCTCGGGTTTATCATTGAGTAGGCATTGCTCTAGTGCGAGCATGGCATTGGCTGTTTGTTGCGTATGCGTGCCTGAACCAACGCCCAGATTGTAATCGGGTGTAGGGATTTCTAGCTGTTGAAAAAAGATATCAGACATCATCGCATCGTAATGCTGCCCAGTATGAATAATTTTCTGCTTGATATTTTCTTTCCAAACAAGATTTTTGTAAAGAGGTGCTAATTTCATAAAATTGGGCCGTGCCCCTACGATGTGAAAAATATTACTGCTCATATTTTAGCTGATAACGATTTTGTGTAACGGCATTAAAACATTCAACAAACTTTGTAGCTACGGTATGAATATTGATTTTATTTTCGATAAGGCTTTCAGCATTTTTACCCATTTGCTTTGTAAGAGTCTTGTTTGTAAAGCAAAATAAAATTTTTTCTGCCAAATCTTTGGCATCATTTTCCTTAAAGTACAAGCCTGTTTGATAGTCAATAACTAAATCTTTTTCTGTACCATCGGCTACTGAGCAAATTACGGGTTTGCCAAAAGCCATTGCATCGTTGATAGAAAGCCCTCCTGCTCCTGCAAGTACGTATACTGTAGAACGCATCAAATACTTTCCGAGCTGTTCGGAATCATGAACTGCTCCCAAAAAGAAAACTTTATCAGCTATTCCTAAACGCTCGGCTTGCTTTTGCAGAGATTCTTTTTCAGGACCATCACCTACAATAAGCAATTCGGCTTTGGCAATTTGTTTTTGTACTATAAAAAAAGCTTCTATGAGCAAATCTACTTTTTTCCATTTGACAAGCCTTCCGATATGAATAACTCGCTCTGAGCCAGTATCGTTGAAATTATTTTCTGCAAGTAGTTTATTTTTTATTCTGAAAAGCTCATCGGTATCACCTGAATTGTAGGTTACAAAAATTTTTTCTCTGGGCACACCATAGCTTGTAAGTATTTCATACGCAAGTGTAGTATAATTGAGATGAGCATCTACCCAACGAAAATACCATTTATTGATTTCTGTAATGAGCCAATATTTAATTTTCTTTTTGAGCGTATCGGCTCTGATAAGATTCATATTTTCATCATAAAATCCTTTTTGAGCATAAAATTGACTTGCTTCTTTATAACGTGGCACTTGGTAGGGTATGCTTCGGTAAATTGTTTTCACTTTGTTTTTTTTCAGCCACCAACGCAAAGGAACATCTAAAAAATAACCTAAAATAAAAGGCCAGCCAACTACTACAATCTGTGGCTGTTCTTGCTTCAAAATACTAAGTAAATTTTTCAGGTATGGCTTTTGCCCTAAAAACAAATATTCTTCGCTATAAATAATCTTAAAAGCACAATGCTGGTAAGTTTCGTATACCCCCTGACCAATCGTTTGGCTTTTATTTTGCGGTATAACTACACATACATCTAAATTTTTAGTTTTCTCTTGTAGTAAATTCAACAACCTTGCAAGGTAATGAGGCATTCCTCCGAATATGAAAATTACTTTCATTAAAACAATTTTTGGCAAAACTCAATCAAACAATCATAAAATTAGAAAAAAATAATAGCATTCTTTGAATGCCCTTTACTTTTCTGCTAATTTTGCAAATTTAGAAAATAAAATCGCTATGATACTTTTAGATGGCAAAAAAATTTCTGCTGAAATCAAAGCAGAACTCAAAAAAGAAATAGAAAAAATCAAAGCGAGTGGGGGGAAAATTCCCCATTTGGCGGCAATCCTTGTGGGCAATGACGGAGCAAGTGAAACCTACGTCAAAAGCAAAGTAAAATCTTGCCAAGAAGTAGGCTTTCATTCTACGCTTTTACGTCTGAAAGCCGATATTTCCGAAGCGGCTCTGCTCGCTGAAATTCAAAAAATGAATCAAAACCCCGAAATTGATGGCTTCATCGTACAATTACCCTTGCCCAAACATATCTCAGAAAATAAAATCATTGAAAACATTGCTCCTGAAAAAGATGTGGATGGCTTTCACCCCATCAATATCGGTAGAATGACTAAAAACTTACCTGCTTATATTCCTGCTACGCCTTTTGGTATTTTGCAACTCTTGGAACGCTATCAAATTGAAACCACAAGCAAACATTGTGTAGTAGTGGGCAGAAGCCATATTGTTGGCTCACCAATAAGTATTTTAATGGCTCGCAATGCCCCTATCGGCAACTGTACCGTAACACTCTGCCATAGTAAAACCAAAGATTTAAGCTACTTTACACAAAAAGCCGATATATTGATAGTAGCACTCGGAAAACCTGAATTCATCGAAGCCTATATGGTAAAAGACGGTGCAGTAGTTGTAGATGTAGGTATCACTCGACTGCCCGATGAAAATTCGGCAAAAGGCTATAAAATCGTAGGAGATGTAAAGTTTGAGGAGGTTGCCCCTAAATGTAGCTACATCACACCTGTACCTGGCGGAGTAGGACCTATGACTGTTGTTTCACTTCTGCAAAATACTTTGTTTGCGGCAAAAAAACAAGTATATCTGCCCAACCCATTTTGAAAAACCTATTTTTGAAAAACCTATGAGGTTTTTCAAACCTCATAGGTTTCCTAGGTATAGGTTTTCTAGGTACTTATTTTACTGCTATTTTCTTAACTGAGCTTTCGTAGCCTTTCTTTTTAGCAATTTTGATACTCAAAACGCCATTTTTCAGAGAGGCTTCTACTTTATCGGGGTCTGCACTTTCAGGAATTTGAAAAATTCTCTGAAAACAAGCGTAGCCAAACTCTCTACGAAGCCAGTTTTTTTCTCTTTCTTCGTTTTGGTACTGCTTTTCAGAATAAATTCGCAAGTAGCCATCTTGTACTTCTATTTTGATGTCTTTTTTATCTAAGCCAGGTACAGCAACTGACACCTCGTAAGCCTTTTGCTCCTCGCTGATATTCACCGAAGGTACTAAACCTACTTCTTCATTTTCTTTTACTTCTTTGCCTATTACTTTTCCCCAAAATTTTTCAATTATTGCAGGAAATTTAGGCTTGAGATTTTTAGTCCATTTGAGTAAGTCCATAGCCATAGTAATTTAAAGTTTTGGTTTTCGATGTTTTGAAATGCAAAACATATACCGTTTCTCAAATACTTACTTTTGGGCAAAATTTTCAGGCCTTTTGTCAAACAAAATAGACAAATTGTCTTAAATTTTTCTTAAATTGCCATAGTAAACTGACATTTCGTCTATGTTTCTTTTACGCCGTATTTTTTGGAAAAAAGTGCTTATCAAATCATTCTGGACTTTACTGACTTGCTTCGTACTTTTTCTGATTTTAGATTTTATTTTCCCTTTTCGTTTTCATATTCACTATTCGCAGGTGATTTTAGATGAAGAAAATCGCATTTTAGGGGCATTTTTAAGTCCTGATGAAAAATGGCGAATGAAAACAGAACTATCAGAAATCAATGAAGATTTGCAAAAAGCCTTTATAGCCAAAGAAGATAATTATTTTTTCTATCATTTTGGTATAAATCCTTTGGCAGTTGTAAGAGCGATTTTTGACAATTTGCTCTCTCAGAAACGCACCTCAGGGGCTTCTACTATTACTATGCAAGTAGTTCGCCTGCTAAACCCCAAAGCTCGCACCTATGGAAACAAAATTTTAGAAATGTTTAGAGCTCTACAACTCGAATGGCATTACTCTAAAAGAGAAATTTTACAGATGTATCTCAATTTAGTACCTTACGGAGGCAATATAGAAGGCGTAAAATCGGCTTCTGTTTTATATTTTCAAAAGTTACCACAAAATTTGAGTATTGCCGAAATCACTACGCTTGCCATTATTCCGAATCGTCCTCGCAGTTTGGCATTAGGAAAAGATAATTTGCTTATCCAAACAGAAAGAAACAAATGGCTAAAAAAATTTGAAAAGAAAGGTATTTTTGATAAAAAAGAAATTGCCAATGCTTTAAAAGAGCCACTAAATGCACAAAGAAATGAGGCTCCTCGTTTTGCACCACATTGGTGTATTCGATTGGGGCAAGAGTATCCTAAAAACGAAAATATACGAACCTCTCTACTCCTGCCCTTGCAAAATAAAGTGCAAACACTTGCCGAAAATTATGTAAAAAAACTTCGTTTGCTTGGGATTGAAAACTTAGCTATTCTGGTTGTAGAAAATAAAACTCGCAAAATTCGGGCATACATTGGCTCCCAAAACTTTGCTGAAAGCCAAGTAGATGGCATCACTGCTATACGTTCGCCAGGCAGTACACTCAAACCCTTAGTGTACGCACTCGCTATGGATTTAGGCAAACTCACTCCTAAAACTACTGTTCTCGATATTCCTACCGATTGGAACAGCTATGCTCCCGATAATTTCGATAAAAAATTTCGTGGCAAAGTTTCCGTAGAAACTGCTCTTTCGCTCTCGCTCAATATTCCTGCCGTTGCTACACTACAAGAAATTTCGGTAGAATATTTCGTAAAAAAGCTCAAACAAGCAGGTTTCAAAACGTTGGGCAAGCAAGAAAAGAAAGTAGGTCTTTCAATGATTTTGGGCGGATTTGGAACAAATTTAGAAGAACTTACCAGCCTTTACGTTTCTTTGGCCAATAATGGACAATATGCCCCCTTGAATTTTTTAGCCACCGATAGCACCCAACGCACCGATACAATTATTTCAGCCGTTTCGGCATATAGCTTTACACAAGTGCTTACGCTTACCCAACGCCCCGATTTGCCTAAAAGCTATCTGAATGCAAAATATAAGCCGCTTATCGCATGGAAAACGGGCACATCTTATGGCAAACGCGATGCTTGGAGCATAGGCTACAATCAAAAATACACAATAGGTGTCTGGATAGGAAACTTCTCGGGTAAAGGTGTGCCCGAGCTGTCTGGCTCTGAAATGGCTACTCCGCTGCTTTTCGAAATTTTCAATGCTCTTGATAAGCAAGGATTGCTACCTCCACCGCCTCCAACAATCTCTTTTCGCTTAGTTTGCACTGAAAGCGGCTTACCACCTAATAGCTTCTGCGAAAATCAAGTCATCGACTATTATATTCCGTTGGTATCGCCCTCGCAAGTTTGTGAACATCAAAAAGAACTCTATGTTTCGGCAGATGAAAAAATGCAATATCTCCCCGACTGCTTGCCCGAAACAGGATATAAAAAGAAATTTTATCCTATCATTTCAGCTCAATTGCAAGCCTACTATGAAGCCGAAAAGATTCCCTATCTCAAAATACCCCCTCTGCACCCCAGTTGCGAGCGTCATGTGCAAGCTAATCTAAAAAATAAACCTCAAATTATTTCCCCATTAGCCAATAGAACTTACCTTATGCCCGAAAGCCAAGTTACAGAGCTTATGCTCAAAGCCTACACTCAAAACGATGTAAAAAAACTATATTGGTATATCAACAATAAGTTTTACCAAGAAGCCAATCCAAATGAAAATGCTTTCTTCAAGCCCAAAATGGGTAAAAATATCATCACTTGCGTTGATGACAAAGGCAGAAGCGAAACCATTAGCATAAGGGTGGAAAAGGAATAAAAAAGTGTATTCAGTAAAATTTATTAAATCTGCCAAAAAGCATACCTTATGCAAGGAGCATCTTTTGCAATAAGAATTACCAGTCAATTAAATCTCCACTCAACTACATTGGTGGAAAATGCAAACTTTTAGACCAAATTTTACCCCTATTTCCTAAAAAAAATAAACACTTTCATCGATTTATTTGCAGGTGGGTGTATGTAGGTTTGAATGTGAAAGCAGATAAAGTTATCTGCAATGACAATCTGAAATTTTTAGTTGAAATGTACCAAGAATTTCAGAAAAATAGCCTTTCAGAAATTTTACAAAACATTGACTTACATCTTGGGCATTTCTTCATAGTCAAATGAAATAGAGTAATAGGCCTGCAAAATAAAAAAGCTGTACCAAATTAGCAATAAAACTTACTTGACTTTTGTGCATGAAAATACAAATCCCTCAAAAAAAGTTATTTTTGGGCTTTCAAAATAAGCTTTCATACACATATCCCACAATATCCTCTGCCACTTCTTTTTTACTTTTGAGCGAGAAATCGGTTTTATTGCCGTTTTTATCTAAAATACTGATTTTGTTGGTGTCGTAGGCAAAACCTGCCCCTTCGTCTTTGAGTGAATTTAACACTACAATATCAAAATTTTTCTTTTTCAGTTTTTGCAGTGCGTTTTCGATTTCATTTTGAGTTTCCAGGGCAAAACCTACAAAAAATTGATTCTTCTTTTTCTTTTGCCCCAAAGAAAAAGCTATATCTACATTTTTGATAAGTTCCAAAGTAAGTGTTTCGGAGTTTTTTTTGATTTTTTCAGTAGCTACTTCTTTGGGACGATAGTCAGCTACTGCCGCTGAAAAAATACAAATATCCATCTGTTCTACAAGAGTTTGAGCCACTTCAAACATCTCTTGTGCAGAGCTAACCTTATAAAAGCTAACTTTTTCGGGTTGAGCAATAGCAGTATTAGCGGCAATCAGATGCACCTCTGCTCCTTTTTGGGCAAAGCATTCTGCCAAAGCAAATCCCATCTTTCCCGTAGAATGGTTGCTGATAAAACGCACTGGGTCTATGGCTTCACGGGTAGCTCCTGCGGTTATCATTACCTTTTTACCTGCAAAAATTTGTTTTTCTTGAAAAAAATTTTCTAAAAAAGCCACAATATGTTCAGGTTCAGCCATTCTTCCTTCGCCTATCAAGCCACTTGCCAATTCGCCGTATTCAGAGGGTATAATATAATTGCCATAGCTTTCGAGCTTACGCAAGTTTTCTTCGGTAGCGGGGTGCCGATACATATCCAAATCCATTGCAGGAGCAAAAAATACAGGACAGCGAGCAGAAAAATACGTAGCTGTAAGCAAATTATCGCAAATACCATTGGCACACTTGGCAAGCGTATGGGCACTAGCAGGAGCCACTACAATTGCATCAGCCCATAAACCCAATTCTACGTGATTGTGCCATATACCTGTTTTATCTTTTACAAAATCAACAAAAACTGGATTTTTGGAAAGCGTAGCAAGTGTAAGCGGTGTTATAAATTCGGTAGCCCTCTGGCTCATCAGTACTTTTACTTCTACCCCTTTCTTGACAAGCAGACGCACCAAAAATGCAGACTTGTAAGCGGCAATACTTGCCGTTACGGCTACAATAATTTTCTTATTCTGCAACATCTACGAAGTTTTTCTCTGCAACGATTTGAGCGGCTCTTTGCTTTTTCAGTCTTTTGTGTAAAAAAGATAATACTAAGTTTTCAAGTAAAACTTCAATAGGTTTCAAGAGTATCACAATGAAGAGCTTAAAACCAATACTTACCCACTGATTATCACCAAATTTAGCTTCTATGAATGGCTCTATCAAAATTTCTTCTACCAAAAAAAGTAATAAAGCTAAAAACAAAACAATCGTGGTAGCCGTACGACCTGCACGGGCTTGGGTGAGTTCGTCAATGGTCTGTTGGAGTTGTTGGTTTTTGCTATCCAGTTCTCGGTTTTTTTGGTCTAAAGCCGCATTGGCTTTGTCTAATTTTTTCTGAATTTTGTCGCTTACTTTGGTAATAAGCCTCATTTGCCCGATAGACTCCTCAAAATTGAAAAGCAAACGCTTGTATTCCTCTTTCAAATCATGCTCGTGCAAATCTAACTTTTCGGCAATTTGCTTGGCTCTTTGCAACTCATTGACTTCCTTGATGTAAAATTTTTCCATTCAGAAATTTTTTTTTGCAAAGATAGTTTTTATTTGCTTTTTTCGTAATTTCAAAACGAAAAACTTTTGATAACCCTGAAATTTACTTGCTATGAACCCTTGGCACGATGTTCCTGTGGGCGATAATCCGCCCGAAATAGTCAATGCTATCATTGAAATCCCCAAAGGTAGCAAAGGAAAGTTTGAAATACATAAACCTACAGGCTTGCTGATGCTAGATAGAGTGTTGTTTTCGGCTGTTCATTATCCCGCAAATTATGGCTTTATACCACAAACCTATTGCGACGATAAAGACCCACTCGATATTTTAGTGATTATGTCGATTGATTTACCTCATTTATGTATGGTTGATGCCAAAGTAATCGGTGTAATGCGAATGATAGACCAAGGCGAAGCTGACGATAAAATCATTGCCGTAGCCCGCTACGATATGAGTGTCAATTATATCAACGACATCAGCCAACTCCCTCCCCACACTACCGTTGAAATACGACGCTTTTTTGAAGATTACAAAAAACTTGAAAACAAAAACGTGATTGTAGAAGAATTTTTAGGTAAAGCCGAAGCTATGCAAATTGTGCAAGAAAGCATAGAGCTCTATCAAAAAACTTTTTGCAAACAATGAAACCTATTACAAGCCTTTCGGATTTAGATTTGAATAGTATTTACACTTGCGCCGATTATCTGAATTGGCATTTAAAGCAGGCTGTGGAGCTTATCAAAGGAAAAATTTTCCCTGTGCCTCCTGCTCCAAGTATGAAACCCCAAAGAATATCTTGGCAAATCTCTTATTTTATTGCTGATTTCTTGAAAAATAAGGAATGTAGAGCCTTTTCCACACCTTTTCATGTTTGCCTGCTCGATAAACAAAAATCTAAAGAAGCCTATACCGTTGTTCGGCCTGATATTTCCATGATTTGCAATAAAAACAAATTATTAGATGAAAGAGACCGTTTGGGCTCACCCGAATTGTAGAGATTCTCTCTTTGGGAAGTTCTAAAAAAGAAATGAAAATCAAGTATCAACTTTACGGAGAGGCAGGTGTAAAAGAACATTGGGTGGTTTATCCTTACGAGAAAAGCGTGCTTCAATTCGTTTTAGACGTAAAAACCGATAAATTTTATCTTAAAGCCACTTTCGCCAAAGATGAAATGCTTGTTTTGCACATTTTCCCCGATTTATAAATTGATCTGGCAAAAGTTTTTGAAGATTGTATTTAGTTGATGCTTTCAAAGAAAAAATCTATTGTTACCGTATTTTAAACCCTGTAAAAGCATAGTCTCATGGCAGAAGTAAAAATAGCAGAGTCTTGGAAAGTACACTTGCAAGAAGAGTTTAATAAGCCTTATTTTGAAGATTTAATTACTTTCGTAAAATACGAATACAAACAAAATAAAGTATACCCGCCAGGCAGTTTAATCTTTAATGCCTTTGAGCAATGTTCGTTTGAAGATTGCAGAGTAGTTATTTTAGGGCAAGACCCTTACCACGGCGAAGGACAAGCTCATGGGCTTGCCTTTTCGGTACCTGATGGCGTAAAAATGCCTCCTTCACTTATCAATATCTTTAAAGAAATTCAAGCAGATGTAGGAAAGCCTTTTCCTAAAAGCGGTAATTTAGAACGATGGGCAAAACAAGGAGTATTATTGCTGAATGCAACGCTTACAGTACGAGCAGGGCAGGCTGGTTCGCATCAAAACAAAGGCTGGGAAAGGTTTACCGATGCTGTTATTCAAATAATTTCAGACCGAAAAGAGCACGTTGTTTTTTTACTTTGGGGGGCTTATGCTCAAAAAAAGGGAAAAATTATCGATAGAGCCAAGCATCTTGTTTTAGAAGCTCCTCATCCTTCGCCTTTGGCAGGTGGAGGCTTCGCTGGCAATCGGCATTTTAGCCAAACCAACAAATACCTTATCCAACACGGCTTTCAGCCTATCGATTGGTAGTTTCTGAACAATGTTTATTTTTTCAATAATTTTCTAATTTTTTCTGTAAGTTCTTGGCTTGCCTTCACGAGCGGCAAACGCACTTGCGAGCTACAAATACCCATTTCTGCAAGCAACTGCTTGATACCTGTGGGGTTCCCCTCAACGTACATCAAATCGTTTAGAGGTAAAATTTCAAACAATTTTTCAGTAGCTTTGGCAAAATCGCCTGCCAGAGCCAGATGTGTCATTTCATTGAAAGCCTTCAAAGCATTAGCCAATACCGAAATTACGCCTACTGCTCCAAAACTTACCATTGGCACAGTGAGCATATCATCGCCTGAAATAAGTAAAAAATCTTCGGGCTTCCGACGAGCAATTTCCATACATTGCAACAAATTGCCCGAAGCCTCTTTGATACCTATAATATTGGGGTGCTGGGCTAATTTGAGCGTAGTTTCAGCCGTAAGGTTGGAAGCCGTACGCCCAGGAACATTATACAAAATAATGGGAACAGGCAAAGCCTCAGCCAATTTTTCATAATGAGCTACTATACCCGCCTGCGAAGGCTTATTGTAGTAAGGACTTGCCGAAAGAACCGCCGTAATACCCGAAAAGTCTGTTTCTTGAATAATTTGCAATAAATTTTCTGTATTGTTTCCGCCAATGCCATATACAATAGGCAAATTGTTGGGATTGTTTTTTTTAGCAAATTCTAACAAAACTTTTTTTTCTTTTGCGGTAGTAGTAGGCGACTCACCCGTAGTGCCCTGAATTACCCAATAATCCACACCCATGGCAGTGGTATGAGCCAAGAGCTTTTCAAAACTGGCAAGGTCAAGCTGATAATCTTCTGTAAAAGGTGTAACAAGGGCAACACCCACCCCTTTAAGTTGGTTTTGTGGTAGTTTCATTTTCTAATTGTTTTGCCAAATGGTGCAAATCTAATAGCATTTGCTCAATAATCAAATCGTAACGTAATTTTTTAGGCGAGGAAAGCAGTACCATCGTAATACGATTTTGGAAAATAAGAAGCGTACTGAACAAAAACCAAATTTGAGCATATTTTTGGGCAAAAGGCACAAAAAACTTTTGAGCAATTTCTTTCACTATTTCAGCAGGCGAGCCGCTGATAAAATACTCCTTATCAATCCAAGCAATTTCAGTACGAACAAGCTGACTTTCATCAGGCTTTTCTTTGGCTCTTAGGTGGTTTTTAGGGGTAATTTGAAAATGTATTTTTGAAGAGTTATTTATTTCAAGGCTAATGACCAAATAGTTGTATCGTTCTTGAATGGTACGTTCAACCAGAATATGCCTGCCCGCCCATACTCCTTCTATGCGAGGTAAAGCAATGTTTCCCTTTTTTTGTTTAAGATTGGCTGACAAAACAAATTTTTCAGCTACTTTCTGAAAGTAATCCACAATTTTTTTACTTTCCTGAATTGTTTGAAGCCGAAAATAAAAAAAGAAAAATGTTATGCCTGCCAAAACAACAAAAAGCAAAATAGCAAGAAATAAATGCATAGCCCTATGTGTTTTATGAAAAAAAATACATTACTTCTTTTTCTTTCTTTGCACTTTGCTAATTAGAATGCTTATTTGCTCGAGTAGTTTTCGGAATACGTTGAAGTACAAGGTAATAAACAAGATAGCACTCATCAAGCAAATGATGAAAATATTAAAATACACTGTTTCCCAAAATATTCCTGCAAAGTATTTTTGTGGTGCAAAAAAATGCGTTCTAAAATCGAGAGCGTGGTTAGGTTCGGGATTTTGGAAAATAGGATAAATTTTTTGTATAAGCCTTCTGCCATCGGTAATAATTCTTTCTGGCGTTTCCACTGCCTTGACAAGTTTTTCAATCGATTCGTTGTGGTAATAGTTTTTCATCGCAAGAAATTGCTTGCGTTCTGTTTCATTCTTGGTAAGCGAAGCTATCAGCTTATCTTTCTGCTCACTATATTCGTTGTAAGAAAGAATGTAAAACTTTTTGATTTTCTGCAAGTGCTCTTTAAGGGCGTGATATTTTTCTTTCAGAGCAAGCAAATCCAACTTTTCAAGATTTTCCCAAACGATACCTGTTAGTTTGTTTTGTTTTTGCAATTCATTTTTTAGCACCACCAAATTTTCTTTGGCTTCATCTTTCAAAGAGTCAGTGGATTGAAAATTGAAAGCATTATCCAGTTTAGTTTCCAATTCGGGCACATAAAGTACCTTGTGATATTCGGCTTGGGCAATTTTTTGGTCGTAGAAATAAAAATTTTGCTCAAAACGATTGTTTTTGAATTGTCCTACTACAAGTGCTTCAAAAGCCCAACGCGAAGCCATAAATTCTGCTAATAGAGGCACTTTACGATTTGAGCCTAATACGGGATTGATCTCATTGAAACGCACGACAATTCCTCCTAAAAGCAATTGTGGAATAAGAAGCAAAGGAATAAGTATGTAAATCGTAACTACCGAATTGAACGTAGCTGAAATGTTTAAGCCGAGCATATTAGCAAAACAAGCCGTACTGAATAAAACCAACCAGTACAGAGTGTTCATTGCTTCGATACCCAAAATCCAGTTGCCAATCAGTACAAAACTCAACATCTGAATTGCCGAAAACGAAAACATCAGTATTATTTTGGAAATAAGATAACTCATTCGGCTCAAATGCAAAAAACGCTCTCTTTTGCGAATTTTAGCATCTCTGATAATTTCTTCGGCACTTACCGAAAGCCCTACAAAAAGTGCTACAATCACTGCCATAAAAATATAAGCAGGCAGATTATTGTTTTTCGCAAAAATATAAGTGCCATCAGAAACTTGATAAAATCGGACAATAAAGGCAAGAATCAGAGCTAAAAGAGGTGCTTCTAGCAAATTGATAGCCATATACTGCGTATTACTTAGCTTGGCAAGTACGTCTCTTGTCAGATACACCTGCATTTGCTTAAAAAATGAAGCTATTTTGAAATGTATAGCCGGTTTTTCGGTATATCTGACAACTTGTGGCGGAGGAATATATTTTTCATAAAATTCGTGCCACTTTCGAGGGGTAATTTTTCGTTTATCGGTAAGCGAGCCATATTCATTCACTATCTTGGCTTCAATGATATTAAAAATTTGTTCAGGATTAACATTTCCGCACTCAGTACACATATTTTTATCTTTGTCTACAAAACCTGCAATACTCTTAAAATGCGTCACAGCCTCCAACGGATTGCCGTAGTAAATCGGATAGCCTCCTACATCAAGAATAAGAAGTTTATCAAACATTTTGAAAATATCGGAAGAAGGCTGATGAATAACGATAAAAATAAGTTTTCCACGCAGAGCCAATTCTTTGAAAAGCACCATAATGTTTTCCGAATCGCGTGAAGAAAGGCCTGAGGTTGGTTCATCAACAAATAGAATGTAAGGTTCTCGCAAAAGTTCTAATGCGATATTAACCCGCTTTCTTTGCCCCCCGCTGATAATTTTTTGTAGTGGATTGCCCACTTTCAGGTCTTGTATTTCCAAAATTCCCAAATTTTTGAGTGTTTTTCGTACGAGTTCATCAAGTTCTTGTTCAGAAGCATCGCCAATGCTTAGTTTGGCCGCATAATACAAATTCTGATACACGGTAAGTTCTTCAATGAGCAAATCGTCTTGGGGAACATAGCCAATCAGACCTGCTGTTGCTTTCTTATCTTCCTGAATATCAATAGAGTTGATAAGTACTTTCCCTTTTGTAGGCTTGAGCGTGCCATTGAGTACATTGAGCAAGGTAGATTTTCCCGAACCACTTGCCCCCATCAGCCCGATGAGTTGCCCTGCCTGTTCGGCAAGGTTAATCTCTCGCAATCCTATATGCCCATTTGGAAATTTATACCAAATATTTTCAGCTTCAAAAGAAATTTTTACTTGGCTTACTTCGTTCAAAAAAAGCCCTACCACATCGCTATAATATACAGGCTTGATGTTTTCAGCTCTAATACTACTACCTATGGGAAAAGGATAAACGTGATGGTCTTTGATAGGCAAGGAGTTGAGATAAATATCACTTTTGCCTATGTATTTCATAAGATATATTTCGGTACTGGGCATGCGTAAAATACCAATAGCCCCCTCTAAATTTTTCCGATAAATGTGTTTATATTGGCTTTCTGTACTTTCTTTGCTATCAATCCATACAATATGATTATGAAAATTGCTTTGGCAAAAATCTTCTAGAATGAAATGACGCAAAAGCTCGTACTCCAATGGCTCTAAAAAAAAGTATTGGCTAATTTTTTGAGAAAATTTCTGCTCTCTTTCACTTGCCACTCCATCAGCAATGCTCAATTCTAAAAGATAAGCTAAAATGATAATTTTTTGATTTTTGGTAAGTTCACTATTGAGTTGCTCACAAATTTCACGAGGATTAAGCTTTTTTTCGGTATAATTATTAAAAATAGCAATGTATTTGGCCACAACTTCTTCGTCAAAATTTTCTTCCAAAAATTTTCGAATAATTTGTTTCTCTTCGTCAGCAACGCCATCTATTTGGGCTGAAGCCGCAAGTAACTGAATAATTGCTCGTAAAACCTTCTCGCTCATTTTTTCAGATTTTAGTGAATAAGAAAAAACTTAAATAAAAGTGATATCAAGATTTAAACTTTTAGATTTTTTTACTGCTTTTTGAAATGCCCGTGAAGACATACTTTTTTGAGCCCAAAAAGAAAAAGACATTGTCGATAAAAAAGTGCAACATAAGAGCCTATTTTCTAGATAAGCATCCATTCTTTTACCTTCGGATTGGGCAAATCTTTTTCCAGAGGTATTTGCATAATACTGTACACATTTTGTTTTATTACATTTGCAATATGAAGCAAAGGCAAATCATTGGCATCGGTACCGAAAGGTTGTTCAATTTCTTCAGAAATAATTTCTACACCTGCTAAAGCATAGCTTATCAGAAATACAGCAGGAATTGTATAATAATGAAAAGTATCTACCATTCCCAAAGGCAAAAGCATCGAGTAAAGCAAAATGAAACTCTTGATAAATGAAACATGCGAGAAAGGAATAGGCGAGTTTTTAATTCTTTCACAAGCTCCCATTATGTTTATCATTTGTTCAATTTGTTCTTTGATGTTTATTTTATCGACATCATTAAATTTACCTTGCTTAAAGAGTTCCTCCATTTTTACGAAAATATTCGTAGCAATTAGATGAGGAATGTGTTTGGCTTTTTTGAGTTTTTCAATATAATTTTTATCTCCACAGTCGTCAAAATAATGAAAATTCATTTTATCGCGTAAGTGCCCTTCGAGAGCATAAGCAAAATTAGTGATTTGAGCGGCCAGATAGTGTCTATTTTCGTAATCATCGTTAAGTAAGGCGTAAAAGTTAGATGCCATAGTACGACTCTCGTTGATTAAAGCTCCCCAAAGTTTTCTACCTTCCCACCATCTTTCATAAGAAGAGTTGGTACGAAAAACCAAAGTCAGACCCATAATTACCCCTATAAGTGAAAGGAAAGTAACGTTCAGCTCTATGGGATATTTATTTTTATCATAAAAAACGTGCAAACGCAAATATACTATGGCAAGGCTGTAAAGCATTATGATAAGTTGAATTTTGAGCAGTTCTCGGATATTATAGGCATGCCTCAGGCCTATCAAACCTTTAAGAACCAACATCCATTTCCCTGAATCATACAAAATCATAGTTTTTAGTAGTTTTGATTTCTGATAAAAGTTTAATACACATTCACTTCGGTTTGCAAAACAATTCCGAACTGTTCTTCTACACTTTTCTTAATTTTTTGAGCAAGTTGCCAAATTTCTTTGCCTTGTGCATTTCCTGTATTGATAAGCACTAAAGCCTGCCTATGGTGCACACCCGCATTTCCTTCGCGATAGCCTTTCCAACCTGCTTGCTCAATGAGCCAAGCGGCAGGCACTTTATAAGTATTTTCGTTGAGTGGGTAGGCAGGTAAGTTCGGATAATTTTGTTTCAAATACTCATAATGTTTTTTAGAAATGTATGGATTTTTGAAAAAACTACCTGCATTACCTATTTCAGCAGGGTTGGGAAGTTTTTCGATACGAATTTGCCGAACTGCCTCACTGATACTTTGAACAGAAGGCTCAATATGACGCTCTTTGAGAAACTTCTCAACATCGGCATACGAAAAATTTAATGTAGGTTTTTTAGAAAGTTTCAGCACTACTGTAAGTATAATAAAGCGATTTTTTAGTTCATTTTTGAAGATACTCTCGCGATAACCAAATTTACAATCTTTTTTATTAAAACGATAGATTGTCCCTGAAGCGACATCAAAAGCCTCTAAATATTCAAAAACTTCTTGCAGTTCAACTCCATAAGCCCCGATATTTTGCATAGGTGCCGCCCCTACGGTACCAGGTATGAGTGTCAGGTTTTCAATGCCTCCCCAATTACGAGCCACACAATACTCTACAAGTGTATTCCAGTTTTCACCCGCTTGCACTTTCAGCCAAACATTCTCATCATCTTCCCTGATAATCTCTTTTCCTAAAAGACTGATTTTTAGAACTAATCCTTCAAAATCTTGTGTAAAAAGCACATTACTTCCTCCTCCTAAAATCAGCAAAGGCAGATTGTTTGTTTTTTGCCAATGTACAGCATCACAAATTTGGTGAACATGCCAACATTCTACAAAATAACGAGCCTTTACCTCGATACCAAAAGTATTGTAAGATTTGAGCGAAACGTTTTCCAAAATATTCATAATCAGAGCAAATAACCAAGTATCAAACCTGTAATTACAATAAAGGGCGGCGGAATTTTAGTAAAGTGTAAAATTACAAAAGTTCCAATGGCAACGCCAATATCCAAAAAAATTTCATTAGTAGAATTTTGTTCAAAAATAGCCTGCCCCATAAGCACTACGGCAACCAGCACAAGTCCTACACTTACGGCGTGTATTCCTTCTAGTGCGGCACGAACAGGGCGATATTTCTTGAGCTCGTCCCAAAACTGCATTACAAAAAAAATAAGCAAAGTTCCAGGCATAAAAATGCCAAAACTTGCCAAAAAAGCCCCTAACGTTTGTCCCCATGTTCCAAACTCACGCATTGCCATTGCCCCAATGAAAGCAGAAAAAGCAAAGGTAGGACCTGGCAAAATTTGATTGAAATTATAGCCCAAATCAAACTCTTCGCGAGTAATCAGCTTCTTGATATACACAAATTCCGTAAGCATTAGTGGCACAAGCACGTGCCCTCCTCCAAAAATAATAGAGCCAGTTCGGTAAAAATTTTCAGCCAAACGAAAAGGCAATCCGAAAGTATAACGTCTGGTAAATTCGCTAAAAAAAGCCAAAACAGCAAAAATCAGAACAAAATAAGTGAGATTTCGCCAACGAATTTTGATTTTTTTGTCAGCTACTTTGGGATATTTTTCAAAATTACGCATAGTTACCAAACCACCGAAAACTATCAGCAAAGGCAAAAACCATTGTGAGTGATAAAAATAGGCGACTATGGCTGAAAAAACTACTAAAAACGCAGATACTTTGCTTTGCACTACTCTGGGCGTTATTTGCCAAGCCGCCGAAAAAATAAAACCTACTGCAATGGCTTGTGTAAAACGTGCAAAAGAGAAATCTACTTGGTTTTGCTCTAAATACGTGATAAAAATAGCGGCAAGGGTCATTATGAGCAAAGAAGGAAAAATCCAAATCACAAGGGTCAGATATGCCAAACCTGCTCCGCCCAAACGATAAGCTATGCCTGTAATGGTTTGTGTAGAAGTAGGTCCAGGCAAAATTTGACAAAGGGCATAAATTTCAAGCAAAGCACTTTCGGAGAGATAGGCTCTTTTTTCGCAAAAAATACGGATAAAATGTGCCAAATGAGCCTGCGGACCGCCAAATGATGTCCAAGACATTACGAAAATCTCACGCAAAAAAATCAGATAACGTATTTTGCGAAATTCCATTTACAGTATCAGTGAGTATTGGTGAGTTTTTTGAACTCTTCGCGAGTAAGCATTTTATCCATACGCGTATCTAAATGCTGATAGCGTTCTTTGAACATGTTTTCCATTTCTTTGAGGCGATGCGAAGTAGTTTTAGCTATCAGATACGCATAACCCATACTTACAAAGGCTATAAGAATGGAAAGAATAGTGATTATCCAAAGGCCTGTATTGCTACTGGCTTCGGGTGGGGGTAGCTTCTGATTTTCAGCAGGAATAATAGTTTCTTGAATTTCCCCTGTATTTGTATCGCTTTTGCTATCATTCCTTTGCACTCCTTCATCGGTAGTTGTAATACCCAGAGTTTTATCCAAAGAAGCCGAAAGCGAATCCAAACCTATTTTCCATTTCGCCTGAAAATCAGCAGATTTACTAATACGAGGAGCTAAACTACGAAGTTCTTTCCAGACATCTTTTTTAAACTGCTTTATTTTTTCTTCATCACTGCTCAAATGAGCGTAATTTTTATTTTTGTAAGCAGAGATGATATTTTTAGAAGCACGAGAAGAATTGGGTGTTGTTTTTTCCAGGGTTAGCAAAGTTGAGCAATCGATTTTATTGGCTATTTCTGCTTTATTTTGTTGAATATGATTAAATTTGATTGCCTGACAGAGAATTTCTAACTTAGCTTTTTCAAAGGGAATTTGAGCAAAAAGAGGAGCATTTAGCAAAGAAAGTGCTAAAATTACTGTTCGAAGCATATATTTTTCTGATTTTTAAGCTGAAAACATCGCAAAGCTAAAATTTTATTCACCAAAATCAAATGATTTTATGAAGTTATTTTTCATTTAATCCTCGCTACGAGGTGGCTCGTAGGCTTCTCTTTTGAAAAAAGTAAATCCCCCTTTTTTGTAAAGCATAGTAAGATGTGGATAGGTTTGCTGAAACCTCTCAAGCTCATCGGTTTTTACTACAAAATAAGCATCTTTATCAATTTTACCATTCAAAAGCCACTCGGTATTTTCCTGATAAGTTTCTTTTTGATAAAAATTGGGATTTTGGTAGTGTGGATATTGAAAGTAAAAATAATGAGCATAACTTTTGAACCAAACCGTAGTTACATAGCTATTCGGATTTTCTTGGCGAAGCATTTTGTAAAACTCAATAGCAGGGGCTTGTGAGTATTGCTCAATCAGCGGTACAACTACCGCCAAATAAACATTTATTACCAGAGCAGAAGCCAAAAAAAGGGTTACGGAGGCTTTTGCCACTTGCTTTCTTATTTTCCGGGCTGTCCAAAATACTGCTATACCATACAAAACACCTATCAAGAATTCCCAGCCTTTCCATTTTACGGGGGTTTTCAGGCAATCTAAGGCAAATGGGTCATCGATATAAGCATAAAAATTTTCTTTGTAATAAGCAAAAAGTGGTACAGCCGCAAGAATAAGAGCGAAAATCCCACCTAATATTCCTAAAAACCACTCAAAACGCTTGGGAATTGAATTCTGAGAAATAAATTGTGTGATAGCTTGGGCGGCAAAAAATGAAAGCGGTAAATAAGCCATTGATGAATAATGCACGATTTTTGTTTCTACAATTGAGAATAAAATCATTACTACCCAAAACAAAAAAAACATTTTCTTATGAAAAACAGGGGAGGCTTGTTTCAAATTTTTACGAAAGCCCCACAAAGCAAATACCGACATCGGAAAACACCCCAAAAAAACTACTACGAAATGATAGAAGAAGGGTTGTTCGTGTCCTGCATCGGGTGTAGAAAATAAACGAATTTGATACTCAATAAACATTTTGAAAAACCACCAGCCTCCCTGCCATAGCTCTACTGCAAACCAAGCCAAAGAAACCAAAGCTGTTGAAAAAGCATACAAGACTACCGCTTGCCAAGTAGCTATTCGGCGAAAACGCTCACTTGCCCAAAATGCTACAAAACTTAACAGTATGAGCAAAAAGCCCACAGGACCTTTGGTAAGCACAGCCAAGCCTGTAAAAATACCTGCTAAAATGGCTTTACGATTGCTTGCAGTTTCAATCGTTTCTGCAAGATAATATATGCTTAAAAAAATAAAGTAGTTGAATACAGGGTCAATAATACCTGATTTGAAGTACATAAAAGGCAAAAAACTCCCCAAATACGCCATTGCCCACCAAAAACCTATTTGCAAAGAGTATTTGCGTGTGCCTATATGTAAAAATGTGAGCAGTGTAATTACTCCAAAAATAGCATTAGGCAGGCGTGCCGCAAAAGCATTGATACCAAACAAACTCATTGAAAGACTTTGCAACCAGAAAAAAAGTGGCGGTTTTTCCCAAAAAGGGCGATAATTGATTTGTACTTGCCTGAAATTTCCTGTAACCAACATTTCACGAGCCGACTCGGCAAAATTCACCTCGTCCCAATCAAAAAGATGAACACTTCCTAAAAAAGTTGTAAAGAAAAGCAATCCTGCTATTAGAAAAAAAATTTGATGTAGACGATAGCTAATAGGCATAAATTTATCTTGTTTCCATAGAGCAAGCATTACACAAACCTTGAATAAGCAAATTGAACTCTTTGGCTACAAAGCCCTCAGGTAAAGAAATTTTAGGAATAATTGTGTTATCCAAACATCGGGTTTTCCCACAAGTAGAACATTTGAAATGAACGTGGTTGTGATGATGTTCGTCCATAGAGCAGTAATGCGGCGAGCAGAGAGCATATTTAGGCGTGCCTTCGTCATCTAAAACTTTATGAATAATCCCTTTTTCTAAAAAAGTTTTGAGTGTTCGGTAAAGTGTTACTCTATCAAAGGCAGGCACTAAAATTTTTTCTAAATCGTTGTGGCTGATAGCAAAGTTTTTACTAATAAATATAGCTAATGTTTCCAAACGACAAGCCGTATGACGCAACTGATGTTTGTTAAGAATGCTGACAGCAACATTCATAAAATTATTTTTTTGCTCGCTACAAAAGTAGTATTTTTTTGCAATATCTGAACAATTTTATTTTTTTTAGCGTTTATGCAAAAAACCTAAAATCTATAAGTCTATGAGAAAGTATTTTATTTGTTGCATTGTATTTTTTATTTTTGCTCTCAACTTTAGTTCTGCCCAACTTCGTGTAGGCATACGTGGCGGCTTACAAGTTGCCGATATGCGAACCAAACCCGACGACCGCACCGTCGAAGAAATCAGCAAATTACAATTGGGTTACCAACTCGGCTTGGTATTAGATTATTCTTTCAATAATGTTATTTTTATTCAACCTGCTCTGCAAATTAATAGCAAAGGTTCAAAAATTATACAAACCAGCAATACTCCGAATACCAAACTAACCATTCAAAACATGCCTTTGTACGTAGATATACCTTTGCTTTTAGGAGTACGTTTTGGAGTACAAGGGCTGAAAATTTTTGGCATGGGCGGCCCGTATGTAGCTTATGGAATAGGAGGGAAAAGATTGGCTCGCACCGAAACGCTTTCAGGCTCGCTCATAACTGAAAGCAAAAGTTCTATTTATTGGGGGAATGAATCCTCATCAGACTTACGCCCGCTTGATATGGGCTTTGTCGTTTCGGCAGGTGTAGAATTAAGCAATTTACAAATAGGCTTGCATTATACACCAGGATTTATAAATATTGCCCCCGAGAACTCAGGCAGAAAACTCTACAATAGCACGCTGGGTATCAATGCTACTTTACTTTTAGGAGGTAATGGTAGAGTGGGAAGATTTTTATGATGAATACTTAAAACACAATCTACAAGCAATGCTTACACAAGTTTCTGTACAAAAAAATCCCACACAAGAAGGTTATTATGGCAACTTCGGGGGTGCATACATCCCCGAAATGCTTTATCCGAACATTGCCGAGCTTGAAAAAGTATATCTTTCAGTAATTTATTCTGAAAAATTTCAACAAGAGTTTTGGGATTTGCTAAAAAATTATGTAGGCAGACCCTCCCCTCTTTATTTTGCCAAGAGACTCTCAAAAAAGTATCAAACACAAATTTTTCTAAAAAGAGAAGACCTCAACCATACGGGTTCGCATAAAATCAATAATACTATTGGGCAAATCTTGCTTGCTAAACATTTAGGTAAAAAACGTATTATCGCCGAAACGGGGGCAGGTCAGCATGGGGTAGCTACTGCTACTGTTTGTGCACTAATGGGATTGGAGTGCGTTGTATACATGGGCGAAATAGATATAGAACGCCAAAAACCCAACGTAGAACGAATGAAACTACTCGGAGCAACAGTATGCCCTGTCTCTTCGGGTAGTAAAACCCTCAAAGACGCTACCAACGAAGCTATACGCGATTGGATCAACAACCCTACCGATACACATTACATCATTGGCTCAGTAGTAGGACCGCACCCTTACCCCGATATGGTGGCTCGTTTTCAGTCGGTTATTTCCGAAGAAATACAAAAGCAACTCCAAGAGCAAATCGGCAGAAACTATCCCGATTATGTACTTGCTTGCGTAGGTGGTGGTAGTAATGCGGCAGGCAGTTTTTATCATTTCATAGAAAACCCCAAAGTTAAACTCATCGCTCTAGAAGCGGCAGGCAAAGGCATACATTCAGGGCATTCGGCGGCAACCACAGCTCTTGGAAAAATGGGCATCATTCATGGCAGTAAAACCCTTCTTATGCAAAATGCCGACGGTCAAATTATTGAGCCCTATTCTATTTCAGCAGGTTTAGATTATCCAGGCATCGGACCGCTACACGCCTACTTATTTGATAGCCAAAGAGCTCAATATCATTCAATTACAGATGAAGAAGCTATGCAAGCCGGCTTTATGCTTGCCCAAACCGAAGGCATTATTCCTGCCATTGAAACAGCTCATGCATTCGCTTACTTGGAAAAACTCAATGCTAAACCCAATGAGGTAGTAGTTGTTTGTCTTTCAGGGCGAGGCGATAAGGACCTAGCTACTTACATGCAATGGAAATCAAATTATTCGTATTCTTATTGCTAACTTTTTTAAGTATCAAAAGCAAATCAACTTACAACATCTGAAAAAATATAGGAAACTGAAAAGACTGCCTTTGGCAGTCTTTGAGTATTTGTTCAGTTTCCTTACACTCAGGCCGCAAGTTCTAATATTAACAACACTAAACCTATGATTAAAAATATAATGCCTGGTAACAAAAGTATAATCGTAGCAATGAAAACTAATCCAACTGCTGCAAGTATTACACCCACTAATCCTAATGTACCTAGTTTTTGTCTTTTTTGTATTTCTGTACTTTTTAGATTTTTCTTAATTCTTTCGCCTTTGATTATTTTATTTGTAGTAAGAGGGACATTTGAAACCTCAATTTGAACAGGTTTTACTGCACAAGGCGAAATATCAGCTGGCTTATTCGCAGAAACATTTTTTTCAAGATTTATCTTTTCAAAAGATAAATCCTCAGCCATGATTACATCCATACGAACTGCACTTTCTGTACTTTGAGCTGATGTTGTTTTTGCATAGCCTAATAATAGCAAAACAGCGAAAAGAAGAAGATTTTTTCTCATAATAATTTAGTTTTTAATTGAACGTCGTCTCAAATTTAGTAATTGTTTAATATACTCCAAATTTTTTAGTATATTTTTTAACTTTTCAGGCTGTAAGAGTAGCATTTTTACCTTTTCAAAAGATTTTTGTTACCTTTGCCTGCTAAAAGCTAAATCAAGTTATCAATGCAAAGCAGAAAAGTTTTACTAATTATTCTTGACGGCTGGGGCATAGCCACTCAGCCCGAAGTTTCAGCCATAAACCAAGCCTATACACCTTTTATAGATAGCCTTTATATCCAATACCCTCATACGCAATTAGAGGCATCGGGGCTTGCTGTGGGGCTACCCGAAGGACAAATGGGAAATTCGGAAGTAGGGCACATCAATATCGGTGCGGGCAGAATAGTGTATCAGGATTTGGTGAAAATCAGCCTTGCTTTTGAAAAAGGCGACATGAGCCGTAATCCTATCCTTACGCAAGCCTTTGAATATGCTGAAAAAAACAATAAAAATATGCATCTCATTGGTTTAGTTTCTGATGGTGGCGTACATTCGCATATCAACCACCTGAAAGGTATTTGTCAGATTGCCTGCGAAAGAAACTTCTCCAATATTTTCATTCATGCCTTCACCGATGGCAGAGATACCGACCCTCAATCAGGTATACATTTTTTGAAAGATGTAGAAACTTTTACCCAACAAACCACAGGTAAAATCTCTTCAATAATTGGCAGATATTATGCAATGGATAGAGATAACCGTTGGGAACGTGTAAAACTTGCTTACGATTTGCTTACCAAAGGCATTGGAAAAAATACCGAAAACTTACAAGAAGCTATCTTGCAATCCTATCAAGAAGGCATTACTGACGAATTTTTGAAGCCTATCAAAATGTATGAAAATGCTAAAGCTCTACCTAATATAGAACCCGATGATGTAGTCATTTGCTTTAATTTTCGTACCGATAGAGGCAGGCAAATCACACAAGTTCTTACCCAAACCGATTTCCCTGAATACGAAATGTATAAATTGCCCTTGTATTATATTACGCTCACCAACTATGACGATACTTTTCAAAATGTAAAAGTAATTTTTGAAAAAGATAATTTGCAAAATACACTTGGCGAAGTGCTTGCACGAGCAGGTAAAAAGCAAATCCGCATTGCCGAAACAGAAAAATACCCCCATGTAACTTTCTTTTTTTCTGGTGGCAGAGAAGAAGTTTTTGAAGGCGAAAAGCGTATTTTGTGCCCTTCGCCCAAAGTAGCTACCTACGATTTGAAACCCGAAATGAGTGCCTATGATATTGCCGAAGCTATTTGCCCCGAATTGCAAAAACAAGAAGCCGATTTCATTTGCCTCAATTTTGCCAACCCTGATATGGTGGGGCATACAGGCTCTATGCAAGCGGCTATCAAGGCTTGCGAAGCAGTAGATAATTGTACAAAAAAAGTTGTAGAAACTGCCTTAAAAAATAATTACACTACCCTTATCATCGCTGACCACGGCAATGCCGATTGTATGATAAATGAAGACGGCTCGCCTAATACAGCCCATACTACCAATCCTGTACCCTGTATTTTAGTAAGCAAAGATGCTCAAAATTACGAATTTACAGGCAAAGGTATTTTGGCAAACATTGCTCCAACTATTTTAGACCTAATGAATATTCCAAAACCCCAAGAAATGAACGAAAATGCCATTTTAGTAAAAAAAGCCAATGTCTAATATCATTCATAAAAATGAACCCATTCCGAAAGTATAAACTTTCGAGATTTTTTTGTTTTACTTACCTGCCATCTTTTTATGTAAGCTAAAATCTTTTTCTTAAACTTTTAGCAGACAGAAAGTTTATTTCAGCTTGCCAAAGATTATTTCGCAAATTAGTGCCCAAAATATCTTTTGTAACTTTTATATAAGTTTTGAAAAAATTTTTCAACTTTTTTTTTGAATAATTCAAAATCTTGTATTTACTTTGCTACGCTTAATAAAACAATATTCATCTTTCATTCAAAATCATTGAAAAAATGAAAAAAACTCTAACCTTCGGTTTTGCCGCTTTACTTGCGGGTGCTGTATCTGCTCAGCGTGTGTGCCACACAATGCACGTGTGGGAAAAACAAAAACAAGAAAATCCCGAATTAGAACACAGAATGCAAGAAATTGAGCGAGTAACCGAAAATTACTTGCGTAATGGCTCGGCGTATCAGAATGAAAATGGCAGAGTTACGGGAGTTGTAACCATCCCTGTGGTAGTTCACGTAATTTATAACTCTTCCAAGCCTCAAGAAAACATTAGCGATGCTCAAATTCAATCACAAATTGCCGTATTGAACGAGGACTTCCGCCGTACCAATCCCGACCACGTAAATGTACCTTCTCTTTTCTCCTCATTGAAAGCTGATACAGAAATTCAGTTTGTTTTAGCCAGCACCACTCCAACAGGTGGCCCTACCACAGGTATCACTCGTAAAGCCTCTACCCGTACCTCTTGGGGTACTAATGATGATTGTAAAAAACCTTCAGCAGGCGGTGTAGCTCCTTGGGACGCAACCCGCTATCTAAATATTTGGGTTTGTAATATTGGAGGTGGTATTTTGGGCTATGCCCAATTCCCCGGCGGAAGCACTGCTACCGATGGAGTAGTAATCTCTCCACAATATTTTGGCTCATCTTCCAAAGGTACAGGTTTTTATCTTTCTGCACCTTTTGATAAAGGTCGTACTGCTACTCATGAAGTTGGGCACTGGCTCAACCTTCGCCACATCTGGGGCGATGCCAATTGCGGAAACGATTTCGTAGCCGATACTCCTACCCAACAAACTTCTAACAGCGGTTGCCCTACTTTCCCCAAACCTTCTTGTGGCAATACCAGCGATATGTTTATGAACTATATGGACTATACTGACGACCGCTGTATGTACATGTTCACTCTCGGACAAAAAGACCGTATGCGTGCTACTTTTGAACCCGGTGGAGGACGTTCTGGATTTGTGGGCGGTAGCTCGAGCGGTGGTTCTACTACGCTTACTTATTGTACTTCCAAAGGCAATAGCGTAGCCGATGAATGGATTCAAAGAGTGCAACTCAACACTATCAACAACAATTCGGGTGCAAATGCAGGTTACGGCAACTTTACTTCACAATCTACTAACCTTGTACGTGGAACTGCTTACACCATTACCATTACTCCCGGTTGGCGAAGCACTCGTTATGCCGAAGGCTACGCCGTATGGATTGACTACAACCGCGATGGTGATTTCCTCGATGCAGGTGAGCAATTATTTACCGTTTCAGCTACTACAAGTACTTCTATTTCAAGAACATTCACGGTACCTACTTCTGTAACCACAGGTGCTACGCGTATGCGTGTATCTATGAAATACAATGGTGTTCCAAGTTCTTGCGAAACTTTTAGTTATGGCGAAGTAGAAGATTACACCGTAAATGTTGTTGCGGCTCGCGAAGATTTGAATGCTATTCCTACGCTCAACGAAGATTTTGATATTCAAATTTATCCCAACCCTGCCAAAGATGTAGCTCATATCAAACTGGTAGGCTCACAATCGGCTTCTCTGCAAGTATTTGATATGGCAGGAAGAAACGTATATCATGCTAACATCGATGAGAATGGCCAACACACTATCCGTTTAGAGCAATTTGAAAAAGGTATTTACCTCATCAATTTGCAAACCTCTAATGGTGTGATTGAAAGAAAGAAACTTGTTGTGCAAAAATAGTTAGTTCTATACATAATTAAGCAGTTTTTCTTACAACACGAGGTAAACATTTTGCTTCGTGTTGTTTTTTTATGAAAAGCCTTCTATCTTTGGGTTTTACGCTAAAATGAAATTAGCTTTTGGAAGTCAAACGACGATTTCCTATAATCCTGCCAATCATTGTAATCTTGTTGTAAAATGCCATGAACTTGAAATTCTTTTACTCTTTTTCTGTCTTATTTGTATTTCCAATTTTACTTTTGGCTCAAAAAGCAACTCTGCAAGGCAAAGTATTTGATGAATACCAAAAACCACTGGAAACAGCTATTGTAGGCGTACCCTCTTTGGGCATAGGAACAAACACTAACGCACAAGGCTTTTACAGCTTACAAATCCCCGCCAATCAGGTTTTACGTATAAAAGTAAGTTATCTGGGCAAAAGCAAAGATACTACCTTGCAAGCATCGGAAAATACTACTTTGGAAATCAATTTTTACTTAAAAGTTAGTGAAATTGAAGCTATTAGCATAATAGGAAGAAAACAAGATTCATTGCAACGTTTACAAGTCAGTACCTTTCACCTCAATGCCAAACGTTTGGAAGCTATGCCTTCGGCTTTTGGTGATTTCAATAAAATTTTGGCTACGCTTGCAGGCGTAGTGAGCAACAACGAACTCTCCTCTACTTATTCGGTGCGTGGGGGTAATTTTGATGAAAACCTTGTGTATGTCAATGATATTCTGATTTATCGTCCATTCCTTATCAGAGCAGGACAGCAAGAAGGCTTGAGCTTTATCAATCCCAATTTAGCCGAAGAGGTAAGTTTTTCATCAGGAGGTTGGCAAGCCAAATATGGCGATAAACTCTCTTCAGTATTATCCGTAAATTATCGTAAGCCCACTCGTAAAGGTGGTTCGCTTACTTTGGGCATTTTGAACAATCAGGCTCATGTAGAAGGATTGAGCAAAAATCAGAAGTTTACTTATCTGCTGGGTATCAGACGCAAAAATTCTCGCTATCTGCTTCGAACTCTGCCCGTAAAAGGGGAATATTTACCTCAATTTATTGACTTTCAAGGTTATTTCACCTATCAACTTTCCTCGAAATGGACAGCCGAATTGCTCACGTCTTATGCTCAAAATCGCTATTTGGTGCGTCCTGCAAGTCAGCAAAGTACTTTTGGAACAATCAATAGGGTACTGAGGCTTTTTGTGGCTTTTGAAGGGCAAGAACTCATGAACTACGATATTACCCAAAATGCTATCAAATTGAGCTACCACGATGACAAACTTCAAAGCAATTGGATACTCTCGCAAGTTTTTACCATAGAACGCGAATACTCAGAAGTTGAAGGTAGCTATCGGCTCTGCGAAGTCAACCCTAATTTTGGTACGCAAGGTTTTAATGAATGTATACTCACCGTAGGAATTGGCTCAGAGTATTTACACTTACGCAACCGCTTTCAAGCACAAATTTATGCACTGGAAAACCGCTCTATCTACGATTGGAGCCCTACGCATCGTAGCGAAGTAGGCTTTCGATTTAGCCACGAAATCATTGATGATGTATTGCAAGAATATAATTTTCTGGACTCATCGGGCTTTGTGCGTATCAATTACCGAAATTTTGCAAGTAATTTTCTTGCAAGCCATCGTTTTGCAGGATTTTTACAACACCAGTGGGATATTGATAGCCGACAACGCCTTACGGCAGGGTTTCGGCTTAGTTATTGGAGTATGAATCGTGAGTGGGTAGCCTCTCCTATTTTGCAGTATGGGGTGCGTGCTACCTCAAAAGATATGATTTGGAAGTTTGCCATAGGAATGTATCAGCAGCCACCTTTTTACCGAGAACTACGAAGTTTTGAAGGGAATTTGAATTTGGCTTTGCTTTCGCAAAAATCTTTACAACTGATTGCAGGCAACGATTGGAGCTTTAAGGGCTGGGGCGAAAGAACATTCAGATTTACCAACGAAATCTATTACAAATATCTGTGGGAGCTTGTGCCATACGATGTAGATAATGTTCGTTTGCGTTATTATCCCACTAATGATGCTTTCGGATATGCCTACGGCTGGGATATGCGTATCAGTGGAGAGCTTATCAAAGGTACAGAGTCTTGGTTTTCGATGAGTTTGATGCGAACCGAAGAAAATGTTGCCTTTGATACCCAAGGGTTTATCCGCCGTCCTACCGACCAACGTTTCACTTTGGGGGTATTTCTGGAAGATTATTTGCCCAACAACCCTACTTGGCGAATGAATTTGAATTTGGTATGGGGCTCGGGCTTACCTTTCAATGTTCCGAATAATCCGAACTTACGCAATGTTTTTCAAGGAAAAGCATTTCGCAGAGTAGATATTGGTTTTTCGAAATTTATTGATAAAGTTCGCTTCAAAGGTAAAACGCTCTTTCAATCTCTTTGGATAGGAGCCGATATATTGAACTTACTGGCAATCAACAACCCTGTTTCATATTCTTGGGTAAGCGATCTGAACGGGCAACGCTATGCTATCCCCAATACGCTTTCGGCAAGATTTATAAACCTACGAATGATTGTCAAATGGTAAGTTGTTGCAAAATTTATAAACAACCTGTTCTGCCACCATCTATCACAAGGTTTGTGCCATTGATGTAAGCGGCTTGTGGCGAGGCTAAAAAAACTACTCCATAGGCAATTTCTTCGGCTTGGGCAAATCTACCTGCTGGAATTTCAGCAAGCATTTCCTGTTTTGCCTCTTGCATGCTGATACCTTTATTTTCAGCATTTTTCTGAATAAGACTTTCCAGACGTGCCGTCCAGGTAGCACCAGGCAATACGTTATTCACCGTAATTCCCCAAGAAGCAAGCTCTGTGGCAAGGGTTTTTGCCCAATTAGCTACTGCCCCACGAATTGTATTAGAAACACCCAAATTTTTCAGAGGCTGTTTTACCGAAGTAGAAATAATATTGATAATTCTGCCATAATTTGCTTGTTTCATTCCTTCTACAAACTTTTGCACCAAAAGTTGGTTACAAATTAAGTGTGCCTGAAAGGCTTGTAGAAAGGCTTGCGGTTTGGCATCTATGGCTTTGCCTGCCGCCGGTCCGCCTGTATTATTTACGAGAATATGAGTATTTTCTTGCAAATTCTCCAAAACCTTTTGTAGTGTAGCAGGCTCACTAAAATCTGCCACTAAGTATCTATGTCGCTGATTTTGAGAGCTATCCAACTCTGCCAATACTTGCCCTAATTTGCTTTCATCACGAGCCAGCAGAATGAGATTGGCTCCTGCCCGAGCTAGCTCCAAAGCTACTGCTTTGCCTATGCCTTGCGTACTACCTGCCACAAGAGCTGTTTTGCCATCAAGTCGAATTTGCATATCTTCAAATTTACTTTTCGTCTTTTTCGCAAAAATAAATGAAACTTCTAACTTTGTCAGAAATTCCGAGAAAATTTCACTTTTAGCTATGTATATCTCTCGTGATATTGTTGATAAAATCTATCAGAGCCTCGATATAGTGGAGGTAGTAAGCGATTATGTAAATTTGCAAAAATCAGGTAAAGACTACAAAGCCTGTTGTCCATTTCACAACGAACGCACTCCTTCGTTTTTTGTATCTCCTGCCAAAGGTATTTTCAAATGTTTTGGCTGTGGCAAAGGCGGCGATGCTGTTACTTTTGTAATGGAAATTGAAGGGATAAGCTATGGCGAGGCTTTGCGTCAGCTTGCTCAAAAATATAAAATTGAAATCCCTGAAAGTGACAACAAAAAGCCCTCTGATGACGATATACAAAAGCAAAATGAAATAGATGCCCTCTACATTGCCATGCAATTTGCTAAAAATTTTTACTACGAGCAACTCCTTTACACCGATGAAGGCAAAGCCATAGGGCTTTCGTACCTGAAAGAAAGAGGATTTAATGAGCAAACTATCAAAACCTTTGAGTTGGGCTACGCAAATAGCGATTGGGATACATTCTACCGAACCGCTATCAAAAAAGGTTACAATCCTGAAATTTTGGAAAAAGCAGGATTGGTGCAAAAAAAAGAAACTAAAAACGACTACTACGACCGCTTTCGCGAACGCATCATGTTCCCCATTCATAATATTTCGGGTAAAGTAATTGCTTTTGGAGCAAGAGCACTCAAAACACATAAAGACACTCCCAAATACCTCAATTCACCTGAAACAGCACTTTACCACAAGAGCAAAGTTTTGTATGGGCTTTTTCAAGCTAAAAAATCTATTTTACAAAAAGATGAATGCTTGCTTGTAGAAGGCTACGCCGATGCAATTTCTTTGCACCAGGCAGGAATTAGCAATGTAGTGGCTTCTTTGGGTACTTCGCTCACACACGAACAGGTTCGGCTTATCAGACGATTCACCCACAATGTATGTATCCTTTACGATGGCGACGAAGCAGGGCTCAATGCCGCTTTACGCGGTGTAGACATTCTCTTAGAAGAAGGTCTTTCGCTGAAAGTAGTTTGGCTACCCCAAAATGAAGACCCCGATAGCTTTCTGCAAAAATACGGTACCAATGCTATGCTCACGTATATTCAGGAAAATACCCAAGATTTTATCAAGTTCAAAACTAAATATTTGCTTAAAAATGCCGAAGACGACCCTTTTAAGCGTGGTGAAGCAATTCGCCAAGTTGTGAGCAGTATTGTTAAAATTCCTGATATCATTCAACGAAATGTGTTTTTCAAAGAATGTAGCCTACTTTTTGGTATAGAGGAAGATGTTTTAATCCGAGAAGGCAATAAAATTTTAAACAAAGAACTCAAACAAAAACCCGACCAAGAAGCTCTCTCCGAACTTTTACAAAACAATCCTGATGACTTTTTAGACCAAAAAGCCAATGCATTTAGCTCGGTATATCATCAAGAATACGAAGCAATGCGTTTGCTTTTGTGCTATGCCGATTATCCTATTTCGCAAGATACAATTTTTGGGCAGTATCTTCTGAAAGAATTACAGGGCTTGCAGTTTGAAAACCCTATTTTTCAAGAAATATTTGAAATTTTTGCTCGTAACCTCAATGAAGGCAGGTTGCTTTCTCATCACGATTTTATGAAAATGGAAAGTCGTGAAATCAGGCAAGCTGTGATAGATCTTATCACCGAAAAATATAAATTAAGCCCCAATTGGGAAGAGAAAGCAGGTATTATTGTTGAAAAAAAAGACGAAAAGCTCAACCGTGTAGCTTACGAAGCCATTATGCGAATGAAGTGGAAAGCTGTGCAAAGAATGATAAAAGAAAATCAAAAAAAATTAGAAAAGGCAAATAACGAAGAAGAACAAGACCACTTCTTACAAATTCATATACAGCTCAAAAGCATTGAGCAGGAAATAGCAAAAGCTTTGGGAAACGTGCTTCGCTAAAAACACTTACCAACCAATCGGATAGTAGGCTTTGTCGCCATTTTCGTAGATACCCTCAAAATACAAGCCATCGCCTGTTTTATCGGTTTGTTGTACAATAGCAAGCACATGAGCCGCCGAATTTACTACAATACGCTTGCCACTTTGGCTGATGTGCGTAATAATAAAACCTTGCTTGACACCCGCATCAGCAAGTTTGCCTTTACTAATTCTAAGCACTTTTGCTCCACTTTTAATATGCAAAGCTTCTTTTTCAGTTTCGCTGACATTCACAATTTCTGCCCCCATAATTTGAATATGCTCGCTACTTGTCTTTCGGGTAATTTCTAGATTTCCTTTGGGGTTTTTGAGTGTAACAACAACCTTTTTTTCCTCCATATTTCTACGAAAAAGTACCGAAACCTTATCGCCAGGGCGTTTGGAGGCTATAATCCCTTGTAATTCTGATTTGGAATTGACTTTAATATTTTCAATTTCTAAAATTACATCTCCTTTCATAATACCTGCCTCCCAAGCACCGCTATTGGTGGTTACATTATTTACATACACGCCGTCTACATTGGGAAGTTTTTTACTTTTGGCAAGTTCGGCATTCACATCACTGATTTCAACGCCCATCAAGGCTCTTTGTACTTGCCCATACTGACGCAAATCATCGGTTACTTTTTTAACCAAATTTGAAGGAATAGCAAAGGAATATCCCTGAAAAACGCCTGTTTCGCTGGCAATAGCTGTATTGATACCTATAAGTTCGCCTCGTAAATTTACCAGAGCCCCGCCGCTATTGCCCGGATTTACGGAGGCATCTGTCTGTAAGAAACTTTCAACTTGCAAATTGTCTTTATCTTGAATAAGATTGATATTTCTTGCTTTGGCAGAAATAATGCCCGCTGTTACCGTAGAATTGAGTTCAAAAGGATTGCCCACCGCAAGCACCCATTCGCCTACACGAACTTTATCAGAATTTGCAAAAGGCAAAAAAGGCAGAGCGTCTTCGTTTATTTTGAGCAGTGCCAAGTCGGTAGAGGGGTCTATACCTACTACACGAGCTTCGTAACTGCGTTTGTCGTGCAAAGTAACTTCTATCAAATCGTTGTTTTCAATAACGTGGTTATTGGTAACAATGTAGCCATCTTCGGAAATGATAACTCCCGAACCTGAAGAAGAACGTGGCGACCAGCCCTTGCCGTGAAACTGCCGAAACATCTCATCTATGGCGTCGTTTTCATGGTAACGTGAGGCTTGGCGTCTTGTAAAACTAGTACGAATATGCACTACCGCAGGAATTGCCATTTCAGCAGAGTAAACAAAGTTCATCTCTTGCGGAATAGCAAGTGAGGTATCCTTGTAACGATAGGCAATTTTAGTCGTAGGAATAAAATTTAAGCCTAAAAACCAATGAGAAACAAGCAATACTAGCGTTCCTCCAAGCAAAGCCGATAACACAATTGCTACGTAAAACTTCTTTTGAGAAAGCATAATTTTTCAGTACAAACTTTTTCAAAAATACAAAAAATAATTCACAATTGTTTATTTTTGAAAGATTTTTTGCAGTAAGTTTTGCCTTTTAAAGTCGTTTTTTTATTTTTACCCCAAAACATACACTATGGCACGTAAAAATACTGCTGTTCGCTTTTCTTTACCGAAAGATTTACAAGAAAAATTACAAGATTTTGCACAACAAATTGATATTATTGCCCGCAACAATCTCTTGGCAATGTATCTGTATGGCTCTGTTACACATAAAGTTTTTGAAAACTCGAATACCCAAATCAATGTACTAATTGTGCTGAAAAGTGCAAAAGTAGAAAATATTGAAAATATCTCGCAAGCTATTTCCAAAGCCCGAAAATCTTTCAATTTAGAACCAACTATCATTACCAAGGAAGAAGTCAAAACTTCTGCCGATGTTTTCCCGATAGAGTTTACCGATATGAAAGTAAAAAATACTCTGATTTGGGGTGATGATGTTTTCAAAAATGTACTTGTTTCTATGGAAGATTTGCGTCTGGCTTGTGAATTAGAATTTAAAAAACGCTTGTTCCATTTGCGTAGCTATTTTGTACTCAATCTCAAACAGCCCCAACTACTTATAGAAAAACTTCTGCAAGATTTTCCCGAATTTATGATACAAGCCGATACGCTTTTTTACATTCGTTCAGGGTACTTTGCTACCTCTACCGATGAATTGCTGAAAGAAATTTTCAAGACTTTTCATATTCAAAATGCTAAACTCAAAAAAGTAGCCGAAATTTATAAAAAACCCAGCCAAGCCCCTACCAATTTGCTAGAAATAGTTGATTTGTACAACGACTATCTTTCAGTAGTTGCCAAAGTAGCTCATTTTGCCGATTCTATGCAAGTGTATAGAGAGGAAAGTTAGCCAAAAAATCCATTACCTTCAGTAAAGCAACAAGTTGTTTGTAGAAGTTTTATTGAGAAGAGCTTTTGTATTCTTTCGGAGCTTTCGTATAAAAAAGCTCGTAATGTTGCCGAGTGGTCCCACTTGGGCTCGAACCAAGGACCCCCTGATTATGAGTCAGGTGCTCTAACCGACTGAGCTATAGGACCCAACCTTTTTGTTTTAGGACTGCAAATGTAGATAAATCAAAATTTTTTTCCAAATTTTTTCTTAAAAAAAATAAGACTTGGGCATTTACATTTCCCCAAGTCTTACTGATTGTTTTCAAGTAAAATTAGGGTGCAAGCGTAACATTAAACGTAATATTAAAGTCCTGTTCGCCGCCAATATTAGGATTGTATACCCAAGGTGTAGCAGATAAGTTTTGCGACTTAATAGGATTATGCACAAGTATCATCTGCAAATTTCCACCTCCTGCATTTGAGTTAGTTGTCACTCTGGCTCGTAAACCTATTGGCTTTCCATTGCTATCCTGGTCTCTGTACTGAAAACTAGTAAACAACGTGGAGGGGAAACCATAGTATATTTGGTGTTCATTGGCTTCTTCAATAATTTCTCTTGTAATATCTACTCCATTTTCACCTGCAATGGATACGTCAATATCATACGTAGTACTTGGTTTTAGTGTACCGTTCTGAATTACAGGCGGATTGCTCCCCAAGCCGTCATCGTCTTGCCAAGTCATAGTTACAGTTTCAGAACCTGAACTAAAACGCACCACTACTTTAGTAATTAGTTCTTGCTCGTTGTGGTCGTGGTCATGGTCATCTTTTTTCTTTTTACAAGCTCCCAAAAATACTGCTCCTGCAAGTAAGAAAGCTGAAATTTTGTGTAAATTTTTCATAAGAATTGAGTTTTGAAGTTGAACTAAAAAATATAAGAAAGTTGTAAGATAAAATTTCTGCCTATTTCATTGGCATAGTAACGCCAACGATTCAGATAGTCTCTGTAAATGGTGTTAGCCAGATTTTCCACCTGCACATTCGTTGTAAATCCTTTGTAAGTTGTACTTGCTCCTATACTCCATAGCCAATAGGCACTAGGAGCAGGCATAAAATCAAAACTACCTTCTGAAAGAATTTGCTGTTTTTCTTCTGTGCTAATGTTTCCAAAGCGAGTAGGCTCTACTACACGAGGAGCATTGTTTTGCTTTGCTACATACAAGACATTCACAAAAAATGAAGTATTTTGTAATTTACCCCAACTCTTACGTTCCCAAGCAATTTTATTTTCCCAACGCAACGGAGGCATATTGATAACAGCTTCTTTATTCTTTCTGACAAAAGCGTTCAGATACGAAAATTTGCTTTGCCATTGCCAATTTCCTTGATAAAACTTTTGCATAGCATCTATTCCACGCAAAACAACATCTTTCTGCACATAGCTAAACACAGGAAAATACCCCTGAATAGTCAGACGAATATCAGTAGGTGTTGCATAGATGAAATTATCAATCCACTGATGATAAGGGCTTATTTCCCATTGCCAAGCGTTTTTCTGATATTGAACAGTGCTTATCCATTTGTAAGATTTTTCCAAAGCAAAAGGCTTATCGGGGTTGAGTGAGCCTCCTTCAAAAAGCAAACCTTCTTGTATATTGCCAATGCCCAAATGCAATCCTTGGCTAAAAAGTTCGGCAGTGTGCGGAGGACGCACCGTAGTAGCCAAATTCGTTTTTATTACAACATTTCTCCATTTTCGGTACCAATAGCCCACAGTAACCGTTTTCCAATGAAATTGATAATTAGGTGTAAGACGCAACCTGTTGCGTACGGCTTGTACTTCGGTATGCCGAAAATCATAACGCAACCCCCACTCTATTTCGTAGGCAGGTTTCACAAAGCGTTCTATCCAAAAAAGCCCTTGCGAAAAGTTGGTGAAATTCGGTAGAAGCGGTGTAATACCCGTACCTGGTACATTGTAGTTATCTTGCCAAAGTATATTCAGCCCCAAAGAACCTCGAAAATTTTTCCAGGCATGATGCTCCAAAATGGCATCAAGAGTGTGTGTTTGAAGTTGTAAAGAAAGAGCAGGAATAGTAGAACGCCCCCCTCGACGTATATCGAACTCTTTTCTATCGTTCCATTGCAAAGCATATTGCAGAGAAAGTATTCCCAAATGATTTAAGGTAATTTTACTGCTCAATTTAGCTAAATAATGCACGATTTTCTGACGAGGGTTCTGAATTTCGTATGTAAAAGGAGCTACATACCAAGGCTGAGGACGGCTAATGGAAACTGTGAGGTCGTTGATATTGCCTGTATGGGCGGCACGTAAAATGCCTATCTCGGCATCATACCGACTGAAATAGGCTTCTGCTTGCCATTTTTTCCGTTCTACACCCAAAGTAGCTGCAAAATTAAGCTCTTGCATACCTGTATTCGAAAGCACATAGGTAGGTGAACGGAAGTCTCCGCCCCGCTTTGCTGAACCTTGCCAGCGCCAAGCCCAGCCTTTACCAAAGGCTTTTTCCATTTGCAGAGCTAAATTTCCCATTCGGTTATTGCTATGCCCTATCAGGTAGACTTTTCCGTGCAATTTTTTTTCGGTAGGTAATGGTAGAGGGTTGAGTATCACTACGCCGCCCATAGCATCGGAGCCATAACGAACCCCTGCCGCCCCTTTGATAACACTCACTTGCTCAGCTGAAAAAACATCTATTTCTGGGGCGTGTTCTTCTCCCCATTGTTGCCCTTCTTGGCGTATGCCATTGTTTAGTATCATAATTCTTTGCGAGTGCAAGCCATGAATAATGGGCTTGCTGATACCCGCACCTGTACTAAAAGTGTATACACCCGTAATATTTTTCAATGTCTCACCCAAAGTTTTTCCACGCGATAGTTCCAACTCCTGCCTGCTCAAAAAACTTTGTGTTTGCGTAGAAAGTGGCTTTTCCATATTTCCAAGCACTTCTACACTTGCTATTTGCTGATTATCTGCCTGCAAGAAAATATCTTTATGAAAATGCTCATTTTTTTTGAGTTGTAAAACAATTTGCAAAGGCAAAAAACCTTCTTTTTCTAAAAAAACTTGATATTCACCTTCACATACATTTTCTAGTGCAAACTCTCCTTCTATATTCGTTTGTAACACTTTGCCCAAAGGCTCTATCCGAACCTGCACTTCTGGTAAAGAAATTTTAGTATCTTTCTGAAAAATATGCCCATGTATGCTTGCCGTGCATTGAGCATACAACTCTCCCCACAAAAATCCCCATACCAACAAGAAAATGCTTTTCATTTTTTATCTCAACTTTGTTGCAAAAATATAAACATTGCAACATAGTTGCAAACAAAATAGGGCTTTTTTCAACAAAATACCACAAATGACGTATGTTAGGGATTGGTAGTTTGCATATTTTTGCTGCTGCATTAAGTAAAAACACAAATACTATGCGAATTGTAGTTATCTGGCTTTCAATTATTTTACTACTTAGCACTTGCCAAAAACCTGTTGGTACTTCTACAAGCACTGCAAATGAATTTAATGATTGTGGCGGACTTGATGATGGCAGATTTACCATTGGAGCTAGTGGCATACGCCTAATGTATGGCTTTCCTATCCCTGCTTCTACATCCCATTTTGTAGTAAAAGTAGGCGATAAATTTGCAAGCAATTACGGCAGATTGCCCGGTGTAAAAAAGATTTGTACCAAAAAAAAATTCAAAGTAGTAGGCAACCGCAAGTTCAGCGAAATGGAATTCAAATTTGAAGGAGTTACCATTACGCAAAGGCTTATTCCCGTTGATGACAACTTGAAAGAAGTGGATAGCCTCTCGCCCGCTCGCTATTACCTGATTGAGTATGAATTTAAAAATAATCGAATTGAAGCCTGCGAAGTGGCTTTTCAGCTACTCATAGATAATATGATTGCCGATAACGATGCTCCCAAACTTGATGGCGACAGCACTATGGTTGACGTAGAAACCAAATACGTAGACAAACACGTACCTAAACAAATTTTTTTATACCGAAAAGCTCGCGATTTGAGCGACCACACTGCCGAAATACTCACTGCCAAAGAAAAAGCTGTAAAACCTGATGAACTCGCTATTGGTAGATGGCCTTATTTCCATCAAATAATCTGGGACTACAACCCCTGCAACTGTCCCTATACCGATGCCGCTATAATTATGCGTTGGAATGCTCAAATACTTACATCAGGACAAAAAAGGCGTGTAGGCATATATTACGGAATGGCTCGTAAAATCAATAAAAAACCTAATCAGGATATTGTACGACTGCAAACTACTTTTACTGAAAATGTTTCTATGCGACTTTTTGCCGATACAGCTTATTTCGATAATGCTAGTGCCGTACTTTCCAAAGATTTTACTAACCGCATTGACCAAATCTTGCAGGGCAGAGACCTCCGTAAAGTGATAGGTGTCTTGGTAGAAGGGCACACCGATGCCAAAGGAACAGAAGAAGCCAATGTAGAATATTCTCGTAAAAGAGCAAAAGCCGTAATGGATTACTTGGCAAAAAAAGGTATTCCTAATGAAAAAGTCGTACCCAAAGGCTATGGCGAAATGTATGCTCTACAAAGCCCCGAAACAGAAACCAACGGAAACCCCAAAGATAGAAAGGCTATTATCGTTATGTATATGGAACAATAACAAAATAACTATTCTGCTTGAAATTTAAAGATGGCAAAAAACAAAACTTCAAAAAAAGAACTTGATTTATCCAAAGCATGCATTCACAGATTTTTTAAGTAATTTCATCAATTTTATCTTCAAGTGCTGAAAAGGTCGTATAGTTTTGCTATCACGTAAAGCAACCGAAAAGATAAGTGTTTTGTAGTTGAGAAAGTGACTTTCATTTTGGAAGTCATTTTTTTGTTTTTATTGGCAAACTTGTTGTACAGAGTTCAAGAAAGTGTTCATTGTTTATCGCTTACAATCATTTATTTAGAAAGTTTAGCTTTGATTGTTGGAAAATTGCTTTTTTCATTGCTTATGCGTAGTTTAGAAAAAAATTATTCTTGTAATGAATTTAGAAAACATCAGCAAAGCCGAACTCATTGCCGAAATCAAGCGTTTGCGGAAAATGCTCAACGAAGACCTTATCCAAGAACTTCAAGAAAGCAACGCCGCTCTACAAGATTTATTTGATAACTCCAACGACCTCATTTTTGTCTGCAATGCCGAAGGTAAAATTTTATTTGCCAATCGTATTTTTATACAAAAATTGGGCTATGCCATTGATGAACTGCCACTACTGAACTTTCAAGACCTTTTAGCCCCCTCGCATCGTATTGCCTACTTACGACAGCTAAGTCGCTTACTGGCAGGTGAAGAAATTCCCAAATTTCAACTTGTATTATTGAGTAAGCAAAAACAAAAAATTTACCTCAAAGGCAAAGTAAGCATTCGCTTTGAAAATGGTAGCCCTGCCGCTTTAAGAGGCATCATGTACGACACGACCGACAAAGTACGCATTGAAGCCGAACTCATGAGCCAAACAGCCCGCCTAAAAGCTATTTTTGAAAGTGGCTCGCATATCATGTGGTCTGTCAATAGAAAAAGAGAGTTTACAGCATTCAACCAAAACTATGTCAAGGCTTTACAAATTCAATATGGCATAATTCCCACAATCGGAGAAAATCTAGATAATTTGCGAAGTGCTCTGGAAAAAGATGGCTTGCGGGCTTTTTGGAAAGAAAAAATGAAAAAAGCCTTTGCAGGCGAAATTCAACATTTTGAAGTAAAAGCACGCGATATCAACGGAAATACCGTTTGGCAAGAAGTTTACCTGAACCCCATCCCCTCGCCCGATGGCTCTATTGAAGAAGTTGCCGCAATAGCTCACGATATCACCGAAAACAAAAAAATTCGAGAAAGCCTGCAAAAAGCCAAAGAAGTAGCCGAGCAATCTTTGAAAGTCAAAGAGATTTTTTTAGCAAATATGAGCCACGAAATCCGAACCCCAATGAATGGCATCATCGGAATGATTGAACTGCTAAGCCTTACGCCACTCAACGAAATACAAAAAGAGTATGTAGAAACGCTCAAGAAATCGTCTCAGACGCTAATGCACATTCTCAACGATATTCTTGACCTTTCTAAAATTGAAGCAGGAAAAATGCAACTTTTCCCCAAAAGTACCCATTTCAGACAAACTCTGCAGAAAGTGTACGACTTATTTCTACCTCAAGCCAAACAAAAACAAAATTCTCTTATTCTGCAAATAGATAGCCAAATTGCTCCATTTTTAGAAATTGATGAAACCAGGTTCATTCAAATTCTTTCTAATCTGGTAGCCAATGCTATCAAATTTACCGAAAAAGGGGAAATAAAAATCACTTGCCAACTACTTGAAAGCCAAGAAAAAGAACAAAAAATAAAAGTTAGTGTTTCGGATAGTGGTATCGGTATTGCTGAAAAAGACCGCCATAAACTTTTTCAGGCTTTTAGCCAAATAGATAGTTCGATGGCAAAGGCTCAAAGCGGTACAGGTTTGGGGCTGGCAATTTCCAAACAGCTCGCTCAAATGATGAAAGGCGAAATCAATTTTTCACCCAATCCGCAAGGTAAGGGCAGTATTTTTTATTTTATTTTCCAAGCCCCTATTAGCCAAGATAAAACACAAGCGTATTCACCAAATATTATTTGGCAAAAATTAGAAAAGCCTCTGCAAATACTTTTGGTTGATGATAACGCTATCAATCGGAAAGTAGCTTGCGAAATGCTCAAAAAATTAGGAGCAGAAGTGGTATCTGCCGAAAATGCCTCACAAGCTTTTGAATGGCTCGATAAAGAAAATTTTGACCTTATCTTCTTGGATATTCAAATGCCTGAAATTGATGGTATAGCCGCCTTGCACCACATTCGAAAAATGAATTTGCCTAACCCCCCTCGTATTATTGCTCTTACAGCTTATGCAATGAAAGAAGACCCTCAAAAACTACTTTCAGAAGGTTTTGATGACTATCTTGCCAAGCCCATTCGTTTAGAAAATTTGTATCAGAAACTAACCGCACAAACTACCCCATTTGGCAACGACAAAGCAGATGAAAATGCTTGGATTGATGAGAGCATTTGGAACTCACTCATCACTCTTACAAACAAAGAAGTATTTTTAGAAAGTTTGCAAGAATGTATCGCCGAAACAAAAACACAAATAAATCAAATCTGGCAATTTTATACCCAAGAAAATTTTACTGAAATCCCCAAAGTTTTACACACCATCAAAGGAGCAACTGCTACATTAGGATTGAGCCGTTTTGCCGAAAAAACTGCTTGGGCTGAAAGAGAAATCAAACAAAAGCCTTATTCCCAATGGAAAGCTATTCTGCAAGAATGGGAAAAAGAATGGGAGAGTTTCTTGAATGTACATTCAGAGCTTATATTGCTATACTCAACAAAGAAGCTAAATAACGAACAGAGTTAAAATTACGTAATTCGTAGATAGTCCGATGGATACTTTGCTTTTCTTTTTTGGTTAGGTGCCAACTCAAAACAGCACGCTCTATGATAACTTTGGAGGGCATAGGGTATTTATCAGGATTTTCAAGGGCTTTGTGAATTTCATCTAAATTTTTAGAAATCGGTACGTACTCAAATTCTACTCGGTGAATTTGCGTTTTGGGCATAGCTCCTTGCACAAACTCGATGAGATTGTCGTTGTTGATGTCCTGCATATATTCTTGGTTCATATAGATACCTTCCAGCGGAGTGAATAATCTTTGGAATAAAGATTGCTGAATACGCTTTTCAATGGGTTTATTTTTTTGTGTATCACGTATAGAAACCAGCACTACCCCTGAAGTATTTTTTTGTATCCAATCTTTGAATACATACAAAAATCGAGCCGCTGTTTCTACGCCAAAGTTATCGGATATGCCTGCGTCCATAATTTGCATTTCAGGGTTAGAAGGAAGTTTTACGTTGGGAGCCACATAAGGGAAAGTTGCACTCATTCGCAATGCACTTAGAAAGCGTAAATTTTTACTATCCTGCTTTTCAAAAAAACGTAAGAATTCCACTCCTTTGGTTTTTTGGTTGAGAAAGCGTTTTTGAAAAAGGCTCGGCGTACACATATAAGAAACATTTTGGGGCGAGATGTACAGCTTTCTGCCATCATTTACGATAGTAGGCGAGAGTATCATCATAGGGATAAGAGCTTTTTTTTCAGGTTCTTTGTATTCACAAAGTGCTTTGTCCATCACGCCGTCAGTATTTTCATTGAGCTGTTGTTCAAAAGCGTATCCTCGATCTTTGTAATAAGTTCTTCCTTTGTAATTAAATTTTTGAAAACGAAAAAAAATATCATTTACAACCCAACTAAATGCAATAGCATTGAGATTATCGCGTGTGATGTTTTCGTAGTATTCGTCAGCATAAATATCAATTTTTTCACCTTGTTGTTGTCTTAGGTACAATTCTCTGAAATACGCCGCCCCTATAAGCCCCCCCGAAGCTCCTGAAATGAGTACTGTGTGGTTCATCAAGTTACCACCAAGCGTACTATCTACGTATTGCAAAGTACGCATAGCCCAAGCCGAAGCTCTTTGCCCCCCTCCACTTACACAAATAAGCACCATTTTAGGATTTTCTTTCTTGGGGAATTTGGCTCGCCAGTTGTTCAAAATTTCTAGGGTTTCTGTATAATCTTTCCTGAAATTATCATCATTTACTGCTTCTCGTACCGATTGTGTAGAATATTCTGGCTTTGGGGAAGTCTCATAATCGATACCATACACTTCATAAGCCTGATTGAACCAGTCCATTTTGGTAACATAATTAAAGCCCAAGATAAAAACAATCAGAGCAGTAAGTACCCAACGCTTGAACCAGAAAGTGAATGCCCCCACAAACATAATGCCCAAAGTAAGCAAGAGTACCAAACTCGCCCCTGCTGGAATTTGGAAATAAGGATTTTCTTCAAAGTAGCCTAAAAACATTACAACAACAAAAATTGTAGATTGAATAATGACCGAATTGATATGGTTTTGGTTAAACACTTTCATCAAAATTTGCCTATCAATACCAATCAGTTCTTGGACTTTTCTATAGGAAAACGGATGAGCAAAATAATAATCTACGCGGATTTTATCATGCCGAGCCGCATCATAGCGTTCCTTGATATTCATACGCACTATTTTTACTTTTCTCAAACTTACGTTCAGCCCTTCGGTTACACGATTTACTATTTTGAAAATATCCAGATTGGTTAGATAAAAATAAAAGAAGAAAAAGCCGCACATCAAGAAAAAACCTAGTAAAAAAGCTAAAACTTTAATCCAGATATTACTTTCAGTTTCCAAAGCATTTTCTCGGGCAAATACAACAAATTCCCACAAATAAACCCCCAAAAAAAGCGTTGGAAAAAAACTATTATTGATACAAAACTTCAAAAATGGATATTTCAGATGCCCTAAGAAGCCAAAGCGGTGTCCGTCCCAAAGGTAGCAAGTAATTTGATACGACATAGTATAGCCCCCAAGCGTAACGCCCAAAATCGCCATACTCCATTCATTTACTCGGTTGATATACTCGGGTTCTAAAAAAAGGTAAGATAGCCCTATCATACTACCTACGTTATCTGTAACTATTCCGATGAGCAAAAGCCAAGCAAGTACCAAGAGATGATTTTTACGTAAATTCAGAATAAGTAGCTGCATCGGAAAGGAATACCATACCCAAGAAAGTAAAGGCTCTATAAACTTACTTTGTAATTTGCTTTTTCGCCTAATAACTTTCCTAACCATACACTACGAAATTTTGCTCCTTGAATTTTGATTGGAAGTTTTGAAAGTTTTTTTGCAAAATTTTGAGTTAATCTCTTAAATTTAAGCCTCAAAATGCATGCAATGAATGAAAACTTGGCTTGCAATTTTAACATTATTCATTACTACTGCAATATTTGCTCAAAAAAATATCAGTTTAGATGACGTTTTGCGTTGGTCTAGCAGTCAGACTTTTGATTTTCAGAAAGCAGAGAAAGAGTTCCAAATTAGCCTTTGGCAATATCGCTATCATCTTTCCAACAACAAACCACGCCTAATATTTAGCGGTGATTTACCCAATTTTAGCAGAACTATCATTCCTGTAACGCAAAATGACGGTGTAGAGGCTTTCCGTGAGCGTAGTTTGGCTACTTCGCTAGTAGAACTTTCTATTGCCCAAAATATTGCCGCCACAGGCACAACCATTTTTGCTTCTTCGCAACTCAATCGTATAGATGTGTTTCAGCCTACTAATGCCGTTTCTTACCTTGCCTACCCTGCTCTTGTGGGTATTCGGCAACCTTTGGGTAGTTTTAATGCAATGCGTTGGGAAAATAAAATTCAACCTATACGCTACCAAGAATCGCAAAAAAAGTTCAAAGAAGATATCGAAATAGCCAAGCTGAAAGCTATGCAGTTGTTTTTTCAGTTGCTTTCAGAACAAGAAAATTTACAGATGTTGGAAAAACAAAAAATATTCAACGATAGCCTTTTTGTGTTGGCACAAAAGCGATTTTCGGTCGGGAAAATTACAGAAAATGAGCTTTTACGCAATGAAATCAACTATTTGCAAGCCGAGCAAGAGCTCACGCAAAGCCGAAATCAATACGAGTTTGCTTTGAGGCAGTTTCAGAGTTATTTTAAAATTCACGAAAACATACAATTGCAATGCCCAAATGAACTTCGTGCCGAAATAAATTTAGAAATCGCTTTGGAAAGATTTCGCAAAAATAGTCGTAAAAGCATAGAAATACAAAGAAAAATTATTGAAGCTGACAAAGAGCTCGCCCAAGCACGTGCCAATGCGGGCTTAAAAGCGGATATTTCGCTAGCTTTTGGACTTTCTAAAGATGGACAGACTATCAGAGACGTGTATAGGAATGTAAAAGACCAAGAAAACGCTCGTATTTCCTTTCAAATTCCCATTTTGGATTGGCAGAGAGGCAAATCGCAAGTAAAAGTTGCTCAATTGCAAAAAGAAATGATTTTGCAAGAAACTGAAAGAGAAATCCAAGAAATGGAACTGGAACTAGAACTGCAAATAAAAAACTGGTTTGTAGCTCAAAAACAATTAGAAATTGCCAAAAAAAATCAAACCATTGCCCGAAAAATATATCTGATAACCTACCAAGAATACCTGAACGGCAACACCAACCTAAGCGAAGTGGAAAGAGCATTTTCCAGTCAAAGCCTTTCACAACAAAACTACTTGAAGCAGTTAGAAGCCATTTGGGTAGGCTATTACAAAATACGACTGCTCACACTGTACGATTTTGAAAAAAATTTACCTCTCGATTGAACAAAAACATTTGCAACTTTGTTGCTTTTTTGTATGTTTGCAACAAGGTTGAAACTATGAAAGGCTTTTATCATAAGTTTGTAGCTAAGTTAGGATTTTCACTTTCATTACTTTGCGGCTTGCACTGTCTTGCCACCCCTGCTCTGCTTGCTTGTATGCCTGCCGTAGCCGAATGGTTTTCAGAAGAAGTAGAAATAAGCATTACTTTGTTTAGCTTTTTTATCGGCTTTTTGGTGCTTTGGAAAGATTTGCGTTTGCATAAATTTACTATTCCCTTACTTTTGCTAATTTTTTCTTTTACCCTTATCCTGATAAGCCAGATTTTTGTTCATAGGCACTTTTTGGATATTTTGGGCATTGTAGGCATTGCTTTGGCATATCTTTGGAATTGGCATAAAGTTCGCCAGTTACGTATGTGTGCCTGTGTGGTAAATACCTCTGAATAAGCAATCTACGTACATCAGTTTTTTTGCTTTTCTTAGTAGTTTAATAGCCGTACATTTTCTATTTTTGCCAAAAGTTTGATGTATGCTTTTGCGAAAAAATGCTGTTATTGCCTCTTCTATTAGCTTTTTTGTTACTTTTATCATTTCACTCTACATTTGGGGCTTTCAGATGCCCTCGGTTACGCTTCTGAAAAGTTTAGGTTTAGCTTGGTTTATTTTGCTTTTACCTCAATTTTTATCCAAACCTTCCAAACCTATCTGGTGGCGAACTTACAGCCTGCAAAGTGTGTATTTGCTTTTAAGCCTTGCAAGTTTAGGATTTCTGAAACGCTATGCAGAATGGATAGGATTTTTGAGTTGGGTTACTGCTCTGTTGGGTATTCTTGTTGGCTTATACACTTTCGGAGCTATTGCAAGTTCTCGCACTTTTTACCTGAAAAAAATAGCAGGATATCTATTTTTGGCATTTTTAGTGGGTAGCTACCTGCTGGGGCATATCTACAAATTTGCTTTTTCCCCTATCCTTCTCGAAAACTTTTCTGCACTAAACGTACCGTATACTTATCTGGACACGGTGTATCATAGTGCCTGTGCCAAAATGCTTCAAACCTATGAAGTTTTTACCACAGGTTTGGACGGCACTATTCCGATGAACTACAACGTTTTTACGCATTGGCTTAGTAGTCATTTGGCTTATTTCTTTGAAATACCTATTCACCAATACTACAACCTCACGTATCCGATTGTATTTTTTGCTTTTTGGGTTTTTACTTTTTTAGAGCTTGTTCAAAAGCTTTTTACTTTTTTTGCTCAAAAAAGAGCTTCTTCGCTTAGTAACTTACCTACCTCGATTTGGTTTTGGGTAATTTTCTTGTGTATTCTTTTCCCATTGCCCGATAATATTTATACAAGAGGACTTTTAGGATTACATTTCACTCAAACACACACTTATACCATTGCTTTGAGCTTGTTTTTTATTTTCATAGAAAGTCTTATTGCTTTTTGGCAGGAAGAAAAAAAACAAGTAGCTTTTGTATGGTTATTTTTTCCTGTGTTCAGTTTCATTTTAGGAACAGCCCATGTAGCCATTGTAGTAGCTATTACGGCAGGAACAGGCTATTTGTTTTTACGAAAAAAGCTTTTTATGAAATGGCATTATTGGATTTGGATTTTGCTTGTACTATTCAATTTAGTGATTTGCTATTTTTTTACAGCCGAAACTATTCCTTTCAGTGGTCGGGAAAAAAGCTACGAGGGACGAGTAGAGTGGTTTCATTTTTTCCGACAGGAACAGTTTGAACCATTCAATTTCTGGGTTATTTTTTATAGTACTTTGTATTTGGTAACCTTTCTCTATATTTGGAACGAAAAAATTACCTTCAAAAATTGGCTTCGTAGAACTGATACCATTCTTGTTGAATTGCTATGGGTAGTAGCATTGGCGGGCATAGTTCCCAACATAGTGCTTGCTCTTTATGGTAGTACAGGAATGTATTTTTTGAGCGTACAAAGATTTTTAGCGTCGGCTTTTTTGCTTGCATATTTTCCCTTTATTCCTACTCTGCATTTTAGCTTTTGGAAATGGCTCAAATATCCTGTATTTATAGGAATAGCCTTGCTGATGTACATGATGTATCGAAACAATTTCAATGACTCTTGGGAGGCAAATTTTCAAGCTCGCAAAAATATTATGCAAATCAATGATTTTTCTTGGAAAGCTACCCATTATATTGAAAATCTATTTCACCCCCAACACCCCGATTGGCAAAAAGCAAAAAGAATATTCAGCGATAGTCTGCAAATCAAAATCCAACAAAATAGCTACTACCAATTTATCCAAAAGATTGCAGAACTGGATAAATTATTTATTTCCGAAAAAAAAGAGGCTTTGTTGTATATTCCTTTTCATAAACTTCATTTTCAGCAATGGGAAACAATCTTTGCAACCCAAGATGGCATGTATTTGGTGGGTATTTCGGGTCTTGCTCTTCTCAATGGTTTGCCTCATCCCAAATATCCTGTAGGGGCGTATGGTTTCAGCTATTACGACCATAACTTACGTGAAAAAACCTGGACACAAGGTTTTACAACAGAAGAACTCAAAAAATTAACTCTCCAAAAGGGGTTCAAATATTTATATGTTTTTCAGCCTGAAAAGCAGGGTTTTGAAAAAATCATTTGCTCTGAGCCAGCAAAATAATGCCTCCTACAATCAGAAAAGTGCCTGCAATTTTTTGCCAAGAAAGTGGTTCAGCAAAAAAATAATAGCTTAAAAATAGCACCAATACAAAAGCAATGCTTGTGAAAGGATAGGCAAAAGACAAGTCAAACTTGGTGAGTGCGGCTATCCAAGTAAAACTTGCCAAAAAAGCCGAAATAAAACTGCTAATCACCCAAAAATCCCAGAAAATCTCCCAAAAATACTGCAATTTTGCTAAAAAACCTTCGGGCATTGAGCCTTTGAGGTTCAAACGCCATTTAAGAACAATCTGTCCGTAGACTGTTAGTACAATAGTCAGGGAAATATACAAATAGCCCATAAGATAAAACGCCTTATTTTTTTACAATTGTTTCAATTTTTCAGTTGAAAATCTATGGTTTTCAATTCTTCATCTTCCAGAGCTTTTTCGTAAAGTTTGAAAATTCTATCTTGTGTATCTATGCCTACTCCCCTAATAAATAAGATAGTGTGTTCATGGTGTACTTCCTGGGCAATAGGTATGCCTTTTTTTTCTAGAAATTTGAATACCAATGGCTTATACTGATTAAACTCTTCTAAAACTTTCCTGAATCGCTCATCAATTTCCTTGTAAATAGCTTTTGCTTCCGAGTGTAGAACTATTTTTTCATAAATTTTGGGATATTTGTGTTTAGCATATTGTAAGTATTTGAGAATGTAATACTTAAACTCTACGTATGCATGATAACTATCGTAATAATTGGAAAAATAACCTTCCCAATGATTTGCATCTTGATAAGACTCTCTTTCATAAAACTCCTTACTTTCAAAAGCTAGCCAAGTTTGATGATAAAAAGCGTTCCATTCGTCTAAAAGTCCGAAAAAACCTATTTTCTGAGGAAGCATTGCTAGGTTATTGGTAGCGATGAAAGTTTTATAACGCTCTTTTTGCAAATGAGTAGGAATAACTTTGGCTATTTCTTGAGCAGGGAAACTAGGGATCATTTCTGTAAAAATTTCTTTGGTGTTGTCAAAATAAAAAAGTAAATATTCTTTGCCTGCCTGAAAAATTTTAGGATTCCTTTCCAAATATCTGTATGCTCCACGGCGGGAATAATCGTGATACATTTCGTGTATCATAAGTGGAATTTCGTGAATAATCACATCGCGATGCGTAGTATCGGTAAGATAAATCATAAAATCCAGATGCCTGCCTATATTGATAGTAGCACTTGGCAAATGAACTATGGAGTTTGTCTGATAATATTTTTCTAAAAGATGGGCATGTTCGCGTGAATACACTCTCAGGAACTGAATGGCATATTTTCTTGCAGAAGTTTGAGCATTTACGAACAAAAAAGAAAAATGCCCTAGCAGAAGGAGTAAAATCCTCATATATTGATATTTTTTCAGGAAACATGAAAATTCTTACTTACAAATGTAAACAATAATTCAAGTTTAGCCAAAGGTAAATTTGAGTTTCCAAAAAAGCATTTCCAACCATTTTACAAAGCGTGCCAGCAAACGAAAATACAAGAAAAAGTAAGTGGCAATTATCATAAGCCACAAAACAGCCAAGTTGAAAGATAAAGTGCTTATCGTTTCATTTACAACTTTTTTATTAGGGGCAAAAAAATGGGCAGAAATATCCTGTGCATCAATGTAAATGGCATTTGCGATGGGCTCTATATGTTTTTGCAAAACAACTAATTTTTGCTCGCTATCTAGCTGTTTTACCAAACGAGCTAGGGCTTCGTTATGATACAGGCGACGAAGATTGTGATGGGCAGGGTTTTCGCGTAAAAAATTATCCTTAGCTTTTGAGGCAACTTGTTGTTCTTGCTTGTAATATTTTCGGATATTTTTGAAAATCTTTTCCATTTGTTTGTAAGTTCCTGCAATATTTTTCTCTTCAGTGAGAGCGTAAAGGGTAGGAATTTCCTTTCTATCAATTTTTTCTAATTCTTTGGTCAGTTCGTTCCGAATGAGCCAGAAAGTCTGCCCCGACTGATACGGATTGCTTCGGGCTTTATCTAAAAGTTTTTGTAATTCGGGCAAATAAAATACTTTTTTATATTCGGCGGTTGCTATGATTTTATCATAAGCATACAAGGGTTTTTGGTAGGCATTTTCCTTAAATTGTACTACCATCAGAGCCTCAAAAGCCCAACGCGATGCTAAAAGTTCTGAAAACCAAGGAATATGGTCTTGGGCAGAAAACTTGAACTCAGGATTAACTTTATCAAAACGAATTACAATGCCTCCTAAAACTAGTTGCGGAATGAGTAATAAAGGTATGAGAATATACACCGTAACCGCAGATTTGAAAGAGTCTGAAATCAGCAAGCCTAAGACATTGGCAAAAGCCGAACAAGAAAAAAGCACTATAAAATACTCCCAAGTCATTCCACGAATTTCTAAAATACTATTGCCTATCCATACCAAAGCCAAAATTTGTACAAAAGAAAGTGTAAAAAGTACTGCCGCTTTGGCAAGCAAATAGCTATTACGGCTCAGATGCAAAAAAGCTTCTCTTTTGAGAATTTTTCTATCGCTGATAATCTGCTCGGCACTCCCTACCAAACCCGAAAACAATGCCACAATAATTGCAATAAAAATATAAGCTGGGATATTTTCGTTTTCGCCAAATGTGTAAGGCTTATTAGGCTCGTGATAACGATTTACGTAAGCTAAGCCAAAAGCCAAAAGCGGTGCTTGCAACAAATTGACAAGCAGGTATTGTGAATGATTAATTTTGTTCTTTAAATCTCTTTTGAAAAAAATGAAAAATTGTCTAATTCGACTAGGCGATTGGATACGCTGGTTGGGGATTTCGCCTTGAATGAAGACATCATTTCTGGCTTGGCTTTCTATTTCTTTCTGATAAGTTTCATACCATTGTTGGGGTGAAATTTTTCTTTTTTCTGTAAAACGTCCATATTCATTGACAATTTTGGCAGAGATAATATCAAAAATTTGTCCTACATCAATATTTCCACACTCACTGCACTCGCCTTGGCTACGGCTTACTTGCCTTGCGTGCTTACGAAAATACGGCACAGCATCAATCGGACTACCATAATAAATCGGGTAGCCTCCTGTATCGATAATGAGTAATTTATCAAACATTTTGAAAATAGTTGATGAAGGCTGGTGAATTACTACTATTACAAGTTTGCCTTCTAGGGCAAGCTCTTTGAGCAAATCCATAATGTTTTCTGAATCGCGAGAAGAAAGCCCCGAAGTAGGTTCATCGACAAAAAGGATCGCAGGTTTGCGTAATAGTTCCAAGCCAATATTCAAACGTTTTCTTTGCCCGCCGCTGATGGTTCTTTCCAGAGGTGAGCCAACTTGTAAATGAGCTACTTCTTGCAAGCCTAAACGTCTTAAAACCTCTTCTACACTTGCCTGTATTTGTGTTTCGTTTTGGTTGCCCAAACTCAATTTTGCTGCATAATAAAGGTTATCATATACACTCAGATGTTCTATGAGCAAATCATCTTGTGGCACATAGCCGATAATGCCTTCTAATTTTTCTTGATGTACATTACGCCCATTGATAAGCACTTTGCCGCTATGCGGTTTCAAATTTCCGTTTAGTACTTCTAAAAGCGTAGATTTTCCTGCACCGCTCTCGCCCATGATACCTAAAAGTTTACCACCACTTTCAGCAAAGCTGATTTCTCGAATGCCATTTTTTTTATTTGCAAAAAGATATGTTACATGTTTTGCTTCTAGATAAATTTTCTGCTCTTGCTTGGTTTTTCGGAAAATGCTCACTATATCGCTGTAATAAATTGCCTCTATGCGTCCTCCTCTGATGACACTACCTGGCGAAAGGAAATAAATATACCCGCTTTTAAGCAAAAAGCCATTCAGATAGTAATCTTGCTCGCCAATGTATTTGAAAAGATAAGTTTCCAGATTTGGTACTCGCAAAACAAGCATAAATCCTTGCAGATGAGGCTGATGCAAATGATAGGCATAATGAATATTGGCAAAAGGTGTAATGTAGAGCGTATTTTCAAGGAAATGCTTTTCAATGTAATCAATGGTGATAAAGTTGATAAAATTTTCTACTTCGCTTTGCTCGAAATTGAAAATAGCGGCAACAGTATGAATGAACTCCCATTCATTAGAGCTAATTTCGCCATCGGCGGCGATAAGTTCAACCATTTTGATAAGGGCAACGAGTTTTTGCTGTTGGGTAAGCTCCTGATTGATACGCGTGCATATCACGAGCATACGCGACGAAATACGCATGCTTGTAAGTTTTAAGCCACTATCATCAGTTTCTACGGTACGAAGTTTAGAAAATTCCTCAAAAATGAGCAAATATTTATGCACCTGTTCGGGGCTGAGATGCTCTTGCAAAAAATTTTCTACCAAATTTCTATAAGTGGGTTGTGTGCCTTCCAAAGAAGCCGTAATACCAAATAGTTGCATTAGGGCTTTGAGTATCTCCTCAGTCATAGTGTCGTAGCTTTGCCAAAGGCAAGATAGAAAAACTTACTTAAAAAGCAAAAAAGGACGGAAAAATAAAAGCAAAATCAGAAGCAATAAAAGTGATACCGAGCAATACAGATGTAAGTTTTTCTGCTTTTGAAAATTTTTGCTAGTTCTAAAAAAAGCGAAAAATGGAATTTTCAGATAGTAAAACAATGCTAAAAATGTAGCCAACAACCCAAGCACAAGCCAAACCAATAAAACACTTTCTTGCGAGTTTTGATATTTTTCCCAAAGTAGAGAAAAAAGCAAGAATTTGGCTGTAAAACCTGCCGTAGGGGGCAAACCCGCAAGTGTCAGAAATCCAACAAACATGGCTATCATCAAGAAAGGGTCTTTTTGTCCTAACCCTTCAAATGCTTGAATTTCGGCAATCTGATGTTTGGTTTCGTAATGCTCCGCCAAAGCAAAGAGTAAAAAGTTCGCTAGTACATACACCAACAAGAAAAATAAAAGGATTTTTTCATCATTGCGTTGGTGCAAGTTGGTAGCTATAAGCAAAAAGCCTGCATTTGCTACCGAACTATACGCAAGCATACGCTTGAGATTTTTCTGCCAAAAAGCTACAAGATTACCTACAAAAATGCTTGCCAGTGCTACTACAAAAAATATCTGTGGCAAGGCAGGTAGTATCGGCTTGTAGGCAAGTGAAACTTTGTACAACACTGCTGTACCTGCAATTTTGGGAGTAGTAGCTAAAAATGCCGTTACCGAAGTAGGAGCGATTTGGTAGGCGTCGGGTGTCCAGATATGCCAAGGAAATGCAGAAATTTTAAGCAAAAAGCCTGAAAGTACCAAAATAAAAGCTACATAAGCTAGTTTTATGTTGTTGATTTTCCAAAAGATATTTTCAAAGCTCAAAGCTCCACCCTGCAAGCCATATAGCCAAGAAATGCCATAAATCATGATTGCCGAAGCCATTATACCAAACAGTAAGTACTTCATAGAGCCTTCTAAGCTATTTTTTTGCCAAGAAAGCACTACCATTACATACAAAGCTACTGCCGAGAGTTCTAATGAAATAAGTAGAGTAAGCCATTCTTCGCTCGTAAGCATGAGCATCAGCCCCAAACTTGCCGAAAGCAATAGAAAATAATACTCTCCCAAAACTTTGTTTTTAATGATTTGCATTGGCTTTGGAAAAAGAACTGCTACAAGCAAAGCAGAAAGCAAAATCAGCTGACGAAAAGCAGGAAAAAAAAACTCTTGAGGCATCTGATAAGCCAAATACAAAGCTATAAGCAAAATAAAAACATAAAAACCTTCTAATAGCGAAACAAACCAAATTTTATTTTGATATTTTTTTTCAAATAGTGAAAGCAAAAGCAGAAGATTCAAACCGATTGCAATGCTGATTTCAGGAAGTAAAAAAGGCAATTTTTTACTAAAACTCTCTATAAAACTATTCAGTAGGCTCTCCATCGAAAACTTTTACAATTTCAAGCAAAAATCTGCATTTTAGACTAAAAAGCAAAATTTCATCAGAAATTTAATAAAAAACCTATGAGGTTTTTTTAAAACCTCATAGGTTTTTTTCGATAGTTTTCTTTCGAAAGCTCAAAGTTAAAAAGTTAACTTTCAGTATAAAATAAAAAAAGCCAGTTGCTTAGCAAAGAGAGGGCAACTCCTAAATATTGCAGAATATGTAGCCTTTCTTTGTAGAAAATCAAGCCTATACCTATGGGAATAATGTCACTGATACTGCTAATTATCAATAAAGACGAAAAAGGAACCGCCGTATACGACAAATTGCTACAAAACACTCCCAAAGCTCCTAAAAGAGCTATCAAGAAAAGTATACGATAAGTTTTGAATGAAACTTTATTCTGAAAGTTGAGAGAAAAATCTTTGTTAAAAACTAAAAGCAAAGCACTTGTGCACAAAATAGTCAGTTCTAAGATAAACGCAAAGCGAGCCTCTCCGAGTCGAGTGCTTGCATCTTTGAAAAAAGCATAGCTGACACCCCAGAATATAGAAGCCAGAATTGCATAAAAGACGCCTTTTCTTTGCGAAAGTTTATCTTTTTTCTGCGGATTGCATATAATCAGTAGCGAAGCCACCAAAGAAATCAGAAATAAAATAGTTTTTTGGCAATCAACTGCTTCACGATAGTAAAAAATACTCCATAAGAAATGAAAAATAGCAGAAATTTTGAGAATTCTGTGTGTAATGGTCAAAGATAAAAACTTTTGCGATTGTACATAAAAGTAAAGCCCCCAATACGATACAAAAGAGATAAAGACACAAAAAAACACATCTTCGGCTGTAAAATTATTTTCTTCTTGTGCCAAGAGAGCCAATAGTCCTAAAAATGTAGTTGTACCGATATTTCGGATAAAAATGCCTTTTGCCGAAGAGATTTCACGCAAGGGAATTTTCCACAAAGAATCCGATAAGGCAAACGAAATACTCGTAACAAACAAATACATACTTGCCCATAGCTCAGGCTTCATACACACGAAAAAATACACTTTTAGCTTTCAATAATTTTAAACAGCCTCTCGCATTTTGTTTTCCAGATAAACTAATTTTTTCTGAAAACTTGTAGACAAGCAAGCAGAGATTTTTGAATAATATTCGAATGAAAAATTTTTCTTCAATGTATTCAATAAAGAATTTAGCTTATCTTTTCTGTTTTTGCTCTCGTAATAAGAAACAAAATTAAAAACCAAATCTATTTTTTCAATGCCAATCGTAGATGGAGCTGAGATGTTTGTAAGTTCTTTCTCAAAAAATAGGCAGGCTAAGTCTTTATCGACAGAAAATAGGTGGGTCAGAAAAATGCAATAAGCATCTATAAAATTATTCAAATCTCGCATTTGTTCTACTTTTTCGATCATCAAAATTACTTTTTCTACTTCTTGCTTGGATAGCGATTGCTTTTGGTTTTTGTAAATCAGGTAATTAGAGATGTATCGTATTATCGGATATATATCTCGAATTTCTGGCATCAAATTTACATCAAGTGGTAGTTTTTCGTATATTTTGGACAAATGGAAGTACGCTTTTTTAGGTTTTTCTTGCCAGAGATATTTATAAAAAAGCATACTTTGCAAAAATATAAAGTCTCTTATGCCGTAATCAGGATTTTTTCCATTGATATGTTTGGAATAGTGCTGTTCCATTGTGTTCAAAAATAGTGGCGAATCTACATTTAAAGGCGATTCATAGAAATATATCTGCCCAGCGAGGGTTTTTGCCAAGCGAGGAGCTAAATACAAAGCCGCTTTTCTATCTTTGTGTAAATGTTGCCACAAAACAAATGAAACTTTTTTTTCAATTTCCTGCTCATTGGCAATGTGCAGTTTATTTTTGCTCAAATCTATGGGAAGTTGGTTGATGTACTCTAAAACAGCATCAAAATGATGGTTTTTCAGGCATATTTTCAGTAGAGAGGGTTCTTCAAAGAGTTCGTGGGTTTTGGGAGTGAATTTATTACTGATGTAAATATCATTTTCTTTCTTGAATTTGTCCCAGCTGGCATAGCCTACAAATTGGCTCAAAATGTCTAAGGTACTATAACGAAACTGCGACTGATTAGGAATAAGCCCGAATAAGCGTTTGAGCGTAGTTTCGGAAATATGCTCGTTGTACTCCTCTTCCAGAATTTTGCTCAATTTACTTACGGCTGTATAATTAGCCGTGTGGTAATTTATTTTTTCAAGCAATTTTTCTTGTAGAAGTTGTTCATAGGCTTTGTCTTGCATAGCAAAATCTTTTAAAAATCATTAAACAAATATAAAAAAAGTATTCAAAATTGCATCAAAAAAGCCTGAAAAAAACTATTTTTTTTTAAAAAGAAGGTATAAAATATTGATTTACAATTTTTTGTATTTAGACAAATTTAGACATAATTTCTGTACATCAAAACTTTAAATTTGTAGAAAAAAGTAATACAACCCAAGGTATCCATTCAAAATTCAAATCATATGTCTGAAATTCTTTTATTTTCCTCTCTACAAAATGAGAATTTAGTTACCAATTATTGCGGCTTGATGTTGAAGCTGATTTATGAAGAAAATCCCGTAAAATTTGAAAAACTCTTGTCAGAGATACTTTCTGGTGAGAGTATTTCGGTAATGCCCAAATTCGAGCAACAAAAAAAAGGGAAAGATTCTATTCCAGACCTTATTATTACGCAAGAGGGGTATCAGTTATTTTTTGAAACTAAAAAAGGAAGTGCATTCACCGCATCTCAAATTAAAAGGCACCTAGAAAGCATAAGCCATTGGGGTGGCGAGGGAAGTAAGAAGATATTATTTTTGTTAGGAAACTATCAGAATAATGAAGAAACGATACGAGATATCTTTGAAAGTGAAGTGGCTAATGAATTGGAGCGATTATCGCGAGAAAAGAAAATTTTTCTGGTGCTCATATCTTTTGAGCAACTGATGGAGCAAGTTCGTAAAATAACTATGGGAACAGATTTGGAGAAGACTGCAGAAGAGTTTGAAAACTTTTTATCCAAAGAAGACTTGCTACCCCGATGGAAATATTTGTTGGATGTAGTAAATTGCGGAAGGAGTATAGAAGAGTTCAAGCAGGGCTACTATGTGTGCCCTGAAAGTGGTGCCGCTTATCAGCACAAACGAGCAAAATATCTTGGAGGCTACTACGACAAAAAAGTATCTCATATTGCCGAAGTGGAGGCAATGGTTGCTATTAGATACGAAAATGAAAAATACGTTTTTGAACAAAAATGGGCAAATACGAAAATTTCAGAAAAAAATTTACAAGAAAAAACTATTAAGGGTTTAGAACTGAACGAAGAAAGAATAAAAGAAATAAAGAAAGGCGTTGGTTTTCAAGTATTTATTCTCAAAGATGTAAGCGAATGTAATTTTGAAAAAGATAGCCGGGGCGGCATGTTTGCCTCGAAAATCTATTTTGACTTACAAAAATTAGAGAAAGAAAGCTTTTCGAGTGTGAAAGAATTGGCTGAACTTTTAAGTAAGAAAAAATGGTCGGATTTTAAGTAAAATCAACTGCATACCGAAATTATTTGAGCTTTTTTGAAAAACGAACTAATACAATTTACAAACCAAAGCAAAATAAACCTAATAAGCTCAAAGACGACTTATATCAAATATTAAAAATTTTTATGTAAAACAATTTTTAAAACTTAATTATTTATGCACAAAAAGTTACTTTACCTGGCTATTGGCTTGTTGTTTTTGGGGGCAAGCTCTTATGCCCAAGATGCCCAGCAAGCCCTTGAAAAAGCCGACAGACGCTTTTTTATTGAAAACAAAGGACAATGGCACCCCGATGTGCTGTATCTGTGCCGCATAGGCGGACTGGATGCCTGGATTACTAAATATGGCGTCAATTACACTTTCTACCAAATAGAAAGACGCAAAGCAGGCAAAAGCCTCCGAGAAAAGCCCGATGGCAAGCCAACAGGCATAGAGGAGTTCGAAGAAGCTACGCTCTTGGGGCATCGCGTTCTTTACGAACTACAAAACCACAATGCTGAACCCCAAAAAGAAGGAAAACAACGCCAAGAAGGCTATTACAATTACCTCATTGGCAACGACCCCTCAAAACATGCCACCCATGTAGGCTTGTACAAAGAAGCCTTAGTAAAAAACGTGTATAATGGCATTGACCTACGCTATTACTTCGATAAAGGCTATTTACGCTACGATTACATTGTACATGCAGGTGCAGACCCCAGCCAGATAAAGTTTAAGCTACGCGGGCAGTATAATGACTTTGTAAAAGACGGAAAGATTATCTACACCACCCGTTTTGGAGAAGTAGCACTTGCCGATTTACACACCTACCAAGGCAATACTACCATACCCAGTAAATTTGTAAAACAAGGCGATGCGTACACCTTTGCCTTAGGCAATTATGACCGCACCAAAGATTTAATTATAGACCCATTGGTGTATTCTACCTATAT
>CALLAC010000003.1 GCA_938002655.1 uncultured Cytophagales bacterium
TTCAAACTTTTTTCAAACTTTTTTCAAACTTTTTTCCGAAATTGTACTATTCAAATTTTTTATTGTATTTAGGAAATAAAAAAGTGATTCCTAGCAGTCTGATGATGTTAATCCGAGATAATCTTTCTTTTTATTATTTTCACTTTTTTACAAGTTTGTGGAAGATATTTGACTAAAATGAGTAGTTGAAAGTAGAATTTATTGAAAAGTTGCTGCTAATATTTTATAATTTTCGCATATCATGTTTTTTTTTCTAATTTACTGAAAATTTGTTTTTATGAAAAAAATTGCTGTTTTTACATCAGGGGGTGATGCCCCAGGTATGAATGCTTGTGTGAGAGCTGTGGTTAGAACGGCTATTTACAGAGGTTTAGAAGTCTTTGGCGTAATGCGGGGATATAATGGAATGATACAAGGCGATATAGTACCGATGAAATCCAGTTCGGTGAGTAATATTATTCAGAAAGGTGGAACAATACTTAAATCGGCTCGGAGTAAGGAGTTTATGACTACCGAAGGTAGAAGAAAGGCTTACGAAAATCTGCAAAAATTAGGCATAGAGGGCTTGGTTGCCATAGGAGGCGATGGTACTTTTCGGGGGGCAGTGGAGTTTTACAACGAATATGCTATTCCTACGGTAGGATGTCCGGGAACAATTGATAACGACTTGTACGGCACCGATTACACCATTGGCTACGATACAGCTATCAATACGGCTTTGGAGGCAATAGATAAAATACGAGATACTGCTGACTCTCACGACAGAATTTTCTTTATTGAAGTAATGGGGAGAGATTCAGGCTACATTGCGATAGCTTGCGGTATTGCAGGAGGAGCTGAAATTGTAATGGTGCCTGAAACCTTGATGAGCAGTGCCGAAGTAGCCCAAATTTTACAAGCAGGCTGGAACAGGTCAAAAACTTCATCTATTGTAGTTGTCGCCGAAGGCGACGAGGAAGGGGGAGCTCAGGAAGTTGCTAACAAAATTAAGCAGTTTCTCGGAAATCAGCTTGAAATTCGGGTAACTACTTTGGGACATATTCAGCGAGGAGGCTCGCCTACAGCACGCGACCGCATACTTGCCAGCCGTTTGGGTTATGCCGCCGTAGAAGGTTTGCTGGCAGGGTATAAAAACGTAATGGCAGGTATCATCAACGACCAAGTGGTTTATACTCCCTTTCAAGATACTTTCCAAAAAGTAAAACCTATCAGCCAAGAAATGATAGAACTTGTAAAAGTTTTAAGCATTTAGCTGTGCTAAAAAAATATGAATTGACTACAAAACTTGATAAAGCCCAAAGCGGCAAAATTTGAAAAAAACACAAACCAAGAAATTTACTCACAAGCAGTTTGTAAAAATATCTTATTTACCGTTCTTAAAATATGCTCAAACGAAAGAGATTTTTGCAGAAATAGATTCGTAATGATTTTGTAAGCCCATGCTTCAAGCCTAGTAGGTCTTTAAAACTTATCTGGCTTGAAGTATGAAATTTACATGCAGTTAGCAGATTTCAGTAATCATCTTTATCGTCTACATCATCAAGTAAGAAGTTCTTGGTGCGGTCAATGAGTTTATTTAAAAATCCAGAAAAAGATTGTTCTTTGGTGTTTTTTTCTTTTTTGCTTGTTTCAGTAGGGGAAGTACTTTGAGTAGCTTGATTGCTATTGCTTTGGGGCAATAAATCTCTATCATCCAAAGAACGAAAGCCTGCTAATGCCAAGCCAATAGCAGTAGCATATGAAGGCTGATTGACAAGATTGATGTTCGTAGGTGTAAGGTATTCGGTAGGGTGTCCGATACGTACAGGCAAACCTGTATGCAGTTCGAACAATTCTTTGATACCTTCTAGAAGAGAGCCGCCACCTGTAAGTACAATACCTTGTGAGAGGTTATTATAACAACCTGAACGCAAAATTTCTTTATAGACTTCCTCTATAATTTCAGTCATTCGAGCTTCAATGATACGAGCTAAATTTTTAAGAGAAATTTCACGAGCAGGGCGATTGCGTAAGCCAGGAATTGATACCACTTCCATACTGCTGGCTTGTTCGGCGATAGCTTTACCAAAACGCACTTTTAGCAGTTCGGCTTGGTTTTCCATAAGCATACAACCATTTTTGATGTCGGAAGTGATTACCTTTCCGCCAAATGGAATAACTGCCGTATGGCGAAGTATATTATCGTAGAAAACGGCTAAATCGGTAGTGCCTCCGCCAATATCTACCAAGGCAACGCCTTCTTTACGCTCTTCGGGAGTAAGGCAAGCCAAACTGGAAGCTATGGGTTCTAAGATGAGGTCTTGAATGGTAAGCCCTGCTTTCTTGATACATTTCTTGATGTTATCCAGTGAAGTAGTTTGGGCGGTGATGATATGAAAATTGGCTTCTAATTTCACGCCTGCCATACCTACGGGGTCGTTGATATCAGTTTCGTTATCCACGATAAAATCTTGGGGCATTACGTGAAGTATCTGCGAACCTGCGGCAATGGGTGTTTTATACATATCGTTAATGAGCCGCATTATATCGGCATTGGAAATTTCGTCTTCGGTAGAGTGGCGAGTGATACCACCTTTTTGGGTAAAAGTACGAATATGTTGCCCTGCAATGCCTACATTGACTACCTCTATACGAGTATTAGACATTTGCGAGGCTTTGGATATGGCAATTTTTATTGCCTCTACGGTTTTTTCTATATTGGAGATTACACCACGATTTACCCCTTCCGAATCTGCTCTGCCAAAACCTAATATTTCAATTCTATCTCTATACAGTGCATCTTGACGAGCTACCACAGCACAAACTTTGGTGCTGCCAATGTCTAAACCGACAACAATCTTATCGTTTTGCATATTCACAAACAACCTGTTGATGATATTTTAAGCTAATTTTTTCGTAAACATTCCACCCTTTACGTGGCAAAATGTAGAGGCAGAGAATTTCTAACTTTCGCAATTTATTTTCCCACTGTTCTAAATCTCCAAAATCAATTTCTGACTCTGATAACTGTAAGTATACTTTAAAACTCTGACGAAATTTGACAATCTGTGCAATATGTGAGCGAAAAAAAGAACTTGATGTAATTTTTTGAAGCAAAGCTAACAATTTTTTATCGTTTTCATTGTTTTGGAAATCAAAATTTGCTTCATCAGTACTCAGAATCAAACAATGAGGCGTAAATTTTTTGGAAAAAGGAATTTTTCTGCCTTTACTATCCAAATAAAAAGTTTCTTGTTTGTTCCAAATTCGCACCACAGGCTTTACCAAACGCACCCAAACAGCAAGTTCACCATTCAATTTTTTACTGATGATACAATCTTCTACAAAAGCGTTGGCTTTAAGCCTTCTTTCCAAATGTCGAGTATTGATAAACTTGTAAGGTGTATTTAGTAAAAACTCACGGCTGTTGCTGTCCAAAAGGCTCTGAATATCCTTTTCATCTAAAAAAAGATTACCCCCATTGTCATCAATCTCTATGGATAATCTCTGACAATACAGATTTTCGTAATAATTTCCCGAAGCTCCTAGCACAAACAGTATTCCCAACAATCCTAACAGCCAATGAACTTCTTTTTTGATACGCAACTTCATTGTTTTACCTTGCAATATTTGCAAATTTACAACTTTGTCTAAATAAACAAATTTTTTAGTTATTTTTTTATTTTTGTGGAAATTATAGCTAAGAATTCTTCTATGAGAATGCACTTCACAGAGCAACTCCAACAAAAGATAAATCAAAAAACCAAGCCTTTGGGAGCTTTGGGAAAACTTGAAAAATTAGCCTTTCAGATTGGTAAAGTGCAAAAAACGCTTACTCCTCGCTTGCAAAACCCCACAATTATAGTTTTTGCTGGCGATCACGGCATTGCCCAAGAAAGAGTGAGTGCTTATCCGCAAGAAGTTACCTATCAAATGGTACTAAACTTTTTACGGGGAGGTGCGGCTATCAATGTTTTTTGCAGACAGCATCATCTTGCTCTGAAAGTAGTTGATGCAGGTGTAAAATACCATTTTGAGCCTCATACCGATTTGATTGTACTCAAAGCAGGTTGGGGAACAAAAAACTTTTTACATACTACTGCAATGACTGAAAGCGAATTAGAATTTTGCCTGCAAGAAGGAGGCAAAATTCTCAAAAAACTTTTTGAACAAGAATGTAATATTGTTGGTTTTGGCGAGATGGGCATTGCCAATACATCTGCGGCAAGTATGCTGATGAGTTATTTATGCGATTTACCCATTGAGCAATGTGTAGGCAAAGGTACAGGAATTGATGAAAAAGGGCTTTTGCATAAAATTCAAGTTTTGAAAAAAGCACAAAGTTTTCATGGAAAAATAAGTAGTCCTTTGCAAGTTTTGCAAACTTTTGCAGGTTTTGAAATGGTTCAGATGTGTGGAGCAATGTTGGAGGCTTTTCGGCAAGGTATGCTTATTTTGGTAGATGGTTTTATTGCTACAAGTGTTTTTTTAGCGGCACAGGCCATAGAGCCTGCTATTAAAGAAAATGCGATTTTTTGCCACCAAAGCAACGAGGCAGGGCATCGGCGTATGTTAAAATTTTTGAAAGCAGATCCTTTGCTACAATTAGATATGCGTTTGGGCGAAGGAACAGGTTGTGCACTGGCTTTTCCGATTATACAGAGTGCAGTGGCTTTTCTGAACGAAATGGCCAGTTTTGAAAGTGCAGGCGTGAGCGAAAAAGGCAAGTGAATACCTTCAACGCTCACTAACCTTTTCGAGGAGATTATAGCTTCAGAAAAGATTTTCTAAAAGGCTCTCTTCCACCAAATTAGGTAATGTAACTTTGAGGCGAGGCTCTTCTTGCATAGCCCGCCGAATGGCAAATATAGCCTCTTTATTTCGTGCCCAACTACGCCGAGCAATACCATTGTTGACATCCCAGTGAAGCATCATTTTCAACCTTCTTTCGCTATTGCCAGAACCATCCAGCACCAAACCAAATCCTCCATTGATAACCTCTCCCCAACCTACACCTCCGCCGTTATGCAGACTTACCCAAGTAGCTCCACGAAAAGCATCACCTACAAAATTTTGTACAGCCATATCTGCCGTAAAACTTGAGCCATCGTAAATATTAGAGGTTTCACGGAAGGGGGAGTCGGTGCCTGAAACGTCGTGGTGATCTCTACCTAAAACAATAGGAGCTGAAATTTCACCTTTGGCAATTGCCTCATTGAAAGCTAAAGCTATGCTTATTCGCCCTTCTGCATCAGCATAAAGAATACGGGCTTGTGAACCTACTACAAGATTGTTTTTCATTGCATCTTTTATCCAAAGAATATTATCAGCAATTTGTTGACGAATTTCGGCAGGGGCAGTTTGATATTGCTTTTCCAGCACTTTCAGAGCGATTTCATCTGTTTTTTGTAAATCTTTGGGATTTTGGCTCATACATACCCAACGAAAAGGACCAAAGCCATAGTCAAAGCACATGGGTCCCATAATATCTTGCACATAAGAGGGGTATTTGAAAGTTTTGCCGTCTTTTGCCCAAATATCGGCACCTGCCCGTGAGGCTTCCAGCAAAAAGGCATTGCCATAATCGAAAAAATAGGTTCCTTGGGCGGTATGGGCATTGATAAGAGCTACTTGCTTACGCAAAGACGCGTAGACTTTTTCTTTGAAAAGAGCAGGATTTTCAGCCATTAGGATGTTAGCTTCTTCAAAGGAAAGTCCCGCAGGATAGTAGCCTCCTGCAAAAGGGTTGTGCAAGGAGGTCTGGTCAGAGCCCAAATCTATGAAAATATTTTCTTGTAAAAATTTTTCCCAAACATCTACTACATTTCCAAAATAAGCAAAAGAAGTATTGTCTTTTTGTTGTTGAGCCTTACGAACTTTTTGCACAAGTTCGTTTAAATCGGTTACGATTTCATCTACCCAACCCTGCTGATGTCTTTTTTCAAGCACTTTCCAATTTACTTCGGCAGTTACAGAAACGCAACCAGCAATTTTGGCGGCTTTGGGCTGTGCTCCACTCATTCCTCCCAAACCTGCTGAAACAAAAAGTTTACCTGCCAATCCAGAACCTGTTTTATCTATCATCCTGCCTGCGTTCAAAATGGTAATAGTAGTGCCATGTACAATGCCTTGCGAGCCTATGTACATATAAGAACCTGCGGTCATTTGCCCGTATTGTGTTACGCCCAGGGCATTGAAGCGTTCCCAATCATCAGGTTTAGAATAGTTAGGAATCATCAGTCCGTTAGTAATTACTACGCGTGGAGCATCAGGATGAGAAGGAAAAAGCCCCAGGGGATGCCCTGAATACATCACGAGAGTTTGCTCATTTGTCATTGTAGCTAAATATTGCATTGTAAGCAGATATTGAGCCCAATTCTGAAACACTGCTCCGTTTCCACCATAGGTAATGAGTTCGTGAGGGTGTTGGGCTACGGCAGGGTCAAGGTTATTTTGTATCATTGCCATTATTGCTGCCGCTTGTATGCTTTTGTGCGGATACTTGTGTATAGGGCGAGCATACATTGGGTAAGTAGGGCGAAAGCGATACATGTAAATTCTGCCGTATTTTTCTAATTCTTCGGCAAATTCTTTGGCAAGTAAAGCATGATGTTTCTGTGGAAAATATCGCAAAGCATTGCGAATGGCAAGTTTTTTTTCGTCTTTGCTCAAAATATCTTTGCGTTTGGGGGCATGATTGATGCTTTCATCGTAGGCAGGTATGGGAGGCAACTCATCAGGAATACCTTGCAAAATAGCCTCTTGGAAACTTTTTTCGGCAGTAAGCATATTTTAAGTTGTTTTATATCGACTAAAAAGCTGTTTAATTTCGGGGGTTTATTGGAATTTTGCAAGTTTTCTTTCCAAAATTTACTGCTTGCAAGCGGTAGCAATTTCTTAAAAATTGTATTTTTGCCGAAATTTTTACTACAATGCCTAAAAACCCTGCGATACGCTCCGTTTTGATTATAGGTTCAGGACCGATTGTGATTGGTCAGGCTTGTGAGTTTGATTACTCTGGCTCGCAGGCGGCTCGCTCTTTGCGTGAGGAAGGTATTGAGGTTATTCTCATCAATTCTAACCCTGCCACAATTATGACTGACCCGCTCACCGCCGACCATGTCTATCTGTTGCCGCTGGAACGAAAATCCATTGAATACATCTTGCAACGCCACCAAATTGATGCCGTTTTGCCAACTATGGGAGGACAAACGGCATTAAATTTAGCTATCAAGTGCCATAAAGCAGGACTTTGGGAAAAGTACGGCGTACAAATGATAGGAGTAGACGTAAATGCCATTGAAACTACCGAAGACCGCGAGAAATTTCGCTTGCGAATGCTTGAGCTTGGAGCTAAGGTTTGCAAAGGCGAAACGGCTACTTCTTTTTTACGAGGTAAAGAAATTGCTCAGCAAATTGGATTCCCGCTTGTGATTCGTCCTTCTTTTACATTAGGCGGAACAGGCGGAGGCTTTGTCAATGAAGAAAAAGATTTTGAAGAGGCTTTGCGTAGAGGCTTGCAGGCTTCACCTGTACACGAAGTACTCGTGGAACAATCCATTTTTGGTTGGAAAGAATTCGAACTGGAACTGCTTCGCGATAGCCAAGGCAATGTGATTATTATTTGCTCCATAGAAAACTTTGACCCTATGGGCATTCATACAGGTGATAGTATTACGATAGCACCTGCTCTTACACTTGCCGATACAACTTATCAGCGTATGCGAGATTTGGCAATAAAAGTAATGAACGGCATTGGCAACTTTGCAGGGGGGTGCAATATTCAGTTTGCAATCAATCCGAAGAATGAAGACGAAATGATTGTCATTGAAGTTAATCCGAGAGTTTCTCGCTCTTCGGCATTAGCCAGCAAGGCTACGGGCTATCCTATTGCTAAAATTGCCGCAAAACTTGCTATTGGCTACAACCTTGATGAGCTTTCTAACCAAATTACAAAAACTACTTCTGCTTACTTTGAGCCCGCTCTGGATTATGTAGTCGTAAAAATTCCTCGCTGGAACTTTGATAAATTCCGTGGTGCTGATGATAAGCTGGGCTTGCAAATGAAATCGGTAGGCGAAGTGATGGGTATTGGCAGAAATTTCCAAGAAGCATTGCAGAAAGCTTGCCAAAGTTTGGAAATCAAGAGAAATGGCTTGGGGGCTGATGGCAGAGAAATTACTGACCAACAATTTTTGCTTAAAAGTCTGGAAAATCCTTCTGGAAATCGACTTTTTCATATCTACGATGCCTTTAAAATGGGTATTTCTTTCAGAACTATTCAAAAACTTACTCAAATTGACCCTTGGTTTTTGCACCAAATTGAAGAATTGGTGCTTTTGGAAAAAGAAATTCAGAAATATACTCTGCAAGATATTCCTACCTATCTGCTTTGGGAAGCCAAACGGAAAGGATATGCCGACAGACAAATTGCTCATTTATTGCGTTGTTTGGAAAGTGAAGTCTATAAAAAGCGAAAATCCTTAGGCATCGAACGTGCCTACAATCTAGTAGATACGTGTGCTGCCGAATTTGAAGCTCTTACCCCATACTATTATTCTACGTTTGCTCATAGTTCAAAGCTACAAACAAGTGTTTTAACAAATTCTACAAAGCCCAAAGTGGTAATTTTAGGTTCTGGTCCAAATCGAATTGGGCAAGGAATAGAATTTGATTATTCTTGTGTACACGGAGTTTTGGCGGCTAAAGAGTGTGGTTACGAAACCATTATGATAAATTGCAACCCTGAAACCGTTTCCACAGACTTTGATATTGCCGATAAACTCTATTTTGAGCCTGTTTTTTGGGAACACATCTACGATATTATTCAAAAAGAACAGCCCGAAGGTGTCATTGTGCAATTGGGCGGTCAGACAGCTCTGAAACTTGCCGAAAAGCTCCATCGCTATGGCATTAAAATCATTGGAACGAGCTATGAGTCATTAGACATTGCCGAAGATAGAGGCAAATTTTCTCATTTGCTAAAAGATTTAGACATACCTTATCCACTTTTTGGTGTTATTGATGATGCCGATAGTGCCGTAGAATTGGCAAGAAAACTAGGATTTCCCTTGTTGGTGCGTCCAAGTTATGTATTGGGTGGGCAAAGTATGAAAATTGTTATCAACGAACAAGAACTCGAAGAGCAAGTAGTGAATATCTTGAACGATAATCCTGAAAGTAAAATTCTGCTGGACCACTTTCTAGAAGGGGCGATTGAAGCCGAAGCCGATGCCATTTGTGATGGAAAAGATGTCTATATCATTGGCATAATGGAACACATTGAGCCTGCAGGTATTCATTCAGGTGATAGCAATGCCGTTTTACCGCATTTTTCACTCAATCCGATGATAATCGAACAAATTGAGTTCTATACAAAAAAAATTGCTTTAGCCTTGCAAACTGTCGGCCTCATCAATGTTCAATTTGCTATCAAAGAGCATAAGGTGTATGTAATTGAGGCAAATCCACGTGCCAGCCGAACCGTGCCATTTATCTGTAAAGCCTATCAAGAGCCATACATCAATTATGCTGTAAAAGTGATGCTTGGCAAAAATAAGCTTAAAGATTTCAACTTCAATCCTAAACGCAAAGGCTACGCTATCAAACAGCCTGTGTTTTCGTTTGAGAAATTCCCCAATGTCAATAAAGAACTTGGTCCTGAAATGAAATCTACGGGCGAGGCTATTCTTTTTATTGAAAATTTGATGGACGATACTTTCCAAAAACTTTACGAAGAACGCAACTTATATTTGAGCAGATAGCTTTGTAAAGGCATAAGGTAATTCTTCTAAAAGCATTGATGGGGTAATGGCTACGGCATTACGTTTTTGTTGTGCCAGATCGCCTGCAAGTCCGTGTGCATATACACCTATGCAAAGAGCTTTTTCGGGCGAGTAACCTTGTGCCAAAAGTGCAGTGACGACGCCTGTCAGTACATCGCCCATACCGCCTGTTGCCATAGCGGGATTGCCTGTGGAATTGAAAAAAACTTTTCCTTCGGGGGTAGCTATTCGCGAGTAAGCCCCTTTGAAAAGCACAAAGCATTGATGTTTTTGAGCAAAAGAAATCTGTTTTTCCAGAGCCTCGTGGTCGTTTTTCCAACTTCCTGCCAAACGTTCAAATTCTTTGGCGTGAGGAGTAAGCACTGAATTTTTTGGTAAAAATGAAAGCCATGTAGGGTTTTGAGCTAGTATATTTAAAGCATCGGCATCAAGTACCAGCGGACTTTGCAGGTTTTGCAAAAGACTTTTCAAAAAAATTTGTGTCTCTTCGTGCAAGCCTATTCCACAACCTATACCAATAGCTTTGAAAAGAGAAAAATCGTTCTCATTGGTGTAAATATGATTTTCTTTGGAAGAGAGCAGAAGCATTGCTTCGGGAACGGCAGTTTGCAAAGGCACGTAATTGCAAATAGGAGCCAATATCGTGAGTAATCCTGTGCCTGAAAGCAAAGCCGCTCGAGCGGCAAGAATAGCGGCACCACCTTTTCCCAAACTACCTGCAACAAGCAAACTATGCCCGAAACTTCCTTTGTGAGAAAAAATTGGACGAGGCAAACGTTCTTGATACCAACTTTTCACCAAAACTTCTGAAAGCATAAAAAGGTTTGTCTGCATTTCTTGTTCATATTCTTGTAGCAAACCTATATCCAGCACTATTATTTTCCCCGCTGAATTGCCCGTCTGTGGAAGTAACATATTGAGCTTGGCTTGGTGAAAAGTAAGCGTAACATCAGCTCGAAAAATAGGACTTTCGGCAGGTTGAGGGGTATCGGCATACATTCCAGAAGGAATATCTATGGCGATTTTGAAGTTGGGCAGAGCATTGATTTGTATTATTCTTTCGGCAAGCCAACCTTGCAAAGGGCGAGAAAGCCCTACTCCAAAAATAGCGTCGATACACACGCTTTCAGCAGAAATGTGTAAATTTTGTGTTTGAGCCGTTATTTGTCTGACTGGAATTTCTTTGGGCAATCTTTCATAGTTATTTTGGCAATCAGTAGAAATATGTGAGTTATTTTCAAACCAATAGACTTGTACTTCTTTGCCCTGATTATGCAAAAGCCGAGCAATGGCAAGTCCATCGCCACCGTTATTGCCTCTGCCAGCCAAAATAGTAAAGTTTTGAGCAGAAAGGTTCTGTAAAATCCATTTTACACACTCATTTGCCGCAGTTTCCATCAAATCAATAGAGGCAATAGGTTTGTGCAAGATAGTAAGCCTATCTAATTGACGAATTTGTGAAGCTGAAAGTATTTTCATATCATTCTAAAAGATTGACTTGAAAAAAACCTTTGGGGTTCCACTTCATTTCTCGGAAAGGGTAGGCTTCAAACTTTTCTTGTTCTTGTGGTGAAAGCGTATTTTCAAGCGAAATAGCCAATGCAGAGTTATTGGCATAGGCAATATGAAAAGGTTGCACAGGATGCACCATGTAAAACAAACTTCCACCCCAATTATCATTACGGTTAGCAGTATTGTGAGCATGATAAAAAACACCTTTTTCTCGTTGAATATCTTTGAGCCACAAAGTTTTGCTTTTCCCATTTTTTACTTCAAACCAACCATAGGTGCAAAGAGCTATATCTCCTTCGGGCATACGTTTGTAATAAGCCAATGCCACATACACATTTTTCTGACTACGGTTGAAAAAAGTAACTCGTACGCTATCTTGTGAAAAGGCAGAGAGTACTTCAAAGAAAAAAAACAATGAAAAAGCCCAAGTTTTCATAAGCTAAACGATTTAGATTTTAGGCAAAGATACAGAAAATTCAAGGAAGGTAAATTGATTTTGAAAATTTACAACATCTCCAACTTTATCCCTGACCAAAGCAAAATCAAGATAAGTAGCCCCACTATAATTCTATACCAACCAAAAAGACGAAAGCCGTACTTGGTAAGATAACTAATAAAAAATTTGATGGCGAGCATAGCTACCACAAAAGCCACTGCATTGCCTATCAGTAAAATAAGCCAAGATTCTTGTGCTTGCTCAATGAAAATCTTTTTACTATCCCAAATACTTTTGGCAGTAGCCGCAAACATTGTGGGCAGAGCCAAGAAAAATGAAAATTCGGCAGAGGTGCGGCGATTCAGGCCTTGCGTTAGTCCACCGATGATAGTCGCCGCCGAACGGCTTATTCCAGGTATCATTGCCAAACACTGAAAACAACCTATCCAAAAAGCTGTTGGGTAAGAGATTTCTTGGAGTTCAGTATTTTTCTCGTTTTTAGCAAACCATTTATCTACAAAAAGCAGAATGATACCACCCGCAAGCAAGGCAAAGGCTACTACATCAACCCTTTCCAAGAGAGCATCAATATGTTTTTTGAGTAAAGCTCCCACTACTACGGCAGGAATAAATCCAACGAAAAGTTTAATATAAAAATCTATGCTCTGAAAAAAGCGTTTCCAATAAAGCACTACTACCGAAAAAATTGCTCCCAACTGAATGGCTACGATATAGGTTTTGAAAAAACTATCGGCTCTTATTTGTGCTAGGGCGGCGGTGAGTATCATATGCCCTGTGGAAGAAATGGGCAAAAATTCAGTGATACCTTCCACAATAGCCAGTAAAATAGCTTCCCACGAGCTCATTTTTTAGACTTGTAAAAGATTGCCACAAATTGTACCAAAAAGCCCAAAAGCAGTACGATAGGTCCTAGTGTGATACCTAAAAAGCCAAATCCATACGGTTCTTTATCAGAAGCCATAATGATAAAGCCAAGTACAATGAGCAAAAGTCCCAATATCATTATGAAATAATTGGCTTTGTCAAAAGGAAAGATTGGTTGTTTGTTGGTCATAGTAAGTTTTTTGGCAAAGAAAACATTTTTTTCACAGAAAGACAAAAAATATTGATAGCCATCTTTTACGTTTTCATATTATACACATTGTCAGCAATCTAACACATCACTTTCCTGCAATCAATACCTTCTGATAAAAACAAAATGGACATTCGCTTTAATAATTTTTCAACAAAAACTTTCTTTCAAGACAATAATACTACTGTTTTCTTGCTATTTTTGGCTCGCAATTCATCATAACTCTATGCAAAGAATACTTCAAAATAATGGTATCCTTGTTTTTGTTATTCCTATTTTTTTGAGCTTAGCTTGGTATATACCTTGGGGTTTTGTAGGTTTATGGATAGGTTTAGCTTTGCTTTTGCAATTTGAAAAAAATTTATCCATTACAACTAAATTTCGTTTGGGAAAATTTTGGGGTGGAACATACCTAATTCTGTTTTTATGGAATGCCTTTACTACCTGGTGGGTAAAAAATGCTACCTTGGAAGGAGCTATCGCAATGATGATTGCCAACACACTCTTGATGACTCTTCCTTTTGTAGCTTTTTATTTTGTAAAAAAAAATATACCCAATGCTTGGGCTGTATGGGCATTAGCTTTTTTTTGGATAACTTTTGAGTATGCTCATCTCAATTGGGAATTGAGTTGGACTTGGCTCAACCTAGGGAATGGCTTTGCTTATTCGCACTGGGCAGTTCAGTGGTACGAATATACAGGCACACTCGGCGGAGCACTTTGGGTTTGGGCGGTAAGTATTTTGCTTTGGCAGAATTTACAGAAAGGTTTTTCTCAAAAACGACTTTTCATATTAGTAAGTGCAGCAGGCTTGCCTCTATTGGCTTCGTTGGGCTTGTATTTTTCGCACCAAGAAAAAGGTGAACCCGTGGAAATTGCAGTGGTTCAGCCGAATATAGACCCCTACACCGAAAAATTTATTGGTACAGAAAACTTTATCCCTTACGATAAGCAAGCCGAAATACTATTGAATTTAGCCAAAGAAAAAATTTCTCCTCAAACCAAACTTCTACTTTTTCCTGAAACTACCTTTGACGAAGGCTACAACGAAGAAACTATTTTGCAATATTTACCTATTCAGCGGATAGTTGCTTTTTTGAAGCAAAATCCGCAAATTTCGGTACTTGGCGGAACTACTTCTTGGCTCATTTACGGCAAAGAAAAACGTACAGCGACGGCTCGCCAAGATAAAAAAGCAGGCTTTTATGATGTCTTTAATACCGCTATGTTTTTGCATAACGGCGTAGATAGTGTTGCTTTTTATCATAAATCCAAATTAGTGCCGCTTGTAGAATCCATGCCCTATGCCGAAGTAATTGAAAAAGTTTTGGGTAACTTGGTGATTGAGTTGGGTGGAACTTCGGGAGGATTAGGCTTTCAGAAAGAAGCAGAAGTTTTTTCTGATGAACAATTTTCTTACGCCCCAATTATTTGCTACGAATCCATTTTCGGTGAATATGTAGCAAGTTATGTACAAAAAGGAGCTAATATTTTGTGCATTATTACCAATGATGGTTGGTGGGGCGATACCCCAGGCTACCGACAGCATTGGCAAATGGCACGATTGCGGGCAATAGAAACGCGTAGAGCGGTTGCTCGCTCTGCAAATACAGGAATTTCAGGCTTCTTCAATCAACGTGGCGATGTAATAGAACAAACTCCTTTTTGGGTACGTGATGTTCGCAAGCAAACTTTGCAAGCAAATACCCAAACTACTTTGTACGTATTATGGGGCGATTGGCTCGGCAAAATTGCCTCATGGGTTTCGCTTGCTTTCCTTTCTTGGGCGATAATGATGAAATTTTGGATAAAAAAAGACATTCATTACAAAACTTGAATATAAAATGAAAATTCAATCGGCTTTAATTTCGGTATTTTATAAAGACGGATTAGAGGAAATTATCCGCACTCTACACGCACAAGGCGTACAATTGTATTCCACAGGTGGTACGCAACAATTCATTGAAAGTTTGGGCATACCCGTAACGGCGGTAGAAAATCTTACTGCTTATCCTTCTATTTTAGGGGGGCGTGTAAAAACTTTGCACCCCAAAGTTTTTGGAGGAATTTTGGCAAGGCGTTCTCATAGCCAAGACCAAGCAGAACTTGCTCAATACAAAATTCCTACCATAGACCTTGTGATTGTAGATTTGTATCCCTTTGAAGAAACCTTGCGAAAGGGGTCCACAGAAAGCGAAATCATTGAAAAAATTGATATCGGAGGTATTTCGCTTATTCGTGCCGCCGCCAAAAACTTTCAAGATGTGCTAATTGTTGCTTCCAGAAATCAATACCCTTATTTTTTGCAGTTATTACAAGCTCAAAAAGGTGAATTTACATTAGAGCAGCGTAAATATTTTGCTACACAGGCTTTTGCCATTAGCTCGCATTACGATACGGCTATTTTTAAGTATTTTAATGCCCAAACTAGTGCCCAAATAGCTTTCAAGGAAAGTATTTTAGAAAGCCGTCAGTTGCGTTATGGCGAAAATCCTCATCAAAAAGGTTATTTCTTTGGCGATTTAGAAAAAATGTTTGAGCAACTCAATGGCAAAGAATTGAGCTACAATAATTTACTTGATATTGATGCCGCCATAGGTTTGATAGATGAATTTGAGCCTCATACACCTGCCTGTGCTATTATCAAGCATACCAACGCCTGTGGTTGTGCCTTAGGCGAAAGTGTATTGGAAGCCTATCAGAAAGCCCTTGTCGCAGACCCTGTCTCGGCTTTCGGAGGAATTATCGTTTTTAACCAAAAAGTAGATATGCAAGTCGCAGAAGAATTGGATAAATTGTTTTTTGAAGTACTCATTGCTCCTGCCTATGAAAGCAAGGCTTTGGAAAAGCTGAAGGTTAAGAAAAATCGAATTATTCTGCAAAGAAGGCATACAGATTTATCTACTTGGCAGTTCAAAACTTTGCTCAATGGTGTAGTGATGCAAGAAAAAGACCTCAAAACGGAAACCGAAGCCGATTTGCGGGTAGTTACTGAAAAAGCACCTTCGCAAAGTGAAATCAGAGCTTTGCTTTTTGCTTCTAAAATTGCCAAACATACCAAATCTAACACAATTGTGCTGGCTAACGAAACGCAGTTATTAGCAAGTGGTACAGGACAAACCTCACGCGTTGATGCCCTTCGGCAAGCAATAGCCAAAGCCGAAAGTTTTGGTTTCTCCTTAAAAGGTGCCGTTATGGCTTCTGACGCATTCTTCCCTTTTGCCGATAGTGTTGAGCTTGCTCATAAAGCAGGAATTACGGCTGTCATTCAGCCTGGTGGCTCTATTCGCGACCAAGAAAGTATCGACTACTGCAACCAACACGGCATAGCGATGGTTTTTACAGGTATCAGGCATTTCAGGCATTAAATTTACTTGCTAAATGTTACATTACTGGGCTCTTTGGATTTGGTTAAATTGGGGTATTTTTCACGACTTTCACAGTAGTTTTGCCGAAATGTACTACAATCGGCAAGAGAAAGCCTTTCAGGTAGAACTCAAACTTTTTTCCGATGACCTTGAAAATGCTCTTACGAAGTTTTCAGGGAAAAAATACCTATTAGGCGGCTTAGGCAAAGATCGCACTTACGATGAAGTTTTGGTCAAGTATTTGGAGCAAAAATTTCGGCTCGTACACAAAAAGCGAAAAACACTCGCTACTATTCATTACATCGGCAAAGAGATTGGCGTAGAAACCGTAACAGCTTACTTTGAAATACCTTTCAATGACAAACTCTCCTATTACGAGCTTCAAAATACTATTATGCTTGAACTTTTCGACGACCAAAGCAACATTGTACTAATTCAAAAAGATGGAAAACGCAAATCTTTTGAGCTAAATAAACATAAAACAAGCGTACTTTTGGATTTTTGGTGAAAAGTTTCTTACAAAAAACTTGCTTACCCGAAACTTTTCATTAACTTCGCAAGCAGAGATACCGAAAATTTACGTATAATTATGGCTAAAACAAAAAGTTCTGCGAAACAACAGCAAGAAGGGTACAATTTCCCCAAAGAAACCTATCTGTTTTGGTTTGAAAAAATGCTCCTCATACGTCGTTTTGAAGAAAAAGCAGGGCAACTCTATGGAAGGCAAAAAATTAAAGGATTTTGCCATTTATACATTGGGCAAGAGGCTTGTGCCGTGGGGGCTGTTACGGCTCTTAGCAAAGACGATAAATGGATAACTGCCTACCGCGACCACGGGCATCCCTTAGCTTTGGGTACTTCTGCCAATGCCGTAATGGCTGAACTTTTTGCCAAATCTACGGGCTGTTCTAAAGGTAAAGGCGGCTCTATGCACATTTTTGATAAATCTGTAAATTTTGCAGGAGGGCACGGCATTGTAGGTGGGCAAATTCCTCTGGGAGCAGGTATTGCTTTTGCCGAAAAGTACAACAAAACTAACAACCTTTGCATTTGCTATATGGGTGATGGAGCAACTCGACAAGGGGCTTTGCACGAAACTTTCAATATGGCTATGCTATGGCAATTACCTGTAATTTTTGTTATAGAAAATAATGGGTATGCGATGGGTACGTCAGTAAAACGTACTTCCAACGTAACCGAATTGTATCAACTGGGCGAAAGCTACGATATGCCTTCCGAGCCTGTTGATGCAATGAAAGTAGAAGAAGTACATTTAGCCGTAGCACGTGCCGCCGAACGAGCAAGAAGTGGGGGCGGTCCTACTTTGCTGGAATTTAGAACGTATCGCTATCGTGGGCACTCGATGTCAGACCCTGCCAAATATCGCACCAAAGAAGAATTGGAAGCCTACAAAGCTCTGGACCCCATTGAGCAAGTGCGTAAAACTATTTTAGAAAAGAAGTTTGCTACCCAAGCAGAACTAGAAGCCATAGAAGCAAAAGTTGTCGCCGAAGTAGAAGCCTCCGTAGAATTTGCTGAAAAATCGCCTTATCCCGACCCCAGTGAGGCTTTCAAAGATGTATATGTTCAGGCGGATTATCCTTTCGTAATGGATTAGCAAATAAAGCCCTGCACACTAATTGGGCAGGGCTTCGAAAACTTAATGAACCTTGAAAAAATATTTTCAACCTTTTTTGGGGAGAATCTACTGGCTCTATCTTACCGCTAACTTTACAATAGGTTTTTTATTAGTTTTCCCTTGGCTAATGCTTTCGCATTATGCAAAAATACCTTTGCTCAATACTTGGATTTGCAAAATTTGGCATTGGTGTTTTTATACTACCCTAGGAATTCGAGTAAAAAACCAATACAAAGCTCATTTTTCGGCTCGCAAAACTTATATTTTTTGTGCCAATCATACTTCCTTTTTGGATATAGCCACCATGGCAGGGCTGATGAAAGGCAATTATGCGTTTGTAGGAAAAAGTGATATTATTCGTGTACCACTTTTTGGCTTGATGTTTCGAAAAATGCACATTCCCGTAGACAGGGAAAGTAAAGTAGCCTCAGCAAAGGCTTTTTTACAGATGAAAAAAGCTTTGCAAAATGGAAAAAGTGTAATCATTTTCCCCGAAGGAGGAATTTTTACACAATCCCCCCCTGAAATGGTTGAATTCAAAGACGGAGCATTTCGCTTGGCAATAGAAACGCAGACACCTATTGTACCAATTACGCTCAAATGGGCTTGGAAAGTACTGCCCGATGACAACAGCCGCAAAGCATTCCCTCATTTTTTAGAAAACATCATTCACCCTGCCATAGAAACAAATACTTTGAAGCTTGAAAATCTTGATGAACTCAAAAGAAAAGTCTTCGAAGTTATTCAATCGGGTTTGGAAAAAAATATTTGAAAACACTTACATTTTTGCAAAAATTTCGTAGATTTGCAAACTTAAAACGTGTAGCGTATGATTGCCAAACAAGAAACGAATATGAAATTCACCATTTCTGTCTCTGCTTTACAAAAACAACTTGCCATTATCAGTGGTGTGGTTAGTAGCAATCCTATTGTGCCGATTTTAGAAAATTTTCTGTTTGAACTTAAAGATGGAATGCTCACCATTACTGCTTCTGATTTGCAAACAACTATGATTACCTGCCTACCCGTAGCGGCAGGGGCAGATATCAATGTGGCAATCCCTGCAAAAATTCTTACCGATACACTCAAAAGCCTTCCTGAACAGCCCGTAACCTTTGAAATAGATAACGAAACCTTCGTAGTTGAAATTCATTCTGAAAATGGCAGATACAAACTTGCAGGCGAAAATGCCGAAGATTTTCCACGTATACCCAATGCAGAAACGAATTTCAAAGTACAAATGCCTGCCAAAGTGTTGGCTTCAGCCATTACTGGAACATTATTTGCCGTTAGCTCTGACGAGTTGCGTCCCGCTATGAATGGCGTTTTCTTCGATTTAAGAGAAGATACAAGCAACTTTGTAGCTACTGACGGCAATAGGCTTATTCGTTATCGCCGTACTGACCTCAGAAGCCCTCAAAAATTGAGCGTTATTGTCCCTAAAAAAGCTCTTAATCTGATGAAATCGGCTTTACCTAACGATGAAACTCCTGTTAGTATAGCTTTCAACAAATCCAATGCCTTTTTCCAATTCGCAGATACACAAGTAATTTGCCGTTTGATTGACGAGCGTTTCCCTGATTATGAAAATGCTATTCCTGCAAATAATCCTAATCAGCTAACGATTTCTCGTACCGAACTGCTCGCTTCGCTAAAACGCATCGTTATTTATGCTAATAGAAACACACATCTTGTCCGTTTCAAAATAAGTAGCGATAATCTTTTCATTTCTGCCGAAGATCTAGATTTTTCTAACGAAGCCAACGAAAATCTTACTTGTAGCTACCAAGGCGAAGAAATGGAAATCGGTTTCAATGCCAAATTTTTGATTGAAATGCTTTCTAGTTTAGAAAGCAAAGAAGTGATTTTTGAGCTTTCTTCACCCAACCGAGCAAGTATTATACTGCCCAGTGAAAAGCAAGAAGGCGAAGATATTCTCATGCTCCTGATGCCATTGATGCTAAGTAGCTATGCATAAAAAAATTTCCAAAGGCAGATTGAAGGTCTGCCTTCGCTATTCATTTCAGTTTAATGAAAGTTGCTCCGTAGCCAAACTTTTCTTTTTGAGCATCTTTGTAAAAAGCTACTTGTGGGTGTTTGCTGATTTTTCTGTGAATTTCTTGTCGTAAAGTGCCATTACCTACGCCATGAATAAATGTAATTTCAGAAAGTCCGTTGGCAATGGCTCTATCCAAGCACTTTTCAAAAATTTCCAGTTGATAGGCAAGTATTTCATTTGCTGAAAGCGATTGATGCTCTTTCAAGAGGGTTTCAATGTGTAAATCAACTACCGAATCTGTGGGAGAAATTTTTTTGTGGCAAGCGTAAATACTTTGTGCTTGTATATTTTCTGATAATTTTTGCGTAGTTTCTTGGCTGATACCCTCCTTATCCAACTGAAAAAGATAGCCCTTTTTGCCTAAAATAGGTACTTCTTGCAAGTTTTTGAACTGATTGGCTCTGAATTTTTGCTTTTTCTGCAAGATAAGAGGCTCTGCAAAGGGCTTGGCAGAAGCGTAAATCATTTGTACGTAGTAGATACCCCAATTTTCTAGATGCGAAATGCTTACTTCTTCAATTTTTTGTGAGCTTTGAGGCTCTAAAACTCCTTTGCTGATTGTAACAATTTTTTCATTTTGCTCTTTGTGAATGGCAAAAGGCAGAGCCCAATCGCTGTTATTGAGGCAATATAAGGCAAATGTTTGGTCGTTGAGAGGTAGAAAAGCCAAGTAAATACCAAGGGCTGATTGTACTTCACGGACAAGGATTTTGCTATCTTTTGCTTGTGAAGGAAAACGCTTGCTTTCTTCACTAGAAATAAGAACTACTTCACGCCTCTGTACGGGAATAGTAAAACCATCTTCAATTTCAACCTCTACTATATCGCCTTTGATAGCCACAATCACTCCTGATTCTTTATCGTGCAACAGCCGAACTTTATCGCCTATGTTCATAGTTTTGGGTAGCTTAAAACTTTAATCTTTATAAAGACACTGCACTTGCTTGTGGAGCAATTTTTTTGACCAAGCCTTGCAAAACTTTGCCTGGTCCGCATTCAATAAATTCAGTGGCACCGTCTTGGCTCATAGCCAGCACCGATTGTGTCCATTTGACAGGTGCAGTGAGTTGAGCAATGAGGTTTTTCTTAATTTCATCAGGGTTGCTTACTGCTTTTGCCACGGCATTCTGATATACGGGACAAATAGGTTTGGCAAAAGGGGTATTTTCTATGGCTTTCTGCAACTCTTCTTGAGCAGGTAGCATCAGCGGCGAATGAAAAGCACCACCTACTTGTAAAATCAAGGCTCTTTTGGCACCAGCTTGCCTGAGCCGCTCACAAGCAATTTCTACGGCTTGCACCGAACCCGAAATCACAAGCTGACCAGGGCAGTTGTAGTTGGCAGGTACAACGATGTAGTCGGGATTTTCATTGCGGATTTCCTTGCAAATCTTTTCAACTTTTTCATCTTCCAAGCCCAAAACCGCCGCCATAGTAGAAGGAATGATTTCGCAAGCTTTTTGCATGGCTTCGGCACGCTTGGCCACAAGTCGTAAGCCATCCTCAAAAGAAAGAGTTCGGTTGGCAACTAGTGCCGAAAATTCGCCGAGCGAATGCCCTGCTACCATATCGGGCTGAATATGGTGAGCTATGGCAAGAGCAACTGAATGTATAAAAATAGCAGGCTGTGTAACTTTGGTTTGTTTGAGTTCTTCTTCTGTACCTGCAAACATGATGTCTGTGATGCTGAAGCCTAAAATTTCGTTGGCTTGCTTGAAAATTTGTTGAGCAGTAGAATTTGTTTCATACAAATCTTTGCCCATTCCACTGAATTGTGAGCCTTGTCCAGGAAAAATGTATGCTTTCATTGCTTAATGTTTGATAGTGAAAAATTTGTCTAAACAACTCGAATAAGCACATAATTGGTTTTACCTTTTTGTGCCAGGAGGTATTTTTCTTGCAAAAGTTCAAAATCAGCAGGAGTTGTTTCTTGCGAAGAAATCTTAATTTTATTGATACTCACAGCATTGTTTTGTATAGCTTTGCGAGCTTCGCCTTTCGAGCTAAATACGCCTGCTTCCGCAAGAAAATCAACCACATTCTTGCATTCAGAAATTTTGTCTTTGCTAATTTGTGCCTGTGGAACCCCTTCAAACACTTCTAAAAGTGTTTTTTCATCGAGTTTTTTCAAGTCTTCTACCACCTCTTTACCAAAAAGTATATTGGAAGCTCTGATAGCATTTTGTAAATCTTGTAAACTATGGATACGTTCTGTGAGTTCTTGGGCAAGAGCTTTTTGTAAAATACGCTTTTCAGGACTTTGAGAATGTTCATTTTCTAAAATTTCTATTTCGTTTTGAGTTTTGAGCGAAAAAACCCTCATCAGGCGAGGCATATCGGCATCAGCTTGATTGATAAAAAACTGATAAAACTTGTAGGGGCTGGTCATAGACGCATCGAGCCAAATATTTCCACTTTCAGATTTACCAAACTTGGAGCCATCGGCTTTGGTGAGCAAGGGAGTGGTAAGGGCAAATGCCTCGCCACCCTCTATTCGGCGGATAAGTTCGGTGCCTGTGGTAATATTGCCCCATTGGTCAGAGCCTCCCATTTGAAGTTTGACGTTTTTGTTTTTGTAAAGCCAATAAAAATCGTAGCCTTGCAGAAGTTGATAGCTAAATTCGGTAAAAGAAATACCACCACCTTCGCCCAAGCGATTTTTTACGGAGTCTTTTGCCATCATATAATTCACGGTGATGTGCTTACCCACTTTCCTCAAAAATTCCAAAAAGCTCATTTCTTTGAACCAATCGTAATTATTTACCATTTCAGCGGCATTGGAACCTTGAAAATCTAAAAATTTTTGTAGTTGTTTCTTAATAGCTTCTTGATTTTTCTGCAAAGTTTCTTCATCTAAAAATTTTCTTTCTTCGCTTTTGCCCGAAGGGTCGCCAATCATGCCAGTTGCACCGCCTATGAGAGCAAAAGGTTTGTGCCCTGCCCGTTGAAAATGTACCAGCAGCATAATGGTTGCCAAGTTTCCGATATGTAGAGAGTTGGCTGTGGGGTCGAAGCCAATATAGCCCGAAGTAAGATTTTCTAAAAGTTTTTCGGTGCCCGGCATATAATCGTGTAACATTCCTCGCCAACGCAGTTCGTTAATGAAATTTATACGCATAAAATTACAGATTTGCAGCGGAGAGTTTTTGTGTTTGGTATGATTTTAGTGCGGCAATTTACTCAAAAATCTTCTATGCTAAAAAAAGCCTACTGTGAAAATCTTTGTAAATTTGCACAAAAGCAAATAAAACTATGAAAACACGCCAACTGATGTTCTTGGTAAGTCTTTTAGGGCTTAGTACTTGGGCTTGTCTGAGATTAGAAACTATTTGTGCCGATACCATAGAGGTTCCTACTGTTGTGAATTTTAAGCAGAAAATTAAGTTCAAAGATAGGTTCAATCGAGATTCGGTTGTGCTGAAAGATACATTTATATTTCTGAAATTTATCCGACCACAAGGTTTTGATACTTTTTTATTTGTGCCTCAAAGAGCAAGCGATTCTTTACGGGCTGTTCGTCTGCCTTACAACCCTTTGCAAGATACCATAAGTTATGTTTTTCATTATCGTAGAGGTGATACTTTACGAAAAGATACTTTGCTTTTGGGTTACTCTCGTCGTATTTTGCTGACCTCGCCGCAATGCGGTGTCCGTACCGAATATCAGAATACACGTATTTTATACCATAGCTTTGATTCGCTCACGCTCAAAAACGAACAAAACAATGTTTCTTTGGAAATTTTTTATTTTTTCAATTAGCTTATGCTTTTCTTTGCAATGTTTGGCACAAAAAGATACACTCTTGCAGAACGATAGCTCAAAGAAAGTGCCTTTTAAGACAAAAAATTTTTTTGCAAAGAAAAAAAATGCAAAAACTTTTGATACGCTCGCGTTGAGAGCAGGGCTGGATTTGATAGGTATAGGACAAAGACTTGCTACCAGTAAATTTTCCTTACACCTTAATACTGATTTTGCCTTTCGGAACAAAAACCTTATCGTTGCCGAATTTACTTGGGCAAATCGAAAAGAGGCTCAAAAGGCTACGTATCTTACAGAAGCAAGTATTTTACGTTTGGGCTGGATGCATAACTTTTTGTATAAGCAAAGCAAAGCAGATGTTTTTGCAATAGGTTTACGATTGGGAAACGCTTGGTATAAAGAAGAAATGCAAACTACTTTGCAAAGTTCTATATTTGGCAACGAGCCGATTGCTTTTCGGCAAAACTTGCAGGCTACTTGGATAGAGCTAAATATGGACTTAAAAGCAAAAATATGGAAAAAGATTTTAATGGGATATTGTTTGCGTTATCAGTTCAAGCCTGCTATTCGAGGTGAGCAAATTTTTGAAAGTTATAGCATACCCAGCATAGGACGTACAGGTCGCAACAATTGGGGCTTTCAATATGGTATTTGGTGGCTTTTGTGGCAAAAGTAATTATCCATATGCTTCGCTACTTCCCGAAATACCATTCATAAAACTAGAAAGATACAAAACGGTATAAAACACACAAGCCAAGTATTCCACATCTGTTTCCATTGTTTTATCTAAAATTTCAAAATCATACTCGTAAGAAAGTTTACTCCATTTGAAATAAGGCGAAACTTCCAACAAAGTCTTTTTCTGCTCGTTTTGTACTTGGATTTTAGGTTTCCAAAAACCTTTATAGCGAATTGAAAAGTTTTTATCTTGATAGTTCAGACTGATGCTTCCGAGCCAATTCAGTTTGTAGGATGCAATTTGTTCATTATTTCTGAGTATCAGCACTTCTTGCCCCCAAAAGCCTTTTGGCTCAAAATCTATCTGCTTACTTGGGTCAAAATATGCGTGTGCCTTAAAAGAAAACAAACCTTCATATTCCAGCGTGAATAGCTTTTCGCCTGTTTCACCCAGTAAAGCATATTTTCGAATACCAATAGATTCTCCTTTGAGCATACTAAGAAGGCTTCATGCACAAACATACAAGAAATTTAAAAAAATTCAAAAAAATTATCCGAAATGCTATTTTTGCAGAAAACTTTTAGCTAAACTCTTTTTTTATGAATTTTCGGCAATTGCTTATCATTCTGATAGCGTTTTGTTTAGGTTCTTCTTGTAAAACACAAGAAGAAAGAAGAACAAGAAATGAGAAAGTACTTGAAAAGGTTTTCCCCCAATATGCCAGAGGCTTTTTTTGGGAGAAAAGTGAAAAATATACGATTTTGCACATAACACGTCCTTTCGACGATAAAACAGATACTTTGCGATATGTTTTGGCAAAAAGCAAGCAAGATATTCCCCAAGATTTACAGCATTTACGTTTTATTCAAATACCGATTAAACGCATCGTAAGCACTTCTACTACACATATTCCTGCTTTGGAGGTTATGGGCAGTTTAGATTGTTTGGTGGCAAGCAATAGCTTGCAATACATATATTCGGAGGCAGTACAGAAATTGGCTCAACAAGGGAAAATAACTGCCCTGAGCGAGGAGAGTTTGGAACTTGAAAAAATCATAGCTTTACAACCCAACTTATTGATGGTTTCGGCTATGCCTGCTACCAAAATGGGCGTATATCAAAAAATTCAGGAAGCAGGTATAGCTGTTTTACCCAATGCCGAGTGGTTAGAAGAACACCCCTTGGGCAAAGCCGAATGGATAAAAATGTTTGGATTGCTTTTGGAAAAAGAAATGGAAGCGAATAGATTTTTTGAAAACATTGAAAAAGAGTATAGCAAACTGAAAAACTTGGCACAAAACGTAAAAAAGCCTCGTAAAGTAGCTTTAGGCTTACCTCAAAAAGAAATCTGGTATGTGCCCGCAGGTAAAAGTTTTGGAGCGGCTTTTCTCAAAGATGCAAATTTAGACTATGCTTTTGCTTCTGATATGGGCACAGGCAGTTTACAACTTAGCAAGGAACTTGTTTTTAGCAAATTTACTGATGCTTCGCTTTGGTTAAATGCAGAAGTTCCTGCTCAACTCAACGATAAGATATTTTGTGAGTACAAACAAATAGAAGCAGTGCGTAAAGGTGAAATTTACGACAGAAAAAAAAGGCTCTCTGCCCAAGGAGGCAACGATTATTGGGAGCGAGCTGTCATCCACCCCGAAGAAGTACTTGGCGACCTTATCCAAATCGCTTATCCCGAACTTTTGCCACAAAGAGAGCTCATGTATTATCGCAAAATAGGGGTTGCTTGCCCTTGAAATCACTTTTTTTGTTTTTTACTTTTAGGCTTTTTCTGGTGTTTTTTTTCGTGAAAAGCCCCCTGAAAATTCGGGTTTTCTTTGCGTTTTTGGGCATCAATTTGCCTTGCTATGGCTAGCTTTTCTTCAAAAGGGGTTTCGTAGATTTGTACTTCTGCAGGAATTTTAGCTCTCGGAATAGTCATTTTGATGATCTGCTCAATTTTACTGATATGATACATCTCGGCTTCGTTCGCAAACGTAATGGCTACACCTGTGTGTTTGGCTCTACCTGTGCGTCCTATTCTGTGTACGTATTCTTCGTACAAAATAGGCACGTCGAAGTTGATAACGTGGCTCACGTGGCTCACGTCTATGCCACGGGCAGCGACATCGGTAGCTACTAAAATCCGAATTTCACCATTTTTAAAAGACTCAATAGCATTGAGGCGGGCATTTTGGTCTTTGTTGGCATGAATAACTTTTACATTTTTCTCACCCAGTTTGCGGGCTACAAATTTGTAAATATTGTTGGCGTTTTCTTTAGTTTTAGTGAAGACAATCACTTTCTGAAAATTTTCTTGCTTGAGAAAATACTGCAAAAGTTCAATTTTAGTTCGGAAATTAGGGGTTTCATATAAAAATTGCTCTACGGTTTCGGCAGGGGTGGCTTGTGGAGTTATTTCTACTCGTATCGGAAACTCTAAAAACTCTTCTGAAAGTTTGATAACTTTTTCGGGCATTGTAGCCGAAAAAAGTAGGTTTTGACGTTTTTTGGCAGGAATAACTTCCAAAATTTTACGAATTTGTGGCATAAAGCCCATATCCATCATTCTATCGGCTTCATCGAGCACAAGTGTTCGGATTTCTTTGGTGGTAAGTTGGTTGGTGAGGTAAATATCCATAAATCTGCCTGGCGTTGCGATGAGAATATCTACACCTTGTTTTATTTCCTCTAACTGAGGCTTTATACCCTTACCTCCAAATATGGCTACCACACGCAAATCTGTGTATTTAGCAAGAGTTTGTACACTTTCCTTTATTTGCAAACAAAGTTCACGAGTAGGAGCAAGTATTAAGGCTCGCGGAGCAAAACCTTGAGCATATTTGAGCTTCATTAGTAGGGGTAGAGCGTAAGCGGCTGTCTTGCCTGTGCCTGTTTGAGCTATGCCTAAAACATCGTGCCCTGCAAGTATCAATGGAATAGCTTTTTCCTGAATTTCGGTAGGCTCTTGATAGCCTGCTTCTGCAATAGCATTAAGCAACTGTCGATTGAGTTTTAGGTCTTCAAAAGTAGGCATGTATTTCAATTGGTTTATATTCAAACTTGATAGGTTTTAAAAGTATATCAGGTAACACATTGGCTTTCAAATAAATGTATTTTTGTAAAAAACTCTTTTGTTCGAGCACATTTGAAAAAATAAATTTCAACTTTTTATGTAAATCATGGAGTATTTTACTTTAAGGCAGTGTGTTCTAAATCATATTGTTTTTCTAAAAAGAACTATTGACTACTTGCTAATTCAACATCAGCTTTTTCAAACTCTACCCATAATTTTTGACGGCTAAAATACAAAAAAATAATATCCAATAATTTTTCTTTAAAAATCTGTTCAGAGAAGAGATTTTTAGTTTTGTTTCAATAAGGATAAGTTTCTAAAATTCAAAAAAGCTGTATATTTGCTGTATGCACCAAACGCAAACTGCTTATGAGTATTCTGTTTGATGATTTTCGGAGTTGGAAAAATTATTGTGAAGAGAATAAACTATCTCTGTATCAGCCTGTTTTGGAATATGAAATGGAGCAGAAAGGTCGTACCGAAGCCGAAATTTGGGAACACATGCAAAAGGCTTATCGTGTAATGACTGAAGCTATCCATACAGGACTTACTGATGATATGACTTCTCGTTCGGGAATGGTAAATAATGGAGCCAAAAAAGTATTTAAAGCACCTCTGGTAGTGCTTTCTAGAGAGTTTCAAGAACTCATCGCTCGTGCTATGGCGGCAAAAGAAGTGAATTCTTGTATGGGGCGAATTGTCGCCGCACCTACGGCAGGGGCATCGGGTATTTTGCCTGGTATTTTGTACACACTTCAACAAATACATCATTTAGAAGACCGCAAAATTTGGGAGGGTTTGCTTGTGGCGGCAGGGATAGCTCTTATCATAGAAAGAAATGCAGGGATTGCAGGAGCAATAGGAGGTTGCCAAGCAGAAACGGGTTCAGCAGCGGCTATGGGAGCAGGGGCTATTGTATACTGTTTGGGAGGCAATATTCAGCAAGTTTTCAATGCAGTAGCTATTACCATTCAATGTACTTTGGGGCTTGTATGCGACCCTGTGGCAGGACTTGTGGAGGTGCCTTGCATTGTACGCAATGCCAGTGGTGTAGCCATTGCCTATGCTTCGGCTCAAATAGCTTTGGCTGATGTAGATGCCGTTATTCCTGTTGATGAGTGTGTACAAGCTATGGGCGAAATTGGGCAAAGTATGGAAACTCGCTACAAAGAAACTGCTCTTGGTGGGCTTGCCGTTACTCCCACAGCCAAAACAATTGCTCAAAAAGTATTAGTGCAAAATGTGGAAATTTTACCTGACGAAACTAAATAAATCTCTGAAAATAAGAGCTTTGCATTTTTTTATTATAGGCATAGTCTTGCTTTGGGTTGGGCTTGAGCCAACATCTGCTCAAGATACACTCAAAATTCAAGCCGCATCAAGTAGTTGGAAAGAAATATCAACACAAAAAAGAGGAAAGGTAGTAATCTTATGGACACGTTTAGAGCCTTTCATTTACAAAGAAATCAAAGGCAAAGACACCCTTATTAGTGGTATTGAAGCCGACTTGCTCAAAGAATTCTTTAAACTCATAAACAAAGAGTATCAAGTGAAAATTGATTTGGTCTGGCAAGAAGTATCTAACTTTAATGAGGTACTTACAACTATCAGTCAAAAAAAAGAAGGTTGTTACATAGGGGCGGCGGCTTTTTCCATTACATCAGAACGCAGAAAAAATGTAGATTTTTTCTTGAATTACTTGCCTGACATCGCCGTCATGATTTGCAATGAAGCAGTACCTCTTTATCTGGATACCAACGACTTTTACAAAGATGCTCACAAATATATTGCTTACACAGCTATAGGTAGTACCTACGAAAAAGACTTGTTGAACTTACAGAGTAAAATCAAAAAATTTTACCCCGAAACACCGCTTTTTGAAATCAGATATGCCCAAGAAACAGAAAACCTAATAGACCTTATCAGCAACAATAGTAAAGCTTTTGGCTACATAGATTTGCCTATTTACTTGCAATATTATCAGATGAAGTATCGCATCAAAAGGCAGTTTTTGTTCAAAAGTATTCGTGAGGGTAATGCCTTGATGCTGCCGAAAAATCACGATTGGCATGAACCCATCCAAAAAATTATAAGTTCTGCTCAATTTACTGTAATCAAAAACAAAGTTTTACAGAAATACTTAGGACAAAAGAATTTGGAAATGGTTTACGATATCTATGGAGGCAGAGGTGAACAAAGTATTATTCAAAGAGAAAAAGCTATTCAAGACCAACTCTTGCTCGAAAAACAACTTGAAAACGAAAAACAGCAAAGACTTTGGCTTACTTCTATCGTTATTGCTATTTCTATCATATTTGTCATTTTGATAGCCTTGGGCATTTATTACTACCGATACTATATCAGAGAGCGAGATAATCAGATTTTACGTATAAAAAATGAAGAAATTGAGCAGAAAAAGGCGGAAATTGAGGCTCAAAGAGATGAAATTGAAGAGAAAAACAAGAAAATCAGTCAGGCTCTATGGCAAATTCAGAAGCAGAAAAAACAATTAGAAGAACTAAACGAAAGTAAAGATAAGTTTTTTTCAATCATTGCTCACGACTTGCGTAGCCCTATCAATTCGCTTTTGGGCTTTACAAATTTACTTTCGAATTATGCCGATGCAATGACCAAAGAAGAAGTCAAAAAAATTTCTAATGACCTTAATCTTTCCCTGAAAAATGTTTTACAACTTATAGAAGACTTGCTCACTTGGGCAAGGAGCCAAATGGGGCGTGTAGAATTTAATCCCAAAGTGATTGTACTCAATGAAATAATACGCGAAGAGCTAGAACTTTCTGCAATTCTTTTTGAAAAAAAGGAAATTTCATTGAAATACGAAATACAGCCTTTATTAATGATCTATGCAGACCCCAATCACGTAAAGTTTATTTTAAGAAATCTACTCACCAATGCCTTAAAATTTACAAATAAAAAAGGAAATGTTTGGGTAAGAGCCTACGAGCAAAATAACAAAATTTGGGTAGAAGTAGAAGATAATGGCTTGGGTATGCCCGATAGCCTGAAAGAAAAACTTTTCCAAATTGGTAGTGTAAAAAGCTCTAAGGGCACAGATAACGAACAAGGTACAGGACTCGGACTGCTTTTGTGTAAAGAGTTTGTCCGAAAAAATAATGGCGAAATTTGGGTAGAAAGCGAAGAAGGCAAGGGTAGCAAATTTATTTTTACCCTAAATAAATCAGAATAACAAAATTTATCCCAAATTTGCCCTCCAAAAACTTTCAAACCCTCAAATCTGCTTTGTAGAATGTTTTTTTTAGTAGCTCTGGCTCTTTCAGCAAGCCTTTTTCTTATTTTTAGGAGTTTTCAGAAGTTTCGCATTCATACTTTTCAGGCAATTGTTTTCAATTATTGGACTTGTGTCATAACTGCATTTGTGTATTTGGGTAATTTTTCGGCATTACAACACATAGCCTGGGAAAATTTATGGGTAAAAGTTCCTTTGGGTTTGGGTTTGCTTTTTATTAGTACGTTTTATCTGATGGGGTATGTAGCTCAAAATATCAGTGTAGCGGCTTCTTCGGTGGCTTCTAAAATTTCTCTGATTATTCCTGTAATAGTGAATTTGTTTTTTTTCAAACACGAACAAACTTTTGATTGGCTCAATTATGTAGGTTTGGTTTTGGTATTTTTGGCAATATTTCTGACGTCCTACCGCTCAAAGAGTGTTCAGAATAACGGAAGAAATACTAATTTTTTGAAAAGTTTTATGCTGATTGTGGCAATTTTTTTGATGAGCGGAGCAATTGATACGAGCATCAATTGGATAAGTAGTATTTCAGCAACCGATAAGACCTCGCAAGCCTTATTTTCTATGCTGATTTTCGCCGTTGCGGGTGTGGTGGGTATACTGATTTTAGTTAGGCAAGTGCTTGCTAAACAAACCAAAATTACCTTACCTAATATACTTGCAGGTGTGATTTTGGGAGTAGTCAATTACTTTTCTGTGATTTTTATGATGATTTCTTTGCAAAAAGAGTTTGCAGGTAATGGAGCTTTTTTCTTCCCACTTTTCAATATTGGAATTATTGTGCTTTCTACTTTTCTGGCAATACTACTTTTCAAAGAAAAGCTGAATACCGCCAATCGTTTGGGTATTTTGGTAGCTGTACTGGCAATTTTGGCAATGGCACATCAGCATATAAGTTGATTTTGGGAAGTAAGAAAGTGAAAAGCCCTGTTATACACTCAATTTCCCACAGGATAACTAAACATAAGCAGAATACTTGCTACACGCATTTTGTCATCGCCAAAGGTTGGGTTGCTACTTTCAAAAAAATCTTGATACATACGAATTTCAAATTTTAGTGGTTTAGAAGAAGTTTTTACATATACTCCCAAACTGCCCATTAGCCCAAAACTTACAGGCGAAAGACTGATAGGACGCAAAATCTGAAAAGGAGGTGGTACATTAAATTTGTACTTGGCCGCTATTGCAACAAGAGTATTACCACCCAATTGGATAAATGGACACACTTTTTTATCTGCCAAAAACCTAAACTCTCCGTAAAGTGGTAAATTGATACCGCTGTACTTAATTTCTATAACTCCGTCATCAGAAAGGGCATTTCTATACAGATAGGTAAGGTCGGCAAGCATACTGAAATTTTTGCTATAATTTATGTTTCCATAGAAGCCTGCCACAAAGCTGGCTTGCCAATTGAATAATGCCGAGCCGTACAAAAAAGCGTTGGCATTGGTAGCAAAGCTACGATATGCATACTCTTGCAAGCCACCGCCTGCCTTCAAGCCCCAACTTAAATTATCACGTTTTTTTATTTTTTTGGGTTCATAATAACGAAAGTAAGCTACTTTTTCATCAACGCAATGATTATAGTGTGAAACCAAATCCATTAGATAATCTTGTCGGTAGAGTTTGTTTTCTGCGGGAAGATAGCGTTCTCTGTTGAAATTGGGGCAATCGGTGAAGTAAGTTTCTACGAAACTATTCAAATTATCTCGGCTTACAGCTAAATTTTTGCCATCTTTACTGATGAAAAAATCGGGATTGCCTTCACTATCAACACCTTTGTAGAGTTTAATTTTCCCATTTACCAAAATTTCTTGCAAAAGGAGTTGCTCTTTTGTTCCGTCTTTTTCTACGGAAAGAGAAACGTATTGATTACCTATGAAGAAAGAGCGAATTTGATTGGGTTTCAAGAGAATTTCATCTGTGCTTTCGGGAGCGAGTTTGTAGGTGAGCTGGTAGGCATTGGTACTTTTGAAAGCCTTCTTGATGTATATGCGAAGTGTATCGCCACTTGCAAGTACTAAAATATCTTGGGCAAAATTTTTCAGAGAAAAAAGCATTAGAACGCTTAGAAAAATACTTCTGTTCATAGCAAATTGTTTTTTTAGAGTTCAAAACTATCGCCTTTGTTGGGAATAATAGCCTGCGGATAGCCATTGTGAGCCAAAAAATCTTTGAAATCAATCATAGATTGCTCTTCGCCATGTATGAGAAATATTTTTTGAAGTTTTTGGCTGTCTTGGGTTTGTACAAAGTTGAGCAGGTCTTTTTGGTCGCCATGTCCGCTGAAAGTATCAATAGAGCAAATATTGGCATAAACAGGTAGCTTTTTTTCGCCTATTTCTAAGGTTTTATCGCCGTGCAAAAGCTTGTATCCTAGTGTGCCTTCGGCGGCAAAACCCACCAAAAGAATCGTTGCATAAGGATTTTGAATGTTTGCCTTGACGTGGTGCTCTATTCTTCCTCCCTGAACCATTCCCGAAGAAGAAATGATAATGCAAGGCTCGGTATAGTTTGAAATTTGTTTGCTGGTGCGTAAATCTTCAACAAAAATCAAGTTTTCAAAGTCAAAAAGGCTTTTATGTTTGGTGTAAAATTGCTGAGCCTCCTCGTTGAGCAGATTTAAGTAATGTTCATAGGTTTTGGTACTTTGATGAGCCAAGGGGCTATCGGAAAAAATCTTGATAGCAGGCAAACGGTTCTGTACATTCAATTTGTGTAGAGTGTAAAGCAAAGCCTGTGTTCTACCTACACTAAAAGCAGGAATGATAAGCCTGCCAGGGATTTCTACGCAGGTTTTTTGAATAATTTGAAAAAGTGCTTCTTCGGGGGGTAGATGCCCTTGGTGCAAGCGGTTGCCATAAGTGGTTTCGCATATGAGGTAGTCGGCTTGTGGTGGAATTTGAGGATTGGGGAGTAAAGGGTAATTTTTTCTGCCAATATCCCCTGAAAATAAGACTTTTTTCCAAGTACCATTTTCTTTTATTTCCAAAAATACATTTGCCGCCCCAAGTAAGTGCCCTGTAGGAATAAGCGTAACGTAAATGTCTTTGGTAATGGCAAAGCGTCTGTTGAATTGTAAAGGGAAAAAGTGTTCATCAGTATCATCTACGTGTTTGGGTAAAAACCATTCAGACCTGACTGAGGGAGAAGCATACCTACTGCTTTTTTTGTGCGTTTTTTTGATTTTTTTTTGATACAGCATTGCCGAATCGTGCAGAAGCAAATACGTGAGTTTTTGTGTAGCCGAAGTAGCGATAATTTGCCCTTCAAAGCCTTCTCGTACCAAATTGGGCAAATTGCCCGAATGGTCTATATGAGCGTGTGTAAGCACTACGGCATTGATAAGCGACGGCTCAAAAGGGAAAAGACTTTGGTAGTATGAGGTTGTATTTTCAGCAGTGTTTTTATCTTTTTCAAAATCTAGTCCGCAATCTATAAGAATTTTGTAGTCATCAATTTCAAGCAAGTACATACTGCCCGTAACTTGCCGAGTAGCCCCCCAAAAAGTAAGTTTCATTCCTGCAAAAACAAGGTTAATCAAACAAAACCGCAAGCAAATAAAATTCACCGAATTTTGCAAAAGAAGAAAGTAAATTTTGAATTGAAACAAAGATTGCTCTGAAAAAATACGAGTACTTGCGAAAAATCTTTTCTTTTTTTGTCACCGAAAGTCTTTTTTGTAATTTTGCAAAGCAACTTACAAGCTTATGCTTCAATTTCAAGAGATTTTGGCTTTGCAAAATTTTCTTTGGCAAAAACGAAAAGCAGATAAAAAAATAGGTTTTGTGCCTACTATGGGGGCTTTGCACGAAGGTCATCTTTCTCTGATACGCCTTTCCAAACAAGAAAATGATGTTACTGTGTGCAGCGTGTTTGTCAATCCTACACAATTCAATAATGCAGAAGACTTGGCAAAATACCCACGTACCATAGAAAAAGATGCCCAAATGCTTGAAAGTGTGGGCTGTGATGTGCTTTTTATCCCAGAGGTAGCTACCATGTATCCTGAAAAAACAACCTTACAATTTCATTTTGGGCATTTAGAAAGTGTAATGGAAGGGAAATTCCGTAAGGGACATTTCAACGGAGTAGCACTTGTAGTTTCCAAACTTTTTCACATTGTACAGCCTCATAGGGCATATTTTGGACAAAAAGATTTACAACAATTCGCTATTATTAGAATCCTTGTACAAGACTTGATGTTTCCTTTGGAACTAATACGTTGCCCGATAGTTAGGCAGGCAAATGGCTTGGCAATGTCTTCGCGAAATCAAAGGCTCAATTTACAAGAACAAGAAACAGCTTCGCATCTTTACAAAGCATTGCTACGGGCAAAAGCTATGCTCGAAAGCTACTCTGTGAAACAAATTCAAAAAGCAGTAAAAGAATATCTACTCAATATCAAGGGTATAACTCTGGAATACTTTGAAATTGCCGATGCCAATACCTTACAAATCATCGAGGATTTGAACAGTTTTCAAGGTGATTTGGCCTTGTGCATTGCCGCTTATGTTTCGGGAGTACGCCTGATAGATAACCTGATTGTAGAAAATTTTGTTAAAAAGTGAATATCCTACAAACCATAGATACTTGGGATAAAAGCGTAGTAGCTTGGGTAAATGCTCATCATACAGATTGGTTAGATAGCCTTATGGTATTTGCAAGTAAAACCAACGTATGGATACCTTTTTACGTTATCTTGCTGATTTTGCTTGTTCGTATTCACAAACAAAAAAGTGTTTTTTTCGTTTTAGGAATAACCCTTGTAATCACTTTGGCAGACCAAACGACTTCCTCTTTGATGAAGCCTTTCTTCGAGCGTTTACGACCTTGCCACTGGCAAGGCTGGCAAGTATCCTTGCATTTGCCTGATGGTTGTGGTGGAAAGTTCGGATTTGCTTCCTCTCACGCCGCCAATGCGTTTGGCTTGGCAGTGTTTTGGTGGCTTTGGCTCAAAAAAAATTATCGAATGGCTTGGCTTTTATTTGTATGGGCAGGGGTAGTTTCGTTTAGCAGAGTGTATTTAGCCGCTCATTATCCTACTGATGTTTTGGTAGGGGCTATTTTGGGGGCTTTTTTTGCTTGGGCAGTTTTTAAATTTCCCGAAAAAATTCTGAAAGTTTAGTTGTATGCAAGAAAATAACGATTTTATCAATCCTATTGATAAAGACAAAACCGCAGAAAATCCACATTCGCTTCCTTATGCACACACACGCGGCGGAGTAGTAATAAAGCCCGAAGACATGGGCAAAACCAAAGGAAAAGCTCTTTCGGCAATGCACCAACAAACCGAAAAGCAAATGGGCTTTTTATACGAGCAAATGCAACTTTTGGTAGAGCAAGCCAAACGTGTGCAAGAACGCAAAGCGATTTCTGAGAAAATTTACAACGCATACATAGGTTTTGAGCCTATTATTGGGCACGAATATTATCTTTATCAAAAAACGGATGGTTCTTATTTGCTTTCTATGGTTTCTCCCGAAGAGTGGGGGGCTAAAATGCCTTATGAAAAATACTCTGCCAAAGTAACACTGCTTGCCGACCACACCTGGGACGTACTAGAAAATAAAGAATACATTGAGTATGAGTAAATTTGGATATTCAAAAAACTTATGAAAATTTTTTTCGAAAAGTACCAAGGTACAGGTAACGACTTCGTAATGATTGATAACCGAAGTCTTTTTTTTCCGAAAGAAACAGATTTGATTGCTCATCTGTGTCATCGCAGGTTTGGTATAGGTGCCGATGGGCTTATCTTAATTGAGCATGAAACCTCTGTTCCTGCCGATTTCCGAATGGTATATTACAACGCCAACGGAAAAGAAGGCTCAATGTGTGGCAATGGAGGCAGATGTGCCGTGGCTTTTGCCAAAAGCTTAGGACTTTTTGAAAAGGAAACTCAATTTCTGGCATCAGATGGCTTTCATGAGGCTTTTTTCAAAGAAAAACTCGTATACTTGAAAATGAAAGATGTAAACGAAATTGAAAAAAATCCGAAAGGATACTATTTTTTAGATACAGGTTCACCACATTATGTGGAGTTTGTCCAGAATTTAGAAAAAATGAATGTTTTTGAGAAAGGAAAAGCCATTCGCTACAATGAGCGTTTTTGCGAAAAAGGAACTAATGTAAATTTTGTAAAAATTTTAGGCGAAAATCTCTTGCAGGTAAGAACTTACGAAAGAGGCGTAGAAGACGAAACCTATTCTTGTGGAACAGGCGTTACAGCATCGGCATTAGTTTATGCAATGCGAAAGCAAGATGTACAAAAAGTTCAAATCAAAACTTTAGGTGGAGATCTGTGGGTGAGTTTCCAACGAAAAAATGGAATTTTTTATAATATTTTCTTAGCAGGCAGAGCCGAAAAAGTCTTTGAAGGGCAAATAGAAGTGTAAACACCAAAAAATAAAAAAGGGCAACAAAAATTGTTGCCCCTTTTCAGTTAAACAAAAATTGAACACTATGCATTTGTATTACGCTTGAAACGCTGTATTTGTTGCATTTTCGACGGAAAATTTTTTAATTTCTTCATAAAAAGTTTATTTGCAAAAACCTATGAAGTTTTTAAAGCCTCATAGCATTTTAAGAGTTAGCTGTTTTCATCGTTCTCTTTGTAAGTGCGAATTGGATGACGTTTGAAAGGACGGGTTTCGTCAAAGAGTTTTCGATAAGTTATGTGCCTTTTGCAAACCCTAAATTCTAAATTTTCCATAAGTTTAAGCATAGGAGGATTGAAATCCCCAATCCAATTCAACTCTAAATCGGTGTAAGGGAAATCAGGTTTAGCAGTTTCACGTTCCAAACAAACAGAAAGAGCGGCATCTAAACCTTTGGCATGATGAGCCTTTACTACGGCAAAACCTACCCCCAATATACGTGTACAAACTCCTTTCCAACGATAATATAAGAATTTTAATTTACCCAACAAGTTCAATTTGCCGTCTACATAGCGAAAAATCTGATTAAGTTCGGGCAGAAATATACCAAAAGCAACAGGCTCATTTTTGTAATATCCGAAAGTAATCAGCCTTTCATCAATGATAGGTTTCATTTTTTGCATCATTTTTTCGGCTTCCTGCTCTGTCATGGCGGGTATGCCTTCGGTAAGGGCAAAGCTATGGTTGTAGATCTGCCTAAAATCTTGAGCAAATTTTTTTAGGTTTTTGATGCGAATATTTTCAAAATGGTAGTTACTATCAGCAAATACTCGGTTAGCTTTGGCATGCACCTTTTCACTTACGCTATACACTTTACGAAAAAATGTATATTGATTGAAATACACCTGAAAGCCATAATTCTCAAAAAAATGCTGATAGTAGGGGAAATTATAGTTCTGCTGATAGTTTGGCTCTCTTTCAAAACCTTCTACCAAAACCCCCCAGAACTTATCTCTCCCACCAAAATTGATAGAGCCGTCCATCGCTTCACAACCTCTTTCCGAAAGCCATTGTTTACAAGTATCAAAAAGCATAAAAGCGGCTTGTTTGTCTTCAATACATTCAAAAAAACCAATACCACCTGTGGGTTGGTCGTTATTTTTCAGTTTCGTTTTTTCATTGATAAAAACAGCTACTCTGCCAAGTGTTTCTCCGTGGGCATTTTGCAAAAGAAAACGCTCACATTCACCGTGTTGAAAGGTAGGATTGACATTTTTATCAAAAACCCCTCTCACGTCTTTTTCCAGAGGGCGAATCCATTGTTTGCAATGAGCATATAGCTTTTGGGGAAATGCAAAAAATTTTTCTTCATCAGAGCTATTCTGAACTTTCTGAATTTGCATAAGAATGAGTTTTATGTTTGAATAATTGTTTACTTTCTGCAAGCAGGCTTATACTCTTGCTTTGGAAGCCATTGGAAAACGCATACGATATTCTACACTGATAGCCCCTTTACTGATATTAAGCAATTTATTTTTCAGCATACGTTTTTTTAGTGGCGAGAGGTAATCTACAAAAAGTATGCCTTCTAAGTGGTCGTATTCGTGCTGAATAATGCGAGCCGCCATACCTGTATAGGTTTTTTCGTGTAGGTTCCAGTTTTCGTCATAGTAGCGAATACGTACATTTTCCTTACGACTTACATTTTCTCTAATGTTAGGAATACTGAGACAGCCTTCTTCCATTGTCCAAAGCTGTCCTGTTTCTTCTAAAATCGTAGGGTTGATGAATACCTTTTTGAAATCTTGGAGTTGGGGTTCATCTTTCAAAACAGTGCCATCGGTAATAAATAAACGAATGCTTTTGCCGATTTGTGGGGCGGCAAGCCCTATGCCTTGAGCATTATACATGGTTTCGTACATATCGGCGATGAGTTCGGAAAGGGACGTACCCACAGAAATTTCTTCTGCTTTTTTTTTCAAAATGCTATCTCCGTAAGCAACTATTGGTAAAATCATTATTTTTACAGTTAAATTAAATATCCCAAACGGTCGGGTTATTGGCTTTCCGCAAATATCTGCGAATATTCATAATAAAAGCCAATATCAGGTAAATGATGATAGGCGAGCCCATTGTCAGAAAGGTCGCATAAATAAAAAATAAGCGTATGTGTGAAATAGACATTCCCATTTTTTCACCTAAACGAGTACAAACCCCAAATGCGTGAAGCTCTACAAAACATTTGAACTTGCTTAACATTTCTGTGAAGATAAAAAATTAATTTAAAGTCTATTTATTTGGCTACTTTTTCTACTTTTTTTACTTTTGTACCAAAAAGTAGAAAATCTGTAAGCAAAACTACAAAATTTTAAGAAATATGCAAAAGTATTTTGTTCATATTCTTGCCTTGTTTGTTTTAGTCGCTTGTCAAAGTGGCAAAGAACTCGCCAAGCTGTCTAAAAATCAAATTATTACTTTAAAGCCCGAACCTTTAGAGTTGCACGGAGGGCAAGTACGCGGAAAGTTGCAAATTAAACTACCTGCCGAAATAGAAAAAAAATTGGCAGGGTATGAAGCTCAAATTATCTTTAACTCGAAGGAATTTAGTGGAGAGATTTTTCAACTTTCTTCTGGTAAAACTTTGCAAATAGATACTACATTTGCATTTATGTATCTACCCAACAAAACTGAATACGGCGATATTGTAATTCAAGCTCGGATTAAAGATACCAAAGGCAAAATATACGAGCCTGTATCTTTTAGAATTGGTAGAGGGGTTAGTACTACCTCTTTGCTCTTTCAGCAAAACCCAGAACCTGCTTTATATTTCTATCCCTTTGAAAACAAAATGCCTATAAATCAAGAAACACTTGTATTTTTTGAAGTGAATAGTGCAGAGCTTTCGGAGAGCGAAGCCAGTAAAATAAAAAATATTCGAGAGCCTGTGAACATAACAGGATATTTTTCTCCCGAAGGGAGTGAAGCGAAAAACTATATGCTTGCCCAAAAACGAGCAGAAGCAGTTAAGAAAGTACTTAATGAACAAAAAGTGAATTCTCGCATACAAACCCTGACCTTTCAGGAATGGAAAAAATATTTGCAAAGTTTACTTGATGAAGATGCACAAAAACAAGTAGAAAAGATGGGTAATCCTTCGCAAATCAATGCTCTTTTGCAAGAAACTGGCAAAACAGATGTTTTTCAATCAATGCGTGTAGCTCGCCTGCAACCTGCTAAGCAAGAAAAATTAGATACCATTCCGCTCAAAGATACAACCCAATGGCTTGCAGCATGGGAAAAAGAAATAGAAAAAAATCCAAGTGAACAACTGCACCACCAAATAGGAACTTGGTATGCCCAAAAGTTTTTGAAAGATAAAAACGAAGCTCATTTCCAAAAAGCTATACAGCATTTTCAAACGGCTATTCGTATGGGAGCAAGAGGTGAAACCTTCTACAACTATGCATATCTGCTCAAAGAAAAAAATAACCCAGCCCAAAGAGATAGCCTCTTGAAAACTGCCCTAGAAAAAGGCTGTGCCGATACCTTACGTGCTCAATGGCTCAATGAGTGGCAGGGATTGCAAAAAGTACAACAGGCTCTTTCGGCACAAGACAAAAATTACAGCGAAGCTTTACAGTTTTTTGAAAAATCAGGTAAAAGTATTCAGAGTACATTCAATAAGGGTTTGGTGAATTTGCTTATCTATCAATACGATAAAGCCGCTCAACTTTTTGAAAAAATTCAAGATTTTCCGCTTGCCCTATACACTCGAGCCATTGTAGGTATGCGTAAAGGAAATGAGCAAGAAGCTACCGAGTGGCTCAAAAAAGCTTTTGAAAAAGATAAAAACTTAAAAAACAAAGCCCAAAAAGATATAGAATTTTGGCAACTCCGAGAAAAAGAAATTTTACGCTAAACAAAACTGATTTGTAAGCATATTTCTTTATTAAGTTCTGCAAATCAATTTTTACTGACAAAAATCATTACAAAAAATTTTTTCCAATCAAGGAAATATGTATTTTTGCGACTGATTTTCTCAATAGTTGAATTTTAAGCCCATACAAAATTTATGAACGTACAAATCAGACCTGATGAAATCTCTGCCATTCTACGAGAGCAACTTTCTAATGTAAAAACCGAAGCTGAACTAGAAGAAATCGGTACCGTTTTGCAAGTAGGCGATGGGGTAGCTCGTATTTATGGGCTTACCAAAGTGCAGGCCGGAGAGCTTTTAGAGTTTGAAAATGGTATCAAGGCTCTGGCTCTAAACTTGGAAGAAGATAACGTAGGAGCCGTTCTTATGGAAGCAGGTGAAGTAAAAGAAGGCGATACCGTCAGACGAACCAAGAAAATCGCTTCCATCAAAGTAGGTGAAGCAATGCTCGGTAGAGTCGTCAATACTTTGGGAGTACCTATTGATGGCAAAGGAGATTTAGTAGGCGATTTGTATGATATGCCTTTGGAACGCAAAGCCCCAGGCGTAATTTACCGCCAACCTGTAAACGAGCCTCTACAAACTGGTATCAAAGCTATTGATGCTATGATTCCTATCGGCAGAGGGCAACGTGAGCTCATTATTGGCGACCGCCAAACAGGAAAAACGGCTATTATTATTGATACTATCATCAACCAAAAAGAATTTTACGACAGAGGCGAGCCTGTTTATTGTATTTATGTGGCTTGCGGTCAAAAAGCCTCTACGGTTGCACAGATTGTAAAAGCTTTGGAAGATGGTGGAGCGATGCCTTATACCATTGTGGTTTCGGCTACTGCTTCAGACCCCGCCCCTATGCAGTTTTTTGCACCCTTTACAGGTGCGGCAATAGGTGAATATTTTCGCGATACAGGTCGCCCTGCCTTAGTAGTATATGACGACCTTTCCAAACAAGCGGTTGCCTATCGTGAAGTTTCGCTCTTGCTTCGTCGCCCTCCTGGCCGTGAAGCCTACCCTGGTGATATTTTCTATCTGCACTCCCGTCTTTTGGAGCGTGCCGCTAAAATCAATGCTTCTGATGAGGTAGCACGCCAAATGAACGATTTGCCCGAATCTTTGAAAGGAAAAGTAAAAGGAGGTGGCTCACTTACAGCTTTGCCTATCATTGAAACCCAAGCGGGAGATGTTTCGGCCTATATTCCTACGAATGTAATTTCCATTACTGATGGGCAGATTTTCTTGGAATCGAGCTTATTCAATGCAGGTATTCGCCCTGCTATCAACGTAGGTATTTCGGTGAGCCGTGTAGGTGGAAATGCCCAAATCAAATCTATGAAAAAAGTAGCAGGCACACTAAAACTTGACCAAGCCCAATTCCGTGAACTTGAAGCTTTTGCTAAATTCGGCTCCGACCTTGACCCCGCTACCAAACTTGTCATTGAACGTGGCAGAAGAAACTTGGAAGTTTTGAAACAACCGCAATATTCTCCTGTACCTGTGGAAGAGCAGGTAGCCATCATCTATGTAGCTACCAACGGTTGTTTGGATAGCGTTCCAGTGGAAAAAGTAAAAGATTTTGAAAAAGAATTCTTGGCCAAAATGCGTCTAGAACATAAAGCAATTTTAGAAAACTTGCGTAAAGGTAAGCTGGAAGATGCTGATACTGCCAAAATGAAGGAAGTTGCTCTTGAAATAGCCAAAAATTACTAAACTCAACCAAGACCTATGAAAATCTGCCATTTTCGTAGGTCTTTCCTTGCAAAATAGCCAATTGTACCTACTACCCTTGCTCCATAACTTATTACTTTGTACTAAACTATGCCTTCATTAAAAGAAATACGCAACCGCATAGCCACTGTAAATTCAACACAGCAAATTACCAAAGCTATGAAGCTGGTGGCGGCTTCTAAACTCCGTAAAGCCCAAGAGTTAATAACCCAGATGCGTCCTTATGCTGAATCTTTGAATAAAATTTTAAGCAATCTTTCGGCAAGCTATGCAGGCGAAATCGAAAGTCCTTACTTGCAAGAACGCCCTGCCGAAAAAATTTTGCTTATTATCAATACTTCGGATAGAGGCTTGTGTGGTAGCTTTAATAGTGCTACTCAAAAATTTGCCTACAACATTATTCAAAGCGAATATGCCTCACAACTTGCCAAAGGCAATGTGCATTGCTTATGTTTAGGTAAAAAAGGCAAAGATTTTTTCGCAAAAAGAGGTATTCAGATTATTGGTGAAGAGCATACCGATATTTTCACGCGTCTGAGTTTTGAAAATGTCAAAAAAATCGGAGATTTTGTCTTAAAGTTGTATGCCGATACAATGTATGATAAGGTAGTTTTGATTTACAACGAATTCAAAAATGTGATAACTCAAATTTTGAAACAAGAAACCCTTTTACCTTTGCAAAAAAGTACAATGCAAACTCAAACCCAAGATAGAGATTATATTTTAGAGCCTTCTGCCGAAGAAATTATCCAAGACCTTATTCCATACTCTCTGAAAATAAAACTTTACAGAGCTATTTTAGAATCAAATGCTTCCGAACAAGGAGCAAGAATGACAGCAATGGACAAAGCTACCGAAAACGCCAGCGAACTTTTGAAGCAATTACGTTTGGAGTACAATCGCTCGCGTCAGGCCGCTATTACCAAAGAAATTTTAGAAATTGTAGGTGGTGCAGAAGCCCTAAAAGAAGGTTAAAGCTCATACAAACAGGCTCAATTTTGTCGGTAGGGGCAATTTGAGCCGTCTTAAATTTTACAACAATGCTTACCCAAATTCTTTCTGCCCAGCAAGTACATCAGAAAATCAGACGTTTAGCCTATCAAATTTACGAAAATCATTTTGACGAAACTGAAATAGTGCTTGTAGGTATCGAGAATATGGGTTTGCATTTGGCCTATGTACTACATAAAGAAATTCAGGAAGTTTCGCCACTAAAAGTAAGACTTTGCAGTCTGAAATTAGATAAAACAGCTCCTCTTTCGCAGCCTATTCAAATATCGGAAGATATCACCAACTTGGCTCACAAAAGCATAATTCTGATAGATGATGTGCTTAATAGTGGTAAAACAATGTTCTATGCTTTCAAACCTTTCTTTGAAATTCCTATCAAAAGTTTACAAACACTTGTGCTTGTAAATAGAGATAATAAGTTGTTTCCTATCAATCCTGATTATGTGGGCTATTCGCTGGCTACTACCTTACAAAACCACGTGAGCGTTGTTTTAGACAAGGAAAGTAAATTGGGAGTATATTTGAGCTAATGAAAAAGGTCAGCAGTTTGCTAACCTTAAAAATTTAAGCTATTAAGAAGCTCTACGCCACATATTCTGATGAGAAATCCTACCATATTCTTTAAGAATCGCCTCAATTTGTTCTGGCGTTGCTCCTAAACTGCTAAAGATATTTTTTAGCTTTTGAGTAGCTTCTTCAAACAAATTATGCCATTTAGCAGAGAAGGGGTCTCCATCAGTTATCTTTAAAGAAGGCAAATTCATTTCTTGCAAAAGGGCAATTTTAAGAAGTTGTACTTTGGTTTTATGCCCTACTTTGTCCTCTGGAACATACTTTTGAAAGCTGTAAAGCAAGTTTTCAATATCATTCATGTTGAGATCCATAAGTGTAGAAGTTTTAGTTGTAGAGATTGTAAGTAGTATAGTGTCTTTTGTTTTGTAGTATTATTTCATCTTATTTACGAAAGCAAAAGGTAAAAAAGTTACATTGATGTAAGTTTTGATGTAATAAAAACGAGAAATAATTCATATTTTTTGAGCAAAAGTATTTTTGATTTCGAAAAAAACCTTTAAATTCTGTAATAATTTTTCTGAAATTATATCAAATTTCATACCAAAAATTTCTCACAGAATTTTTTAGAATAAAATTTGTTTTTCAGCCGAACTTGAATTATATTCGGAATGCACTGGGCAAATAAACATAGAAGCATTTATGGCATATTACTTCTTACGAGACGAACTCTTTTTCCCACCTGTACATATTGCTAGCCGCGAAGGGATTGTAGCAGTAGGCGGAGATTTGTCCGTAGAAAGATTACTTTTAGCATATCGTTCGGGAATATTTCCTTGGTTTTCAGAAGGAGAACCCATCATTTGGTGGTCACCTGACCCTCGTTTTGTCTTGTATGCCGCCCGTGTAAAAGTATCTAAAAGCATGAAGCAACTTTTCAAGAAAAAGGCTTTCGCAGTAACTTTTGATGAGGCTTTTGAAAAAGTGATTACGAATTGTCAGAAAATAAAACGAGAAGGGCAATATGGTACATGGATAACCCCTGAAATGAAAAATGCTTACATACAGCTACATCGGTTGGGTTATGCTCATTCTGTGGAAGTTTGGCAAGAAAATACACTGGTAGGAGGTTTGTATGGTGTTTGTTTGGGAAATATTTTCTTTGGCGAGTCAATGTTTTCTAAAGTGAGTAATGCTTCTAAATATGGCTTTATTACTTTATGCAAAATTTTAGAAAAAAATAATTTCGAACTCATTGATTGCCAAGTGTATACCGAACATTTAGAAAGTTTAGGGGCGGAGTTTATACCTCGTCAGCAATTTGTGAAAATAGTGGGTGAAAAAGCTCAAAAAGATTGCTTCAAGGGAGATTGGGGAGAAATATTTGCCAAAGATTTAGCAGAAATAGAAATTGTATGAGCGAAAATTTAGCTACTTACACCAAACAACAACTTGCTTTACGCAACGGACAAGACCGCCCTGAAATATGGATAGCCTACAATGGATTTATTTATGATGTTTCAGGCTCACGTCTTTGGCGAGAAGGCAAACATTACGAGCATTGGGCAGGGCAAGACCTAACAGAACAGCTAATAAATGCTCCTCACAGCGAGAAAGTTTTTGAAAAGTTTAAAAGAATTGGTAAATTAAAAAATTGATTTGAATAAGAATGTGAAGGCTTCATATGAAACGAAGCCTTCAATAGTTAGAAAAAATACACTATAAAATCTTGGTCTATTTCTTAGTTTGCTGATTGTCATCATTCTCTTTCAAAAGTTCGGGAGCTATTTCGGCAAGTTCTTTTTCTACGTTGCGTAAATCTTCGCGTACAAGTCTGTGTGTATGCTCGTCCAAATCTTTGTTTTTCAAGATGTTGAGCAAACGCTCTCTATCTGCTAAAAGTTTTTCTTTGTTAATGTGTATCATAATGCTTTTTTATTTGAGTTCTATAAAAAACTGAAAATCAAATATTTATTCGAAAGTAAGATGCTGAAAATACGATTTGAAATTCATAAACTAAATTAACGTTTTTTTGAATATTACACTACAATTTTACAAATTTTTTTTTTAGCACAGCTTGGCATAAGATTTGCTGATAAGCCAATTTCCTTGAATAATGATGCGATTACTTCGAAAAATAGTGATAATATGACTTAGTGAAAGACAGAAATAGTAATACCTCTTATTTTCTGCTAACTTTCTGCCATAAACGGATATTTGTAGTCAGTAGGTGGAACAAAAGTTTCTTTGATAGCACGGGCAGAAGTCCAACGCAAAAGATTGAGCATGGAACCTGCTTTGTCGTTTGTTCCTGAGGCTCTTGCACCACCGAAGGGTTGTTGCCCTACTACTGCTCCTGTGGGTTTATCGTTGATGTAGAAATTTCCTGCCGAATGTCGCAAACGCCTGCTTGCCAAATCAATAGCGTAGCGGTCTTGGGCAAAAATAGCTCCTGTAAGGGCATAGGGCGAAGTTTTATCTACCAGTGTAAGCACATCTTCAAAATTTTCGGGCTGATAGACATATACGCTAAGCACAGGACCGAAAATTTCTTCTTGCATCGTAATATACATAGGGTCTTGTACTTGCAAAATAGTAGGCTCAATGAAATACCCTTTGGTTTTGTCATAATTGCCACCTGCTATTATGCTTACTCCGTCTTTCTTGGCTTGCTCTATGTATCCTGTGATTTTATCAAAGGCTTTTTCATCAATTACAGCATTGACAAAGCAAGAAAAATCTTCCACACTTCCCATTTTGATTTCTTTCAAATCGGCAAGCATATAATTTTTTACTTCCTCCCAGATATTGGCGGGTATGTAGGCTCGGGAAGCCGCCGAGCATTTTTGCCCCTGATACTCAAAAGCACCGCGAATAAGAGCCGTAGCCAAGGCTTTGGTATTGGCAGAATAATGAGCCAATACAAAATCTTTTCCGCCTGTTTCACCTACAATGCGAGGATAGGTCTTGTAGTTGGCGATGTTTTCGCCTATGGTTTTCCATATTCTTTGAAAAGTGCCTGTTCCTCCTGTAAAATGAATACCAGCAAAATCGGGGTGAGAGAAAATTACCTCGCCTGCGGTAGGCCCATCTACAAAAACGAGATTGATAACGCCATCAGGTACACCTGCCTCTCTGAATACCTTCATTAGTACGTGAGCTGAATAGATTTGCGTTTCGGCGGGTTTCCAGACAACACAATTCCCCATCATAGCGGGTGAGGTGGGCAGGTTGCCTGCAATAGCCGTAAAATTGAAAGGAGTAAGGGCAAAAATAAAGCCCTCTAAGGCACGATGCTCTACTCTATTCCAAACGCCTGCCGAAGAGATAGGTTGCTCGCGATAGATTTGCTCCATAAATTTCACATTGAAGCGAAGAAAATCAATGATTTCACAGGCAGAATCAATTTCAGCTTGAAATACATTTTTAGATTGCCCCAACATCGTAGCGGCATTAAGCTCGTAGCGATATTTAGAGGAAATGAGTTCAGCGGCTTTCAGAAAAATACTTGCCCGATGTTCCCAACTCATGTTTTCCCATAATTCTTTGGCATTGAGAGCGGCACGAATAGCACGTTCTACCTCTTCTTTACCGCCTTTGTGATAGTAACCCAAAGTGTGGCTCAATTCGTGAGGGGGAGCGATACGCTTCCGATTGCCTGTGCGTACCTCCTCGCCACCAATAAACATTGGAATATCTAATTCTTTGCTTTTTAGCTCCAGGAGTGCTTTTTTCAAAAGTTCTCTTTCTTTACTGCCTGGTGCATAGCTATACACAGGCTCATTTTTAGGTTCAGGAATTGTGAAAATACCGTAATTCATACAAAAAATTGGCTTTAAGGTTGTTTCAAAACACAAAGTTAGTAAAAATTATTCCATGCACAATGAGTAAAGTCATTGCTATGTATTGAAAAAGAGAGAGCAATGTTAATACAAAACCCTGAATTTGATAGTGTTTTCGATGCGTTTTAGGTCGGTAATCACATCTTTGCTATACTCTTTGTCAATATCTGTAATAACATAGCCAATTTCTTCGTTGGTTTTGAGATATTGCCCTAAAATATTGATTTGATGACTGGCTAGTACTTGATTGATTTGAGCAAGGATACCTGCCGTATTTTTGTGGATATGCAAAAGCCGATGAGCATCCTTTTGAGCTGGAAGTTGCAAATTAGGCATATTTACGCTAGCATATGTACTACCTGTATTGATGTAATCAATGAGTTTTTGGGGTACGTATTCGCCGATATTTTCTTGAGCTTCTTCGGTGCTACCGCCAATATGAGGTGTAAGAATTACATTAGGCAAACCTCGCAATAGGCTATTAAATTCTTCATCATTATTTTTAGGCTCGTATGGGAAAACATCTACCGCCGCTCCTGCAATCTTACCACTCTTTATGTTTTTTACAAGAGCTTCAATATCAACGATGTGTCCGCGTGCTAAATTTAAGAAAATTACACCTTCCTTCATTAAATCAAACTCTTTTTCACTTATTAAGTTAGTATTTTCTTTTCTGCCGTCTACGTGTAAACTTACAAAATCTACTTCTTGCAAAAGTTCTTCAAGGGTATTGCATTTACGAGCATTTCCCAAAGCAAGCTTATCCACAATATCATAGAAATACACTTGCATACCCAAAGCCTCTGCTACTACCGAAAGTTGCGAACCAATATTACCATAGCCTACAATTCCCAGCTTTTTCCCTCTGATTTCACGACTATTTTTGGCTGATTTATCCCATATTCCTTTGTGGGTAAGATTACTTTTTTCAAAAATTCTCCTTGTAAGCATAATCATCTCGCCGATGGCTAATTCTACTACACTTCGGGTATTGCTATAAGGAGCATTGAAAACTGCTATACCTTTGTGCATGCAAGTCTTCAAATCTATTTGGTTAGTACCAATACAAAAAGCACCTATGGCTATGAGTCTTTCGGCATTAGCCAACACTCTGTCAGTAATATTAGTTTTGGAGCGAATACCCAGAATTGAAATATCTCGGATAGCCTCGCACAATTCGGCTTCGTTCAGAGCTGTTTTTAGCAACTCTACTTGATAGCCTTCTTTTTCAAAAATAGCTTTGGCTTTGGGGTGTATGTTTTCTAAAAGTAAAACTTTGATACGATGCTTGGGATAAGAGACTTGCATAGGCAGTTTATGTATGAACAAGAACTCGTCTAAATTAGGTAAAACATAATCAGCTTTGGCAGTAACACTTTCACGTTTGATATTTTCAGTGAAAGCATAGAAACGATTGGCGAGCCCTGCTTCACGCATTTGGTAATCAGTATAACCATCTCCTATTACATACACTTCGCCTTCAAGATTTAAGGCTTTGAGCTGAAGCACTTTGCCTTCGTTTTGAGCAAGTAAATGGCTGGTATCGTAACCAACGATATTTCCGCTCTCATCGAAAAGAAAAGTATTAGCAAAAACATTTTCGGGCTTTATGCCGTATTCGCTTACAATAGGCACAATAAACTCCCGAAAACCGCTGGAAATAATGAGGATGTTATTGGCAAACTGCTCAAAAAATTGTTTATTTCTCTGTATAGAAGGCGATACTTTGGTTTTCAGAAACTCAATGAGAGCTTCAATATGCTTTCGATGAGCAGAAAGCAAAGCTACACGCTTACGCAGGGCATCGGCAAAAGAAATTTTTCCTTCCATACCTGCTTGGGTGATTTGCTCAATTTGAGTGATACGCTTTTTACCTTCGGGGGCATCCTGCAAGGCAATGCGAGCCAATTCATCAAGCCCCTCTACTTGTGTAAAAGTGCTGTCAAAATCAATGATGATATAGCTTTTCAAAATAATTGGAGTTTTTGAGCAAATTTAGGCAAAGAAAAGTATTGAAAAATAAAAATTTGTTAATTTTTTTGAAAAATACAAAAGCCGAGTATAGAACTCGGCTTCTGGGATATCATAGCGGGTGAGCAATTACTTTGCAGGTTGGCAAAGGTCAATTACTTTTAGCATAGTTTCTTTTGCGAAATCTATGTTCATGTAATCGGTAGGTTTCCACTCTGCTCCTTTTTTAGAGGATTTTCTCCAGAAATCCAAGTCCATAGCAGTAGTGAAGTTTTTTTGGAAATGTTTAATTTGAGCGTTCAACACTTCGTTAAGTTCTTCTACTGATTTTACTTGAGCAACACGGATAAGAGAATCGAACCAGTTGCTTGCCAAATTTTCTTGAGCTTCTATTGCTTCCTTGATGAAATCAGGAGCATTGTCAAGACCTACGGTTTTTTTCACGTTAGCAAAAGCTTCCTTCAACGTGTTTTTTACTTTTACAAGAGCTTCTTGGTTTTGCTCAGCCATTTTGTTTACAGCTTCAGTAGCCGCATTCTTTGCAGTTGCCATAGTAGTATGGTTTAAGGGTTAGACAAATCTTTTTTCAGAATTTCTGATACAAAATTACAAGATACTCGAAAACCATACAAGCAAATCGGCAGTTTTTTTGTATTTTTTTGTAAAATTTTTCTAAAAATTGAATTTTTTCAACTATTGAATTGGATTATTTTTATACAAACCAAATATTATTCGGCTAGCATAACAATATTTCAAGCATTTTCCTGAATAAAATCTAATAAATCTTCAATTTTGGCTAAAATAAAGACATTTTCAGGAGTATCCAGCCCTTGTCCTATTACTTGACTGCCTGTGAGTATGATTTTACTTTCAGGGAAAGACTTTGAAATTTCATAAATGTATTTCTGTATCTGCTGAAAAGAGGGTGAGGAAGTAATTACACTGAAAAGAAATTCGGGCTTGTATATTTTGTAAGCCTCTTTGAGGTCGTTTAGTGGTACAGTCTGACCTAGGTAAATTGTTCTTTGTTTTCGGCTACGCAAAATATAATTGGTAAATAGTAGCGAAAGTTCGTGCCATTCGCCCTCAGGCAAGAAAAGCATATACTTTTTGCCTTCGGTATAATTGGGTTTGAGATGATCAATGGCCACAATAATTTTTTGTCGTATCAAATGAGAAATAAAATGTTCTTGGGCAGGGTTGATAGTGCCTGCAAGCCACAAAATACCGATTTTTTGTAAAAAAGGGAAGATTATCCGAATCATTGTATTTTCAAAGCCCATCTGCTTGATGCTCTGCGAAAGTAGATACTCAAAGCGTTCTTCGTCCAAATCCATCATACAGAGCATAAAAGCCTGAATTTTATCTTGGGAATCAGTAGATTTCTCTGTAAGACGAATAAGTTCGGCACGTAGTTCTTCTGCTGACATCTGAGCGATTTGCGAAATTTTATGCCCATGTTTGTTGAGTACCGAGATATTGAGAATGAGTTTGAGGTCAAAGTCGTCATAGTAGCGTATATTGGTGTCTGTACGTTTAGGTTTAAGAATATCGTATCGTTGCTCCCAAACACGCAAGGTATGGGCTTTGATGCCCGAAAGGGTTTCTACGTCTTTAATAGAATAATAACTCATAATTTGGGTAGCTTATAAATCTTTTTTTCATTAAAAAATATGATGTGGTTTGCATAAATAACTAATTGAACAAAAAAATGTTTATTAAACAACAAAAAGACATCAACCAAAGGTCGATGTCTTTACTACACCTGTTTAAGATACACACCTGTTTGTATGAAAAAACTACTTTTTAATAACTGCTTTCTTGTATTACGTGCAAATTTGTGTAAAGTTTCAAAAAAAGTATAACTTTTTTGAAAACCTGTAAGATTTGAAAAATACTTTTTTCATTTCATAAAAAATTTTTGCAAATGGTGCAAGCCATAAGCTGTTTCATTATCCAAGCATTTGTAATACGCGAATGCATTATACATAAAAATTTGAACCGAAATGGCTCGGTTTTTGTTTGTATATCAGTAAACGAACCATCAAACTTGTACGCTTATGAAAAGGCATTGGATATATTATATTTTACTTGCATGGGGTACTTTTTCTTGTGCTTCGCAGGGAAGAATTGTTTCGCAAAATGATGAATACGATGACGTATATTTTGTAGGTGATGATATAAAGAAAGCTCAAATTCGCCAAAATCAAAGAGTTTTAGAAAGTGACGGTCTGACAAGCGATGCCTACAATAGCGAATATGACCAAAAACCTATTAGCAATTTTAGTAATCCTGATGCTATAGATTATCCTGTTGCACAGGGTGGTAGCTTGTATGTACCTATGAATAGCCAAAGTGCTAACTGGAATAATTACAATTCTTGGAACGATAATTGTTGGAATACTTGGAGTAGTTGGAATAGTTGTTGGAGTTGTAATGGATGGAGCTACGGTTGGAACTCTTGGAATAACCGCTACTGGTATGGAGGTTGGAACAGCCCTTATTGGTACAATGGTTGGAATAATCCGTATTGGTATGGAGCCGCTTGGGGTAGCCCCTACTGGAATACTGGTTGGGGAAATGGCTGGTACATAGGTTATGGCTATGCCTATAACTATGGTTGGAATTCTTGGAATAGACCTTGGGGCTGGAATACTGGTTGGGGAAATACTTGGTTATGGAACGACAATCGTCTCCCTCAAAATAGCCTATACATAGGTCCTCGTGCTTCGGCGGGTAGAGGTAGTAATTTTATCAGAAATAATCCTAATCCAAGATTGCAGTCAAATAACAATGATAATAGCAATCAAGGAAACAGAGTGATTACAGATGGTAGAATAAGAAACTATTCCTCTGATACTTACACTCCTACACAAAGCAACGAAGTTCGCACAGGTAGAACTAAAACAGAAAGAAGCAGTATCAACGCCGAACGCTACAATAATTCCAATTCATCAGAGCGTTATGAGAATAGAAATAGAACCTCTTGGGAAAGTAGAAGTAACTCTAATAGCCCTTTTTCTTGGGGCAGTGGTAGGGAAAGAAATTCTTCAGGTGGAAGTTTTGGTAGCAGCGGAAGTGGAGGTTCTTCGGGTGGAAGTTCGGGTAGGAGCAGAACAGGTGGCAGAGGAGGAAGATAATCAAACGATTGCACTACATAAAGGCGAGATTTTACTCGCCTTTTTTTATTTTTCTACAATGGGCTTCTAAATCAGGAATTTTCCAAGCATTTTCCAAACGAAACTCTCCTATACGTGTGCGACAAAGACTTTTCAGGTAAGCCCCTGTGCCTAGTTTTTCACCTATATCCCTTACCAAACTGCGAATATAGGTACCTTTGGAGCATAAAACACGAAACTCTATTTCAGGAAAATTTTTTGAACTTGTGATTTCCAATTTGTAAATATGAACTTTTTTCGGACAAATTTCTGTACTTTCACCTTTGCGTGCAAGTTCATATAAACGCCTTCCATCTTTTTTTACAGCAGAATAAATAGGTGGGGTTTGCTGTATTTCTCCTAAAAATTCAGGTAAAATATCTATTACGTCTTCAATTTTTAGGTGGCTGGTATCTGTTTCAGAATCAAAATTTGTCTCTAAATCTACGGAAGGAGTTGTTTTGCCTAAAACTAAAGTTCCTGTATACTCTTTTTCTTGGGCTTGATAGAAAGGTATTTCTTTCGTTTTTTTTCCTGTGCAAAGGATGAGCAAACCCGTAGCAAGGGGGTCTAATGTGCCTGCATGCCCTATTTTAGTAACTTTCAAGAGATATTTAACTTTTTTGAGGGCTTGGAAAGAAGTCCATCCATAGGGTTTATCTATTAGAATTACTTGGTTTTGTTCCATAGTTTCCGATTTTTCTGAATAAAAAAGCCTCAAAATTCTACATTTTGAGGCTTTTTGTGGAGTTTGAGGGATTCGAACCCCCGACCCTCTGCTTGTAAGGCAGATGCTCTGAACCAGCTGAGCTAAAACTCCTTTTGTCTGTTTGCGATTGCAAATATTCCACTTTTTTTTATGAGTTCCAAATTTTTTCCAAAAAAATCTTTTATTTTTTTGTATATTCTTGGAAATGAGGCTACCAGCGAATAAGTGCAGAAGCCCAAGTGAAGCCACTACCAAATGCGGCAAGGCAAACCAAATCTCCTGCTTTAATCCGTCCTTGTTCATAAGCCTCGCAAAGAGCTATAGGAATAGAAGCCGCCGTAGTATTGCCGTATTTTTCAATATTGCTTACAATTTTTTCATCAGGTAAATTCATTACTTGCTGAATATGTTTAGTAATGCGTAAATTGGCTTGATGCGGTACCAACAAGTCTAGATCAGCTTCGGTATAGCCGTTGGCTTGCAGAGCCTCACGAATTACTTCGGGAAAACGTTGCACTGCATGTTTGAAAACAGCTTGCCCCTGCATAAATGGCAAATGCTTACCTTCTTCTATCATAGTAGGCCAAATACGTTGTTTGAACCTACCGCCGGGGTGCTCAAGCATCAAGTCTTCTGCGTACTTTCCTTGCGAATGCAAATGTGTAGAAAGTATACAATTTTCGGGATGAGTACTTGCCTGCAATACTACTGCCCCTGCCCCATCTCCGAAAAGTACAGCAAAGTTTCGGTTGCGGGTACTTAACTCTAAAATATTAGACTGAATTTCCGAGCCTACTACCAAAATATTTTTATACATTCCTGTTTTGATGTACTGGTCGGCAATGGAGAGCCCGTAAATAAAACCCGAACATTGAGCCCTCACATCAATTGCTCCAATTTCTCGAAAAGGTAGCATTCTTTGTAAAAGTACACCTGAACCAGGAAAGTGGTAATCGGGGTTCAAAGTAGCCAGTACAATCAAATCTATATCTTGGGCTTGCAGACCTGCTCTTTGTAAGGCTATTTTAGAAGCTTCTGCCGCCATTGTGGCAGTGGTATCTTTTCCCTCTGTAAAAAAACGTCTTTCTTGAATACCCGAACGCTCTCTAATCCACTCGTTAGAGGTATCCATCAGTTTTTCTAAATCAAAGTTTGTAACAACATTTTCAGGTACATAGTATCCTAGCCCTGTAATTTTGGAATAATACATAAAAAGTTTTTTTTGCGTTGAAAATGATAGATGGGCAAAAATAATAAATTATTAAAAAAATCATACCAAATATTTGAAAAGTTCTACATCAAATTTACTCAAAATACTAATGCTTTGATATTTCTTTTTCTAATTGGCTTTTTTCTTGTATTTTTGTGTAAAATTTTTAAAAATGGTAAAAATTGGACAAATAGAGTTAGGAGAGTTTCCTTTACTTTTAGCTCCTATGGAAGACGTTTCCGACCCTCCTTTTCGAGCTGTATGTAAAGCAGGCGGGGCAGATTTGATGTATACTGAATTTATTTCTTCCGAAGGATTGATACGAGATGCTATAAAAAGCAAGCAGAAATTAGATATTTTTGAATACGAACGCCCTATCGGCATACAATTGTTTGGCTCAAATATCGAAACAATGCGAATATCTGCACAAATAGCTACCCAAGCTAACCCTGATTTGATAGATATTAACTATGGCTGTCCTGTGAAACAAGTGGCTTGTAAAGGAGCAGGAGCTGCACTATTGCAAGACATTCCTAAGATGGTCAGAATGACAGAGGCAGTGGTCAAAGCAACACATTTACCCGTAACTGTCAAGACGCGTTTAGGTTGGGACGAAAACACTAAAAATATTGAAGAAGTTGCTGAAAGATTACAAGATGTTGGTATTCAAGCTCTTACTATACACGGCAGAACACGCATCCAAATGTATAAAGGTGAAGCAGATTGGACGCTCATCGGCAAGGTAAAAGAAAATCCACGTATCAAAATTCCTATTTTTGGAAATGGTGATATTGATAGCCCTCAAAAAGCCTTTGCCTATAAAAATCGTTATGGTGTAGATGGTATTATGATAGGCAGAGCCTCGATTGGTTATCCTTGGATTTTCCGTGAAATCAAGCATTTCTTACAAACAGGCGAGCTATTGCCTCCACCAACTATTGAAGAACGCATAAAAACCTGCCTCACACATCTGCAGTTTTCAGTAAAATGGAAGGGAGAACGCTTAGGAATTTTGGAAATGCGTAGGCATTATGCCAGCTACTTTAAAGGATTTGAAAACTTCAAATCTTTCAGAATGAGATTAGTACAAGCAGATACAGAATCAGAAATTATACATATTCTTGATGAGATAGAGCAATTTTATACAACACTCGCATAACAAAAAGTCTCATTTTTACGTTATTATGAAAAAAATAAAATATATTCAATATCGTACACAGTTTATCATCTTATTTTGTGGCAAGATATTTGAATGTATTTTATTGGTAAGTTTTAGTAAAAGTTTAAAGATACAAAAAAGGCAAATCTTTATAAGGTTTGCTTTTTTAAGTATTACCAAACCTGTGAGGTTTAAGAAACTGGCTAAAATTGATATACCAAGTCTTTTTTTCCGTAAAATCAAGATAGTTTCGCGTCATCAGGTTTTTGAAATTCCGATTGATTTTTCTTTTTTGTAGATAGGAAAATAAAGTATTTTCTTTCTTATGGGCATAATTTATACGCCTGCACTTTTTCGCTTTCTTTTGCTTTCTGAAAATTTTACTATCTCAAAAGACTGCTATACGCTACTTGCTGGCGATATTTTACAAATGAGCTATCCTACACAGTCTTTGAGGCGTTGGGTTATCAGAGCCAAGCAGTTTTTACTGAAAGTCTTTCCTACTTTGCTAAAAATCAAGCCTAATGCGTACGTCGTCTTGACTGCTAGCGATAAAGAATTTTATAACAAAGTTTATTCTTTGAGCAGGGTATTTATTAGCTCATTGAATTCTTGTCGCCAAGTTTTGTAGTATTCGCCCGTACTTGGTCCTGAAAAACCAGTGTGAATTTTACGAACTTTACCTTTTTTATCTATAAAAATAGTAGTAGGGTAGGAAAAAATGCCATTGAGCATAGGGAGTGTTTTTTCGGCTATATCTTTTTCATTCGTACCTGCAATTAGAAAATCATATTCTACATTAAAGCGTTTTACGACTTTTTCCACCATTTTTTTTGCATATTCAAAATCAGCTTTGCGTTCATATGCCAAAGCGATAATAGCAACAGGTTTTTTCTTATTTTTGCGATACCATTCGGCAAGGAAAGCGGTTTCATCGATGCAATTGGGACACCAAGAGCCAAAAATTTGTAAAATCACCACTTTATTTTGGTATTTTTCGTCTGTAAGTGAAACTTTTTTGCCCGAAAGGTCAGGAAAGCTAAATTCAATTTTATCATAGCCTTCTTTGAGATAAGTAATTTTGGAAGCATCGGGCAGAGTAGCATTTTCATTTCGGCGGGCTATCCAAGTAGCTTGTTTATTCATCGCCGACCAAAACTCGCCTTTGAGTTCATTATTTTCAAAATTTGCTTTGAAAAGAAAGGCAAAAGCCCCATCAAAAGTAGAAAGGTAAAGACTGTTGTTCATTACTTCTCCTTCCAGAAATCGGTAATCACCTGTGGTAGTGAGAAAAGTGCCTGTTATCTTGCTTGTTTTGGTATCGTGCTTGAAAAGAGCTATGGCAGGGTAGGTTCTACCTTCCGAATTGGTAAAACTCACTTCCCATTTGCCCGAAAAATCTATTTGCGAAGGTTTATTTTCAGCAAAGAAGCGATATTTTTCGCCAAAATAGGCTTTTAAAGGCTGTGAAGTTTGGTTGTAGTGACGTTTGTAAGCACCTCTCATTTGTTTACCTTCCAGACGCAAAGCCAAACAGGCATCAAAAGTATTCATCGGTACAAAAATAGAATCTTTGCCTTCGGAAACCAGCACTTCGTCAAAATCAATGCTTTCGTCAGCATTGTGTATGCGAAGTAAAAATTTTTGATTTTTTTGTAAAATTTCGGCGTTGAAAGGTATACCTCCGCCTGCATTTTCTAGAACAAAACGCCAAGTACCTGTGGGCAAATTTTGAGAAAAAAGCGTGATAGGTAAAAGAAAAATCCAAAACACTCGTTTCATAAGTAATTTTTTGTGCAATTTACGAAAATTTACTGCAGAAAGCTGAAAAAAGCGTTTTGTTTTTTCTGAAAGCCTTTCTAAATTGCAAAACTTTTCTTGGTAAGAAAGATTAACATACTCACTGATAACCAACAAAGCACAAACTCAGCTATGGCAAGAATTTTAACAGGCATTCAGAGTTCGGGCAGACCGCACTTGGGCAATCTCTTGGGGGCAATTTTACCTGCTATTGAAATGTCTAAAAATCCGGTGAATGAGTCTTTTTTCTTCATTGCTGATTTTCATTCGCTTACTACTATCAAAAATGCACAAGAACGCATTCAGAACACGCAAGCCATAGCGGCGGCTTGGTTGGCTTTTGGCTTTGATACGGAAAAAAACTACTTTTATCGCCAATCGCGAATTCCCGAAGTCTGCGAACTGACTTGGTATTTGAATTGCTTTACGCCTTATCCGATGCTCGCCAATGCTCATTCTTTCAAAGATAAATCCGAAAACCTTGCAGATGTAAATGCAGGTCTTTTTGATTATCCTGTGCTTATGGCGGCGGATATTTTGCTTTACGATGCCGAGTTTGTTCCCGTAGGCAAAGACCAACAGCAACATCTGGAAATTACTCGCGATATTGCCCAAAAAGTGAATTTCCATTATCAAGAAGAGATTTTTGTTATCCCCGAAGCACAAATCAATGAATCTGTAATGACTATCCCGGGAACAGACGGCAGAAAAATGAGTAAATCGTACAATAATTACATTGATATTTTTCTGCCCAGCAGAGAACTTAAAAAGCAAATCGCTAAAATTGTAACTGATGCCACACCCCTTGAAGCCCCCAAAAATCCCGACACCTGCAATGTTTTCAAGATTTATACCCTACTTGCCTCACCCAGCGAAATAGAGCAAATGCGTCAGAACTACCTAAAAGGTGGCTATGGCTACGGACACGCCAAACAAGCCCTACAAGAACTGATTGAAAGAAAATTTCAATCAGAAAGAGAACGATTTAATGAGTTCATACAAAACCCCGAACTTTTAGAAAAAATCTTGCAAAAAGGTGAAGCTAAAGCCCGTGAAGTAGCTCATCAAACGCTTCAAAGAGTACGAAAAGTAATGGGATTTGCATAAGTTATGAAAAAAAAAGCATCGAGTAAGCAAAGATTAGCTATTTTTGCTTCGGGAAATGGGAGCAATGCAGAAAATATTATTCGCTACTTTCAACAGCATCCTGTTATTGAGGTAGCCTGTGTGCTTTCCAACAAAGCTGATGCGTACGTTTTAAAACGAACGAAAAATTATCAAATTCCTTCTTACACTTTTGGGAAAGCAGATTTTTACGAGAATGGAAAAGTTTTGCAAATTTTGCAAAATGAAAAAATTGATTGGATAATCCTTGCAGGCTTTTTGTGGCTTGTGCCAGAAAGCATTTTGAAGGCTTTCCCCAACAAAATTATCAACATTCACCCTGCTTTGCTTCCTAAATATGGCGGAAAAGGAATGTACGGCAACCGAGTGCATCAAGCAGTTTGGGAAAATAAAGAAACGGAAACGGGCATTACTATTCATTTTGCGAATGCTCACTACGACGAGGGGCAAGTGATTTTTCAGGCAAAGACACCTATTTTTCCCGAAGATACCCCCGAAAGCATAGCTCAAAAAGTACATAGTTTGGAATACGAGCATTTTCCAAAGATGATTGAGCAAACCATCTTGGCAAGCCAAAGCGTATGATTTTCCTTTTTCTCATAGAAACCGAAGGTTGGTACCGTTTGGAGCATTTTTTGCCCCAAACCTTTCGTGGATATATATGGGAAAATTCGTTTTGGCTCTTTGCAATGCCTTTTGCTTTGTTGCTTTTCTTGTTGCGTTGGTTTTTGGCATTGCCTACTCGGCAAAAGTTAGTTGTAATCTTACCCGCCGATACTCGAAAGCTCCAAAAAGGCACTTTTTTGCGTTTTGTTCCTGATGTAGTTTTGTTGTTGGCAGTTTGGCTTGTGATGTTGGCACTGGCTCGTCCGCAGAAAGTAAATGAAAAAGTACAACGCTATGCCGAAGGTATTGATATAATGCTTGCCATAGATATTTCAGAATCAATGCTTTACGAAGATTACAGCCCCAACCGTTTGCAAGCGGCTTTACAAGTAGCCCAAAACTTTATCAGAACTCGTTTATATGAAGACAGAATCGGTGTAGTGGTCTTTTCAGGAGAGGCTTTCACGCTTGTTCCGCTCACTACCGACTACGAACTTTTGGAAAAATTTCTCAATCAAGAAATCAAAGGCAAAATGACAGAAGCCGAAGGAACAGCTCTCGGCGATGCTCTGGCAGTCTGCATAAACCGACTTTCGCAAAGCAAAGCCAAATCCAAAGTAGTACTACTTATTAGCGATGGTGATAGCAATACAGGCAAAGTTTCACCTATTGAGGCATCTCAGATTGCTCGAAAAGAACAAATTAAGGTTTACAGCATCATTACGGCAAGTTATGCGGCACAAGTACCTTTCGGAAAAGATGCTTTCGGAAAGCCACAGATGTACGAAAATGCGATAGACGAGCAAATAATGCGAACAATTGCCCAAAATACGCAAGGCGAATTTTTTAGGGCTGAAAACACGCAAATGCTGGAAAAAACGCTCAACAAAATTTCGGCTATGGAAAAATCGGAAATTATGGAAGTTCGTTACTTGCAAGCCAAAGATTTTTATCGCATCTACCTGATTTGGGCAATGATTTTTTGGCTCATTTGGCTTGCTTTGAAACTTACTTTTATGAACAATGGTCTGAAAGATTAACCCAGTGTACCGCCTCCATCTACGATAATTGTTTGCCCTGTAACGAAATTTGCTTCATCAGAAACCAAGAAAGCACAGACATTTGCAATATCTTCGGGTTTGCCTATTCTACCCACAGGTATTCTCCTGATAAACTCCTGACGATATTCTTCTTTCACAGTAGCAAACATATCAGTATCAATTACTCCCGGAGCTACAGCATTTACATTGATTTGATATTTTCCTAGCTCTCTTGCCCATGTCTTGGTAAGCCCGATAATTGCCGCTTTGGCGGCTACATAATTACTTTGTCCGAAATTTCCTGTAAAACCTACAATAGACGAAATACTGACAATTTTACCATATTTTTGTTCAATCATTATAGGGCTCACTACCCGTGTGCAGTTGAAAACCCCTGTCAGATTTACATCAATAACAGCTTGCCATTCTTCGGCAGTCATTTTCCGAAGGCTATTGTCGCGTATAATACCTGCATTGTTGATGAGAATATCAATTCTACTAAACTCTTTCAAGGTAGCCTCGCAAGCCTTTTCAACGCTTTGTAAATTACTTACATTCACGCCTGTAAAAGCTTTTACGACTTTTTCGGGTGTGCCATTGAGTTCTTGGGCGGTTTTTTCGGCAAGCGGGTTGATGTCCCAAATTACGCCTTTTGCCCCTTCATGCAAAAGTTTAGCAAGTATCGCCTTACCAATTCCTTTTGCTCCTCCTGTAACTACTGCAACCTTGTCTTTTAAACGCATACTGAAAGATTTTTCACTTCAACAAAAGGTAATTTCAAAATCAGCCTGTTATTGAAAGTAAGTTTATGGCAAAATAAAAGTGATTTTTCAAGATTTCCAAGATTTGATTTTTTAATTTTTCAAATTCTGTTTCAGTCTAATTCAAAAGTACTGCAGAATGCTTGAATTTTCGCAATTTGGAACTTGCTCTTCGCAAACATTTTTTCGCTACACTTTTCGTCTTCTGAACAAATAGATTTTACTTTCGCTACCCGATAGTAGGCGTTTTATGTTTTTACGATGTGTAATAATGAGCAAAAATGCTAGCATACTGCTAAAAATCACCAAAGTAGGATTGTTTTGCCTGAAGACAGGTACTGTTATCAAAAAAGTAGGAAAAGAAAAGCCTGCAATGATAGAGCCTAATGAAACATAGTGCGTAGCTATTAACACCAACAAAAATACAAGTATAGAAAGTAATGCTACCTGTGGGTGCAAAGCAATGACCATTCCAAGAATAGTAGCCACCCCTTTGCCACCTTTGAAATTTACATAAATCGGGAAAATATGCCCAATAACGGCCAAAATACCGAAGGCAATTTGATAATAAATCAAATCGTAGGCAATGATATAGTCTAAATCTAAAAGCAAAGTAGCCAGGTGGGTGGCTAAAAAGCCTTTCAAAACATCAATCATAAGCACAAAAATACCTGCTTTTTTACCCAAAACCCTAAAAGTATTCGTAGCTCCTGCATTTTTGCTTCCATGTTCACGAATGTCAATATCGTAAAAACGTTTACCTATCCATACTGCGGTAGAAATAGAGCCTATCAGATAAGCCAAAATACCTGCGATAATAATAGCGATTGTATCCATTCTTGTTTTTGTTGTTTAATATTAAACCAATTTGAACAAAAAGTGAATGGCAAGTTAAATCAATTTTTTCTGAAATCAAAATAATGGGTGAAAATAAACTTGTGTTTTTCGTACAAAAGCTTTTTCTTTTTTCCAGATTACTTCCAACCAAACATCTTTTTCACCAATTACATTCAATTTTTGACCCTTCGATAGCACTGCAACTTTTTCGGAAGCTGCTGAAGGGCTTCTCATCAAATATGTATGATTATAGGCTACTACTGCTTCATTGATATTCGGGATGAAATTGATAAAAAAAATACTGAATGCCAAGCCTATAAGCAAAATTATACCATTTCGTTGAAAAGCCCCCCAAGTCGTATATTTTCTGCGTAAGAAGCCAATTGTCCAGCCTAAAAAAAGCAAACAAAGCCCTAAAATAATCCATCTATGATAAGCATAGTAAAGCAGTAAAATCCATTTGCTATCGCTGATTTCATAGCCTTCCAATTCATATGCTGTAGCAATGTTGTAGATTTTTTGAGCAGTAGAGAGTTTGGGCTTATATTGCAAAAGTAAATTTAAATAATGTAAATAGGCTACATAGTTTTTTTGTTGAGAAGCAATAAAAGCCTGTTTGAGAACATTTTGTTCCAAAAACACACCTTCCTTTAAAGTTTGAGCATATATCGTTTCAGCCTCATTATATTTGCCCATAGCAAAAAGTGAGTCAGCGAGAATTTTTTTTTGGTTAAAATCTTGACAATAAATACTTTCAGTAAGTAGCCAACTGATACAAACTAAAAAAAATAAAATTTTTTTCAACATTTATTTGGAATATTTGTTATAGTTGTGTTATCTTTGCAGTGCAATTTAACAAATGCTCTCTTAAAAACAAAAGATTCCGTAGCTCAGCAGGTAGAGCACATCCCTTTTAAGGATGGGGTCCTGGGTTCGAACCCCAGCGGGATCACCTACAAAACAGCCCCAAATATTGGGGCTTTTTTTATACTGTTGGAACTTTTCTCTCAAATATTTGAAAGTCAGATACGCAAATTCAATAATCCTAAAAATTAGTTTCCTGTTAATCTTGCTAATTCCGATATATTTTGAAAATTGTGTAATTTTGCAAAAAAAACATAACAATGAAACATTATAAAATTGCTCTAATTGTTTTAGTCATAGCCTTGCAGGCTTGTAAAAATGAGAAAATTACGCTTTCAGGTGAAACAGAAAACCTTAAAGGTAAAGTTTATTTAGCCTATGCCGAAAAACACAACGAAAATTTTTGGGATAGTGCCATTTTGTTGGATAGTACCGAAATTCAACAGAATACTTTCAGCTTTCAAGTACCCAAAGAAAAAAGAATTTACAGAATATTCTTTGCAGAACGTAGAGATTTTCCCTTATGGGTGGTAGCAGGGGAGAAAAAACTTACAATCAAGAAAATCAATCCTGAAAAACCTACCGAAATGCTCTTGGAAGGAGCTGATGATAAAGATAAAGAACTTTTCAAAACGTTTTGGGATTTTTTTACCACCTACAAGCAAAACCTCAAAACCGATACCCTCTACGTAAACTTAGAAAAACTTTGGCAAGCAGAAACTAATGAAAAAGCCAAAGACTCACTCAAAGGGCTGTTGCAACAACGTGATTGGGCAATTTACAAAGATTTGAGCGAAAAAAATTATCCTTTGCTCAATGCCAGTATGCCTTCTGTTACTGCGATTGCTTTTGCAGAGCATTTGGATTTACTGAAAGATTATATTTTCTTGAAAGACTTTGCCGATAAAGTAGCTCAACAAATGCCTCAAGACAAACACGGAGAGCGTTTCATAGAGTTTATCAATCGTATTTATTCGCCCGAATTGGATAAGCTACGTCCTGCTAAAATCGGATTAAATGTTGGTGATATTGCTCCTGATTTTACGCTACCCACTCCTGAAGGCAAACCTATTTCTTTGTCATCTTTCCGAGGAAAAGTCTTACTTATAGATTTTTGGGCGGCTTGGTGTCGTCCTTGCCGAATGGAAAATCCTAACTTGGTTGCCGCATACAAAAAGTTTAAGCATAAAGGGTTTGATATTTTAGGCGTTTCGCTTGATGATGATAAAGAAAAATGGCTCAAAGCCATTGAAAAAGATGAACTTACTTGGACACACGTTTCCGACCTTAAAATGTGGGATTCGGCAATTCTACCCATCTATGAAATCAATGCAATTCCAATGAACTTTCTTTTGGATAAAGACGGCAGAATTTTGGCTAAAAATCTACGAGGACCTGCATTAGAACAAGCACTAAACGAAGTTTTTGCTTCGAAATAATTTTCATAAAAAAAGCTCTTATCCACTGATAAGAGCTTTTTTACGAGCTAACAGAATACAGCTCAATTTCTTGGATACTGCAAGTCTTTTTCCTGTATTTCTTGCTTCCAGAGTTCCTTTCCGTCTTTATTAAGAATTCGTATTGTCATTACACGTTCTTTGCGTTTGCCTGTTATTTCTATCAGAGCAAAATTATGTTCTGTAACCAAGGTATTAGGCACACGCAATTCGTTTTGCTCTTTTTCAGGATTATAAGTTCCTGAGGTAAGCGGCGAAACGGTTAAATCATAGATAGGAGGTGTAGTATTTGTTTTGGATAGCTCTGTAAAGTGGCGGTCACCTGTAAGGAAAATAACACCAGAGATTTTGTTTTTTGCGATAGCATCAAGAATTTTCTGTCTTTCTTCGGGAAAATTGATGAAATTTTCTTTATTTTTAGAACTACTTACAAACTGACTGCCCACGGCAATCACTTTGAAAGAGGCTTGGCTGAATGCCAAAGCATTGATAAGCCATTCTATTTGTTCATCACACAATACGCATCTATTGCTTGCAGTGTTATTGTTAGCACTGCGAAAATAGCGATTATCAAGTAAGAAGAATTGTACATCTCCCCATACGAAGGTTCCTGTAATGCCTTTGCCATGCGGATTGGCTACTCCATAATTCGGATTGCCCCAGAATAGCTTAAAAGCCTCCAAAGTCAAATCTTTGTATGGATAGCTTTTGTCGGAGTCGTTGGGTCCATAGTCGTGGTCGTCCCATATAGCATAATGATGCACAGAGCCCAATAGTGCCTGCATTTCAGGAATAGAGCGTGTGTGTGTATAGCGGTAGAAAATTCCTGTTTTAGTTCCCCAATCTGCTTCACGCAAATAAACATTATCGCCGAGCCAAAGCATAAAATCGGGCTTTTGTTCATAGATACGTGTTAAGATTTCGTAATTACTACCATAGGGCTTGCCTGGACGGTCGTAAGGACTATCATTGATAAATAAACAACTGCCTGCGGCAAATTTAAAATTGGGTGGTTCGGTACGATATTGCCACAATACTTGTGTTTGAAATTCCAAAGGATAAGAACGGCTTACTTTTTGATTGTTGATGTAAAGCTCGTATTCGTAACGTTTGCCTGGTTCCACTTGGTTGGCAATCAGCCGAGCTGTGAAAGCCTCATCAGATTTGGTACTCACTTCGTCTGTAAATTTCTTTTGGGTTGGATTGCCTTTTTCCCAGTAAGCAAATTTGACTTTTGCACTGCTTTTAGTTTGCACCCAAAGTAAAACTTCTTTCATTTCCGAATAACCTACCATGGGTCCGGATTGTAACAGAGATGCTTGAGCCAAAACTATCGCTTTGCTACTCCACAAGTAAAATAAAATTGCAACAAAATATTTCTTCATATGATGATATACGTTGATTTTTCTGCAAAAAAAATAGAGTATGTTAAATAGATATTACGATTTTTTAGTATTAGTATTTGGGCACTTCTGCAACACGATTACGCATGGTTTTAAGGTCTAAATTTTGCTCAAAACTGCTACGTAAGTTTTTGTATTGCTTGTTGAGGCTCTCTATTTTTTGAGAAATTTTTGTTTTGTCAGGTGAAAGTTCATTTGCTTTTTGTAAGGTTTCTATCAGATTTTTATGATAATTTTCCAGAGAGTTGAGATATTCCTCTGCAATTCGATTGATTTCATCTCTCAAAAAATCTAATTTCTGCCTACCTACAATAGAGTAGTTTAGTCTGCCATCTTCAAAAATTTTCACATAATCTATTTTACCTGCTTGGGTATATCTTTTTTCAATACTTTTGATAGTCGCATCAATTTTAGCATAATTAAAATAATTGCGTATCAGATCGTTAGTACTTTGATTTTCTAAGTTTTTGGTTTCGGGGAAAAGTTCGGTAGTAGTGTTTTTTACAAAATCATTGAGTAAACTTTCCACTGCCTCAATTTTGATATGAAACTCATGGCTCTGCTTTTCAAGTTCTACTGAAATACGAGCCAAATTTTCGTAATGAGCTACATATTTCTTGATTTCTTGATTAAAAACTTTCAAGTCGTCTGGTGTTACGCTATCTTCATCAATAATAGTATGATTGACCAAATTGACTACCGAAGTAATAGAATTGACTACAGGAATACTGCTTGTTATCAGATTGGTGATGGGGTTGTTGATGATATTAGAAGCTATCTGACGGAAACGAGATATTTTTTTGCTATTTAATTTCGCTTTTTTCAATACTTTTTCATCAACTACTTTCAAGATTTCGTTTTCTAAACGAAAACCTAAATCTTCGTTGGTAGGATTATTGAGGGCGGCAACTGCCGAAAAATACTCCGTAGCCGAAAGCGAGGCTTTCAGAGCCGAAAGACTCTTGTTCAGGGCATCGATAGCCAACGCAGTTTTCCGCAAACTTTCAGTATTTTTTTCATACAAACTGCGTGCCTCTTTTTCGGTTTCTAATTTTATTTGCAAGTATTGTTTCTGCAAAACTTGAAGCGAATCGTAGGTGTTTTTCGTCAGGTCAAAATATTTTTTCAAAACTACCTCATTTTGCCCAAATACGTGCAAAGAAGTAAGAATTGCGATTATGCACAAATTTTCTTTCATAAAAAAGTAGAATTTTGGGGCAAGATACAAAAAAGAGCAAAAAAAAAAATCATTTTTGCAATGAATTTGCAAGAAAAGCGTTATTATTGCGTTCAATTTTTTTGTAATAAAATCAAAAAAGCGATGAAAAAAGTAGTATGCAGTCTGTTTTTGAGCTTTTGGGCAATAGTTTCAATAGCTCAACTACAAAACAATCAGTCTAAGTTTGAACCTGTATTTGATTTCAGAGCCACTCCTACTCGTTCGGCAAGTGGCATGCCTGGCGAAGCCTATTGGCAAAATCGTGCTGATTATGTGATCAATGTAGAGTTGGACACAGAAAAACACGAAATCAGGGGTACTTTCAAAATCACTTATACCAACAACTCACCTGATAATTTATCTTTTCTTTGGATACAATTAGACCAAAACAAATTCAGACCCGATTCGCGTGGTACACTCGTACAAAGCATAGAAGGTAGCAGAAACCGTGCAGATGCTACCGAAGGCTATAAAATTGAAAATTTGCGTGCCGCAGGCAAGCCTGTAAAATTTATCATTGATGATTCGCGTATGCAAATTCGTCTCGATGCTCCCTTGAAATCCAAAGGTGGGAAAATTGATATTGAAGGTAGCTATTCATTCCAAATTCCTGAATATGGTGCCGACCGTACAGGACGTATCAAAATGGAAAAAGGTTGGATTTACAACATTGCCCAATGGTTCCCTCGTATGTGTGTATACGATGACATCAAGGGATGGAATGTTGAGCCCTATTTAGGTTCAGGAGAATTTTATCTGGAATACGGAAATATTGAATACAAAGTTACTGCTCCTGCCAGTGTAGTAGTTTTAGGTTCGGGGGCTTTGCAAAACCCTACTGAATGTTGGACTGCCGAGCAACTCAAACGTTGGGAACAAGCTCGCAACAGCGATAGAACCGTCGATATTATTGCTGAAAACGAAGTAGGAACACCTGCCTCACGTCCTACGGGAAAAAGTAAAATTACTTGGCACTACAAAATTGAAAATACGCGTGATGCCGCTTTCGGAGCTTCTCAAGCCTTTATTGTAGATGCGGCTCGTATCAATTTACCCAGCGGTAAAAAAATTCTTGCTATTTCAGGTTATACCAAAGAAAGTATAGATAGAAACGCCAAAGGTGGCGGTTGGGAACGCTCTACCGAATACACCAAAGCCGCTATTGAGCATTATTCCAAAATGTGGTACGAGTTTCCCTATCCTACCGCAGTAAATATTGCAGGTAATATCGGCGGAATGGAATATCCTGGATTGAGTTTTTGTAGCTACCGTTCCAAAGGAGCTTCGCTTTGGGGCGTAACCGACCACGAGTTTGGGCATAACTGGTTCCCTATGATTGTAGGTAGCAACGAAAGACTTTACCCTTGGATGGATGAAGGCTTCAATACTTTTATCAATATTTATAGCACTCGCGAGTTTAATAATGGAGAGTACAACGAAAGAGATTTTGATAATTTACGTATGTTTACAATGATTTTTACCAATCCTCGCCGAGAAGCTATTAGTACTTATCCTGATGTAGTACAAGACAGAAACCTGGGAATTACAGCTTACTATAAGCCAGCAATTGGTTTATATTTGCTTCGCGAATATATTTTAGGACCCGAACGCTTTGATTATGCCTTCCGAAGCTATATCAAAACTTGGGCTTTCAAACATCCCCAACCCTTTGATTTCTTCAATTTTATGAACAACGCCGCAGGTGAAGAGTTGGCTTGGTTTTGGCGAGCTTGGTTCTATGGTAACGGCACTATCGATTTTGAAATCACAAATGTTTCTGCCTTTAAAGATGACTTCAAAAATGGAGCAGTAGTCGTTATCAAAAATAATGGTGATGTGATGCCACTTGTTTTAGAAGTAACCGAAGAAGATGGTAAAAAAACGCGTATGAACCTGCCCGTAGAAATTTGGCAAAAAACTAACATCAAAAGCATTCTTACACCTACCACAAAAAAAATCATAAAAGCCGAAATAGATCCCGATAAAAAACTACCTGATATCGTAGGAGATAACGACGTATGGACACCCGAAATAGGAGCCAAACGTAAGGCAGATGAAGAAGCCAAAGAAATGCAAATGAAAGAAGAAAAACGTAAGCAAGAAGAAAAAGAAAAAATGATAGAAGAACTTTTGAATAAAAGCCAACAATCTGCTCAAGAGAGCCCAAGAGAAAAAGATAAAAAAAGAAAAAGAAAGAAATAAACGTATCAAAGCCCTCTTTTGAGAGGGCTTTTTTATGTTTTTATCCTATCCAAGCTCCTAATACCGAAACATCATCGGTTTGCTCGTTTGAACCTTTCCATTTCATAAATTGCTCTCGCAAAAATATTTCTTGCTCGTTGAATGGTAACTGAATAGCTTGTGTTAGGAATTCTTGAAAACGTTTTTTACCCATTTTCTTTTGCTTTTCGCCACCAAATTGGTCTTGATAGCCATCAGAAAAAAGGTATATCTTACAACTATGTTCGAATTTTAAAAGCTGACTTTCAAAAGACTTTTCTGTGTGCTCTCTACTTCCTCCTATGCTTTGCTTTGTAGGAAGAATTTCTTGCATTGGGTTTTCATCAATAATTATAAAAGCAGAACGATTTGCAGAAGCAAACTCGATATTTTTTTGTTTTTTATCTATTACGCAGAGGGCTATTTCCATTCCATCTTGCTGGGTTGTTTCACGCTCTTGATTGAGAGCTTTGTAGATATGATTATCAAGTTCACTCAAGATATCAGCAGGATGAGAAATATTTTGAGCTGTGATAGCATTTTCTAAAATAGAAATCCCTAAGCTACTCATAAAAGCTCCTGGTACGCCGTGCCCTGTACAATCGGCTAAGGCGAGAAAGGCTTTGCCATTATACTCGATAAAATAATAAAAATCGCCGCTTACAATATCTTTGGGGCTGTAAAATACCCAAAAATCTTTGAAGTAGCTAGTTATTCTTTTAATATTGGGCAATAGAGCAGTCTGAATATTTTTCGCATACCGAATACTTGCTAAAATTTCCTCTTTTTGATAAGCTAATAGTTTGTTTTGCTCATCGAGTAAATCTCTTTGCGTAAGTATTTCTTCCTTTTGTTGTTCAATTTCTTTGTTTTTCAGCTGAAGCATTTGAGCAAAACGTTTTCTGTTGAGATAAGCCCGTCCGAGTCCGAAGGCTAATAATGCAACAAGTACAGCAATAATACTTACACCTAAGATAAAATAACGTTGTTTTTCAAGAATTTGCTTTTTAAGCAAGGCTTCTTTTTGCAGAAGTTCTTTTTCTTTACGCTCTTTTTCAGCTTTCATACGGGCTTCTTCTCGCATGATTCTTTCTTTTTCCAAAGCATTTTCTTTGATTTTATTCTCCATTACAAGCAGATTATTTTGTGAAATTAATAACTCATTTTCTTGTTTTTGTTGTTTCTGAAGCATTTGAGCTTCTATTGCTTGCAATTCTTTAATTTTATTTTCTTTTCGCAACAGAACATTTTCTATTTCTTTTTGTTTGTACTCATAAGAACTTTGCAGTTTGGCAATTTGCCTTGTAAGTTCTTCGTTCTGAATTTTAATGAGCTCTTCTTGATAACGCATTTCGTATTCAATAATATCTCTGACATTACTACCTTGTTGTATTTTTATTAAAATCATATCATAATAGCCATTAGCTATTTCATTTCTAGCGCCAATTTTTTCGGCAGTTTCCAGTGCTTCTCTAACCAACTGTTCTGCTTTTGCATAATCTTTTTGCAACATATGACATCTTGCCAAATTTCGTTTAGCAATCGAGAGATTGTATTGGTCTTTTAGCATTTCAGCAAGCTGAATAGCATTATTCTGATATTTTATTGCTAACTCAATCTCATCTGCACTTTTAGACTGTTTTAAGAAAATATTTCCCAAATTGATATAGTTCAGCATAAGTAAGCGTTTATTATCCATTTTTTCACTTAAATGCAGGCTTTCTTTCAGGTATTCTTGGGCTTTCAGATATGCTTGCTCTTTGAAATGAATAATGCCTATGTTGTTAAGGTTTATGGCGATTTGTCTTTCATCGTTGATTTCACGGCTGATTTTAAGTGCTTTTTCGTAAAATTCTAATGCAAAAACATTATTATTCTGAAAGCGATAAATTTCACCGATATTGTTATAGTTGGCACTTTCTATGCGTTTGTTGCCCAGTTTTTGAGCAATTTCAAGACTTTTTAGGTAACAACTTAGTGCCTTATCATAAACGCCCAAGTTTCGATAAGTGTTGCCCAAGTTTAGATAGCTTCGCATTAGTTGGTCTTCATTTTTTTCTTTTTGGGCAAGTTCAATGGCTTTGAGATGGTTCTCTTCTGAAAGTTTGTAATTGCCTTCGTTCCGATAAGCTAAGCCTTCAAAATAGTAACTTTTGATAAGCCCATTAGTGTATTTCATTTTTTGTGAGTATTGGAGAGCTTGTTGAAAATATTCGTGAGCTTTTGCAAAGTTTTTATTATCGGCATGCAAATCGCCTGCTTTGATAAGCAGAAGCACCCAGTTTGTGTCTTTTTGAGCACTTTCTACAATTTTACTTTCAACATCAGCCAAACTTTGTGCTTGAAGCGAAAAAATAACACTACTCCATACAAATAATCCAAACCATTTCATACTTTACTTTTTCAGGCTTTAAAGTGATAGGGGCTTAAATCTTTTTGTAGAGGTTGCTAAACCTCTTTCTGCAAATGTATGATATTTTTTTAATTTAAGCATTAGTAGCGTAAATAATGAAGTTGAGTTACTTTCTCGAGCAATTTAAATAAAAAACTTAAAGTAATCGCAATACATCTACCATTTTTATACTAATGGCGTGGAATATAACAAAATACGGTAGAATTTAAGATAATGTTTTGCGATTATATATAATTGATAATGAACGATATAAATGCAATTTGTAGCATTGCTTCGGCTGATTTTACCGTTTTTTCTATTTCTCTGAACAATCTTCTGCGAAAACTGTAGAAAATCAAGGCACCTTCTACTTGCCACCTGTTTTTTCAGGTATAAATCTTTTGCAAAACATTTTTAATATCAATTTTGCCGAATTTGTCAGGAAAAGTACAAAAGGGTCAGTTAGGGTATCAAGGCAAGATATTAGCACAAGTAGCTCGAGCTGAAAGGGGTCATTCATCATGCCAAGGGCTGTAGTTGTTGTAGTCGGAAGTGAGGAAAATCTAAAAATAGCCAAAGCAGAAATCTTTTGAAAACGGATAAAAGGCAGATACTTGTTTTGCTTGCTTGTAAGGGGCGATGAATACTATCAGAAAACAAGGGCTTAGCCTATTCCAAACTTTACTCAATATCAGTCACACAACAAAAACGTAATATTAACTAAATAGGTAAGCTATCTTTTGGCACTGGCTCGGCGAAGGCGGTCGTTGATAGCTCTACCTAAATCTTTTTCAGGCAATAGCTCTGCCCAAATTATCTTTACAGGCATTTTATCAAGTTTTCGTAGCATTGCAAACAGATTTTTTGCCGCTTCGGCAAAACTGCCTTGCTCTGAAAGTATTAGTTGATTGGCAAGGGGAATTTCAGATATAGTTTCTCTAAAAACCAAAGTACCTATTTCTTGGGGAGGGTATTTTTGCAAAATTTCTTGCAAATCTCCTAAAAATAGTTTTTTAGTTGGTGCGTAATGACTTTCTAAATTGCCCGGTGCTAAAGGATTGGAAGTAGAATATGTTTCTACTTTTACTTTTCCAATCAAATTTTCTATAGCTTCTACCGAAATTCCTCCTAAACGATAAATAATCACTTTTTCATCTGCAAATCCTACGATAGTTGATTCTACTCCTATGCTACAACTACCTCCGTTCAGAATAAGAGGAATTTTCTCGCCTAATTGTTCGGCTACGTGTTGGGCTGTGGTTGGGCTGATATACCCAAAAGGATTAGCACTCGGAGCTGCCAGCGGAAAATCTAATCTTTGCAGCAATTGTAGTGTAAGAGGATGTTTGGGGATACGAACCCCCACCGTGGGCAAACCTGCTGTAACCAAATCAGGAATGATAGCTTGTTTGGGCAAGAGTAGGGTAAGTGAGCCTGGCCAAAATTTTTCGGCAAGCAATCGGGCTTTGGGAGGAAATGCAAGAACAAAGTTTTGGATTTTGGCTAAGCTATCGCTATGGACTATGAGAGGGTCGAAGCTGGGGCGATTTTTTACTGCAAAAATTTGGGCAACTGCCTCCTCACTCAACGCATTTCCCGCCAAGCCATATACCGTTTCGGTAGGAATAGCTACCAGTTTATTGTTTCTTAATAATTTTTCTGCTAAATCAAGGTCTGTACTTATCATTGCTTTGCTCCAAAACGAATAGCTCCCAAAAAACGACTAATGATTGTGAAAAACAGTACTACCACTAATCCTGCTTCTGTGGGGATTGGTAAGGCGTTGGCTCCGGTGGCGTAAATATCTAGCCAAAAGCGAGTAAAACTATTATCAATGCTATCCAAAAGCCTTTTGCCAAAGTCGTCATCAAAGATATTGCCCAAATGTATGCCCCAATACACTAAAATAACCGCCCAAAATAACAAGTAAATAGGAAAAAGTTTATCCCACAATCTAGGTAATAAATTAGTTGGAATTACGACCATATGTTTTTTTCTAAAAAATATTATTCCGTACGAAAAAGTTGTGAAAGAAATAAGCATACAAACACCAAACCCCCAAAGATTTACTTCATAATAACCTAAAATCTTGTAAGATAACCACGTAGCAATAAAAAAGCTACCCAATAAAGAGGCAAGCAAATCGCCAATTATTTTGCTTTTCATAGCTTAAAGTATTTACACAAAAGAAAAAAATATTTTTTTGAAACTTTTCTAATTTTCTTACGTACTTATTACAAAAAATAAATCTAAATTGTTGTTTATGCCTTGGTTCAACTTCTTTAAACGTAACAAAGAAGCAAAATCTGTTGCTACTAAAAACCACTTGGATAATGTTATCCAGCTGTCGAAAATTGATGTTCATTATGAAAAAGTCGAAAAAGATTATCTTCTTGAAATGGCTCAAAGTTACAATATTCTTGTAAGAAATGTTGAGAAAGTAAGAAAATATTCGCATAAAGTTTCAACGACAGAGTCTAAAAATAAAGAAATGGTTTACCGCCAACTTTATGAACTTGTAGGAATGATGCTCGCCGATGGTGTAGTGTATAACAACGAAATAGAGCTCTGTGCTCGCTTTGCCGAAGAAATGGGGGTGGCACAAAGTAATGGAATGGTTTTTATCTCTAACCTTTCCAAAGAAATTAAAAAAAGGAACTTCTCCCTAAGACATTGCTAAACTTTCGAATTAAAACTTTTTAGCATATATTTCCTTCTTATCTTGTTGAGCAAAAATTTTTTTTGCATTTCAAAACTATTGGGGTGTAGTTTTGCAAAGTCTGCCTGTAATTTTTCCCAAAGTTCGGGTTCTGCTTGGGCGAGTTTTTGCCAATCAATATTTTTCTTTTCGAAATAGCTTTCTAAACTAATGCCTCCTTCCATGGTTCTACAAATAAAAAATGCCAAAACTTTTACAAGTAATGGCATTGAATAGTGTTTTCGAGCAAATTATTTTCTCAAATTTAGTTCTTTCAAAATAGCTCTATAACGCTCTAAATCTTTCTTTTGAAGATAATTGAGCAGACTTTTACGTTTACCTACCAACTTCAAAAGACCCAAACGTGTAGAATGGTCTTTTTTGTGCGTTTTCAAATGCTCGGTAAGGTGGTTAATTCTTTCGGTAAAAAGAGCTATTTGGGATTCAGGAGAGCCTGAATCATTTTTACTTTTAGAAGGACTATATTTGGCAAAAATTTCTTGCTTTTTTTCACTTGTCAAATACATAATTCATGTGCTTTTATTCCATAAAAGTTACGAGTGCAAAGCTAAAAATAAAAAATCAATCAGCCAAAATTTTTTAGAAAAAATTAAAAATTCAGTTCAAACTTTTAGAAAACTTTCTTGTTTTTGAAACTAGAAAAAATTTGCTTTTTATGAAACCTGCCATAAGTATTTTTTGGTTCCGCAGAGATTTGCGTTTGTATGACAATGCAGGGCTTTACCATGCTTTACGTGGAGCCTATCCCGTAGTACCGATTTTTATTTTTGATAGAAAGATTTTAGACGAATTGGAAGATAAAAACGACCGCCGAGTTACATTTATTTACCAAGCTATTACAGACATTCAAAAACAGCTTTTGTGTTTGGAAAGCAGTTTGGAGGTTTTTTACGGCTTTCCAATAGAAGTCTTCAAAGAACTAACGGAAAAATACGAAATAAAAGCAGTTTTTACAAATCACGATTACGAGCCTTATGCACATACACGCGACTGCCAAGTAGCTGACTTTTTGAAAAGTAAAGGGATTTCTTTTTTCACTTTCAAAGACCAATGTATTTTTGAAAAAAAAGAAATTTTAAGTAACACAGGCTCGCCTTATTCAGTTTTTACGCCTTACAGCAAAAAATGGCTTGCACAGCTCACTGCCAAGCATCTGGAAAGCTATCCCACTGAAAGTTACTGGGGGAATTTTTACAAACAAACAGCTCAAAGAATTATCAGCCTTGCAGAAATGGGTTTTTCAAAGGCTAACCAAGATTTTCCGAACAAAGCTATAAGAGAAGAAATCTTGAAAAACTATACTGAAAAACGCAATTTCCCTGCGGTAGAAGGAACTTCACGTTTGGGAGTGCATTTGCGTTTTGGAACGATTAGTATTCGTGAACTTGGCAGAGTGGCACAAAAGCTAAATCAGACTTTTCTGAACGAACTGATTTGGCGAGATTTCTATATGATGATTCTTTGGAATTTTCCCCATGTAGTTTCGCAAGCATTCAAAAAGGAGTACGACCAAATCCAGTGGAGAAACAATACAGAAGAGTTTACTCTTTGGTGCGAAGGTAAAACAGGGTATCCTATTGTAGATGCAGGTATGCGAGAACTGAATGCTACCGGCTATATGCATAACCGAGTGCGTATGATTGTAGCAAGTTTCCTGACCAAGCACTTGCTCATTGATTGGCGTTGGGGGGAAGCCTATTTTGCAAAAAAACTCCTAGATTTTGACCTTGCCGCCAATAATGGTGGCTGGCAATGGGCTAGTGGTAGTGGTTGCGATGCCGCCCCATATTTTAGAATTTTTAACCCCACCGAACAAACTAAAAAGTTTGACCCCCAACTCCAATACATCAAGAAATGGGTTCCTGAATTTGCAGATTTTTCTTATCCCAAACCCATCGTAGAGCATACCTTTGCCAGAAACAGAGCATTAGAAACCTATAAAAAGGCTTTAGGGAAAAAAATTAAATAGTCGTTCAAAATATCTCCGTCAATTTTTAAGCTAATGGTAACTATCTATGTGTCTGCGAAATTAGGAAAAAGCTTTTATTTTTCGGACATGAAACTACTTGGCTTGGTAGAGGAATTATAGCGAATGCCTTTGGAAGTTCTAGCCAAGTTATCGGCTTAGGAAGAGGAGATAAATAGAAAGAAGATAGTATCAGCTTTTTCGAAGTCATTTGATGAAATTCAAGAGAGCAGTTAGGGCATTAAGGCAAGATATTAGCACAAGTAGCTCAAGCCGACAAAGAGGCTATTCATCATGCCAAGGGCTGTAGTTGTTGTAGTCGGAAGTGAGGAAAACCCAAAAATAGCCAAAGCAGAAATCTTTTAAACCTTTTGAAAACGGATGAAAGGCAGGTGCTTATTTTGCTTGCATCAAAGAAGTTTCTTTTACCCACAATGTCGCTGAACAAGCTGTCGGGGGATAAAAATCAAGTAAAAGGTGGCTATGTGTTTTCAGGAACCTACAAGGGGCGTTTATCTTTGTTTGCTTACAAGGGGTGATGAATACTATCAGAAAACAAGGGCTTAACCTATTCGAAACTTTACCCAATATCAATCATAACAAAAACATAATTTGAGATACACCTAAATAGTTAGAAGATAGCTTACTCTTGAATATCGCCTCGGCTTACGCTCAAAATAATGCCAATGGTTGCTCCTGTGAAAAGCAAGGAAGTTCCCCCCATACTCAACAGCGGGAGGGGCAAGCCTGTAACAGGCACAAGCCCTAACGTTACGCATACGTGTACAAGTGCTTGCATTACAAGGCTGAAGGCAAGTCCTGTAGCCAGCAAACCGCCAAAAGCTCGATTACTTCGCGACATAATAATCATTGCTCGATACAGCAAAGCCATATACAAAAATATCACAATAACCCCTCCGACAAACCCATACTCTTCTACTAATATTGCAAAAATAAAATCTGAATAGGCTTGTGAAAGAAATTCTTGTTGTGTGCTTCTACCAGGACCTTTTCCCCAAAATCCTCCTGTACCAATAGCTATGAATGATTGCTCGATTTGTGTATTTTGAGTTTTTTCGGGATTTTCAATCAATTCGTAATAAGATTTTACTCGCGATTTGAAAGTTTCCCAACGCGAACCCGAAACCAGAGCGATACTTATCACCAACAGACCTACTATGGCAATCGTTACAAAATAACGCATAGGAACTCTACCGATAAACATCACCAGCAAAGAAGTAACAAAAATCACAAAAGAAGTAGAAAAGTTATTCACTGCAATAAGCCCACAAATAACTCCTACCCAAGTAATCATAGGGACGAGCGATTCTTGGAGATGCTCAATATTTTGTTGCCTGCGAGAAAGCATGGCGGCAAGATGAGCTATCAGAGCCAACTTTGCCAAGTCAAAAGGTCGAAAAGAGATATTTAAGCCAGGAACAATAAGGCTTCGAGTAGCCTCATTGAGCTCTACCCCAAAAAACATTGTAATGATGAGTAAAGGAACAGAAATTTGCAATGCCAATCGTGAAAGCTTTGCATAAAAACGATAGTCTATCAGATGAGCCAACCACATTACCACCAAAGAAAGTAACAAAAACAAAGAATGTTTTTTGAGATAATGCACTGTATCGCCACTATTTTCGCGATAAGCCAAACTCTGTGTAGCACTATACACCAAAAGCACACTGATGATAGAAAAAGCCAAAACAATGTACCAAATAATAGGGTCGCCTTTGAAAATGCTATTTTCTTTTTTCAAAGGAGGTGTTTCGTTCAGGTAAGTATTATTGTTGAGTAGTGGCATAGCTGATACAAGTTATTTATTATGAAGTCAATGTAGCTCCAACTCTCTCAAATATAATTGTATTGTATTTTCCAAACCCAGATACAGGGCATCACAAACAAGAGCGTGTCCGATTGAAACTTCCGCTAAAAATGGGATATTTTTTTTCAAAAAACCGAGGTTTTCAAGGCTTAAATCGTGTCCTGCGTTTACTTCTAAACCAAGATTTTTTGCTAACTCGGCTGCTTTGATGTACGGTTCAATTGCCTTTTGAGGATTTTCAGGGTAGTAGCGAGCATAAGGTTCGGTATAGAGTTCTATGCGTTTTGCCCCGATTTCTGCTACTTTTTCAATATCCTTCAAGTCTGTTTCTACAAAAATAGAAACTCGAATACCTTCTTTTTGCAAAGTATCTACTATTTCCTTCAAAAACTTGCGATTTTCTGAAACATGCCAACCTGCATTAGAAGTAAGTACATTAGGAGCATCAGGTACAAGCGTTGCTTGGGTAGGCTTTACATGCAAAACCAAATCTAACCAACGTTTATCAGGATAGCCCTCAATATTGAATTCTGTGTAAATTAGCGGAGCGATATCCAGAACATCTTGATAGCGAATGTGCCGTTCATCAGGGCGAGGATGCACCGTAACACCATTTGCACCAAAACGTTGTACATCTTGGGCTACTTTCATAATATTTGGGTTGTTACCTCCTCTTGCATTGCGAAGTGTTGCAAATTTGTTGATATTTACGCTTAATTTAGTCATATTTTTTAGACAAAAACAGGATTTTTACAAAATAATGATAAAAATTTTACGAAAACAAACAGATTTTCGCATTTATTACAAAGAAAACTCTTGGAGCAAACAAGATTGCCTGCTCTTTACCAAAGACGAAAACTTGCCACACTGGGTAAACCAAATTTTAGAATTTTGTAAAGATTGGTTGAGCGAAAAAGAGATTTTTAGTTTTCAGACTTCAGGCTCTACGGGAACGCCCAAAACCATTCAGGCAAGCCGAAAGCAATTACTAGCAAGTGTAACACTTACACAAAAAGCCTTTCAGCTCAAAGGAGGTGAAGTCGCTTTGCTGTGCTTGCCTACCGAATTTATTGCAGGCAAAATGATGCTTATCCGTGGAATAGAACTGGCTTGGCATATTATTTTACAAGAGCCTCAAAGCAATCCTCTGCAAAATTTAGAAGTAAGCCGAAAAATTGATTTTGCCGCTCTTGTTCCATTGCAAATGCAACATATTTTAGAACAAACTCCTGAAAAAATTAACCGCCTTTTTCATAAACACAGCAGTATTATTTTAGGAGGAGCAAGTCTTGCTCATTCTTTGGAAAAGAGAATTGAAAAGCTAAAAGTTCCGATTTTTCATACTTATGGAATGACCGAAACCCTTTCGCATATTGCTATTCGTGCCTTGAACGGTAAAGAGAAAAGTGATTTTTTTCAGACCTTGGAAGGAGTAAAAGTTCGTTTAGATAAACGAGGTTGCCTCTGTATTACTTCCCCAACCACTGATTTTCAAGAAATTATTACCAATGATATAGCTGAAATTTTACCAAATGGTACTTTCAGAATCATAGGACGAACGGATAATGTTATCAACAGTGGCGGAGTAAAAATTCAATTAGAAATGGTAGAAAAAATTGTGGAAAAAGTTTTTGCAACAGAAAATATCAACAATCGTTTCTTTTGTATGGGGATACCCGATGAAAAATTGGGACAAAAACTAGTACTCTGTGTGGAAAACGCTCTTTGGAATGTGGAAAAGGAGGAAAAGATAATAAATAAAATTGCTCAGCTTGCCACCAACAAATATTATGTACCCAAATCTATTCTCTATAAAAGCCGTTTTGAGCAAACTCCTACGGGCAAGATTAAAAGAATTTTGTAAACTACCAATCGGGCAGGTTTGTACTTGCAGACGTAGAAGGTATTTTTTTCTGAAAATATTTACGTAACAACTCTTGTTCCTGATTGGTAATGGCTTCTAAAAGTTCATTTTGATTTTTATTTTCTTTGAACAAAGGCACTTCTACAATGGTATCAAGTGGCATGGAAAAAGGCGAAGGATTTGCCTTATCTTTCAACGGAGGAGCATTTTTTTGAGCGATTTTTTTGAGTAATTCGTAATTGAAGCGAGCATTTTCATTATTTTCTGCAAGATAAAGCGATTGTTTGTAGGTGTGTAAGGCTGAATCTAAGGCTTGAGGAGCGGTAAGAAAGATAATATTACCCATTTGAGCTCTGGCCTGCGACCGCCATTCTGCTGATTTCGTAGAACGAGCCAGCGAATCATAAAAACGCAAGGCTAATTTTTTCTGATTGAGTTCGTAGTAAGCACTTGCTAAATTCCATAAATTTTCCTCTTTTTGAGCAGAGTCTAATAGCATAAGATGAAAAGTCTTCGAAATAATTTCTTTGGGCTGATTGTACAATTCCGCTAATCTGTTTCTGATTTTATTTGCCTCTGCTATTTTTTGAGGTGAAAATCCCCATACGTAAAAATAAATCCAGTAAAAAGCACCTAAACTTGCTAAAAGAACTAATGCAATGCGTATTTTTTTTAAGGTATTCTTAGGTTCGTTCAAAGCACTATGCTTTTATTTTTTTAGTTTTAAGTGAAGGAGTTTGCGTAGTTACTTGCATGGGCTGTTTTTCAGCAAGAGTGTCTGAATTGAGTGTAACTTTTTTGGTTTTTTTCCCATTCTCAGTCGATTTTTTTTCTTGTAAGTGATTTTTTTGCTTTGCTGTATTTTTGGCAACTTTCTTTATTGCAGGCTCTTGTTCGCTTTGCTGTTCTTTTTCTTGCACGATATTTTCTTGCGTTTTTGGCACTTCTGTATCGTTTTGTTCGTTTCCTTTTATTTCAGAACTAAAAAATATATTTTTCCCCTCAAAGAGCTCTTTTCGCATATCAAACAAAAAATTTACAAATTTTTCTTCACTTACAATAATTCTTACAGGAAAGAGAAAAGGTAATTTGTAGGCTTCTCTTAAAAAATTCTTAACAGTATTATCACTCAACTCCTGAATTGCCTGAGTACGCTCTTCTACAAATTTCTTGATAGCAGGTAAATGCTTTAATAGCTCTTTCATAAAGATTTATTTTTAAGAAAAGTTTACAAAATTTTTTGCAAAAATAGAAAATTCTTTTGAAAGTCTCAAATAAAAAAATACGTAGAATGAAAAAATTTTTTTTGTAATTTTTTTTGAAAAATTACATTTTTTTTGGAGATTTGAAAAAAAAATTAAACTTGCAATCCAGAACTATATAAATCTACAAAAAGAAAATGAAAAATCTCATACTTGCTTTTATTTTTTTTGTTTCAATTCCTTGCTTAGCACAAAGTGAACAAGAATTGTTCCAACGAAGATATAATCGTTTGTTGGAAGATAGAATTCGCTCTCTAGAAAACAATTATCGATATCAAATAGAAAATTTACAAGCTCAAATTTCATTACTTTCAGCCAAAGACACCATCCAACAAAAGCAATTACTTGATATTTTGCAATTCTATATAACTCAAATTGATAAGAAATATGAGGAAGAACTTCATAGCTTAAAAAAACAGCGAGACGAACGAAAAAACGAAATTGGACAAATTGTACAAAACCATACTTCTTTACTCCAACAGCAAATTAACCAACAAGCATCTATGTTACTTTTCGGAGGTCTAGGTATTGTAGCTCTATGTGTGGTGCTTTTCTTTGTGGCTCTAAAAATACTCAAAGACCAACAAGAACGCCAGATGAAAAGCTTTGTTTGTGAGCAACAAAATGAACTCAAAACACAGCTTTCCGTAGTTTTGAAAGATATCTTGCACAAAGAACTGAAAAATTGGCAAGCTACGCAAAGTTCAAATAACAGCGAATATGAAAGCCTATTGTCATCGCTTAAAAATAAAATAGCTGATTTAGAAACACAGCTCAATCGTCAGAATACTGAAAGTAAAACTATTACTACTGCCCACGAACCTTCTACTACCGAAACAGAAAAAACCACCCCCATAGAAATTTTCACCATTACCGAAATCAATACTACAAACCCCAACGAGAAAAAAATAGAAAAAGAAATCATAGAAAACGAAAGCGAGCCAATATCCCAAAAACCTCTATTTCATAACAACCGAGAATGGGTTGATGCGATTGAGCAAAAAATCAATGAATCTCTGAAAGAAGAAGACATTACTGAAATAGCCAGCGAAGAAATTATAGAGGAGGTTATTTACGAAAAAGATACCCTTCAGCCTACAACCGAAAGCCAAACAGCCACCACTGAAACAGAAAATACACAACCTATTCATAATTCTGAATATGATAGTCTTATAGCTCAAGCTATGATAGCTTACGAAAACAAAGATTTTCCGAAAGCTATTGCTCTTTACAGCAAGGCTATAGAAATACATCCTGACTATCTGGCTTACACACGCAGAGCCAATTGCTATTATATTCTTAAAAAATACGACCAAGCCGCAGAAGACTACGAAAAAGCTATTCGCCTTAAAAAAGACTTTGTTCCTGCATACAACAACGCCATTGAAATCTATATTCTTACCGACAATTTTTTCCAAGCTCTTACACTACTTGAACGTTTAGCTCCTATCGAGAAATCGCACAGCCATAAAGCAGTTGAGCTTTATCTCAAGCTCATTGCTCAAAAGGGTTTAATGCAAAATACTGAAAAAACAGAAAGAGAACTTGATGAACTCCTACGTGAAAACTTTACTTTTAATTTTTCTGTAAAAGAAATAGAAGATTGGCTTCTTACTGCCGATATTGATGCCACCGATAAAAAACTTATTCGCGTAAAAACCGAACTTTTGAAACTAAAAAGAGAATACGCCAGCGTAGCTTAATATGAGTATCAAAACTGTCTCCCCACAAGAAGTCAGCATCGCTGATTTTCATAGCATTTTACTTTCTGCTGTTGCTCCTCGTCCTATTGCCTTTGCAAGCACTCTTGATAGCGAAGGCAATATCAATCTCAGTCCTTTTAGTTTTTTCAATGCTTTTGGAGCCAATCCCCCAATCTTGATTTTCTCACCCGCTCGTCGTGTTCGTGATAATACCACCAAACATACTCTGGAAAATGTTCGCCAAGTTCCCGAAGTAGTGATAAATATGGTCAACTATGCGATGGTAGAGCAAACCTCCCTTGCCAGCACCGAATACGATAAAGGTGTAAATGAGTTTATCAAAGCAGGCTTTACCCAAGTTCCTTCGGTGCTTATCAAGCCTCCACGCGTAGGCGAAAGTCCTGTGGCTTTTGAGTGTAAGGTATTACAAATTATAGAAACAGGCTCGCAAGGTGGTGCAGGAAACTTAGTAATTTGTGAGGTTCTCTTGGCTCACATCAAAGAAGAAATTCTAGACTCAAAGGGTAAAATTGATACCCGAAAAATTGATTTAGTTGGCAGAATGGGCGGTGAGTGGTATTGTCGTGCTAATGGTGAGGCTCTTTTTGAAATCCCCAAGCCCCTTACTAGCAAAGGCATAGGTATTGACCAACTTCCCGAAACCATACGCAATAGCTCCGTACTTACAGGTAATAACTTAGGCAGGCTTGCTAATGTAGAAAAATTACCTACTGCCGAAGAAGTTCAGAGGTTTCAAGATGAGCGTTTGCAGGCCATTCAACAAAAATTTTCAGGCATAGAGCTAATCAGGCAAACGCATCTGTACGCACAAGAACTTTTGCAAGCAGGAAAAATCCAAGAGGCTTGGCGAGTGCTTTTGAAATAAAGTTCTCTGGCTTATGGTAAATATGCTTTGCAAAAATTGTAATAGCGAACTGCCCGCTGATGCCAAATTTTGTTCTCATTGCAGATACCCTATCCGACTAAAAAGAATTAACAAAGCCTATTTTTTGATGAAATTTCACAAATTTTCAATTTTGAAAAAGGCTTTTTATTCACGATAAAAGTACTTTCACTAAACTCACCCTAAATATCAAGATTTTTACCACTGAAAATAAAATCCGTCTTGTAAAACCTATCTCTTTTTTGATAATTTGTTCTGTTTTTTATGCTCTTGCTAGCAAGTTTTTGGGCTTTGATACAAGTAAGGTTGAAGTAAAAGCTGATGACGCAGATATGCCCAATTTCGCTCAAATTATATCCGAAAATTATGAGTATGCCAATATAGTTTATTGTATTCACAGCCCATTTTTCGACGAGGGAAAACCTTTGAGTTACATAAAAGCCTTATTGGCTCGAATTACAGCTTTTTTAATAGTTACTATTTTAACTGCCATAGGGATTGTTTTGTATTACTTTCTTTTCAAAAGTAGGTAATGTTTTTCTTACCCCATAGTTCCGCCTTTTCGTAATTCTTCTACTGTTTTGCGTAGTGTGATAATTTCTTTATCCTTTTCCTGAATAGCAAAAGCCATTGAGGCTTCTTTATTTTTGAGTTTTTCAAACGCCGCTCTCACTTCCTCGTATTGTTTTTCTAACTTTTTATAGTTTTCTTGGCTAATATCCAAAGAGGCTTGTAGCTGGCTTTTCTGTTCGGAAAGCATACGCTCTTTGGCAGTCATTTCTGCCATTTTTCTTTCATACTCTTCTGTTAATTTCTGATAGGCTTCGGCAGTTTCTTTTTCGCGTCTTTGCAAAACCTCTTGGGTAGATGCCAGCTCTTCTACATTTTGCCTCATTTCTTCCTCTTGGGCTTGCATTCTTTGAGCATATTCAGTAGCTTCTTTGTAGAGCCGTTCTGTTTCCTGATTGATACGAATAGCCGCAATGGTGGTAGCCGTACTTTCTGCAATTTTCTTCACAAACTCAATTTCATAATCTTTCAGTTTTTGGAAAGACGCTATTTCAATAGCTCCGTAAATTTCTTTCTGATCCATTAGGGGTACAATAAGTAAATTACGAGGAGGGGCATCGCCTAAACCCGAAGTAATACGAATGTAGTTTTCAGGAACTTCGGTAAGATTGATAACAGCTTTTTCTAAAACAGCCTGAGCTAATAGTCCATCGTCCAAATCGATGATTTCTTCTTCAAAACGGCGACGGTCGTAGGCATAACAGGCTTCCAATTTCAAATACTTTTTACCTCTTTCTTCAAGGAGCGAATAAAAGCCCATCTGGTTTACATTAAGGTATTGTACCAAATTGTAGGTAATGGCATAGGCAAACTCTTCGAAGGAGGGATATTGCTTACGCAAAATATCATTGAAAAGAGCTATTCCAGTATTTACCCAAGTTCTCTTTTCACTTTCATCATCAATGCTTTTTAGGCTATCACGCATCCGTATGAGAGCTATTACGAGCTTATCTTGCTCATTTTTAGCTTTTAACTCAACATCGAACTTATGATTTCCTATTGCAGTAGCAAATTCAGTAGCTTTTCGTAGGCTATCCGAAAGCCTGTTGATATCTTCGGCAAGTATTCCCAACTCATCTTTTTGCTTGAAGTGCAAATGAACCGAAAAATCACCTGATGCAACACTACGAATAGCCTTAGCAATTTTGCGAATAGGTACAACTACATTCACTGAAAATTGCCAATAAACAAACACAAAAAGGACAACATATCCAAGAAATATCAAAGCTATTTGGGTATTATTACGGTTTTTTACAGTATAAAAATCTTCCCAAAGCAAATCGCCCAATTCACTATTTTGTGTAAAAAGGCTGATCGTATTATCCTGAATGAAACCCATCGCCTGCCTGCGATTCTGATTGGGCACACGTTTCACTGTGTAAGTGATTTGCCCTGCCGCAAGCGTACTATCTATTTGTGTAACTTCGGTAGATTGCGTAAGAACAGCCAACAAATTTTCTCTATAAGTTCCCCATAATTGCTTGATTTCATTTAGTTTAGAGCGAGTTTTCCCTTTTACAGGGCTTACAGGAACACGTTTGTTCAAGATTTCAATGGTTCCGCCGTTTTCAAGTAGGTCTAAATTGTACTGATACTCATTGATAGCTATTTCCAACTCCTTTTTGTAACTTTCATTTCCTTGAAAAACTGAAAAAGCCAAAAAACCAAATTTTTGAGCAATTACTTCATTTCTTTGCGTCACTTCTATTCCCGAAGTGCTATTTGCCAGATTTATCTCTTCGTAGCTAATGAGAGCATAATTGATAATAGTAAGTACCAACACTATTCCCAAGAATATGAGTAGCTTCACCTGCAAATTCAGCGACTGAATACGCGTAATGAGGTTTTCTTTCGCCATTGATTTTTCAGTTTTTCAAAGCAAAATTCGTAATTTTTTGCAGAAAACAAAGCAAACCCAAATTTTTTATACAAAAGCAAAAAGAATAAGCACCAAAATTTACCCAAAGAAGCCCTTTTTACAATTTTTGCATAATCTGTGGGATAATTTTATTTTTCCATTGCAAGAAGTTATTCTCGGCGATATGTTTGCGAGCCTTGCGAACTAGCCATAAATAGAAACGCAAATTCTGAATACTGGCTATTTGCGAAGCAAGTATTTCTTTGGAAATCATCAAGTGCCTCAAATAAGCTTTTGTATAAAAACCGCTAATCTCTCCACCTAAAACTTCGTCAATAGGGCTGAAATCATTTTTCCACTTTTCATTACGAATATTGATAATACCCTGTGTAGTGAAAAGCATACCATTGCGAGCATTTCGGGTAGGCATTACGCAATCAAACATATCTATGCCCAAAGCAATACTTTCTAAAATATTGGCAGGTGTGCCTACGCCCATTAGATAGCGAGGTTTATCAGTGGGTAATATATCACACACAAATTCTGTAATTTCATACATTTTCTCGGCAGGTTCTCCAACAGCAAGCCCACCTATAGCATTTCCTTCGCGTTCCAGAGAAGCAACCAACTCGGCAGACTGCTGACGCAAATCTTTGAATACACTACCTTGCACTATCGGAAATAATGCCTGCCTATATCCGTACAAACCTGTGGTTTTATCTACATGCTCGCAGCATCGTTTAAGCCATTTATGCGTAAGCAAGAGCGATTTTTGGGCATAGCTATACTCACAAGGATAAGGCGGACACTCATCAAAAGCCATCACAATATCTGCCCCTATTATCCGCTGAATATCTATTACACTTTCAGGGGTAAAAAAATGATAAGAGCCATCAATATGCGATTTGAATTTCACTCCCTCTTCTGTTATTTTTCTATTTTCTGCTAAGGAATACACCTGATAGCCCCCGCTATCGGTAAGTATAGGCTTATTCCAACCTGTAAACTTATGCAATCCACCTGCATTTTGTAAAATCTCTAATCCTGGGCGTAAATAAAGATGATACGTATTGCCCAAAATAATTTCTGCTTGTATATCTTGGTGCAACTCTCGGAAATGTACAGCTTTCACTGTGCCTGCCGTACCTACAGGCATAAAAATAGGTGTTTCTATTGTTCCGTGGTCGGTATGGATACGCCCCAAACGAGCTTTGCAAGAGCTATCAGTATGTAATAGTTCGAAAGTCATAGCATATTTTTACAAAACTGCTAATTTTCCAATTGTCAGCCAAAAAAGAATAATTTCTTTTCTTGTTAATTTGGGAAAATATCAAAGGAAATTCTGATTATTTAGCTATATTTTGAAAAAGAGGAAACAAGAAATATGATTTTAGAAAACACATAAAGAATGAGAGATAAAAACATTAAATAGCGAAATAGCAATTATTCAAATTTTTGAATGTAAATAATTACAAGAAATTGAAACCTTTTACAAACTTGGTAGTTATAGTGTTAGTTTTCATAATTGTAAGTTTTTGATTAGTTAGGTTGCACAATCCGAGCCTTGTAGGTTCGGATTGTGTTTTACAAGAAAACAAAAAAAGCTATGAAACGCAAAGAACGCATAAAAAAACTTCTTGCACACCTTGCCGAAGGTATTTTTGATAAAGATGATATTTTGGCTTTGGGTTTGCTTGCAGCAGTAAGCGGTGAAAGTATTTTTTTGCTTGGCCCGCCTGGGGTTGCCAAAAGTCTTTTAGCTCGTAAGCTCAAATATGCTTTTTACGAAGGTAAATCTTTTGAGTATCTGATGAGCCGTTTTAGCACTCCCGATGAAATTTTCGGACCAATTTCCATTCGCAAGCTCAAAGAAGAAGATAAGTACGAACGTATTACAACAAAATATTTGCCCGATGCCAATATAGTATTTTTAGATGAAATTTGGAAGGCAAGTTCCGCCATTCAGAACACTTTGCTTACTATTCTTAATGAAAAAATTTACCGAAACGGCGAACAAGAACTACAAGTACATATTCGTTGTATTATTTCAGCCTCTAACGAATTGCCCCAATTAGGCGAGGGATTGGATGCATTGTGGGATAGATTTCTGATACGCTTACAAGTTTCAGAAATTCGTAACCCACAAAGTTTTTTGCAAATGATAACTTCTAACAAAGATGCTTATGCCGATACAGTACCTGCCGAACTCAAATTAAATGAAGTTGAGTTGGGGGAATGGTCTGCTGAAATTGAAGATATAGACGTTCCTGAGGTAGTGCTTAATGTGATACAAATTTTAAAACATAAAATTGATGAATACAACGAGTATCACAACCCACAGATTTTGGTGTATGACCGCCGTTGGAAAAAAATTATTCGTCTTTTGCGTACTTCTGCTTTCTTGAATGAACGCAAGCAAGTCGATTTAATGGATTGTTTCCTGATGGTGCATTGTCTTTGGAGTATACCCGAACAAATTCCTGCCATTTTTCAAATGCTTTCAGAAATTATCAGAGAACACGGCTATCATCTTACGCTGAATTTAGGGGCTTTGAGCCGCGAATTACAAGAGTTTGAGCAAGAGGTTCGCAATGAAACCCTAATTCCTCATCAAGTTGTGGTAGAAGAAATGCAATCGGTAGATACTGAATTTTTAGAAATTCTCAACATTCGTAACTATTTCGAAGGTAATCTTATTAAAAAATCAGATTTTGTAAAATTGAACGTAGAAGAATGGAAGTCTATCAGTTTGTTTGATACGTCCCACAATCTTGTCAATAAAATTCAGGCAAAACTTGCTTTACAAAAGCATACTATTGAAATCTTACATAATTCGCAAGTGATACCCCTGAAAATCAAAACTTTGGAACGAGAAAAAACAGAATACATCAAGAAAAAGCCCCATAGTTTGGTAGCAAAATTTTGGAACGAAAAAGCTCAAGAGCTAAAAAATTATATCCAAAATCAGCAAAAACGATTGCAAGAAGATGCCCCCGAAGAGCTTAATCATCTGAAAACCAATATTTTTGTGCCTGCACATTTAGCCGAAATTGTTGAAGCCAACATGAAAGAGAGTAGGAAAATTTTGCAAAATTTGGCTTTGCAATTAGAAAAAATTGTGCATATGTACGAGTAAATTCAAATTCTTGGCTTTTGGAAAAGATTAGTTAGTAGCAAGATCAAGCCACTTACTACCATTGTGCCAAAAATTAGTAACCAGAAAGGGTGAGCAAATTCAAAAAAAGAGTTTTTTACGTAAAAATTTTCATCACCTGTTTTGATACTCATTTGGTGCAAAATGTTAGAAATATTGCGGAGCGAAAGCCACAAGCCAAGGCTCAAAAAAATAAATCCTATGATAATAAGCCCCCGTTGACGGTCTTTGGCACGACGCAACTCTTTAAGTACCCGAATATAGAGCTTTTCAATAGCTTCTTTGCTCATTCTGCCTTCCATTATTATCTGAATTTCACGCAGCGTACGTTTTTCTTGAATGTATTTGTGAATTTCATCAAATTCATTCACAATTTCAGGACGCTGATAGTCAGAGGCTTTACGTTTGGGGATAATCATATTTTTTCGGCATAAATTTCAAAATTTTCGGGTTTGGCAAAAATCATTTTTTGCTTGCCTTTAATACTATATCGTAAAATCTTTTCTGCTTCCAAATGCAAATTTAGTTCTTTTTCTGATGCGTACAAAAAATTTTCTGTTTGCAAAAATGCTCTGATTTGACAGGGATTTTGGCTTTTATCAAATTTTATCTCCAAAAACTTTACTTTCAATTCATTACTTTTGGCTTGATATTGCAAGATAATTGTATCACCTTTTTGCACTTTGTGCTCATCATATAAGCCTCTGAAAGACGATTTGTTGATGTTTGCTTGCTCAAAGAATGCCAACTCTTTTTCCCAACGAATATTTGCAACTCTTTTCTGCTGTTTTTGCTTTTCAGTAATAGTAGTTTTAAGAAAAACTTGCTCTTTTTGGGTGTATAGTTTTCGTAAAAAGGCTTCTAAATCGTAGTAATAATTGATGTTTTCAGTTGGTTCTTGTAGCTTGGAGCAAGCAAAAAAGATAAGCAAGGCAAGTCCCCAGAGTGCTTTTTTCATTTTTGTTGAATTTTGTTTTTCAAATAACTCACAAGCATTTCCAAAGGTTTATGAAAGTGTTTGTTGTTAGGGATAATGATATCTGCTTCGTTTTTAAAAGGTTCGATATAACGCTCATAAGTAGGAGCAACGTGCTTTTCGTAACGATACAGCACATCAGAAAGGTCGTAGCCGCGTTCTACTTGGTCGCGATGAATACGGCGTTTGAGCTTGATATGTTCTTTGGCATCAATAAAAATCTTTAAATCTAGAAGTTCTGCAATTTCTTTGAAGTAAAACACGAAAATCCCTTCTACAATAATAATAGGAGCAGGCTTAAAAATCAGCGTTTTAGGTACTATATCGGGGTTGTTGTAGGTATATTCCAAACGATATACTATTTCGCCGTTACGAAGTTTCTGAATATCGCGAGCATACTCGTAAGCATTTATAGATTCAGGCAAATCAAAATTGTGCACGCCATTCTCATCAAGGGGTTGCTCTTCGCGTGGGCGATAGTAGTTATCTTGTGAAATAAGACAGACTTCCTCTTCTGAAAAAGCATTGAGCAAACTTTTCAAAAAAGAGGTTTTACCCGAAGCACTGCCTCCTGTAATACCTACAATAAATGGTTTTGGCATAAAAGTAATTTTTTCGCTTGCAAAATTAAAAATCTTTGCCAAAACGCTGATAAATGCTTTTGGAAAAAATGCAAAAAAATCTTATTTTCGTGCAAGGTTTTTTATACTTTTCTTGAACATAAAAAATTTACTTTTATGGAAGATTTTTTGCCTATTCTTGGAACAGACCACATTGAATTTTATGTGGGCAATGCCAAACAAGCCGCCTATTTCTATCAAGCCGCTTTTGGTTTTGAGCTTGTAGCTTATGCGGGACCCGAAACAGGAGTACGTGATAGAACTTCGTATGTATTGCAACAAAACAAAATTCGCTTTGTACTTACCGCTCCGATGTTTCCTGAAAGCGAAATTGCCCAACACGTATATAAGCACGGCGATGGCGTAAAAGTACTTGCTTTATGGGTAGATGATGCCGAAAAAGCTTATTACGAAACAATGAGTCGCGGAGCTAAATCAGCTTTTGAGCCTAAAAAGCTCAAAGATGAATTCGGTGAAGTAGTGATTTCTGCTATTCATACATACGGCGAAACTATCCATACGTTTGTAGAACGCAAAAATTACAAAGGTCCTTTCATGCCTGGTTACGCACCTGCCAAAAGTATAATGAAAATCGAACCTATCGGCTTAAAACATATTGACCATTGCGTTGGCAACGTAGAACTCGGCAAAATGAATACTTGGGTAGAATTTTACGAGAAAGTAATGGGCTTCAAATTGCTTGTAACTTTTGATGATAAAGATATCTCTACGGAATATTCTGCACTCATGTCCAAAGTAGTTGCAAATGGCACAGGATATATCAAGTTTCCTATCAATGAACCTGCCAAAGGCAGAAAAAAATCACAAATTGAAGAGTATTTAGACTTTTACAAAGGTCCTGGTGTTCAACATATCGCCATAGAAACTGAAAATATTATTCATACTGTAAGTGAACTTCGCCGCCGTGGTGTAGATTTCTTGTATGTACCTGATAATTACTACGATGACCTCTACGAACGAGTAGGCAAAATAGATGAAGATGTCCAAAAGCTAAAAGAACTCAATATTTTGGTAGATAGAGATGAGGAGGGCTATTTGTTGCAAATTTTCACCAAGCCTGTGGAAGATCGTCCTACCCTTTTTTATGAGATTATCCAACGCAAAGGAGCTACTTCTTTCGGGAAAGGCAACTTCAAAGCACTTTTCGAAGCCATTGAGCGTGAGCAAGCCGTTAGAGGCAATTTGTAGCAAAATTTACAATACCTGACCAATTACTTTCATGAAGCCTTCATTTCAGCAATGAAGGCTTTGCTATCTTTCAGAACAACACAGAAAAATGAACATTCCAACGATTTTCGCTACGAAATTCTCCATTGCCTAATTTTTGCTGTAATGGAATTTGCATATTGAACCCTGTAGTAATTTTTTTAAAGGTATACACATCAAGCCCCAAATTACCTGCTAGTAAGTTTCCTCCTGTTTCCATAATGGTTCGATTTTCACGTATATCTTTGGCAGAAAATTCGTAGTAAATACCTGTATAAGGCATTAAAGCAAAGTTTTTTTTGAATTGTTGTACATAAAAAACATTTGAGTTACTGCTCAGCCGATTGCCAAAACGATAGTTATGAGCGTTTTTAGTATTGATTTTGTATGCAATATCTTGATTGAAACCGAATTTTTTGTAACGCAAATTGTAAAAAGCTGTCAAAACAAAATCGAAACTACCTGAACCAAGCTGAAAATTAGGATTAGCAACTTGGTTGGCGTCGTTGTCGTTGAAATTATATCTGCCTGTGGGTACTTTCAAGCCTCCTCCCAACCATATGCTATGTTTCCACTGACGAGGAATGGTATCTTGATACATCCGTTGCGATTGAAAAATGTTATAGCTGGAAAGAAACATTATATCATTAAATCCTTGCAGATTTTTCTGCTTATTATTGATATCCGTCTGATAATTAAACGAATAAGGCAAAAATGTTAGTACTTGCAATTTAGATACAGGATAAAAACGCCCCCAGAGTTCGGTAGTATGAAAATACTCCCGAGTGCGTAAGATACGAGAGTTTAGATGAGACTCAAATCGTAGGCTTCGATATCGTAAGCCAACAAAATTTTTATTGAACTGAGGCATTAAACCTAAATAATAATTTCCTACTCCACAACCACAGATTTCGCAAGCTTTCAGCTGAGCATAAAAAAGCACGAAAATCAGGCATGATGAAAGTATTTTCATAAAATATGGTTTTTTATTCTTGTTGAAAAAGTTTGTTTCTGAGAAATTCTTCATCGGTGAGTGTTTTTAGAAAAGCAATAAGTTTATCTTTTTCATCTTGGGAAAGAGGGATTCCGAGCTGTCCGTTTTGTTTGAGTAATGGGTCGAGAGTAGGGCTATCTTGTACGCCTTGGCTGTAGTGTTCAAGCACTTGTTCAAGTGTACGAAATCTGCCGTCGTGCATATAGGGGCGTGTAACTTCTACATTTCGTAGAGTTGGCACTTTGAATCTGAATTTGTCTTGCTCATTCAAAGTAATTCTGTTTCTGCCTGTGTCAATGGTATCAATCCCATTGAGCATAAATCTTCGAATAGGCAATCCGTTGTTGCGATAAGTGTTATCGGTAAAGAGTTCGCCTTTGTGGCAAGAAGCACATTTTTGCTGAAAAATTTGTAAGCCTGCCAGCTCTTGTGCATCAAGTTGAGTAAGCCCTTTTTTATATTGGTCGTATTTAGAATTTGCCGAAATTGCCATTAGTTGAAATTGAGAGAGAGCTTTGAGAAATCTATCAAGTGTAATTTCGGGTGTACCGAAGGCTTTTTGAAAGAGTTGAGGATATTGAGGATGCCTGCGGAGTTTTTCGAGCACATTTGTAATAGTTTCGTCCATTTCATTGTCAGCTTCAATAGGAGCAATAGCGAAAAGGTCTAGATGAAAGACGCCGCCGTCCCAGAAAAATTCTTTTTGCCAAGCTAAATTCATAATGGGTAGAGCGTTGCGAAGGGTGAGTTTATCATCAATACCGTGGCTGAGGTCGTGTCCGTGTTGGGTAAATGCCGAACTTGGAATATGGCAACTGCCACAGCTAATCGAGCCATCACGACTCAAAATACCATCGAAGAAAAGCTTTTTCCCGAGTTGAAAGCCTGCCGTAGTGACAGGGTTGTAAGAAAAATCATAGTGAGGTTCAGGAAAATGAGCAGGTTTTTGAAAACGAATTTCGGGTTCTACATTACGCTGACAGTTTACTAATATCGAGAGTAAAACCAAAAAAGTAAGGGCTTTTTTCATAGCATTTTTGCCATTTTTGGAATTCTGAAAAAAATCAAAGAAGCCTTGCCTGTGCAGTGCAAGGCTTCTGATATGTTTTTAGTGACCATGATCGTGAATATGGTCGTATTTGAACATATTTTGGTAATTATTGGCAATCTGCACTGCTATGGTTGCTGTTGCCGGGCTAAACATTACCGTATGGTAATCAGCAATTTTTAGTTGATAACCTCCATTGAAGAATTTGAGAAAATCTACGATTAAATGTAGGGAAGGAGTATTTCCTTGACGCACTTTGAGGCGGTCATTTCCAAATTCTATACTTACTTGACGAATACAATTAATAGTAGGTGAACTGTAACCGCCAAATCCTCCAATGTGGTAACGGAATTTATTACCTGCCGCAGTAGATTGAGGAGACTCGCCCTCAAATTTTACAAAGATATACCCACTGTTCCAGCTCCAATACATACCTGCCGCCGCTCCTGCAATATCCAATGTTCCTGTTCTTTCTTCAACAGGTTTAGTGTTTCTTAGACTATCTATTCCCACAAGAAATTTAATCTCGCTATAATCTCCTTCGGGAATGTTGTTAATGATACACTTTTTACTTGCAGGGTCTTCGGCATTGATTAGGAAATAGCTTTCCATTTGCGGTACGGTATAAACAGTTCCATTCGCTGTTTTTAGTTGGATATTGCTAATAAAGTATTTTAGCATTGTTGGCTTGAAACTCTCACCAGTAGTAGAGTTAGTGTAGGTAGTATTCAATCGAAATTCTTGCGTACCTACGAAATTATCAAAATATACTTCTGCTGAACCTTTTTTGTTAGGGTCAGGGGCAGGTTCAGAGTGCTCATGCTGTTTTTTGCAAGCAAAAAAGCCCACAGAAAGCATTAAAATACCGATTTTTAGCTTTAATTTGTTCATACGAGTAGATATTTAGGGTTTTTAGTGAAAAGAAAAAAATTGCTAATGATTTTCGTTTTTACAAAGTCCTACAATTTCATGAAATACATCGTGTAAAGTTGAAAGTTTTTGTTTGATGGCTTCGTCAGAAGCCTTTGAATTTTTAATGAAAGCATCTAATTCTTTGCTACCTTTTTGTAATTTTTTTACAGCCGTTTTGATTTTGGGCGTGTTGTACTCTTGCGGAATGGTTGATTTTGCCAGTATGTTGGCTTTTTCAGCCATTTCACTACTTCGTTTTTTGATAGGCTCTAAACTGCCTTGTTCCGAAGGGTGAAAAGTTTGGGACATTACGACATGGAATTCTTTGAGTTCTTTCCATTTATCCCAAATGGATTGAGCTTGCAAGAAATACGCAAAGCTCATCAAGAACATTAAAATTGAAGCCTTTTGTATCATAAATTTTTAGGTTTATGAGTTTTGTAAAAATTTTGATTTTCTTGAATGTGTTTGTCGGCGAAAAAAAGTCCTATCCGTACACCAAAAAATACAATGCTACCAATCAAAAGTAGCAAAGAAACATAGATTTTCAGATCAGTTTGATATTCGGTAGGGGCTTGCATTATTTCATAGAGCTTAATAAAACAAGCTATCTCAACGATTGTCAAACTGATAAGAACAAACGAAACCAACACAGGCAAAACCTTGAAAATCAATAGTATTTTAGTGAAGAGTTTTTCTATTCGGCTTTGCCGCTTACACAAGCGACCTTGTGCGTCTACATAATACAGGCGTGAGAGTTTAGGATATTGCTTCCTATTCTCAATTTTAGAGATTTGCATTTTTTTAAATGAGTTTTTTCAAACAAAAATCGGCTCTTTTTCAACTGGAAAAAGAAAATGATTCAGCTATTTCATCGTTGAGAGAGGACTATAAGCGAGGTGGGTGAAAAATATCAAAGAGATATTCTTGTGCAAAGGCTAATTCTAGATAATAGCCCAACTGTTTATTAGAAATTTCTACAAAGGCTTGATTAAAAAGAAAAGTAGGTAATTCTTGATTATACGAAACAAACGAAAATGATTCACTTCGTTCTTTTTGAGTTTCTTTTTCTTGCTTCTGTTTTTCAGCAAGTTTTTTCATCAGATAACACTTACCACCACATTGCAATTCGGGTTTGAAGCGATTTTCACAAAGATTTTTTGCAATGTAAGTTTTGTTGAGCTCAAAAGAAATCCTTACCCAAAAACTTTGCAAGGGTTGTAAAAAAACAGCTGAAAGAAGCACTATGGGAATAAATGATTTCAAGTTTTCTGCATAAGGTTGAGCAAAATTAGGAAAAAAATAAATTTGATACAAAAAAGTTTTGCTGATTTTAGTCAATATTCTTTCTTTCTTGGATTAGCTACTTTTACGTTTTTAGAAATTTTGTAACTTGCACCGCACAACATAAATATAAGCAAAATGAGTTGGTTTATCAGACAAGAAAAAGGCATTCAGACCCCTACCTCGCAAAAAAAGGAATCGCCTGACGGGCTTTGGTATAAATGTCCTTCTTGCAAAAAAGTAATGCTTACACGTGAGCTACAGTCCAATTATTATACCTGCCTCAACTGCAACTATCATGAGAAAATCGGTTCGACTGAATATTTTGCAATACTTTTTGATAACAACGAATTTACAGAGCTCAATCCGAATATGACTTCTGCCGACCCGCTGAGATTCGTTGATAGCAAAGATTATCCTACACGTATTGCTGAAGCTCAACGCAAAACAGGCTTAAAAGATGCTATTCGCACGGCTCATGGTAGAATGAATGGCATTGAGATTGTTATTGGTTGCATGGATTTTGAGTTTATTGGCGGCTCGATGGGCTCAGTAGTAGGGGAAAAAATTGCTCGAGCCATAGATTTTTGCATTGAAAAATATTTGCCCTTGCTTATCATTTCTCGTTCAGGTGGAGCTCGAATGATGGAAGCTGGATTTTCGCTGATGCAAATGGCAAAAACTGCCGCTAAATTAGCTCTGTTAGATAAGGCAGGGTTGCCTTATATTTCCCTACTTACCGACCCCACCACAGGAGGAGTTACTGCTTCTTTTGCAATGCTAGGTGATTTCAATATTGCTGAACCGAATGCTTTGATTGGCTTTGCAGGACCAAGAGTAATTCGTGAAACTATCGGTAGAGATTTACCTTCGGGCTTTCAGACCGCTGAATTTGTTTTGGAACATGGCTTTTTAGATTTCATTGTTCATCGTAAAGACCTTAAAGATGAACTGACTTCACTTCTGAAAATGATTTTACCCAAAAATGGTAATAGTAAATAACTAATCAAGTTTATTAGCAAATAATTTTTGCCATAGTTCATAGAGGTGCATAGCTTCTTTTACACATTTTTTGCTCATAAATGCAGGAACTTCGTTTTTTTGAATTTGCTCTACCAACCGCTCTAAATTCAGGAAGCGAAGTTCCTTTTTGCCTGTTTTGCTTCCCCATAAATAAGTAGGTAATATCTCCACTCTGCTGAGTTGAGTATGCATTTTTTTTCGGCAGAAACCTTTTGTGATATGCAATTTTAGTAGCGGAATAAGTCTATCCCAAACAAAAATATCGTAGGCTACAAAATCGGCAAGCGAATAAATGGCAAAGCCCTGTTTCTTTTGTTGTGTGAAAGGACAAGTAAAGTCGTATATTTCCATAGGTTGCGGATTGTGTGGATGGCTTCCCAAGATAATGTCTACACCACACTCGTCAAAAATTCGGTGAAAAATCTTGATGGTATGCTCCGAAGGATACATCTGATAGGCATTTCCTGTATGTAATGAAAGAATAACCAAGTCGGAGCCACGTTTATGGGCGTTTTCTACATCTTTTTGTAATCTTTTCAGACTGCAATCAGCTAAATTGAGCCTTTCGTAATTGACCAAATATTCTTTACCTTTGGGCAAAACTTCTCTGTTCAGCGAATATGTATAGGCAATGAAAGCAATTTTAATACCTTTTCGCTCTAAGATTGGGAAATTATCACGTTCTTTCCAATTGCGTGCTGTGCCTGTAAAACTAACTTTCTGACTTTCCAAGAATTCAATTGTCTTGCAGATACCCTCTTCACCCATATCCAAACTATGATTATTAGCGGTAGAAAGAATGTCATAACCTTTGAAATGCGGCTTTCCACTGAAAATTTCAAACATTTCGATATTAGCATTGAAAAGCATATCTGTTATCATCACTTCGGGAACGAGTGAAGCTGATTTTTGCAAGTGAATAGGTGTTTCCAAATTGGCAAAAACAATATCCCCGTTAAAAAAGAACTCACCCACTTCATTCCAAAGGTGTTGAGTGTAGTCTTTTTGTATCCAAGCATAAGGCATTAAATCTCCACCCACCGAAAGCGTAATTGTATTTTGCGGCACAAAATTTTCAGGTAGAGAAAATCGAATCTTTTGCTTTGTAAAATGCTCTATTGTAGAGTTTGGGAAATAAACTGGCGTTTGGAAGTAATATTTGTAACCTAAAAAAAATATATCCTCACGAGTGCAAAAAGGTGGATTTTCTTCAAAGTTGGCAAGAGGCGTTCGCCATTGTTTGCCTTTCCATATTCTGAAAAAACCAAAAAATATTTTCAAAACAATAAGCCAAATTTTGCCTCGTAAACTGTAAGGCAATACTTGCGGAAAAGATTTTTTAAAAGAGATTTTTTGAAAATTTTTAGGCATACTTGGTGAAAGCGTCAATGAGTAATTTTATACCAAAACTCACAAAAATACCTCCTGAAATCTGATTAAATCGTTGCATAATAAGCGGTGTAAATAACTTGCGAAGCCGCGAAGCCGAAAAAGAAATACCTACTTCTGTCAGGAAAATTGCAAGTAGGCAAAAGATAAAAAAAACAATTTGCAAGTTGAAAGTAAAGTATTTTTCTGTTTGTAAATGAGCTACAATAGCTACCCAAAAAAAGAAATTCACTGGATTGAGTACATTCAGCAGAAATCCTTGCCCAAAATAGTACAAAGCATTTCCTAAACGTGTTTTTTGGGGCTTGATTTCTACTTTTTTTCTAAATATACTACTGACTCCCAAACCCAGTAAAAGCAAGCCCCCTACCAGACTAATGTAAAAAGGCATTTGAGGCGTATCGGGCAAAAAACTCGTACCCGCCATAGCCGCCGAAATATAAAATATATCTGAAAACACCACTCCCGAAGCTATGAAAATACCACTTTTATAACCGAAATCTATACTGTTTTGGATAAGGGCAAAAAATACTGTTCCAAGCATACAGCTTAAAACTATCCCTGTTCCAAAGCCCGAAACAACTGCATCGAACATTCAATTTTTTAATTTAGGGCCGAAAATAGTAAATTTATTTTATTTGAAAGTTCAGAGTGAAATTTTATTTGTTAGAAAGAAAGATTATAGTTACTTTTGTTGAGTACAAAGTATAAATAAAAAAGATTTTCACTATGAAATTTTTTTGCATTTTACTTACAATTTTTCCGATACTTCAAGAGGCACTTGGTCAGTGTATTCCTACGAGTACAAATACTTTTGGCTTACCTGCTCTTATCTGTCCTGACGAAAATCTCAATTTCGTTAATCCTCATGCTTCGGGGTTTAGCTATGAATGGGATTTGTGCGATAGAGATATGGAAGCTACTCCACAGGTAACTTTTCTTTCAGGTATGATTGCTAATGAAGGATTGGGGCAAAGTGTATTGGTAAGCGAAGATGGAGATTACTATCTATTTGTGATAGCTTACCTTACTTCTCGTTTATATCGCATTGATTTAGGCGATAACCCTCAAAATCCTCCACAACTTATTCATAATTTAGGTAATTTGGGTGTTTTAAGTACCCCTTGGAACTTAGAAATCGTAAAAGATGAGACATCAGGTATTTGGTATGGTATAACTTGTAATTATATTGCTAATCAATTTATTCGTCTCAATTTTGGAACATCAATTAAGAATACACCCTCGGCGAGTTTTATGGGTAGTTTAGCCCCTACTTACACTTACACTGCTACCGTAAAACTTATCAAAGACGCAGGAAATTATTACCTGTTGGTATCAGGCTACTATGCTAACTCTATTGCAGTAGTTGATATTGGAACCAGTTTGAATAATAATTTTTCTATTACAAACATCATTAACAACATAAGCCTGACTATTTCAAATCCTAGAAATATGGATGTAATCAATGATTGTGGCGTATGGAACTTACTCATTGCATCATTAGCAGGTAATAAACATATCATTTTTGATAATGGCTTAAATAATAGTCCCTCTGTTGTTGATGAACCTTATAGCTCCTCCGGATTTGGAACAGCAACCAGTGTAAAAATTTCTTCTGAAAATGGTGAATATTACGCTATTACTATGGATAATACAGGAAAATTGCAAAGAAGCTACTATGGTAATAGTATCACAAACAATCCTGTTGTCAATACTTTTTTAGGTGCCATAACGTCTAATCCTAATTTTAGGGATATCTATGGTATGGATTTTATAGAGTACAAAGGCAAAAATATATTTGTAGGAGCTAACTTTTACGCAAACCAAATTTTTCGTATAGATTTCGAGCGTAAATGTGGAGTGAATGTTTCTTTTTCTAATGCGTACAACCCTACAAATATTCGTTATCGTGATGCTGTTACACACCCTGTTTCTTTACAAGTAAAAAATAGTACAGGAAACATAGTACAAATTTATACAGGAAACGTAAATATCAATCCTACAACAACAGTAGCTAATTTCGTGGCAAATGATGTTTGTATAGGTTCGGCAGTAGTTTTTAATAATACTTCTATCGGTAGCGATAGCAATGTACTTTCTTGGCAATGGGATTTTGGCGATAGCAGTACTTCTTCACTCAAAAATCCTCCTACGCATACGTATAGTAGTCCGGGGAATTATACCGTAACTTTGACTGTCAACAACCTTAATGGTTGTGTCAATAGTATTAGTAAAGTGGTTAGGGTATCAGGTGGAGTAACGGCTGATTTTCAAGCTCCTGCCACTACTTGTGTAGGGCAAGTCATCAATTTTGAAAATTTTTCAACTTATACGAATGTCCCTTTTCACGCTGCCACAGGATTTTATTGGAATTTTGGCGACGGCACTTATTCCCCTTTTCAGAACCCAAGCAAAATCTACAATACTGCAGGAACTTACAATATCACACTTACTGTACAAGATTCAGCGGGCTGTACGAATAGCACTACCAAGAGTATTCAAGTATTAGATAATCCTACGGTTTCTTTTAGCTTTCCATTCAATATTTGTGCAGGGGTGCCTGTGCAATTTATTAGCTCGGCAACTAATGCTACCGAATATCTATGGTTTTTTGAAGGACACGGCACCAGCACCGAAGCCAACCCTACCATCACCTTCCAACAAGGCGGCTTTTATGATGTAACCCTGCAAGTAAAAAATAACAACAACTGCATCAATACTTTCACCATTGAAAATATCCCTGTTTTTGATGCTCCCGCTATTATTTTCACAACCCAACGTTTTCTGGATAACCCCTTGAAGGTACAATTCAACAATTTTACTTCAGGGGCTACTAGTTACGAATGGAATTTTGGCGATGGTAATACTTCTTTTTTACCTCAACCCACTCACACTTTCTCGAAAGCAGGCGAGTATCTGGTAAGCCTCAAAGCTATCAGTGCTAATAATTGTGAAAGTTCATTTAGTCAGATTGTAGGAGTAGGAACACTCAAGCCCAATATAAGTCTCAATGAATTATATTTTGAAAACGAACAAATCAAACTTACTTTGGAAAACAAAGGAAATACCTTATTAAATAATTTGCAAATTTTTGTTGAAATGGCTGATACTACTTTCATCGAAACGTACACTTCTACTGTAGCAAGAGGTGAAATCGTAGACTATACTCTGCAAACTGTCATTTCCGATGAAATTATAGCCAAATCAAAGTATTTTTGCGTGAAGGTTTTGCCTAAACCTTCGGTACAAGATATTGACCTTTCAGATAATCGAAAATGCTTCAATCTTTCTAATCGTTTGTTTGTGTATGAGCCTTATCCTAATCCTGCCCAAGATGAGGTAAAAATAGCCTTTACTGCCCCCAATAGCGGTGAAGTAACTTTCAGAATAACAGATATGCTCGGAAAGTCTGTTGTAAAAATGGGTCTTGTAAGTCAGGGTTACAATGAGGAAATTTTAGATGTAAGAGGTTTTGCCAAAGGATTGTATGTAATCACTTTGGAAATCGGAGGCAGTGTCGTTCACAAGAAATTGGTTATCAATTAGTTTTTTGACAAAATTTTCGGTAGTTTTCCATTGCTCGGATATGTTTCAAATCTTTGGCTTTACGAAACTCCCAGCATGCTCCTGAGGTATCTTTGAACTGTAAACGCAAAAGCCCTCGTTGAAAGTGGGCTTCTGTCTCGTTAGGGTCAAGAAAAAGAATTTTATTGAAATCATTGATAGCCCCTGATTCATCTTTTAGTTTGATTTTAACTTTGGCTCGCAAATAATATCCTGCTATGTTTTGGGGCTCTTTGCGTAAAAAAATGTTAATTGTTTCTAGTGCGTCCAAATAATTTTGCAAGCTATCTAAGATGTAGGCTTTTTGAAGCAATAACTGATTTTTGCTCGGATTTTGCGAGATTTCTTGTTCTACCTTTTGCAGTTGTTTTTCTAATGCCTGCATGTAGTTTATTTTGGAGCTTTCGGTAGTTTTTTGAGCGTTACAAGTATTAAATAATACCAAATTACAGCATAAACAAAGCAATTTTACTGTAAATTTTCCCCTTATGAGAGAAAATTTACAGTAAAATTCAAAAGAGAGAAGACTATTTGATTTTATTTTCACCTGTTTTGGGTGCAGTTTTGGTATTATTAGCAGGTTTAGTTTCAGGAATAGCTTTCAATTTGAGCAATTCCTCTGCTTTTTTCAAAATATCGCCATCATTCTTTTCATCAACAATTTTTTTGGCAAACTCTTTGGCTTTGGGCAAATCTTTTTTTGCATAGTAGTATCCCATCAAGTAGTTGTAAGCAGAAGCACGGTCTTTACGATATTTTGTAAGCTCTTTTTCTTTATCCTGTGCCTTTTCAATGAGTTTGTTTGTTTCAGCAAGATATGTTTCATAAGGTTCTTTGGCAAGAGCCTTGTCGTTGATGTCGTTACTATTCTGCGATAAGCGGTTGTTGGCTCTGTAAATCAAAAATTTTAGATAATCGGGATATTTTTGAAACCCTTGTGCAAAGATTTCATCAGCTTTTTCGTAGTTTTCCTTGCTAAGCATATACGAATAGCCTGCAAACAAATAGTTTTCTATGCCAAACTGCTTTTTGTTGAGTTTGTTTTTAGCAATTATCTCTTCAAAAGTCTTTCCGGCTTCGGTATATCTTTTTTGGCTGTATAGCGAATCGGCTATGCGGCGAATATAATAAATGCTTTCCTCATCATCAGGATTTAAATCGTAAGCTTTACGGAGATAATCATAGGCTTCATCATAATTTTTGTTAGAGAAAGCAATATCTGCTAAACACTCATAGTCAGTAGAAAATAGTTTAATACCCGATTGCAAAACTTTATTCATATAATTTTGAGCTTCGGCAGTTTTGCCATTTTTTTGCAGAGCATAAGCCATCCATCGGTTAAATTCAGGATATTTTACTTTATCTTCTATGGCTTTTAGCTCCTGTAAGGCTTTTTCATACTTTCCAGTTTTATACAAAAATATGGCATATCTGTAACGTATTTCATCACTTTTTTCGGAACGAGCTATGTACTTATCGTAATAGGCTATGGCACTATCTAATTTATTTGCTTTGGCGTATAATTCAGCAATTTTACGATAGATAGGAGTATAATCAGGAGCCACATGCATAATTTCTTTATATTCTTTCAATATTTCGGTGTAATCGGGGTTTTTACCAAATAAATTAAATTCTACACGTTTAGTGAGAGCTTTTCCACTTTTGTTATTACTTTTAGCCTTCGCAAAGTCGTAGTTAGCAATAGCTTTAGGTCCATTTTCGGGCTTTTGAGTAAGTTTGTAAGCATCTCCAAGAAAAATATAGGCATCTTCGGTAACGTTTTTGTGTTTGATAGCCTCTTCTAAAATCTTGATAGCTTCAAAGGGGTCTTGGTTGGGTGGATTGTGGCTGATATATGCCTCGCCAGCACGCAAAAGCACATTGTAGTCTTTGGACTTGGTTTTCTTAATAACTTCATCAATAATAGCTTTTGCACCTGCTTTATCACCTTTCATTAGTTTTACTTCTGCAAGCCCAATTTCATTTAAAGAGAATTTTTTATCTGCCTGCAAACCTTTCTCAAATTGTGTTTGGGCTTGGTCGGCTTCAGCTGTTTTTGCGTAAAAATAACCCAAATAGTAATAATGTTCGGCAGTAGGTTTGCTACTTACAAGTTGTTCAAAAACTTTCTTGGCAGAGCTAAACTGCTCCATATCCATATATTGCAAGCCTTGCTGGATACTTTGAGCCTGCAACACATAGCTGAAAATAAAAGCTAGAGCCAATAGACTAATTTTTTTCATTTGTGTTTGAATTTTATGGTTTGAAAACTATTTAACTTCCAAATTTCGTGTAATAATTTCCACTTCACGCGTAGGGATTTTCTTGGGCAAAAGTCCTGCTTTTAGAAAAATTCTTTGTCCTGTTTCTTGTCCCAGAAAGCTCATAAAAGCATACGAAAGTCCTATTCGGTTATTTTTCACAATGCTGTACACTTCTCTTGAAAGTGGGTAGAGATTTTGTGCCAAATTGGTTTGCGAAGCAAAATAAGCCTTTCCTGTGCTATCTTGTACGGGTAAAATTTTTACGCCTGCCAAGCGTTTCTGATTGGCTTCGTTATCTTCGCTTATCCAGCTAAAACCCACAACTCCCAAAGCATTTTCTCTTTTGGCAACCTGGTCTATAATAGCCAAATTAGATTTTGTGCCAAAGATTTTCAGCTTGCTAATGTCAGCAATTTCAAATTTATTTTTCAAAAAATTATGATTGCTCGAATTGGCGTTATCTAATACAATAACAATTTCACTATCAGGGTTTTGTGGGTTAATTTCTTTCCAATTCTTGATTTTTCCTGTAAAAATATCTTTGAGTTGCGAAAGGCTAATGCTCGTATCTTTGATAGTAGGGCTAACCACTATTGAGATAGCATCTACATAGCTTACCCAAGCACGTGTAATGGTTTTTTGTCGTTCAATTTCTTTTTTTTCGTTGCTGTTCAAATCTCTGCTGATAATGACGGCATCGACACTATCACGCAAAAGTAAAGCCACTGCTTTATCTTCGGGGGTTACTACAAGATTGATTTGTGCTTGCTCATATTCATTCATAAACATTTTTGCCTGTTGCTGAATGATATGGTAAAAGGCATCATCTACGGCAATATATACACTTCCACTGGTAGGCGTATCATATTTTTTTTCAGCATTTTGTTTTTCTTGGTTAGCAGAATGACAAGACCATACAATAGCCGCAGAAACGAAAATTAGGCAAAGATTTTTCAAAAGTGTTTTCATTAGTTCAAATTTTTGGCAAAAATAAAATAAAATTCCTAAAAATTCACGTAAATTCAAGCATTATTTTATCTTCGGGCAATTTTCAACTTTTCAAAAATTGAACCCAAAACCATTCCTATAATACTTGCCAAAAATCCTGCCAGATTCGCAGGTAAAAGTGTTATGGGGAAAATTAAGCAAACAATCCACACGATAAGTCCTATGAATGTTGAAAGTATAGCCCCCAAACGAGAAGGATTTTCGAGATACAATGCCGCCCAAATAGGTACAACCAAAGTTACCAACCCCGATGAAGCCGCAAAACTAGCAAGTTCAAAAATGCTTTCACCCAAATTTGCCAAAATAAGCGAGAGAAGTGTAATTATCACCACCGAAATACGCAAAAGCCACAAAAGCGTTTTATCAGTCTTGTTTTTGATAAAGGGCAAAAGTATATTTTCGGCAAGCACTGTGGCAGGAGCTAGAATAGCTCCACTCGCCGTACTTAAAATTGCTGATAGCAAAGCTCCTAAAAATAAAATTTGCACGCCTAAGCCGCCAATTTGTAGCACGAGTACAGGCATTAGTGCTTCAGCATTTTCTTGTAAAAGGTTCGGATATAAAATGCGAGCATAAAGCGTAATTACAAGGGGTATAGCCGTAATCAGCAAATACACTCCTGCTGAAAGAAATGAGGCTTTTACGGCAACTTTTTCCGATTTTGCAGAAAGAATACGTTGCAAGACATCTTGCGAAGGAATTGAGCCAAGTCCTAACGTAAGCCATGCAGAAATATATGCTAAAATATCCGAAAAATTGCGTTCGGGAAATATCTGAAAATATTTCGGAGGGCTTTTGGCAAGTACTTCGTTCAAAGATATTTGCTCGGATAAATTCCACCAAATCGCTATCATTCCTGCTACAATAATGAAGGATTGCAGAAAATCCGTAACCGAAACTGCCCACATTCCACCGATATAAGTATAGATAAGTACTACAAATGCTCCTACTATCATACTTGTAAAAATGGGCAACTCCATTACACTTTCCAAAACTTCTCCAAGTGCTTTGAGCTGTGCCGCCACCCAACCAAAATAAGTAATTACCATTATCAGACTGCTCAGGAAGGCAATTGGTGTATTATATCGTTTTTCAAATAAATCGCCAAAGGTTAGTAAGCCCAAACGATACAATTTTCTTGTAAAGAAAAAGCCAATGATAATTAGAGCTAAAACCGCTCCCAAAGGTTCTTCAATTATTCCCAAAAACCCATTTTTAGCATACTCCGAAGGGCCGCCCATTATCACTTCCGAGCCGAACCAAGTAGCAAACAAACACGCCACCGAAACGCCCAAAGGCAAATTTCTACCTGCCAAAGCAAAATCTTGAGCATTTTTTACTCGTCTGCTGGCCCAATAACCTACTAAAAGAGTAAGCAATAGATACAGCAGTATAAATATCTGTAAAGCAAGCAAATTTTTATATTTTTTACTGAAAGCAGCGAAAGTAAAAAATGGCTAATAAAATTTCAATTTTGGAAGTATTTTTCTGCCGATTTCAGCCCTGAATGCTATTTTTTTTGCATTTTAGAAATCTTATTGCTTCCAAAGAATAATTGTTTGGGTTTGTGATGAGCCACAACACAGCAAGAACTATGATGTTCTATGTAGCCATCGCCTTGCCAAAAAGCGGCGTTATCGTGAGGACGAACTTGATATTTTTGCTGTTTCCATTGTTCTTTTTCTTGTTCCAATTCTTTCTCTAATTCTTCATTAGAGAGAGCATCAATGAGCTTATTCAAATCAGGTTGCCCTGCATCTACCCAAGCTGTGTACCAAAAATCGGCAACAGCTTTGACAGAAGCACGCATGCGTTTTTCAACTTGCCCATTGAGCCTATCATGATAGGCTTTGGAAAACTCACGAGAGTAGGTACGTATCGTAATTTTGTTGCGTTCTTCAAAAACATATTTTTTATCTTCGGGAAACTCTTGGGTAAGTTCTTTTTCAAAGTGAAGCACCGAATCTAGTGCATTATGAGCATTGATAACATAATCCCAAGCACGCAGTTGGGTATTTTTAATATATTCGGCTCTTCCTACAAAAAAATCATAGTCTTGTGAAAAAAGTTCAGGCAAACGCGATTCCCAAAAACCATGAATGCCTACTTGCCCTGTTTTTTGTCCGTTGTAGTTTTCGGTAGTGTGCAAAGGTACATTGCTATCGGCGATGTAATGCCCCAAATCAGCACTTAGGCGTAAAATTCGCCTTGTGTCTCTTTGTTCAAAAGCTCTTGTAAGTTCGTGTTTCATTTTTTCAATATGCCAAGGAACAATACCATAAGCTCGTAATGTATCTTCGGTAAAGCGTTCTACGGCTTGCTTCCAATAGCGAGGCATTTTGTAGACAGCACTATCATTGAAAAATTTATCATATACATCAATATCTATGAAATGCTTTTCTGCTTCGCCTGCTACGGCATATCGACGAGCATCAGGGTTTACGGCTTCTTCTGTAATAAAATTGATGTAATGTTTGTAAAACCGAAGCATTTCGGGTGGCAAACAAAATACTGCCAAGCGATTGATTTTTTTGTGCCCAAAAAACCCCCATTGAGGGGAACTTTGTCGTGTGCTAGTCAGCAACAAAGTCAGGATGATAAAAAATAAACTTGTCTGCAAATAATTTTTTCCCATAATGTCATTACTCTTCATTTTTATCCCAAAAATCCTAACCGAAAATAATCCCTGTTTGTTTGAATGGATTAGTAAGAGTAGTGATGATGCCTCCCAAGCAAAGTTGTATGCGGCTTGTGGGATTGAAAGAAATTCCCAAAGAAGCTATGGAATTGGAAGTATTGGCAAAGGTGGCATCGCTCATCAAAGCCCAACATTCACTAAAAGGGATTTCAATTCCTGCAAAGATGCCTAAATTCTTGCCATTGCCCGTAAAAGCATCGTTAGCCAGGTAAGCATCGAGATTGATATGCCAATCTTCCATAAATTCAGAGGCAAGCATTGTGTAAAAAGTATAAGCCCAATGCCCATCATTAACTAAATTTGTACCCATTTGTGTGCCGATGTTAGTACGCAGTTTGGGGTGCGGTAAGATGGGAATACTTTTTTGCATATTAAAAAGCAACAAAGGAGTTACAGTTTCCAATCCCAGCGTATCTTCTACTGCCAAAAATTTAGCATTTTTTCTCCAAGAAAAATCGGTATCCAAATTGGAAGCCAATTCCCAATGATGCCCTATGCCGTAACCAAAATCAAATTTAGTTTGGGTTGAATACAAATGCCAAAAGTTGTTCTGCACTTGATAAAAATGCTTACCCTTATGTGTGATTTCTTCCGAAGGAATGGTAAAGAAAGTCTGCTGAGCCTGCAAGAGAATGTATTTGCTAATAAACCACAAAACCAAGATCCAACTTTTCATTTTGTTAAGATTGATAAAGTAGTAGGAGTTGTAAAATTTGCAAACCAGCAAATAGCTCAAAGCAAACTTCTATTTAATCAGCAACTTACCAGCACAGGCTTTTTCCCAAAGGCTTTCATGGTTTTAATATGCGAAACAACAGCATGCCAAAGCGTAGGAGCTTCGTAATAAGGTATATCATAGCTTTCACAAACTTCTTTTACAATCTTACTGATAGCAGGATAATGTACGTGACTAATGCGTGGGAACAGATGATGCTCTATTTGAAAGTTTAAACCACCCAATAGCCAAGAAATTAGCTTGCTTTGAGTAGCAAAATTAGCAGTAGTACGAACCTGATGCTCTGCCCATTCGGAATCAATGAAAGCACTTTCTGTTACAAAATGTTCGTGTTCTACTTCTTCTACCATATGAGCAAGCTGGAAAGTAAGCGATAAAGTGATACCCATTACGATGTGCATCAAAGCAAAACCTATTGCCCAGGCAGTCCAGCCAACAAAATATACAGGAACTGCTACATAAAATACCATATACAAAATTTTACTGAACCAAAAAATAATATGCTCTTTGAGCGGAATTTTGCTAATCGGGGTATTGTGTATTTTACGTTTGAAGTATTTTTGCATATCGGTCAGGAAGACCCAAGCAAACGAGCTAATAGCATACAAAAAGAAAACATAAATGTGCTGAAAGCGGTGAGCAGGTTTCCAAACTTGTGTAGATGCCATTCGTATCAGGGGGCTTTTGGCAATATCATCATCCAATCCGTCTATGTTGGTATAGGTGTGATGTGTGATATTGTGTTTTATTTTCCAAATAAAAGCATTGCCACCGAGTGCATTCATTGTAAGACCTAAAATTTCGTTGAGTGTTTTACTTTTGGAATAACTGCCATGATTGGCGTCGTGCATTACATTGAAGCCAATAGTTGCCAGTATAAAGCCCAGCAAAGCACTGCCCAGCATACTTACCCAAGCTGGCAGAATATTGCTCAAAAGCAAAATATACAGCCCCATAGCAGAGCCAATCAGAATAATTGTTTTAGAAAATAAACGCCAATCGCCTGTTTTAGAGAGTTTTTTTTCTTGAAAATAAACTTCTACGGCATTTTTGAGTGTTTCATAGAAATTTCCTTTGCGGTTGTTGAAAGTTACTTTGGGCATAAATTAAATTAAATTTTCTTCAAGTTACGAACAAAAAAATTCTGCTCCTAATAAAAAATGGAAAATAAAATTTTCCACTTTACGTTTTGCGAACAATTTGCACTTTTTCAAGAATAAATAGGATAACAAAGAGAAATAAATGCTCTATAAACTTCTCATCAAAAAATCTGTCATCAGTTGGTAGAGATGTAAGCGAGTATTTCCGCCGTAGATGCCGTGATTTCGGTTAGGATAGTAGAAACTTTCAAAGTGTTTGCCTGCTTTGATAAGTGCTTCTTGCAAAGCTACAGCATTCTGAAAGTGTACGTTATCATCGCTCGTACCGTGAATGAGCAAAAATTTACCTTTTAGCTTGCTTGCATGGGTGATAGGGGAGTTATCGTCATAGCCAGCGGCATTATTTTGAGGCAAACCCAAATAACGTTCGGTATAGATAGTATCATAAAAACGCCAATTCGTTACAGGGGCTACTGAAATAGCGGCTTTGAAAACATCATTGCCTTGCAGAATACAATTTGCCGCCATATAGCCACCATAGCTCCAGCCCCAAATACCGATACGACTGCCATCTACATAAGGAAGTGTTGACAGATATCTTGCCGCTTGTATTTGGTCTTCTACTTCCAATTTGCCGAGCTGTCCGTAAGTACATTTTCGAAAAGCCTCGCCTCGCCCCCCTGTACCACGATTATCCACGCAAACAATCAAGTAGCCTTTTGCCGCAAGGTGCTGATACCAAAAATAGTCAAAGGCATTCCATTCGTTTTCTACTTGTTGCGAGCCCGGACCGCCGTACACAAACATTAAAACAGGGTATTTTTGAGTAGGATTGAAATTTATGGGTTTGATTTGCCAAGCATTGAGCTCGGTTTCGGAGGTTTTGATAGTAAAAAACTCTTTGGGGGAAATCTGATAATCTTCTAATAATTTGCGTAAAGTACTATTGGTTTCCAAATCTTTAATTTTTTTCCCTGAAGCCTCATATAAGCTGTATGTAGGAGGAGTATTGGCTGTACTGAATTCGTCCATAAAAAACCGACAATCAGTACTCATCGTAACTTTGTGCATACCTTTTTCGGCAAGCACGATTTTTTCGGAGCCTTTGTCCAAAGAAATTACAAACAGATTACGCTCCAAAGGCGAGACTTTTGTAGCAGTAAAATAAAGCAATCGCTTTTTTTCGTCTATCCCTACCAATTCGCTAGTTTCCCAGGCTCCTTTGGTAATTTGCCGAATGAGCTTTCCGTTTATATCATAAAGATAAAAGTGCTTAAAGCCGTCTTTTTCCGAAGCCAAAATCAATTCTTTTCCATTTTGCAAATAGTGTAAATTTTCACAAAACTCGATATCTACATAAGCCTTATTTTCTTCGCTGTAAATGTTTTGAGTAGTATTTTTCGCAAGATCGGCGTGAATAAGCTCTAATTTATTCTGCAAGCGATTGAGTTTGTAAATAGCTAATACATTCGGATTAGCAGTCCATTGTACGCGAGGAATGTAAATATCTTTTTCGCTACCCAAATCTATGTTTTGTATTTGCTTATTTTCTAAAAAATAAACCGAAAACGAAACAAAAGCATTCTGTTCACCTGCTTTGGGATATTTGAAACGATAGTCTTGTGGATAAAGCCCTTTCCAAATTTGCATATTATACTCTCTGACATGGCTTTCGTCGAAAGTATAAAAAGCTATTTTTTTGCTATCAGGCGACCAAAAAAAGGCTCTTGCAAAGCCAAATTCTTCTTCATATACCCAATCCGTAGCACCATTGATGATTTGATTAGGTTTGCCGTTGGTAGTAATTGCTATTTCGGTTTGCGAAGCGATATCTACTAAAAAAAGATTATTTTCTCTTACAAATGCAATTTTTGAGCCATCAGGCGAAAGGGTAGCATACGATTGCTTGCCATTTGGAGAAACTTGAATAAGTTTTTGAGTTCTAAGGTCGTATAGATAATATTCTGCTTTGAAAGAGCGGCGATAAATAGCTTCTCGCTCATTGTAGAGCAAAATTTTATCTTCGGTAGCATTGAATTCGTAACTATCAAAATCAATTGGCAATTCGACAATTAAACCCACATTTTTACCTGTACGCGTTTCATACTTGTAAATCTTTCTGCCTTCTGAAACCGTGTAAAAACGACTATCCTTCATGTAATTGAAGCCTTTAACAGCCTGCGGGTAAAACAAATACTTTTGCCAAATATCCTCAATGCTCACAATTTTCTTTTGTGCAAAAGCTGAAATAAATGCAGAAAGAGCGAAAAATAAGCTTTTGGCAAATTTTCGCAAAAAAATCTGATTAAAAAGTTGATTTTGGCATGTAACTTGCTCTGATTTTAACAGATTTGAATGAAAGAAACCAAGCATATAGTTTTGTTTGTTTATGTTGTTTAATTGTTTGAAAGAAAACCCCAGGTATTTTACTTGGGGCTTTTTTATTTTTAGTGTTTGCTTAAATATTCGGCAACACCTTCACGGGTGGCTTTCATTGCTTCTTTTCCTTCTTGCCAATTGGCAGGGCAAACCTCGCCGTATTTTTCTACATAAATGAGAGCATCTAGCAAGCGTAGGTATTCGTCGATGTTTCTTCCCAAAGGAAAATTATTGATACTTTCGTGATGTACAACTCCTTCTTTATCAATCAAGAAAGTACCACGCAAAGCAATAGGAGCTCCTACAAAGGTAGCATAGCCTTCCTCATCATAATCTTCATAACCGCCTAAAACACCATAATTCTTAGCAATAGTTTTAGCTGTATCAGCAACAAGCGGATAAGTTACTCCTTCAATACCGCCTTTATTTTTAGGTGTAGAAAGCCAAGCCAAGTGTGTCTCTTCGGTATCAGTAGAGCAACCTACTACTACGCAATCACGCTTTTCAAATTCGGCTAATTTTTCCTGAAAAGCTAAAATTTCAGTAGGGCAAACAAACGTGAAATCTTTGGGATAAAAAAAGAAAATTACGTATTTTTTGCCTACGTACTGTTGAAGAGAAAAATCAGTAACAATTTCCTTGCCATTAATAACGGCAGGAGCTACAAATTGCGGAGCTTTACGTGTTACGAGCATAATAATCAAAGTTTAGTTAATGGTTCAAAGTTGCAAAAAAATATTATTTGAGCGTATAACTTGTATTTTTGATAGATTTTTTCTTGCCTTTTTCAAGCACGAAATCTACTCGCCCTAAGCGAATACCTGCCCAGCCTACCTGATTGATAAGTGTAAGATGCCCACTAGAATGTAAGACTTCCTCGGGAGTATCTAAAAAGGTATGGGTATGCCCTCCGATGATTAAATCTATTCCTTCGACAGCTTGGGCTAAATTGCAATCAGAAATTTTGTTGGGATTTTCTTCATATTTATATCCAAGATGTGAAAGGCAAATAATCAAATCACATTTTTTAGATTTGAGTGTTTGTACCATTTCTTTGGCTATCCCCACAGGGTCAAGGTATTTTGTATTTCCGTGTAATTTGTCTAAAACTAGGCCTTTCAACTCAATACCCAGACCAAAAACCCCAATTTTTATACCTTGCTTTTCAAATATTTTGTAAGGTTGAAATACATTTTTCAGGCTTTCTTCGCCCGAGAAATCATAATTTGCTATCAGATAAGGGAAATTAGCATGTTGCAAGAAGGTATTGAAGCCTGCTATACCGTTATCGAACTCATGGTTACCAATAGTTGAGGCATCGTAACCCATTTGGCTCATTAGCTTGAGTTCTACTTCACCGCCATAAAGATTGAAATAGGGTGTTCCTTGTACAATATCGCCAGCATCTAAAAGCAATACATTAGGCTCTTGCTTGCGAATTTGCTTAATAAGTTCGGCTCTGCGTGCCATTCCGCCTAATCCTCCGAATTTTCTGCCATCATTAGGGAAAGGCTCTATCCGGGAGTGCATATCGTTGGTGTGCAAAATAGTAATTTTTACAGCATCTTTATTTTTTTCAGCTAATAGCAACTCGGGTGAGATTGCCAAAGCCCCTATCCCTACCAAACTTTCTGTAAGAAATTGACGGCGAGAAATCATCTTTTATCTATTTTTGCACAAACCTATAAAAAATTTCAAAAATCTTAATGAATTTTCACCGAATTATATGTTCAAATCTGCTTTTTTATTGCTTGATAGGTTTTTGTATACTTTTTGCTCTTGTAAGTTTCGATGGATACTATTTCTACGATGATACGACTTACGCCTTCTATGCATATCAACTTGTAAAAGGTACATATCAGTACACTACGAATGATATTTTCGCTCACCGATGGGGCTTGATTTTCCCTTTGGCTCTTTTCTACAAGATTTTTGGAGTGAATGACTTTTCTAACATATTCTTACCTTTACTGGCTACGCTTACAAGTTTTAATATTTTTTTTATATGGACAAAAAAGTACCTGCCCAATCAAAAAGAGCTTGCTTTTTTGCTATTCGCATTAGACTTCTACACACTTTTTTTCGCCAACAAATTATACCCTGATGTTTTACTGACCACACTTATTTTAAGTGCAATTTTTTTGCTTTGGGAAAGAAAAAATAGCTTTCGGCAAGCCTTTTTCTTTGTTTTTTTGAATTTTTGGGGATTTCTATGCAAAGAAACTATCCTTTTTGTTGTTCCTTTTTACGTATATGTATGCGTATATGACTTGCTGAAAAAGCAAAATTTTGGCTTTTGGGTAATGGCTTTCATTACTGCCCTAGCATTTGGCGTTTTTTATGTAGGTCTGTATGCCTATTTTACAGAAAATCCTTTGTTTCGTTTCTCTCTTATTCAAGAAGGGCATCAAGAATACACTCAATTCCGTAGCGAGAGTTTTTTGTTGGAAAGGCTCACGTATGCCCCCTTGCAAATGTTTGTGCAAACAGGCTTGATCATTACCTTTGCAGGTGCTTTGACAAAACTATTTTCTTTGAATAAAAAATTACAAAATTTCCTAAACTTTACACTTGCGGCTTTTACTTTCAGCCTGCTTTCCTTTTGGCTAATGCCCGTAGATTTCAAGCATTATACTCCTATCTATCTGCTTCCACGCCATATCTTGTTTTTAGTGCCTTTGGGGGCAATTGTTTCGGCACAGGCAATTACAAAAAAAACCAACAAATACCTCGTGGCTCTTTTGCTGTTTGCTTCTGCACTTTGGGCTTGGAAAACTTTGGGAATAAAAGTAGCAGGATTGTATACAGTTGTAGCAGGGTGGGTCATGTTACCTCATACCCTACTCTCCTCTCCAAAGGAAAGGGGGAATAACTTCACCATCGTTTTGGGCTTTTTACTCATTTTACACCCCGTTTATACCATGCTCAAACCTACCGAAACGGGTTACAAATACGAAAAAATGCTTTTTGAGAAGTATTTAAGTATTTTTCAGAAGCCTTGTATCGTTTTTACTGATGATAAACTCGTTTCAGGGCATCAATGGTATTTTCGTTTTGAAAAACCCCAAGAGGCGAATTTTAAGAGCTTTAATGCAATAAATAAGCCAAACCCAAGCAATTTGCCCAAGTATGTTATTCTAAACGAATATAGTATCGCCTACTTTGAATTGCTTGGGGAAAAATTCCCTGAATGGATAAAAGACATACCTGAAAATTGGCAGAAAATTGCTAGTTTCAATAAAGTTCATCTATACCAAATCCTCTAAAAGTAGCTTACACCGCTTTCAGACTGATGTCTAAACTTTTTACAGAGTGAGTCAAAGCACCCACAGAAATAAAATCTACACCACATTCGGCAATACTTACGATGCTTTCTTCATTCACTCCGCCTGAGGCTTCTGTTTGGTATTTTCCTGCAATCATCTCCACAGCTTTACGCATATCTGCCAGGCTCATATTATCCAACATTATTACATCAATGCCCCCTATCTCTAAAACGTCTTGCACTTCTTGTAAATTACGGGTTTCAACTTCAATACGAAGTGAAAGATTTTTGGCTTGCAGATATGCATGAGTTGCCTCAATAGCCTTACGAATACCTCCTGCATAATCAATATGGTTATCTTTGAGCATGATCATATCGTAGAGCCCAAAGCGATGATTTTTGCCTCCTCCTATCCATACTGCCCATTTTTCACAAATCCTAAAATTAGGGGTTGTTTTGCGAGTATCCAATAGTTCTGCTTGGGTATGAGCAATTTTTTGCTTTAAGTGATGCGTATAAGTAGCTATGCCACTCATTCTTTGCATACAATTTAGTACCAAACGCTCTGCCTGCAAAATAGAACGAGCCTTTCCCGAAACATACAGCCCTATATCACCTTTTTTTACAGCAGAGCCATCACAAAGTAAAGTTTCTACTTGCAAAGTTTCATCAACAGCTTTGAAAATCATTTCTGCCAGTTCCATTCCAGCCAAAATACCATCATCTTTGATGAGCAAACGAGCTTTCCCTGTTGCGTTTTCAGGCACAGAAGCCAGCGTAGAATGGTCGCCTTCGCCAATATCTTCTTGTAGAGCAAGTGAAATAAATTGATGCAGATTTTCGTTGCTTGCGTAGGTAGGTCGCATGATTGTAATTTTTTGCTAATTTTGCCAAGTTTTTTCACTCAACCAAAGAAAAAGTATGAAAATTTTGTGTGTAGGTAAAAATTACGCCAATCATATTGCAGAAATGCAAAGCGAATTTGATAAATTTTCGGGCGAGCCTGTAGTGTTTCTCAAACCTGATACGGCTTTACTCAAAAATAATGCACCTTTTTATTATCCTGAGTTTAGCAGAGAAATTCATCACGAGGTAGAAGTTGTAATCAAAATCAGTCGCGAAGGCAAACATATTGAGGAAAAATTTGCTCATAGATACTATGAAGAAATAGGCTTGGGTATCGATTTTACTGCAAGAGATTTGCAAGCCAAACTTAAACAAAATAGCTATTCTTGGGAACTTGCAAAAGCCTTTGACGGCTCGGCAGTAATTTCAGAGTTTTTACCTAAAACAGAATTTACAGACCTTCAAAATTTGAATTTCTTCCTGGAAGTGAATAGCTCAAAACGGCAAGAAGGGAATACCTCGCTGATGATTTTCAAAATTGATTACATCATTTCTTTTCTTTCTAAATTTTTCACACTCAAAAAAGGCGACCTTATCTATACAGGTACGCCTGCGGGGGTGGGAGCCGTACAAATTGGCGATAGACTTTGCGGCTATCTAGAAAATCGGAAAATGTTTGATTTTGAGGTTAAATAAATTAGAAAATTCTTTGGCTTTTTCTTTAAAAATCATTTACTTGTAAGAAGTTTCTCACAAATAAACTTTTCTGTGTTATGCTTGTAGAAAGGGTTAAAAACGTTTTGCTAAATCCCAAACAAGAGTGGGAAGTGAGCAAAGAGGAAAAAATAACTTTTAGCTCACTGCTCGTAGGTTATGTTGTGCCTCTGTAGCTGATAGGAACGACTGCTCATTTTATTGGTTAGGGACTCATTGGATCAGACTTTGGTTTCGTAAAAATCAAAGGTATTGGCTTTGGCATCAAAATGGCTATTTCCTACATGGGGCAATCATCGGCTACTGCCTCACTCATTGCGTCAGTGCTTCATATTATTCCTTCCTTATCTGTGATGAGTATTGTTGGGCTTTATGGAGCTTGGCTGTGGGTATTAGACCTATGAAAAATACTCCCGAAGAAAAAAATAGGCTATGTGGTAGCCATTATTCTAACATTTATCGTTATTGGTTTTGTGATAGGATTCATTGCAGGGAAAGTTTTCAGTGTAAACCTTTGAGTTCCTTCTCAATTAAAGTTTCAGGGTTGGAGTTCAAACCCTGATGCTTTTTTATACAGCAAAACTTTCGCCACAGCCACACGTACGCGAAGCATTCGGATTGATAAATTGGAAGCCTTTGCCATTTAAGCCATCAGAAAAATCGAGTGTTGTTCCCAGCAGATACAACAGGCTTTTCTTATCTACTACAATCTTGATGCCTTTGTCTTCAAAAACTTCATCGGTAGGCTGAATATTGCTATCAAACTGCAAATCGTACATCAAGCCCGAACAGCCCCCACCTTTTACAGCTACTCGAATGTTATGCTCATCAGAAAAACCTTCTTTTCTACGAATTTCAATGATTTTTTCTTTGGCTTTTTCGGTTATATTTATCATACTTTTTCTGTTTGTTTTTGCAAGCAAAACTAAAATTTTTCTCAAAAAGTTCAATTTTCAGCATCTTGCAAGCATTTCAAGAAATGATTAATTTGCAAGCCTTTTAGGTATTATATGGAAAATGTAGTTTTAAAATCAGGCAGAGAGCGTTCTGTAGCAAACCGACACGCCTGGATTTACTCAGGAGCTATCAAAGAGTTTCCTAAAAAAGCCGAGCAAGGTGATATTGTACGAGTAACAGATAATAAATACAACTTTTTAGGTTATGGCTTTTATGCCCCTAAAAATCAAATTGCCTGCCGAATGTTTTATTTCGGGAAAAAAGAAGTAGAGTTGCAAGATAATTTTTGGAAAGAAAAAATTTGGCGAGCCTTTGAACTACGCAAAAAATATGTACTTAGCCCAAGTACCAATGCCTACCGACTGCTTTTTTCCGAAGGAGATAGCTTGCCTGGTGTTATTGTAGATGTATACGATACGGTGGCTTCGGTACAGATTTTACACAGAGGTATTGAAAAAATATACCCTATCATCATTGATGCTTTACGTGAGATAGGGCTCAATTATATTTACCTCAAAACCAAAGAAAACAGCCGTAGGCTGGAACAGATTGATATTGCCGAAGGTTGGGTGGATAACCTTGCCCCCCAAGAAAAAACTATAATTTCTGAAAATGGCTTGCTTTTTGAAGTAGATGTAGAAAAAGGACAAAAAACAGGCTTTTTTCTTGACCAAAGAGAAAACCGAGCTTTACTGAAATCTTATGCCAAAGGCAAAAGAGTGCTGAATACGTTTAGCTATACAGGCGGTTTCAGCGTGTATGCGGTAGCAGGCAAAGCAGAAGAAGTTATTTCGGTAGATATTTCCAAAGAAGTTTGTATAGAAGCAGAAAAAAATGTACAAATGAACTTTCCTACTTATGGCAAACATCAAGCTTTTGCCGAAGATTGCTTTTTGTATCTGAAAAAAATTCCTGAAAACTACTACGACCTAATTGTTTTAGACCCACCTGCTTTTGCCAAAACAGCTCAAAATGTACCTAATGCGGCTCGTGGATACAAAGAAATCAATATGCAGGCTTTCAAGAAAATACAAAGTGGCGGTTTGGTTTTTACATTTTCTTGTTCGGGCAGTGTAGATAGAGATTTGTTCCGTAAAATTGTGTTTGGTGCAGCGGCAGATGTAGGCAGAGATATTAAAATTTTACATCAACTCACCCAACCACCCGACCACCCCATTAGTATCTACCACCCCGAAAGCGAATACTTGAAAGGTTTAGTGCTTTATGTGAGCTGAAACTGATCGAAAGGCAACAAGAAACAAGAAAATAAGATTTGGGAGTATAGTTCCAACTATCTATCATAGGTAGTGCGGCGGCGTTCTACTTTCAAATCGCGTAAAGTAGCGGCATTGGCATTGAAGCGGAAGAAATAAGACTGAAATTGCCCAAAAGGTTGCCAATCAAAGCTCATTTGCCAGCAGTGTAAATTGCGTGTAAAGCTAAATTGCGAAGGACCAAACCCTTTGGCTCTAAAATCATAACTACTATTGAATGACAATTTCCAATTTTTCGTAAGGCTTACATCACCCGAAAAATTAAACGTTTGGGTAAAGTTTTCTTGTATAGCGGCAAAATTATAGCTCAAATTGTAATTAAGCACCAAACTCCACGTGACATCGAAATCTACATATCGATTGATACTTGCCAATGGGTTTTGTACAGTGCTGGTTTGCAAGCCTTGCGTATTGCCCATAGGGTTCAGCAAATTGCTCGGCATATTACTTTCCTCTGCCGCACCTCGTCCCAAACTTACAGATGTCGTAGGGGCTTGCGTAGTAGTTTTTTTCTTGAAAAATTCAGGATTAAGTACAGTAGAAAAGCTCAAATTCGCAGAAGTAATTTTCCCCAAACGTCCTTTTTCCCAGGCCAAATCAAAAGTTTTTTCTTTACGAATTTGATTGTTGATGAGCGTATCGCGATACAGATAAGGGTCTAAACTCGCACTAAGTCCAATATCCAAACGGTTCAAAAGACGCACACGCGTATTCATACTTACATTTGCCCAAGCGTATTGATTTTTGGAGCGGTCGGCAAGCATATTATAAGAGGTGTTCAAGCCGATTTCATCTAGCAATGAAATAACCTGTGGCTTAGCTTTATCCGAAGTATCGTTTTTGGGTAAAACTTTTGCCTCAATTTTATTACGCAAATTGATAAAAACCGAACCTGATTGCCCCTGGCCTGGTGCCCCTTCAAAAATAGGTAAGTCCTGATAAATCGGTAAAAAGACAGTTTGGTTGTTTGCTATGCGTACAGGTTTGTAGCCAGTTTGTACATTTTGCTGATAAAAACCAAACTTTGCTTGCGAAAAATCGGGGGCATAAGAAAGTGAAACATTCGGAATAATGGTGTGCCGAATAGCTTGCAAGCGTCCTTTGCTTTTAGGGAAATTATAAAATCCGTAAATATTGGTAGAAAAACCCAAAGAAAAGTTGTAGCGGTAGGTACTGCCCCAACGGCGAGAAGTATCTACTTTTACCGCACCCCGCAAAGTATTGGTTTGGGGGTCAAGAGTTTCTTGCCAGCTATACGCTAAGCGTTTTTGATGAAATGTTTGAGAAATATTGAAACCAAAATTTCCATTAAAGTAACGCAAAATTTTGAAAGGAGCAGAAAGTGTGCTATTGTGGGTAATATTGAGCCGAGCATTTTGCAGAAAAAGCCCGAAGTTTTCAGGACGAAAGGCATAAATGCTATCTTTACGGCGTTGGGTGGTTTCGAAACCGAAACCACTTGTACCCTGAATTTGGTTGGTAATGGTATGGTTGGTAGTCAGGTTGTAATTTATCCCAATCGTAGAAAATAAACTTTTAGGACTTTTGACTAAAGTTTTGAAGGGAAAAATTTGGTTCATAGTAAAGTTGAAATCGGGCAAATTGAGCGTAACCAGATTTCTTTGTAAATCTTGTTGATGACGCCCCGCCAAAGCAAGCGAAAAAGGTAAGCCTCTGAAACTTTTAGAATAATTTACTGCTGAATTGAGATTGGTAGTAATGAGTTGGTTGATATTGGTAACACTGGTCTGATTGAAACGAGAACTCGCAATATTGGCATTAGCCGAAAAATTGCCTGTTCCTTTGGTTTCAGGGCGATGATTCCACGTAAGACTAAACTGCCCTGTTTTATTACGATTGAACTCGTCCAAAGGTCTATCCCAAAGGCTTCGATAGCTGAAATTAAAGCCACCATTGAAAGCATAGCGTTTCTTGTAATTGCTCGTAACGGCAAAGCCCCAGTTGCCGTAGGTGTAGATTTCGGTAGTAAGTGTAGCATCAATATAGTCGCTAATTGCCCAATAATAGCCTCCTCCACGCAAGAAAAAGCCATTTTCACGCGATTCGCCATATTCGGGTATGATAATACCCGAAACTTTTTCTTTGGGTTTGGGGAAAATACCGAAGGCAAAACCCAAAGGTGTAGGCACGCCGCCTACTTCCATATAAAAAGGACCTGCAATAACATTCTGATTTTTGGTAACCTTAATTTTTCGAGCTACAATCCGAAAATGTGGATTAACTAAATCGCAGGTAGTATAATGTCCATCGCGAATGCAAAGCTCATTTTCAGCATCTTTTTTTACACGTTTTCCTGCTACAAAACCTTCGCCTTGTTTAGTTACAATGCTGAAAATCAATCCTTTTTGGGTTTGTAAATTGTAATCTACCGAGTCCATAGCAAAAGTTTCGCTACCTTCTTTGAGTTGTGGTTTATCAAGCAATTTTTTCTGAGTACTGTCCTGCTTGGGGCGAGCTTTTACGATTTGCGTGCTTAAATCTACATAAATTTTTGCCGCTTTGAGTTGTGTTTCGCCGTAGTCAATTTGGGCTTTTTCGTACATTGCGGCTTTTTTCTTTTTGATTTGTATTTTTACTGAGTCTTTTGCCTGAAATTTCACCGTAGTACGAATTTCCGAAGCATTTTTAGTTTTAGGAAGTGTATCACGGGGGCTTGTGGTACGGATTTTGCCCACACTATCCAGACTTATTTGCAAGGTATCGGCTCTTTGTGCTTGAGCAAAAAAATAAAAAAATAGCAAAAAAATAGCTAAAAATTTGAATTTTGAGTTTTGAAGTTTGAAATCTTGAAAAAAAAATGATAATTTTATGCTTGTTGGTAAGCAGTTTTTAAAAAACACCAAACAAATTCGAATAAAAAATCTTATATTTGCCTTGTTAATATGTTTCACAAGTTCAATGATAAAGAAATATGCAAAATGCCTTGCAAAAAATTCCTGCAAAGCTATGAAAAAAAAGCATAGTTGGGGTACTTTTTCGTTAGCAATTATCGTGCTAATATTTTTGTGTTTGGCTTTGGTTTTCCCTAAAAAGCCTTTACTGTACAAGATTCGTACCGTAGTGATAGACCCCGGACACGGCGGACACGACCCCGGCACTATTCACCCTAAAAAAAATATTCAAGAAAAAGATATTGTGTTGCCCGTAGCATTGGAGCTCGGAGCTACTATCAAAAAATATCTGCCCGAAGTAAATGTAGTGTATACTCGTACTACCGATACTTTTGTAGAACTTTACAAAAGAGCCGAAATTGCTAATCGTAGCAATGCCGACGTATTTATTTCTTTGCATTGCAACGCAATGGATATTAAAAAAGATAAGAAAAAAGCAGAAGTAAAAGGTTTAGAAGTATTCGTAATGGGACCTCATGCCAACCAAGAAAACCTAGAAGTTGCCAAACGCGAAAATGCCGTTATCCTTTTAGAAGATAACTACAAAAAAAATTATAGTGGCTTTGACCCTAATTCGCCACAAGCTCATATTATCATGACTTCCATTCAGAACAATTATCTTGAAAATAGCCTGCATTTGGCTACACTGATTGATAAGCAGTTCAACGAACGATTGCATCGCCCTACACGTGGTATCAAGCAAGCGGGCTTCGTGGTATTACGTAGAGTAGCTTGCACAAGCATTTTGGTAGAACTTGGCTACATAACTAATGACGAAGAAGTAGAATACATGACAGACACTTGGAACCAGACACTAATGGCTTCAGCAATTTATAGAGCATTCCGAGATTTTAAGAATGAAGTGGAAAAATAATGTCTTGTTTACAATTCCTTTTGAACAAATTCGCTGATATTTTGTTATTAAATTCGAACTTTCGTATATTCTCTGATGGTAGTATTAAAAATTTTCGCCAAAATTCTCCTGTTCTTTTCGGGTTGGAAAGTAGTAGGACAAATTCCCAAAGTTGCTAAAACAGTAATGGTTGCCGCACCACATACAAGCAACTGGGATTTTTATTATACAATGGTAATTTTTTCAGCTTTGGGCGTACGAATACGCTTTTTAGGAAAAAAAAGTCTCTTCAAATTTCCGTTAGGATTGCTGATGCGTTTTTTCGGTGGAATACCCGTAGATAGAACAAAAAGTAACAACTTGGTGAGTAGCGCTGCTGAAATAATTCGCCAATCTGAAAAAATTATCTTGCTTGTGCCCGTAGAAGGTACGCGTAGCTATACCGAAGGATGGAAGTCAGGATTTTACTACATTGCCCAAGAAGCTAATGTACCCATTAGTTTGGGTTTTTTAGATTACGCACGCAAAGAAGGTGGTTTCTTTGATGCGTTATTTTATCCATCAGGCAACTATGTAGAAGATTTGGAGAAAATCCAACTCTACTATAAAGATATTCAAGGTAAATATCCTGAAAAATCATCGCTATATCAGAAATTTGGCAATAAGATAACAAAATGAAAAGGAGGTAAGAAACCTCCTTTTACACTGCTATCATCAAACCTTTGGTAGCTTCGATGAGCAAGGCTATTTGAATGATAAGAAAAAACTAATTTTTCAAAAAAAAATACCTCACCTATAAGGTTTCAAAAAACCTCATAGGTTGGGTGCACCCTTAAAGAAATGCTATAAGCCTATATTAAAGAAGCAAACTTACAATCAGTTATTTATTTCTTTAAAGGAATTGCCAGCACAGGTATTTCTGAATGGTTGATGGTATCTTCGGTAATACTACCCAAGAAAAGATGGGCTAATCCTTTGCGTTGGTGCGTAGCCATTACTATTAAATCAGCTTTCACTTCACGAGCAAATTCAATAATAGCATTTTCTTCGTCGAATACATTTTGTTGGCTAATAAAAATTTCGGCTTGTTGCAAGCCAGAACTGTTCAATAAGCTGTTTTTGCGTTCTTCAATTGCTTGCTCGCTTTGTAAATGAGCGGGATTGTTGAGATACAACAGATGTACCTTGCCGTTAAAAATATTCTGCATTTCAGCAAATTTTTTAAACGCCTTTTCTTGCTCAGGACGAAGAGTTGTAGGGAAAACAATACTTTTGAACTCATAGGCGACTTTATTGGGTACAGCTAAAACGGGACAAGGAGCATTGCGTACTACTTTTTCTGTATTAGAGCCTACGAGCATTTCTTTCATACCTGTGGCTCCTTGTGTTCCCATTACTATCAGGTCAATATTTTCGCGGTGGCATACTTCCTCAATTACGTCAACCAACAAGCCACTTTCTACAAGTGTACTGACTTTTATATCGCCCAAATCCATATCTGCGGCAATTTTCTGCAAAGTTCTATCCAAGCTATCATTTACCATTTGGAGATAGCTTTGCTCTTTTTCTTTGTCATAGTAATAGTATTCAGCAATAGGCATTGCCGCAACTGCCATTTCATTGGCATTAAGTAAGAAAATTTCTGCTTTCGTTTTTTGGGCAATATTCACTGCGGTTTGCAAAGCCTTTTCTGCAAACTCTGAAAAATCGGTAGGGACAAGAATCTTTCTCATATGTTTTTGATTTTTTTACGAAAGATAAAAGCCCTGTCAGAAAAAAAGTATGATAAAAAGCATAAAAAAAGATGATTTTAGTAGAAAAAGCCCTTGCTTATGAAGAACAAGGGCAAAAGAAGGGCTAACCATTCATTGAGTTCAAAAATTCCATATTGTCTTTGGTATCGGTCATTTTTTCGATAAGGAAGTTCATTGCCTCGGTAGCGTTCATATCGGTCATATATTTCCTCAAAATCCAAACTCGGTTGAGTTCTTCTTTGGTAAGTAGTAAATCCTCCCGACGCGTACCCGAAGCAGGAATATCGATGGCAGGATAAATACGCTTATCAGCAAGTTTTCTATCTAGTTGCAATTCCATATTGCCGGTACCTTTGAATTCTTCAAAAATCACTTCGTCCATACGCGAACCTGTATCTATAAGGGCAGTAGCAATAATTGTGAGTGAGCCTCCATTTTCTACATTACGAGCGGCACCGAAAAAACGTTTGGGTTTTTGCATTGCATTGGCATCGACACCGCCTGTAAGAATTTTACCTGATGAAGGCACTACGGTATTATAGGCACGAGCCAAACGAGTGATGGAATCGAGTAAAATTACTACATCATGTCCACACTCTACCATTCTTTTGGCTTTTTCAAGTACCATTGAAGCAACTTTTACGTGTCTTTCTGCTTGCTCGTCAAAAGTAGAGGAAATTACTTCTGCTCTTACGCTTCTTTGCATATCGGTAACTTCTTCGGGGCGTTCGTCTATGAGCAAAACTATTAGATATACTTCGGGGTGATTTTCGGCTATTGCATTAGCAATTTGTTTGAGCAGAGTAGTTTTTCCTGTTTTGGGTTGAGCAACAATCATACCTCTTTGCCCTTTACCGATAGGGGCGAAAAGGTCGAGCATACGTGTAGAAAGCAAATCGGGGCGAGTACTGAGTTTGAGTTTTTCTTCGGGGAAAAGCGGCGTAAGATACTCAAAAGGTATACGGTCGCGAATTTCTTCGGTGCTTTTTCCGTTTACACTAATTACTTTAAGCAAGGCGAAATATTTTTCACCTTCTTTGGGGGGGCGAATAGTACCCCGTACTGTATCGCCTGTTTTTAAGCCGAAGAGTTTAATTTGTGAAGGCGAAACATAAATATCGTCGGGGCTAGAGAGATAGTTGTAATCAGGAGAACGCAAAAAACCATAACCTCCGTCTTGCACTATTTCCAGCACTCCCTGATTTTCAATCAAGCCATCAAACTCACGAAGTCGGTCTTTATTCGTTTTCTTAAAATTTTGCTGTTGGGGCTTTTCGTGAGATTTCTGATGCAACGAAATATTTTCTAGATTAGAAGTTTCATCTTGTGGTAAATCTGTGAGCAAAGTATCCAGTTCAAGAGGTTCTAGTTTGATTTCATCGGAAAAATCTTCAATGAATTTTTCTTCATTAGTACTTCCGTTCAAGTTTTTTGCTTCTTCAAAATTTTCAGAAACGACATTTTCTCGGCGAGGTCTGCCGCGTCTTTTTTTAGTAATTTTCTCGCTTTCAGCGTTTACACTGAAAGTATTATCAATTGCTTGCCCTTGTGCTTCTATAATAGCTTGTATAAGTTCGGATTTAGTAAGTTTACGGGCATTTTTAATTTGAAGGTTTTCGGCAATTTCTCTTAATTCGGAAAGTAGCTTCAAATGAAGTTCGTCGATGGTGTGCATAACTATCAAATTGATTGGAAAAGATATATTTTTTTAGGGTAACACAACAAAATGTAAGTGGTAGACCAAATTATCGCAAAATGAGTTTTTTCTTTTCATCTTTCACCTCAAAACGTTTACTACAATAAACTTTATGGAGTAGCAATCAGACAAGTCGCTCAAATATTTTGGCAAAATAAACTTACAAGAGATGAATTTGTTGCAATAATACGTCAAAAAATTTTAATTTGCAAAAAAAAGCTGATTTTTTTCAAAAAACTCCGAAAGGGTATTGCTTTCGGAGTTTTTGGGTTATGCAGTTTGTCTTTTTTCCAAATTGCTATTTCTTTTGCTGTAGGCAAAATAAATTAAAATACCAACCAACATCCAAGTTCCTGCAAGCATTTGGGCTAATTTATCCAAATTGACAATCAAAAATACATTAGTAGCTACTCCCAAAGTGGCTATCAAGGGCAAAGCAGGCACCTTAAAAGAGCGTTCTATCTTAGGTTCTCTGACACGCAAAAGCCATACAGCTCCACATACCATAGCAAAGGCAAAGAGCGTTCCGAAGCTAGTCATATCACCCAAAATATCCAAAGGCACAAAAGCGGCAACCAAAGAGACGACGAATCCTACCAAAATAGTGCTTTTGAAAGGTGTTTTGAAGGTTTTATGAATATCTTTGAAGAAGTTGGGTAACAAACCGTCTTTTGCCATACCCAAGAAAATACGTGTTTGTCCGAGCATCATTACGAGCATTACCGAAATAAGTCCTGCGGTTGCGGCGGCAGTAATGATATATTTCGCCCAACTCAGATTTTGCTTTTCAAATGCGGCGGCAACAGGAGCTTTCAAGTCTTCCCCTGTAAAGCTATCGTATCTCATCATTCCTGTAAGTACCAAAGAGACAGCAATGTACAAGATAGTGCAGATAATCAAGGAAGCCAAAATCGCAAAAGGCATATCTTTTTTAGGATTGATAGCCTCGCCTGCTTGCGTTGAAACGGCATCAAAACCGATATAAGCAAAGAAAATAGAAGCGGCTCCTGCAAAAACTCCTTTCAGACCGTAAGCCTGATGCACTCTACCGTCTTCGCCTGTAAGTTCTTTGGGTTCGGGAATGAAGGGGGTCCAATTTTCAGGATTGATATAAAAAACTCCTACTAAAATTACAAACAAAATAGCTCCTACTTTCAAAACTACAATCAAATTATTGGCACTAGCGGCTTCTTTGATACCCTTGACTAAGATAGCCGTAACAACCCAAACAATCAGGAACGCAGGTAAATTGACATATCCGCCAGCGAAAGGGTTTTTTGTGAATTGTTCAGGAATAGATAAACCAAACATGCCTATTAGTTTGTTGAAATACCCCGACCAACTCACTGCCACCGTCATTGCTCCCATGCCATATTCTAAAATTAGCCCCCAGCCAATAAGCCAAGCAAAAAACTCGCCCACAGTACCATACGCATACGCATAGGCAGAACCCTCCACAGGAAGCATAGATGCAAATTCGGCATAGCAAAGTGCCGCAAAAATACAGGCAATACCTGCTATTACAAAAGAAAGTGCTAATGCTGGACCCGCATTAAAATACGCTACTTTTCCTGTGAGTACAAAAATACCTCCACCGATAATTGCCCCGATACCGATAGAAGTCAAGCTCCATTTGCCCAAAACCCTTTTGAGGTCACTTTTTTTCATATCTGCCTCAAAAGCACTCAATGGCTTTTTTCTCCAAATTGATGATGACATTCTGCTAAAAGTTTAATGATGAAACGTTGATTTTCAGAATTTTATTAGGTAAAACAGAATTTCAACAAATTTTATTCGAAAAGTCGGTTTGCAATATAAGTACTTTTAACAAAACAATGGTATTTTTTGAAATTTTTTTTGGACTTTTTCGAGCAAACAAAACCCAGCTTTTTCATCTTTTATTTGCAAACATTGTTTTCTGATATAAAATTTGAAAAGAGCTAAATGAGAAAATCAAACAATTCTCTTAAATTTTACATCAGACAACAGTAGAGGAAAATAGTAAAGTGCTCTTATTGTTCTTGATGATAATTCCGCTTTTTCGTATGTTTGCAAGAAAAATAGTTTTGAGCGAGCTTATCACTTCTCTTCAAAATCCGAAGATTAAGCAGATTTTGCGTTTGCAGGAAAAAGCCTCTGAACGCAAAAAGCAAAAATTAACACTTGTAGAAGGCAAGATAGAAATAGCAATGGCTGTGAGTGCTTCGGCAGTCATTCAGAGTGTTTTTTATTTGCAAAGTAAAGAAAATGAAGTCAAAAGTTTTTTTGCTAAGCAATTGCCCAAGCATGCACCAATCAATTTTTGGGCTGTTTCAGAAAATGTATTTGCCAAAATTGCCTATCGTGAAAATAGTTTTGGGGCAGTTTGTGTAGTACAAACCCCTGAAAACAGGTTGGCAAATCTTGCCTTGTCTGAAAATGCCTTGGTTTTGGTGTTGGAAAGCGTAGAAAAGCCAGGAAATTTAGGGGCTATTCTTCGCACAGCCGATGCGGCAGGTATAGAGGCAGTTTTTCTTTGCAATCGGCAAACTGATTTATTCAATCCCAATGTCATAAGAGCTAGTTTAGGCTGTGTTTTTACACAAAAAATAATTACTTGCACCAACCAAGATGCTTTTGATTTTTTACAGAACAGAAATATCCAACTTATAGCTACTGCTTTAAGTGCTTCGGTGCCTTATACAGCAGTAAATTATCGCAAACCTACTGCTATCATCATGGGTACAGAAGCTAGAGGGCTTTCAGATTTTTGGCTTGAAAAAGCTCACCAAAACATTATCATTCCGATGCAAGGGAGAATTGATTCAATGAATGTTTCCGTAGCAACAGCCATTGTTGTATTTGAAGCTATCAGACAACGTGCACTAAACGCTTGTTAATTCTTTACGAATAATATTTTCACAGTGCTGTAAAAGAGCTTCGGGAGTAGAGAAATCTTTTTGTGAAAGCGGAGGAAAGATTTTTACCCGCATAGTAGCAAAAGGTTCAATAGGTATACGCTTTACTGTCCAGAAATTTTCTACGGCAATTGGAACAACAGGAGCTTCGGATAAAATTTCGCAAAGTTTTATAAAACCTGCTGTTTTGAAAGGACGAACCTCGTTGCTGTAACGATTACGCGTACCTTCGGGATAAATATATGCCGCCCAGTTATTTTCTTTTACTTTTTTTGCAAAGGCTTCAATAGATTTCAATGCACTAATTTTCTGATTTCTATCGATAATACCGTGCCCTCCATAGCGAATATTCCAAGAAACACTTGGTATCCAGTAGGCAAGTTCTTTTTTAGCAATGTATTTCAGATGGTGAGGAGTTTTGCTGAAAAGATAGCCCAAACATGCAATTTCATATTCGCTCTGATGATTGCTGACTACAATGATAGGAACATTTTCAGGAAGATTTTGTAATATTTCTGCTCCTTCTATACGGGTTTTGGTGCCAATCAGAAGTGTAGAACGCCATACCAAGCCCATCATTGCATGGCTGATAAGCATGTAAGCTTTGTAGCCAAAAACTGAAAAAATAATGTGTAGCGGATGAAAAACAAGAATAATCAGCAAAAAAATAAACATTTGAATGAACGTCAGTACCCAAGCTACAATTTTTTGTAGCAGTGGGTATTCTGTTGTATTCTCGTTTAGTATATCCGAAATACTTATCATTCCCTGAACAATTTTGCACAAAGATAGTTATTTTTGTTGAGCTTTTGTAATTTTGCCAAAAAATGTAAGTATGCAAACAACTTCCTTTGAAAACCAGCCTGTAAATTTTTACGAAGAGCCCGAAGAGGTTTTTTCGATGAACCCCAAAAAGTTTATGCTTTGGCTTTTTGTGGTGAGTATTACAATGATTTTTGCTTCGCTAACAAGTGCCTATATCTACAAACAATCCGATAAAGATGCTTGGATAACCTTTGATTTGCCCGAAGTATTGCTCTACAGTACGATTGTAATTGTAGTAAGCAGTGTATTTATGCAACTTTCATATTATTTTGCTAAAAAAGACGAAATTGGCAGGCTCAAAATAAATCTGTTGATTACAGCTATTTTGGGAATAGCTTTTTTGGCAATGCAGTGGCAAGGTTGGGCCAAACTCGTAGAAATGGGAATTTTTGTGGGCGGTGTGGATAGAATGGGGAATCCTGTAAGTCCTGCGGGCTCTTTTGTATACGTATTGATGGGCTTGCACGCTTTTCATCTTATTACAGGGCTGATTTTTCTTTTGAATGTTACTTGGAATGCTTTTCGTTTCAGAATACATAAAAAAGCACTGCTGAAAATAGAACTTTGTAATATTTATTGGCACTTCTTGGGAGGCTTGTGGGTGTATTTGTATCTTTTTATGAGCTTGAATCGATAAAATCCAAAATTTTACTTGCAAATTTCATTTGTTTGCTGTTTATTTGTGGTGAAAATAAGACCAATCAACTCATAAAAATATGGCACATTCAGCTACTGCAACAGAAACAAATTCAAAGACAAGTATTTGGTTTGGAGGAAAAGAGCCCTTCAAAGCCAGCTACGGAAAACTGATGATGTGGTATTTCTTGCTTTCCGATGCTTTTACATTTTCGGGGCTATTGGTGGCTTATGCGGTATTACGTTTTACCAAACCAAGTTATTATGAATCGGAATATGCTAAACAATTCTCATCTATAAAAGAGGCAAGTGAGAATTTCGTCCCTTCGGATATGTACTGGCCTATTCCCGAAAGAATTTTTGATGCATTTCCTTTCTTTCACGGACAACACTTGCCACTGGTTTTCGTTGGTTTGATGACCTTCATTCTGATTATGAGTAGTGTGACGATGGTGCTTGCCGTAGAGGCTGGGCATCGCCGCCATAGAGCTGATGTCGAAAAATGGATGCTTTGGACAATTTTGGGAGGATTAACTTTCTTGGGTTGCCAAGCATGGGAGTGGACACACTTCATTACAGGTACCGATAAAGGTGCTGTACGTGATGTATGGATGAATGGTGAGTGGGTAAAGCAAACCATTCACGGAGCTAATCTCTTTATCAACGAATACGGTCCTGCTCCTTTTGCTTTTTGCTTCTTCACGATTACAGGTTTTCACGGATTTCATGTATTCAGCGGTGTTCTTATCAATATTATCGTTTTTTATAATGTAGCAATGGGCATTTATGACCGCCCCGGCAGAAACTACGAAATGGTTGAAAAAGTAGGTTTGTATTGGCACTTTGTAGATTTAGTTTGGGTGTTTGTATTTACATTTTTTTACTTGGTTTAGTTCTTTAATCAAAAATTTTGAAGTTTATGGCATATACATATGAAAATGTACCTACAGGAGAGTTTCCCAAACCACAAACTAAGGTAATTTGGAAGACGTTCTGGATTCTCTTTTTCGTAACGGCATTAGAGTTCTTGTTAGCTTTTACAATGCCTGCGGGTGGCTTACGTACCGCTATATTCGTACTAATGACTTTGGTGAAGGCTTTTTACATTGTGGCTGAGTTTATGCATCTCAGGCACGAGGTTAAAGGATTAGTGTACGCCATTCTTATACCTACAATTTTTGTAATATGGCTTATTGGAGCGATGTTCATTGAAGGAGGGTCTATCTATGACCTTATTCACAATCTCTACAAATAGATAATTTATAACATTGTACTTATTGCAGATTTTTGCACAAAAATTTGTGTAGCTCGATAAAAGTTTCTACATTTGCACTCTCAAAATATAGAAAAAACTCATTTCAGAGGGATGGCAGAGTGGTCGATTGCGGCGGTCTTGAAAACCGCAGACCTCTTACGGGGTCCGGGGGTTCGAATCCCTCTCCCTCTACAAAAACCTTTTTTACAGTTTGTAAAAAAGGTTTTTTATGTTATCCGTCAGTTTGCAGTCAGTTTTGAGGTTTTTAAATTTGCCCAAAGGTATGTATTTGAGCGTAGAAGGCAATGAGGAAAATAAATTAGGCTATCCCTACAAACTGCCTCGTTTAGTGGAGGGTAAAAAGCCTTATTTGGTCTTTTACGTATGGAACGAAAACACCGAAAAGCTGGAACGCATACGCCGTGAAGTACCTAAAAACGTAAATCAGAAGGCTTGGGTAAAAGAAAAAATTAAATCTATTACCGAAGTGCTTGTCGCTGGATATAGAATTTGCAAAGCTAAAACCGAAACCGAAAAAAAACCACAAGATTTTACAATTACAGAACTGTTGAACTATATTTTTGAATTTCGCAAAAAAGAAAATTCGCTTAATTCAGCCACAAGAGAAAAAAGCTATATCAAAATATTTTCCAATTTTTTATGTAGCCATTCTTTGCAAGATATTAAAGCTGAAAATTTGGAAAAAAAGCACATTATTCAGTTTTTAGACTTTATTAAAGAACAAGGCAACTCAAATTTAACAAGAAATAACTATTTAACTTGGCTCAAAGCTATTTTCAACATTATGAAAACTCGTGGCTATATTTCCGAAAACCCCGCCCAAAACATCAAGAAACTAAAAGAAACCGAAACCCGAAGCATTGCGATTAGCCCCGAACATCTTAAAATACTAATGCAAGAAATCAAAGCTACCGATACCGAAACTTACATTTTTTGTCTCTTTGTGTTTTATACCTTTATTCGTCCTATTGAGCTTCGCAGGTTGCAGGTGGGGCAAATAGATTTACAAAGCCAAAAAATAGTTATTTACGGCAACCAAAGCAAGAACAAAAAAACCGAGTACGTAATGCTCCCCGAACCGCTCAAACGTGTTTTGATAGAAACAAAATTTTTAGAAAGAAACCCCAAAAATAGCTTGTTTTCGGACAATAGAGAACTCCAATACAGCCGTAACCGATACAGCATTTTGTTTTCAAAAATCGTAGCAAAAAACAATTTGCCCAAAGAATATACTTTGTACTGCCTCAAACACACTGGCGTAGTGGAGTATTACAAAAAAGGTTGCGGGATAAAATTTATTAAAGAGCAATGCAGGCACAGCAGTTTAGAGCAAACCGACAAATATTTGAAAAGTCTTGGGCTTTTTGAGAACGAGGAAATCCTCAAAAATGCCCCTGAAATTTAGCAGTTTACATTTGTAAACTCCTTGAAAAAGTACAGAGTTCACAAATGTGAATAGTTATTTATTTTGCAATAGAGCCACGAAAAACGCCTAAATCGTAAAATTACGATAAACGAAAAGTGCAACAAAAAACACCCCGATTTGGGGTGTTTTTCTTCTTTTTCGGAGTGCTTGCAAGCAAGCTATATACGTACACGCCTTTACGTGAATGGTATCAGAATTACGCCTCAATTAGCTTTAAACCAAACTTACGATAATAAGGAAAATTGCCGTCTGCACTAATTAAAGTTAAATTATTTTTTATTGCTTGCGAGATTATCAGTAAATCTGCTGGGTCTTTGTGTACCGTTTGCGATAATTGGGCGAATAACTCTAAATGTTTTACATTTAGCTGAATAGTTTTTATACCAAAATTTTTGGGTATCTTGCTAATTACCTCTTCAAATTTATCTCCAAATTTAATTTTACCTATTCTGTATTTGATAGCTATTTCTCTAAAAGTTTCCGAATTTAGAAAAAATGTATTGTTTGAATTTTCTAAAATAATCCTAACGTCTTTCTTAATAAGGTGATTATCTTGCAAAATCCAAATATAAATTTGAGTATCTAACAAATATTTCATTTAGTAGCTTAATGTTTTCTCATTATCTTCATCAAAAGCATCTTTTGATACCTTGATTTTCCCTTTCAAAACCCCTAATTGTATTTTTGAGTAAGTCATTTTCTTTGTTTTCGGGCTTTTCTTGGTACTTGTTTTGGTAGCGGTTTTTTTAGTGAGTATGGGCATATCAGTACTATTTAGTTCTTCTTACAAAGCTACAAAACACAAGCCAAAAAAGCAAAGGGTTAAATTTCTTTTGGAAAAGAATTAAGCCTGTTGAGCCAACCTACTAAAAATTTTCTAAAAGGCGGGTTTTTGGCTGTAATATCCTTGTAAAATTGCTCCCTTTCCTGCCAAATTCTTTTGTATAGTTCTTTTTGATTTGCATTGTTGATAGCTGTAATAGTTTTACGTCCTACGATACCATCTACTACCAAGCTATTGCCCATCGTATTGAGTATGCGTTGCACTCTCACTATCGCAATGCCTGCACCTGAATTTATTGCCCAATCAATAATTATTTCGGCAACTTTTTGGTTTTCAATAAGATTTCCGCCGTTTGCTTCCCAAAAATACTTTTGATAGATGTTTTTCGCATCTTCAAGGCTTATTTGGCGTACATCTTCGCAGGTAATAATGCCATCGCCGTTTTTGTCGTAACCGAACTTACGCCACGTGTGTATTGTAATCCCTCTATTGGTGCAACCGCCTGGGTCTTCGGCGTAATTGCCATAACCGCCCTCCCATTTTTTTAGGCGTGGATAATATTTTTCAAAACTTGCCATCGGGGTTGTATTTTATTTCGCACCACTTTATTATTTCTTTTGCTTCTTCAAATCCAGTTTTAACAACGCTTGCATTTAAGTTGCCGTCATACCCTAATGATTTATGTATAGTTTCGTAAGCATTTCCAAGAATTTTAGTAATTTTTCCATCTATTTTAGAGGCAGCTTCTTTATAGTCGTCAAAATTGGGGCGAGAGCCTTTGCTCTTTTTTTTGGAAACTTGCAAAACAGCCTCCAAAGCAATCAAAACGCCATTCCAAAGCGTATTTCCTGCCATTCGGATATATTTAGGGTCTTGGTAGTATTTCCCCTCTATTTTCTGATTTGCTAAAATATCTTTGGCGTTGGCTACATATCTTTTGGCTTCATCTATTGGATTTTTTTTTACTGCCATAGTGCAAATTTTATTCAGAAACAAATTTTTTCAAGAAAAAAAACAAAGTTTTATCTTTTTAGGTTCATTAACACACCCCACAAAAACTATTATCATAGGTAGCTGTTTGGGCATTGTAGTTTTTTATGTAATCAAGCAGTTGCTCGGCTCTGTTCAAATGTTCTATGTTGTTTCCTGAAAATATTTTTGTACTTGCATAAATAGCTTCGGTTTGAGGAAAAAAGCAACCCAAATACCATTGCAAAGCCTGCAAATCACATTCAAGTTCGTTAGAAGTTTGTAAATTGTAGTGGCTAAACTCGTGCAAAAGAATAAACACACGCATTGGTACGGTGTATTTTTTGAACTTTTCACGACTTACTTCAATTTGCCCTGTTACACGGCTTACCCGTGCGGGGGTATTCATTACTTTGCCCGTGTCTCGGTTGCGTATTTGCTCGGAAAGCACGATTGGAAAGCGTTTTTTGTCATCGGTGTAAATACCCGTGCTTAATGTATCAAATTTTTTGGCAAACTCGCAGGCGTGGCGAATAAAATCCCAAGTGTCAGGGGGTAATTTGAGTTTTATTTGAGGCAAAGAAACTACCTTTAAGCCTAAAATTTTACATTTTCCTGATACAAATAAATGAATTTGTTTCGGTGAAACAGGCAAAGGAAACTCCAAAGTATCTACATTTTGCACGATTTTACTACGGCTAAAATAGACGCTTTTTGTTTGAGGGCATCTCCCCATAAAACGTATTTTTTCACCTTTTGCCTGCAAAGTGAGCAAAATTTTGCAAGGTCTTTCGCCTGTATTTACCAAAAACTTTTGCACCATACTATTTGGCAATTTTATAGACTAAAAAACCGATAAAAAGCAGTCCTACCAATCCAATGGCAAGCCAAGCCGCCGTAGGTATTCGTTGCGGTTGTTGTGTTTGCATACCGAACCCGCCTTGCAAATCAGTATTTCTTTCGCCGAAACTCACTTCAAAATTACCAAAATTACCCGCTCCCTGTGGGCGTTGTTGGCTTTGGTTTCTGAAATTTCCTACAATACTTGAAACTTGTCCAAAAAGCCCGATGGCTTGGTTTGGGTCTTTGAGAGCCGATGCCCAAGTGTTTGCACTTGTATTGCTACTAACACTTTGCCCACTTGCAAGATTTGGATTTTTGCCTTCCAAAATTTGTTGCAATACTTGTGCATTAGGGATTTCAGTAGGCAAATTGTGGTACTTCATCAAGGCTTCGGTTTTATCGCCCCAGTAGTCGGTTGGCGTAATGATACGAAGCGTGGCAGGTGTATTGAACTTGGTATTCAAGGCAATTTGCAAAGCCTTCACGTGGTCGCCACGTGTGCCTTTTTTCATTGGAAAAGTGCCTGAACCAGTGTAGCTAAAAAATTGATTTTCTTGGCTACAAGTACAACCTTCGTAGCTGTTGCACCCGCAAAAATTATCTGTAAGTATCATAGTTTAATCTTTTTTCGTTGTGAAAAATATTACCGCTCCAATTACTGCCAAAATCACCACCCCGCCAACAATCCAAAGCATTTGCTTATTGTTTTGTTGCAATTGTTGAGGTTGTAGCAAATTGCTTTGTTGTAAATCTTGCCCGCTTGTTTCGGCTTGTGCAAGCTGTGCAGTAGTTTGTATTTGCACCTGTTTGGCTTGATTATCAAGTTGTTCGTTGGTAGCTTTTGCCTCCAAACGTTTTACACGAGCCTCACGCCTACGCATACGAAGTTCACGCCTTTTCTGCCTGCGTTTCTTACGTTCTTCTCTCCGTTGCTGTCTGCGTTCTCTTGCTCTTTTGCCAAAAAAACTTTCCTCAATTACCATTTTATTGTTTGTTTTTTAGTACCAAAAACACTATCAATGCAACTATAAGCACCCCTGCAATTCCTCCAATCCATAGCCATTTTTTTGACTTTTTAGCACCTTCTTTTTGGTCATTTCCTTCTTTTTTTGTGGTTTTATCGGGTGTGTTTTCATCTTGCTCATCATCATCTTGCCCGCCGTTATCTTGCGAACTTGCCCCCGCCGAAGATGCTCCACCCCCGCCTGTACTTGCCCCTGCCGAACCGCCTCCAATAGTACGAGGCTGGCCATATTGAGTGGCTGTTTGCTGGCTTGTTGGTGTATTTTGAACGTCTTGCAAGTCTTGCGTTGCTACATCTTGCAATTCTTGTTCTTGCATATCGTTTTTGGCTACTTTTATGGTAGCATTATTTTGTATTTCTTGCATTTTTTTAGGCTTTCTGATGCCTGTAACACCAAGCAATCCCAAGCCTTTTTCACGGCGTAAAGTACGTATAGCTTTACGGGTTTCTTTGCGTAAAGCTCTTGCTTCTGCTTTTTTCCCTTCACGGCGAAGTTGTTTTGCTTCTTTACGCATCTCACGGCGTTTTTGGCGTATTTGCTTGCGAGCTTCACGGCGTTCTTGCCTGCGGGCTTTGCCTCTACCACCAAAATTTTCGTCTTCTACCAAAATCATTGTTTTTTATTTTTAATTGTGAAATAAAATACTAATGAAAGCACTGCTACGGCTAAAAAAACAGAAATAGCAATGATTGCCGTCCTGCGTGTTTTAGCTCTTTGTTCTATTTCTTGTTGCCTTTGAGCTTCACGTTGCTGACGTAATTGCAAAAGCCTGCTTTGCGTTTCTTGAAAGCCTTGCTTATCTGCAAGACTGCCTTGCATTTTTGTATTACGAGCCTGTGCGAACTGCCCCGCCATGCCTGCTATTTGCCCTATTGCCCCTGCGATTACTTCTACTGCCATACTAATCTCCAATTTTTGATATTACAATAATCAACACCAATACTGCTACTATAACCGCCAAAAGCCTAAACAAAGGTGTTTTCAAGAAATTTTCTTTTTCAGTTTTAACTTCTTTACCCTGAAAATTCTCTAAATTGTTTTTTGAAAAAAGCTCTAAAATAACATTTTTATCAGGGTGCAGGCTGTAAAGCTCTTTGATTGCTTTTTGAAAATTACCTTTTTTGTGCTCTTTACCAATATATTTGATAGTAGCACCGATGAGACTTTTTTGGCTTGTGCCTACATCAATATTTTTGCTTTCAAGAAAATCAATCAAATCATTTTCTTTTCTTTGAGCGATGTATTCTAAAAGAGGTAGAAAATTTCGGTTTTTTTGCGTGTAGGCTTGTGCAATGCGTTTCATAGTTTGTTGCTTTTAGAAAAAAAGCCAACAGCGATACCGCCGCTGGCTTTAAACGAAATAAACAAGTGTTATCTACTTGGTCCTACGTCTACGTACTCTTGTTCTAATAGCCGATTTTCCTTCGGTAGCACGAGCCAAATCAATTTTGCTTTGTACGTAAAAGATGAACTGCGTAACATGCCCTGGTTCATAAACGCTTTGCAATTCTACTTTACCGTCCAAAGGAAATTTTATGCCCGGCATTTCGACAATCGTGCCCTGGTTTTGTAGAGCAGAAAGGTATCTTGACGGTTGCAAAGGGTCTTTTTCTTCGCTTCCCGTTGCTTCCTTTCTAACGAATTGCAAGGTTCTGTTGAACTGTGCAGAGTTTCCTACAATCATTTTGATGCCTTTGATAAGCATAGGGCTTGCTTGTATTTCGGAAAGCACTTGCCCATAAGAGCTATCAGGAGCGTCCACTATTACACCCGCAGGCAAACCAAAGTTGGGTAAGTACAAATTTTTGTTTGCACCAAAAATGTTTGCAGCCGTTGCAGTAGAATTGGTGTTTTGGACGGTAATAAGCAGTGTTCTATCAGCAATGCCTAATTTACCCATTACCCCTGTATAGTCTTCGTCATATTCTTCGTCATATTCTTCATCGTAGCTATCAAAGTCGTCAAACTCCTCATCATAGCCGTCAAAGTCTTCTTCGCCACCGAAATTTAAAAATGCTTGTTCGGCTTCAAGTTCCAGTGTTTTCAAATCTTTATACATAGTTATAGAGGTTTAAAAGTTTTCATTTTTTTAATGCCACTTAAAGGACTTGGCTTCGTCCCTTTGCTACACCCACTTTTTTAGAGTGCTTGGGGCTCGCACGCAAAGTATTAAGCCGTTTTTTCGGCTGTATCTTTATTCCCTTTTTTGGGTTCAAGCAATGGCTTTACGCCTTTATCGTAAGCGATAATTGCTACAAGAATTACGAGAAAATTAAGTAATAAGTCTTTCCAATTCATTTTGCAAAATGTTTGGTTTTGATGCACGCAATATGCAAATAGGCAAGTGTTTTCTCAAAAAACAAAAGGCGTTTCAAAAAAACACTTTGATTTTTAAAGTGTTTTTTTGGAAAAATAAATGCTTGTCAGACAAGCGTTTAAGTGTTTTTTTAGAAAATGTAGAATTAAAGCTGTTTTTTATTTTAGATACAAGGTTTTCCTATCTTGGATAAAGAACTGCACGGCTTCGTCTTCGTTGGCAAGATTGTTTTCGTCTTTGATGCGTTTAAGCAAACTTTTATTTGCCCAGATGTATTTTTTGCATGCTTCTTCAAATTGCTTTTCAGTTGCTCCAATAATCTTAAAGTCATCTGTAAGCACGTACAAATAAAAGCGTTTGCCTGCGGGTGTGCCTTTACGATATTCGCTATCCACTATTAAATAAGCCAATTTAAAAAGCTCGTATTTATCTGAAAGACGCTCTTTAAAAGTGTCGGGGCTTTCTAAATCTTTGTGTACACGAAAACAACGGGTATTCTGAAACATTCGGGTTGTTACAGCTCGCAAGCTTTGGTAATGAAAAATAATATCTAAATTTCGGTGTCGGTTGGTGGTTATTACACCGATAAGCTCTTGTAGTTCGTTAGGATTAGTTACGTATTTGTTGAAGTCTTCTAATACCAAAATGCCATTCTTGAAGTTTTCAAGGATATATTTTAGTAGTTCAATTTTTTCATCTGTGGCAAGCTCTCTGCCGTACTCATCTACGGCAAGCACCCGCCTGATTTCAGGCTTACGACTTTCTGCAAACTTGGAAATAAAGTTTTTAGGCAGTGTTTTGTAGTTTTTGAGTTCGGGGTCAAGAGAGGCATCATAAATTAGTACTTTACGCTTGTTATGGATAACTTGGTAGGCAATCTCTTTGCGTGTTGTGTAAGTTTTACCCACGCCTTTTGTACCTACTGCTATCATTATCATTGGCTCTCGCTTGCTCATTGTTTTTCTAACTGATTGTATTCATTTTGTAAAGTTTTTCAAGGAAATACTCGCTATCTTTTTTGAGTGAGCGGGCAGTCATAAACATAGAAAACACAAACATAAGCCCCGCAAACAGCAAAGCACTTTCGGGGCTTACCGAAACATTGCGTTTTTTCAGTACCTTTTTAAGCGGTTCTTCTAATAGTTTAATGTTTTTGCTTGCAGTATCTTCTAATTTTTCGCGGGCATTTTCGTTAAACTCTTTGGCTATTTCGGTGCTTTTAGGAGGTACTTCGCCTTCTTTTTCCAACTCACGCACTTCTCGTTCATTAACTTGTGCATAGTAGTAAGCCACTTCCACGCTGCCAAATTCTACCATATTCAAAATAGTATCGGCAGAGAAATCGGCAGTATTTTCGTCCATTTCCAAAGTTACTTTGTCTGGGTTGCCGTTGGGTTTGGTCTTGAAATTAACTTCGGGGATAGGGTCGGGCTGGGTAGCGTCCTGCTCCAACTCAAATTTTTGGTAATCGTCTAACTGGTCTAATTCGTCTAAAATATCTGTTTGCGGTTCTGTACGCAAGATGTTTTCAATATCTCGCTCAATAACAGGCTCGGAAAGTGGGCTATTTTCTACTGAAACAGGTTCAGGGGTTTGAGTGTCTGTGTTTATTTCTGTTTTCGTTGCATTTTCGGAGATTGTGTTTGGCATTTGGGTTTTCAAGATTTCCATAATATTATCTATTTGGTCTTTAAAATGATACGTGTTGTTTTGGTAGTAATCTTTTAGCCGTTGGTATTCGGTATACACCGAACCTCTACTTTGTAAATGAAGGGCTTTGGCTATATCACCAAAACTTTTGTTTTGCTCACGCAAAATATAAATGCACGCTCCACGAGCGTTCATTTGTTCTGGGACGTGTCGGTCAGGTTTTAAAATAGTTTCAACGGGCAAGTTGTAATACTTGCTGACTGTTTCCAAAACTGTTTTCATCGTAATAATTGCATTAAATCTTTTACATCAATATTTAACAATTTTTCAAAGAAATAGGCAAAAGTGGCTTTTTCGTTGTTTTGTCCTGCTCTGGTTTCAATAATAGTTTCGGTGCCGTTTTCGGTATCTTCGTTGTAAATCCAAATTTTTACAGGGCTTTGGTGTTTTTGTCCTGATTTTTCTAAATAGTTTGAAATGAATTTAGGCAAAAAAGAAAAAACTATCTTGAAATGCTGAGGTATATCCTTCAATTCTTTCAGTACCAAGCTCAAAGGTTTGTTGTTAAATTGTGGCAAAGGAAAAGTTTGGTCGGTTTTTTTACAAAAGATTGTTACCACTACATTTTTTTGTAGCTTACCTTTTAGAGGAATTTCCTTTTGGCAAATTTGTAGGTACAACTTCCCGCCAAGCTCTTGTTCTTTTTGTCTAACAAATTGGGCTACTTGCTGCGGGGCATCGGGAGGGATATTTTGCAAAAGTAAATCTATCATAAAACGTTTTTTATGCAAAAAACCACATAAAACACGAATATAACAACAGACTATAAAAAAAAACGTCCTATTTTAGGGCGTTTTTAGGGTGTTTTTTTTAAATTTTGGTAAATTTGAAAGGCAAAGTAAAATAAATTTTCAAAGTAAAATGGCAGAAGCAAAAACTTACCTTGACCCCGAAACGAAAAAGAAAGTTAAAGAAAAAGCCCGTAAAATGGGACTTTCCTTGTCAACTTACTTGCGAAAATTGCTAATTAAAGATTTACAAAGTTCTTAACTGCTTTTGTAAAGCTGTTTTTTCCTGCTTTTTGGCTTCAATACGTTGTTGCAAAGGCAAGAGCCTTCTTAGCAAAGCCTTTTCGCTGGCTACAAGGTTAGCGATTTCTTTATCCAAAGCCTTAATCTTTGAGCGTTTGTATTGCTGGTAAGTCTTTTTTACCTGTCGGTCTATGCGTTCCGAGAGGTTGAGTTTTAGTTTGTTGAGCATAAATATACAAGAAAAACTATACTAATTTTACAATTCTAAAAACCTTTTCGCTTGGTGCTTTTTGCAGTTTGTAAGCTCCGTACGTTGCCCCTCTAATAGTAAGTTTAGACCAAAAACCTGTATTAAAGCCTAATGCTTTTAGTTCAGGCTTGGTAATGTATTCTATACCTTCGGCGTGGAGTTGTGCCAAAATAGCCTCTTCTTTGGAGCTAAATATTTCTTGACTTTCCGCAGGTGTTTCGGTTTCGGGTTGTTCTTCTGCGGACGTTTCGGTGTTTTCTTCTACTTGTTCGGTAACTTTTTTTACTTCTTCTTCAAGTTGTTCTATTTGCTTTTCTTGCTCTTTGTTTTCTTGCTCCAATGCCTCTAAACGGTTTTCATGGTCGGCAAGGGTTTCACCGATTTTTTCTATTGTATCGTTGATTTCATAGATACTTTCTTGCAAAGCCTCTACGATAAGTTTGCTGACTTCGTTTGCCGCATCAAAATCATTTTTTTTGGCTTCTTTGAGTTTTTCGCTTGCTTCTTGCAATTCTTTTGGGAGGTCGGCGGTTTCTATGCCTTTTGCCCTCATAAATTTTTCGTGGTCTAATTGTTTTAATGCACCCATATTTTTAGTTTTTTAGGAGTTTATCAATGGCTTTATCAAGTTGGTTGTAAAGCTCGTTTACTGTTTGCTTTATCTTGTCTTCTTGAATATTTATTTTTTGTGTTTTTGGTATGTTTTTTTGTCTGTTCTGTATGTTTTTCAGCAAAATGCTTTTTATTTTTTCTTTGGAAAACACGTCTATTCTCGGTTGAGGATTTGCTTTTGCCAAAAGTTCAGTTGTAGTCATTGCTTTTATTTTTGTAGCCTCTTCTGTGCTACTTGATTTTGCAAGCAATTCTTTGCGTATCTTTTCAGCTTTAATTTCTTTTTGCTTTGACTGAAATTCGCTAATTGCTTTTTTGCATTCTTGTATTTTAACAGATACCTCCTCTTTTGTTTCTTTTGTTTTTTTTGAAGTTTTTTTAGGTGTTTCTTCGGGTGTTTTTTCAGGTGCTTCTTCTTGCCTTTCAAACACTTTTGAGAATTTTTGCTTTGACATATTTTTTACTCACTTTTTTATTCAAATATCAAAAAATAAAAAAAATTATTGCTATATGTTTTATGTTCCCAAAAAAACACTTTGTAAATCAAAGTGTTTTCTGAAAAAATAAACGCTTGTCTGACAAGCGTTTAGGTGTTTTTTGAAAATAGCAACTTAGGGTGGTTTTAACTTTCGGAACGAAGTAAATTTATTCCACTTTTTTTGAAAAAGAATTAGCTTTTGGGTTAATTATTTTTCTGTTTTATGTAAATCGTAACCCATAAAATTTGTATTTGTACAAAAGTAAGAAATAAGTAAAATAAGCGTGTAAGTAATCATTAAAAAAATTCAAAAACATCTTACTACATTACTACAAAGCTAAAAAACCCGCTCAACTTTCTGTAAATGCAGATTTTTGTAGTAACATGTATCTTACTACAAAATTGCATATTACTACATTTTTCTACTACATCTTACTACATCTTACTACATTTTACTACACTTTTTCTTGCTCTATTTAACGTATTCGCATTTGTAGTAATGTAGTAAGTGTAGTAAGATGGTTTTGAGAAAGTTGTTTTTTTTTATTTTGCATAAAAAAAAATGCGATTTTTTTTTCGCATTTTTTTTGTACTTTTTTAATAATTCATTTCTTGAAAATAATGTAATAACCGTACTTCGGAAATTCACAACCCGCAAGCCTTTTAGAAACTCTTTTGTATTTCAAACTTGTAAGAGCTTTACCCAACATTGTACCATTGATTTTTATTGAGGTTAATTGTGTTAATCTTTCTTGTATTTCAGAAGTACTAAGAAACTCACCCAAAAACTCATTATCCGTCTTTTCGGTATAAAGTTGTAGCAACTCCATCTCCGGTGTTATTTTTGTAAATTGTAGGTTTCGGTTTTCGTTTTCGGCTATATCTTCTTGGGTAAGTTTGCCTGTTTCGCCTGACTTGTATAGCTGGTAAGCCTGCCACCAAATAGAATTTACGTCAATTTCTTGGCTATACTCAAAATTAATTTTATTCACAAAAAACGCCACCCAGCGAACTGAACCTGTTGGGTCGTTGAGAAAATCTTCATTATTGGTAGAGGCAAAGAAATTAGCCACACGCTTCACGCTGGTAGCCTTTGGCTCATACGGCAAACGTACCTTAATCGTATCTTTTGAAAAGTAGGCTTTGAGGGTGTTTAGTTCAGCTTTGGCAAGGGTGCTAAGTTCGTCTAAATTTATAATGAAATTACTTGCTAATGCTATCAAGCCGTCTTTGTCAAAGCTCATTTCTTCGGTGTAGTATTTATGAAGTTCTGGGGGGCAAAGCCATTTGATAAAACTTGTTTTACCTATATTCTGATGCGGGCTAACAAGCACAAAACATTGCTTGTTGAACTGTTCGCCCAAGCTACACGCAACACAACGGATAAGCGTTTTCTTGAAAGACTTGTAAAACTCCTCTTTGCTACCTTCAACATCTATGTAAGTGCAAAGCTCTTTAATATAGTCTTTTTCTTGAAAGTGTAGTCCTTCGTAATAAGTTAGAAATGGATTGTATTCGCTAACAAAGCTACTTTTCAGAATTATTTTCAGGAAATTTTCTTTGATATTGATACCTGCTTTCCTCAATTCCTTAAATAAATCTTCAAACGACAAATTTCGCCAAGATTTTTGATTTTTTTCTTTTATTTCTATTTCAAAACTAATTGTATTACGCCTCAAATCGTATTTTTCTGATAAGTAGCTTTCTGTAATACTAAATATATCGTTCTTTTTTTCTTGTGTTTTTTCTGCCAACTTTTTTTGTGTGATTTTTCTTGCCAATTGGTCAAATGTTACGCTCATTTTTATTTGTTTTGTTGATTAGTAGATTAGCGAGAAATATGTTTTCTTCAATGTTTTTTAGCCAGCCTTCGTGAAAAAGTTTTGCATTCTTACTAAGCTCATCAAGTTCTACCGAACTTCGCCTAAATTCCTCCTCCACGAGTGTAATATAATTTACACACTCTTCTATGGTTGTTTGGAGCGTTTGCAATTCTTTTTCACGTTTATCTGCTTCGGCTTGGTTGGCGTTTTGGGTGCTTCTGTAAGCGTACAATCGCTTTCGCATAGCTTGAAGCGTCCTGAAAGATTTTACCAGCAAATCTTTCAGGGCTTCCTGCCTTATTGATAGTTCAAAATTTTTCATTCAAAAAGTTCTGT
>CALLAC010000004.1 GCA_938002655.1 uncultured Cytophagales bacterium
CAATGATTTTATCGCCGTCTCTATCAGGACAACCTTGGAATTCAGCTGTACCAGCTTCATCAGGGCAAGCATCATCACCATCGGCAATGCCGTCGTTATCTCTATCAGGACAGCCACCCAACTCTTTTTTACCAGCCTCAGCAGGGCATTTATCTTTTCTATCAGGTACGCCATCGCCGTCGCTATCTTTGGGTTTACCGAGTTTGAAAGTCAAACCGCCATTGTGCATCCAATACACTCTAGGACCTACACCACCAAAATCATTTTCTTTGGGAGCAAGAGGCATAGCATTGTAGGCTGTTCTCAATGTGAGAGCAACACTCTCATTGAACCAGAAGTTCAAGCCTAAACCTCCTCCTACTTGTCCATAACTTAAATCATCCAATCTATGCAAACCACCACCAACAAAGAGGTATGGGTCAAACCAGAAATTTTCTTTATTTCCTAATGGATGAACTTGAAGATTTAGTGTTAAAAAATTTGAGAGTATTCCATTACCACTTCTTTCCGTTGAATCTATTTTATCAATTCTACTTAAAGTGTAGTTAGTTGTTAGGCTAATCAGAGGTACTATGCGATACCCTGCAGTAACTCCTATGCCTTCGTTCCAGTTTTTAGTTTCAAAGGGCTTTTTCTCTTGGGCATAAGGAAGAATAAAATCCATTGCAGAATAATGGAAACCTATATTCCATTTATCCTGAGCTTGCAAGTTGCCCACTACCAAACAAGCGAGCAAGAAAAAAAGTAGTTTGGTCTTTTTCATAAGGTTTAACATTGTTTACTACATTTAAGGTTTTGAGGTTGCTAAACTTCTTGGTGCAAAGTTGCACAAAAGAATAAAAAATCAAAACAAAAAAATATTTTTTTTCAAAAATCTGTTGCAAATCTTTTGGATTTTTTTGTAAAAAGCAAGAAATTGCCACAAAAACTAAAAAATTTATCTTGGCTTAATATGCAAAAAAGAATTGTAAAAGTAGGGAATATCGCTTGTGGTAGCGAAAAATTATTTCTGATATCAGGCCCTTGTGTGATTGAGGACGAACTAACTATGATGAAAACTGCTGAAACACTTAGAAAGGTATCCGAAAGGCTTCATATTCCTGTAATATTTAAGTCCTCTTATCAGAAAGATAACCGCAGTTCTTTGGAATATTATATCGGTCCTCGTATTGAAAAAGGGCTGGAAATGCTTGCCAAAATTAAAAAGGAATTTGGTTTTCCTCTGCTTTCTGATGTGCATTATCCCGAACAAGTGCCTCTGGCTGCAGAAGTGCTTGATATTTTGCAGATACCCGCCTATTTGTGCATGCAAACCGATTTGCTTGTAGCCGTTGCCCAAACCCAGAAAGTCATCAATATCAAACACGGGCAATTTCTTGCTCCCGAAAATATGGCAAAGCCTGTTCAAAAAGCTATCGATAGCGGCAACGAACAAATCATTCTTACCGAAAGAGGATATACCTTTGGCTATAACGATTTAGTAGTAGACCCTCGCAGTTTTTATCATCTCAATCAGATTGGATTTCCTGTGGTATTTGATATTACTCACTCTATTCGCAAATATGGCATACCCAGTGCCGACCCCAAAGGCGGAGCAAGAGAATTTCTTCCGACCATCGCACGAGCAGGAGTTGCGGCAGGAGTTGATGGCGTATTCATAGAAACACACCCCGAACCCGCCAAAGCCCTTTGCGATGCCGCCAGCCAAATGTGTGTGTATGATTTAGAAGAGTTTTTAAAGCCGCTCATTGAAATTCACGAGCTTGAAGTAAAATATCGTGAAAAAACTTTGGCTTTGGCTTGATTTTTGAGAATTTTTATTTAATTTAGCACTCAAATAGCAAAAAACATGAAAAAATCGAAATTCTTTTTAGCCTTTATAGCAATAGTAGCCTTGATAGCTATATCTGCTTGCAATCGCCGTTATACTTGCCCTACATATTTGAAGCAAGAAAACAAAACAGAAAAGCAAGATATTCGTGGATAATTCCGTTTTCTATTAAATAATACCAAACCTATAATACCAAACCTATGAGGTTTTTAAAAACCTCATAGGTTTTTATAGGCAAGCAGTTTTATTAGTTGAGCTTTTTTATTCCCATATTCCATAGCGTGAAAGCCCAAATATCTGTCCATTCATCAATCTGCTTACTGATAGGCTTTCCTGCTCCGTGTCCTGCATCTACATCTATGCGTATAAGTGTGGGCTTTGGGCCTTTTTGATTCTCTTGCAAAGTAGCAATAAACTTAAAAGAATGAGCAGGTACTACTCTATCATCTTTATCAGCAGTATAAACCAGCGTTGCAGGGTATGAAGCAGGTTTGATGTTGTGTAAAGGTGAATACTTGTAAAGATTTTGAAAATCTTCTTTACTCTGCTCTGCCGAGCCGTATTCAGGTACCCAAGCCCAGCCTATGGTAAATTTATGAAAACGAAGCATATCCATCACGCCTACACCCGGCAAAGCTACAGCAAAGAGTTCAGGACGCTGTACCATACACGCTCCTACTAACAAACCACCATTGCTACGCCCCGAAATGGCTAACTTTTCGGCAGATGTATATTTTTCTCGGATTAGAAACTCAGCAGCGGCAATAAAATCATCAAAAACATTTTGCTTTTTCAGTCTTGCTCCGTCTAAATGCCACTCTTCTCCGTATTCACCTCCTCCACGCAAATTCGCTACTACATACACCCCGCCTACCTCTAAAAAAGGAATTATACGCATATCAAAGCTTGGATTGATACTAATATTGAAACCGCCATACCCATACAGATATGTCGGATTTTTACCGTTACGTTTCAAACCCTTTTTATGCGTAATAAACATATGTACTCTCTTGCCATCTTTGCTTAGATAAAACACCTCTTTGGTTTCGTAATTTTCAGCTTTGAAAGAAATTTTAGGGCTAAAATACAAAGTAGATGTATGAGTAGCGAAATCGTACTTGTAGATAGTACCTCCCTGCAAAAATGAACTAAATGTATAGTAAGTAAATGTCGCTTCCTCTTTTCCTGTAAAGCCTGCTACTGTACCCAAAGCGGGTAGTTTCAGTTCTGTATGTTTTTTGCCTTGTTTATCATAAAGCCAAACTCTATGACTAGCATCTTGCATATAAACTGCTACTAAATAGCCTCCCATATAACGCACACTTGTCAGTACGTGTTCGCTTTCAGGAATAAGAGTTTTCCAATTCTCTACTGCGGGATTTTCCAAAGGAATAGCAACTACACGATACCGAGATGCTTGGTAATTGGTGCGTACAATTGCGTGGTTATCTAGTGTAGTGATAAGTTGGTTTTCTGCATCCTGATGAGCTATGAGAGGCTTGAAATCGGCATACGAAGTAAGTTTTTTGTACAGAATAGCTGTTCCTGCTGTTCCTTTGGGCAGAAGCAAATAAAGCAAATCGTTTTTTTCACTTACCAAAGCCGAAACATTCTGTAAAGGATTGTTTCTATCCATAAATATGAGTTCATCTTGGCTCTGGGGCGTGCCAATTTTGTGATAATAGAGTTTGTGGAACTCGTTTTTGGCTTCGTACTCTTTACCTACTTTGGGAGCATCGTAACGGCTGTAAAAAAAGCCATTTTTGTACCAAGCAATACCCGAAAATTTTACCCAATCTAGTTTGTCGGAAAGCTTCTGTTTAGTTTGCAAATCTAGAATTTCAATCGTGTTCCAATCGGAGCCACCTTTTGCCCAAGCATAGGCAAAATAACGCTTATCTTCTGAAACAGCCCAAGAATTGATAGCAACAGTTCCCTCTGCCGACATTGTGTTCGGATCTAAGAGAAGTTCTTCGCTGTTGCCTTTTTTGAGATAAAACACAAATTGATTTTGCAAGCCATCGTTTTTTTGGATAATTTCAAAATCGCCATAACTCACAGGTACTCCCATTTTCGGATAGTTCCAAACCTCCTGCAAACGCTTGCGGATTTGGTTGCGATAGGGTATTTGCGAAAGATAATCAGAAGTTAGGGTATTTTGAGCCTTTATCCATTCCTTCACAGCTGCCGAATCCGAAACTTCCAGCCAGCGATAGGGGTCGGCTACTTTTACTCCAAAATATTCATCAACCTGATTAATTTTTGCTGTTTGCGGATAAGATATTTTTTGAGCAAACATTGGTGAAACCGAAACCAAAAAGATTGAAATGTAATAACGCAACATAGACAAAGCTTTTAGCAATATAACGAAAACTTTGTCTGAATGTTGCGTGGTAGGATAAAGCTATTTTCTTGCTAAAAAATAAAATCCACAACTATCAAGCCCGCAGGTACTGCCCAAGAGAGAATACCCTTACTCATAGCTTTGCTGTAATCTAAATCGGAAAAACCTTTCCAAGCCTGTAAAATAGCAGGTATTGCTACTGCTACGTAAATTATCAGACTACCAAACGTAGTGATTTTTCCCCAAGTACTATTCCAACTTTGAGCGATATTCATGATGAAATTGATGACAAAAAAGATACTCAAACCTGCAAATAGTAAAGTGTTGATAGCAAGATTTTGCCGAGCTTTTTTGTGCTTTTCCATAAATAAATAGTGTTAAAGGTGTAATGCTCAATAGCACCCAATCTATCAGGTTAAAAAACGCTTAGGTTCTTTGGGTCTGACTTGTCGGATACTATCTAAATATCATTTTGAAATTCGGTCTTAAAGCTACCAAAAAAATCAATCAAATAAAAGTTGGTTTGTTTGCTTTTTCTTTGTAAATTTAACGAAAATCTTAATATATCCTTGCTATGGAAGACGAAAAAATTATCAGCACAAGGCAAAAAGCCTTGAAAATCAATTTAGATACAAGCATTTATGGCTCATTTGCCGAAATAGGTGCAGGACAAGAAACCGCCGCTATTTTTTTCAAAGCAGGTGGAGCCTCGGGTACTATTGCCAAAACAATTTCGGCTTACGATATGACTTTCAGCGATGCTATTTACGGCAAAGAAGAAAGCGGCAGGTACGTATGTGAACCTCGCCTTATGAAAATGCTAGACAAAGAATTCAGACTTTTAGAATTGCGTTTGGGTGAAAAAAGAGGCGAAACCACCAAGTTTTTTGCTTTCGCCAATACTGTTACTACTATCAATTATACACGTACCGTACAAGGGCACGGCTGGCTGGGGGTTCGCTTTCAACTCAGGCCGCAGTCGCTACCCAATGATGTGGTAATACACGTCAGAATGAACGATAAAGACGCTATTCTGCAACAACAAGCCTACGGTATTTTGGGAGTAAATCTTATTTATGCCTGCTTTTTCTACTACCAAGACCCCAAAGCCTTTTTGCTTTCGCTTATGGATAACCTTTCACGCGAACGCATAGAAATCGACATGATACGCTTTGAGGGTCCTGATTTCAAAAGCATTGATAATCGCCTCATTACACTCAAATTGGTACTATTTGGCTTGGCAGATGCGGCTATGTTCAACCCCAAAGCTGAAATGTTACAACCTGCCGATGCTCTTTATAAAAAAAATGTACTTATCTTGCGAGGACGCTTCCGCCCTGTCACGCATGTCAATATGGATATGTTTCGTAAGGCTAAAAGGCAGTTTCTCACAGATTTACCACCCGAAGAACACGACAAGACCGTCGTTCTAGCCGAACTTACCTTGCAAGACCTTAAAGGCTCTAATGCAGACATTGATATACAGGATTTCCTTGACCGAGTAGATATTCTCTGCACACTTGGGCAAAATGTAATGATTTCTAACTTTCAAGAACATTCTAGACTTATTTCCTACATTTCTCAACTTACTAAAAAGAAAATCGCTATTGTCATTGGCAGACTTATTCTCGAACAGCTTTGCGACCCTAAACGCTACGCTAATTTGCGAGGCGGTTTGCTAGAAGCATTCAGTAAATTGTTTATCAATGATTTGCACGTGTATGTATACCCATATTTGAAAGATGGCGTTCCACAAACCTTTGAAAACCTAGAAGTCAATCCTACATTACAACCACTCATCGAATACCTACGTATCAATGGTAAAATTACCGATATCATAGATTACGACGAAGAAGTGCTCAACATTTATTCTGAAAAAGTCTTAGAAATGATACGTACCAACCAAGAAGGCTGGGAAGAAATGGTTCCCGAAGCCGTAGCCCGAAAAATTAAAGAAAATTGCCTTTTTGGTTTTCCTTGTGTGGTAGTAGGCGAAAAAAGAAGATTTGTAGAGACATAGATTTACAGATAAGGTCTTCAAGAAATGAAGCCCTTATTTATGGATTATCTTTCTGTACGGCGAGGTTTTACATTCCGTAAAATGTCCAAAGCGATGTTTTGCTGTGAGATTAACTCACGGAAAGCATCATCTTGCAATAGCTCCTGATAGTCGCCAATGCGATGAATGGTTCGGTCTTTAAGAAAAATTATTTTGGGAATACGTGCCAAAATAGAAATATCATTAGAAACCATTATGAGAGTCCAAGGATTTTCTTCATTCATTAAAAATTCAATAATTTTATTACGCTCCACTACCGAAAAATCTTTCAAAAAGTCGTTGATAATAAGCAGTTTTGGTCTTGCCGCCACGCAACGAGCTAAAATGAGTTTTCTTCTTTCTACGGAAGAAAGTTCTTTGCCACCTGCGGTAAGTTCGGTATGCAAACCTTCGGGCAAAGCATTGATTTTTTCGTATAAACCAACATTTTCCAAAGCCCAAACTACATCCTGATACTTCACTTGGCTACGCCCCATAGAAACATTGTCTAGAATAGTTCCTGAAAAAATTTCATCTTCGGAAAAATTATCTTCCGTGACAGCACGATAGCTGAAAAGATTTATATCTCGCAAAGAGCAATTAGAAACCGTAGCTACCCCATCAAAATCATCAAAGTTGCCTAAAATCATTTTCACCAAACTACTTTTTCCTGCCCCATCGGCCCCTGCAATGCAAACACGCTCATTAGAATGAATATCCAAGTTTATATTTTTGAGCAAATATTTAGGTCCATAATGTATGGAAAGATTTTTGAAATGTAGCGAAAGCCCCCCTTCTACTTTGCTCAAATCAATCTTGATACCATGTTCTTTGTTAAGAGGAATATCTGTAACATTACCAATTTTTTCAGCCGAAGTGAGCAAATCATAAATAATATCCATACTTACCACCAATTTTTCTGCTGATGCCACCACCAGAATAATCACCACTTCCGAAGCCACAAACTGCCCCAAAGTGATTTGCCCATCTACCACCAAAAGCGTGCCCACAATCAAAAGACCCGCAGTAATGGCTATTTTGAAAATAGTTATGCTCAAAAAATGTCCAATAAGCACTTTGAAATGCTTTTTACGATAGTAGAGATAGTTATTTACGTAATTGTCCATTTTTTCAAGAGGCAAGTTTGAGGTACTTGCCAAACGGAACGACTCAAGAGTACGAGCAACTTCTTCAAGCCAATGAGCAATTTTATACTTATATTTTGACTCCATCAAACTGGCTTCTAAGCCCTTCGGACCTGTAAAATAAAAAGTAGCTATCAATACACCTACGGTCACAATAGAAAAAGCTAAAAATGAAGGGTGATAAAATGACAAAAGTAGCAAACCTGCAATCATCTGGATAACTGCCCCCAAAATATCAATCAAGAGTTTGGGCATACCTTTCTGAATAGTAAGAATATCAAAAAAGCGGTTCATTAGTTCGGGGGGATAGTATTCTGAAAGTTTTTCAGGCTTCATACGAGGCAAACGATAAATAAACTCAAAGGCTGTTTTGGCGAAAATTCTTTGTTGTAAAATCTCCACTACTGTCATTTGCATAATTTGCAACCCCCCTGTAATCATTACTCCTGCAATAATAATTACCATCAATACAATGGTAGAACTAATTACCGAACCTGCCGAAATAAGTGTGATAATAGCTTGAATACCTAAGGGCAAAGTGAGCGAAAGCAAACCAATGACAATAGAATAAACGTAAATGTAGCCTATATCTTTACGTTCGGCACGTAGAATACGAAACACTCTTTCCAATGGTGTAGGCTTATTGCCTTTCTTGTAATAGTCATCTTCCAAATACTCCATCGGAAAGCACGTAACAACCATTATTTGCCCGTTCAAATCGGTATTAGGGTGATTTTCATAGACAAGCAAATCTTTGGCACTCAGCCCTGTATCTTCCCAAAAAGTTTCTTTTCCTGTTTTCAAATCATATACTACGCTACGTCCTTTTTTATTCTTTTTCACAAGAATAGGCTCAACGGTATAGTCATCTCCTTTGTCTACAAAAAAGAGCATGGCAAAATCGGCTTGCTCTATGAACATTTCTAAATCTTGAGGGTAGATGTTGTTTTTCAGGATATTCAGATTGATTTTACGAGCCTTATCCGCCAAATCGTCTATGAATTTTAAGACATCAGATTTGGCATACTCTTTTTTTTCTAGATAACTCTCTTTGAGGTCAAAAGCGTTGAAAGTCAAATCAACAGATTTAGCAAACTGCTTGACAATCACATCTATCTGATAGGTATTCATCAGTAAAAAGATTTAATTTTTTTAGCAATATAGCAAAAACATTAGCAAAATTGCAAATATTTTTGTTTTTTACAGCCGAAAAGTGCCTTTTGCATTAACAAAGAAATTGTAAGTTTGCAAAAATAATTAGCCAATGAAAAGAGTTTTAATTACAGGTGCGGCAGGCTTTTTAGGCTCTCATCTCTGCGACCGCTTTATCAAAGAAGGTTATCAGGTAGTAGGAATGGATAACCTGATTACAGGCAATTTAGAAAATATTCAGCATCTTTTCAAACTCAAAGAGTTTGAATTTTATCATCACGATGTTTCTAAATTTGTTCATGTACCTGGTCCTCTGGACTACATCTTGCATTTTGCCTCTCCTGCCAGCCCCATAGATTATCTAAAAATTCCTATTCAAACCCTCAAAGTAGGTTCTTTGGGAACACATAATTTATTAGGACTTGCCAAAAGCAAAAAAGCAAGAATTTTAGTAGCTTCTACTTCCGAAGTTTATGGCGACCCTTTGGTTCATCCACAAAATGAAGACTATTGGGGCAATGTGAATCCTATTGGACCACGCGGCGTGTATGATGAAGCCAAACGATTCCAAGAAGCTATTACTATGGCATATCATACGTATCACGGATTAGAAACACGTATTGTGAGAATTTTCAATACCTTCGGACCGCGTATGCGTTTAGATGATGGCAGAGCTTTGCCTGCTTTTATGAGCCAGGCTCTTAAAGGCGAAGATATCACCGTATTCGGCGACGGCTCGCAAACACGCTCTTTCTGCTATGTTGATGATTTGATCGAGGGAATTTATCGGTTGCTACTAAGCGATTATCCCTACCCTGTAAATATTGGTAATCCCGATGAAATTACACTTTTAGAGTTTGCAAGAGAAATTCAAGAACTCACGGGCAGTCAGTCTAAAATTGTCTTTAAACCTCTTCCCAAAGATGACCCCAAACAACGACGACCCGATATTACACGTGCCAAAGAAATCCTGGGCTGGGAGCCTCGTTTCTCTCGCAAAGAAGGATTAAAGAGTACTTTGGAGTATTTTAAAGAAAAAGTAAGCCAAGGCTAATTTCAACTCAAACCCTTTTTTAGGTGAAAGAGCTCAAAAAGTTGAAACGTTCAAAAACTCTAAATCGCTAACTTAATTAAATGAAATACACCGAAAGAGGCGTTTCCGCCAAAAAAGAGGACATTCATCAAGCCATTGCCAATGTGGATAAAGGCATTTTTCCGAAGGCTTTTTGTAAAATTGTACCCGACTATCTGGGGGGCGATGAAAATTTCTGCAACATCATGCACGCTGATGGGGCTGGTACCAAATCTTCGCTCGCTTATGTGTATTGGAAAGAAACTGCCGACCTTTCTGTATGGAAAGGCATAGCACAAGATGCCATAGTAATGAATATTGATGACCTGCTTTGTGTAGGTGTGTATGACAATTTCCTGCTTTCTTCTACAATTGGCAGAAATAAAAAACTCATTCCCAGAGAGGTAATTGCTGAAATTATCAATGGCACAGAAGAGTTTTGTAGCCAAATGCGAAAATATGGCATCAATATCTACACCACAGGCGGTGAAACTGCCGATATCGGCGATTTGGTAAGAACTATTGTAGTAGATAGCACTGTTACGGCTCGTGCCAAACGCTCGGATATTATTTCTAACCATACCATTCAAGCAGGTGATTACATCGTAGGACTTGCCTCTTTTGGCAAAGCCTCTTATGAAAACTTCTACAACAGCGGAATAGGAAGCAACGGACTCACCTCTGCCCGCCACGATATCTTTTCCAAAATACTTGCCGAAAAGTATTCTGAAAGCTATGATAATACTTTGGATAGCAAAGTAGTTTATACAGGCAAGTACAACTTAACCGATACCCTTGAAGTTGAAGGTGAAATCTTGACAATGGGCAAATTTGTACTATCCCCTACTCGTACCTACGCCCCTATTATGAAGGTTATTTTAGAGCAGTTTCGTTCGTATATTCACGGATTGGTGCATTGTAGCGGTGGCGGACAGACCAAAGTTTTACACTTTATTGAAAACCTACATATCCTCAAAGATAATCTTTTCGAAACGCCTCTCCTGTTTGAGCTTATTCAAAAATTCAGCCATACTGCTTGGCAAGAAATGTATCAAGTGTTTAATATGGGACATCGTCTGGAAATTTACCTCTCGGATTTGAAGATTGCAGAGGAGATTATTAAGATTAGCGAAAATTTTGGAGTAAAAGCTCAAATTGTTGGCAGAGTGGAAGCAAGTAATGAAAAAAAACTAACTATTCAGAGCAAATACGGCGTATTTGAGTATTAAAAAACCTCTGATAGTAATAGTATCAGAGGTAAGGAAAATTTATTCAATGAGTACGCCTGCACTACAACCGCCTGTTGTTCCTTTGGCACAATTGCATTTATGCCCTTGGAAAGGTCTTATATCCGATATTGAGCAAGGGCAATCTAAACTAGAACAAGTATGCGTACATCTTTGCTCGGGCAATACCAAAAAATCACCCTTTTTTTCAAGCAAAATAGCGATGCTTACAAAACTATTATCACTCCGTTGGCTCAAAATTTCTAAAAAATAATGACGAGATACTTCATCAAAGGAAATTTTCATATCTTGCAACTTCAAAGTAAAATTTGCATCAGGTTGGTTAATTTTGTAACTTTTTTCAACTTCTGAAAAAGTGTTTTTTACTAAATTATCCAATTCGAGGTTTTTTGCAAGAACAAAATTACCTTCTTTTGAGATTGCAATCGCATTTTTAGGCTTGAAATCTTGGGAAAGTTCTTTTTCTTTCTGGCAAGAAAAAAGCACTATCAAAATAAAAAGTGCTAATAAGAGCTGAAAAACAAAAAAATTTTTCATAAAACTTTCATTTTAGCATTTGAACAAAACCGCCAAATTTTAATTTGGTTAAACAAAACTAAAAAAAAAAATCAAAAAAACAAATTTTCCGTTTATTTTTTGAAGTCTTTATGCAAAAAATTTTATTTTCGTTCATATTATCGAGAGTGTTATTTTTACAAATTGCTTGGGCTCAGCAAACCAATGAGCTACTTTCAAAAGCCCAAAAAGCCCTTGATGAAAATAGAATTCAAGAGGCAATACAAATCGCTACGCAAGTCATTGAGCAAGAGCCCCAGAATGCTCAGGCTTACTATTTACGCGGGCTGGCAAAATATGCTTTTTCAGACTTTTCAGCTTCTATTTCAGATTACTCGCAAGCTATTTTGCTACAACCTAACCATAAAGAGGCTTTCTATAGTCGTGGGGTAAGTTATTTTTGGCTAAACCAAAACGAAAAAGCTGAAAATGATTTCCTGAAAGCCTTGCAAATAGATAGCACCGATGCCCGCACCTACACGGCACTGGGTTCGCTGTATAGCAGAATGGCAGAAACTGAAACTAATCGAAAAAAACAAAAAGAATTTTTCCAAAAAGCTGAAAAATTTTATCAAAAAGCCTTACAACACAACGCAAACTACGCTCCTGCTTGCTATAATTACGCCCTTTTGATAAGTGAAAATCAGCCAAAAAAATCTTTGGAACTTAGCGAGAAATACATTTTGCTCAAACCAGCAGATGCACAAGGTTACTTTTTGAAAGGACTATTGCTCAAAAACCAAAGACAGCCCCAAAAAGCTCTTCAAAACTTTCTGCAAAGTGCAAAACTCAATGCCCACAATGCCGAAGCTTGGTTAGAAATCGGTAATATGTATTTTGTGCAAAAAAACACATCGGAAGCCTGTACAGCTTGGCAAAAAGCAGAAAAACTCGGAAGCATTGAAGCCCAAAGACTTCTACAAAAATACTGCAAAGAATTCAAAAACTGAAATCTTCTGTAATTTCCCAATTTTCACGCAATGGAATAGGTTTTGGCAAAAAAATCACTTTTTCAGGTAAAATTCCTTTTTCATAATCGCCCTTATCCCAACGTCCATTTTTGTTTTTGTCTATAATTGCTCTTACCAAATAAGTTCCTGCGGGCAAATAATCCCAAACAATTACATTTTCAGAGATTTTTTCTTGGGTGATGCTACGCAATACCTGTCTTTTTTCATCTAAAAGTTCTAAAATAAAATTAGGCTCTTGCGTTCTGATGTTGAGTTTTAGTATTGCAAAACGATTGGCTTGTTTAAGCATAAAATTTTCTTTGGTAGCCTTGCTTCGGTCTTTTTCGCAACTTTCAAAAGCGGCACTATCCAAGTACAAATGCAATTTTTCTTGAAATTCAATTTTCTTGCGTATGCTCAAAACATTTTTGTATTCGTTCCACTCGTAATCTTTGGAAAGAAGTGATATTTTTTGCAGGCTATCGCTATCTTTGTAAAAATAAATTTTCGTAGTATCTATTTGCAAAATAGGTTTATTGAAAGCGAACTCTAAATGAAAATTAGGCAAAATACCCTCGCCTTGCGAAGCATTTTTAATTTGCAATTTCAAAGGCTCTTTTTTACTTTTACCACTACGCAGTTCTTTCAGAAAAAATATTTTAGCTGTGGTGTCCAGAACATTTCCGAGCGAATCGGTAGCTTGTAAATTTACTTGTAAAGTATCGTAAATTTGTGCCACGTTGAAAAGTACTACTTCTTTACCTCCTTCGGCAATTTGGTAAGCAATTGGCTGTAAGCTCTGTAAGCTGATTTTTGAAAGAGGCTTACTAAAATCCAAAGTAGTTTTATCGGTTTGCGTATTAGAAGGTCTTGCTTTCAGAAAACGAGGTGGTTTTTTATCAGATAAAGCCAGCTCAATATTCAGAGAATCTACGTTTTTTTCTTGCAAAAGAATATTTTTTTCTAAAAATCCGACTGCTTCTTGCTCAGGATTTAAGCGGTTGTTGTTGTTTTTATCACTAAATACAAATAGCTGATACGTACCAGCTTTAAGATTTTGCAATCGGAAAAAGCCTTCTTTATCCGTTTTGCCCAAGTAATAGGGCAAATGCTTTTCTACTTTCAAGGTATCTTCGGCAGGAGCCAACCATACAACACATTCGGCGGCAGGTGTGCCTGAAAGCAGATAAGTAGCTTTTCCACGAATTTCAAGAGAATCTAATTTATCACCTGTACTGAAAACTATCTGTAGGTTTGGGGGAGTATTTCCTTCGTTGAGGTCTTGAATACCTTTACGGAAATTGAGCGTGTAGGTTGTATTTGGCTCAAAAGGCTCTTGAAATTCTAAAACTGCCGCTTTTTTGAACTCACGCACCTTGAAAGTTCCTTTAATAGAAGGCGTAATGAGTAGCTCTTGTTGTAAATTATTTGTTTTTATTCTTTCATCAAACTCTAAAATAATGACTTTGCTATTGAAGTTAGTCGTTTTATTGAGTGGTATTTGTTTGATGATTTTGGGTGGAATGGTATCTTTGGCTCCTCCTGTAATAGGACGCGGATTGGCACAAGCCCCGAAAATAAATGATATACAAATCCAGCAGATATATTTTCCTAAAACAAAAAAAATCAATCGCATTTATTAGGTAAATTTTTGTAACAGGCTTTATTTATTTGCAAGCACCCAAATGATTCGTGGCTTGCTTTCGTCGTAAGGTTCTAGCAGGTAATTGCCGTATATTTGTATAGGCACCAAGCCCAACTGCTGAAAGTAAATCCTGAAATCTTGCAAGGTAATTGCCATTACACGCTCTTGGAAGCAATAGCTTTCGCCTTTATCTTCAAAACGAATAGTTTTTGTGATAAATTTGCCTTGCAATTCTTTTTTGATAAAAAACGTAATACCTTGTGCTACTTTTTGCTCTTGAAGGGGCAAAGTTTGTACAATTTTTTCTGTGTTGAAGAAATCTATGATGAGCTTTCCATTTTCATTCAAATTATTTGCAAGGGCTTGCAAGCAAGCGATATTTTCGGCTTCTGTTTCAAAGTAGCCAAAACTTGTGAAAAAATTCAACACATAATCATAATAGCCTTCTCGGAAAGGCACACGCATATCGTGTAGAAAAAACTCTAAATTGGGTAAATCTTTATAATTTTCTTTAGCATAAGCTATGCTTTCGGGAGAAAGGTCTATGCCAGTGACGTGATAGCCATTTTGGGCTAAATATGCCGAATGTCTTCCTCTACCACAAGGAACATCTAATATTTTAGTATTTTTTTGAAGAGGCACCTTTGTGCAAAGCTTATCCAAAAATATACGAGCTTCTTGCTCGTTTCGATGCTGATAGAGTATAGGGTAATAAGGTGAGTTGAACCAATCTTTGTACCAAACCATTGTAGAAATTTATTTTTTTAGAGTAGATGTTTTAGTTTTTCTGCATATTTTTGTATAACACGTGGCGTAATAAAGGCTTCTTTTTCAATATACAACAAGTCTTTGTAACCCGAATGATGCAGAATAATTCGTTCGCTTTCAGGATTTCTTATACCATTGAAAATCAAGCCTTTGACTTTCAGGTGACGTCTTTGTAACTCTTTTACTGAAAGCAACGTATGATTGATACAACCCAAATACAAATTTACTACCAAAATAATCTCTAAATCAAATTTTTGAGCAATATCAATGATGAAGTCTTTGTCGTTGAGTGGCACCAAAATTCCTCCTGCTCCTTCTACAACAAGAGGCTTATCAGTAGCGGGCAGTAGAATTTTTTCAAGCTCAATAGTTTGATTTTCTGCCTTGGCAGAGTCGTGTGGAGAAGCAGGTTTTACAAATTCGTACGCAGAGGGGAATATTTTTACAGGAAAACTCACTAAATCAGCTACTGCATCGCTATCTCTTGGGAAACCTGACTGCACAGGCTTCCAATAATCGGCTTTTAAAGCCTCTACTAAAATAGCACTTACAAGGGTTTTTCCTGAATCTGTGCCAATTGCTGTAACAAAATAGTTCATTGTGTATGGGTTATTTGTATGCTTGTTGCTACTTCATAATACTTTTTTTTGTACTCTTGCCATTGCTCTTGGGGTGTTTTTTGAGAAAAAATCAGTTTTTTTAATTCAATGAGGCGGTCAAGTGTAGCAAATTTCAGTTCTTCAAACGAAGCATAGCCTAAGGTAACCAGAGCAAGGCTGATATCATCTGCGGCTTTTGCCTCAAAAGCCCATAAAAGTGCTTCTTGCCATAGCTCTAAGGTACAAATTCGGGGATGATGCAGAGTTGCTAGCAAATAATATTCAAAATGCAAAGGTGTAGGCAAATACCCAAAACAGCCATCGGTAGCAGTAATAAGAACAATAGGCTCCTGAAAAATAATCTTTTGCTTACAAAGTTGGAAATCGCCTTCGGCACTGATGCAATTGGCAATAGGAGCATCTTGCAAAAGATTTTCGAAGGCATCTAAGTCTTCGATTAGGTTATCTTGTGAAATTTGTTGTAAGCCTGTTTTTCTGAGTACATATACTCGTGAATCTCCTGCCCAAAAGGCTTCTACACGATAAACGTTTTCTGCTATTATTTTTCCTTCTTGTATTCGAAACACAAGCCCTGCTATGGTAGTGGGTAGTCGTTTGATGAGCCGTGTACGCAATTTGGAACGTTTATCGTCTAATTGAGCTATTTTTAGCTGAAAAGATTTCTTGAGATTATTTTCCAGAGTTTCGGTAAAGTTTTCTAGATTAGGATTTTGCTCAACAAAAGTTTGCTCTGCAATTTGAATGGCAAGCCTAGAAGCCAAATAAGCTCCTGAAAATATTTTTTCACCTATTTGGTAAGGTGTACTGCCTGCTCCTCCCAAGCCATCTGCTACTGCTATTATACCTGTACCATTTTCTTCATCAACGAGCGAAGCAGGGAAGGCATCTTCTCCTTTACCCTCTATTTTTTCACTCCATAAAGCTAGTAGCATCATAGTAGAAAACTTTCATTTTAATTTAAGTCCAAAATATTACAAGGAGCATATTCTTTATCAATTTCAATAAAAACATCATTTTTGGCTTTTTGTAGCCATTCCATAAGTTTTTTGTTGCGTTTAGCTTCCAAGGCTTCTTGCTGAATTTTAGGATAATCCAGATTGAAATCAGCTACGTGTGCGGGGTGTTTGGCACGGAAAAGAATAATACGCAAAGCCCTTTTGCCATCATAAGTTCTAAATGTATGTGGTTTGCTAATCTCACCCACTTGCATATCATCAAGCAAGTCTGAAAGGAAGCTATCCATCTGATTGATAGGAATACGATAAGAAAAATCTTGCGACATAATTCTACCCCCATTCGGAGCAGTATTCATTGAGCCCAAGCCTTTGTCGTCAGAATAAAGTAAAGCGGCTTTTTCAAAAGAAATGCTATCTTGCATAATTCGTGTGCGAAGGCTATCCAGAAATCTTTCAGCTTCGCGAGTATCTACTTGCTCCCAATCGGGCATCATCAAGATATGTTTGGCATGAAATTCATCGCCTCGCCTATCTACCAGTTTTACAATATGATAACCAAAACGACTCTCAAAAGGCTTGGAAATTTCGCCGGGTTTGAGTTTGAATACTACGGCTTCAAATTCGGGCACCATACTGCCACGTTTACTCCAATCCAAATCGCCGCCTTGGTCGCGTGAGCCATCTTCGCTATAAATTTTTGCCATCTCTTCAAAGCTCTGATTTTCTTCTACAATTCGCTTATACACTTGCTCCATACGCGAGCGTAATCGCTCTTTTTCAGCTTTCAGCAAAGGCGGATTTTTTACGATTTGAGCTACTTCTAACTCCGTAACATAGACAGGCAAACTATCTTTGGGTATACTGTTAAAATATTTACGAACTTCGGAAGGAGTGATTTTTACGTTTTTGGTAATATGCGAACGCATTTTCTCAACAGTCATTTTTTCTTTGAGCTGCATTCGCAAATCACTCTTGAAAGCCTCTATGTTGTGCAAGTCCAGCAGTTCTTTGAGTTCTTCGTCTGTTTTTCCTTGTGAAATTTGTTGCCAACGCAAATTGAATTCTTCATCAAGCAGTTCATTATCTACCATTACTGAATCAATTTCGGCTTTGGCAACCAAAATTTTACCGATAATCATACTACGCAAAATTTCACAACGCAATTCTTGCTTATTAGACAAACGGGGGTTTTGTTGCAAAATTTGCATTGTTGCAAGCTCTACATCAGAAAGTAGAATGATTTGGTTATCTACTTTAGCTATGATTTTATCTAAAATTTCTTTGTTTTGAGCCAAGATACTCAAAGGAAAAAACAAAACCGCAATACACTTAAAAATTTTTTTCATAGTAATTCAAAAATTTCAGAACGCAAACTTAATAAATGCAATTATTCTTTGCAAAACATAAGGAAAATTTCAGTTTTAGGAAGAATTTTTAGTGCAAATACTTGGATTTTGTTTCAAGAAACTGCATTTTTATACCAAGATTAAAATGCTTTGTAGAGTTTGGAGAATTTTACTTTTTGATTTTCAGCAATTTGTAAAAATTACTAAACTCTCTTTTTTTCTGGTATAAAAACATTTTTTTTCAAAACACATTGCTATGAAGCCCAACTATAAAACTAAAGATTTTTTCTTTCCTATTTTCAGCATTCTGAAAGAAGCAAACAAGCCTCTCAAACCTTCTGAGGTAGCCCAAAAAATCATTCAAAATTTGCCTTTGGATAGAAAATCGGAATTTTGGGCGATAGTAAGGCTCAAACTCAAAAATCGCATACGCAGTGCGGCAAACCATCTGGCAGAAGCAGGCATCATCTATACTACCAAAAAAAATCCTTATCAGAAAAAAGGCTGGTTCTTGACTGAATATGGCAAACAATTGCAAGTAGACGAACCTGAGCTTATTCGCGAAGCCAAACGAAATATTCGTAGAAAAAGCATCCAAAACCTTGAAACAAACACCAAACTCTTTCTACCCAAAGTAGTTTCTCGCAAAAAACGAGAGCAAACTATCAGCTTTAGCAAAAATACCATTCTCTACGGACCACCCGCTACGGGCAAAACCTCCAAAGCCATTGAAATGGCTATCGGTATTTTAGGTTTGGATAAACTTAAAAGCCATGATGCCAAAAAAGCCTTACGAGATTTGCAGGGAAGTCAGTTTGAAATGATTTCTCTACATCCCAACTATCGCTACGAGCATTTTCTGGAAGATATTGATTCCCTAGGAAAAATTAAAGATGGTATTTTGAAAAAAATTGCTATCAGGGCACGCAGAGAATACGAAAGAAATCCTGAAAATCCGTCTAACTTTGTGCTTATCATTGATGAAATGCATCGTAGCGAACCTGCTGAAATTTTCGGCGAAGCTATCAGTTTACTCGGAGCAGATAAAAGGCTTGGGCAAGAGAATGAAATTCAGGTAGCACTTGCCTATTCAGGAGAAACTTTTACCCTTACACCTAATCTCTATCTCATTGGCACTATCAATATTGCCGAAATTGACTACCAAACCGATAGCAGTTTCTTACAGCATTTTGAAATGATACCCGTGTATCCTCGCTACGACCACATCAATTTAGCTTATGCCGATTTTCTCAAAGAACTAAACCGCAAGATTTCCTATTACAAAGGCAGCGATTTTATGTTCGGACACGGCTATTTTATGCAAAACGCTGAAAGTTTAGATTTCTTACGTATTCTCAATCATCAGGTTATTCCTACGTTACGTTTTTATTTTGAACCCAAAGAATTAGTGCAAGAAATTTTACAAACAGCCCTCGAAGAAGCCGAAAGCACCAGAGGCAAATTTGAAGTACTTGAAAATGAACGCTTGCACCTAGAAGTTATTCGGGTGAGTTGGTAAGTCTGCAAAAACTTAATATATTTACAACAATTTTGTAATTTTGGTAAGATTAGAAGCAGGAAGCAATGTAAAACGCCAAATCCCTCAAGCCCCTAAATCTCTTTTTTGCAGTGTAACAAAATCAAATAAATGCAAACAATTAAATGCAAACAATCTCTGCTGAACCCAAATCTTTCGCCCGAAGAGTATTTAGCTCAAGAGCGTCTTGCCCTTTTACGAAAGCGAATAATCAAGGGAAAATTTTTGCTACGGCAGAGACAAATTTTAAGCATAATGAAATTACTCATTTAAAAGTAAGCTAACAGGTGGAAATTGTCGTCCTTACCCTAGCCATTTGCGAGTGTATATTCCTGAAAAAACATTTTACACCTATCCCGACATAAGCCTAATTTGTGGAGAACCTGAATTTACTGATAATAAATTTGATAGCATTACCAACCCTACGCTCATAGTAGTAGAAGTGCTTTCGCCGAGCACTGCCGATTATGATAGAGGGGCAAAATTCCGATTTTATTAGCAAATCCCAACACTCTACTTCTTGTTAGCTTTTGGGCATGTAATGTAGAGGTTTTATCTGAAAAAAACGATAGTCTTTGGGAACTGCAAATCTATCAAGATATAAACCCAAATTGCTACATTTCCCATTGGCATATACATTTCCTATGCAAGAAATTTACGAAAATATCAAGTGAGACATTTCGACAAAGTTTTGAAAAAATACTTGCTTTTTTGCTTACCTTTTTGTTTTTTTGTGTATAAAAAGTAGAAAATATCTTACTATGAAACGTGTTGCTATTGCTTTTGCTATTTTCTTGCTTTACTATGTAGCTTATGCTCAGCCTTATGGCAATGAATGGATAAATCCTGCTCAAACTTATTTCAAAATTCCTGTAACGCAAAAAGGAATTTATCGTATAACGCAACCACAGCTTGTATCGGCGGGTTTTCCTGCAAGCATCAATCCGCAATTTATTCAGATTTTTCACAGAGGGCAAGAGCAAGCCATTTTTGTTGCAGGAGAAAGTGATGGTGTCTTTGATGCTAGCGACTATGTTGAGTTTTATGGTAAAGGCAATGATGGTACTCTCGACCAACAGCTCTATTATCCTTTCCCTGCCAACCAAGTCAATCCGTATTACAATCTTCATTCCGATACTACAGCATATTTTATTACTTGGCAAAATGGTGTAGCAGGCAAACGTATGTCTTTTGTAAATTTACCTGATTTAGGTTACACTCCTGAAAGTTATCTTTTAGAAGAACGTATTAGCGTGCTTGCTGAACAACTTTCCCCTGGCAAAAATAATTTCGCTACTACAACCTTTTGCTTCATATCCAGCTACGACAGAGGTGAAGGCTTCACCAGTGCCCCTATCTACAGTGGTAGTCGCAATTTCCTTATACCTGTGCAAAATGCTGTAAATTTTGGACAAAATCCCTATCTAGAAATTCGCTATGTGAGCAGACGTGTAGCTTCTGTTTCTATTATTTTTCAAGTAGGCAGTTCTTTGAGTTCATTGCGTACCATTGCAACTCCCAACATAGCCGACTACAACCAAAACGTTTTAACCTCGCCACTCAATTTTACTGATTTGCCTACAAGTGGTAATCTGATTGTACGTGCTACTCACAATGGCGGTAACGGTTGGTTTTCAGTTACTTCCATTCGTTTGGTATATTCCCAAAGTCCCAATGCCAACAATCTGAATGAAAAAGAATTTCTTTTACCTACAAATGCTGGAGGCACTTCGCTCATCAATGTAAGCAATGTACCCAATGGCTCACTCTTGTACGATATTACTGATGAAAATAATATCAGACGAATTACTACCACAGGTGTAGGTACAGTTTCAGCAATTATTGATGGCACTACTAGCAACAAACGCATTTTCTTTTGTAATAATTTCAGAAGTGTCATTGGCATTCGTTCTGTGAGCTTTTTCAATTTCAATCCTGCACAAGTAGATTACCTGATTGTTACACATCCTAATCTTATGCAAGCGGCAGGCGGATACAGTAATGTTATTCAAGCCTATGCTGATTATCGAGCTTCCGTAGCAGGAGGTAGCTACAAGCCACTGATTGCCAATATTCTACAACTATATGACCAATTTAGTTACGGTGAATACACACCGCTTGCTATTCGTAATTTTGCAAGATATTGCTATTTTAATGGCAATCCCAAACATCTATTTCTCATAGGCTATGCCATAACTTTACGCCCTTTTGATGCCCAATTTGGCTCTATTTACTTTACAAATCACGATATTCGCTCTAATCCTTTGCATTGGGCGATGAATTTGGTGCCTACTTGGGGCTTTCCGGGTAGCGATTTGCCCTTTACAGCAGGTTTTGATATGTATAACTACGCTCCTGCTATTCCCACAGGCAGACTCATTGCCCGTACCCCCCAACAAGTTGCTAATTATCTTGACAAGGTAAAAGAACACGAAGAAAGTTTCGGAAAAGGCGATACTTGGCGAAAAAACCTTCTGCATTTAAGTGGTGGCGTAGGGGCAGGTGAGCAAGCTACTTTACTCTTCTACTTAAATATTTATAAAAGCATTGCCGAAGCCGATTTTTTAGCAGGGATTGTAAAAACCGTCCGTAAAACCACAAGTGCCAATGTAGAATATATCAATGTAGCTGATGAAATCAACAAAGGAGTAGCTCTGATGACTTTCTTTGGGCATTCGGGGCAAAACATCACTGATATTGAAATTGGCTTTGCCTCCGATGATACCCAAGGCTACCGAAACAAAGGAAAATACCCTACACTTTTGGGCAATGGATGTAGCCTGGGCGATGTGTATTCGGCAAAGCCTACCCAAGCCGAAGATTGGCTCTTTACTGCCGCAAGAGGCTGTATCGCATGGTTAGCCAATACTTCCTTAGGCTTTGCCGCTAACTTAAATAATTATTCTATCCGCTTTTACTCTACTGCTTTTGCAAATGCAAGCTTCTTTGGCAAATCATTAGGAGAAATTACTCAACAGATAGTTCGTACCTTCGGTCCGAGTTTTAGCCCTTCTAGTAATTTTATGGATTTGGCACACGTACAACAAATGGCTCTGCAAGGAGACCCCGCTATACGCCTCATAGGTGGCAATGCCCCCGACCTTTTCACCCAAAACGCTTGGCTTTCTCTGGAAGGTTTCAACAATGCCCCTGTAATTGCCCGTGCTGATTCTTTGCGTCTGAAAGTAAAACTCGCCAACCTTTCTAAAACTTTCAATACACAATTTGAAATTTCTGTTAAGCAAACTTTGCCCAATGGCTCAATCCTTGACCATACCCCCGAAATTCGCTACAACGATCCTCGACGCACCGATAGCGTCTATATTACTATCCGTCGCCCCGTAGGTGTGAGTTTTTTCGGCAACAATCGCTTCGAAGTACATCTAGATTGGAAAGATGAAGTAAACGAAGTTTTTGAAAACAACAACACTGCCTTCATCGAGGTTTTCATTCCCGATTATGGTGCAAGAGCTTTGTTCCCTCCTGAATACAGCATCGTGAGCAATCAACCTGTAAAGTTGATGGCACAAGCGGCTAACTTACAATTTGAAGCCCGCGATTTTATTTTTGAAATTGATACAACTAACAAATTCAATAGCCCTATCAAACGCTCGCAGATTGTGCCCGCAGGAAGCATAGCAACCTGGGAAACTACTTTACTCACCGATATTTTGCCTTCGGATAGCTTGGTGTATTATTGGCGTGTCAATTTTGCAGATGCCGTAAATAATCCTAATATTTTATGGGACGAAAGCAGTTTCATTTACATCAAAAATAGCCCCCCTGGTTGGTCGCAAAGCCACTTTTTTCAATTTTCAAAAAGTACCGATGTAGGAATAGTAAAAAACGAACTACAACGTAAATGGGAGTTTCAACAAGTACAAAATCGTATACGCGTACGCACATTCGGAAAAGATAGCCCAAATGCAGGAGTAAATTTCAGTAATACGAACTGCTTTCTAAACGATTTGCCCCTTATTACCCCCAACGATAGCGACCCCTGCTATGCAAATACACTCTTAATGGTTGTATTTGAGAAGGAAAGTAAGCAACCTTTCCAAGTACTTGGCGGAAGTAATACAGGTGTTCCTATTTGTGGTAGAAGACCCTCGGTCGTGTATTATTTCAGCAACTCTGCTATTATCAATGGTGCTTTGCAAAGTGCTTTTTTACAAATACCCACAGGAAGCTACATTTTGGTATTCAACAAAGGCAATATAACCAATGCGGCTTGGGCGGCGGCATTGCCTACTTTGCAAGCTATGGGCGGTTCGCCTGCGGCACTAGCAACTTTGAACGAAGGCGAACCATACATACTATTTGCTCAAAAAGGTGGGGTAAGATTGCAGGAAATCATAGCTACTTCAATAACAAGCCCAACGACAGAAACTATCTCAATGGACTATGAACTTGGAGGTGGTTTTACCAAAGGTACTGTTACCTCTACTCGCATTGGACCGGCAACAGCTTGGGGTACGCTTTACAAAAAAATCTTACCTTCTGAACCTATCAATAGCCCTGATGTATGGCGTTTGAGTATCATTGGCGAAAACTTAGCAGGTCAGCAGGTAGTTCTCAATAGCAATGTTCCGCAAAATCAGTATGCTTTTGCTCTCAATAGTATTGATGCCACACAATATCCTTATCTGCGTCTGCAACTTTACACCCAAGATAGCATTAACTTCACCCCTACGCAACTGAAGCGTTGGCAAGTAATCTATGATGGTGTTCCCGAAGGGTTTTTGAATACAGAGCGAATAGGTTTGGAAAAATATAAAATTTCTCCCAAACAAGAAGGCGAGCCATTTAGCATTCCTTTTGCTTTTGAAAATATTTCAAACAAAGATTTTTCAACTGACTCGCTGCTTGTTGAGTGTACCTTTACCAACCCCAGTAAAGGCACACAACAAGTTCGCACAATGCGTATCAAAGCTCCCAAACCTCAAGAGTATACGCTCTTTGAAGTGCCCGTACAAACACTCGGTAGCGATGGTGAAAATATCTTACGCGTATATGTAAATCCGAAACAAGTATTAGAACAATACTATGACAACAACATTTTGGAAATAAAATATGAAATTCTGCGAGATAACAAAAATCCTATCCTGGATGTAACCTTTGACGGTGTACGAATCTTAGACGGTGATATTGTTTCTCCCAATCCTCTTATACGCATACGCCTACGCGACGATAACCCATTTCTACAAAAACAAGATACCACAGGCTTAGATATTCGCCTCAGGCGTCCTTGCGAAAATTGTACTTTTGAGCGTATCCCTTTCAGTAGCAACGACCTGCGTTGGAGAAGTGAAGGCAGAAATATTGACATAGAGTTTACCCCTAAAAACTTATCTGATGGTATCTATACTTTGCGAGTAAATGGAGAAGATGCCAGCGGCAACCGAGCAGGAATTGAACCATATCAAGTAAGTTTTGAAGTTATCAATGAGGCGAGTATCACAAATGTTCTGCCTTATCCTAATCCTTTTTCAGGCTCTACACGTTTCGTTTTTACACTTACAGGCTCGGAAGTGCCCCAAGAAATGAAAATTCAAATACTTACAGTTTCAGGAAAAGTAGTCCGAGAAATTACCCAAGATGAACTCGGACCTGTTCGTATTGGAAATAACATCTCTCAGTATGCGTGGAATGGCACTGATGAGTTTGGCGATAAGTTAGCCAATGGCGTGTATTTATATCGCGTAATAACGAAACTAAATGGTCAAGAAATTAAACACCGAACCACTAAAGCTGACAAAGCCTTCAAAAAAGGTTATGGAAAGTTGTATATTTTAAGATAATTTCATTTCTTTGAAAGTCAAAAATTTACGTTTCTGAAAACCAATATTTCACAATTTTTCGTATATTTACGGAAATTGTATCAGCGATTTGTTTGAACAATCAATTATGGCTCAATACCTTACCGAAGAAGAACATTTCAGAAAGCTTTTGCAAACTGATAACACAGATAGCGGCGAAAGTCCTTTGGAAGCCATAGACTTTGCCAAGATTTTTTACATACTTCGTAAAAATTGGTACTGGCTGATTGTTCTTCCTTTTCTTTCTGTTTTAGTAGCTTATTTATACCTACGCTATACCAAGCCTGTTTTTCAAAGTACTGCTAATCTTAAAATGGAATTCAAAGATGAAGAAGTAGGTTTTCGTATAGGTTTTAACCAAGACAGCCCGGTAGATAATATTGCAGGCGAGTTGGAAGTGATTCGCTCGCCGCTTATCTACGAAGAAGTATTAAATAATATCAAGCTTTCGGTAGAATACTACGCCGAAGGTAGAATTTTAGATAATGAAATATATGGATTTTCGCCCATTGAAGTGCAAGCCCTAGTACTCAATGAAACCCTTTACAATCAAAAGTTTTATATTGAAAGCCAAGATGACCAAACCTACAAAATAGAAGTAAAAAATAACAATAATACCACCGCCGAATATCAAGGAAAGTTTGATGAATGGCTCAAAAATAAAGACATAGAGCTGTTTATCTCGCTAAAAAAAAGCCTTTCCAATTACAACGAAAGGATCTACTTTGTGCTAAATAGCAAGGGCAAATCAATGAATTATTTAGCCAGCAATTTGGAAGCCTTTATTCTCAATCCCCAAGCTAAAATTATCTCTATCACTTTTAAAGATTACAACGCCAACAAAGCTCGCGACATACTTAAAACAATTAGTGAAGTGTATCGCGTAAAAAGTGTGGAAATTAAAAATAGAGCAAATAGACAAAAGAAAGAATATCTAGACAATCAGATTGAAAAAACAGAAAAAGAACTCAATACCTACGAGGTTGAAATAGAAAAGTTTATTATTCAAAATAAAACCAATAATATTGAAGGAAAAATTGGTGAGTTGGTCAATAAAATTCAACAACTGACTGAAGAGCGTTACAGAATAAATACCAAACTGCAAAATATCATTGAACTTGAAATATTTGTCAATCAGCGTTTTGTGGATGCCAAGAACATACCACTCATACCTGATATTGATGGGGCAATTTTGCAACAAATCTCTGAACTCAACCGCCTGCGTCAGATTCGCCAACAACAAGAGCTTTCAGAAACATCTTCTACCTACTCTTACCAAGCTTTAGATTTAAAAATTACCAATGCTCAAAGAAATATCAACGAAACTATTGACCGCTACAAGAAAAAAATCTTAAAAGAACTTGCTGAAATTACACAAAAACTTACTGAAATTGAAGCTAGCTTTTTAAGGCTTCCTTCCAAAATTACAGACTTTAATAAACTCAAAAAGAAATACGAAACCGTACAAAATTATTACAACAACCTTATTCAGCAAAAAATACAAATTGGTTTGGCAGAAGCAGGTACTGTGCCAAACTTTGAAATTATTTCTCCTGCCTCCATGCCGTCTGTACCTATTTCACCTAAAAAAATGCTTATTTATGGCGTAGCAGGAGGTATCGGGGTATTATTGAGCTTACTTCTTATTGTAGGAAAATATCTGCTCAAAGATACCATCAGTTCACAAGAAGAGCTAGAAAAGTTAGTTTCTATGCCTGTGGTAGGAGCTATTCCTAAGTACAGAAAGTATAAAACGGAACTCTCCAAACTTATCGTTCATCAAAATCCTAAATCAGCTATTAGTGAGTCGTTTAGAAACATACGAACCAATTTGGATTTTATGTTTCCTCATTCTAAAAAAGAACTAAATCAAAAAGTAGTTTCTATAACATCTACTGTCAGTGGCGAAGGAAAAACCTTTGTAACTATCAATTTAGGGGGTATTATCGCAATGTCGGGGTTACGAGTAGTAATTGTAGACTTAGATATGCGAAAACCTAAAGTACATTTAGGGCTAAATGGTTCTAATGAAAAGGGTGTTAGCACTATTCTCATTGGCAGGCACTCTTTGGAAGAATGTTTGCGAACTACTGAAATTGAAAACCTATCTTATGTTTCGGCAGGTCCAGTTCCGCCAAACCCTTCGGAACTTATTTTAAGAAATGAATTCAAAGAACTTATTAAAGCACTCAAAGAGTTGTACGATGTAGTACTAATAGATACACCTCCCGTAGGTTTAGTAACTGACGCTATGCTGATTATGTCGCAGGTAGATGTTCGCTTTTTTGTACTTCGAGCTAATTACTCTCGTAGAGGTTTCGCTAAAAATATTCAAAAAATTACTTCTTTACAACAAATTCGCTCGGTTGGTGTCATTCTTAATGCTGTTGAAGAACAGAGTAAGTATGGATATGGATATGGATATGGATATTACGAAGAAAAAAATAATCAAAAGCTTGTAAACTGGCTTAATCAAATAAAAAACAAACTTTTATTTTGGAAAAAATAATGCTAAAACTTTTTGCACGCAAAAAAGATACTCCTAGCACGCTACTCTTTGATTTTCTCAAAGTTGATTTACACTCTCATTTACTTGCTGGAATTGACGATGGCGTACAAACAGAAGCCCAAGCCCTTGAAATCATCGAGCAATTTCTAAGTTATGGCTTTCAAAAAATTATCACTACGCCTCATATTTTGTGGGATTTCTACAAAAATACCCCCGAAATTATTCACAAAAAATTAGAAAAACTGCGTCTTTTCTTGCAAGAAAACCAAATTCATATCCCTATTGAAGCCGCCGCAGAATACTACTTAGATGAACATTTTTTACAAATGCTCCAAAAAAATGAAAAATTGCTCTCCTTTGGCGAAAAAAACTATCTGCTTTTTGAAACCGGACTTTTGAATATATCTGCGTTTTGGGAAGAAGCTGTTTTTCTTATGAAAGCCAACGGCTATCAGCCAATTCTTGCACATCCCGAAAGATACATTTATATACAAAACAATTTCAACTTTCTAGAAAAAATGCTGAATCTGGGAGTTCTTTTGCAAATAAATATTCTCTCATTGGTGGGGTATTATTCAGTAGAGGTACAAAAAACTGCTGAAAAAATCATAGATGCACGCTTACCTCACTTCTTAGCAAGCGATTGCCACCACCTTCGCCAAGCCCAAAGTCTGCAAAATCTTGTTCAAAGTTTTTTTTTCAAGAAAATTCAAAATTATAATTGGCTGAATAATACGCTTTGAGTTTGCAAAGTTTTTTTTATATTTGCAAGCTTATTTAGATTTAATTTAATTAAATGCGTCTTCATCAAGTACCTATTGGCCAAAAAGTAAAAATCTTAGAATTTCAACATAGAGGCATTTTCCTTAAACTTTTGGAAATGGGCTTACTCCCTGATACAATTATTGAAGTATTGGGCAAAGCTCCTCTTGGCGACCCTATATATATCGCAGTACATCAAACATTCGTTGCTTTGCGTAAAAGCGAAGCCCAAAATATTGTAGTTCAGATTATTGTATAAAATATTACTCACGTGAAACTCGCTCTTATTGGAAATCCTAATGCAGGGAAAAGTTCGCTATTCAACCAGCTCACAGGTTTGAACCAAAAAGTAGCCAATTTTACAGGCGTAACCGTAGAGAAAAAAACAGGTACTTTCTCGCTTCCTAACCAAAGTAAAGCATACATTACTGATTTGCCTGGCACGTATAGCCTCTATCCCAAGTCGGCTGATGAGCAGGTAGTTCTGGATTTTCTGCTCAATCCTCAAAATCCTGAAAAGCCTGATGCTATTTTGGTTGTAATTGATGCTTCCAATCTGCAAAGAAACTTGCTTCTTTTTTCAGAAGTACAAAGTTTAGGTTTTCCGACTATTCTGGTGCTGAATATGATTGATATAGCCCAAAAAAGTGGTTGGGAAATTGATACGCAAAAACTTGCAGAACGCCTGCAAAGCCCTGTGGTTTGTACCAATTCCAGAAGTGGTGAAGGTATTGAAAAACTCAAAGAAAAAATCCTTGATTTAGAAAAAAACCAACCTAACATACCTCATACTATTCTGCAAACTTATGCTCCTTTTGAAAATATTTTACAAGAAATTGCCCAAAAATATCAATTGCCTAACACTTATTGGGCAAATTTGTATCTGCATCATTATGAAAAACTATATTTCCTCACAGAAAGCGATAAGCAGTTTTTTCAAAAATTAGAACTAAAAAATAATTTTCAAGCTCTTCCTCTACAAACAGACGAAACTTTGGAGCGTTTTAGAAAAATAGAGAAAATTATTGCCGAAACCACTCAAAAGCACGAAAAAGCCTACAATCCGCAGAGCATTACTCGCAAAATTGATAAAATACTACTTCACCCACTTTACGGATATAGTTCTTTTTTAATGGTACTACTACTGATTTTCACAGCAATTTTTCGGTGGGCAGAAATTCCTATGGAATGGATAGAAAAAGGCACAGCCATCTTGCAAACATTTTTCCGAGAAAATTTACCCAATCATTTTCTTACAAATCTTTGGACAGAGGGTATTTTGGCAGGCATTGGCTCCGTAGTTACTTTTGTGCCGCAGATAGCTTTACTCTTTGGTTTTATTGCGGTTTTGGAAGAAACAGGCTACATGACACGCGTAATGATAATGATGGACAAGATTATGCGAAAATTTGGCTTAAATGGCAAAAGTGTAGTCCCCCTGATTTCAGGAGCGGCTTGTGCTATTCCTGCCATTATGGCTACCCGCAATATTGATAACCCCAAAGAAAGACTTATTACTACTTTGGTAGTGCCTCTGATTAGCTGTTCGGCTCGTTTGCCTATTTACACTGTAATGATTGCCCTGGTGATACCCGATAAAATGCTATGGGGCTTTTTGCATTATCAGGCTCTTGCTCTGCTAGTAATGTATCTTTTAGGCTTACTTACGGCTATGCTTGCCGCAAAGGTGTTGAGCCGCTTTTTACCTTTTTTGGGCAATGATTATTTTATCGTGGAAATGCCTACCTACAAGATGCCTCGTTGGAAAAATGTACTCATTACCATTTACGAAAAAGTAAAAACTTTTGTGTTTGATGCAGGAAAAGTGATTGTCGTGATTTCACTAATTCTATGGGCTTTGGCTTCTTATGGCTGGGGCGATAGCTTGGAAAAGGCAGAAAATTCCATCAAAAAAAGCTATCCTACACTTTCAGAAGAAGAGCTTGCCCCTCTGATTAGCTCTGCAAAATTAGAAGCCTCCTTTGCAGGTAATTTAGGAAAAGCCCTCGAACCTATCATTCAACCTTTGGGTTTCGATTGGAAAATAGGTATTTCACTTATTACTTCTTTTGCCGCTCGTGAAGTTTTTGTAGCTACCATGTCTGTTATTTATGGTTTGGGAAACGAAGGAAACGAACAAAGTGTGAGGCAAAAAATGGCTTCTGAAATCAATCCTCAAACCGGTAAACCAGTGTACTCAACAGCCGTAGGCTTTTCGTTGATGGTTTTTTATGCTTTTGCAATGCAATGTATGAGCACCTTTGCCATAGTATGGAAAGAAACGCGGTCGTGGAAGTATCCTTTGGGGCAACTTGTTTTTTTCAATCTTTTAGCTTATCTTGCCTCTTACATAACTTATACAATACTCAAATGAATCACCAAATCGAAAGCCTTTATTTAGGAGAATTACGCACCGAAGCTATCCATATAGCTTCACAAAGCAAAATCATCACCGATGCCCCCACAGATAACAACGGCAAAGGAGAGGCATTTTCGCCTACTGATTTAGTCTGTACTGCTTTAGGTAGTTGTATGATGACAATTATGGGCATTGTAGCTCAAAGGGATAAAGTAAATTTGCAAGGAGTTACGTGGAAAACTACCAAAATAATGGCATCTAACCCTCGTAGAATTGCTGAAATTCATATCCATTTTTACTTCCCAAGCAATTTGCATTTAGAAAGTAGCCGAAAACAGAAGTTAGAAAATGCGGCTCGTACTTGCCCTGTGGCTTTAAGTTTAGCACCAGAAATTAAACAAGAAGTATTTTTTCACTATACATAAAGATTTTTTTGTTTTTTTAGAAAACCGTCTTAGCAATTACTTCGTAAGTTTTGTAAAAATTTTTCAAAAAGAACCTAAAATAAAAATGTTATGGCAACTTCTATTGCACCTAAAGCCGAAAAATTGAGTTTCACTAAGTCTGTTATCAGTATTGCCTCTTTGGAAGCGGCAATTACAATTGGCTGGCTAGCTTACGAAAAATATCAGCCACAACTACTCTTAAAGTTTAGTTTTGTAGAATTTGCAGGATTATTACTTGTAGCCCAAGGAATTTTAGGAGCTATTTTTCATCCACTTTCAGGCAAATGGGCAGACAAAGCGTTTCATGAAAAAGGTACTAAATTTCCTATCATTATATCGGGGGCGGCATTTGCGGCAATTATTTTCGTAGCTGTAAGCATTGCTCTCAATACCAATCCTGCAAGCCCATTAAAATGGATTTTGCCCGTGTTGGTTATTTTGTGGCTTGCCGCTATGGCTACCTTTCATAGCCCTGCCATCTCTCTTGTTGAAAGTTTTACCCCTGTACATAAATTTCCACGAGTTGCGGCAATTCTTACAATGGTTTTCGGACTGATTTACACTATTGAGCCTTTTCTTATTCAAATTCTCGATACACTCGGTCTGACACCTACTTTTATATTGGGTGGCTTACTTGTAATTTCCACAGCATATTCCATTAAAACCATAAGTATTAGCCCTCCCACAGAAGAAGATAAAAAAATAATGGCAAAAGAAGAGTTAGGTGTAGATAGTAAAAAAGATTTGTTTTTGACTGGCTTTTTTGTAGGAATTTTCAAAATGCTTATGCTCTTTTTCGTACCTGCTATTTGGGTAAAGTACAAGTTTTTTGGAGAAACTGAAAAAATCTTTTTCTCCGACCCCGACTACTTGCAATCGGCTATGCTCATGTTTTCCGCTTTGCTTGCTATTCCTGCAAGTAAATTTGTAGAAAAACAAGGTTCCTACAAGAGTTTGGTTTGGGGCTGTATAGCGGCTTTTGTAGTAATTTTGCCCGCTTTATTCATCAAAGGACAAACCTTTTCTATCATTATGCTTTTGCTTATGGGCTTGGTATATAGCTTGCTTTCAGTAGCTTCTTTGCCTTATATTCTCAATAGAGCCAAAACAGGACAAACAGGATATAGCATAGGCTTGTACTACGGAGGCACTGCCCTTGCTACTGCAATAGTACTGCTTGTTTTGCTCAATATGGGAATAAGCGTAAACTAATATCAGATCTTTTTGTTTTCTAAAATCATTCGATGAGGATTTGCCTCAGAGAGCTATGAAGCAAATCCTCATTCTTAGTAATAGTCAAAAACTCACAAAAATCCCTGGTCCTATCAAAAAAAACCAAGCCCTCGCACTCAAAAAATAACCCATTCCTGCAAAAAGTGGGAAAGAAAGTTTTACATCTCGCCGAGTAGGATACAAACTTCCCAAAAGTACCACACCTATATCACGATTGGTAGCATTTGGGTTAAAGTTAAAAGCATTGTTGGCAAGCACTCCAATACCCACTTTGTAAGGCTGAAAACGATTGATTTTATTGGGAGTGTAGAAACTCAATTGCTGGATAATTGCCAAGCTAATTCCTCCAAAAGGACTGAAATTTTCTTGGTCAGCACGTTTGATAAGTAAGCCCCCAGGAAAAGTTACCTCGGTATCAAAACGCAATTTTCTTTGTAAAATAATTTCAATTTTTTTATTAAAGCCCTCTCCACCGTATTTATCTTTATCGTGGCTGATGCTAATTTCTATTCTACTCCATGCATCTAAATCAAAAGTTTTTCTTCCTAAAATTTTATTGAAACTGATAAGTTCTTTATTGCATTGCTTATCGCTATAAAAAGAAAACCTTGGTGAATTTTCACCCGGACAAACCATAATATTGGGAATACGCTTCAAATCTACCAAATCGCCACGTGCATTGAAAATCGTAATATCAATACTTAGAAATTGCTTACCGAAGAGTTTGTTTTCGTCAATTTTATCATAATCAAAAGAAACTTCAATATCTTTGATAGTATAGGGGTAAAGAATAGTTTGGGGTAGTTCGCTTAGTATTTGCCTACCTGCACCATAGTTTATTCTTACGAAATTGAGTTGATGTGGCCTTTGATACTCAATTATAGGAATGATGCGTCCAATTTTTTCATTCCGATTAAAAATTTCTATTTCTTTTTTGCTGATATTCATCGGCACTTGTAAGCGAAAAGTTTGCACATTCTCAGTACGAATGAGTGAGTCGGAAGAAAGCACAATCAAACCATCAAAACGAAATTCTGCTTTATGCAAAGCAAGCCCTTCTATGCGTACATCAACGATTTCGCCAGGGTAAAACACATTCTCTCGCCGATTGCCCTCATGGAAAATAATGATATTGTTGATGATAGTTTTGGGGGTAACATTAAAATTCGTAATGCAAACAGGCTCATCACCATTTTTGATATAAAGATAACTTTCAGAAGTGCGATGTTGCCCATAAGGCCGCAAAACGCATAAAAATTTACCATTGCTAAGCAAACTTTTGATAAAAATTTCTGCCACTAGCATTCCTCCTGCTTTTTCCTGGTTTTCTATACGATATGTTTTCCCTATACTCAAATAGCGATTGTAGTCTAATTGAATTTCTACGCCTTCTTTTTGAGTGACTTCCTCTATGGTAATTTCTTTTATATCAATATTCAAGAAAGCTAATCGGCTTCCCTTGACACGAAACTTATACTTAAGAGTTGGAAGTTGGTAATTTATGCGTCCCTTTTCATCAATGTAAGGAATAAAAGTGCTCAAATCTAAACTAAAATCAACTTCACCAATTTTAGAAGGTAATACATACAAACGAAGTTGCTTATTCACATATTCCGTGCGATAGTCAATATCTTTGCTACTAGTAGGAATAGGATTGGTTCGGATATTTTCAGGATTATTGGATACCAGCTCAAACATACGCTCTTCACCCACATACAGCTCGTCATCTTTGGGTGCAAAGGCTACTTTAGTATGAAAATATGGCAACAAACGCAATTCGCAAGGAATTTCTTTCAGTGGAATCTGATGAATGATAAAATTAAACGAAAGAAACTGCGTTTGGGTAAGATTGTTAAATTTTACTTTGAAACGAAAATAATCCTGACTGCGAAAAATAGAATCTATCAGCTGAAAATCTTGTGAATATATCAGCTCTATTTTTTGAATATTTTCCATACTTTGCGGGAACAAACGCACCTCACAAGTAGGGCTTTCAGTAAAATATTCAAAAGCCAAAAACTTTTCCCCTTTGAATTGAATTTGATTTTTCGTTTGTGTAAAACGAAGCGTATCAATCAGAATAGCTACTTCTTTGAAGCAATTTTGGGAAAAAGCTATATGAGCAAACATCAGAAATACAGAACTGTACAGAATTTTTTTCATTGATACACAAGTTTACATTAAGTGAAAAGAGCAGATTACTTGGAAAAATTTTTGCAAAAGTAGAAAGTTTTATCCAAAGGTTCAAAGCAATAAAATCTGTGTAATAAAATATTGCATAGTTTTTGCTAAATTTTAGAAAGGCTTTTGTATATTTGCAAATAAAAGGCTTAACTAAAACGCTTGTTTTGAAACATTTATTGTACATAGCTTTCATTTGGCTCATATTTGCTTGCAATCGTAAACCTTCGACTTGTGCGGCGTATCAGGAAATAGGCACCGTAGCTATTCCCGAAGATGACTATGTACCTACCAATTTTATCATTACTGAAAGGCAAAGCAAAACAGGACTAATAAAAAAAGTGGGAAATGTGAAGAAAAAAAAGCATACTACAAGAGCTCAGCAAAGTAAAATTTTCAGAAAAGAAAAAAAATTCATTAAAGATAAAGAACTCTTCCCCGATACCAATAGCAAAGCAGGTAGAAAGAAAAAACCTAAAAAAGCTAAAAAAGCCAAAAATATCAACGAAATAGAACAAGAACAACCTGAAGAAGATAAATCCAATCCTATTTTACCCGAAGAAAAACAAGAACCCCAAAAGAACAGCAACTAAAAAATATTTGCTTGAAAACCCGATTGATACATATCATATTTTTAAGTTTGATTTTCTTGGCTTGTAGCGAAGTTTTTGCTCAACGCAAAGACAATACCGCCTCCAAAAAACCTGTTCTTACTAACAAATATCGTCTGAAAAAGCGTGTAACTCCAAGTGAGGGCATAAAATCCAGAGGCTCGGAAAAAATTCCTAAATCGCAAATCGTACGATTAGGGTATTATGCAGGGCAAAAAAAATATGTAGAATCGCCACAAGTACTAGGACAAAGCCAATTCCGAGGCTCCGAACCGCTATTCCCCCGAGAGCTTATGAAAGGCTTTGCTACGTTCAAATCTAAATCCAAATTTTTGCCTCATCAGTACAGACGTGGTTACGATAAGTTCATATCTCGTTATGCTTTTCTGCCTACCAAGAAAAAATTTGGATACGATAAGTTTATTTCAAATTACAAATTTCGCCCATACGAATACAGACGCGGATATGACGAATTTACAGGGAAAGCAATAAAATATAACTTTCTTGATAGACGCCGAAAGGCTATTATCCATAATACTCGCAAAATGCAGAATTATAGCGGTACGGTGCGTTATGTAGATTGGAAAAAAGTACGTATGAAACGCTCTCATCGTATGGCAACTTCGCTAGGACCTTTGAAAATTAAATATTCTTTGCGTAAGTCTAAATTATCTAAGCGTCAGTTACAAAAATACCGCTCCAAGCCCTACGACGTACGTTATTTGCGTAAAGGTAAATTTATGTGGAAAAAAGATATGCCTCGTTATCAAAAATTTCCCGAAAAATCGCCTCGTTATAACCCTACTGAAAGACAAGGAGCAGTAGTAAGTAACGGAAAAGGCGAGGTTTTATACCCTAATCGTGGCGAGATTTGGATAAATGGTAAGCCCATGAAAAGAGTTATTTCTGGTACATCTGCGGCAAATCCTTTGCCGCTCAACGCACCCTCACGAGCCAAAGAACTCAAGCAAATGCAAAAAGAAAACAAAGCCAAAACAGCAGAGCAAGAACCTAAACAAGATTAAAAGCAATTTCTACTTTAAAGATACATTAAGGATTTGCAAAGCTTTTTCGGCGGCGGCTTGTTCAGCTTTTTTCTTATTTTGTCCCATTCCTTGCGAAATGCTTTTACCATTCAAACGAACTTCCACAGTGAAAGTGGTAGTATTCCGATAATTTTTCTCTTCTACAAGTACAAACTCTACGTTTTTACCATTCTTTTGGGCATATTCAATCAGTAAACTTTTGTAATTGAGATTGGTTTGTATAATTTTGTCTAAATCCAGATGAGCTTGCAAAAGACGTTTCAGTACAAAAATTTTGCAAAAGGCAAAGCCCTTATCCAAATACACGGCTCCAATGAACGCTTCCATCGCATCACCTGCAATAGACTGATTGGCACGAACTTGAATAGAGGCTTCGTGCTCTATGAGTTCTGTTAAGCCTATTTTACGGGCCAGTTGGTTCAAACTTTCACGGTTGACAATCCGAGAGCGAATTTCTGTAAGAAAGCCCTCATCTTTGTAAGGAAATTTCTTGTAAAGATATTCTGCTACAATCAAGCTCAAAACTGCATCGCCTAAATACTCTAAGCGTTCATTGGAGAGGCGAAAATTTTGATTGGGTGTTTGTATAGCTACCGAACTATGTATCAGAGCCAATCGGTACAAGGATAAGTTCAAAGGCTTACTTCCTGTGATGTTTTTCACAAAAGAAATAAGCCTTTGTTCTTGTGGTGAATACTTTCTAAAAAATGTTTGAAGGTGCCTAATCCAAAGCATTGAGGCAGTTATTCTTCAAATTTCTTGAAAATAATCGTAGTATTGTGCCCACCGAAGCCAAAATCATTGCTTAAAGCGTAAGTAATTTTGCGTTCTTGGGCTTTGTTAGGCGTAAAGTTGAGCCTTTTGTCTAGTACCTCATCTATTTCAAAGAGATTGATAGTAGGCGGTACTAACTGATGTTGTATGGCTAAGATACAAGCCACAGCTTCTACTGCACCTGTGGCACCGAGCAAATGCCCTGTCATTGATTTGGTAGAGCTAATGTTGAGCTTGTAGGCATGCTCGCCAAAAACTTCCTGAATTGCTTTAATTTCTTGTGGGTCGCCAATGGGTGTAGAAGTACCGTGCGTATTGATATAGTCAATTTTATCAGGAGTAATACCTGCATCGTCGAGGGCATCTTGCATGCAATAAATTACGCCCAGACCTTCGGGGTGTGGAGCAGTAATATGATAAGCATCGGAGGAAAAACCAGCCCCTACTACTTCGGCATAGATTTTAGCACCACGCTTCTTGGCGTGTTCGTACTCTTCTAGAATGAGGCAAGCTCCTCCTTCGCCAAGCACAAAGCCATCTCTATCTTTATCGTAAGGGCGAGAGGCGGTTTGGGGGCTATCATTGCGTTCGGAAAGAGCTTTATTGGCATTGAACCCACCGATACCTGCTTCGGTAACAGCGGCTTCGGAACCACCTGTAAGAATAACCTTCGCTTTTCCCCAACGAATATAATTGAAGGCATCAATAATGGCATTGTTGGCAGAAGCACAAGCCGAAACAGTGGTATAGTTCGGTCCTAGAAAGCCATACTTGATAGAAATATGCCCGGGAGCAAGGTCGGCAATCATTTTAGGAATAAAAAATGGATTGAAGCGAGGGGTACCATCGCCTTTGGCAAAATCAATTATTTCCATTTGTAAAGAACGCAATCCCCCTATTCCTGAGCCCCATATGACACCCACGCGGCGTTTGTCGAGGCTTTGTAAATCAAAGCCTGCATCTTGGATGGCTTGTTCAGCAACGGCAATAGCATAGTGCTGAAACAAGTCCATTTTACGAGCTTCTTTGTGTTCTATATAAAGTTTGACATCAAAATTTTTTACTTCACAAGCAAAGCGAGTTTTAAATTTGGAGGCATCAAAACGGGTAATGGGAGCGGCACCGCTCACACCTTTGGAAAGACACTCCCAATATTCGGCAACTGTATTTCCAATGGGCGTTACTGCTCCCAACCCTGTAACTACCACTCTTTTTGGGTTCATCAAGTTGGAGTTTTGGTTAGATGTTTTTTACATTTGCTTCTAAATAAGCAATCGCCTGCCCTACCGTACTGATAGTTTCGGCTTGGTCATCAGGAATAGAAACGTTAAACTCTTTTTCAAATTCCATAATAAGTTCTACTTGGTCAAGAGAATCAGCACCCAAGTCATTTGTAAAACTGGCTTCAGGGGTAACCTCGGAAGGTTCTACGCCCAATTTTTCTACAATAATACTTTTTACTCTTTCTGCAATAGTAGACATTTCTAATTGAGTTTTTGGTTTAACAGAACGCAAATAAATAGAATTTTCGAAAAATTTACCAAAAAAATTTAAAAAATTTTTGTATCTATGGCCCTTGAGAAGGGGAGATTTTTGCAATCTTATACACTATTTAACTCTTCCGCCCTGCTTTCGGCGAAGCCAATCTATGAGTAAATTGGCAGTTAGCTGAATATTGACCATTCTATCGTTTCCTAACTGATACAATTTAGCCCAAGCACCTTTTTCATCTGCATAAGCAACCCAAATCGTACCCACAGGTTTGGTAGCAGTAGCTCCTCCGGGTCCTGCTATGCCACTAGTTGCAATACCAATATCAGCATTCAATAAGTTACGAACATTCATAGCCATTTCTAGAACGGTTTGTTCGCTCACTGCTCCAAATTGCTCAATAGTTTCACTTTTTACGCCGAGAACTTTAATTTTAACTTCGTTGCTGTATGCAACCAAAGCTCCTTTCAAATATTCTGAACTACCTGCATGCTGTGTAAAACAATGCGTTAGATAGCCACCCGTACAACTTTCGGCTATTGCAAGTGTTTTTTTATTTTGTAGAAGTAATTTGCCCACAGCCATAGCCAAGTCATCGTCATCAAAACCATATACATACTTATCGATCAGTGGTAAAACTTTCTCTACTTCTTGCTCAATTTGTTTTTCTACAAGCTTTCTATCATTTCCAAAACCTGTAATTCTCAGCTTTACCATTCCAAAAGAAGGTAAATAAGCAAGTTTGAGATTTTCGGGAAGTTTACTTTCCCAAGTTTCAATTTCGCGAGCCAGATAACTTTCGCCGATACCAACGGTTTTTATCATTTTATGTACTATACTCGGTGTTTGGAAAAATTTTTGCAGGTTTTCAAGCACATAGCTTTGCATAATAAACTGCATTTCGTGTGGTACGCCTGGCATCGAAACAAAGATTTTTCCATTTTTTTCAAACCACATTCCTGGAGCAGTTCCTTTCAGATTGGGGATATAAATAGCATTGGCAGGTAAATCGGCCTGTTGACGATTAACTTCGAGCATTTCTCTGCCTCGGCTTTCAAAAAAATGCGTAACAGCACGTAAAGCCTCAGGGTGGCGTATTAGTTCTACTCCAAAAAATTTACAGAGAGTTTTTTTAGTGATATCATCTTTGGTAGGTCCTAGCCCACCTGTTATCAGAATTGCATCTGCACGCTTTTCAGCTTCTTGCAAACCTTCCAAGATAGCTTCTTCGGTATCGCTTACTACACTATGCCTGATTACCCGAATGCCAATTTTATCCAGTTCGCTACTTATCCATTGGGCATTGGTATTAGTGATTTGCCCATAGAGAATTTCATCTCCGATATTTAGAATTTCAGCACGTATCATAAAGATAAAATTTTTGCAAAAATAAAAAATAGAGACACAACAAGGTTATGTCTCTAAAAAATCCGCCAAGGAATTTTATGAACCTTTTTATTGCAAAATGCGAATTTCGGTTCGGCGGTTGAGTTGGTGTAAAATATCTCGAATTTTTTTATCTTTGAACTTATTGATAAATGCCTCATCAAGCACATCACCTTCTTTCAAGAAGTCATATTGCTCGGCAAGTTCTTTGGTAACTACTCTCGGCACATACTCACCATAACCTTGTGGTATGATACGTTCTCTATCAAACCCCCCTTTGGTTACAATATATTCCACTGCCGATTCGGCTCTGCGTTTAGAGAGCAAGTCGTTATCATCAAAATTACCCACAGCATCTGTGTGTGAGCCTAATTCAATTTTTACATTCGGATTATCTTTCAAGAATACGATGAGTTCATCAAGGATTTTTGCGGCGTCAGGGCGAATATTCCATTTATTGAAATCGTACAAAATATTAAGTGTAAACTTGGTTTTATCGTCATATTCTTGAAGTTTAAGTTCATAGACAAAGGTTGTATCAATCACGGGCTTGGCGGGGAGATATTTTTCAGGAATTTTTACGAGGGCAAAATCATTCCGAGCGGCCAGGAAAGGTTTTTTCTGGTGTGAAACATCAGCTACTACCTTAAAGGCCAGGCGGTCGTCTTTTACAGGAATAACTTCTGTTTCTGCATTTTCGTTGGTATAATACTCGTGTAAAACACTATCTCTATCGTCTAATATTTTCACATGAGCATTGGCAAGCGGAATTTCTGTTTCATCTTTTTTCACACCGATAGTTTTGAACTTAACGAAATAATTCACCACTCGTTTGCCTGGGTTTTTATCAATGAAATAAAAAATATCGTCGTCGCCTTTTCCTTCTGGACGATTGGAGCTAAAATAGCCTTCTTTATCGTTGATAAACATAATGCCAAAATCGTCGAAAGGCGAATTGATAGGTTTGCCTAAGTTTTCAACAGTGATTTTTCCGTCTTTACGTTCGGCTACGAAAATATCCAAGCCACCAAAACCGGGGTGCCCATCGGAGGCAAAATACAATCTGCCGTCGTTGGCTACATACGGGAAGTATTCATCGGCTTCGGTATTGATTTCTTTGCCAAGATTACGAACATTTCCCCAAGTACCATCTTTTTTCTTTTCGGCAACGAAGATATCGTGCCTACCTACACTTTTGTTTCCTTTGTCGTCGTATTCTCTATCTGAAACAAAGTACAAACGCTGTCCGTCAGCAGAAAGGAAAGGCTGAGCGTCCCACACATAAGCTTTAGGAACCGATTTAGAGGTAGGTTTGCCATAATAACTTTCTTGGTCGGCACTGCTCACTCCTTCCAGGAGGCGGGGTTCGGTCCAGTTTCCGTCTTTATCGAGTTCGGAAATATACAATTTCATATTTTTAGGACCTTTTTTACGATTTATAGGAGCGGCACGAGCAAAAATCATGGTTTTACCGTCGCGGCTGAATGTGGGCGTACCTTCATTTACATTTTCTTTGTGGATATTGGGGTCAAAAACCTGTATTTTTACCTCTCCCGACTGCAAGCTTTGCAAAGGCACATAATAAATACCGAGATTTTTTTGTCCGTTGATATCAGATTCGTGAGATTTATCACGCGAAGCACTCAAAACAAGTTTGTCTTGGTAAATCACAGGACCAAACTCTGCAAAGTTGGTATTAAGATTTTCCACTGGCTTTACTTCATAAAATGTTACAATTTTTTCCAATTCTTCACGCTTTTTGAGATTTTCTATCTCTCTTTTGGCACGTGCTACATACGCCTTATTTTTGCCTTTTTTAGCATAATTTTCATATTGTTTGAGAGCCTCTTCTACTTTGCCATTTTCTTCGAGTACTACGGCATAATAGAATTTAGCATCGTCTTCGTGATCTTCGTGATGCATTTTAGGTATTTTTTTATTATACACTTTGGCGTAATAATCTTCGGCTTCACGCAGGCGGTTAGATTTGCGTAGCGACTGAGCCATATAAAAATTCACCAAAGGGTCATCGGGCTTTTTGGCGTGTAATTTTTTCAGTATTTCAATAGCATCTTGATATTCCCCTTGCTCATAGTGCTTATAGGCTTTATTAAAGCCTCCACAAGAGAAAAGAATAAATGCCGAAAAAACAAATAGAAAGCGAATAATATTTTGCATATCAAACAAAAATTTAACAAAACAACAAATTTCACCTTGCAATTTATATTTTTTTTTTGTTTTCACAAAAAAATCATTTTATTTTTCGCTCTCTTCTATGATTAGGAAAACATCTTCATTTGGTTTTTGTAAAAGATGTTTTTCACGAGCAAATTTTTCAAAATTTTCTCTGTCATTAAAGTCTTTGATGCTTTGTTTAAGAGTATTTTGCAGTTCTAGATAATAGGCTTTTTCCTTCAAAAGTCGTTGGTATTTCTTTTGCCAACGATACTGGGTAATCAAGTCGTTGGTATCAAAGAAAAGCATCCAAATCAGAAAAATGCTACTTGCTACAAAGTAAAAGTTTTTCATAAATTTGGGGAAACGAAATTTTTTTACTTTTTTTACAACAGAAGCCATCATTTTTTTCATCATCAAAAATTCTTAAAAAGTAATGGTCAAAATTAAATCAAATAATTCAAACTCACAAAAAGAATTTTTCATAGAAACCAAAGAAGGTATATTTTTTTTGAATGAAAGCCCTTTTGTTTGGGATATTGTGCCTATCAATGAAAACACCTTTCATTGCCTTTATGAAAATAAATCTTTTGTGGCAGAAATTGTAAAAGCAGATCACATCGAAAAATCATTTATACTGAAAATCAATGGGAAAAAATATGAATATACAGCACAAAGCGAAATGGATTTGCTTTTAGAAAAGCTCGGCATGCAAAGAAGCAGTCGTTTGAAGGTAGACCAACTCAAAGCCCCTATGCCCGGACTCATCGTAGATGTGCGAGTGAGCGAAGGTCAGAAAGTTATGAAAGGTGATATTCTTGTTATTTTAGAAGCAATGAAAATGGAAAATGCTATTAAAGCCCCTGCTGAAGCTACTATTAAAACTATTTGCATCAAAAAAGGTGATAGTGTTGAAAAAAACAAATTGCTGATTGAGTTTGCATAATTTTTGATGCTAATTAAGAAAACTTACAGAACCCTGTGAACCTATGCGATTTTCAGTATTTTTTTTACTTATTCCTTGCCTAGTTTTTGCCCAAGAAGCCAACTTATTAGAAAAATGGGGGGGCTATCAGCACGAAATTAGCGAACATTTTACGAAAGCTAATTACGCAGAAGCTATCCAACCATTGCTCCAAGCAAAAAACTGGTTCGAAACACAAAAATTCACTAATAGCCCCGAATATCTCAACTTACAAGCCATTTTAGGCGAATGTTACTATCAGACTTACGAACTCAACAAAGCCGAAGAACAATACAGAAATTATATTACCCTTGCCCAAAACATTACTACAAAAAATATTTTCGAAATTACTTACATAGCTTCGCATCTGGCTCATATTTATGTTCTGAAAGGCAACTTTCAAGTTGCCAAAGAAATTTTGGATAATTCTTACCGAAAAATCAGCCAAGTTCGGCAAGAAAATCTCAAAAAAAATATTATTCTAGATACGACTTGGATAGTTGCATCTATTTACAAAGTTTATGGCGATTTTTACTTTGCACAAAATTACTTAGCCGAAGCCGAAAAGTATTATCAAAAAGCTATTAAAGTTGCTGAAAAGGATACCCAGAGCGATTTTATTCGTTGGAATATTTACAGCTCTATTCTTTTAGCTCTTTCCGATATGTATGATTTGCAAGGACTGCCCGAAAAGCAACTTCAAACACTTGAAAAAATTATCATTTATTTTGAAAAACTTGCCAGCGAAATCGCTCTCAAGCAAAAAGAATATGTATTGGCTTTGAAAAAAACAGGTGAATGGTATGCCAAAAAAGTAATAGCTGAAAAAGACTCTGCCCAACAAAACGAGCTTAAAGAAAAAGCCGCAATGTATTTGCTCAAAGCTCTATCTGTGCAAAAAACCATCAGCGAAGAAAATGCCGTGTATGCCGATGTAATGCTTGCTCTTGCTCGCTATATACTTTACACCAACCCCACTCAAACAGCACGAGCCTTTACTTTTGCCAAAGCATCTTATTATTTGTTTTACAAAAATTACACCCAACCGCATATCAAACACATAGAATCAGCAAATCTTGCTGGATTTATTGCTCTATATCTGAAAAAATACAACGAAAGCGAAAAACTATTCAATCTTGCCCTTAAATCTAGCTCTGTGCTCAACGATACCTATCATATTTATTTTTTGCATCTTCACTTCAACGCAGGGCTTGCCTATATGTATCAAAATAAAAATGACTTAGCTGCGGTCAGTTTTTTGAAAGGTTCTTGGGTTATAGAAGAGCAAATCAGACGCAATTTTGCACACCTTACCGAAAAAGAAAAAGAAGCCCTCTACAAAACTTTCAACGAAAATATCTTATTGTATGCATATTTTGTTATAGAAAATTACTCGCAAATGCCAATGTTAGGCGAATTGCTTTTCAATTTGCTTTTGCATACCAAAGGATTTCTATTTAATCAAAACCGAGTTTTTGTAAAATCTATTTTGCAAAGTAAAGACGAAAACCTGAAAAAGAAGTTTCAGAAATGGCAAGCCCTTAAAACTGAACTTGCTAAAAATCAGCAATCTACCAACTTTTCTGAAAAAAATTACTACCAGAGCGGGAAATCTGTTTTAGAAGAAGAAATTGAAAATTTGGAAAAAGAACTCGCTACACAAAATGCCGAATTTCAGCAAAAAATTGTAGATAAATCTAGGCAAAAACGTCTTAACTGGCTCGAAATCCAAAAAAAGCTCAAAGATGATGAAGCCCGTGTAGAAATTGTACGTACATACGCTTTCAAGAAAGAATTTCATCAAGATTCAGCTATTTATGCGGCACTTATCATTAAACCCAAAAACAATTATGTAAAGCTCGTTAAGTTTGGAAATGGTTACGAAATGGAAAATGATAACTTGTATTTTTACCGAAATTGTATTCGCCTTCGCAAAACAGATAGCGAGTCGTATGCTATTTATTGGCAAACCTTTGCCTCAGAATTGCAGGGTGTAAAGCGTGTGTATGTTTGCCCCGATGGAGTGTATCATCAAATCAATTTACGCACTTTGTTCAATCCTGCTACAAATAAATATGTATCCGATGAGATAGAAGTACAAATGCTGAGCCGTTCGGCAGATTTGATAGAAATAAAAAGCCAGAAAGCTCAAAAGAAAAATTTTGCTCAATATCAAATGTACCTTTTCGGCTATCCCGATTACAGCCGTATGCCTGGCTCGAAAAACACTAATTCTTCTTCTGCCGCTACTCTTGATTTTCGAAAACAGCGTTTTTTAGATATAAATACAGGAACTATTTTGAGCTTGCCTGGTACGAAAAAGGAAATAGAAACAATCGCCAATTTTGCCCAAAAAGCCTCAATAAAAGTAAAAGTTTTTCAGGAGCTAGATGCCAACGAAGAAAATCTCAAAAAACTGCAAAACCCTGATATTTTGCATATCGCTACACACGGTTTTTTTAATGAAGAAAGTGAAGAAATGAAAAACCCTTTGCATCGTTCAGGATTGATTTTGGCAGGAGCAGAACTAGCTATCAAAAAGATGATACCCAATTCACAAGAAAACGGTATTCTTACTGCCCAAGAAGTACTGAGCTTGGATTTAGAAAATACAGAATTAGTAACTCTTTCGGCTTGTGAAACAGGCTTGGGCGAAATTAAAAACGGCGAAGGCGTATACGGATTGCAAAGAGCCTTCTTACAGGCAGGTGCAAAAAGCATTATAGTTAGTTTATGGAAAGTTGATGATGCCGCTACCCAAGAATTTATGAGCAGTTTCTATGAAAATTGGCTATTGCAAAAAATGCCTAAAAATCAAGCATTTACTCAAGCACAACAAAAAATTAAAAATACTCACAAATACAAACACCCATACTATTGGGGAGCATTTGTGATGGTGGGAGAGTAAAATTTTTGTAAAAACTCAACACTTTTCAAACTTTAAAGGTTTTTGCATAAAGCAAAACCATACTTATGTTTAAACTCATTAGCGATTTTCAGCCCACAGGCGACCAACCCCAAGCCATTGCCAAACTCGTAGCAGGCTTGCGTAACGGCGAAAAATATCAAACCTTGCTTGGTGTTACAGGTTCAGGCAAAACTTTTACCATTGCCAATGTCATTGCTCAAATTCAAAAGCCTACTTTGGTGTTAAGTCACAACAAAACTCTTGCCGCTCAACTTTATGGCGAATTTCAACAATTTTTCCCCAACAATGCCGTAGAATACTTTATTTCGTATTACGACTATTACCAACCCGAATCTTATATTCCCAGTAGCGATACTTACATTGAAAAAGATTTGGCTATCAACGATGAAATTGAAAAACTGCGTTTGCGAGCTACATCGGCACTCCTTTCAGGAAGAAGAGATGTTATTGTAGTAGCTTCGGTTTCTTGCATTTACGGTATTGCCAATCCACAAGATTTTGGTAAAAATGTACTGCACTTGAAAGTAGGACAACGGCTCACACGCAACCAACTCTTATATGCCCTCAACAATATCCTTTACAGTCGTACCGAAGCCGAATTTCAGCAAGGTACTTTTCGTGTAAAAGGCGATACAGTCGATATTTTCGTAGCCTATGCCGATTTTGCCTATCGTATTTTCTTTTTCGGTGATGAAATTGAGGCAATTCAAATCATCAATCCTGCCACAGGTAAAAAAGAGCAAGACGAAACACAAATCGCTATCTACCCTGCCAACCTTTTCGTAACAGGACAAGAAACTTTACACCGAGCCATTGAGCAAATCCAACAAGATTTAGCAGCACAAATTGCTCTTTTTGAAAGCGAAGGCAAATTTACCGAAGCACAACGCCTCAAAGAACGTACCGAATTTGATTTGGAAATGATGCGAGAGCTAGGCTATTGTTCAGGTATTGAAAACTATTCTCGCTACTTTGACGGCAGAAAGCCCGGTGAAAGACCTTTCTGCCTTTTAGACTATTTCCCCAAAGATTTCCTTCTGGTAGTTGATGAAAGCCACGTGACTATTCCACAAATCAGGGCTATGTATGGTGGCGACCGCTCCCGTAAGGTCAATCTTGTAGAATACGGCTTTCGTTTGCCTTCAGCCTTAGATAACCGCCCCCTGAAATTTGAAGAATTTGAAGAGCTCATAAATCAGGTTATTTACGTAAGTGCTACTCCCCAAGCATATGAGCTCAAAAGTTCGGAAGGAGTTGTTGTAGAACAAATTATTCGCCCTACGGGGCTTTTAGACCCTGAAATCATCGTAAAACCCAGCCTTCACCAAATTGACGACTTGCTTGATGAAATCCAAAAAACCATTGAAAAAGGCGGTAGAGTACTAGTAACTACGCTTACCAAACGCATGGCTGAGGAACTCTCTAAATATTTAGAAAAAGTCGGTATCAAAGGCAGATACATTCATTCCGAAGTAAAAGCATTGGATAGGGTTGAAATTTTACGAGAATTGCGTTTAGGTATTTTTGATGTACTTGTAGGCGTAAATCTTTTGCGAGAAGGTTTGGATTTGCCCGAAGTAGCCCTTGTAGCAATTATGGACGCAGATAAAGAAGGTTTTTTACGCGATGAACGCTCCTTGATACAAGTGATAGGCAGAGCCGCCCGCAATGCAGATGGCAGAGTAATTATGTATGCCGATATCATTACACAATCTATGCAAAAAGCCATCAACGAAACACAAAGACGGCGTGCAATACAAATCAGCTACAACAAAGCTCACAATATTACACCTAAAACCATTTTCAAAAGCAAAGAAGCTATTTTAGAACAAACCAAAGTAGCCGATGCTAAAAAAACTGTCAAAAAGTATTATTTAGAGGCAGAAAATACTACTCCCTTGGCAGACCCCGTGATACAAGCAATGTCAAGAAACAATTTAGAAAAACTACTGAAAGAAACCCAAAAAGCTATGGAAAAAGCCGCCAAAGAGTTGGATTTTATCAGTGCCGCCCGCCTTCGCGATGAAATTATTGCTATCAAAGAGCAACTCAGAAAAGTAAAGTAGTTTTAAATTTCACTTTGATTTTCTCACAATAGATTTTTAGGCAAAAAACCTGTAAATTCTGTTGCAAACCAAATATCTTCGGTGCAATTTTTCCAGTTCTTCAATGCCCCCCGACCTTTTTCTCTCTGCCAAAAGATACGATTTCTAACCTTCATGTACTTTTTAATCACTTTATAGAGCACATGGCTATTTTTCCAATCTCCACAGATATAGAGTGAAGCATTGGGTTTAAGCAAACCTATTGTATTAGGAAACCAACTTTCAAGATAGTTTTCATACTCTTCATCTGTCATTTTACTGAATTTCAGTTCACCAAAATCTTTATCCAAGTTACAGGGCGGTCAATGATAGCTAAATCTACAAAAGCCGTAGGCAAAAATTGTAATATTTCCAAACTATTTCCTCAGATAGTCTTATTTAAGATTTCTTGATAGCCAATTGTTTTTTCTATCTGAATAAGTTTTGTTTCTAAGTAAGAAACCTCCTCATTATTCAAAGTAAGCGTTTTGTTTCTATCAGACTTGAATTTCATAAACTCAAAATGTTAGCTTGCAAAAATACATTCTTTTTGGTAAAGTCTCATAAATGGGAAACTTTTTATTCTGAAACAATCAAGAAAATATTTTATGCAAAAAAGTTTTTTGTTTTCATAATTTTTCCTAAAAAATCTTTACTTTTGCATTGAGGTTTTCAAACATTTTTTGTTCAACTTCGTTAAAGCATTGTATACTTATCTAAATCAAAACTTTTATGCTCATAGAACCGGGAAAGCTACTTGCTCAAATTGAAACCCCCGCAGATTTACGTAAATTAGCCCTTCACCAGCTACCACAAGTTGCACAAGAATTACGAGAATACATCATCGATGTAGTTTCGGTATATGGAGGGCATTTCGGAGCTAGTTTAGGTGTAGTAGAACTTACCATAGCTCTGCATTACGTTTTTAATACCCCTTACGACCAACTTGTTTGGGACGTAGGTCATCAGGCATATGGGCATAAAATTCTTACTGGAAGACGCAAGGTTTTTCATACCAATCGCATCTATGGAGGAATTTCAGGCTTTCCCAAAAGAAAAGAAAGTATTTATGACACTTTTGGTGTAGGACACTCCTCTACTTCCATTTCTGCCGCTCTCGGAATGGCAATAGCTTCTAAATATAAAGGTGAAACCGACCGCCAACATATTGCTGTCATTGGCGATGGTGCCCTTACTGGCGGCATAGCCTTCGAAGGAATGAACAATGCAGGTGCATCAGGAACCAATATCCTCATCATTCTTAACGATAACTGTATGTCCATAGACCCCAATGTGGGAGCTTTGAAAGATTACCTGACCGACATTACTACTTCTTCTACCTACAACAAACTCAAAGATGAGATTTGGAAAATTTTGGGCAAAAATGCTTTGGGTAAATTTACCCGTGAAATGATTGCTAAAATAGAAAACGCACTAAAAGCAAGTTTACTCAAACAAAGCAACCTTTTTGAAGCTTTGGGCTTACGCTATTTTGGACCCATAGACGGACACGACCTTGACCACCTCTACCATGTTCTTTCTGATTTGAAAAAAATCCCTGGACCTAAAATACTGCATTGCATAACTATCAAGGGAAAAGGCTATGCTCCTGCCGAAAAAGACCAAATCAAATGGCATGCCCCAGGTACCTTTGACAAGGTAACAGGAGAAATTCATAAAAAAATTCATACTACGCCTCAACCTCCCAAATATCAAGATGTGTTCGGACATACAATTGTAGAACTTGCCAGAATGAACCCCAAAGTAATGGGAATTACACCTGCCATGCCCTCAGGTTCATCTATGAATATTATGATGAAAGAAATGCCTGATAGAGCTTTCGATGTAGGCATTTGCGAGCAACACGCCGTAACTTTTTCAGCAGGATTAGCCACCCAAGGGCTTATCCCTTTCTGCAACATTTACTCTACATTTATGCAGAGAGCCTACGACCAAGTTATTCACGATGTCTGCATACAAGAACTGCCCGTGATTTTCTGTATGGATAGAGCAGGATTTGCAGGTGCCGATGGACCTACGCATCACGGTGCCTACGATATTGCCTATATGCGTTGCATTCCAAATATGATTGTTTCTGCTCCAATGAATGAGCAAGAACTCCGCAACCTAATGTATACAGCTATGCTGGATATGGAAGAAAACGGCAAAAGAGCCTTTTCTATTCGCTACCCAAGAGGCGAAGGAGTAATGCCTAATTGGCGTACTCCATTAGAACGATTACCCATCGGTAAAGGACGAAAAATCCAAGAAGGAGAAGAACTCGCTATCTTGACTATCGGACACATCGGAAATTATGCCATAGAGGCTTGTAAAATGCTTGAAAAAGAAGGCCTCAATCCTGCACACTATGATATGCGTTTTGTCAAACCACTGGATAGCGAACTTTTACACGAAATTTGCCAAAAATTTGATAAAATCCTCACCGTAGAAGACGGCTGTTTGATGGGCGGCTTTGGCAGTGCTATTTTAGAATGGATAGCCGATAATGGCTATACACACATTCAAGTGAAACGCCTTGGTATGGCAGATAAAGTCTATGAACACGGCACACAGCTTGAATTGCACCGCGAAGCAGGTTTTGCCCCCGAACAAATTGCCCAAGAAGTGCAAAATATGATAAAAAGCACCGTGAAAATACGTTACTAAAATTTCAATGTGTTTCAAATTTTTCGCAATGCCAAACAAAAAAGTGATTGTTATTGGAGCAGGGTTCGCAGGACTTGCCGCCGCCACCACTCTGGCTCATCAAGGTTTTACAGTTACATTATTAGAAAAAAATGATAAAGCAGGAGGCAGAGCCAATATTTTGCAGACAGAAGGTTTTACTTTTGATATGGGACCTAGCTGGTATTGGATGCCCGATGTTTTTGAACGATATTTCGCCCGATTTGGCAAAAAAGTAAGTGATTATTACACACTTAAACGCCTCGACCCCTCATACAGAGTATATTTCGGTGAGAATGATTACGTCAATGTGCCTGCTAATCTGAATGATTTGTACGAGCTCTTTGAAAGCTACGAAAAAGGTAGTAGCCAGAAATTGAAAGATTTTTTAAAGCAATCTGCTTACAAGTACGAAGTGGGTATCAATAATTTAGTCTACAAGCCTAGCCGTTCTATTTGGGAATTTGTTGATTTCCGCTTGCTTGTAGATATGATACGAATGAATATTTTCGAATCGTTTCATAAGCATATCCGTAGGTATTTCTCGCACCCCAAACTGCTCAAACTTGTAGAGTTTCCTATTTTATTTTTGGGAGCCATTCCGCAAAACACCCCTGCCCTGTATAGCCTGATGAATTATGCCGATATGGCACTAGGAACGTGGTATCCTATGGGCGGAATGTATGAAGTGGTAAAAGCAATGGTTTCACTAGCACAAGAGCAAGGTGTACAGATACTCTACAACCAAGAAGTAAAAAAAATTGTCATTGAAAATGGAAAAGCCACTCGTATTATTACTAATCAAAGCTCTTTTGAAGCCGATGCTGTTGTAGCAGGAGCAGATTATCATCACATAGAGCAAGAAATTTTAGAAAAACCCTATCGCAATTATAGCGAAAGCTATTGGCAAAAACGCATTATGTCGCCTTCGTCTTTGCTGTATTATGTAGGTTTGAATAAAAAACTACAAAACATAGAACATCACGTTCTGTGTTTTGATGAAGAATTGGACCTACACGCCCATGAAATTTATACCCAACCCCAATGGCCTTCTAAACCTCTTTTTTATCTTTCAGCTACTTCGCAAACAGACCCTTCCGTTGCTCCCGAAGGCAAAGAAAATTTAGTTTTGCTTATTCCCGTAGCAGTAGGCTTAGAAGATAAAGAAGAAACACGCGAGTATTACTATCATCTGATAATGAATCGTTTAGAAAGACTTACAGGGCAGAGCGTTTTGGATGCAGTCATTTTCAAGAAAAGCTATGCTCACAAAGATTTCTTGAATGATTATCATTCTTTTCGAGGTAATGCTTACGGACTTGCCAATACACTCATGCAAACTGCTATTTTTAAGCCTTCGCTGAAAAGCAAAAAAGTTAAAAATTTGTATTTTACGGGGCAACTTACCGTACCTGGTCCGGGTGTACCTCCTACTATTATTTCTGGGCAAGTAGTAGCCAATGAACTGTTGAAAGAAATAAAAAGGTAGCACGAAAAGTTTTTCACTCCCTAGCTTCCAAACATTTCATGTTTCTGCTTTTCATTCATTCAAAAACTGTCTATATTTATGATTGATTTCTGTAAAAAACTATGACTATTCAAGATTTGCTCATAGCTCCTATTTTTTTGCTCATTCTTTATGGCATTGCGTATAGCCGTAAAGCCAAACTCACCAATCCACTTACTAAAAAATACTATTTCCGAGCTTTGCATTTACGTTTTTTTGGCTGTGTAGCTTTTGCTTGTGTGTATCAATTTTATTATGGAGGTGGAGACACCTTTAATTTTTTTCACGATAGTGCCATCATTTGGAATTCTTTTTGGGATAGATTTGATATTGGCTTGCAAATTATTTTAGACAAGCCAGGAACATTCAATCCCTCTACACAAAGCTACACACAATACTTATACTTTTATGTTGATAAACACTCTATGGTAGTGATAAAACTCTCTGCTCTTTTGGGCTTTCTAACTTACCATACATATTTAGCAAATGCTTTTATTTTCGCATTCATCGGCTTTACAGGAGTTTGGGCAATGTATAGGGCAATGGTGGATATGTATCCCTCACTTTACAAAAAGATTGCTTTTGCTTGTTTTATGATGCCTTCTGCATTTTTTTGGGGCTCAGGCTTGATGAAAGATACCCTCATTGTGAGTGCTTTAGGTTGGGCTTTTTACGCTTTTTACTTTGCTTTTATCAAAAGGCAAAAAATGCTTAAAAATATATTTATCCTAATAGTAGCTCTTTGGCTAATGAAAGAAGTAAAGATTTATGTAGCTATGTGCTTTTTACCTGCGGCGGCAACTTGGCTACTTTTAGAGTATCGAAACAAAATCCGAATAGCCCTGATACGTATCCTGATTCTACCTATTGTACTGCTGGCTTCCGTGCCTGTGGGCTATATTGCCGTAAGCAAACTTACCGAAGGTACTCGTTTTTCTTTTGAGGAAATTGGTCAAACTACCAAAACCAACACTGAATGGAACGCTATATCGGGAAGTGCAAGCTACTCTTTGGGAGAATATGACGGCACCATTGGCAGTGTGATTAGTAAATTTCCTGCGGCAGTTACAGTTTCGCTATTCCAGCCTTTTTTGTGGCAAGTCAGAAACCCCTTGATGTTGCTGGCAAGTTTGCAAGCTACTTTTATTCTTTTGCTTACTTTGCAAACATTCTTGAAGACAGGCTTTTTCAAATTTTTCAAAATTCTGTTCAGTAAGCCTTTTTTGGTTTTTTGCTTAATTTTCACGCTTATTCTTGCTTTCGGCACAGGTGTAGGCAGTGGAAATTACGGTTCATTAGACCGCTATCGCATTCCTTTCATTCCTTTTTATATCATGCTACTTTTGGCTCTGCAATATTTTGCTAAAAATCAGAAACGAAAGGCTCAATTTGCTTAATGTGTTGTCCAAAAATACAAGCATTATATTAGAAAAGTACAAAATTTTGACTTATCAAATAAAAAAAACAAAACTTTGACAGAAAAAGTGATAAAGTTCACATTTCAAAATGATACCTTTGCAGGTAAAATCATTTTGAAATAACTATGGAGCAGTTGTATTGGTGGAGTTTGGTAACGCTCTTATGGTCGGGCTGGCAGTTATTTAGACAAATATTACGATTAGAAGCCCATAAATTGGCTCAATTTAAGCGTATTGTTGCTTATCAGACTCTCTATTTTTTACGCAATGAATACAAGTTAAGCTTTGTTATTCTCATTTCTGCCTTGGTACTTTTGGCTACGGGCGGTACTGTCAGAGACAATGTTTTACAAACCTTTTTTTGGCTCAATGTTGCTTGGTGGTTTTTGCAAGTATTTGTAAAAGGACTCTTACAGTATAGCGTCTTATCTGAAAAAATCTATTTTTTCAATCTTTTTTGGGCAGGTTCACCTTTAAGTACTGCAGGAATAGCAGGAGCTTTACTACTCAATGCCTTTTTACTACATTTTTACCAAGGATTTTTTGGTAATGTAGTACTTCTACTGGCTTTGCTCTCGGCGGTATTTTTAGGCTTAGGAATTGTATTTTTAGCATTTCGCTTTTGGCAGTACCGATTGGGCTTACATCCTGCTCCTCTTCAAAACCCACATATCAGCAACGAAAGGCTCGATTTGTGGATAGTAGTACTACTTAGTAGCATAATTCTTTCACAAATGTACGGAAATCGATGGGTTTTTACAATTTTACCTATACTAATTGCTTTCGTTACTATGTTGTCTAATATTTTTATGAAACATCATAGTCGGTGGCAAATTGCTATTGTTTTTTTACAAATAGCTTTGATATTGTCAATTTCACATATTCTTTTGCCCAATTTTTGGCTAAAAAATGGTGTCAGCTACTACCGAAACGATTTGCTAATAACCCTTTTACTTTCCACCCTGATAGCTATTTTTTCAGATAAAATTATTTCGTTCTACAAGTTTTTGCAGGAAAAGTATACGTCTTTTTTTGTAGAAAAGCCTATTTTTCATCTTTGGTTTACTTATCTTTTGAGAGGTAGTATTACTTTCACAGTTACGGCACTAGTAGCTTGGGGAATTATTTTTGCTTATCAGAAAGTAGAACTTTACGGAATGAGTTTGGCTTTGCTTGTTATTCTTTCCAATATTCAAGCCAAAATCAGTTTTGACATACCTGCGAAATGGCAATAATTTGAAAATTTTGCAGATATTTTTTAGTTTTACCCAAATTCTTTGATTATGCTTTCAGAGTTTGGCAAAATTCTTATTTTCATAGTAGGTGCAATCTTATTTTTGCTCATTAGTTTGGGAATTGCGGCACTGTTGCGTCCTCAAAAGCCCAATCCTGAAAAATTGAGCACTTATGAGTGTGGCGAAACATCTATCGGCTCGGCTTGGCTCAACTTCCCCATTCGCTACTATGTAGTAGCTCTCATTTTTCTTATTTTTGATGTAGAAATTGTGTTTCTTTTTCCTTGGAGCGTAGTTTTTGGCAAAAAAGAGTATTTTGAAGCTACCCAAGGCTGTTGGACTTGGATGGCTTTGGGCGAAATGTTTGTTTTTATTGTAATTTTAGCACTCGGACTGGCATATGTTTGGGTAAAAGGATATTTAGATTGGCAGAAGCCCAACCCCACACAGCCTCAAATCAATAACCCCCTACCCAATCAGATTTACGAAGAATTTAATGAAAAGCAGTTTACAAGAAAATAAAATAAATTTTGCATAAAGATAACATTTTTGTATCTTTGCATAACACATAATATTCGGTTTTTCGCCGAATTAAAGTTTTTCTAAAAAGTTTAATTCTATTCAACGAAAAAAACTTGTATATTATGGAACGTCAAGTAATGGAAAATGCCTTGCGTGAGGCCATTCATCAATGTACCAACGAACTTGGCTGGGCAAATCTTGCAGAAATTGGAGCCATTTTACGCAAGAAAGGTATCAAATACGGCAAGCTTTCTACATTTATCAGTAGCTTTCCGCATTTAGTAGAAACACGCATCGATAATTCGCTTACTCCACCAGTAGTGTATGCCCGCCTCAAACAGCAATATCAAGCCTCCGCCTAAAAGGAGGCTTTTTTATGAAATTATCCAAACATTTCTATCATAATTTTGCTAATTTTACGTTTCTCATTAAATTTGTACTTTCTAAAAACCTCAATACAATGAAATCTGTATCACTTTTACTGCTTGCTCTAATTGCTTATTTACCAAGTTTTTCACAAGTAATAGGCTCAAAATTTGAGCAGTTGGAATACTTGCTGCCAACGCCTAACAATTTCCGTACTGCCGATGGCTCGCCTGGGCACGAATACTGGCAACAAAAAGCCGACTACAAAATCAATGTAAGTCTTGATGATAGCAAGCAATGGATTAAAGGTTCTGAAACCATTACCTACTACAACAATTCGCCTAATGAATTGCGTTACCTTTGGCTACAATTAGACCAAAATATGTTTTCCAAAGAATCCAATACCTATAAAACCGACACTTACGACTTGGAAAACAATCCTCGCGGGCTAATGTCTTGGGTAACTAGTAGCAATTCGCCTCATGGTTTTAATATCACTGCGGTAACCGATGCGGCAAACAAACCTTTGGCATATACCATCAATGCAACAATGATGAGAATAGATTTACCACGCCCACTTAAAAAAGGTGATAAATTTACTTTCAACATAGATTGGAATTTTTATGTAATAGATGCTGAAAAAATGGGCGGAAGAGGTGGCTTCGAATATTTCCCCGAAGATGATAACTATTTATACGAAATTGCCCAATGGTTTCCCCGTATGTGCGTGTATAGTGATGTATATGGTTGGCAACACAAGCAATTTTTGGGCAGAGGTGAGTTTGCCTTAGTCTTTGGCGATTATGAAGTAAATATCGATGTACCCGCCGATCATATCGTTGCCGCCACAGGCGAATTACAAAACCCCAAAGAAGTACTTACCCCTACACAACTACAACGATTAGAAAAAGCTAAAAATGCTCAAGCTCCTGTGCTCATTATTACCCCTGATGAAGCCATTAAAAACGAAAAAAGCCGCTCCCAAGCTCGTAAAGTATGGAAATTTAAAGCCGAAAATGTACGTGATTTTGCTTGGGCAAGTTCAAGAAAGTTTATTTGGGACGCATTCCAAGTGCCTAATGGCAACAAAAAAGTATGGGCTATGTCTTTTTATCCCAAAGAAGGGAACCCTCTATGGGGCGAAAAATCTACTTGGGTAGTAGCTCATACGCTCACCGTTTATTCTAAATACACTTTTGATTATCCCTACCCTGTGGCTATTTCGGTACATGGTCCTGTTTTTGGTATGGAGTATCCTATGATCTGCTTCAATGGCGGTAGACCTATTGCTCTACCTGCAAATGCCTCCAAAGAAGAAATAGAAAAAATAAAACAAGCCAATGAACGCATAAAATATTCAATGGTGTCGGTAATTATCCACGAAGTTGGTCATAATTACTTCCCTATGATTGTCAATTCTGATGAGCGTCAGTGGTCTTGGATGGACGAAGGGCTGAACTCCTTCTTGCAGTTCCGTGCCGAGCAAGAATTGCCTGATGCCCCTTGGACCAAAGACCTCAAAAGAGACCCTTACCCCTCTCGTCGCGGTCCTGCCGCTAATATTGTCAGCTACATGAAATCTGCCCCTGATACCCAAGTACCTATTATGACTAACTCCGAGCAAATCAAACAATTTGGTAATAACGCCTACGGTAAACCCGCTACTGCTCTCAATATTCTGAGAGAAACCATTATGGGACCCGCTCTTTTCGATTTTGCTTTCAAGCAATACGCCCAAAAATGGAAATTCAAACACCCCGAACCTGCTGACTTTTTCCGCACTATGGAAGATGCTTCGGGAGTAGATTTAGATTGGTTTTGGAGAGGCTGGTTCTATACGATTGATTTCTACGAACCAAGTATTGAAGCAGTTACGCTCTACAAAACAAAGTTTGCAAGCAATACTTCGTCTTCCAATCTTATTTTCCCCGCCAAAGAACTCAAAGCAGAAGAAATGCTCAAACGCATTGAGCAAATGGGCGTTCGCCTTACCGATAAGGAAAAAGCCTCTATAAGTCCTGAAAAGAATTTCTATGTCTTGAAAATCAAAAATAATGGAGAGCTTGTGATGCCTTTGATTGTTGAAATGACTTTCAAAGATGGTTCTAAACAAATAGAAAAATTCCCTGCTGAAATTTGGCGTATGAACCACAAAGAAATCAGCAAACTCATTGTTACCGATAAAGAAGTAGTACAATTTCAGTTAGACCCCAAGTTGGAAACGGCAGATGTGGAAACCAATAACAATACCTTCCCACGCACCAATAATGCAAGCAATAGTTTTGATAAAATGAAGTCGGATAAATAAAGTTTAGCGACAATGACTGCTATCAGCTAGATTGCCGCTTTCAACCAAAAAACTTTCACCCCAAAAGAGTGAAAGTTTTTTGATTTTTCTTGAAGTTTTCTCAATATTATTTCAAAGTTTCTTGCTATTCTTCCCTGATAATTTGCTTCAATCGTTCATTTTCATCAATACTCTGCCACTGCCTCTGCAATAATATCACAAGCCTCATTCATCTGATTTTCATTGATGATAAGCGGTGGGGCAAAACGAATTTTATCGCCATGTGTAGGCTTGGCAAGTAAGCCTTTATCTTTCATTGCAAGGCACAAATCCCAAGCCGTTTTGCCATTTTTTTCTTTAATATCTACTGCATTCAGAAGCCCTTTGCCACGTACCGCACTGATTTTTTCAGGATAGCATTGCATTAGTTTTTGCATACGCTTACGGAAAAGGATACCCATTTTTTCAGCATTTTCGGGGAGTTTTTCATCTTTGATTACCTGCAGAGCCGTCATTGCTATGGCACAAGCCAGCGGATTGCCTCCAAAAGTAGAGCCGTGCTCGCCTGGCTTTATACAAAGCATTACCTCATCATCAGCTAGTACCGCAGAAATAGGATACGTACCTCCTGAAAGAGCCTTACCCAAGATAAGTATATCTGGATGCACGTTTTCGTGATGTGAAGCAAGCAATTTACCTGTTCTCCCCATACCTGTTTGCACTTCGTCCATCATCAACAATACATTGTATTTTTTGCAAAGCTCTGCGGATTTGGCAAGATAGCCTTCATCAGGAACAAAAACACCTGCTTCGCCCTGAATAGGCTCAACCCAAAAACCACAAACATTCGGATTCTGAAGAGCTTTTTCTAAAGCCTGAATATCATTGTAAGGAATGATATGATAACCAGGCATAAAAGGACCAAAATTGCTAGTAGCTGTTTTATCTGTAGATGCCGAAATGATTGCCAGCGTTCTGCCATGAAAGTTTCGCTGTACAGCTACAATAACCGCCTGATTTGTGGGAATACCTTTTTTCTGATACCCCCATTTGCGAGCAAGTTTTAAGGCTGTTTCGTTGGCTTCTGCTCCCGAGTTCATCATTAGCACTTTATCGTAGCCAAAATATTCTGCCATATATTTTTCGCACAAGCCCAATTTATCATTGTAAAAAGCCCTTGAAGTAAGCGTAAGCGTTTGGGCTTGCTCTATAAGGGCCGATATGATACGGGGATGGCAATGCCCCTGATTGACAGCACTATAAGCAGAAAGAAAATCAAAATATTTCTTGCCCTCAACGTCCCAAAGAAAAATTCCTTCTCCTTTGGCAAGTACCACAGGAATAGGATGATAATTGTGAGCTCCGTAGCGTTCCTCTAATGCAATAGCTTCTTGTGTTGAAATGAAAGCAGTGGTTATCATAAAATAAACTTTTTAGTACTACATTGCGTTGAGTAGAAAAGTTTGAAAAGATTTTGCAAACATATCTGCAAAAATAATAAAAATTATGGAGTTTTCATATTTTATCAAGAAAAAAACAAATAGCTTGCCCGTTCTTGAAGAAGGCGACTACTACTACAACGAGCAAGGGCTTATGGTTTTTACGGAAAAATATCATCTCAAACGTGGCTATTGTTGCCAAAGTGGCTGTAAGCATTGCCCTTTTGGCTTCAAGAAGCAAAACGAAAAACCTTGATGAAAATCATTGATTTTTGGGGGCTTTTGTTGTAACTTTGCGAAAAATTTAATCAAAAAAATAATGAAAAAACATTTTTGGGCTATTCTATCCTCTTTCTTGCTTGTGGGTGGCAATCTTTTGGCCCAAAGCCAAGAAAATGCCGTTGAAGAGTTTTTCCGTACCGAAAGCAAATTTTATGTTGTAGTTGCGGTGCTTGCCATTGTAATGATAGGACTTTTGGGGTATTTGATTTATTTGGATAGAAAAACAAAAAAATTGGAAAAGCAGATTTTCGGTGAAAAAAATCTTTTTTTTCAAGAAGACAAGAAATAACCTTTTCTGTTAACATCTAAAATTTTACAAAGATGAAACCTACACATGTTGTCGCTATTGTTGCCATTGCCATTGCTATTGGAGTGCTGATAACCTCCATGGGCAGTGTTACAGAATACGTTGATTTTTCTGTGGCTCAGGAAATGTACGCCAAAGGCAAAGATAAAGATGTGCATATTGTAGGCACGCTTCCTAAGGAGAAGTCGGGTAAAGTAGTAGGTATGCAGTATGAGCCTCGCCTCAATCCGAATTTATTTATTTTTGAAATGATTGATAACAAGGGCTATCGCGAAAAAATATACTACAACGATGCCAAACCCCAAGATTTTGAGCGTTCTGAACAAATTGTAATTGTTGGCTCTTACAACAAAGATAAGAAATTTATCGCCAAACAAATCCTGATGAAATGCCCTTCTAAATACGAAGGTGAGCAGAAAAAAATATAGAATTTCCTATCAAACAAGTTTTACCTAATGAAGCATCTACTTATTCTTTTTATTTTTTTTCTACTTTTTTCCTTTACAAAAGCCCAAACTCACGAGTCGCAAATCCGAATGGATATTGCAGAAGAGTTGTGGACAGAACCAAAATCAAATACACATTCACCAAAAGAAAACAATATTCAATCTATAAACGTTGTTCATAAAAGAATAGAAGTTCGTGAAAAAAGCAAATCCATACAAATTTATCCAATTTATCCAAGTATTTCGCATGCAAGGTTGAAAAGAAATCTTAAATTTGGGAAAGCCGTACAAGCTACTGATAGCTTGCCTACACACAAGTCTCTTTTTCAGCGTTTAGGCTGTTTTTTGAAAGAACCTTTGCAACTTATCTCTTTGGGCGTAGAACTTTTTGAGCTTACCAAACCACCCAAAAATACTTTTGCCCTAATCTTATATGTTATTTACATTGTGCCTGTTTTTGCCATTATTACGGCTTTTATTTTGGGTGGAGTGATTGGGCTGGTTACTTTCATTTTTATCAGTGGAGCTATCAGTTTTCTGATTTATTGGGGGATTTTGGCACTATTGGGCATAGCTCTGACAGCTACATTTATCTTTTGGGGGCTTGTGGTGGCATTTTTAGTCGGATTGGTCGTGTATTTATTTTTAGTGCATTTATGTTAGAAAATATCGAGGTCTGTCCTATCTGCGAAAATACTTCTTTTGAGCCTTTTCTTTCTTGTAAAGATTACACGGTAAGTGGTGAAATATTTACCTTACAAAAATGCTCTGCCTGTGATTTTGTACTTACTTCACCACGCCCTTTTCAGGCTTTTTTGGGAAATTACTACAAGTCTGAAAATTATATTTCACACTCCGACACCCAAAAAGGACTTGTCAATAAAATGTACCACTGGATAAGAAAAATTGCTTTGAAACGTAAATTACGCCTTATTGAAAGGCTCCATCATTTTCAGAAAGGTAAATTATTAGATTTTGGCTGTGGTACGGGCTATTTCCTGAAAACTGCACTGCAAGCAGGCTGGCAAGCCGAAGGCATCGAACCCGATGAAAATGCCCGTAAAATAGCTTCTGAAAATGCCAACAAACCTGTTTTTACCTCTTTACAAGAAATCAGAAAAGCTCAATTCGATATTATCACCCTTTGGCATGTTTTAGAGCATATTCCTAAACTCAACGAAACTCTTTCAGAACTGAAATCTTTGCTAAAACCTACGGGCAAACTTGTAATCGCTCTACCCAACCGAGAAAGTCAGGATGCTCAGGTTTTTGGTGCTTTTTGGGCGGCGTATGATGTGCCTCGTCATCTTTGGCATTTTAGCAAAAAAGATATACTTGCTCTTTCCCAAAAGCATTATTTACAAATTCAAGAAATTTTACCTATGCCTTTTGATGCCTACTACATTAGTTTGATGAGCACTCTTTATCAAACAGGCAAAACACAATTTTTAAGAGCTTTTTGGCAAGGTTTTCTTTCCAATCTGAAAGCAGGCAAACAAAATACTTCCAGTTTGATTTATGTGTTGAAAATAAACTAATTGTGGTTATTTAGGTATAGTTTGCAAAAAGAAAGTAAGAAACAAGATTTTTAGGGAGTTGATATCCGATACAAAAAATAAGTGGCAAAGTTCTTAAAGGCTTGAAAATCAGAGCTTTTTTAAGAATTTATTCCTTCTAAATCTTTGAAAAGCAAACTTGGTATAAAATTGTAATGAAAATCAGTAGTAGCGTTGATAAAAGTCAAGGCTTTGTTTTTCATAAATGTCTAAATTGCTCAAAAAAAATGAAATTCTTTATGGTATCCTCACAAAATAAAACCTTTCAAGATGAAGTAGTAACTGCCTTTCAGCAATTGCAGACTGATATCTGTTCTGCCATAGAAAAAGCTGATGGCAAAGGTAGTTTTTCTAGAGACGAATGGCAAAGAGCCGAAGGTGGTGGCGGCTTAACAAGAATTCTGCAAAATGGAAGTGTTTTAGAAAAAGCAGGTGTCAATTTCTCCAAAGTATTCGGCACGCTTACCCCACAAATGGCAAGTAAATTGCAAATGCCCGAAGGCGAATTTCTTGCCACAGGCGTTTCGATTGTAATGCACCCCGAAAGCCCTATGGTGCCTATTATTCATATGAATATACGTTATTTTGAAGTACAAACTGCCGATAACAAACTTATTTATTGGTTTGGTGGTGGTATTGACCTCACACCGCACTATATCGATAAAGAAGATGCTCGCTTTTTTCACCAAAAACTCAAAGAAGTTTGCGATAAATATCATCCCGAATTTTATCCAAAATTCAAACAATGGGCTGATGAATACTTCTTTATCAGACATCGTAACGAAACGCGTGGCATTGGTGGCATTTTCTTTGACAGATTGCAAGAAAACGAAGAGATTAGTAAAGAAAAACTATTTGACTTTGTGCTTGATGTTGGCAAGAGCTTTGCTCCTATTTATAGCTATTTGATGAATAAAAACAAAAATCTGCCTTTCGGCGAAAAAGAAAAACGATGGCAGCTTATCCGCAGAGGTCGTTATGTAGAGTTTAACTTGGTGTATGATGTCGGTACAAAATTTGGGCTAGAAACCAATGGCAGAATAGAATCTATTTTGATGAGTTTGCCCAAACAAGCCGAATGGCATTATTGCTTTACCCCTGAACCAAACTCCAAAGAAGCCGAAACGCTTGCTTTGTTGCAAAAAGGTGTAAATTGGTTGTAAAATAGAGCATATTTCGTAAAAAAGCCCTCTTTTAATTATGAAGAGGGCTTTTTGGGGCAAATTATCTATTTCTGCCGTATTGTTCATGACTAGAAACCCAATCGGAAGAAGAAATCGCAGAAGCCAGCGAAATTTCTCCTGCCAGCACTACACCTGCTACAATTTCAGCAAACTTATTCACCGAGCCACGCCCTACACAGCCGAGCATACGCAAACATTCGTTTTGCGTAGCCAGTTTAATACCTCCTCCGTGCGTAGCAACAATCAGCGAAGGAATAGTAATATTCATATACAAGTCGCCTTCGGGAGTGAGTTCGGAGTACATAATACCTGCAGAAGATTCGGATACGTTGGCTACATCTTGCCCTGTGGCAATAAACATTGCCGTAATACCATTGGCAGAATGTAAGCCATTGTTGTTAGCTCCTGAAAGAATAGCCCCTACATTGGCAACATGATAATGATACACCAGTTGTTCAGGTTCTACACGCATAATTTGCGTAAGCACCTCTCTTTTGATAGTACATTCAGCCACTACACGCTTGCCACGTGTACGCATTACATTGATTTGAGAGGCTTTCTTATCGGTGGCAAAGTTAGATTCTAAGTAAAAATTCTTGATTTTTCCTTGCGGATAAGCATCTAAAATCCAACTACAAGCGGCAAAAGTAGCACGCCCCACCATATTTTGCCCTGCCGCATCACCCGTAGAATAATTGAAACGCAAATAAGCAAATTTATTGGAAAGGTAGCTATCTATGTACTGCAATTTGGCGACGCTGGAAGTAGCTTCTGCTTCTTCGGCAATTTTCTTAAAGTTTGCTTGTACCCATTTTTCAAATTCACGAGCTTCCCGAGCATTTTCAAACACAAACACAGGAGCTCTTTGCATTGCATCGCCAATTACGGTACAAATAGCCCCACCACTCAAATTGATAACTTTCATACCCCGATTGTAAGAGGCTACTAGCGTTCCTTCGGCTGTGGCGAGTGGTATCAAGAACTCTCCTTTGGCGTGTTCGCCATTGATTTTCAGCGGTCCAGCTATACCCATTGGTACTTGGGCTACTCCTACAAAATGCTCACAATTACCCTTAGTAATGTGAGGGTCAAAGGAGTATTTAGTAATATGATTGACGCCCTCGAAATCAGGGTTTACATGCTTCTTTACAAATTCGTCGATAAATTTATGCCTCGCCTTGATAGCCTCTTCGGAGTAGTCGTCCAAATCATTACGAGGAATTTTGACAATGTTTGTATCTTCTTTGGCAATGGAATCTTCTACTTTTATTTCCAGACTACCAAAAGGGCTTGCTTTAAACTCAATTTTTACCTTGTATTTACCTTCGGGCAAAGGAGGCTGTTTGGTAATAACATTGATTGCTCTACGCAAAGGGAACTCAATAGGATTACTTTCCGAAATTTGCTCGGCGGCAAGAATACAATTATCACCTAAATCTACAAATACATCTTTCAGCGGAACATCCCTATCTCCAATTTCAACTTTCTTTAAAGCTACGAGCTTAGCATCGCTCAAACGATTTTTCACCGAAAACACAACTCCATCGCTTGCATTACGCAAACTGCCACGAGTGTAGAGTTGCTTTAATAGCATACTGGGAATGAAATTCATAAACTTTCAAAATTTAAAGTTAAAACTTGCATTATCCTACCGCATTTTAAATATTTTTTTTTTACATTACAAAAAAGTTAGCGATATTTTGCTAAAAAATACCACCGATAAGGAACAGATTTGCTGACAAAATGGTTATTATTCGGCGGAAAGCAATATTTTCAAATTTATTTATCTGAACCTTAAAGTTAGTTATGGAACAAGTAATAAAACCCAAACGCTACCTGAACGTTTATACAGAGGCAAGCCCTAACCCTGCTTCGTTGAAGTTTGTTATCAATTATATGCTTACCCCCGAAAACGAAAGTTTTGATTTTCCTGACCGCAACGCCGCCGAAAAATCTCCACTTGCCGCCGAACTTTTTGAAAAATTCCCCTTCGTAGAAAGGGTTTTTGTGATGAATAATTTTATTACCATTACCAAAAAAGAAGGCTACGATTGGATGGACATAGCCCGTGAAGTCAAATTGTATATTCAAGAATATTTGGAGCAAGAAAAACCCATTTTCAGCGTAGAACTTTTGCAAGAAAACAACAATCTGCAAGTCAGCGAAAATGATAGCCAAATAGTAAAACAAATCAAAAAAGTATTGGAAGAGTACGTAAGACCTGCTGTTGAAACCGATGGCGGTGCCATTTATTTTCATAGCTTTGATGATACCACAGGCAGAGTAGTACTGACGCTCAAAGGCTCTTGCAGTGGTTGCCCTTCTTCTACCATTACGCTGAAAGCAGGTATAGAAAACCTGCTGAAACGTATGATTCCACAAGTACAAGAAGTGGTGGCAGAAAGTATGTAAAAAATAATGAACCAACTTTTAGAAAGACTTCAAGAAAAACTCCAAAAACGCAAGCAAGAAGGGAACTTTCGGATATTAAAACCCCAAAGTTGCCTCGTTGATTTCAGTTCTAATGATTACCTGGGGCTAGCTCGCAATAGCATTCTGCAAAAAAACATTGAAAATACGCTCACCCAACTACCCCAACCCCATCTGGGGGCAACAGGCTCGCGTTTGCTTTCGGGTACTCACCCTTACGTATTGGACTTGGAAGCATTCTTAGCCCAAATCTTTCAGGCAGAAGCCTGCTTAGTATTTAATTCGGGCTACCAACTAAATACTGCTATTTTGGCAACTATTCCTCAAAAAAACGATATTATTCTCTGCGATGAACTCTTGCACGCAAGCCTGCGAGAAGGTAAGCATTTGAGCCTTGCACAAAGCCACTACTTTCGGCACAGCGATTTAGAAGATTTAGAAAAAAAACTGCAAAAAGCCCAAGAAAAACCACATACTAATATTTTTGTAGTAGTAGAAAGTGTATATTCTATGGACGGCGACATAGCTCCTTTACACGAAATCATTCGCTTATGCAAGCAATATGAGGCTTATTTGATTGTAGATGAGGCTCATAGTACAGGCATATATGGTAGACAAGGCGAAGGATACTGCATTGCTCAAAACCTACATCAGGATATTTTTGCAAGAATTTACACTTTTGGTAAAGCTATTGGCGGGCACGGTGCTTGTATAGCAGGCTCAAAAATACTGATAGATTACCTTATCAATTTTGCAAGAGCTTTTATCTATACTACAGCTTTGCCGCTGCACAGTTATGTACATATTCGCCAAGCCTTTGAATACATTGCCGAAAACGCATATCTCCAAGAAAACTTATATCAAAAAATTACTTTCTTTAGAACATCTCTGCGAAATTTATCCCACACCTCAATCTTACTCAAAGAAAGCTACACTCCTATTCAAATTCTTAAAATTGGTGGTAACGAAAGAACCAAACTTTTTGCACAAAAGCTACAAGAGGCAGGCTTTGATGTGCGTCCTGTGCTTTCACCTACGGTAAAAGCAGGCCAAGAAATTATCCGAGTATGCTTGCACGCCTTCAATGCTGAAAAAGAAATTGCAGAACTTTGTCAAAATATACTTATTTTAGCAAAAGAAATGTAAGTATATCGAAAACACATGAGCAATTACCTTTTGCAAGCACAAAAAGAAGGTGCTATTCGTTTTTATAAAAATGAGATTTTTTATTCTGCCAGTAATGTAGGCTTTCCACTCACTCCCGAAGAGCAAGTAAGAGCCGAAATATATGTTAAAATTTTATATCATTATCGCTACCCCGCCGAAAGAATAGCCTTTGAATACCCCGTAAAAATGGGTTCCAGCTACAAAAGAGTGGATATTCTCATTTTAGATGAATTTCAAAAGCCCTTTTGCATTGTAGAATGTAAAAAAAGCAGTATCGGCGAAAGTACCTTTGAAGAAGCCATAGAACAGGCTTTTTCGTATGATAACCATCTCTATGCCCCATATATCTGGGTAACTTCGGGCAAGCGTGAAATTTTTTTCAAATCCGAACACAGCTCACAAGGACGTAGACGATACGAACTGAACGATTTGCCTAAATTTGGATTTTCTCAACAGCTGTGGTATAAAATTTATGAAGCAGGGCAAAACATTTGGGGATTTTTCAAAGATATTTACACCGAATTTTTTGCTCCTACACTTCGCAAACGTTGGTTTGCACGCCTCTTGTTGTTTTTAGTGGTTTTTGCTTTGTGTAATTGGCTGGCAAGCTGGGCTAATATTGCTTGGCTTACGCCTTATGCTATGGAGCAAAAATGGCTTCAAAAATCTTGGACTTTCGAACATCTTTTCTACATAAGTGCAAGTATAAGCACACTGGCAGGTATCTGGATTTTGAGGCACAGTATCATACCCGATGATTTGCTTTCGGCTTCCAAAGCACAAGAAAAAGCTAAACAACGCAACAATTGGGTGCTCATAGTTACAATTTTAGTGCTTATACCTGTATATTTTTGGCTTAAACTTTTTTTTAATTACGATACAAAATATTGCTATGGTTGTCAACCTTGTGCCACAGAATGGCGTTGTTGGTGGTCTTTTGCTCATTTTAGGCTCTATACCCGCCCCGAAAGAATTTGGGAATACCTGACACCTTCTTGGGTTATTTTAGGCGTACAAACAATTTCTAGCCTTTTAGTAAGTGAAATTTTGAAATGGTATGCAGCAATTCGGTAATTGATTAAATTGCTATTTCTTAAAAACTATCCATATTGGTTGGCTCAAAACTTGTACAATATGACCGCCCGTTGAGGTATTTGATAAATTATCAAATAGCATTTATTCAGGAGAATTTTCTCACGATTAACCTAAAAAAATCCCAAATTTATTTTCGTTTATCTGTTCCTGCAACCCATAGGTGGATTGGGAGGCTATCCACCCGAGTCGTAGAGCAATTTTATGTCCATAGGTAGAAATACAAAGATTATCATTCAGGTTTTTGCTTTTTCTAAACCCAATTACAACCCACACAACCAGCTAACCTTCCCAATCATGTAAATATCGGACAAATACTTGACTGAATTATAAATCCATTTACTGACTATTTGCAATTCTTAATACAAAGTTTTATCTTTGGCCAAACTATTATTTAATTGCTCGTAAAGCTAATGACTGAGCATGGATTTATCAATAGCTAACCTAAGTGAACCATAAACAGCAGGCAAAATCATTAGATTACCTTTTGACAAAAAAAACGAAATCAATTTTTTATTGAAAGAACTCGTAAAAGCAGATAAAACAATTGTTTCGATTTTCGGTAGAAGTTGCCTGCGGCGATGCAGAAAATGAAGAATGAAACCCTAATATTAGGAGTAAAATTATTGTTTCAACTTGCTAATTGTATGGGCATTTCACAAGAAAGATTAAAAAACGAGAAAATAAAAACTTTAAGTCTGTAATGAGTATATTGGCTAATCAATCTATTTTAGTAACAGGTGGAACAGGATCTTTCGGGAAAAAATTCGTAGCTACTGTTTTACAAAAATTTCCTGATGTAAAGCGGGTTATTGTATTTTCGCGTGATGAGCTAAAGCAGTTTGAAATGGCTCAACAATTTCCCAGCTCTAAGTACCCGCAGATTCGTTTCTTTATTGGTGATGTACGCGACAAAGAACGGCTTATACGTGCATTCGAGGGAGTGAATATCGTAGTACATGCAGCAGCTCTCAAGCAGGTTCCTACTGCTGAATACAATCCTTTTGAAGCTATCAAAACCAATGTGATTGGAGCTCAAAATATCATTGAAGCCGCTTTAGATAGCGGTGTCAAAAAATTGGTAGCTCTTTCCACTGATAAAGCCGCCGCACCTATCAACTTGTATGGGGCTACCAAATTATGCTCCGACAAGCTATTTATTGCCGCCAATAATATGATTGGCTACCACGATATTCAGTTTTCGGTGGTACGTTATGGCAATGTAATCGGCTCAAGAGGCTCAGTCGTCCCATTCTTTTTGGAAAAGAGGAAAACAGG
>CALLAC010000005.1 GCA_938002655.1 uncultured Cytophagales bacterium
AGTAAGAAAAGGTATTAGTGCCGAGCGTATCCAAGCCATTGGCTACGGAGATGAACGCCCTGCTGATGGTAGCACCGATATTAAAGCAGGCAACAAAACACCTCAACAGCGTGCCGCTAACCGCCGTGTAGAAATTAAGAATTTGTAATAAGTTCTGTACTGCGTTTCAAAACCTACAAGGTTCAACCTTGTAGGTTTTTTGTTTGCCAAGTTTGCAAATAGTTGGCTATAAGAATGGGCTTAGGTAAGTTTTGAACACTTTCCCAAGTGTACCATTCCAAATTTTGAGAAAGAAGAGAGGTTTCAATTATTTCGAAATGAAAAAAACAAACAAAAATTCTTTGATGTGTGAGTTGATGTTTGAATATACCTGATTTGTACAGAAAATTCCCTTTTACGAGAGGTATCTGCTCCAACTCGTACAAATTATCCTTTTCTTGCAAATCAAAATCGTAAAGATTTTGCCAAATATCTTTTTCAAAGCGTTTTTTAAGAGCAATTTTTTCTTCCTTATGCCAAACCAAGTAGGCAAAAAAACGCTCACGCATTTGTGTTTTACTAATTTTTACAGGTAAGCTTTCTTGTTCTTGGTAGGCAAAGGCGAAGCAGTTTTCTTGTAAGGGGCAAAACATACAATTAGGTTTTTGCGGAGTACATTGTAAAGCCCCAAATTCCATAATTGCCTGATTGTATTCATTGCTATTTTTGGGAACTAGACTTTGAGCTAAAGCTCTAAATTCTTTTTCGCCTTTTGGGCTGGTAATATCTGTAAAAATCCCAAAATAGCGAGCTAGCACTCTATACACATTGCCGTCTAGAACAGCTACGGGTTCGTTAAAGGCAAAAGACGCTATCGCCGCCGCTGTGTATTTGCCTATACCTTTGAGTTTGAGGAGTTCTTGGTAACTATTAGGAAACCGCCCTTCATTTTTTTCGTAGAGTTGCCGAGCCGTGGCAAGCATATTTTTAGCTCGGTTGTAGTAGCCTAAGCCTTGCCACAATCGGAATACTTCCGTATCGTTTGCCAAAGCCAAATCTTGTAGGCTTGGGTAGTTTTCTACAAACTTTTGATAGTAGGGTAAACCTTGCTTTACACGTGTTTGTTGCAAAATAATTTCAGAAAGCCAGATCAGATACGGGTCTTGTGTGTTTCGCCAAGGAAGTTTGCGGTGATGCTTTCTATACCAAGCGGTAATCTTTTCAACAAAAAACTTATTTTTCTCGTTCATTGCTTTTGAGTTGCCAATGCGTTCCAAGCGTAAATTCTGCACACTCGGCTACGGAGGCGTGTGTTTTGAGCAGTAGCCCTGCAAAAATATTTTTATGGAAATACCATTTTAAGCCATAACGCTGATAAAAAGGCATATCGGTTTTGGCTTCAAATTGCCTACGAATATAGTAGCCAAGTTGTATATTTAGGCTCATATCGCCGAAGGAGATTTCATCGCCTACTGCTATGCCTATACGTCTGTAATCGGGCTTTTGGTTTTGAGTTCCGAATTTTTGTTCGATTTGGTATTTGATGCCTTCGTTCCAAGAAATATCCAAACCCGCATTGAAGCGATGTTTGCGATTTATATCCCGAGCAAGATACAAACCTACATTGAAAACAGAATGTTTGTGAGGTTGATTGATTTCTGTTTCTATCAAACTGCCTGCGAGAGCAGTTTGCAGATACCAATTTTTGCAGAAAAGAGTTTTTTCATTTTTTGGAAAGGTGATTTTTTCAGGATTAAATACATAGCTAACACCTACAAAGGTAGTAACAACATTTACACCTGCATTGGGCAGTTTGAAAGCCCCATTAGAATAATGTGTAAGTTGCAAGCCTGTTTTAAGCCTGAAATGAGAGCTAAGGTGATAGTTCCACCAAAAGCCCCCTTGCATCACGTAGCTCCAAATATTACTCAAAACATTGTTTTGAAAATTAGTTTCTATATCGAAAGGATTAGAAACAAAGGCAAGTCCTGTACCGATTTTGAATTGCAAGGAATTTTTTTCGGCTCGGTAGATAGGTAAGAGCATGTTCGCCGATAGTGCTACGGAGTATCCTATGATAGAACTTTGATAATTAAAATAAGTGAGAGCAAAAGAGGTTTGGGGATAGCGGAAATCTTGTTCCCAAGAGCGTTTTCCAAGATGAAAACGGTTAAAGTAAGCCGTAATAGCCCAAGGGTGCGATTGTAGGTGTCCGATTTTGGGGGCGTGCCGAAGAATAAAGCCATAATCAGTATGTAAGCCTACTTCGTAAGGAAGCTGAGCATTTGATAGCAAAAATGATAAGTACGTGATTAGCAACGTAAGTTTTCTTTTCATTTTGTTCTAAAAATTTAACAACCTCTACACAAAACGTATAGAGGTTGCATATTTTAGAAAATCTGCATGATTAAGGGAAAAAGACTGTTGGCAAATTGAGTGAATTTACATCAATTAGAGGTATTTTGGCTTCATATTTGGCGTTGATAGCCTTTATAAATTGATTTGCTACTACAGCATATCCTTTGGGAGTTAGGTGAATACCATCAAGTGAGAACAAGCCTCCTGTGATAAATGCTGAGTTGAGTTGTACGCCGTCTATACCATTATTTTGAATAATTTGATTAAATATCGTGTTTGCATCTACAACAGCCAATCCTTTGATATCGGCAGCACTTCTAAGTTTGTTATTGTAGGCATTAGTAGCAAATCGTATTTGAGATACTTCCGTTGCATCTAACACCGCCCAGTCGGGTATAGGATTAGGAAGTTGGGTAACAGGGGGGTTAGGGATTGTAGAACCGTCATTAGGTTTTACAACTCCTAGTCCACCAGCTAATCCATTAACAGGGTCTGCAAGCAAAGATTGAGCTGATAACAGCAAATAATCAGTTTGGGGATTCATTTGTCTAACTTCTCTTACATTAGTTGTATAGGGATTATCAATAGATATTACAAAATAATTATCCCCTGCAACAAAATTTGGATTGCTGTAAGGTACATAAGGGCCAGGTCCGTCAAAATCTGTTGTGTAAAGAGTATTAAGAGCGGCAGCTTGAGGGGCAGTCAGTGTAATTTTTGGGAAACCGCCAGGAGTAGTATTCGCTATTTGTTGGTTTAGAAATCTTACAAAAGGAATAGTAGCGACATCAGGGATAAGAGCTACGGCTCCTTTGGCACCATTGGCTGTAGCGGCATTAATAAGCGAATCTGCGGCGGCATTGAAAGCAAGGGGTAGAGTAATTGTATTGGGGGCAAAAATAGTACTGTAAGGATAAGAATTATCGCTGATATCAATACCTGTTGGGTCGCCACCGCTAATGGCATATCCTAAAACATCATTGTTACCTAGCCAAAGTGTAAAGAAAGTTCCATTGGTTTCTTTTACAAAATCTACATACCTTTTAGTGGTAAGTGGTGGAAGCAGACGTTCAAAAAAAGGATTGAGTTGAGCATAAGGAGCAGAAAGTACTTCAATCATTCTTAGTCCTGGTATTCCCAAATTGTTATTGGGGCCAGTATAGCGTTCCAGCCTTAAAGGGGTAGGGCTAACGACTGCCAATTGATTAGTTTCGTTTTGTATGATAGGGGCGTTTGCGTTCCAGCCTGTAATTTTTAAAAAGCCGGATCCATTTTTTTTGTCTTCGCTAAAATAAGGTTGATAAAATTCGCCACCACCTACTAATTGCAACTGTTTTGCAATAAAGTTAGGATAGGAGTACATGATGGCTTTGTTGTAAAGGCCTCCGTCAGCATATCCAGCTGTTAAAGAGTTTCCGATAGCGACATACTTACTTAGGTCCAAATTTTTACCTGCTGTTACAGGAATAGGGTCTAGATTGGGTTTGCAAGCATTAAATAAGAATGCTACAATTACGAGTAAATACAATTTTTTCATATCTTTTATTTTTTTAGTGAACGATGTAGTTTTTTAGAAAGCAAAAGAAACGCCAAAACTTCCGACAATAGCTTTGGTTTTAAAATCGCCTGTAGGTCCGATGGGAGCACCTCTGTTATCTAGTGCTACATTACGATTAGTTCTTTTTTCTCTATTGGCATACAATACGCTTGCGTCTATGCTAACTTTGCCAAATTTGTATCCTAATCCGCCTGCTAGATAAGCTGTATTTGCATCGGGTGTTTCGGCAGTCATATAACCTTCTTGTACAGGAGTAGGGTCATAGTAAGCACCAGTACGTACCGATACACCACTTTTTCTGTATTCTAAGCCTGCTCCTATTACAATTCTATCTTTGTAATTACGAGGTGATGCAGAAAGCGTAGAGCCAGCTACAGGGTCTTTGAAATTGAATGCAAGTTCTTTGTAAGTTCCCCAAAAAGTATAACGAGCATCTACATTTAACGAAAAACTCTCGTTTGCATTCCACGATAAACCTACTGTAAGAACAGCAGGTAGAGGCAATTCAGAGGTAAATGAAGTAGTAGAAGTACCATTAGATAAATTAGGGAAATTTGCGGCCAATTGAGCACCTACGGGTCCATCAAGCATTGGAATGTTAGAAAATGTGGCTGTTCCGTCATCTACTTTTGCTGTTACTTGCGAGCGATATGAAACCCCTATGCTAAATTGTTCTACTGGGCGATAAACAAGCCCCACATTCCATCCTATGCCATTGGCTTTACCTTCAAGTTTACTATCTGCAAAAGCACCGTTGACAGGTAAAGCTACCTTTCTTTGCAAATTCACACTACCTAGTACATACTGAAAACCTGCCCCTACCGATATTTGGTCATTTATTTTGTAGGCTAAAGTAGGTTGGATGTAAATAGCTCGTAAAGAAATTTTTTCTAGAAAAGTTTTGCCTATCCAATCATTTTCCCATTGTACCGTAGAACCGTAGGGGGTAACTACACTCAAACCAGCCTTGATAGCTTTGTCTTTTCCAAAGCCAAAAGCGGCATGTAAATAGAAAGGTGTACTAACAGGATTTTCTGTCTTGTAGATTACTCCACCTGTTGAAGGAGCGAATTCTGTGTTTGCCCATATGCCATTTACTCCAGCAGCTACTCCTCCACCTTCTATAAATCCTACTGCTCCAGGATTATAGAACATATTACTTACATCGGCTAAGGCAGAACCCGTATTGCCCATACCTGTTTGCCTTACACCTTGCAAGACTACTTGAAAACCGCCTGCTTCTGCTAATAATGCAGTACACAAACTTAAAATAGTAAAGCTTATTCTCTTCATAAGGAATTATTAAGTTTAGGTTAATTGAAGATAACTCACAAATTTATTGCATTATATGTATTTTTCAAAAAAAAAAATAATTTTTTCGAAAAATTTCTGCACACATTTTTTAGTACAATTCGTCCAAATTCATATTAAGGTATTTATTCACAGCTCGGTAAGAACTAAAAAGACTTAAAAATATACCCAAAGAAATTAAAATTACTCCAACTATCAAAACTTGCAAGGGGCTAAACATTTCAGAAAGCCTAATAAAACCTACATTCAAGTAAGGTAAACTTACGTAGATGAGTGTAAAAGCAATAGCTCCGCTCAAAAGTCCTTGCCAAAAGGCAGTAGCTAAAAAAGGACGACGGATAAAAGAGGCAGTAGCTCCTACCAGTTGCATTGTACGGATAATAAATCTTTGGGAAAATAAAGCCAATCGTATGGTGTTGTGTATGAGTATTACTACAATAATCATCATAAAAATGACAAAAGCTGAAAGTACAAAACTTACCATTGCTACATTCTGATTCACTTCCTCTGAAAATTCTTGTGCATACGATACTTCAAAAACTCCCTTTATCTGCTCAATTTCCTTTTTAATTTGTTCTAATCCTTCTCTGCTACAAAACTCGGATTTGATGTGCATTAAAAATGAATGACGTAGGGGGTTTTCCCCCAGTAAAGTGATAAAGTCTTCTTTCAAGTTTTTGATAAGTTCTTTGGCGGCTTCGTCTTTGTGCTTGAAGGTTATATCGGCTTGTCCTGCAAATTTCCTAATGTATTTTTTATCAGAAAGTAATTGACGCAATTGTGCTATCTGTTCATTTTCTAGACCATTATCCAGCATTATTTGTACTTCTACATTTTCTTTCACTCTTTCGGCAAAATTGATGATACCCATGATAAGCATAAGCAATATGCCCAATGCAATAAGGGCAATTGTAATACTTGTCATTACACTGATATAGGGATAGCTTCCTAAACTTTTACTTTTGGTTGAGGTAATAGTTGTCATAAGTTTTTACAAAGAAAGCATCTTTCCAGTAGTAGGCTTGGGGCAAATTAGCTTTCTAATTCAGTCATTTCAATAGGAATTTTGACAATTTGTCTTAAATCTTCCCCTGTTTGGAGCATATCTTCATCTTCAGAGTCGTAATACCAAGAAACTCTCACTTTTTTGCCGTCTGCGTACATTTTTTCTAATTTTTTCAGAATACCCAAAATATACATAGAAGAGCTTGTATTGAAATAGTCCAACTTAAATATGAAATGCGTTTGCTCTTGTGGGTTCTTGGCGTATTCATCAAGCCATTGCAACAAGGGTTCATAAAACTGGTAGGAGTTTTCTGGAATAGATCTACCCATCAGCTCCATTTTGCCACTTAAAGCATTGAAGAAAACTTTGGGCGTTTTATTAGTACTTTCTATAATCAAACTTTCCATATACTTCATGAAGTTTTAGCTTAGTACAATATGTTTTACACGAGCTACACTCATACTCATTATAAAAAGCACATGATCTTGGTCGTATTCGGCAAAAGAGTAGTTAATTTTACTATGAGTTCGTCTTGCTATATCTATCAAGCCTAGTCCTGCTCCTCGTGTGATAGATACTTTAGGATTTTCTAAAATATCTAAATAAACTTTTTGTAAATCTTCTGAGGACATCATGTTCACGTTGTCTATGCGTTTTTTTAGGGTTCGCATTCTATGCACTGATATGTAGTTGCCAACTAATACTTCGTATTGGTTTTTTTGAGCAGTAACAATCACAAAAGATTCATTTTCAAAAAATTTATCTAATGATTCTTCTGCGAAATAATTTACGATATTTTGAATGGCTTCTACCAAAACGCTGATTACTTTCTTACGAATAGTTAATTTTTCGTTGATAGAAGTCATGTTTTTTTCGGTGAGTTTGACAAGATAAGTAACTGCATCACCATCAATACAGCCCTTGTAAGCAAGCAAAACCTTTTCTTTTTGAATAATTTGGTGATACTTATCTACAATAGACATAAGCTATGAAGATTTAATTTCCAGAAATTTTTGAAAATTTACGGTAAAAAAACAAATTTTTTAACCATGATTTGTTAAAATTTCTACTATATGTAAGAATTTTAATGAAATATTATTTTTTTTAGCATAGCATTCTAGATGCATCAAGCAAGAAAAATCAGTAGAAACTACATACTCGGTAGCAGTTTGAGAGGCATTTTGTAGCTTTTGCTCTGCCATAGCCGCTGAAATGGCAGGAAATTTCACCGCAAATGTTCCACCAAAACCACAACAAGTTTCATTACCATTGATTTCAATAATTTCTAAGCCCTTAATGTTTTGAAGCAATTTGCGAGGTGCATCGCTAATATAGCACTCTCTAAGAGCCGAACAAGAGTCGTGATAGGTGATACGATGAGGGAAATAAACATTCTCCAATTGTTCTATACCTAAAACATCTACCAAAAACTCGCTGAGTTCAAAAGCTCTTTTCTGCAAACTATAATACTTATTTAATTTTTTTTCACTTTTCAAAATATCAGTGTAAGCATTTCTAATCATTCCGATACACGAAGCCGAAGGAGCTACTACATAGGCATTTTCATCGTCAAAGTCATCAATAAATTTTTCAGCCACACTACAAGCCTCTTTCCAAAAACCTGCATTGTAAGCAGGTTGCCCACAACAAGTTTGTTTTGCCTTGTAACGTACCCTACAACCCACACTTTTGAGTATCTTGATGGTATCCCAAGCGATTTTGGGGCGAACTTGGTCTATAAAACAAGGCACGAACAAATCTACAACAGGTGAATTTCTGGACATTCAAGCACTTTTATAGTTACAAAGATAAGCTAAAATTTATATCAGCAAACGAATAGTATCGAAAAAATTTTATTTTTGTAAAAATTTACCTTACCATCTTACTTTACTTCACAATGAAACAATTAAAGCAATTTAGCGAGGGCTCGCTCAATGTTACGCTTTTTGAGTGGAATCAGAAATTTATCCTCAAATTTGAGGAAAATCAGCTTGAGCAAACCTACAAGATTAGTGAGCTGGAATATAGCGAAGCGGAAGTTTGGGAGCTTGCTCAAAGTCAAGAATTTTTAAGGAGTGTAAAAAAACGATTTGAGGAAATGTATAGTGATTTGCACACCTATTTAGAAACCTACTGAACACCTTTGTAGCTCTGAAAGTCGTTCCAAAGAGCTTCAAAAAGCATGTTACCGATAATTTCTGCCCCTTTAAGGGTAAAATGTGTATAATCTTTGCTTGCCAAGCCTTTTTCTACCCAAAGAGGCATGGTATTTTTACCTCCCATTGCTTCGTAGAGGTCCCAAAAGGCACAATCAGCTTGGAAGGCAATTCTTTTTTGTACTCGGCGTAAAATTTCTATTGCAGGATAGGTTTCGAAACCATTTTTTGTTTTGTAGCTCCTATCCGAAACGCCTACAAGCATGAAAGAGGTTTTGGGAAAGGCTTTTTTCAAGAAAGAAATTTGTTCAAGCATTTTTTTTTCATAAAAGCTAAAATCGGTGGCATTCATTGTTACATTTACTCCAAAATGCAAAATCACTAAACAAGGTTTGAGCTGTTCGGCTTGGGCTTGTAAGGTTGCAAGGTTCATTTTGTTAAATTCCAATCCTGCACTGCCTCGTAAAGGAATATTATCTACGGTAATGCCTCGGTTACAATCCAACGCTACGCCATACATTTCAGGACTTTTTTCCGATTGCCAAGCAATTTTTATTTCTGAAAACTCATTTTGTAAAGGAACAGACCAACAAATACTCTGCAAGGAAGGTTCAAAACTTTTTTGGGCAAGTTTATTTTTATCTTCCCAAATATCTATCAGAGTTGGGGTTTGCGTATTGCGAAAAAGAATTTTGACATTTTCTACTTTTTGAGCTTTTTCACTTGCTTTGTCAGATTTACGAAAAATAGTATAGCCTGCTGTATCTTTTTCAGAATACAGATAAGTTTGTCCTAAAATACCGTAAGTCTGATTTGTATTGGGTAAAGGTTTCCCGAGTAGAAAATAGTTTTGAAGTTTCTCATCATTTTCTTGCTGTATGCTGAATTTGATGTTATTGGTATTAGTGAAACCTTGCAAGCCTACTCCACAGCCCCCGAATTTTTCTTGCAGAGCAGTTCGCAGGGTTGCTGTAATTCTGTCGCCTTCTATTTGTGAATCTGCAAAGTAAAAGATACGATAATGGTCATTTGCTTTATCTTCCAAATTTTGCAAAGCTCCGAAAAACGTTTGCAGAACTTTCAGGTTATTTTGTGGATAGGCTAAAAAAGTTTTCTGCAAAGATTTTGCTTGTAGCGTATCTGTTGAAAGCTTGATGAGTTGAGGTTTAGTTTTTGGATTATTCTTGGCTTGATAGTTTTTGCCAGCTTCTATCCAAACAGACTGGCTGTAGGTGCTTTGCAGGCTATCGATCCATTTATTTTTAGAATCTATTTCGGTTTTTTGTAAAAAGCTTGCTTCTTTTTGTAAAGCGTAATTTTTATCCCAAAATTTTCTGCTCCATTCAAAGCCTTTCCACAGGCTCATAAAGAGTGCTACATATAAAAAAATACGCAGCGTTTGGTACACAGATTGCATTGCTATTTTTTTCCAAATTTCTTTTCAAAATATTGGTAGGCTTCATTGAGTTTTTGGCATAATTCTTCGGCGGTTTTGCGTTTGCTTTCGTTATGATGAAAATTATCGGGGTGATATTTTTTCATTAGATTTTTGTAAGATTTTTTGATTTCTTGGAAATGGCTACCCGCAGGAACTTCCAACCAAGCATAATATTTGAGCTCTTGTGTGTTTGAGCTTTGATAGGTAGAAGTTTTTTGATAGCTCTGCTGGTCTCTCTGATAAAACTCATACTCTTGCTGATATTTCTGATATTTGCGATAACTTTCTTCAAACTCCTCGAAAGCTGTTTTTCTTTTGTACGCTTGCTCGTTCAAACCTCTTTCTTTCAGAGCCTGTTCAATAGCATCATTGATGTAGGCTCTTAGTATGTCCCAAAATCGTTCGTTGAAAAACATTATTTTGCTGATTATTTTTAGATATTTTTGGATAATTGCTTTATGACTGTGCTAACTCTTTCATTTTAGCGATGGTATTTTCGGCACCCATGTATATTTGAGAGATAGAGGCTTCCATCATATAACAAGGACTGGTGACAATTTTGTTAACCTTATCCACGCAAACATCATTTACACTAACCATTACGGCAGTATTGCCTGTCTGATTGATACCTTCGCTAATAGCTTTTATATCGTAGGGGGATTTTTCTGTGGTATTGCCTACGGTAAGTTGTACGTTTGCGATACCTTCCAATGCTTTAGCTACCGTAGTAGGCGACATACAAACTGCCCCAATAGGTTTGCCTGCTTTGTAGAAATCTTGTATTACTTTTTTGATAGGCTCAATAATAGCCCCTGCGGGACCTTCAAAAGCCCACTTAGTAAAGTTTTTGGCTACACCAAAGCCACCGGGCATTACCAAGCCATCAAGTTCGGCAATATGCAGTTGGGCTACATCAACAATATTGCCGCGGGCTATGCGTGCCGCTTCTACGAGTACATTCCGTTTTTCGGGCATTTCCTCGCCTGTCAGATGATTAATGACGTGGTGTTGTTCTATATTGGGGGCAGTGCAAACTGCTTCTATCCCCATTTTATCCATAGCAAGCAATACACTAACCGATTCGTGTATCTCGGCACCATCATACACGCCACAACCTGAAAGCAACACGGCGAATTTGAGCTTTTTTTCCATAAAGATCGGATTTTTTCCTTGCGTAAGCAAGTTACAATTTTTAGCAAGAAAATACAACTTTTGCTGAAAAAATTATTCGTAGCGTAAAATTTTCTATGATTTTTGCGTTTTATCAGAAAAAGCATTCTATGGGAATAGCTGATTTGAGCCTTCGCCGACCTGTGTTGGCAATTGTAATGTCTTTGATACTAATGCTTTTTGGGGGCATTGGATACAAATTTCTGAGCGTGAGAGATTATCCTGCCATAGACCCACCTGTGATTACCGTTCGTACTGCCTATACAGGTGCAAATGCTGATATTATTGAAAGCCAAATCACTGAGCCTCTGGAAAAGGCTATTAATGGCATACAAGGAGTTCGTACCATATCTTCTACCAGTTCGCAAGGAGTAAGTAGTATAACAGTAGAGTTTGAGTTGGGCATAGATTTAGAAGCCGCCGCCAATGATGTACGCGATAAAGTGAGCCAAACTTTACGACAACTCCCACAAGATTTAGATGCTCCGCCTGTGGTTTCCAAAGCTGATATTTCCGCAGACCCAATAATCATTTTAGCAGTACAGAGCAAGCAGTTCAATCTGTTTGAAATAAACGATTTTGCTGTCAATGTTTTGCAAGAGCGTTTGCAAACTATTCCCGATGTGAGCCGCATCAATATTTTTGGCGAAAAACGCTACGCAATGCGTTTGTGGTTCAAGCCAGACCGACTGCAAGCCTACAATATCACCGTAAATGATATTCAGCAGGCTCTTTTGCGTGAAAATGTAGAATTGCCCGCAGGGAAAATATTTGGCAATCAGACCGAACTTACTATTCGCACTTTGGGCAAACTTTCTACGGAAAAAGAATTCGAAGAAGTGATTATTCGTTTCGACAATGAAGGAATAGTAAGATTGAAAGATGTTGCCGAAGTAGAATTGGGCGTAGAAATTGAAGAAACAAATTGGAAACTCAATGGCAATGGGGGCTTGGCAATGGCGATTGTGCCACAGCCTGGTTCTAATTATGTCAAGATTTCTAACGATTTCTATAAGCGTTTGGAAGAGCTGAAAAAAGAAATACCCGAGCATATTCGCTTTGAAGTATTGTATGATGTAACCAAATACATCAAAAAATCTATTGAGGAAGTAGCAGAAACCTTGCTTATTGCGTTTGGCTTAGTGGTGCTGATTATCTACCTCTTTTTTAGGAATTGGCTCATTGCTATTCGTCCGTTGATAGATATTCCTGTTTCGCTGCTGGCAACCTTTTTCATAATGTATTTGGCAGGTTTTTCAATCAACATTCTTACAATGCTTGGAATTGTACTTGCTACGGGTTTGGTGGTAGATGATGGCATTGTAGTTACAGAAAACATTTTCCGTAAATTGGAGCAAGGCTATCCTATTCGTCGAGCCGCCGCCGAAGGTACAAAAGAAATTGTATTTGCGGTTATTGCTACCTCTATTACTTTGGCAGTAGTTTTTTTACCTATAATGTTTTTGCAGGGCTTTGTTGGCAGTTTGTTTCGTGAATTTGGTGTAGTAGTAGCAGGGGCAGTACTAATTTCGGCATTTGTTTCTCTTACGCTTACGCCTATATTGAGCGTATGGCTCAATCGTCCAAAAGATAAACCTTCTTGGTTTTACAGGTTTACAGAGCCATTTTTTACAGGCATAGAAAACTCGTATGCTAAAACTTTACAGGCTTTTCTGCGTGTACGTTGGGTAGCCATAGTGCTTGTGTTGGCTTGCGTAGGAATGATTTACTTTTTCTTGCAAAAAATCCCTTCCGAACTTGCTCCCATAGAAGATAGAAGCAATTTCCGTATGAGCATCACTGCTCCCGAAGGTATATCGTTTGACTATATGACCGAGTACGTAGATAGGTTTGCCTCTTTTATACGCGACTCTGTGCCCGAAGCAAGAGGCGTATTTAGTTCTACGGCACCTACTTTTATTGGGGGAGGTGCTAATACAGCTTTTGTAAGAGCTATTTTAGTAGAGCCCAAAGAACGAAAACGCTCTCAACAGCAAATCGTAGATTATGTCAACAAAAGATTATCACAATTTAATGATGGTCGTATTTTTATAGTACAAGAGCAAACTATTTCAGTAGGTTTGGGTTCGCGTGGGGCTTTGCCCGTGCAGTTTGTAATTCAAAATTTTGATTTTGAAAAGATTAAAAAGGTTTTGCCTAGTTTTTTGGAAGAAGCCCGCAAAAGTGGAACTTTTCTGGCAGTAGATGCTAATCTGAAATTTAACAAGCCTGAAATTGAAATTTCCATTGATAGGCTCAAAGCCAAAGATGCAGGTGTAAGCACTGCCGATATTGCTGAGGCTTTGCAGGCGGCTTATAGCGGCAGGCGAATGGGGTATTTTATCAGAAATGGCAAGCAATATCAAATCATAGGGCAAGTGAAACGTGAGTTTCGTAATGAGCCCACAGATGTAGCACAAATTTATTTGCGAAACAACAGAGGCGAGCTGGTGCAGCTCAGTAATCTAGTAAACATGCGTGAAACAAGCAATCCACCACAATTATTTCATTACAACCGCTACAAATCAGCAACGATTTCGGCTTCGTTGGCACCAGCTAAAACTATTGGCGATGGCATTGCTACTATGCAAGCAATAGCAAAAAGGCTTTTAGATGATAGCTTTGCTACTTCACTTGCTGGACCTTCAAGAGATTACGTAGAAAGTTCGTCTAATACAACTTTTGCTTTCTTTTTAGCACTTTTGCTTGTCTATTTGGTGCTTGCCGCTCAATTCGAAAGTTTCATAGATCCTTTTGTAATCATGTTTACAGTGCCTTTGGCTCTTGCGGGAGCTTTGCTTAGCTTGTGGATTTTGGGGCAAACTATCAATATTTTTTCTCAAATAGGGATGATTATGCTCATTGGTTTGGTTACCAAAAATGGTATTCTGATTGTTGAATTTGCCAATCAAAAGCAAGAACAAGGTATGCAAAAAGCCAAAGCTTTGCTCGAAGCCTCTAAACAGCGTTTAAGACCAATTCTGATGACTTCATTGGCTACGATGCTTGGGGCATTGCCCATTGCTTTATCTTTTGGAGCGGCTTCACAGAGCCGTATGCCATTAGGAACAGTCGTTGTAGGGGGAGTGCTGTTTAGCCTTATACTCACTTTGTACATAGTACCAGCAATGTACAGCTATCTTTCACGTTCTAAAAAAGCTCATTTACAACAAGAAAATGAAACAGCAGCAGAACTTGCTCTGTAAAAATTGCTTCTCATTACGGAAGCAATTTTTATACTACTACATTCACAATTTTTTTAGGAACAATAATGACTTTTTTAGCAGGTTTGCCATCAAGCCATTTTTGCACAATTTCATTGGACAAAACAATCTTTTCCATATCAGTTTGTGGTAAATCCAAAGCCATTTCAATGTTGGTACGCAACTTTCCATTTACCGAGATAGGATAGTTGAAAGTGCTTTCTTGCAAATATCGGTTTTCATACACAGGATAAGAGGCAAAATGGATACTTTCTTTGTGCCCCAGCAAATGCCACAATTCTTCTGTAATATGTGGTGCATAAGGAGCTAAAAGGACTAAAAGTGGTTCTAAAATAGCTCTTTTGTTGCATTGAAGTTCTGTGAGTTCATTTACACAAATCATAAACGTGCTTACAGGCGTATTGAACGAGAAACGCTCAATATCTTCGGTTACACGCTTGATAGTATGGTGTAAAATTTTGAGTTCGGCTTGTGTAGGTGCGTGTTCAGTAACCTTAAAATTAGCTTTTTCATCGTGAAACAAACGCCATAATTTTCGTAAAAATTTGTGTGTTCCTTCAATGCCATTGGTATTCCAAGGCTTAAATTGCTCCAAAGGACCCAGAAACATTTCGTAAAGTCGCAATGTATCTGCTCCATAACGCTCTACTATATTGTCAGGATTGACTACATTGTGTTTAGATTTGGACATTTTTTCTACTTCTGCTCCACAAATGTACTTGCCATCTTCTAAAATAAACTCCGCATTTGCCAAATCGGGACGCCACTTGCGAAAGGCATCAATATCTAAAATATCATTTTCTACGATATTTACATCAACGTGTAAAGCAACGGTTTCATAACTCTCTCGCAAATTGTATGAAACAAACAGATTAGGCAACTCATATTCATTTTCAGGAAACTGAATAAATTCTTCGCCCAATAGAGCCTTTTTTACCCTCACAACAGCTTCTTCTACATTTGTAAAAATTTCCTCTACCGAAACAAACATTACTTGGCAAGCAGGCATAAATTCGGCATATTTGCTCAAATAATTTTGCCAGTTTTCTTTAATAATAGATTGTGAGCGAATTTCAACGGCGATTTTCTTTTCTTTATGAACAAAGTCCAATTGCATATCACCTGGCAAGACGTTTGCCTCAAAGCCCAAAGGCAAAAGATATTCGGCAAGACGCTTGTGGGCTTGTGCTTCTTTGTAGAGTACTTTATACACAAAATTACTTCGTCCTTGTATCATTCCCTGATTTATCATTTTTTGGAATGGTTCAGGAGAGGAAACATAACCCAAATCATAGAGAACCTTATTCCAGAAACGAGAGTAAAGCAAATGCCCTGTGGCATGTTCTGCACCACCAATATACAAATCTACGTTTTTCCAGTATTGTTCTTTTTCTTTGCTAACAAACTCTTTGTTGTTGTGTGGGTCCATATAGCGAAGCCAATACCAACTGCTACCTGCCCAGCCTGGCATCGTATTGAGTTCGTAATCATAAACACCTTTATACTTCCAATTTTCAGCTCTGCCGAGCGGTGGTTCTCCTGTTTCGGTAGGCAAGTATTTATCAATTTTAGGTAATACCAAGGGTAAATCGGATTCATCAATTAAGTGAGGTATGCCGTCTTTGAAATATACAGGTACAGGCTCGCCCCAATATCGCTGACGACTAAACACCGCATCACGCAATTTGTAGTTGATTTTACGCTTACCAAAACCATTTTTTTCGGCATATTCAATAGCTTTCTCAATGGCATCTGGGGTATCTAATCCATTCAAAAAGCCTGAATTTATCATTTTACCATACTTTTTTTCGGTTGGATTTTCCAAATACTCTGTGCCTTCAATCACGGGAATGATAGGCAAATGAAAAAATTTGGCAAAGCGATAATCTCTATCATCAGAGCTTGGTACGCCCATCACTGCTCCTGTGCCATAGCCTGCAAGCACATAGTCTGATATCCAGATGGGAATAGGCTCTTGGGTGAAAGGATTGACAGCATACGCTCCTGTAAAGACACCTGAAACTACTTTCACTTCGCTCATACGCTCTCGCTCGCTACGATTGATAGCTCTTTCGACATAGGCTTCTACTTCGGCTTTATGTTCTGGAGTAGTAATTTCGCTTACAAGCTCGTGTTCGGGAGCAAGCACTAAAAAAGTAACGCCAAAAATAGTATCTATACGCGTAGTAAAAACTGTAATGGATTGCGTATTGCTGATAGCAAAACGCACTTCTGCACCTATACTTCTACCTATCCAGTTTCGTTGTACTTCTTTGATGCTTTCAGACCAATCCAAGGTTTCTAAATCTTCTAATAGGCGTTCGGCATAGGCAGTAATTCGCATCATCCATTGTCGCATTAGTTTCCGTTCTACGGGGTAGCCACCACGTTCCGAAACACCGTCTTTAACTTCATCGTTGGCAAGAACCGTACCCAATGCAGGGCACCAATTTACATAAGCATCAGCAAGATAAGTAAGGCGATATTTCAGCAGAATATCTGAACGCTCTTTTTCAGAAAAGTTCTTCCACATTTCGGCTGTAAAAGTAGGGGTATTTTCGTCGCAAGCCGCTTGAACTTCGAGATTGCCATTTCTTTCAAACTCAGCGATAAGTGTATGGATATGCTCGGCTTTATTTGTTTTCCGATTGTACCAAGCCTCAAACAAACGCATAAAAATCCATTGTGTCCATTTGTAATAGTGGGGGTCGGAGGTTTGAACTTCTCTGCTCCAATCATATGAAAAGCCGAGATTTTTGAGTTGCTCTTTGTAACGCTTAATATTTTCAGCAGTAGTAATGGCAGGGTGCTGTCCAGTCTGAATAGCGTATTGCTCGGCAGGCAAGCCGAAGCTATCAAAGCCCATGGGGTGCAGTACATTGAAGCCTTTGGCTCTTTTGTAGCGAGCTATTACATCAGAGGCAATGTAGCCGAGGGGGTGTCCTACGTGCAAACCTGCCCCCGAAGGATAAGGAAACATATCCAAAACATAGTATTTGGGCTTTGAAGTATCTTCTTGGGTTTGGTAGATATGGTTTTCTTCCCAATATTTTTGCCATTTAGTTTCAATTGCACGAAAATTATATTCTGCCATAGCGATTGCTTTTGTTGTAGCCACAAAGGTAGCACTTTATGCCCAATTCGCAAAATCCATTGAAGTAATCTGAAAAGTATGTTGTTTGAAGTAAAAATTGTATTTTTGTAGTCGATTTATTTTGGCAATTATGCAGTTTTGGCTCTTAAAATCAGAACCCTATAAGTATAGTTGGGAGCAAATGCTACAAGATGGCTCTACTTTTTGGGATGGTGTTCGCAATTTTCAGGCTCGAAATCATCTGAAAGCTATGAAAATAGGCGATTTGGCGTGTTTTTATCATAGCAATGAGGGTAAAGAAATTGTAGGTATTGTCAAAGTTATTAAAGAAGCCTATCCTGACCACACTACGGATGAACCTGACTGGGTGATGGTTGATATAGCCCCTGTGTGCAGTTTGAAAAAAAGTGTAAGTTTAGCTACTATCAAAGCTCATCCTGCTTTACAAAACATAGCTCTTGTGCGGCAAAGTCGTCTTTCGGTAGTACCACTTACCAAAAATGAGTTCGAGATTATTTGCCAACTTGGAGAAATTGATGTAAATTTGCTTACTAAAAAATAACTATGAAACTTTGAAAAAACTTCTACTTGCTTGCATATTTCTTCTTACAGGAAGCCTTATACTGGCTCAAAAAATCACTATCACGGGCAAATTGGCTGATGTAAAAACGCAAGAACCGCTGGTGGGAGCCGTTGTACGTCTTTCCCAAAACAAACAAATTGGTACTATCACCGATGAAAATGGCAATTTCAAACTTTCTTTCGACTACGTCAGAGATAGTTTGGTATTTGAATATACAGGCTATAAAACTAAAAAAGTTGCTTTTACTACCCAAGTTCAGCAAGTGTTTAGCTTACTTTTAGAAGAAGATACCCAAGAAATTGAAGAAATTACTGTCGTCCCTGGCGAAAACCCTGCCTATGCTATCTTGCGAAAGGTTGTCAAAAATAAAAGTAAAAATGACAAACGCCGAGCTCAATTCTACGAATGCGATATCTATAATCGCATAGAAGGGTATGTGAATGATAACGAGAAAGGTATTAGCAATTTGCGTGTAATGAAAGATATGAGCCGTGCCGCCGCTACTATTCCCAACCTACGAGACAGTAAGGGCAAAGTGCTTATCCCCATTTTAGCAAGTGAGAGCTTCTCGCGTTATTATTATATGGGCAAGCCTGAAAAAGAACGCGAAGATGTAAAAGTAACCAATCTTTCAGGAATAGGACTGGAAAATGCCGAAGGAATAGGACAAATCTTTACAGGTGGTAAGCTCAACGATTACAATTTCTACCGCAACCAAATGAATATTCTTGATAAATATTTCACTTCGCCCATTGCCGACGGCTGGCGGCTGAAATATGATTATGACCTCTTGGACAGTGTTTTGGTTGATAAAGATACCTGCTATGTACTAAATATTGTGCCTCGCAATCGACAAGACTTGGTTTTTGAAGGTAAAATGTGGATAAGTAAAAGCGACTATGCCCTCAAAAAAATCGATGTGCAAATGACCAAAGAAGCAAATATCAATTTTATCAAAGGCTTAAAAATCAAACAAATAGCTTTTCGCAGTAGTGAGGGATACTGGCTTCCTGAAAAAGTTGATTTCGAAGTAGAAGTTTCAGAATTTTCGGAAATTATCCCTAGTATTTATGTGCGTACACATACACAATACCACAACTACCTCTTCAACCAAGCTCATGATAAAACCTTCTACGACCAAATTCCGAACCCACCCAACAACGAGATTAAAGACACCAGCTATTGGAATATTTTCAGAAAAAACGATAGCACTCTTACCAATCGGATAAATGTGTATAAAATCATTGATTCGCTGAAAACTATTCCATCCGTACAAAGATATACTACCATTCTTACGATACTTTCTACGGGCTACTACGAAATGAAAGGCATTGATTTAGGGCACTACGCTCGCTATTATACATGGAATGATCTTGAGGGGCACCGTTTCAATATAGGTTTCCGTACCAATCGCTTTTTCAGCAAAAATTTTACTTTCAAAACGCGTGTAGGCTATGGCTTTTTCGACAAAAAGGCTAAATATTTTGTAGAAATCAATCAAATTCTTTCCCGAAAATTTTTCACACAACTTACTTTCAACCGAACCGAAGACATTGAACCACTGATTTTTCTGAATCAGTTTGATATTCTTCCTGATATTTTCATTGCTTCTAATCGCTTTTTTACAATTTCACAACGCAAGCCTTTCTTCAAGAAAGAAAATTTATTTTCCATAGAAAGCAATATTTTACCCTCATTTACAGAAAAACTTACTTTCCGAACCCGACAGCTTTTGCCTTTACATAGTTTTGCTTACAAAAATCCTGAAAATGCAACTCTGCAAACAGAAATCAATACCGCTGAATTTGTCTTGCAGACAACTTTTCATAAAGGAGCAAATAAAATTCGCTTATTAGATAATAGCGAGATTATCATTGGAGGAGGTGCTACACCCAAATTTGTTCTGACTACTACGCTCGGACTGAAAGACTTTGCGGGCGGGCAGTTCAACTATCAACAAATACAGCTCGATATTTCTAAACGAAATGCTCGTATTTTTGGTATTGGACATGCCAACTACCTGATAAGTGCAGGATATTATTTCGGGAGAGTGCCTTTCCCTCTGCTTCGGGCTCATTTAGGAAACAACACTCCATTTATGATTGAAAGAGCCTTCAACCAAATGAATGGCTTTGAGTTCGTAAGCGACCACTATATCTCTTTGCAATATGCACATTATTTTGAAAGCCTAATTTTCAGCCGTTTGCCACTTTTCAAAAAAGCGAATAAATTCTTAGATTGGCGTTTGGTTTTTAGTTTCAATGCTCTTTATGGGGGTTTGAGGCAAGAAAACAAAGACTTACTAGCAAATTTTGATGTTTTCGGCAATCCTTTGCCGCCTATTCAAAGCCTTAATTATCAAATGCCTTACATAGAAATTGGTTATGGCATCGATAATATTCTTAAATTTTTCCGAATTGATATCCTGCATCGACTTACATACTTAAATCTAGACACTGCCAAGCCCTTTGGCATAAAATTTTCGGCTGAAATTAAGTTGTAATTTTTTGAAAAAAATTGCATATTTCGCCCAAACCTTATAGTCTTGAAGCCCAACGCTCTGATATGTACGCAAACAGGAGAGGAGTATCCGCTTGATGAACCCATCTGGCAAAGCTCCCAAGGTCATCTTTTAGATATTCGTTTTCGTCCTTTTCTGGATAAAACCTTCACTCGCACTCGCCCTGCCAATTTGTGGCGTTACAGAGAGGCTATTCCTATTGAAAAAGATGAAAATATTGTCAGTTTTGGAGAAGGAGCAACTCCTATGCAAAAAATCAATATTGCAGGGGTTGATGTATACTTTAAGCTAGATTTTTTATTTCCAACGGGCTCTTACAAGGATAGAGGCAGTGCAGTGCTTATCAGTAAAGTTAAAGAACTTGGCCTTAGGCATGTAGTGCAAGATTCTTCGGGGAATGCAGCAAGTTCCATAGCCGCTTATTGTGCCAAAGCAGATATTGCTTGCGATATTTATGTGCCCAAAGGCATTTCAGAAGCAAAACTTGCTCAAATTCGGGCTTTTGGAGCAAATGTAAAAATTGTAGACGGCTCTCGTGAAGATACAGCTCAGGCGGCTTTGGAAGCGGCAAAAAAGAGCTATTATGCCAGCCATTGTTGGAATCCATTCTTCTTTCAAGGAACAAAAACTTTCGCTTTTGAAGTTGCCGAGCAACTTGGCTGGAAAGCCCCTGATGTAGTTATTTTGCCAGCAGGAAATGGTACTTTACTTATCGGAGCATACATTGGTTTTCGCGAGCTAATGAAGGCGGCTATTACAGAGAAAATTCCTAAAATAATTGGCGTACAAGCGGTTAATTGCTCACCGCTGTACGAAGCCTACAACGAAGGCTTGCCCTATATTCCTGAAATTGAAACCTTGCCTACCCTCGCTGAAGGTATAGCAATAGCTAAGCCTGTACGTGGTAAGCAGATGCTACAATATGTAGAACTCAGCGAAGGTATTTTCTTATCTGTAACCGAAGAAGAAATCAAAGAAGCACTGCGATTGATGTGCGGGAGAGGTTACTTCATCGAACCTACTTCAGCGGCAGTAGTGGCAGGAGTTCAAAAATATGTAGAACAATTTTGGGAAAATGAAAAAATCGTTTCTGTGCTTACAGGTTCGGGCTTGAAAGCAGTAGATAAAATTGCCAAAATCATAAATAGATAGCCTTATGCGTTCTTTTGTTTTACTTCTTTTACATTTACCTTTTTTATCATTTGCTCAAACCCTTAATCAAGAACAAGCTCAAAGACTTGCCCAATTGCCCTTGAAATGTTTGGAGCAAGAATACCCCAACAAGCTCAATCAAGTGCTTGCAGATGAGAAAGATTTGCAAAGCCCCAAAACTTTACATCCCGCCTTTTATGGTTGTTTTGATTGGCACTCGGCAGTACACGGGCATTGGAGTTTGGCGTATTTGCTTCGTAAATTTCCAGACTTGCCTCAAAAAGAGGAAATTATCCAAAAACTTTCTAATCATCTTTCAGTGAGCAACATTCAAAAAGAAATTGCTTATTTTACCAAAAAGCACGAATACGCTTTTGAGCGAACTTATGGCTGGGCTTGGCTTTTGGCTTTACAACAAGAATTAAATACGCACCCCGAACCACGATTGCAAAGTTTAGCAAATCATCTTCAACCACTTTCCGATTTACTGGTGGCTCGTTATCAAGAGTTTTTACCAAAGTTATTGTACCCAATACGTGTAGGTACGCATACAAATACTGCATTCGGAATGAATTTGGCTTGGGATTACGCCGTAGCTACAAAAAACTATGCTTTTCAGGAACTTTTACGAAAAGAAGCTCAAAGGCTCTTTGCTAACGATATAGCCTGCCCTTTTGCTTGGGAGCCAAGTGGTACAGATTTCCTTTCGCCTTGCATAGAAGAAATGGCTCTGATGATGAGAGTTTTGTCTAAGCAAGCCTTTTTAGCGTGGGCTAAAAAGTTTGCTCCTGCTTTATTTCAAAAAAATTTTCGTTGGCAAGTTGCGAAAGTATCAGATCGCAAAGATGGGCATCTAGTTCATCTTGATGGCTTGAATTTCAGTAGGGCTTGGAATTTGTTTGATTTGGCAAGTCGTTATAGCGAATTTGCTCATTTGAAAAAAGTAGCTGAAGAATGCTTACGTTTTTCTTTGCCTGTTATCACAGATGGAAACTACGAAGGTGAGCACTGGCTTGCTTCTTTTGCCCTAAGGGCATTTTATTTTTCAGAGATAGGAAGCAAAAGATAAGAATTTGCTTTTTCCAAAGATTGAAGGCTATGTAATTGCTATCGCCTAAAAAGAACTTACCCAACCTAAACCTATGAGGTTTAAAAAACCTCATAGGTTTTCTTAAAATAGATTACCTTCGGCGACCACTAATTATCCTCCAATACTTTCTCTGTTTCAGGCTTTCTACCTTCAGGAAAATTTTCTTTCATATCAAATTGTTTTTCCCAACGCTCCATTTCTTTTTTACGAACTTCCTCCGATTTTTTCACCATATCCACAAGTACCATCAAGGCATTTTGGTTCTTATCGCTCATATTGACAGTGATAAGCGTCTGATTTTTCTTGTTTTTTACTTTATCAGAAATAAAAGTTACACTTTCAAAAGGGAAATTTGAAGCATATACTTCACCAAAAGCCGATTGTTTATATTGTTGGGAATTGATAAGAGCATCAAAAAAAGGCTTACCAACATAAATAGACGAAGCAAAAGAGGTTGCTTTTTCTACAAGCTCGCCTTTCAATTTACTTTCTTCCTTTTTGATAGCTTCAAAAAAAGATTTGTTTAGCGTGATATAGGCTACATTTTTCTTGATTATGATGCCTCCAAAGCCTTTGAACTCGTAGTTATCATTGCTTTTAATAATGGCTCCTTGTGCTTGTTTGCTCAAAATACTCATTACTTCATCGAAGGCGGCTTTATCTTTGATACCCAAAGAAATCACAAAATCTACGGGAAATTCTTGTGCAAAAAGGTTGGCATCAAAATTGACTTTTTCAGTTACACCAAAGATTTCACCTGTAAGGGCTTTGGCAAGTAATTCGCCTTTCAGACCTACATCTTTGAGGCTGTTATCTACTTCGCTAGATAGACCTTTTTCTTGCAAAAACTTCCAAATTCCTTCTAGATTTAGGGCTATGCTAAAGCCTGTGCTTGCCTCTGCAAATGGAATATTTTTTGCCAAATCACTGGAGATTTTTTCACGTGCAATTTGGTCATTCATTTTCTGCATATAGTCGTTACCCGAGTAGTCTATAGCGGCGGTAATTTTCCCTTTTTCAAAGTTGAAGCCTAATACTATGTAAGTATCTTTGGTATCAGCCGCTATACCCAAAGCTAAAGTTGCTTGCATAGTACTTTGTGTGCCTGCTTTGGCAATTTTATCGGCATCTACCCACATCAAAATATCGTAGTTCTTGCTGATGGCTTCTTTGAAAGAGGCATTGCTTACAAGGCTTTCGCTATCACTCATTGCAAAGTACTTTTTCATATCGTCATCAGAAGGACTTTTTGAACGCAAGAGTGCATTTTTACCTTGCCAAGCTACTTTGTTACCATTGCTGAAAGTAGCTATTTTGATTTTGCCTTTATCGTTGATTTCAGGCTTTTTTTCACCTATTTCTTGCCAGAATGTATCATCTTTCAAGAATTTCAAGAATTTTTCTTCATTATCCAGAGCAAAAGCCAATCCACCGATGGGATTTTCTTTTTCTGCATCAATAGCAAATATGTAAGCACTATTGAGCAAATCAATCCCAGAGTCTAAGAATTTTTTGGCAGTTTTAGAGGTTTTCTTGGCTTCTTCATTATCTTGTCCCATATTTTTCAGACTTTCTTCGCTTACAAGTTCTTGCAAAGAAATAGTCTTACTTGTGAGACTTTTCATATCCATTTTGAGTACAACACCAGCATTTTTGGGAATGAGTTTGCTATGTTCGGGAGCAGATGATTTCTTGCACGAAGCTATCAGAAGTGTTAGCGATAGAAGAGTTGAGCAAAAGAAAATTCGATGTATCATAATTTTAATGATTTTGAGGTTGACTTGCGACAGTAAAGGTCTCAATATTTTTTGTAAAACACAAAAAAATCTTACATTTTTTCGGGTACATCTATACCTAGCAGATACATTCCTTGTTTAATGGTTTCGGCTGTTAGTTCGCATAAAAGTAAACGGAATTGCATAGCCTCTGCGTTTTCTGCTTTCAGAATAGGGCATTCGGCATAGAAAATACTGAAAATTTTACAAAGCTCATAAACATATTGAGCCAAGATATAAGGTGCATATTTTTCTACGGCATTTTGTAAAGCATTAGCGTATTCTGCCAGCTGATAGATCAGAGTTATTTCTATGGAATGCAAATTTGCATAGTTTTCCCAAGAGGCATTCGTATTGTTTTCTTGTGCTTTACGCAATACCGAGCGTATACGTGCGTGTGTGTATTGAATAAATGGGGCGGCATCACCTTCAAAATTTACGGATTCTTCCGGATTGTAGAGTATTTTCTTGTGAGGGTCGATTTTGAGCAAAAAATATTTCAAAGCTCCCAAGCCAATCATTTCAAAGAGTTTTTCTTTTTCTACTTCTGAAAAAGAGCTTTCTGTACGTGCCGCTTGCATTTTTTCTAAGGTTTTGGCTTTGGCTAAGCCTATTACCTCTTCAATCAGGTCATCGGCATCTACTACGGTACCTTCGCGAGATTTCATTTTACCTGTGGGCAACTCTACCATTCCATAACTTAGGTGGTGCAAGCCATCAGCATAGCCTCTGCCTAGCTTTTTGAGAATAAGAAACAAGACTTTGAAGTGATAGTCTTGCTCGTTGCCTACTACATAAATCATTTTATCCATTTGATGATGTTTGTAGCGTAAATCGGCAGTGCCTAAATCTTGCGTAATATACACCGAAGTTCCATCGGCACGCAGAACGAGCTTGTGGTCTAAACCCTCAGCAGTCAGATCAATCCATATCGAACCATCTTCCTTTTTGTAGAAAATTCCTTTTTCCAAACCTTCTTGAATAATATCTTTTCCGAGCAAATACGTATCCGATTCGTAATAAACACTATCAAAATTTACACCCAATTTAGCATAAGTAGCATTAAAACCCTCATACACCCAGCCATTGAGTTTTTTCCATAATTCAACGACTTGGCTATCCCCTTTTTCCCATTTTACAAGCATTTCTTGGGCTTTTTGGATAGCTTCTGCCCTTTTTTCTGCTTCTTCTTCTGTAAGCCCTTCGGCTATGAGTTTTTGCACTTGCTCTTTGTAGAGCTTATCAAACATCACATAATACTTGCCAATGAGGTGGTCGCCTTTCAAACCACTGCTATCAGGAGTTTCGCCTTTGCCAAAAAGCTCGTAGGCAAGCATAGACTTGCAAATGTGTATGCCTCTGTCGTTGATGATTTGTGTTTTATGTACTTGATAGCCATACGCAGAAAACATTCGAGAAATAGAAAATCCTAAAAAAATATTACGCAAATGCCCTAAATGCAAAGGTTTATTCGTATTGGGCGAGGAATATTCTACAACAACTTTCAAGTTTTTAGCAGGTAAAGAGAAATGTTTTTTTTCTGAAAGTTGTTTGGCTACTAAAAGCCAAGCCGTTTTTTTGAGAGAAATATTCAAAAACCCCTGTACAGCATTACATTTTTCTACGATAGGACATTTTTCTACTAAGAAATTTCCGATTTTTTGGGCTATATCAGCTGGTTTTTCGCCAAGCTCTTTGCTGAAAGGAAATACTACTAGCGTATGCGTACCTTCAAACTCTTTTTTAGTAGCTTGCAGAGCAATATTTTCAACTTTTTTTCCAAAAATCTCTTGAAAGGCTTGTTGTATAAAAGCCCTTAAAGTTTCATTGATATTCATAGCAATTTTTTATGTGCAAAAGTAAGAAAAAATTTAGCCCAATCAGGAAATTTTTAGATTTCTTGGTATGTTGCAAAAATTTTTGCTAACAATTTTGTAGCATTTGCTAAACAGAAATTGTATTTTTGCAAAAAAGGCTTTATTTATGGCACAACAACTCTCTTGCTCATTTTGCGGAAGAACCAAAAAAGATGGAGCATTCTTGATAACAGGCGTAAAAGCAAATATCTGTGAGCAGTGCGTAATGCAAGCTCACGAAATTGTAATGGAAGAATTTAAGTTTGCTCGTAAGCAATTTCCTGCTAAACCCAATTTGCTCAAACCTGTAGAAATAAAAAAATATTTAGACCAATACGTGGTAGGGCAAGATGATGCTAAAAAGGTGCTCTCGGTGGCTGTCTATAACCATTACAAAAGAATTATCTACGCCGAAAATCGTCAGAAAGAAGAAATTCAGGTAGAAAAGTCGAATATCATAATGGTAGGACGCACCGGCACAGGAAAAACCTACTTGGCTCGTACTCTTGCTAATCTTTTGCAAGTGCCCTTCGCTATTGCCGATGCTACCGTTTTCACAGAAGCAGGCTATGTGGGCGAAGATGTAGAAAGCATTTTATCAAGGCTCTTGCAAGCGGCTGATTTCAATGTGAAAGCCGCCGAAAAAGGTATTGTTTATATTGATGAAATCGATAAAATAGCTCGCAAAGCCGACAACCCCTCTATTACGCGTGATGTGAGCGGCGAAGGCGTACAACAAGGCTTGCTCAAACTTTTAGAAGGCTCTATTGTGAATGTACCCCCGCAAGGCGGCAGAAAACACCCCGAACAAAAAATGACCCCTATCAATACAGAAAACATTTTATTCATTTGTGGTGGAGCTTTTGACGGTATCGAACGCATCATCGCCAGACGCATGAATACCAACCCGATTGGTTTTACAAACGAAAAAAATAATTTGGTACAAGATACCGAAGACCTGCTGCAATTTGTAACACACCAAGACCTGAAAACTTTTGGGCTTATTCCCGAACTACTAGGGCGTTTGCCTGTGGTTACAAGTTTAGAACCACTTTCTCGCGATACGCTTAAAAAAATCTTATACGAACCTAAAAATGCTCTTACCAAGCAATATCAAAAACTTTTTGAAATGGAGGGTATCCAACTAATCTTCGAGGAAAGTGCCTTGGATTATATTGTTGATAAAGCCATTGAACTCAATTTAGGAGCAAGAGGCTTACGCTCTATTTGCGAAGCTATTATGAATGACGCAATGTTTGAGCTACCTTCCCAAAAAGACATAAAAGTCCTTGAAATAGATGCCGATTACGCCGCCGAAAAGTTTGAAAAATCTAAACTTGCCAAACTGAAAGTCGCATAAAGCTTGCAGAAGGAAAAAACTACAAATAAAACCTTGAGCATTCAAAATTTCCACAATGATTTGGAAAATTTTTAGGCAAATCAGTCAAATTTCTTTAGATAGTATGCGTAAAAAATTAGTTGTACTTTCAGGAGCAGGTATTAGTGCTGAAAGTGGCATCCGTACTTTTAGAGATACAGGCGGACTGTGGGAAAATTATGATATTTTGGACGTAGCAAGCCCTATGGGCTGGGCTAAAAATCCTGCATTAGTATTAGATTTTTATAACCAACGGCGTCGTCAGCTCTTTTCCGTAGAGCCCAATCCAGGGCATAAAGCCCTCGCAGAATTAGAAAAATATTTTGATGTAGTGGTTATCACCCAAAATGTGGATAACCTACACGAAAGAGCAGGTTCATCGAATGTTGTGCATCTTCATGGCGAACTGCTCAAAGTCAGAAGTACCATAGACCCGAATCTGGTGTATCATTGGGAAAAAGATTTGCATTTAGGCGACTTGTGTGAAAAAGGTTCACAGCTACGCCCACATATCGTTTGGTTTTACGAAGAAGTGCCTATGATGGAAGTTGCCGCCATAGAAGCCCAAACCGCAGATATTTTTATAGTAGTAGGTACTTCGATGGTAGTATATCCAGCAGCAGGACTTATCAATTATGTAGCTCGCGAAGTGCCTAAATTCGTTATTGATATAGAACCGCCGAATATCAACCTCAATTACTTTCATAATCTTACTTTTATTCAGGAAAAAGCAGGTGTAGCCTTACCCAAACTTGCTCAAAAACTTGTTGAAATGTATGCCAATTAGCAGGAAAGAAACAGCAAGCAAGAAGCAAGAAATCAGAAAGTTTATTTTTACAGCCGCTTTTCTATGGCTTATGACAGCTACTTCTGCCCAAGTTCCTCAATCTTATCCACTCAACCTAAGAAATTTTGACGAGAACAAAGTAAAAGAAATTAAAAAAAATCCCGAATTTGATTATTCTGAAAAGGTTGAATACTATGACAAATACGACCATGATTGGCAATGGAAGCAGTGGCGTTATGAAGAATACCAACGCAATAAAAAAAATGAGCATCTAAAAGCTCAAAAATTCCAAGAGGCTTCCCAAGCCCTTAAAACTACCTTAAAAGAAAACTTTATTTACGTTGCTATCGCTATTCTACTTATCTGCCTGATTTTAATGCTCTTGGGCTTTGATGTAAAGCCTTGGTTTACTTTCAATAAAAAAGTAAAAAAACTAAAAAAAGAAGTAGTTGTTTGTGAAGATAATTTGGCAACTATCAGCCAAGAACAATTAGAAGTTTCTTTGCGAAAAGCTATTGCTCAACAAAAATACAACGATGCTTTGCGATATGCTTATTTGAAGGCATTACAACTACTTGCTAAAAATAACCTTATAGAACTCTCTCAACAAAAAACCAACGCAGACTATCAAATCGAACTGCAAGAAAAAAAAGCCAGTCTTTCAGAAAGTTTCAAAGCTATTTCTAAAATTTTTACTTACATCAGATATGGTGAATTTGTAGTTTCGCAAGAGCAGTTTGTTATGCTTTTCCCTCATTTTGAAAGTTTTTACCAAAAAATTTAAGCTTACTTTCAATAGCTTTTATTGCCTTGTGCATTCGTTTTTCTGCTTTCCCTTCAATGAGTACATACGGAAAACGCAATTTTTGTAAATAAAACTCATAAAGCTTGTGAATTTCTTTTCTTTTCTCTATATCGGGTTGTTCTCGCAAAGGATCAGCTTCCCATGGCAAATCAATGTTACAGAGTAAATACAAATCGTAGGTTTGTTTGGAAAGTTTTTCTGCAATCCAGCTATGCGATTTTCCAAAAACATATTCGCACCAGATATGTGTAACCAACAGCTCGGTATCAATAAAAATTATTGGTAAGGAAGGATTTTTAGCAATGTTTTCGTTGATAAGCTTGTGCTGAGCCTTAGCAATTTGAAGCACATCGTCAAAGGTATATTTTCTGCCCAAATTATTCAGGTATTCACGGGCATACTCTTGTACCCAAATGCTTTGGTAGTGTTTTGCTAAATTTTCGGCAAGCGTACTTTTCCCTGTTGCTTCTACACCTACAATGGCAATTTTGAGCATTTTTTCTTGCAATATAGTATTTTTTTAGAAAAAAATGTTTCTTTGCAAAAGATAAATTGCACACAAACCCAACTACTCGATAATAAAAGGTGTAAAGGCTATGCTGAAATGGAAATTGATGCTCAACTCTTTTCCTATTGCTTTAGGTATTGTAGGAATGAAGTTTGTTTTGGTAGAATTTTTAAATTTTTGGGGGTGGGTAGAATTAGGAGATGTAGTGCTTGTAGTAAGTGCAGGAGTATTTCTTATAGGTTTTATGCTTACAGGTACTCTTGCCGACTATAAAGAAAGCGAAAGAATACCTGGCGAAATTGCTTCTACTTTAGAGAGCATCGAAGAGACTTGCCTGAATTTGGCAGAGAAGGTTTCTTACTCCAAAGATACTGTCTTGCAATACTGCCAACAAATGGCAGTCTGCATTGATAAATGGTTTCTGAAAAAAGTTTCTGACGAAGAAATGTTTGCTTCATTGCAAAATTTCAACACTTTACTCAACGATTTGGATAAGCAGGGAGCTACTCCACCCGTACTGGCAAGAGTTTTCAATGAACTTGCTCTACTTCGCCGTATTCTTACGCGTACGTGTGTAATTTCTCGTACTGGTTTTCTTGCCACAGGCTATGCTCTTTTAGAAGTGCTTTTGGTAGTAATTTCGGCTACTATGCTGATTGTCAGATTTAAAAATTTGGTAGCAATGGGCTTGGTAGTATTCTTTATCGTACTGGTGTATGTGTATATGTATCGTCTCATCAGAGATATTGATGACCCTTTTGAATACGTTGAGGGCAAAGAAAATATTACAGAAGTAGCTCTCTTCCCTCTACACGAATACATAGAGCGTTTAAGCAAACGAATAAATGTATGAATCTTATACTTTCTGAAAATGAAAAAACAGCAGTTTGGGCTTTGGCTTGTGTTACATTGGGTTTTGTTGCTTATTGGTTTATTTCGCAATCGGTATTTTTAGAAAAAATTTTTGAAAAAAAATATCAACCCCGAGAAAAAGCTATTTATTGGGTAGTATTTCAAAGATTTGTAGGAGCATTTTTTTTAGGTATTTTCCCAATAATTGTAATGAGCTTTGGAGCAAAGTTCTTTCCAAACCAATATGGTGATGTACTACCTACAAGCAGTAATACTTGGTGGTGGATTTTGGGGCTTTCAGCTCTGATTTTACCTCTCAACTACTTTAATGCTAAAAAAACTGATAATTTGGAAATGTATCCTCAAATTCGTGCCAAAGAATGGACAATCAGTACTTTTCTGTGGGAATATGGTACATGGGTACTGTATTTGTATGCGTATGAATTGCTTTTCAGAGGTATTTTACTTTTTGCTATCTGGCGAGCCACACAAATGGTGTGGCTTTCTATTGCAGTAAATGTTGCGATTTATGCCATAGCTCACATTCCAAAAGGGCAAAAAGAAGCAATTGGAGCCATTCCTTTAGGAGCAGTGCTCTCGTATCTTACACTCGCCGAAGGCAATATCTGGATTGCAGTGATTGTACATATTGTTTTAGCACTTAGCAATTCTTTTTTTTCATTTTTGGCTCAACCAGACTTTAAGTTTGTAAAAAGGAAGTAAATTTGTGTAAAAGCCAATCAAAGCCTTCTTTTGCACCAATGGGAATACTAAAATTGAACTAAAATACGCTACACGTAGTTTGTTGAATTAAACAACTTACTTTGAAAACTAAAAAAAAGGTAGTGTTTAACGAGTAAATGCTACTAAATTTTTTTGTAAATCTGCTAAAAAGTTGTGATAATTACAAAATTGCATTTTTCTATGGATTAAAAAACTCAAGCGAGCCGTAAAGGAAATTATAGTTTGCTCTTGCAATCAAGCCCATATCAAAGACAAATAGGTGCAAACCTTGCTCTTGTTGATAGGTAAAAAATGAATATCATTAAATATTTTGCGACTCACTTGCCCACTAATTTGGCTGATAGTTTTCTCTAAATATATAAAAATACCTACGGTTACCACATTTTTGCCGTTCAATAAGTTAGTTCGCCATCAAACCTAAAACCTGTGCTTACCCCCATACTATTTGCTGTATGATAAGCTAATGCAAAATTCCAGTTCGGATTGCCCTGCAAACGTAAAGACAAACTGACAAATTTCTTCTCCATTCCGATTTCTTTTCTGCGAAAAGACTTTTTTGGATATGTTGAGCCTGTGAGCTTGCTACGCCTATAATAGGCTCGATGAATGAGGCTTTTTGTGCAAAAACAGATGAAGAAATAACGAAAAGTATAACAAAAAATATTTCACAGTTTTTTAAAAATTCTTTATTCGGATTGGAAAGCCTAAACAAAGGCTCAATACACTGCCCTTGCTATGTATTATCTGATAAACTTCTCTTGATATGATGTCATATCTGTAAACACTAAATTGCTGTTGAATACCTTGTTTGTAGAATATTTGGAGATTGAAAGCATTTCTTTTTTTAATATAGTCCCGACCACAAAGACACATCAAAGCGAGTCGTTATAAGATAATGTTTTGTGAATGCAAGTATATGATAAACAAATACTTAATTACGTTTAAATTCAATTATATTTTTGATGTAGCTTTCTTTTTGCTCATAAAGTTTATTCCGCTCAAATGCAGGAACCTGTAAAAAGAAAATATTTTTACAAAGCATTGATATTTAATTTTTTAGCTCGCAAAACATTATCTTATATCCTCGCCGCTCATTTCAGTGCCTGGTTTAATTCCCTCTCGGTTATTACAAGAGTGGGAACATAAACTACCAAAAATTAGCAGTCCTACAATGATTTTTTTGAATTTTTGAACATAAGATTTAATTTTTAAATTTGATGCCGCAAAAATTCGTAATTTAGGCACACTTTCTATGCTTTAGATAGCATAATCTATAACTTTACACAACTAATTTATTTCCAAATGGAACACATTGGCAGAAAACTAAAAATAGTGTGGGAATTACACAATTTCACGCAGGAGTATGTTGCTCAAAAAAGTGGATATACAGCAAGCTACTTATGCAAAATTAGAGGCAAAAGCACAAATTGATAAAAAAATATTAGATAAAATAGCCAAAGAGGTTTATGGTATTGAGAGTGAAAAAATCATCAATTTACCCACAGACCCCAAAATAATTATCCAAAATATTTATGATAACAACGGCGTTGTAATAAATATCAGCGGAAATATCACTTTCAATAAAATGGAGCAGAAAGAGATAGAAAGTATAAAAAAGGAATTCGAAGAATTAAAAGAAAAAATGGAGAAACTACTTGCTAAAATAATATAGGTCTTTCACGTGCAAAAAAACTTATGAAAAATCATTCTGAACTCATTTTTATTATCTCACTTTTATTTTTTGTAAATCTCTCACAAGCCCAAAAACTCATTTCTTTGGAAGAAGCCTTGCAAACAGCCAAAAGTCAAAACTTATTCCTTCAAAGCAAAAAAACAGAAATTCTCTACCAAGAAAAACTTCAAAAAACAGCCTTCCAATTGCCTAAAATGGCATTAGAAGCACAATATGGGGAAATCAATGTTTTAGAAAAAACAGATTTTTCTTTCCAAATTTCGCAAGGTTTTGCCTCGCCTCGCTTGTACCAAAGCCAAAAAGAATTTTGGCAAAGCAGAATTGTATTTTCACAAAAAGATTTGGCACTGCAAGAAAAAATCATTGCCAACGAACTGAAAACTATTTTTTATCAACATCTGTTTGTGCATAAAAGAATAGGCATTTGGCAAGAAAAAGAAAAAATGTACGAAAAACTGCTTAAAGTAGCCCAAAGCCGTCAGCGAGAGGGAGAAAGCAACATTTTAGAAAAAGTCAGTGCCGAGACGTTCTTGCGTGAAGCCACCCAAAACAAAGCTATTTTGGAGCGTGAAAAAGAAATTTTAGAAAATCAGTTAGCTTTGCGTTTGGGTACATCAGAGCGAGTTGCTATTGATACACAAATAGTGCTCAAACTTCCCTTGCCCGATACGAGTGCTTTCAGCGATGAAAATGCCTTTGTAGCCCTTTGGAAAGAACAAAAAAACATAGCCACCCAAGAACGCCGTATTTCGCAGGCACAACGCCTCCCCGATTTCAGAGTGGGCTACTATTTGATGTCGGTAGAGGGTAAGCCCATTGCACAGGTCTTTCAGGCAGGTTTGGCTTTGCCCATTCTTTCAAAAGGGTATCAGCGAACCATTGAAGCCGCCAAAACCAAAGAATATTTGGCTCAAACGCAATATAATTACCAAAAACAACTGCAAGACAATCAGCGAAAAGTATTGCTTAAAAAATTGGAACAGAATCTGATTACACTCAATTTTTATGAGCAAACAGCCCTCCGACAAGCAAACATCATTTTAGAAAAAGCCCAAAAAATGTTTCAAATCGGTGAGGTAGATTACGCTATATTTGTGCAAACCACCGAACAGGCTTGGAAAATTCAATTAGGCTATTTAGATGCCTTAGAAAACTACAATCAAACCATTTTGCAGTTATATTTACTTCAATAAAATTATGAAAAAAATTAGTTGTGTCATATTGCTTGCACTTGTTTTTCAGGCTTGTGAAAAAGGAAAAAATAATGAAGAAAAGCAACCTCCCATTGAGGAAAAAGGCATAATAGTACAAGTAAGCGACAAACAGATGCAAACGATGGGCATCAGTTTGGGCAAACTTGAAAAAAAGAAAGTAAGCGAGTTTGTTTTGGCAAACGGAATGATAGACGTACCTCCCGAAAACCGAGCTATCGTAACAGCTAAAATGGAAGGATTTGTAAAAAAATGTGATTTGCTGATTGGCGATTTTGTGCAAAAAGGGCAAGTTTTGGCTGTTTTAGAAAGCCCTCGTCTGCTTACTTTGCAAGAAGAATACCTTTCTGTTAAAAATCAACTTGTTTTTTTGGAACAAGAGTTTCAGAGACAGAGCCGTTTGGACGCCGAAGAGGCTGGGTTGAAGAAAAATTTCCAAAAAATAACTACCGACCTGCAAAGTGCGAAAATCCGTTTGGCAAGCCTAGAAAAACAACTGCAATTCGTGGGCATCGGTACAAACAATTTGCAAGCAAGCAATATCAGTGCTTCATTTTCGGTGCTTTCGCCTATTAGTGGCTATGTGAAAAGCATCAGCGTTGCCAAAGGGCAAAATGTACTTGCCGAAACGACACTTTTTGAAATCGTCAGCAAAGAGCATTTGCACATAGAACTACAAGTATTTGAAAAAGATATTGCAAAAGTACGAAAAGGGCAAAAGGTATATTTTCAAAGTCCGCACTTGGGCGAGCAAACCTACGAAGGTGAGGTGTTTTTGATAGGACAAACTTTTGACATGCAAAGTAAAACCACCAATGTTCATGTGCATTTTGAAGAAAAAGACAAACCTTTCTTGCCCGGAATGTACGTAAATGCACGTATTGCCGTAGGCGAGAGCGAGGCTTTGGCAATCTCGGAAGGGGCTGTGGTGCAAGAAGGCGATGAAAGTTTTTTGTTTTATACCACCGATAAAAAGAATTTTTACCAAACCCCTGTAAAAATTTTGAAACGAGAAAACAATTTGCTTGTAATAGAATTGCTTAAAACTATTCCCGAAACAGCTTGGGTGGTAGAAAAAGGAGCAATGTATTTGCAAGGCTCTATGCAGAAAGAAGAGTAAAATTTGCATTTTTCATTTTTCTGCTTATTTTTGAGAAAAATCATTTGTTTGTGTTGAGAAAGTATTTATTTTTTGTTTTGCTTTTGATGCTTCGTCCCCAAATTTTTGCACAAAAAAACCTGTATCCACGTACTGAAATGCGTGCAATATGGGTAACTACTGTGGCAAATATTGATTTTCCTTCTCGCAAAGGGCTTTCGGCAGAAGAGCAGAAAAAAGAGTTTATCAATATTTTAGAAAAATGCAAACAGCTAAACTTCAATACGATTATTGTGCAGGTGCGTCCTGCCGCTGATGCATTATACGAAAGCAGTTTCGAGCCTTGGTCGGAGATATTGCAAGGCAAACAAGGGCTTGCTCCCGATTATGACCCACTGGCATTTATGATTGAAGAGAGCCGTAAAAGAATTATTGAATTTCACGCTTGGGTAAATCCTTTCAGAGCCGTAGCAAATGTAAACCATAGCCATATTCACCCCGAACATATCACTCGCAAAAATCCTGAATGGTTTTTTCGTTATGGCGAACGGCTCTACTTCAACCCAGGTATTCCCGAAGTTAGAAACTATTTGCTAAACGTGATTTTGGAGATAGTCAGAAAATACGATATTGATGGCTTGCACTTTGATGATTACTTTTATCCGTATCCTATTGCAGGTGAAAAAATCAACGATGACGATACCTACAATAAATTTGGCAAAAATTTCAGAAACATTGACGATTGGCGTAGAAACAACATTGATTTATTTGTTCAAGCTGTTTCTGATAGCATTAAAGCGATTAAACCTAAATTGAAATTTGGCATAAGCCCCGCAGGCGGCTGGCGAAATAAAAACAAAGATAGCAGAGGTTCGGCTACTAACCTAGGACAGCCCGCCTATGATAACGTTTTCGCTGATACTCGCAAGTGGTTAGAGCAGGGCTGGGTAGATTATCTTGCCCCCCAAACCTATTGGACAATCGCTTCGCCGCAAGCCTCTTTCAAAGTGCTTGCCGAATGGTGGAATGAAAATCACTTTGGAAGGCATATCTATAGCGGACACGCTCTTTTCAAACTTGCCAACCCCGAAGAAAAAGATAATTGGAACGATAGCCAAGAAATTATCAGGCAAATTCGCCTCAATCGCTTGCTTAAAAATATCAAAGGCGGCATGTTTTTTTCGCTTAAACATTTGCTTCGTAATCCGCTCAAAATTTGTGATAGCCTCCAAAATTCTGTATTTCGCTTTCCTGCTCTCGTACCTGCTATGCCTTGGAAAGATTCCATTCCACCTTTACCCCCTGATAGTTTGAAAGCCAATGTGTTTCACAACAACGTTTTGCTTTACTGGCAAAGCCCCAAGTCTGCCCCTGACGAAGAAAAGCCTGATTACTACGTAGTTTTTCGTTTCCAAAATGAAATGGAAATAGATTTTGAAGATGCTTCTAAAATTGTTGCCATCGTTCGGGAAAACTATTGCTTGGATAAAAATTTAGAGGAAAATAGACGCTATATCTATGCAGTAAAATCCTTTGATAGATTGCACAACGAAAGTAAGCAGTATGCCAAAGTAACCATAGCCACCGTCAAAAAATTAACGATGGCTTCGCCAATCAAAAGTGGTGAAATTCAGAATGATGATTAGTCTTCAAGGGCTTGTTCCAAAGGCAAAACATGACTGTGCTTGAAAGTAGAAAGTACAATCATAGATTGCATATGGTTGATTTCCTCTATTTCACTGACTACTTCCAGCATCAGCTTTTGGTAAGCAGGGATATCTTTGGCAGTAATTTTGAGCAAAAAGTCAGATGCTCCCGTCATGTGATGACATTCTATCACATTAGGAATTTTTTCAATTTTTTTCACAAAAGACTGAATAACAGACTTTTTGTGGCTCACCAACGAAACCTGTACAAAAGTGGTTACTCCCAAGCCTATTTGAGCTGGATCTACTAGGGCGTGATAACTCTTAATAACACCTAATTTTTCTAATTTTTTTACTCTTTCCAAAGTTGGAGCAGGCGAAAGACCTATCTCTTTGGCAAGTTGGGCATTGGTAATTTTGGCGTCAGCTTGCAACTTTTCCAGAATGAGCTGGTCAAGTTCATCTAATTTTAAGCTTTTCTTTTCTTGCATGATGTGAAGAATTTAAAAATTTAATACTTTTTGGATGCAAATTAAGAGCTTTTTCAGTGTGGAAAGAAATTTTTTTGATGAAAATTGAAATAAAATTCTGTTAGTCCTGCATAGTGTCAATTTGTCATGCTTATGGCATTGGCATATTCCTTGATATAATTTTGACAAGTTATGTGTATTCACTTAAAAATTTTGCAACAATGGGAAAAATTATTGGCATAGACTTAGGTACTACTAACTCTTGCGTAGCAGTAATGGAGGGTAACGAGGTAGTGGTTATCCCCAACAGCGAAGGTCGTAGAACTACCCCTTCTATCGTAGCTTTTTTGGACAACGGCGAAAGAAAAGTAGGAGACTCGGCCAAAAGGCAAGCAGTAACTAACCCCAAAAAGACTGTCATGTCTATCAAGCGTTTTATGGGTAAAAAGTTCTCAGAAGTGGCTAACGAACTCAAGCACGTTTCTTATACCGTAGAGCAGGGACCTAATGATACCCCTCGTGTACGTATAGGCGACCGCCTCTACACACCGCAAGAAATCTCGGCTATGATTCTGCAAAAAATGAAAGCTACTGCCGAGGACTATCTAGGTACTACCGTAACCGAAGCCGTGATTACTGTACCTGCTTATTTCAATGATGCTGAACGCCAAGCCACCAAAGAAGCAGGTATCATTGCAGGCCTTGATGTAAAGCGTATTATCAACGAACCTACTGCCGCCGCTTTGGCTTATGGACTAGACAAGAAAAATAAAGAAGCTACTATCGCAGTGTTTGACCTTGGCGGAGGTACTTTTGACATTTCTATTCTAGAACTCGGCGATGGTGTATTTGAAGTAAAGTCTACAAACGGAGATGTACACTTAGGAGGTGATGATTTTGACCAAAAAATCATCGATTGGCTTGCCGAAGAATTTATGAAAGACCATCCCACCGTAGATTTACGCAAAGACCCAATGGCTTTGCAAAGACTTAAAGAAGCCGCCGAAAAAGCTAAAATTGAGCTTTCTTCTTCGCAAAGTACCGATATCAATTTACCTTACATCATGCCTATTGATGGTGTGCCCCAACACTTGGTTCGTACTCTTACACGTGCCAAATTTGAGCAACTTGTTGATGATCTCATCCGTCGTACCCTTGAGCCTTGCAAGAAAGCAATTGCCGATGCAGGTATTACGGTAAATGATATTGATGAAGTAATTTTGGTTGGTGGTTCTACGCGTATTCCTAAAATTCAGGAAGAAGTAGAAAAGTTTTTCGGCAAGAAACCTTCTAAAAATGTGAACCCTGACGAGGCAGTAGCTATTGGTGCCGCTATTCAGGGAGCTGTACTCAACAAAGAAATTACGGATGTATTGCTCTTGGACGTAACACCTCTTTCTTTGGGTATTGAAACGCTTGGTGGCGTATTTACTAAACTCATTGAAGCAAACACTACTATCCCTGTGAAAAAATCGGAAGTGTTTTCTACCGCCGAAGACAACCAGTCTTCTGTAATGATACACGTTTTGCAAGGCGAAAGACCGCTTGCCAAAGATAACCGAACTATCGGAAAATTCCATCTCGATGGTATCATGCCTGCCCCTCGTGGTGTGCCTAAAATTGAAGTAACTTTCGATATTGATGCCAATGGTATCCTGAATGTTACTGCCAAAGACCAAGCCACCGGTAAAGAACAAAAAATCCGCATAGAGGCTTCTTCAGGGCTCTCCAAAGAAGAAATCGAAAGAATGAAAGCCGAAGCCAAAGCCAATGAAGCCGCTGATAAAGCTGAAAAAGAACGTATTGAAAAAATCAATGCCGCCGACTCTATGATATTCCAAACTGAAAAACAACTCAAAGAATACGGCGATAAGCTCTCGGCGGCCAATAAATCTGCCATAGAAAATGCCCTTTCTGCTTTGCGTCAGGCTCATGCTAGCAAAGATGTCAATGCTATTGATGCGGCTCTTGCTCAGCTTAATGCCGCATGGCAACAAGCCTCTACGGAAATGTATCAGGCAAGTTCGAATACTTCTACAAACAATAACTCTGCCAATACAGGCAAAGATGCCGACGTAACAGATGCCGAATACGAAGAAGTAAAATAACTATACAACTCAACAACGACAACATTGCCGCAAAAGGCAATGTTGTCATTTTTTTGTGAATATGGCTAAAATATGCTCCCAATCAAGAAAATCCAATTTTTTTCAAGAGGTTTATGATGTAGTTCGCCTTATACCGCAAGGGCGAGTTACTACTTATGGAGCAATTGCTAAATTTTTGGGAAGCAAACTTTCCGCCCGAATGGTAGGCTGGGCATTGAACTGCTCACATACACAAGCAGATGTTCCTGCTCATAGGGTTGTCAATAGGAATGGTAGGCTTACAGGCAAGCATTTTTTCGCTAACCCAACTCAAATGCAAGAACTCTTGGAAGCCGAAGGTATCAAAGTCGTTGATGACCAAATCCAAGATTTTGAAAAGCACTTCTGGAACCCCATTCAGGAACTTTGAAAGATAATCCTATTTCCAATACAATTTAGGTGATGTACTTCAAACAAACTCAATAATTCAGTTCTGCATTTACAACATTTTTTCTAATTTGCAGGCTCATTTTCATTTCCTAAAAATCATAAAATTATGGCACTCATAGAAGAGATTTACGCAAGACAAATTTTAGATTCAAGAGGCAACCCCACTATCGAAGTAGATGTAATAACTGACGAAGGGATTAGAGGGAGAGCCGCTGTTCCTTCGGGAGCTTCCACAGGTACCCATGAGGCAGTAGAGCTTCGAGATGGAGATAAGACCAAATATCTCGGCAAAGGAGTGTTGAAGGCAGTGGAAAATGTCAATGAAATTATTGCTGATGAGCTTATCGGCTTCAATGTTTTAGACCAAAATCTGATTGATAAAATACTTCTTGAAATAGACGGCACCCCCAACAAGAAAAAACTTGGAGCCAATGCTATTTTAGGGGTTTCTTTAGCGGTTGCCAAAGCGGCAGCTAATTCTTTGAAACTACCACTTTTTCGCTACATCGGCGGCGTGAATGCCAATACTTTGCCCGTACCAATGATGAACATTCTGAATGGAGGTAGCCATGCTGATAACTCTATTGATTTTCAAGAGTTTATGATTATGCCTGTAAAAGCTGAATCTTTTAGCGAAGCACTGCGTATGGGTACGGAAGTGTTTCATACGCTTAAAAAGGTATTAAAAGATAAGAACCACTCTACAAATGTAGGAGATGAAGGTGGTTTTGCACCTAACCTCAAATCCAATGAAGAGGCAATAGAGTTTGTTTTACAAGCAATTGAAAAGGCAGGCTACAAACCTGGCGAAGATATCTTTATTGCAATAGATGCAGCAAGCTCAGAGTTTTATGATAGCAAAACGAAAAAGTACATTCTCAAAAAAAGTACAGGGGAAAAACTTACTTCCAAAGAAATGGTAGCTTATTGGGCAGAATGGGCAAAGAAATACCCTATTCGTTCTATCGAAGATGGAATGGCTGAAAATGATTGGCAAGGTTGGAAATTGCTTACAGAAAAATTGGGTGATAAGGTGCAACTCGTAGGAGACGATTTATTTGTAACCAATGTTGAATTTTTGCAAAAAGGTATCAATGAAAGTGTTGCTAATGCAATTTTGGTAAAGGTAAATCAGATTGGTACGCTTACAGAAACTATCAACGCAGTGAACTTAGCTCATCGCAATTCCTATAAAAGCATAATATCGCATCGTTCGGGCGAAACGGAAGATACTACAATTGCCGATTTGGCAGTGGCTCTCAATACAAAGCAAATCAAGACAGGCTCGGCGTCTCGCTCAGATAGAATGGCAAAATATAACCAACTGCTACGCATTGAAGAAATGCTTAACAAAACAGCCTACTATCCTGGTAATAATTTTTAAGTGTTTAAGCAAAATAGGCTTCGCAGTCGGCAAAGCCTATTTTTTAGATTAGCAGAAACAACTCAACACGCACCACTTATCTGCTTAATCACTACTTCTTGACACTATCTTTTGGGGCTTCTTTTTCGTTTTTGTTTCCGTTTTGTGTTTTGTTATATTCTTCATTGAGTTCTTTAATCACTTCGGCGGTAATATCCAAGCGGCTATCTCCATACCAAGCCGTTACACCTTGCTTATAGCCTAAAATTATTTTATGACCATTTTTTTCAGCATAGCGTTTCATGAAATCATCAATGTTCTTATTGATTTTTTCAACTATTTCTTTTTCTTGGTTAGCAAGATTTTGAAGTAAAGTTTCACGATATTGCATCAGGCGTTGCTCTTCGGCAGCAAGGCTCTTTTTAGTGGCTTCTATTTCTCCCAAGGTCATAGATTGAGCTTTTTGTTGAGCTTGTAATACTTTATTCTGAAATGCATTTGCTTGATTTTCAATATCACCTGTGTACTGATTGCGTTTTACTTCAAACTCTTTGATAGATTTTTTATACAATTCATAATTGGCAATTACCGAATCCGAATTTACGTATACGATGCTTTTATCAATAGTATTTTTTGGGGCTTCGCTTTGAGGAGAAGTAGTATTATTAGTGCTACTACTTGTTTTTGATTTATTTTCACAAGCCCAAAGTGTAAAACCCAAGAAGGCGAAAATGGCTATTTTTTTCATTTTGAAAACTTTTTGATTTTTTGCCAGCAAAGATACCAAAACTTGGGTAGATAAAAGAAAAAATTTAGTGTTTTTTTGTGAGAAAACTTTTTTTTTACTAAATTTGCAATCCCAAATTTTGAGCGGAAGTGGTGGAACTGGTAGACACGTACGTTTGAGGGGCGTATGGAGCAATCCGTGAGGGTTCGAGTCCCTCCTTTCGCACAAAACACTTTCTGGCTCTAAAATCATATTTTTAGGGCTTTTTTATTTGCCTTTCAGTAAAACATCAATTCTTTAAAAAATCATTCTTGCCGAAACTGCTTATTTATTAAAGAAATCAGCTGTCCGAAATACTTTTGCATTCCTAAATACCCACTGAAATAAAAAACAATATAAGCCAACCGATTGTCTGAAAAATGTTTACTTTTATCTGTATGGTTTATTGCAAAACTAAACGAGAAGAAAGTCAAAACGGCTCTTTTGAATCCAGATAAAAGTGATTTTAAGATTTATCTGAACATTTTAAAAATTTTTAAAATGATTTTTATAAACTTGGAATGATTTTTGTAATTTTCTTGAAAACAAAGACTTATAGATGAAAATTAAATGAACTAAACTATTTTCGTTATGAAAAGGCTATTATTACTTTCAATTTTATCCTTCATTGTTCAGATGTCTTTTTCTCAAACAATTACAGTAGGTACAGTTAGCCCACTTACGCTTTGTGCAGGCGACCCTATTGTAGTACCCTACACACGAACAGGCACATTCAATCTTGATAATGTATTTACAGCCCAACTTTCTGATGCTTCGGGAAGTTTTGCAAGTCCTGTGAATATAGGAACTCTTACTGGTACAGGCAATGGAACTATTGCCGCTACCATTCCTATGTCTACCCCTAATGGTACCAATTACCGCATACGTGTTGTAAGTTCATCCCCCGCAGTAGTAAGTACCAATGTCAGTGCCGCTATTACCGTAACTACTACTACGGGTAGCCCCTCTGTTTTTGGTAATAACGAATGGATAGCATATGTATTTGAAGGTAATATATTTGGAACAGCTACTTACAGGGGCTTTTACACACATACGAGCCTAAATTTTAATTCTACTTCTCGTTGGGGGGCAACAAGCACTCCTTCTAACGCAAATGGAACAGGGGGAAATCCTTATATGGGCTGTGTCGTTGGAGTAGATAACCATTCGGTTAGCTATAAGAGAACTAACTTTACGTGTGGGTATTATCAAGTGGATATTACTCATTCAGATTACTATGAAATGGTTGTTGATGGAGTAGTGGTGGCAAGCAATACAGGTAATGCCACTCGTAACAATCGTTGGCGTGGAATTTTGGGGGCAGGTTCGCAAGTAGAATTTAGATGGTATGATAACATAAATCCCAGTGTGAATAGTAGCCTTGCAGTAACATTTACAATGCTATCAGGAGACGCAATGATAGTAACACCTGTGCCACCTATTTGTGCAAATTCTTCTGCTACTATCAATTTGGTAAATTCTGCTACTAACCAAACAGTTGACTTTCGGATACCTGCTCAGGCGAGTAATTATACATTTACTTGGTCGGGGCCTGCAGGTTTTACCACCAACCCAACAGGTACAACCCTAACTACCGCACCCGGAGCCGTAGGAACTTACACCGTTACAGCTACGCATAGCTCGGGTTGCATAATTACAGGTAGTGTAACTGTAACCTTAGCTCCACCGCCTTCGGTTACCATAACACCTTCTAATCCTACGATTTGTGCAGGAGAAAGTATAACCCTTACGGCTTCGGGTGCAGTGAGTTATGTTTGGTCTACAAGTGCAACTGCTCCTTCTATTACAGTTGCTCCTGTTTCTACGACAACCTACACTGTTACAGGAACAGATGGCTGTACAAGTAGCAGTGTAAGTGTGACAGTCAATGTTTTACCCAATCCTACCGACCCTAATACTTTTGGCAATGGATATTGGTTTGTAGCTTGCTATCAGGGTAATAATTTTCAGAGATATTTTGGGTATTATACAGAGAACAATTTAAGTTTTAATACCACAACTCGTTGGGCTCAAAACTCAACACCATCTACTGCAAATGCATCAACAGGAATTCCCTACACTAGTCCTTTGAATTGTAATATAAATGTGGATAATCATTCTTATACATATCGCCGAACTAATTTTGACTGTGGCTACTATCGTATTAGAGTTTTACAAAATGACAATTACGCCTATCTGTATATCAATGGTAGTTTGGTTTGGCAGAGGCTATCAGCTAGTGATACAAATGTAACTGCATGGGAAGGATTTCTAGGGGCAGTTTCTACAGTAGAAATACGAGCAAGAGAATTTAGTGGGAACTCAAGACTTATTGTAGATGTAATAGAAATTTCCGCTACGCTTGCTCCTATTACTTCGCCTTCGGCAGTTACGATTTGCCAAGGTTCATCAACCAATATAACTACCAACGGACAGCCAGTTCAGGCATTTTACAATACAGATGGCTCTTTTAATTCTTTCGGAACAAATTCCAATATCACTTGGACACAAGTTACGGGCAATCCTGGTGATTTTACAATAACTCCAACTGGTACAGGTGCTACCGTTACGGCAAATGTAACTCCTACGCCCAATCCTGCTATTATACGAGCCACTTTTACAGATCCTTTCTCAGGATGTAGTATAAGCAGAGATGTTGCTATCACGGTAAATCCTTTGCCTTCTACGTCTGTTTCTGCCACCAATCTTACTATATGTTTGGGAGAAAGCACTACCCTTACGGCTTCGGGTGCAAATACTTACACGTGGTCGCCAGCGGCAGGTTTAAGTAGTACCACAGGACATATTGTTACGGCATCGCCTACGGTTACTACTACATATACGGTTTCAGGTAGCAATAATTGTGCAACTATTGATGCTACCATTACTATCACGGTTATCAATCCTGGCCTTACAGGTTCAGAGTTTGGTACAGATGAATGGATTGCTCACTGCTATAATGGGTCTATTATCACTAATCCGAGTAGTGTAGTGTATAGAGGCTATTATACAGAAAAAAGTATGAGTTTCAATTCACAAAGTCGTTGGCCACAAAACCAAAACCCTACACTTGCTACCGCATTAGCCGATGGTTCTTTAGGCTATAATGGGTGTTCGGTAAATAATGACTATCACTCTATTGTCTGGAAACGTACGAATTTCCCTTGTGGGTTTTACAATATCAGCGTAGGAAGAGATAATCTATACGAACTTTGGATAAATGGAGTCTTAGTTGCAAGCAGTAATGTCATAGGTTTTACGGCTAATGTTTGGTCTGGCTTACTTACGAGCACTTCAACCGTAGAGTTTAGAGTACAAGAGAATACAGGTAGTTCTTACGGACAGCTTAGCATTGGCTTTGCCTTGGGTTCTGCTACTACAACTATCTGGACAGGTACTGTGAATAACGATTGGTTCAATCCTTTGAATTGGTGTCCCGTTGTACCTACGCAAGATATTGATGCTATTATTCCTGGAGGAGCTATCACAAATTTCCCTATCATCAATGCCGCAGGGGCAGAAACTCGGAATTTACTCATTGCCACAGGAGCAACTTTGACTATCAACAGCGGTTTTGCCCTAAATATTCACGGCGATTATCAACAAGATGGTAACTTGGTGGCTAATACAAACACCATTGTTCGTATGCTTCATAATAGTACGCCTGCTTCAGCTACTATGCAGATTGCAGGAATGGGGACTTTCTTTAATTTAGAAATCAATAAATTGGCTCATCAGGTAACTTTGCTTTCTAGCGTGCAAGTAAGTAATCAGCTCACTTTGGAGAATGGGGAGCTCAATCTCAACAACAACACCCTTTCTATTCAAAATCCTGCTCTTACTGCTATTGTAAGAAACAACAACGCTTACATTCGCAGTGAAACCAATGCCGCAACCAATAATAGTCGTATCTGTTGGAATACAGGTACTAATACAGGAGCATACATCTTTCCGTTTGGCGTTTCAGTTTCTGAATACATTCCTGTTACATTTAACAAATTGACAAACGCAAATACCACCATTTGTATTGCAACACGTGCCACAGGTCCCGATAACACTCCTTGGGCGGCAGGTGTAACGAGCATAACGGGGGTTTCAGGGGCTACAGCTATCAATGATGTAATTGATAGATGGTGGAATATCACTTCAAGTCTTAATCCTTTACCTTTGCCTGGTGCCAATGTAACTTTCCGTTATAGAGGTGTAGAAAACACACTTGCTCCTTCGCAAACCGATAATATCGCCGCACAGCATTGGAATGGCACAGATTGGGACGCTCCCTACCCCAACTCATCGCCAGCAGTAGTGGCAGGCATAGGTAGTGTAACAGCAGTAGGTTTACAAAATTTCTCTCCTTTCCTTCTTGTTAGAGAAATTCGTCCTTTGCCTGTTCGCTTGATAGATTTCACGGCTCAAGCCCAAAACTCTTTTGTTACTTTGCGTTGGCGTATTGCTCAAAAAGTAAATAATGAAACGCATATCATCGAACGCTCTGCTGATGGTAGAACTTTCCAAGCCATTGGTATTATAAAACCTGAAAATGATGATAAATTTGAGTGGATTGATAAAAATCCTCTGCAAGGTGTTTCTTACTATCGCCTGAAACGTACCAATACGCAAGGCGATGTAGAATATTCACAAATTCGAGCTGTAAATTTGATAAATTCGCTTAATGAAGGAATGTTTGTAATTCCGAACCCCAGCAACGGAGAGGCTGTTCTCATTACTCTACAAAGTATTCCTTTTGAAAATGGCAAGCTTACTATCACTGATGCCTTGGGAAGAGCAGTATTTGAAAAAACTATTCAAACAAACGAAATGGGCAGAGTTGATACACAACTGCACAATCTTTTGACTAAAGGCATATACGTTGCTCGAATTCAAACTGAAAGAAAAATCTATCAGCAAAAAGTTGTAATCAAATAAAAAGTTAAAATCGTAATGCTAAAAGCCCTCATCTAAAAATGCAGGGCTTTATTTGTTATGCATTAAAAAACCTCATAGATTTTTAGTGAATAGGCTTTTTCCAATAAATTAGAAAATCACATCGGGGCAATTAAATATTTCATCTGCCACTATAATAAACATATAGCATTACATATTTAACACTACCCAATTATCGAGTAGCAAATTTTGAATAGTTTAAAAAAATTTTACCTTTTTATTTGACAATCAAAATTTATTCGTATATTTGCGTCCTCAATTTGAGGGCATAATATATTTTAATGCAAGGAATATGGTAACAACAGACCCTATAGCCGATTATCTGACCAGAATCAGGAATGCTATCAAAGCAAAACATAGAATTGTGGAAATCCCTGCTTCAAATATAAAGAAAGCAATCACCAAAGTGCTTTTTGAAAAGGGGTATATTCAGAACTACAAATTTGAAGAAACGCCAAATCATCAGGGGCTCATTAAGATTGCTTTGAAGTATCATCCTGCTACCAAAGAATCTGCTATTACCAAACTAGAGCGAGTGAGTTCGCCTGGTTTGCGTAAATACGTAGGCGTAGAAAATATGCCGAGAGTCCTGAACGGTCTGGGGATAGCTATCCTCTCTACTTCCAAAGGAGTAATGACCGATAAGGAGGCACGCACTTTGAATGTAGGTGGAGAAGTGTTGTGCTACGTTTATTAGTATAACGTCAAAAATTCAGAAAAATGTCAAGAATTGGAAAGAAACCCATTGCTCTACCTGCCAAAGTTAGTGTGAGTGTGAGCGGTAACGAGGTGAGTGTGAAAGGTCCCAAAGGCGAACTTCGCCAAACCATTGACCCCGATATCAAGGTAGTAGTAGAAAACGGGGTTGTACGTGTAGAAAGACCTACCGACCAGAAACGCCACAAGGCACTTCATGGCTTGTATCGTGCCTTGATAAACAATATGGTAATAGGTGTTACAGAGGGCTACAAAGTACATTTGGAATTAGTTGGAGTAGGTTACAAAGCCAGTGTATCTGGCAATGTACTGGAACTTGCCTTAGGGTATTCGCACCCTATATTTTTTGCTTTACCTCCTGAAATCAAGGCGAGTGCGGTTACAGAAAAAGGGAAAAACCCTACCATTACTTTGGAATGTATAGATAAACAACTTATCGGGCACATTGCCGCAAAAATCCGCTCATTGCGTCCTGTGGAGCCTTACAAAGGTAAAGGTATTCGTTTCGTGGGCGAGGTAATCAGAAGAAAAGCAGGTAAAACAGCGTCTAAAAAATAATTGAGCTATGGCAACGCAGAAAGATATTCGCAGAGAAAAAATCAAACGTAGAATTAGAGGTAGAGTGATGGGTACGCCTACTCGTCCTCGTTTGTCGGTATTTCGTTCTAATACGCGTATCTACGCCCAAATCATAGACGATACGCGTGGAGTTACGCTTGCAAGTGCCTCTTCTTTTGATTTGAATGCTACTAAACTCAATGTTGAAGTAGCAAAAGAAGTAGGGAAAAAACTTGCCGAAAAAGCTACTGCCCATGGTATCAAAACAGTAGTTTTTGATAGAAACGGTTATTTGTATCATGGTAAAGTCAAGGCCTTAGCTGATGGAGCAAGAGAAGGAGGTTTGCAATTTTAAACAATTGAATTTATGAACAATAAAAAACATATCCGAGTTAGTGATGTAGAACTCAAAGAAAGAGTAGTAGCTATTCAGCGTGTTGCTAAGGTAGTAAAAGGAGGAAGGCGTTTCAGCTTTGCCGCTATTGTAGTAGTAGGCAATGGCGATGGCATTGTAGGTTACGGATTGGGCAAAGCCAATGAAGTGACAGATGCTATCACCAAAGGTGTCAACGATGCCAAAAAGAATTTGGTACAAGTACCTATCCTCAAACATACTATTCCTCATGAAGCATACGGAAAATTCTGTGGAGGCAAAGTATTCATAAAACCTGCGGCTCCTGGTACAGGTGTTATTGCTGGTGGTGCGATGCGTGCTGTGCTTGAAAGTGCAGGTGTGAAAGATGTTTTGGCGAAATCTAAAGGTTCATCAAACCCTCACAATGTAGTAAAAGCTACGATTGATGCTCTCTTAAAACTTCGTGCTCCGCATACAATTGCACAGATGAGAGGAGTAAGTTTGCAGAAAGTTTTTAACGGATAGAAGCAATGACAAAGGTAAAAGTTACACAAGTACGTAGCCTAATTGGTCGTCCTGAAAGACAACACAAAATTATGGCTTCTTTGGGGCTAGGAAGAATTGGCAAAAGCCGTGAGCATACCCTTACCCCACAAATTCAGGGCATGATAGAGAAAGTTAGCCACCTTGTGAAAGTGGAAAATCTATAAAATGGTTTAAGGTTTGAGTTTATGCCAAACTTCAAGCCTTTCAACAAGAAAAAGTATAGCGTTCAGCGAAAGCGAGTTAAAACTAAAAAACAATGAAATTACACGAATTAAAACCTGCTGAAGGTTCAGTAAAAAACAGAAAAAGAATAGGACGCGGTCCTGGTTCAGGTAGAGGTGGAACTTCTACACGTGGACACAAAGGGGCAAAGTCTCGCTCTGGTTACAAATCTAAAAGAGGTTTTGAAGGTGGGCAGATGCCTTTACAAAGACGTATCCCGAAATTTGGTTTCAAAAACCCCTTTAAAGTTAGCTACAAGCCTATCAATTTAGATACGCTTGCCGAACTTGCCGAGCAATTCGGTGTGCAGAGCATTGATGTTGCCTTCTTGCAACAACATGGCTTTGCAGGTAAAAAAGATTTGATAAAGGTTTTAGGAAGAGGTGAGTTGAAAGCCAAATTAGATGTTACTGCACACGCATTTTCCCAAACAGCCAAAGAAGCAATTGAAAAAATGGGCGGCGTTGCCACTACTATCTAACGGATATGAAAAAGTTTATTCAAACCATAAAAAACATTTTTGCCATTGAAGAGCTAAGAAAGCGTATTATCAATACGTTCGTCTTGCTGATTGTGTTTCGGGTAGGAGCTCACATTGTTTTGCCTGGTATAGACCCCGACAAGCTCGTCAAGCAAGCAGGTAATACCGCAAGAGGGTTTTTAGACATTTTCTTAGGGGGAGCTTTTCAAAATGTGGCTATTTTTGCTTTGGGAATAATGCCCTACATATCGGCTTCTATTGCAGTTCAATTGCTTTCGGTAGCCTTGCCAAGTTTTCAGAAAATGCAGAAAGAAGGCGAAAATGGCAGAAAGAAATTAAATCAACTGACTAAGTACCTGACGATTGCATTTACTTTGGTTCAGTCTTATGCCTATTTACAAAATCCTGATATTTTTGTCGCTTTGAACCCTAACATTAGTCCTGCTTTCTTTACGCTTTATGCAATGGTTATTCTCACTGCTGGTACGATGTTTTGTATGTGGCTTGGCGATAAAATTACCGATAAGGGGATAGGTAACGGGGTTTCGATGCTCATAATGATAGGCATTGTTTCACGCTTTCCGCAAGCAATTTATTTGGAACTTACTGCACGTTTCGGAAGCAAAGCCGCACCGGGTAGTCCGTTCTTGCTTGTAATGGAATTTGTGCTATTATTTTTCATTGTGCTTTTAGTAGTGATGGTAACGCAGGCAGTACGCCGAATAACTATCCAGTATGCTAAGCAGGTTGTAGGTAATAAAGTATATGGTGGGCAAAGACAGTATCTGCCGCTTAAACTCAATACAGCAGGAGTAATGCCTATTATTTTTGCTCAATCCTTGATGTTTTTGCCTTCATTGCTTGCAGGTTTATTTTCAGAAAAAAGTCAGTTTGCACAAGCCATCGTAACGGTTTTTTCTAACCAATTCAGCTGGCAATACAACCTGATTTTTGCAATTATGATTCTCTTATTCACCTATTTCTATACGGCTATTACTATCAATCCTAAACAGATAGCCGATGATATGAAAAGAAATGGTGGATTTATACCTGGGGTAAAGCCTGGTGAGCCTACCGCTGAGTACATCGATAGCGTATTGTCAAAAATAACCTTACCTGGCTCGTTGTTTTTAGCATTTATTGCTATTGTGCCTTCGGTGGTACGAGTAACAATGGGTACAGATTCTAATTTTGCAATGTTTTTCGGTGGAACTTCTCTTTTGATTATGGTGGGGGTAGTATTGGATACTTTACAGCAAATAGAGAGTTACTTGCTAATGAAGCATTACGAAGGTCTGATGCAATCGGGTAAAATTAGTGATATATCTACTTTGGCGGCAGTACAATAATGAAAGATGTAATTTTGAAAACCAACGCAGAAATAGAAATTATCAGAGCAAATGCTCAGATCTTAGGTAAAACCCACGCCGAAGTAGCTAAATGGATTGAACCTGGCGTGAAAACTGCAAAGCTCAATCAGATAGCGGAAGAATTTATCAGAGATAATAATGCCAAACCTTCATTCAAGGGCTATCAGCTGAAAGAATCTCCGCCATATCCTGCGGCTTTGTGTATTTCGGTGAATGAACAAGTAGTACACGGAATACCTGGTGACTATGAACTACAAGAAGGCGATATAGTTTCTATTGATTGTGGCGTATTCAAAGATGGTTTTCATAGCGATAGTGCTTACACATACGCAGTAGGCGAGGTGAAGCCCGAAGTACAAAAACTTTTAGACGTAACCAAAGCCGCTTTGTACAAAGGTATTGAGCAAGTGCGTTTTGGAGCAAGAGTAGGCGATATCAGCTACGCTATTCAGAAATATGTAGAAAGCTTTGGTTTTTCTGTAATCAGAGAACTGGCAGGGCACGGTGTTGGGAAAAATTTGCACGAAAAACCAGATGTACCCAATCATGGCAAACGTGGAAAAGGAATAATGCTTAGAAATGGGGTAGTAATTGCGATTGAACCCATGGTAAGCATGGGGAAAAAAGAAGTTGTACAAGAGCAAGATGCTTGGACAATCCGTACCGCAGATAGAACCCCTGCCGCACATTTCGAGCATACCGTAGCGGTAGTAAGTGGAAAAGCAACGATTCTGACTACTTTTGAATATATCGAAGAAGTTTTAGCAAAAAAATATGGCAAAGCAAGCGTCCATTGAACAAGACGGAATTATCACAGAAGCTCTTTCTAACGCAATGTTTAGAGTTGAGCTTCAAAACGGACACGAAATCATTGCTCACATTTCGGGCAAAATGCGTATGAACTACATCAAAATTTTGCCTGGTGATAAGGTAAAAGTGGAAATGTCACCTTATGATTTAACCAAAGGCAGAATCGTTTATCGTTACAAATAAAGTTTACGGATATGAAAGTACGTGCTTCAGTAAAAAAACGCAGTGCAGACTGCAAGATAATCCGTAGAAAAGGAAAAATCTATGTGATTAACAAAAAAAATCCTAAATACAAACAAAGACAAGGTTAGTTATGAGAATTGCTGGTGTAGATATTCCCAACAATAAGCGTGGAGAAATCGCTCTCACGTACATCTATGGAATTGGTCGTAGCTCAGCCCAAAAAATTCTTTCCAAAGCGGGTATCTCTTGGGATAAGAAAGTGGCTGAATGGTCCGATGATGAAGCGGTAAAAGTTCGAAATATTATCAACGACGAATACACCATCGAAGGGCAACTTCGTTCACAAGTGCAATTGAGCATCAAGCGTTTGATGGATATTGGTTGCTATCGTGGTATTCGCCACCGCAAAGGCTTGCCTGTGAGAGGGCAGAGTACCAAAAATAACTCTCGTACCCGTAAAGGCAAACGTAAGACCGTGGCTAACAAGAAAAAAGCTACTAAATAGTAGGGAAAGTTTTAACTTCTGAAATTATGGCAGCGAAAGATAACAAAAAAGAAAAAGTAAAAAAGCGTTTGGTACAAGTAGACCCCGTGGGGCAAGTACATATCAAAGCGTCTTTCAACAATATCATCATCACCATTACCAACAACAACGGACAAGTAATCGCTTGGTCTTCGGCAGGTAAAATGGGCTTTAGAGGCTCAAAAAAGAATACCCCTTATGCCGCTCAAGTAACTGCTTCGGATTGTGCTAAAAGGGCTTTCGATTTAGGACTTCGTAAAGCAGATGTATTTGTGAAAGGACCTGGTTCGGGCAGGGAATCTGCTATCAGAACTGTACAGGCTACAGGTATAGAGGTAATGACTATCCAGGATGTTACCCCCTTGCCTCACAATGGCTGTCGTCCTCCTAAAAGAAGACGTGTCTAATGAAAAATTTTTGAGAATTATGGATTGTAAGAAACCAATCAGTTTTATTCGAGTGGTAGGCTTGCAAGACTAATTCTATAAGTTTCACTTTCTAACTCTTTACAAAAATGGCAAGATACACTGGTCCGAAAGCAAAAATAGGACGTAGGTTCGGAGAAGCTATCCTAGGAGCCAATAAATATGTGCAAAAGAAAAACTATGCTCCAGGTATACACGGCAGAGGCAAGAAAAGAAAGCAATCAGAATATGCTGTTCAGCTTGCCGCAAAACAAAAAGTAAAATACATCTATGGTGTATTGGAAAGGCAATTTGCAAGAATTTTCCATAAAGCAAGTATCAAAGAAGGTATCACGGGCGAAAACTTACTCAAACTCCTAGAAGCACGTCTGGATAACACGGTATATCGTTTGGGAATTGCTCCTTCACGCAGAGCCGCTCGTCAGTTAGTTTCTCATAAGCATATTACCGTAAATGGTGAAATTGTGAATATACCCTCTTATCAGTTACGTCCAGGCGATATAGTAGGAGTACGTGAAAAATCTAAATCTTTGGAGGTGATTGTAAATAGCTTAGCAAGACGCTCAAACCGATTTAACTGGTTGGAGTGGGATAGCAAGCTTATGCAAGGTAAATTTGTTTCTTACCCTGAAAGAGAGCAAATTCCTGAAAATATCCAAGAGCAACTCATTGTAGAATTGTACTCTAAATAATCATAATTTTGAAGATTTGCCTGACCCAAACCTTCAAAATGCAATACAGAACTTTCAAAATCGTAAAGATATGTCTATTTTAGCGTTTCAAATGCCCAGCAAAGTAGTGATGGAAAAAGCCGATGATTTTCACGGCTTGTTTGAGTTCAAGCCTCTTGAAAGAGGTTATGGAGTAACTATTGGGAATGCTTTGCGTAGAGTATTACGCTCTTCTTTGGAGGGCTATGCCGTTACAGCTTTTAGAATTCAAGGCGTTCTACACGAATTTTCTACTATTCCTGGCGTAGTGCAAGATGTTACAGAAATTGTTCTCAATCTGAAAAAAGTTCGGTTTAAAAAAATTGCTGATATCGTTGAAAACAAAATAAACATACAAATCAAAAATAAAGATGTACTTACTGCTGGGGATATTGCCAAATTCTGCACTTCCTATCAGATTACCAACCCTGATTTGGTGATCTGTGAAATGGATAAGTCTGTGGTGCTAGATATGGAGCTAATCGTAGAAAAAGGTCGTGGCTATGTACCCGCAGAAGAGCATAAACTTCCTGACCAAACGCTAAATTTTATAGCTGTCGATGCTATCTTTACGCCTATCAAAAATGTACGATATGCAGTAGAAAATACAAGGGTAGAGCAAAAAATTGATTATGAAAAGTTGATTATCGAAATAGAAACCGATGGTACCATTCATCCCGAAGAGGCTCTAAAAAATGCCGCTCGTATTCTTATACAGCACTTCATGCTATTCTCTGACCAAACTATGACCTTTGATGTAGTACAGAAAGAAGAGACCGTTACCGTTGATGAGGAAGTGTTGCGTATGAGAAAACTGCTCAAAACCCCGCTGGCTGACCTTGACCTTTCGGTGCGTGCTTACAACTGCCTCAAATCTGCTGATATTAAGACACTTGGAGATCTTGTGCAGTTAGAAATCGCCGATATGATGAAATTTAGAAATTTTGGTAGAAAATCTCTGACTGAATTGGAGCAACTCGTAGCCGAAAAAGGATTGCATTTTGGAATGGATGTTAGCAAATATAAACTTGACGAAGAATAATGGTTGGATTGGAAGCTTCTGCTTCTTAAAACATTTTAATTTTTATGAGACACGGAGACAAAGTAAAAAACCTAAATAGAACTGCCTCACACCGTAGAGCAATGCTGGCGAACATGGCAAGTTCCCTGATTTTGGAAAAGCGTATTACTACTACACTTGCTAAAGCGAAAGCCTTGCGAGTATATGTAGAGCCGCTGATTACCCGAGCCAAAGAAAGCAACAATACTACTACACTTCGAGCAATGCATAATCGTAGAACCGTATTTGCTTATTTGCAGAATAAAGAAGCTATCAAAGAACTTTTTTCAGAAGTTTCTGCAAAAGTAGGTAATCGTAATGGTGGTTATACACGTATTATTAAATTGGGTACCCGTTTGGGCGATGGCTCTGAAACTGCAATTATAGAACTGGTTGACTTTAACGAAACATTCCAAAAACAAGCCAAAACCGAGAAAAAATCACGTCGTAGTAGAAGAGGGGGAAAGAAAAACAAAACTGAAGCAACTCATACATTTGCTGATAATACAGAAACACCTTCTACTAACGAAGAAAATGATACAACTCAATCCTAAAAGCAGTCTGTCTTTGATTTCTAACCTACAAGTTGGCAAAAACTTGTAGGTTTTTACTTGCCTATTTACTCTACAAGACAGATTCTCGTCTATGAAAAAAATTTAACTTGAAATGCAAGTTTAAAATATCGATAGAGCGTTTTTTGTAAAAAGACTTAAAGTAAAAAACGATTAAATGTGAGTTGCACTTTTCACATATTTAATTATAAGCCTTTCAAAGTTAATAAAAAGTCTAATGTTTTTTAGCTAAATCTGCCTGCAAATCAATGAAACCGAAGAAAGGATAAATGCTTTTCTAATCAGATCTCTTTAATTTAATACCAAACAAGAAACAAAGACACAGGCGGTATCAGCAGATGAAAGTCTTATTTTTAAGAAAAAAGAAAGACCTACTACCAAAGCTAGAAAACACAAAACCTGCAATTGGTGCTTGGGAATTACCGCCTACAAGTTTTCTAAAACCAAAATCAGGTATCAAAGAGCTTCGATTATCTATAAATATTACACTTTTTCAAGATATTGCTTGATTAACTCATGTTGAAGTAAGAATTTTGTCATAAACTCGTATCGTAGTTTCTAAAATTTTGTAAGCTGATTTTTATTGATTATCTTTGTAAAAATGCAAACCTAAATAAAGTATATGAAGTATGCCTTTGTAATAATTAGCATAGCTTTTTGCTTGACGAAGAGTGGCTTACAGGCTCAAATTTTAGCAGAAGGCAGGATACTGCAAGGGCGAGTAATGGATAAAGAAGGTAATTTGTATTCGGGAAAGCTCAAATACGATACCGAAAAACAAACCGTAATGATAGAAACTGGGGGAGTAACTAAAACGTTTAGTGCAAGGCAAGTAGATTATTTTGAATTTTTTGATGAAAGAGTACGAGTGGGTAGGCGTTTTGTAGCTTTACCTTATCAGAAAAATCCGAATATCAATTACGAAACTGTGCAATTTTTTGAACTGGTGTACGAAGGGAAAAAAGCTACATTATTATCAACAGAGTATTTAGAAACGCGTGTCAATCCGCAACCAGGTTGGGGTTGGTATGGAATGGGACCTACCACTTTCTCGTATCGGATAGTCAGCGAATTTTATGCCCTAAAACCTAATGGTAAAATAGTAAAATTAAAAACGAATAAGAAAAAGCATTTTTTCCAACAAATGCAAGAGCCTCGTCTTGTAGAGTTCATCAAGAAAAATCGCTTAAATTTACGGCAACGTGCTGATATGATTCGTATTTTTGAGTTCTACAACAATTTGTAAGTTATGGCAGAAATAACCGTTTCACGTAAAAAACATAGTTTGCTCAAGCGTATTCTATACTATTTTCGTATAGATTTTACTACTATTCAGGGAAGGCTAACGGGAGGCTTTCTTTCTATGGCACTTATTTCTTTTATTCTAATTCAAGGAGCAAACTATCAGTGGGGGTTGATGCTTGAAAATCGGAATTTTGTTTTGGAACGTATTGTTCCTATTAAATTTTTTACATCTGCTCTCAATAATAAAGTACAAGAAAGTATTGTTGCAATTGAGAAGGCATTTGTGTTCAATGATGAACAGTTTCTCAAAGAATATGAAAATATATGGCTCAATGGTGTAAGAGCTAACCGAGATTCTTTGGAAAAATACGTAAGAAAACTTAAAAATAATACGCTATCGGTGCTTTTCTCTAAAATCGACAATCAACTTGCCAATCTGAAAGCAGAACTCAATCAGCTCAAAAGTGTGTATATTCGGCGTAAGCAGATTGTAGGGATAGATAATGTAAACCAACTTTTACAAAAATCTTTACAAACAGATGTTGGGTTGCTTGTAGCGGATATACGAAAAACTGCCACCGAAATTATCAACCAGCAAGATAATATAGAAATAGAATATGATGAAAAATACCGAAATTTGGTATATTGGCGAGATTGGATTGTAGCAGGAGAGTTTGTAGTAGCAGTAGCAGTAGCGGCATTTATTGGCTCTTTGCTCATTTTACTTATTCTCAGACGCATTCGTAGTATGCGTGATAGCCTGCGTATTCTTACCAAAGGCGATATTCCTCCTCCCATTCCCGAAGCCAAAGATGAACTAAACTCTATGGTGCAAGCAGTAAATGAACTCGCTCAAAACCTACAAGTAATTAAAACCTTTGCCACCGAAGTGGGGCAAGGTCGTTTTGATTCGGAGGTAGCCGTTTTTGGTGGAAAAGGGGAACTGGGAACTTCGCTTGCCGAAATGCGTAATAGTTTGAAAGCCGTATATGAGCAAGAGCAGCTGCGGGCTTGGGCAACAGCGGGGCTTGCCAAATTTTCTGAAATATTACGACGAAATACTGATAACTTAGAACAGCTTTGTACCGAAGTAATCTCTGAAACGGTGCGTTATTTGGGCATCAATCAAGGAGGAATTTTTGTATTAAACAAAAATGAAAAAGAACCTTTCCTAGAACTGAAAGGAATGTATGCTTTTGATAAAAAGAAAAGTATGCAAAAGCAAATTCGCTTGGGCGAGGGGCTTTTGGGGCAAGCCTTTCTGGAAGGTGGTGTAGTGCATATCAAACAAGTTCCTCCTGATTATGCTATGATAAAATCTGGTTTAGGTAATTTACAGCCCAAAAGTATCTTGATAGTACCTTTGGAATACAATAACGAAGTGATTGGTTGTTTTGAGCTAGGAAGTTTTACTGAATTCGAACAGTATCAGATTGATTTTGTAAAAAATATTGCAGAAGTAACAGCTTCCACGATTATTTCTGTATTTGCCAACGACTCCACTCGCCGTTTACTTTCAGAAATGAAATTAAAGACTGATGCAATCCGTGAACAAGAGGAATATTTGCGTCAGAATACACAAGAGTTGATTCGTTCGCAAGAAGAACTAGAAAAAAATCTCTTGCAGAGTGAAAGAGAAATAGCTAAACTTCGGCTGATTTTAGATAGTGTAAGCGATGCCATTTTGGTATATTCGGAGAAAGGTATTATTCAATTTGCCAATCGGCAGGCAGAAAGTATGTTTGGCTATGAATCAGGAGAGTTGCAAGAAGTAAGTATAAGAAATCTGCTGGATATACTGCCTGATGAAATAAGAAACGATTTTGCGGCTACTCGTACCCGTAGAATAGAGAGTGGAGTAGTCGCTGATGTGAGAAAAGTTAAAGCAGTAACCAAAAGCGGTTTTCGCTTTGATGTACAAATGCAGGTGAAAAACTTTGAATCAGGGCAAGATAGGTTGCTTGTAGCGACTATTCAAAGTCTTTCATAGAAAAAGAGAGAGATGCTATCAGCTTTGAGCGATAACATCTCTGTATGGTTATTTCTTATTGAGGTATTTTCAATACCATACCTACTTTGATAATATCGGGATTGCTACCGATCACATCTTTGTTGGCTTCATAGATTTTGGTGTATAAAGCACCATTTCCTAAAAATTTTTGGGCAATGCCCCAGAGTGTGTCTCCTGCTTGTACAGTGTAGGTTTTCTCTTTGGCTTGGGTTTTATGAACTTCTTCGGCAACGTTCAAGCCTGTGATTATTTTGGTCAAACCTTCTACATTTTGCAAATCGGCAAGTACAGCTTGCTTATCGGCGGCGGTTTCTACTTCACCACGAATGGTTACTTCGGTGCCATTCACGATTACCTCCAAATCGCGAACTCTGCCTCTTACTGCCTCTTCTACTTTGGCTTTGAGAGCTTTTTCAGCCATTTTCTTTAAATCAAACATACATGTGGGGAGTTAGATTATTTTCGTGAAGTTAGGCATAATTTTTTTTTCAAACAACTTCTTACAAGTCTATTTTTGCCCAAACAGCAAAATTTCTCGGTAAAATTTCAATTTTTTAAGTTGAACGATAAACACGCTCAACAGCTTCTAAAATGAGTTGGCAGGCAGTCTTGATTTCGTCTTCCGAAATTGTGAGAGGTGGGGCAATACGCATAGCGTTATCACAAAATAAAAACCAATCTGTAATGATGCCTAAGTCAAGGGCTTTATCAATAATTTTTTTTAGCAAAGCAAAATTTTCAAATTCTACCGCCATAAGCAAACCCTTGTGACGAATTTGGCGTATGAGTGGGTGTTTGAGTTTTTGTAAGAAAATTTGGGCTTTTGTTTCGGCTTGCTCGGCTAGTTTTTCCTTTAAAATTATTTCCAGGGTAGCTTTTGCGGCCGCAGTGCTTACAGGGTGTCCGCCAAAAGTGGTAATATGTCCCAAAACAGGTTTTTCGGTAAAGGTTTGCATTATGCTCCGATTAGCAATAAATGCCCCGATAGGCATACCACCTCCCATTCCTTTGGCAAGTATCAAAATATCAGGTACTATGCCAAAGTGTTCAAAAGCCCATAATTTGCCCGTTCTGCCGAAACCTGCTTGAATTTCATCTAAAATAAGCAAAGTTTCTTTTTCTTTACAACGTTTGGCAAGTTGTTCAAAATAATTGGAGCAAGCTACTTTTACACCTGCTTCGCCTTGTATAGTTTCAATGATAACGCAAGCGGTTTTTTCTGTAATCTGCTCCAAATCTGAATAACTGCCATAATGTATATGCTTTACCATAGGAAGTAAAGGACGATACGCCCTTTTGAAGTATTCGTTGCCTCCTACCGAAAGAGCCCCTTGGGTAGAGCCGTGGTAAGCATTGTAACAGCTAATAATTTCCGTTCTGCCTGTAAAGCGTTTGGCAAGTTTCAAAGCACCTTCTACGGCTTCGCTTCCTGAATTGGTAAAATAAACATTATCTAAACTTGCAGGCAGATTTTCCACTAATTTTTGAGCTAAAAGCACTTGCGGACTTTGCACATATTCACCATAAACCATCAGATGCAAATACTTTTGTAGTTGAGCCTGAATAGCTTCAATTACTTTGGGGTGGCGATGCCCTACGTTGCTTACACTAATACCGGAAATAAGGTCTATGTATTTTTTACCATTGGGAGCATACAGGTAAATACCTTCGGCTCTTTCTACTTCCAAAAGCAAAGGCGAAGGCGAAGTTTGGGCAAGGAAACGTAAGAATAATTCTCGGTGAGAGGCAAACATTATTTTCCTGATAAACTTGTTTTGTCTTCAAACTTGAACTGAAAACGCTCTGATTGCTCAATAGCATCCATCACTTGTGCTAAAATGTTTTCTATTGTATCTTCATAGTTGATAAAAAGAGGCTCTTTGAACATCACTGAAAGTGCAATACCTGTTTTTTTCAGAAAAAGCCCTTTTTTATCAAAAGCTCTACGAAAACCATTGATAACCACAGGCACAACCACAGGTTTGAACTCTTTGATAATGTGAGCAGTACCTTTTCTGCCTGGAGCGAAGGCTTTGGTAGTTCCTTGTGGAAAGGTAATTACCCAACCATCTTGCAAGGCTTGTCCTACATTTTCAATATCTTTCAAATCTACTTCTCGTTGGATGGCTTTTCCTGCCTCTCGCCAAGTGCGTTTTACTTTGATAGCTCCTACGTATGCAAACAGGCGAGGTATCAAACCTGATTTCATGGTTTCTTCGGCGGCTACAAAATAAACATTGCTGCGAGGGCGAAGTAAATACAAAGGATTTCGATGATTTTTGGTGATTTTTGAGCCCACAGTGCAAAAAATATGAAGCATCGCAATTACATCGGCAAAATAGGTCTGATGGTTCGAAACAAAAAGAACGCCTTTGCTAGGAAGAGTTTCCAAAATTTCACGACCTTTTACTTGGGTTTTGTTGAGCCAATTCAGACGAGGAAAAGTAAGGCTTCCAATCAATGAAATAAGTAGTTTTTTCAGCGAAATAATATGACCAAAAGCGTCTTTTTTGATAAAAGGTAGTTTTATTGCCAATTTCATAAGCACTCTTATTTTTATCTCAAACGAAAACAGAATAAAAAAGGCAATCTGATAAAATTGCCTTTGAAGTTGAGAGTATTGAAAGCCTTGTCAGAACTAAATTTTCAAATCGCTGAAAACAGAGTTTACAGATACTTCCTCTTTGCTATTTTCATTTTTATGGTTCGTAGTATTTTCGGTTTTTGTATCTTTTTGCTCGCTCATCATTTTCTTGATTTGGTTAATATCTCCCATTTGGCATTTTCCGTTGAAAATAGCTCCTGCTTCTACTACCATTTTGGAAGTAATAATATCGCCGTTGATAACGGCAGTAGATTTTAATACCAAAAGTTCGGCAATTTCCAAAGAACCTTTTACCTCGCCTTCAATTTCAGCATTTTGGGCAGTGATACTGCCTTCTACCAAAGACGCATTGCCCGTAGCTACTTTGGATTTACTTTTGATATCGCCAATGAGTTTACCATCTACACGTACATTGCCGAAGGTATCGATATTTCCTTGTAATGTAGCCCCTTTGCCAATATTGGTGCTAGCATTAGAAATCTTGTCGATTTCTTGATTTTTAGGATTTTTAGAGGTATCTTTATGTGAGCTTCCAAACATTGCCATAATGTAACAGTCTTTTAGTTTTGATAAAAATTTGGTTTTAGTTTGAGAGAAACGAGTGAAATTCTGAATTATTGAGTAGAACACGGCGGAAAGATACAAATTTTTTTCTTAAAAAGAAACAAATTTTTCAGGATTTATTGCATTTCCTTTGTACCAAAGTTCAAAATGGAGGTGAGGTCCTGAGGAGAGCCTACCTGTATTGCCTATAATAGCTATGACATCGCCGGCTTTTACAAAGTCGCCTACTTTTTTGAAAAGAGCGGCATTGTGTTTGTAAAAAGTTACCATTTCGCCTTGATGCTGAATGGCAATCACATTGCCCGTGTCTTCTGTCCAAGAAGCAAAAATGACGGTACCATCGGCAGCGGCTTTGATAGGCTCATTAGCCTTAGCAACCAAATCAATACCAAAATGGTTGTTTTTGGCGTCAAAGCGTTCGGTGATAGTACCTTTGAGAGGAGGGAAAAATGAGATACTTTGTAACTGGCTTCTTTCTTTGTTCATTTTTGTTTCTTTGAGACTAATATTCATACTCTCATATTCTTTTCGCAAGTTCAAATCGGCTTGTGAAATATAATCTTGGATGGTATCAGTTTGTGCAATTTGGTTTTTGATAGTTCTAGAAGTATCGCTTCGTAAATCTTTGACATTTCCTTCAATCGCTTTTCTAAAATTTTGATAATAACGTTCATATTGACTTGTGACTTCAAGCAAAGAATCTACGGTATTGCTGAGAGAAAGAAGTTGTTTTTTCATTTGTAGCTCTTGTGAGCTTTGTAATATTTTGCTATTTTGACGAGGAGCAAGCCAAAAGCCCGACATAAATATCAGCACGAGTATTGGTACTACAAAAACCAAGGCTTTGGTATGGCTGTACGAAAAAGTACGCTTTTCCTCAAAATTTTCTTCATCTCGTACTACTACTTCATAGCGATGCGAAAGCCACGCAAATAAACTTTCTTTGATTTTCATTGACTAAAATTTTTGCAAAAAAACAAAAAAATCGGCATTCCACAGAAGTTTTTAGTAAGATTATCAAATTTTGAGCTTTATTTGCTAATTTTGCAAACTAAAAACTCACTCAAAAAGTTAAGCAACAGAGCTAAAAACTTAAAATTTTTCAACCTTAAAACTTTCTTGTATGTTTCGCTTGGTTTGGTGGAAATGGGCTACTATTATTTTGTTGATGTACGCAGTGATAGCAGGTTTTCTGGTGGATGTTCCTCGTCTGCAAACAGGTAATTTAGACCATACTGCTCGGAATTTGTACTTTCATGTGCCTATGTGGTTTGGAATGGTGTTTGTGCTAACTCTTTCAGTAATTTATTCTATTTTGTATTTACTTAAAAATCATGAATTTGCAAATATAAAAGCAGTTTCTTTTGCCGAAGTAGGGATATTATATGGAATGTTGGGCCTTATTACAGGAATGATATGGGGAAAATTTACATGGGGTGATTTCCTGCCTCGTGATGTCAAGATTTATGGTGCGGCAGTAGCTATGCTTATTTATTTGGCTTACTTTATACTGCGGTCTGCCATTGAAAACAAAGAGCAGGCGGCTCGTATTTCAGCAGTCTATAATATTTTTGCTTATGCGGTGTATATTCCACTTATTTTTGTAATGCCTCGCCTTTACGATAGTGTACATCCAGGCAATGGTGGAAATCCTGGTTTCAATGCCTACGACCTCAATGGTAATATGCGTATGGTTTTTTATCCGGCTGTGACTGGCTTTTTGGGCTTATCTTTGTGGATAGCTACATTACGCATGCGTATGCGTGTTATAGAGCAAGCATTACAAATGACAGAAAACACAAAAGAAATAAATATTGAAACTATTTCTTGAGATTTAAAGACCTATGAGGTTTTTAAAACCTCATAGGTCTGGGTTGGGTGCATCTGAAAGTGTGTTTTGCGGATACCGAAGTTTTTTGTATCTTTGCAAAAGTTTTCAATTTTCAACACAACTATCATTTTATGGAAGAAATCGGTAAAAAATCCCTTAAAAGTGGTTTACAAGCCATTGGTATATACAAAGTGGCAAAAGCCTATTGGAATCTTTCTCCTGCCGAGCTTGTAGAGCAAGCCCTTGCTCGTAAAGAAGGCACACTTTCCGATAATGGAGCTTTGATGTGTGATACGGGTAAATTTACAGGACGCTCTCCCAAAGATAAATTTACTGTGCTGGACGCTAAAACCAAAGATTCTGTTTGGTGGGGCGATATTAACCAACCTTTTGATGAGGCTAAATTTGATGCTTTGCATAGTAAAATGATAAAGTTTTTGGAAGATAAAGAAATTTTTGTACGCGATGCTTATGCAGGTGCAGATGAAAATTACCGTCTGAATTTACGTTTTATCAATACAATGGCTTGGCACAATTTGTTTTGTTATAATCTTTTTTTAAGGCCTTCTGCTTCTGAATTAGAAAATTTCGAGCCTAATTTTACCATTATCAATATTCCAGAATTTCAGGCTGATCCTGCCGTAGATGGCACTCGCCAAGCAAATTTTACTATTATCAACTTTACCAAACGCATTATTCTTATTGGTGGCTCGGCGTATGCAGGCGAAATGAAAAAGGGTATTTTTACGGTGCTTAATTATATTTTGCCTCATGAAAGAAATACTCTTTCTATGCACTGTTCTGCTAATGTAGGCAAAGAAGGAGATGTAGCGATATTCTTTGGGCTTTCGGGAACAGGCAAAACTACGCTTTCTGCCGATCCTAATCGCAGTCTGATTGGTGATGATGAACATGGTTGGACAGAAAAAGGCATATTCAACTTTGAAGGAGGCTGTTATGCTAAAGTAGCAAATATTACTCGTGAGAATGAACCTCAAATTTGGGATGCTATCAAGTTTGGAGCAGTTTTAGAAAATACGCGTTGTTATCCTGATACACGTATTCCTGATTATACCAATATTTCTGTAACCGAAAATACACGGGTAGGCTATCCTATTCATTTTATCAACAACGCATTGGAGTCTTCAGTGGCGGGTATACCCAAAAATATTTTTTTTCTTACTGCTGATGCTTTTGGGGTGCTTCCACCTATATCCAAACTTACACCTGGACAAGCTATGTACTTTTTCATATCGGGCTATACTGCCAAAGTAGCAGGTACGGAAGTAGGGGTGGTGGAGCCACAAGCAACTTTTTCGGCTTGTTTTGGTGCGGCATTTTTGCCTTTACATCCTACCAAATATGCCGAGCTGTTAGGTAAGAAAATGCGTGAGCATCAAGTAAATGTTTGGCTGGTAAATACAGGTTGGACGGGCGGTCCGTATGGGGTGGGCTCTCGTATGAAACTCAAATATACACGTGCGATGCTTACTGCCGCAATGGAAGGTAAATTGGACAATGTAAAATACATCAATCACCCTGTTTTTGGGATAGCGGTACCGCAGTCTTGCCCAAATGTTCCGAGTGAAGTGCTAAACCCTCGTGATACTTGGGCAGATAAAATCCAATATGACCTCAAAGCCAATGAACTAGCGGCGGCATTTGTGAAAAATTTTTCTAAATATGCAGATTTTGCCAACGAAGAAATCCTTTCTGCCGCTCCCAGAGTAGCTTCAATGTTGGTTTAGCTTGTCTAATGATTGTTTCTTGAAAAACCTTTATCACCTGAAAGATAAAGGTTTTTTTATGCCCAACTTAATTGGTTTCAAAGATAAAACCTTCATGTTTGTTACAATTTCATCGAGAAAAATGCCTATTTCATCGAAAAATTATACATTAAACGTTTACCTTTCGTTATCTTTACGTATATATTGCAAAAAATACACATATGTTTAAGTATAGATGTTTATGCATATCATTGTTTTCAGTTTGGGCAAGTAATTCTTCTGCTCAGGTGGTAGTCAATGGATATGCCCGAGTAACCAATATTGTTGGAAATCAAATTACCCTTTCTAGCACTGTTGGTGAAATTGATGAGACAGCCGATACCTTTGATAACGGCGATTACATTATCTTGATGCAAATGCAAGATAACGTGATAGGTTCAACAGCCAATGATGCTACTTTTGGTAATTTAGGTAGCATTCATTCGGCGGGTGTGTACGAAATAAGGCAAATTGTTTCACAAGTTGCAGGACCGCCTCGAGTGCTGACTTTAGATGCCGCTCCCACTAATACCTATAATATAGGGGCTAATAGTTCTGTACAAGCAATTACATTCAGACGTTTTGGTTCGCCTCATTATACATCTACCTTCAATATGCGTGCCTTGCCTTGGAATGGAGCGATTGGGGGAGTTTTAGCCATAGATGTACCTGGAATATTTACTTTGGGTCATAACCTTTCTGCCGATGGTGCAGGTTTTAGAGGAGCACCGAATGATGATAATAGCAGTAGTAATTGGACAGATATGCCTTCCCCTACTTGCGAGAATACTCCTTTCTTTGATTCTCTTCCAGGTCCAAGAGCTCCCAAAGGAGAAGGTATCTATCGTAATACTAATCCTAATTATGTAGCGGCTCGTGGAAAAATACTTAATGGTGGTGGCGGTGGAAATAGCCATAATGGTGGTGGCGGCGGTGGTGGTAATTATAGTGCAGGTGGTCTTGGTGGCTGGGGTTGGAATTGCAATACTATCCCTCGAAATGCTGGTGGGCAAGGAGGAATTGGCTTGAATGCCCATATCAATATCAATCGCATTTTCATGGGTGGCGGCGGTGGTGCTGGTGAAAGAAATAATGGATTTGAATCTTATGGTGGCAATGGTGGAGGAATTATTATCATAAGAGCTAATACTATTCAAACCACAGGTGCTTGTGGTATCTTGAACATAACTGCCAATGGAAACAACGCCCCATTGGGGAATGGATGGGACGGCTGCGGCGGCGGTGGTGCAGGAGGCTCAATTGTGTTTATTGTTGCAAATTGGAGTGTTTCGCCTACTTGCCCTATTTCGGTAACTGCCAATGGAGGTAATGGCGGTTCTGTAAATTCATCTACACACGGTGGCGGCGGTGGTGGTGGGCAAGGTGTAATTTTCTTTACCACACCTGCACCTGCTAATGTTTCTGTGGCTACTACACAAGGGCAAGGCGGTTGCAATAACCATAGTAATCCTTGCGACAGAGCGGCAGATGGAGAAAATATCGGCACAAATGTATTTTTCAATTCCTCATCGCCCTTACCTGTGGAGCTAGCCTATTTCCGTGCAAAAGCAGTCTCCAAACAAACTGCCCGAATAGAGTGGCTTGTGCAGACAGCTATCAATGTGGATAAATTTGTTTTGGAACGTTCAGATAACTTACAAAATTGGCAAGAAATACATCAACAGAGATGGAATAATCAATTGTATTTCAGCTATTTAGATACAGAAATACCTTTTACTTTGGCTTATTATCGTTTGAAAATTTTTGATAAAGATGGCTCCTACAAATTTTCTCGCGTAGTAAATGTACAATTTGCAGGCAGATCTACAATTGGTATTTATCCCAATCCTACCAACGATAAAGTGTTTGTTGAATTTGGGGAGGAAATCCAAAAAATTTCTTTGCAAGATTTGAACGGCAACAAGATACCGATTAGCATAGAGAATGCAAGCGAAAGAAAGGTTATAAGTCTAAACCATTTACCAAGAGGTTTGTATATCTTACAAATACAGACGGAAAAGGAAATTTTCACAGAAAAGTTGATTATTCAAGGAAACTAAAAATGAAGGTAGCCCCCAGCAGGCTACCTTTTTTATGGTTTAGAAGTATCGTTTAGTTGGCTTGCGAAACGGCTTTATTTTCATTGTTTTCTCCATCTTTGCTACTTTCTTTGGTACCTTGTGGCTCTTTGGCATTAGGAGGGTTAGTGCCTTTGAGCGAATAAATATAACTACTTACAAGTTGAATTTGAAGTGGGTTGAGCTGTTTTTGCCAACCAGGCATACCTTTTTGCGTACCATACTTGATAGTTTTGAAAATATCATTAATTTTACCACCGTAGAGCCAATATTCATCCGTAAGGTTCGGACCTACGAGTCCTTCGCCTTTTTGTCCGTGGCAAGCGGCACAATTGGCTTTATACAGTTCTGCTCCTTTCTGAATTTGAGCCGCATCGGTGATAAGTTTTACATTTTTTTCATCAATGCTGTTAGCTACTTTTTTTAGATATTCTTCTTTTTTGATTTCTGCAATTTTGACTTCTTTTTCGTATTCGGCATCTTGTAAATCCCAAATCTTCCATACGTGGTAAATAGGCAAGTACAATACTGCAAAAGCAATAGTTACACCAAAAAACCAGTTGAACCACGCAGGAATGGGGTTATCTAATTCCTTGATGCCATCAAAATCTTCATCAAGTAAAAGTTTATGTTCTTGCGATTTGGGTTTGAAACCCAAAAAGCGTTCCCAAAGGCTCAACTGTTCGCCTGTAACTCGGTTGGTTTCTTTTTGCAGAAGATTGAGAAGTTGGAAAATTGTAATGATGAGAAGGATAATGACGGCAACAGTCATTCCAATCAGGAAAGCCAGAATCCAGAAAATCATTTCTTCTTTGCCACTTTTCTGAATGGCTACTACTTCTTGGGCTTTGAGTGGCATGCTTGCCAAAACAAACAAAGCTAAAAGACTAATTTTACGAAATATCGATTTCATTGTTTTGATAAATTTTGGTTAGAGATAGAACCATCGTTTAAGGGAATGTTTTTGATTTGTTGCATTTTATCTTTTTTGGCTGTAATAAGCCACACAAGCATTCCTATGAAAAAGGTGAAAAATATCAGTAGCGAGATAATCAGATAAATATCTACGCCTTGTACACCATTGAGAAACTGCCTCATAGATTTTTGAATTTGGTTTCTTTACAAAAAATTTGGGTAAGGGGGCAAAAGCCCCCAAATTTTACTTTTGAGCCGTTTGCTCTTGTACTTTAATATCAGTACCCAAGCGTTGCAAATAGGCTATCAGAGCCACGATTTCGGTATTTTTCTCTACTTTTACCTTTTCTTTTTTCAAATTTTCTACAATTTGCGTAGCTTGTTCATCAATTTTCTTGCGAGCGTTCTGGATGTCTTCATCGCTATAAGGAACCCCCATTGCTCGGAGTACCTGCATTTTCTTTTCAATATCGGCGTAATCCATTGTATTTTCTAAAAGCCAAGGATAAGGAGGCATAATAGAGCCAGGCGACATAGAAACAGGCTCTCGCATATGATGATAATGCCAAGAATCAGGATATTTCTTGCCAAGTCTCATCAAATCGGGCCCTGTACGTTTAGAACCCCACAAGAAAGGGTGGTCATACACATACTCACCTGATTTGGAATATTCGCCGTAGCGTTCGGTCTCAGAGCGAAAAGGACGAACCAATTGGGTATGGCAAGCATTACAACCTTCACGAATGTATAAATCTCTGCCTTCCAATTCTAATGGGGTGTAGGGTTTTACACTGGCAATGGTGGGGATGTTTTCTTTGATAACAAAAGTAGGTATCATTTGAACTAAACCACCAATAGAAACTACAATTAAAGAAGTAACGAGCATTAACAAAGGTTTGGTTTCAAAAATTTTATGCCAACCTTTGAGTTCGCCTACGGGTTGGGTGCGGAAAGAAACTGCTTCTGCGGCTTCATTAGCAACGAATTTTCCTTGTTTGGCAGTTTTCCAAAGGTTATACATCATTACGATAAGTCCTGTAAAGTAGAGTGTTCCGCCGATACCCCGCATTACATACATAGGTATGATTTTAGTAACAGTATCCAAGAAGTTTCCATAACGCAAAGTACCATCTTCGGCAAATTCTTTCCACATCAAGCCTTGTGTAAAGCCTGAAATATACATTGGAATAGCATAGAATACAATACCAAGCGTAGCAATCCAGAAATGGGTGTTCATTAGTTTTTTGGAGTAAATTTCAGTTTGATACAAGCGTGGTACGAGATAATACAAGATAGCAAAGGTCATCATACCATTCCATCCTAAAGCTCCTACGTGTACGTGTGCTACAACCCAATCGGTAAAATGAGCAATAGCATTTACATTTTTGAGTGAAAGCATAGGTCCTTCAAAAGTTGCCATCAGGTAGGCGGTAATGGCAACAACCATCATTTTCAGCGAAGCATCGTCGCGTACTTTATCCCATGCTCCACGAAGGGTGAGTAAGCCATTGATACCACCACCCCAAGAAGGAGCAATAAGCATTACAGAAAATACTACGCCCAAAGATTGTACCCAATCGGGAGTAGAAGAGTAAAGCAAATGATGAGGGCCTGCCCAGATGTAGATAAAAATCAGTGTCCAGAAATGGAGAATGGAAAGTTTGTAAGAGTATATTGGGCGGTTTGCCATTTTAGGTAAATAGTAGTACATCATTCCTAAATAAGGTGTAGTGAGGAAAAATGCAACGGCATTGTGCCCATACCACCATTGTACAAGAGCATCTTGTACACCTGCAAAAAGAGAGTAGCTCTTTAAGAAATTTACAGGTAACTCAAATGAATTGACAATATGTAGCATTGCCACAGTTACCCACGAAGCAATGTAGAACCAAATAGCCGCATAGATGTGCTTTTCACGACGTTTGATGAGTGTTCCGAACATATTGATACCAAACACCACCCAAACTAGTGTAATGGCAATATCAATTGGCCACTCCAATTCTGCATACTCTTTTGAACTTGTAATGCCAAGTGGTAAAGTGATAGCGGCAGAGAGAATAATCAGTTGCCAGCCCCAAAAGTGTATTTGGCTGAGCAAATCGCTAAACATACGTGTTTTGAGTAGGCGTTGCATAGAATGATACACGCCCATAAAAATCGCATTACCTACAAAGGCGAAAATAACGGCATTGGTATGCAAAGGACGAATACGCCCAAAAGTAGTGTAAGGTATGCCGAAATTCAGTTCGGGGAAAACGAGCTGAAAGGCAACCAACAGACCTACAAGCATTCCAATTATCCCAAAAACTACCGTAGCAATACCGAAATTACGAACAATCGTGTTGTCGTACTCAAACTTTTCCAGTACGCCACTATGAGTGTGAATAGATGAAGTTTTTACTTCCATAACTTATTGATTTTTAGGTTTTGGATGAAAAATTATCGGGGTTAGAGGGTTTTTTATCTTCAAAAAGCATTCGTATTGAAGGCGTATAGTCATCTTCATATTGTCCGCTTCGCAAATTCCACAGGAACGCCAACAGAAATAGCGTTCCCATGATTACACTGAGACTCAAAAGAAAATAAATCACTGACATACAATTTGATCGTTAAGTTTTAAGAATACTTCTGGCCTTAGCTTTTACGCTCAAAGTAGTAAAAGCTACTACCGTAATGGAACTCAAAGGCATTAGCACCGCCGCAATGAGTGGCGAAAGCGTGCCTTGTACTGCAAATGAAAGTCCTATAATGTTGTAAATCAGAGATATTACAAAACTTTGCTTGATAACATTCATACTTTTGCGAGCCAGTTTCAAAAATCCTTCCACTTTATCCATTGCCGAGCCGTCCAGAATAGCATCGGATGCAGGAGTGAAGTAGGCGATGTTTTCGGTTACAGCTACCCCTACATCAGCTTTTTGCAGTGCACCTGCGTCATTTAAGCCATCGCCGAGCATCATTACTTTTTTACCGCTTTTTTGTAAATTTTTTACAAATTCCCATTTATTGTGAGGCGATTGATTGAAGTGCATTTTTTCGTTTTTCAAGAAATATTTTACAAGGTATGGGGCTTCGTTTGCATTATCACCTGAGAGTAAGTGCAAGTCGTAGCCTCTGTTCCATAGTTTTTGAGTAAGTATAGCTATTGCCTTGCGATAGCTATTGCGAAACAGAAAATATCCTCTCAACTGACCATTTATTTTTACAAACACTTTGCTGTGATAATCTTGTGAGGGTATTTCTACTGCAAGCCACTTTGCCGAACCTAATTGTACCCATAGATTTTCAACTTTACCACTGATACCTTTACCTGTGATTTCTTCAAAGTCTTGGATTTCTATTTCTTTGGGAAGTTCCAAAGTCAGATATTGGTAAATTTGTTGTGAAAGTGGGTGCGTAGAATTACGAGCAAGTAACTTGATAGCTATTTTTTCTGCTTCTGATAATTCTTGCTGTATGGTTTTCCACTCGATTTGAGCCTTATCGGTTTCAGTAATGGTGCCAGTTTTATCAAACACAAGGGTATCAATCTGAGCCATTTGCTCAATAACGGCTACATTTTTAAGATACAATTTGGCTTTACCCATTGTACGCATAGCTGTACCCAAAGCAAAAGGAGACGAAAGTGCCAAAGCACAAGGACAGCCAATAATTAGCACTGCTGTAAAAGCATTGATAGCTCTTGCCAAATCGTTTTGCCACAGCCAATACACAATTGCTCCGAAAGCTATTGCTAAAAGGGCAAAGGTGAAATACTTGCTCAAAAAGTTTTGCAAACGTACAGCGGCATCTTGGCCAATTTTTTTCTTTTGAAATTCATCTTTGTTCCAAAGCTCTGTTAGATAGCTTTGCGAAACAGGTTTCACAACTTCCAGCTCAATGGTAGAACCAACTTGTTTGCCTCCTGCATAAATAATTTCGCCCAATACTTTTTCCACAGGCATAGCTTCGCCTGTTACGAAGCTATAATCAATATTAGCCTCACCTTTGAGCAGAATACTATCAGCAGGAATAAGTTCTTGGTTACGAATAATTATTCTATCGCCTACTTTGAGCTGAGCAACAGGCACTTGCTTTTCAGTGCCTTCGGTAGTTTGTACGCTCACAGCTACGGGGAAATAAGCTTTGAAATCTCTGTCGTAGCGGAGTATATCGTAGGTGCGTTGCTGAAACCATTTTCCTAGAAGCAAAAAGAAAATAAGTCCTGCAAGGGTATCTAGATAGCCTGCACCTATATCAGCAAAAATTTCATAAGTACTGCGAGTAAGCAGCACTATCAGCCCAAGAGCCAAAGGAAAATCAATATTCATAATGCCTTTGCGAAGGCTTTGGTAAGCGGAATGGATATAGCCCCAGCCCGAATAGAAAAAAGCAGGCAAAACAATTAGTAAGTTGATGTATTGGAAAAACTTACGAAAAGAGCCTTCCGAATGGCTATCAAAACCGAAGTATTCGGGAAAGCTAATCAGCATAACATTACCAAAGGCAAAGCCTGCTACGGCAATTTTGGCAATAATTTGTTTTTGCTCTTGGCTAAGTAGTTTTTGTTCGTTTTCAGCTTTTTCGGTGTCGCTTAATGTAATATATGGCTCATAACCGATTTGAGCCATTAGGCTTACGATAGCCTGCAAATCTGTTGTTTTTTCTAGATAGCTTACAGAGACTTGTTTTTTAAGAAAATCTACGCGGCTGTATTGGATGCCTTTGTTGAGTTTGGGTAAATTTTCCAAGAGCCAAATGCAAGAGCTACAATGAATAGAAGGTACATAGAAAGTGATTTTAGCAATATTGCCATCAGAAAAATCTAGCAGTTTGGCTTTGATTTCAGGGAGATTCAGATAAGCATATTTTTCAGCTTTTACTTCGGCTTTCTGCGAAATACGTTGCAAATCTTCCATTGTATAATATTCGCACAAGCCATTTTCTTGCAAGAGAGCATATACTTGTTGGCAACCATTACAGCAAAAAGGCTTATCATCGTAGAATATAGTTTCATTGGGCTTGCAAGTGTCGCCGCAATGGTAGCAAGTAGTAGCAATATGTGTATGAGTAGCCGACATAATTACTGCAAAATATTTTTAGCTTTCAAGTCTTGGATTATTTCCTCTATAAGTGTTTCATTGATGCTTTCTTGGGCAAATCTGCCAATTTCTTTATCTTCAAAAATGAGGATTAGCTTTGGGAAACGCCTGACATTAAAACTTTTGGTAAGTTCGGGATGAAGGTTTGCGTCAATGCTAAAAAAGTGCATCTTGCTTGCTTGGGTATAAGAAGAAAGCAGATTTTCTGTATGCAATGCAATTTTTTGTTCATCTCTATTAGAATAAAAAAAGAGAACGATGAGTTTGGTAAGCGTTTTAGGCTCTATTTTCCGACTGATAAATTCTTTAACGGTCATAAATCCATACTATTTCTGTTTTCAAAATTAGTATGGAAAAACGAGGAGAAATATGAGTTTTTGGAGCAGAAAAACTGACTTTTGTCAGGGACTACTTGCTCAAATAGTCAATCATTTTCTGAGCTGCTGTTTGCGAAGCACCTACATTACCCATTATGTGTTTGAGTGTAAGGTAATTTTGGAGCATTTTTTCGCGTGCTTCTCCTGAAACAATCTTTTCTAATTCTTTTCGCAAGTTTTCGGTGGTTAGGTTATTTTGGATAAGTTCGGTTACTACTGGTTGGTTCATGATGAGATTGACAAGAGAAATATAACGCACCTGTACCAATCGTTTGGCGATTTGATACGAAAGAGCATTGCCTTTGTAGCAAACTACCTGTGGCACACCAAAAAGAGCTGTTTCCAGAGTGGCTGTACCCGAAGTAACTACTGCCGTATGAGCCTGAGCCAGTAAATCGTAAGTTTGATTATACAAAACAGGAATTTCGTATTTTTTGCAAATACCATACATTTCGGAAGGCAAATTATCTACCCCTGCTACTACCCACTGAAACTCTTCAAAATAAGGTTTACAAGAAAGCATAATGGGTAGAATATAATGTAGTTCGCTTTTTCGGCTGCCAGGTAAAACAGCTAAAATAGGCTTTTGGGGCGAAAGATTATTTTTCTTGAAAAAATTTTCATCTCCTTTGAAACTATAAATAGCATCTAAAAGAGGGTTGCCTACGTAATCTACTTCGTAGCTGAATTTTTTGTAAAAGTCTTTTTCAAAGGGTAGAATAACAAACATTCTATCCACATATTTCTTGATTTTGTAGGCACGGCTGGTATTCCAAGCCCAAATTTTAGGAGAAATGTAATAAAAAGTGCGAATATGATGCTTTTTACAAAAGCGGGCTATTCGCATATTAAATCCTGCAAAATCTACTAAAATGATTACATCGGGCTTGTAGGCGAGAATATCTTTTTGGCAGAGTGAAAGAAACTTAAAAATTTTAGGAAGTCTAAAAAGTACTTCTATAAAGCCCATTACAGCAATTTCTTTGTAATGCAAAAATAACTTTCCGCCTATGCTTTGCATTTGTTCGCCCCCTAAAAAACGAAAGTCAGCTTGGCTATCCAGATTTTTGATAGCTTTCATCAGATTAGAGGCGTGTAAATCGCCCGAACGCTCACCAACTACCAAATAGTATTTCACAATTTTTTATAGCGAAGTTGAGGTTTCTCGTTGACGGATAAGTTTGATAAGTTCAATAATCAATCCCCATAGTACGCCTAAGACAAATCCAATAAAAGCCGAAATCCCTAATGTATCTTCTATAGAAAATTTGACAGGTTTTCGGTAGTGAGTAAAATCTTTGATAACCTTTATATCTTGGGGAAAGGCTAACTCTTCTCTTACCTGATTTTCTGCATGATAAAGTCTGAGTAGCTCTGTCGAAAATTCATTACCACTATTAAGAATAATAGGATTTTTGGATAAAAAACTAGCTTCTACGATACGTTTTACACTGTCTACGTGTCTAATTTCTTTTTGTATTTGTAGGAGCATACGCTCTCTACCTTCTTTGAATAGCTGAGTTCTTTTTTGTACATAAGGCAGGTTTTCTAAATAATTGATAAATCCTTGCTGAATTCTCTCGAAATTTTTGTTATCAGTAGTTTCTATGATAAGGGTAAGGGTAGAATCCTTGCGTATATCTTTGTCAATATTTTTTTGAATTTCACGATTGAGAGTGGCTTCTAACTTTTTAATTTTCGTGGCAATGTCTTTGGGCAAACCTGTAAGTTTTTCAATTTCAGTGTAATTTTCTTCTCGTACCAAGTTATTGAGCGTATTTGTTACTCCTGCTACTTCTGAGGCATTCATTGAACGCGACTGAAAAATCATTGTAGATCGGTAGCGAGGCTGGAAAACCAAATAACTACTTAATGTCCCCAATCCGATACAAGCAACCATTACTGCCAAAATGAGTAAAATTCGCTTTTTGAAAAATTTGTAAATCTTAATAATTAGATCTAATAGGTCAATTTCCTCGTAAGTTTGTGGGGAATTGGTTGTATTCATATGTTTTAGCGTTTATTGGGCAAAAATATAAATTTTTTGAGTTTTTTTTGAGAGCTTTTGTTTATTTTTATTTTTGCTTTTGTAAAATGCAATTTTATGCAGATAAGTCAGCTTTATCAAATTTATCTTGCTCATCGTAAAGTTTCCACCGATACTCGTAAAATAGAAAAAGGAAGCCTTTTTTTTGCTTTGAAAGGGGCAAATTTCAATGGAAACACTTTCGCCCAGGAAGCTCTGGCAAAAGGAGCCGAATATGCCATTATTGATGAAAAAAAATATCAAACAAGTGAAAAATGTATTTTGGTAAAAAATGCTTTGCAAACCTTACAAAAATTAGCCCAAATACACCGCCAGCACTTGCAAATCCCTTTCATAGTTATTGCAGGCTCTAATGGCAAAACTACCACCAAAGAACTTACAGCTCTTGTTTTATCGCAGAAATATCAAACTTTTGCTACTCAAGGCAATTTGAATAATCATATCGGGATACCACTTACTATTCTTTCCATTCCCCAAGATACCGAAATCGCTGTTATTGAACTTGGTGCAAATCATATTGGCGAAACGGCTTTCTTGTGTAGAATTGCACAACCTAATTTGGGTGTTATAACAAATATTGGTTTAGACCATCTGGAAGGCTTTGGCAGTATTGAAGGCGTCAAGCAAGCAAATGGAGAACTTTACAGATACCTGAAAAAAAATAAAGGCATAATTTTTCTGAATACTAATGAAAAAGAACTGCTAACACTTGCACAAAAAAGCAAATTTCCTAAAAAGCGAATCTTTACTTATCCCAATGAAAAAGATTATCTGCATTGTAAATTAGTCAATTCAGACTTTTTTGTGGCTTACGAAAATGAGCAAGGCAATTTCATTCAAACACAACTGATAGGTAAGTATAATTTTGCAAATATTGCAACTGCTTTATGTATAGGCAAATATTTAGGTGTTCCTGCTGATAGAATGGACGAAGCAATTTTGAGCTATAAGCCCTGCAACAATCGCTCTCAAATTTTACAGCAAAATACCAATATTATTATTCTTGACGCCTACAATGCCAATCCGAGTTCTATGAGAGAAGCTATTGAGAATTTTGCCCATATTCCAAGCGCTCAACCCAAAGGAGTAATTCTGGGGCAAATGAACGAACTTGGTTCTTACAGCTACACCGAACACCAAAATTTGGGCAAATTGCTTGCAGAAAAAAACTTTGATTTGGTTATTTTATACGGAAATGAAATGCAACCTGCCTTGGAGTTTTTGCCCAAAGCCTACTTTTTTACAGATAAATTTTCTTTGCATAATTGGCTCAAAGAAAAGAATTTACAAGATTGGCTCTTGCTTGTAAAGGGCTCAAGAAGCATGCAAATGGAAAGTATTTTAGAAGTTGTGTAGTTTTAGATTAATTTTTTGAATACTTTGAACCTTCGGCACTTTTTTGTAGTTTTGTTTTTGTTAATTTTGAAAAAATCTTATGCCACCACGCAATCGTTTTATAGAAGATGGTGAAAATCTTGATAAAAAACGCAAACTTACCAAAGAAGGCTTTGCCAAAATCAAAAAACTATTAGCTTATACTCGTCCTTATCGGATTTATTTCTGGGTAGGAATGTTTTTTTTAGTGATTTCTACACTCACTACGCTCACTTTTCCTACGCTGTCGGGTAAAATTGCAGATGTAGCTTCGGGCGATACTTCTTGGATACTTACAAGTATCAACCAGGTAGCTTTGGTATTTTTGGTGATATTGCTTTTGCAGGCATTGGCATCTTTTTTCCGAGTGTATCTTTTTGCCAATGTAAGCGAACGAACTATGGCAGATTTGCGAGCTAGCCTTTACAACAAAATAATCACATTGCCTATCAGTTTTTTTGAGAAAAATCGTGTAGGAGACCTGGTCAGTCGTATCAATACCGACATCAGTCAGCTTGAAAGTATGCTTTCTTTTGGTTTGGCAGAAATTTTCAGGCAAGTGGCAGTGCTTACTATTGGAGTTAGCATTTTGCTTATTCGTTATACAGAGCTTGCCTTAGTAATGCTTGCTACTTTCCCTATAATGATTGTAGCGGCAATACTTTTTGGCAGATTTATTCGCAAACTTTCTAAAAAAGCCCAAGATGAACTCGCACAAGCCAATACAATCGTAGAAGAAACTTTGCAGGCAATACAAGTAGTGAAAATTTTTACTAATGAATACTGGGAACAAAAACGCTACCGAAATAAATTGGACAACTTGATAAAAATTGCTCTGAAAACCTCAGTATTCCGAGGAGCTTTTGTTTCCTTTTTGATATTTGCTCTTTTTGGCGGAATTGTACTGGTGCTTTGGTATGGGGCAAACCTCATTGCCGAAGGTTCGCTGAAAACAGGCGAACTCATTGAGTTTATCCTTTACACAATATTTATTGGAGCTTCAGTGGCAGGTATGGGCGACTTGTACGCTCAGCTGCAAAAAACGATTGGAGCCGCAGAAAGAATTCTAGAAATCTTGGGCGAAAAATCTGAAATTACGCATTTTGCTAATTCAGAAAATTTAGAAAAAGTGAAAGGAGAAATTCGGATTGAAAACTTGCATTTCAGCTATCCTACCCGAGCCGATATAGAAGTCTTAAAAGGCGTTTCAATGAAAATTTATAAAGGACAAAAGATAGCACTGGTAGGGCACAGCGGGGCAGGTAAATCTACGATTGTCCAACTGATTATGAAACTATATGATGTGCCAAATAATACAATTTGGGTAGACGAAAAACCTCTGGAGCAATGGGATACGCATACTTTGCGAGCTAATATGGCTCTTGTGCCCCAAGAGCTCATTCTTTTCGGTGGAACCATCCGAGAAAATATTGCTTACGGCAAGCCCGATGCAAGTGAAGAAGAAATCATTCAAGCCGCTCAAAAAGCTAATGCTTGGGATTTTATCGAGAAATTCCCTGAAAAACTCAGTACCGTTGTAGGTGAAAGAGGTGTGAAACTTTCAGGCGGGCAACGCCAGCGTATTGCTATTGCAAGAGCTATCCTAAAAAATCCGAGTATTCTGATCTTAGACGAAGCTACAAGCTCTCTGGATGCCGAATCAGAAAAAATCGTACAAGATGCCCTTACTGTACTAATGAAAAACCGAACTACTATTATGATCGCTCATAGGCTTGCTACAATTCGTAATGCAGATGTTATTTACGTATTGAACGAAGGTAAAATTGCCGAAATAGGTACTCACCAAGAACTTTTGCAAAACGAAAATGGTATCTATGCCAATCTGGTACGTATGCAAATGGAATATGCTACAAAGATACATTTTGAGGCTTAAAAAACTTTTATTATTTTGCAACAAGTTCTGAAAATTTTTGGTATAATTGTTGCCACGTTTTCGTTTGTTAAAATCAATTTTCACCTAAACTCTTAAAAGCGTATGAAAAAAGTTAGCTTATTAACTGTTCTTGTATTTTTGGCTATCCATGCTTTTGCACAAAGTGAAGGCGATGCCATTATTGGTATATGGATGAACGATGAGGGATCAGCCCGTATTCAAATCTTTAAAACCAAAGATGGCAAATATAATGGCAGAATTGTTTGGCTCAAAGAACCCAATGACCCTGAAACAGGCCAGCCTAAATTAGATAAAAAAAATCCTAATGAAGCTATGAGAGACAAACCCTTGAAAGGGTTGGTAAACCTTATCAATCTTGAATACAAAGGCTCTAAAAAATGGGGCGGCGATGAGGCTCGCATCTATGACCCTAAAACTGGAAATACTTATACTTGTGATATTACCATGATAGACGAAAATACCATCAACCTAAAAGGGAAAATACCTGGTACAGGTATTGGTAGAACTGCTACTTGGACAAAACAAGTGAAAAAATAAATTGATAGCATAAAAACTGCAAATATTTAAATCTTGTGGGGGTTTTCTCGATAGCCTTATGTCAAAAGTTATCAAAATTTCTTTATGCATTCTGATTTCTCTTCATTTGCAGGCTCAAAGCATATTAGAAGATGAGCTGACAAGGGAGTTTACTTTTGGCATAAATATCAATACGAATGCTAATTTGCCAGGAGGCATTAGCTTCAAATATGGAAAAGTTACGGATAATGCCCGTGTGAACACTACTTATACCATAGAATTCGTAGGAATTCGTCATCCGCAAGAGTATCGTTTTTCGGTTTCTAATGTAAGCGGTGGGCAGGCTTTTGTCAGAGGTAAACAAAATTATCTCTACAACTTACGCCTGCAATTTGGCAAAGATCTAATACTTTTTCGTAAAGCCCCCCAAGAAGGGGTACAAGTAAATGCAGTTCTGGCAGGTGGTTTGAGCTTGGGGATGCTCAAACCATACCTGATACGCTACAATGTATCGGGTGGAGTAGGGGGGCTTGCTACCCGAACTACCGATTTGCCCTTTTACCAATACAACTTCGGAGATGATGCTCTCTTTCAAAGCAAATATGGGGCACCTTTTACCGAAGAACGCATTGAAGGCAGAGGAGCTTTCTTTGCAGGTTTTGATCAAATTCGAGTAGTGCCCGGTATCAACGCTAAAATTGGACTTGCCTTTGAAACTAGTGCCTTCAAAACTAGCCTTACAGGTATAGAAACGGGCTTTGTAGTAGATGTATTTTTCCAAGAAATGCCTCTTTTGAATGCCAATTTTACACCCGAACCCGTAAAAAACTATTCTACGTTTGCCGCTTTATATTTAAGTATGTTTTTCGGTGGCAGAAAATAATTCGTCTTTGTATTCATTTTCAATACTAAAAAAACAATTAAGATGAAAAAAATACTTATACCTGTTGCGATGTTTTCTTTGTTAGGCATCGGAACAAAAGCTCAAGAAAAAGCTCCTGAAAATTGGTTCAACCTTGACCCCACAAAAGATAATGTACGGGGCGTAAGTACAGAAAGAGCCTATGAAGAACTGCTCAAAAATAAAAAAGGACGTACCGTAATTGTTGCCGTTATTGATTCAGGAGTAGATATTGAGCACGAAGACCTTCAAGGTAAAATTTGGACTAATACCAAAGAAATTGCAGGCAACGGCAAAGATGATGACGGCAATGGCTTTGTTGATGATGTAAATGGTTGGAATTTTATTGGGGGAAAAAATGGTAAAAATGTCCATCAAGATTCTTACGAAGTAGCCCGCGAGTATGCTCGCCTTTCTAAAAAATTCAAAAAAAACAATCGCAGAAATTCTGAATATGAATATTTCCAGAAAGTAAAAAAAGAATTAGAAGAGAAAAGAGAAGAGAAAAAAAATGAAATGGAGCAAATCAAGCCTTTTTATGAAGCAATTCAAGCAGTAAAAAAAGCCTTAAATGGCAAACCAATGACCCAAGAAAATATCCGAGAACTCCCTGATACCGACCTGAAACTCAAAGAAGCTAAAAGTAGAACGCTTTTTACATTCTTGATGGGAGCAAGCCCCGAAGAAATTGAAGAGTACTACGAAAAAGGTTTGAAAAATGCCTTAGAGTATGGCTTAAATCCTGAGTTTGATCCTCGTAAAATTGTGGGTGATAACCCCAAAAAAATGCGTGAAAAAGGCTATGGAAACAACGACGTAAAAGGACCCGATGCCTTTCATGGTACGCACGTGGCAGGTATCATTGCAGCCAATCGAGAAAACAACTTGGGAATAATGGGAGTAGCAAATAATGTCTTAATTATGCCTATTCGTGCTGTGCCCGATGGCGACGAAAGAGATAAAGATGTTGCAAATGCTATTTTTTATGCCGTAGATAACGGAGCTCATATCATCAATATGAGTTTTGGTAAAAGCTATTCTCCTGATAAAAAGTTTGTAGATGAAGCAGTAAAGTATGCTGAAAAAAAAGGCGTTTTGCTAGTACATGCCGCAGGAAATGATGCCAAAAACCTTGAAGTAGAGCCTAATTTCCCTAATCGCTATTACGCCGATGGCAGTGAAGCAAAAAATTGGCTTGAAATCGGAGCATCCAGCTGGCACAATGAAGATAGCAAATTTGTAGCAAATTTCTCCAATTACGGAAAAACCAAAGTTGATGTATTTGCCCCAGGAGTAGATATTTATTCAACTGTACCAGATAAAAATGCCTATAAAAAAGCCAGTGGAACAAGTATGGCGGCACCTACCACAGCAGGCGTGGCGGCATTGCTTATGTCATATTATCCTGAACTGACTGCTGTTCAAGTGAAAGAAATCTTGATGAAATCGGCAATTCGTTATACACAAGATATCAATAAACCTGGTGAAAAAGGAACTACCGTCAAACTTTCAGACCTTTGCATTACAGGGGGAATCATCAATGCCTATGAAGCTATTCGTTTGGCAGAAGAAATGACTAAAAAGTAGCCTTCTGAGCAGTAGCCAAATAGTTTTTTCTTACAATTTTAGTCAATGCTTTGATATTAGGCAAATCGGAGGCTTGGCAAATATCCAAGACCTCCTTTTTTTTCGTCAGTACAAGAATAGGGTTATTGTTTTCTTGGTAAGCCATATTGAGTGTTGTACCGTGAATAACGAAGTATTCTACTTCTTCTTTGCTCAAATTCCAAGCGATTTGCAATTCTTTTTGACGCTCTTTCACTAGTTCGGTAGGTATTTTTTCAGCAGTGAGTATAATTTTGAAAAGTTTGCGAGTAAGTATCATTTTACAAAGTGTAGCAAGTACCTTATCGCTATGATGTTGCCAAACCTTTACTGCTCCCCAAATATCGTAATCGTCTAGTTGAGCATAATTTTCCAAAAGCGAAGGATTTTTTTCAAAATCACTGAATTGAACTTCGTTTTTCATAAAGCATTCCAAAGCAGGGCTAGCAAAAATATTTTCCCCGTTCTGAGCCAAAAACTTCGCTCTACGGATAATCTGAATAATCATTTGCTCAGTACTGATAGTAGTTTTGTGTAAATATACTTGCCAGTACATCAGTCGCCGAGCTGTAAGAAAATTTTCAATGCTATAAATGCCTTTTTCTTCTATCACAAGTTGTTCGTTATGAATATCTAACATTTTCAAAATTCTATCGCCACCGATAGCTCCTTCCGAAACTCCTGTAAAAAAGCAATCTCTTTGTAAGTAATCCAGCCTATCTACATCTAGCTGACTGCTTACAAGTTGATGAAAAAAAGGACGATGATACTGATTGGTAAAAATTTGAAGGGCTAATGTCAATTCGTCTTTAAAGTGTTCGTTGAGCTTTTGCATAAGCAAAAGTGACATTTTTTCGTGAGGAACATTTTGTAGAATAGTAGTTTCTAATGCATGAGAAAGTGGGCTGTGCCCTATGTCGTGGAGCAAAGCGGCAATTTGTGCCGCCTGACGCTCTTGTTTGGAAATAAAATGTTTTTTACTTTCAAGAGTATCCAAAGCCACGCCCATCAAGTGCATTGTTCCAATAGCATGATGAAAACGTGTATGCAATGCTCCTGGATACACAAAATCTGTCAAGCCTAACTGTCGAATTCTTCGCAAACGTTGAAAGTATGGATGTTCTATTAGTTCTAAAATAATTCCATCAGGGATTTGAATAAATCCGTGAACAGGGTCGTTGAGAATTTTGGGGCGATGCACTTGCAAAAATGTAAAATTTCGTAAAAACTATTCTCGTAACAAAATTTTTAAAAGTAGAGGTTTGTAAGAATAAAAAAGCTCTTGAAATAGCTTGAAAATTTGCAAATTTTTTAAATTGCAAGCAAAACTAAATCGAAAAATCTTTATGGAATATCGAATAGAACGTGATACAATGGGTGAGGTACAAGTGCCTGCAAATGTTTATTGGGGTGCTCAAACCGAACGAAGTCGCAATAATTTCCGTATTGGTGCCGAAGGCTCTATGCCCAAAGAAATTATTTATGCTTTTGCTTATCTGAAAAAAGCCGCCGCTTTGGCTAATCAGGAATTGGGCGTACTTTCTGCTGAAAAAGCTAAAATGATTGCCGAAGCCTGCGATGCTATCTTGGCAGGGAAATTAGATGAGCAATTCCCATTGGTGATTTGGCAAACAGGCTCGGGTACACAATCCAATATGAATGTCAATGAGGTAATTGCCAATTATGCACACGTGCAAGCAGGAGGGAAATTGACTGATGAGAAAAAGATACTACACCCGAATGATGATGTAAATAAATCACAATCTTCCAATGATACTTTTCCCACAGCTATGCATATTGCTACCTACAAGATGGTGGTAGAAATTACCATACCCGGAATGGAACTTTTAGCAAATACTTTGGAAGAAAAATCAAAAGCTTTCAAAGATGTCGTAAAAACAGGCAGAACCCATTTTATGGATGCTACGCCGCTCACTTTAGGGCAAGAATTTTCTGGCTACGTACAACAAATTCGCAACAGCATAAGAGCTATCAAGAATGCTTTGGAAATGGTACGAGAGCTTGCTCTTGGCGGTACTGCTGTGGGTACAGGGCTCAATGCTCCCAAAGGTTATGACGTGTTAGTTGCCAAAAAAATTGCTGAACTTACAGGCTATCCCTTTATAACAGCTCCCAACAAGTTTGAAGCCCTTGCCGCTCACGATGCAATGGTAGAACTTTCAGGAGCTTTGAAACGCAGTGCAGTAGCACTCATGAAAGTAGCCAATGATATTCGTATGCTTTCCTCGGGTCCTCGTTGTGGTATTGGGGAAATTTTAATTCCTGATAATGAACCAGGCTCTTCTATTATGCCGGGCAAAGTCAATCCTACGCAACCCGAAGCTCTTACTATGGTTTGTTGTCAGGTAATTGGCAATGATGTAGCCGTAAGTATGGGGGGCTCAAATGGGCACTTTGAGCTCAATGTATTCAAACCGCTGATTGCCTATAATGTATTGCAATCGGCTCGTTTGCTTGGTGATGCTTGTGTTTCGTTTAATAATAAGTGTGCTGTTGGCATTGAGCCCAACTACGAAGTAATTCAGAGGCACTTGGAAAATTCTTTAATGCTTGTAACTGCTCTCAATCCGCATATTGGTTACGAAAATGCCGCTAAAATTGCCAAAAAAGCACATAAAGAAAATAAAACTTTGCGTCAGGCGGCTTTAGAATTAGGTTTGGTAACTAACGAACAATTCGATGAATGGGTAAATCCGAAGAAAATGGTAGGAAACCTTTAATTTTCTCCGACAATGTCAATATATGATTACATTATTGTAGGGGCAGGTTCGGCAGGTTGTGTACTTGCTTACCGCCTTTCTGAAAATATGCAAAATAAAGTTTTGCTAATTGAAGCTGGCGGAAAAGATAGTAAGTTAGAAATACACATTCCTGCCGCTTACACAAAACTCAATCGGAGTAGTGTAGATTGGGCATTTTATACAGAGCCTCAAAATTTTGTTGCAGGTAGGCGGCTATTCCAGCCACGTGGCAAGGTTTTGGGAGGAAGTAGCTCTACCAATGCAATGGCTTACATTCGAGGCAATGCCAAAGATTACGACGATTGGGCAAAAATGGGTTGTAAAGGTTGGAGCTATGCTGATGTGTTGCCTTATTTTATCAAATCGGAAAATAATGAAGATTACGAAAAGGTAGATGCAGGTTTTCATGGCAGAGGTGGCTTACTGAATGTGCGTTTCCCTTACTCGCATTACAGTGTTTCAGAAGCTTTTATAGAAGCTTGTATGGAGTGTGGCATTCCTTACAATCCAGACTTCAATGGCAGACAACAAGACGGAACGAACTTCTTTCAATTTACTATCAAAAACTATCGTCGCCATAGTACGGCACAAGCTTTCTTGAAGCCTGCTCTTACTCGCCAAAATCTGCAAGTACTTACCAAAGGTATTGTAAGCAAAGTTCTTATCGCGAATGATACTGCCAAAGGAGTAGAGGTAGCGTTTGGTGCAAGTCAGAAGCAAATATTTTTTGTAAGAAAAGAAGTTATTCTCTCGGCAGGAGCGTTCGGCTCGCCACAAATTTTGATGCTTTCGGGGGTCGGAGAGAAAGAATTTTTGCAAAAAATGGGTATTGAGCCCGTCAAAGATTTGCCCGCAGTAGGAAAAAATCTACACGACCATTGCTTTGCTATTGTGAGTAGTTCGGCAAAAGTAAATACTGCCAACAACGACCTCAAACCGCTTAATCAGCTAAAAGGTTTATTCAATTATTTTGCTTTCAGAAAAGGCTTTGCAACTGCTTCACCTTTGGAGGCTAATGCTTTTTTGCGGCTCAATACGCATAGCGACCGCCCTGATATGCAATTTCATTTTGTACCTGCACATTTAGGAGGCTACAATGTAGATTTGTATAACCTTGACAAATATCCTCGCAGTAGTGGTTATTCTATTTTAGCTACTTTGCTCAAGCCCAAAAGTAGAGGTTTTGTGAGCATACGTTCTAAAAATCCGTTTGAAGCTCCTCTTATTCAGCCAAATTATCTTGCAGAAGAAGAAGACTTGCGGCATCTGATCAGGGGCGTTCGCAAGGCTTATGAAGTAATGCAGGCAAAGGCTTTTGATAAGTGCCGAAAAGAACAATATTTCCCTAAAAAAATTGGTGATGATGAATTTCTAGCAGAGCATGTCCAAAAAACATTAGAATCTGTGTATCATCCTGTAAGCACTTGCAGAATGGGCAGTGAAAATGATGAAAATACTGTAGTGAATACTCGGTTGCAGGTAAAAGGAATAGCCAATTTGCGAATAGTAGATGCTTCGGTAATGCCTGAAATTATTAGTGGTAATACGAATGCTCCTACCATTATGATAGCCGAAAAAGCCGCTGATTTTATCTTGAATGAAACCTAATTTCTTAAAACCTACGATTGTGATGCAGAATAAAGTTGTAGTAATTACAGGAGGCTCTTCGGGAATAGGGCGAGCTTGTGCAGAAGTATTTGGAAAGGCAGGAGCTAAAATCGTAATTACAGGTAGAAATGAACAGAACTTGCAAGAAGTTGCTCTACAACTTAATCAGCTTCAAATAGCTTGTTTGCCAATTATTGCTGATGTTACAAACGAAAACGATTGTGTCCATGTTATTTCTGATACAATACATCATTTTGGAAAAATTGATGTGCTAATCAACAATGCAGGGATTTCAATGCGAGCTTTGTTTGAAGATTGTGAACTTTCGGTAATTCGTAAAGTGATGGAAACCAATTTTTGGGGAATGGTGTACATGACTAAATTTGCCTTGCCACATATTATTCATTCGAAGGGCTCTATCGTAGGGATTTCGTCTATTGCGGGTTATAGGGGCTTACCTGCACGTACAGGGTATTCGGCTTCCAAATTTGCAATGAATGGCTTTCTGGAAGCTTTGCGTACAGAGCTTATTCCAAAGAAAGTACATGTACTTATTGCTGCACCAGGCTTTACTGCTTCTAATATTCGTAAAACTGCCCTTGCCAAAGACGGCTCACAGCAAGGCGAATCGCCAAGAGACGAGGAAAAAATGATGTCGGCAGAGAAAGTTGCCATGTGTATCTTGCATGCAGTCAAAAAACGTAAAAAAGAGCTAATACTTACTTCGCAAGGCAAACTGACAGTCTGGCTGAACAGGTGCTTACCTATCACTTTGATGGATAAACTTGTGTTTAATGCCTTGAAGAAAGAACCCAACTCCCCTTTGCAATAAAAAATCTCTTCCTGAAAGGAAGAGAGAGACTTTCTGATAGCCTTGTAATAATATCTACAAACCGAATGGGTTTTTTTGATTATTTTCTCTCAAAGGTGAACCTTCGGATACAAAGGCTTTCAATTTGATAATGTGTGTAGGTATTTTGCCATCGTTTGAATATATCATTACGTGTTCAGTAAGAGAACCTTTTTGGCGGGGAGTATACTTGAGTTCTAATACAGCACTTTCGCCGGGGGAAATGCTACTGATGTTGTTGTAAGTAACGCAGTTGCAATCGCTACGAATAGCACTGATACGCAAGTCTTCTTTTCCTACACTTTTTAATATAACTTTCTGAATAGCAGTTTGTCCGGGTTTTAGGTTGCCCAAGTCATATTCTGTTTTCTCTATGGCAAGTTCAGCTTGTGAAGCAGGTGTAGGTGCTTTGGGATTGACAAACCCTTTGATATACAGCACTTTTACAGGTTCGGTGCTATTGGTACGAACTGTGATGGTTTTGGTGAAGGCATTGGGTCTTCCCTGACTATTATAAGAAACTGTAATTTTCCCTTTGCCACCAGGAGGAACAGGCTCACGAGTATAATCTGGGGTAGTACAACCACAAGAAGGCTCTACCGATTGCAGAATAAGTGGAGATTTGCCTTTATTTCTGAAAATAAAATCGTATGTAGCAATTTTTCCTTCCTGAATAGTACCAAAATCGTGGCTTTCCTTTTCAAATTCTATAATACTCTGTCCATAGAGTAGGCTTGAGACTGCCCATACCACCGATAACAAAAACAGCTTTTTCATAAGTTCAAAAGGTTTTAATACAACACAACAATACAAAATTACAACTAATTTTCCAAACGTCCAAAAACAAAATTTATTGTTAGGAATTTGTTAAAGATACAACAATTTAATTAAATTTCTGAAAAACAAATACTTAACTTTTGATTTCGACAAGATTTTTGAGGGTTTTTGAATTTTTTTGCAAAAAAATATTCCGTAAATTTTTTATTTTTCAATAGGACTTACTATTTTTGGAGAAACTATCTACAAAGAGTAAAACCTAAATGGAAAAGTTATGAAGAAAAAACTACTGTTTAGTTTTGTCTTTGTGCTAGCTCTGATAATGCAAAGTTTTGCACAAAAGACAGTTTCAGGAACGGTACGAGATGACAAAGGCGAAGCGGTAGTCGGTGCTACTGTGTTTCTAAAAGGAAACACAAAGATTGGTGCAGTTACCGATGCCGACGGCAGGTTTGTCATTAATGAAGTACCTGATGGGGCAGTTCTCGTAATACAAGCCCTTGATTACAAAGCCAAAGAAGTGCCTGTGGGCAACCAATCTGTTCTCAATATTACCGTAGAGCCTGATATAATACAGGCAATTGAGGTTGTTTCTACGGGCTATGGCGAAGTGGAAAGCCGTTCTTTTACAGGTTCGGCAGGAAAGGTAGATAATACCAAGATTGAAAACGTTCCTATTCAAAGTTTTGACCAGATTTTGCAAGGTCGTACACCAGGAGCACTCATACAGAGTTCCACAGGTATGCCCGGTTCGCGTGCTACGGTGCTTATTCGCGGGATAGGTTCTGTAAATAGTAGCGTAGACCCTCTGTATATTGTAGATGGTATTCCTGTGGATCCTGCATTCTTCGGAACACTTAATCCGAATGATTTTGAAAGTGTAAACATATTGAAAGATGGTCCTGCGGTAGCCATTTATGGCTCTCGTGGAGCAAACGGTGTAATTGTAGTTACTACTAAAAAAGGTGTAAAAGACAGAAATATTTTCTCTTACAATTTTCAGTACGGTATTGCTACCCCTGATTACGACAGATTTTTGCCTACGCTCAACTCTGTTGAAAAAATTCAGGTAGAAAACGAAGTAGGATTTGGCTATTCTTATGATAGAAATGGGTTGGGCAAACCTTCTGATGCAGAGTTGGAAGTCTTGCGTAATACTTTTACCGATTGGAAAAAAGTTATCTTCCGTAATGCAAAAACCATGCAGCATGAAGTAACTGCAAGCGGTGGAAGTGAAAAATTACGTTATTATGGTTCACTTAATTACTATGAGCAACAGGGAACCGTAGTGAACACAGATTTTAAACGTTATTCAGGACGCTTGAACCTAGATTATCTTGGAGATAACTTTTCTTTTGCTTTCAAGAATACCGTTTCTTTCACTACACGTAACTTTACCGATGAAAATAATACGGCTATTTCATCTCCATTGAATGGGGTTTATTGGTCGAATCCTTATGAAACCGTATATGACCCTACCCATATTTCAGGATACAATGTACTAAATACTTCGCCTTCCAATCAGCCTAATCCATTAGAAGAGCAAATGCTCAATAAAGATAAAACTGACGATATAAAAGCCTTTACCTCTGTACGTTTGGAATATCAATTGCCATGGGTAAAAGGGCTTTCACTTCGTACCAACTGGGGGGTAGATTTGAATGCTCGTGAAAATGAGTTCCTTGACCACCCTTATCGTATCGTATATTTGCCTCGTGATTTAGGAGGCATAGGAACAAGCCAAAGAAAAGGGGTATTTTCGAGAAGTAGCCGAAGAAGAATAGCTTATACAGGTACTACTTCGCTGAATTATATCAAAGATTTTGGCGAGCATAATCTGCGTGTTTCACTTTTCCAAGAAGTGGTAGGTAGAGAACTTCGCACATTTGGTTTTACAGGTTTTGGTTTGCAGAATGTTCTCTTATTGAATGAAGCAGGTATTACCCCAGGTAGTGCCGCTCCCAATGACCCTGCCAACAACTACATTCCCACTGTATCAGGTTTGAAGACTGTAAATGGCTTGTTCTCTGTATTCTTGGACGGAAGCTATACATTCAGAAAGCGTTATTCTTTGAGTGCAAACATTCGTAGAGATGGTACGTCCAAACTTTTGAAAGATACTCGCTTCGTAAATACATTCTCGGTTGGTGCGAATTGGCAAGTTTCCGAAGAAGAATTTCTGAAAAACTCAAAAACTATTAGCAGTTTGCGTCTGAGAGCAAGCTATGCTACAACTGCCAATCAAGAGCTAATTACAGGTAGAGGGGTTCTTGCCGACGATTTTCCTGCATATGGCTTGTATTCGCAAGGGGTGTATGCCAATGGCCTAGCATTTTTCCAAAGCAACGTACCTGTGCCTGATTTAAGATGGGAGAGAAGATTTAAAGCTAACTTCGGTGTAGATTTCGGACTTTTTGAAGATAGAATAAGAGGTTCAATGAATTTGTACAACGATATAACCAAAGACCTCTTCTTCCCTCGCCAACTTTCAAGAACATCAGGCTTTACGAGTTTGCTTGTGAATGTGGGTGAGCTGAGAAACAGAGGAATTGAATTTGAAGTGAATGCCGATGTACTTAGAATAGACGATTTTGTCTGGAGCTTAGGTGGTAATATTACTTACAACCAAAACAAAGTGTTGAAAGTATTGCCCGACCAAGATGAAATTATAGGTGGGATAGATATCATTAAAGTAGGCTACCCGCTCTACACGCTCTATCTTGTGAAATATGCAGGAGTAAACCCTGCCAATGGCGATGGTTTGTTCTATGATAAAAATGGTAATATCACGCCTCGGATAGACCCTAATGCTCGTCAGTTTTTCAAGCCCCGTTTCCCTACTGTTTTCGGTGGGTTTAATTCAGACTTTAAGTACAAAAATCTATCGCTTTCCGCATTCTTTACGTATGCCACAGGGCATCAAATGTACAACAATGAAAGAACCAATATTGATAATCCTGGTTATTTGCAAGATGGTTTCTCTCGTGAGGTACTTCGCAGATGGCAAGAGCCTGGTGACATCACAGATTGGCCTCGTTTGCAAAGTGCTGATGGCAGGCTTACAGCTTTCCAATATACCGAAGAAGGTGCGGCTACTACTCGCTACTTAGAGGATATCGGTTATATTCGTTTGCGTAACGTAACATTTTCGTACATTCTGCCTAAAAAGTGGTATGATAAAGCAAAGCTGAAAGATGTACGTCTATTCTTCATTGGTCAGAACTTGCTTACTTTTACTCGTTGGAGAGGAACTGACCCTGAAAGAGGAAATGGAGTGGCTACAGGAGCAATTTATCCTGCACTTCGTCAGTACACTTTTGGTGCAAACATAACGTTCTAAACTAAAATTTTTGAAAAGATATGACACTTAAAAGCATAAAAATATTCTTACTTTCAGGTATAATAGCTTTTAGTACAGGGGCTTGCAAGAAAGTCCTTGAACCTGAATTGGAGTACGCCATTGAAGCAAGCCGTCTCAAAACGATTGAAGATTTTGAAAGAGTTTTGAATGGTGCTTATGCGTATATGAGAGGTGTAGGCTACTATGGCTTCGGCTATTCTAATGGGGCAGATATCAATACAGACAATATGGTTGAAACAACCGCTTCCTTAGGAAACAATCGCCCTCTTTCGCAATGGTATTACAATGTAGGTAGTGGGGTAGTTTCGCGTGTATGGAATGTACCTTATCAAGCTATCAATCAAGCCAATGCGGTACTTGATAACCTTGATAATTTAAAAGAAAAAATACCTGGACAAAAAAACCGTATCAAAGGGCAAGCCCTTGCTATCCGTGCTTTGGGACATTTTGATTTGATGCGATTTTTCGCTGTAAATTATGATAGAAACGGAAGCGGCTTTGGGGTGGCTATCAAACTAAAAAGCGAAGTAACATTTCCACCTCGCAATACCGTAAAAGAATGTTTTGACCAAATCTATAAAGATCTGACAGAAGCAGAGGAACTTTTGCAAGATATAGATGTTCCTATCAACACAGGTAGCCGCCGTATTCGTATGGATGTACATGCAGTGAGGGCTTTGCGTGCAAGAGTTTCGCTCTATACCGAACAATGGGCAGATGCAAAAGATTATGCCAGCAAAGTTATCAATGAAAGCGGTATTAATATAGGTTCCATTGCGAGTGGTGTAGGTCTTTCAGCAACTTCCATCAACAATACTACTACTTTCCAGAGTGTGTGGTTCAATGATTTGAACTCTGTAGCTGAAACTATCTTTGCAGTAGCGGTAAACATAGGTCAGGGTTCGCCTGGTTTTTTCCCAAGCGATGGAATGAATGCCTATACCGTTTCGCAAGATTGGAGAAATCTTTTTGGTACTTCGCCTACGAATGATGTTCGCTATAATGTAACCTACAATCCTTCTGCTTCTCCTGCGGTGGCTTCTTATCTGAAATATACAGGTAGATTCACAGGTACTGCTTTGCCTCGTGATGGTAATGTAGATGTGAAGGTTTTCAGAATTGCTGAAATGTATCTTATCAGAGCAGAAGCAAATCATAGATTAGGAAACGATAATGACGCAAGAGCTGATATTCGTTTGATTCGCCAAAATAGAATTGCAGGTTACAATGCTACTACTGATGTAATTCCCGATGTGTTAGCGGCTATCCAAGTTGAACGTAGAAAAGAACTTATAGGTGAAGGACATCGCTGGTTTGATGCTAAACGCTACGGTTTGAGTTTCAACCGAGGAACAGCTCCAGGTAACGGAGATTGCCCTGCTACAGCTCCCGATTGTGAGCTCAATGCAGGAGATAAACGCTTCGTTTTCCCTATTCCACAAGGAGAAATTCAAGCAAATCCTGCCATGAAAAATCAACAAAATCCAGGTTGGTAATTAGATTTCACAAGAAAAATTCAAAAAGTCTTATGAAAAAAATATTTCAATATATCAGTTTGGCATTCGTAGGAGGAGTACTTTTCGCCTCCTGCGAAAAATCTCGCCCTGTGGTTTATACAGGTGAAAAGTTCGTATCTTTTGAAGATACCTTGCTTACAATACCTGAAAGTAATGCTAAAGAAGATGCCAATGGTGAAGTTCAAACTATTCCCTCTATTGCTACTATTCGTATCAATCGTGCCACAGGAGATATCAGCAAAGATTTAGTAGTAAGTTATAGTGTAAAGGCTAAATACGTAACTACTGATACACTTGGTAATGAAGTGATATTAGGTGATGTACCCGAAGGAAATTTCTATCTTTCAAGCCCTGGGGCAGTTACTATTAAAGCAGGAGAGGGTTTTGCCTTTATCACAGTTACAGCAGTAGATAACGACTTGACTGATGGTAACAAAAAGCTAACCTTCACGATAGAATCTACTTCTGATGCATCTTTTACCATAGGCTACCCTGGACCTGATAAAAAGGCTAAATCTATGGATTTGTACATAGAAGATGATGACTGCCCTTTGGATATCAATGATTTCGTAGGTACGCTAAAGGTGAAAGAGTATTCTGCAAGGCTTCAAACAGTTCGTGAATATCTTGTAACTTCTACACAGGTAAATCCTACAACTATTGCCCTTACTCCTTTCTTTGACCCCGCAGGTACTGACCTTAGTGCTTTCTGTCCTAATCCTATTCCTGTGCAGCTTGTCTTACAGCCAGCTACCAAAAGTGTATTTATTCCTACTCAGCCCGCATTCCAATATACTTGTGGCTCTATTGCAGGACAATTTAGGCACGCTGTTGATGGAGCGGCACTTGGGTTAAAACCTAGCAAACTGAATACTTGTGGCAAGTTTATGAAAATAAGCTATGTGATTCAAAATATTAGTAGTGGAGGGTTGCTTGAGATAGTAGAACTTGGTGATTACAGAAAGTAAGCAAACTTAAATTATAGAAAAAATATGAAAAGAAATAGCATACTCTTAAATATTTTATTCCTCTTGACTGCGGGTCTTTTTGTGCAGTCTTGTAAGAGAGATACAGGCGAAGTGCTTTTGCAACCTCGCAATGAGCGTGATATTGTAGAAGTGCTCCAACGCGAAACCAAAGGAGATTTCACTATCCTTTTAGAGGCTTTGAAAGTGTCGGGCTTGGAGCAAACGCTAATGGTAGAAGCAGGTAGAAATCCTGATAAGCGTTATATCTTATTTGCACCTACCAACAATGGTTGGGGACCTACCTTGTTAGCACTTGGTGTGTCTTCTATTGGGCAGGCAGACCCTACCTCACTACGAGAGCTATTATTAGCTCACGTTTACGAGATTCCTGCTGATGCAAGAAATATCGATAATCTGGAAAAAATGAACGAAGGCACATATCCCACTTTGAAGCAAGGAATTAACGTAGATATTAACTTTGATTGCGATGGCATCCCCTACATCAACGGTAAAACCAAAGTGCTTTTCCAAAGGGTAGCTAAAAATGGATTTGTAGTAGCCATTGAAGACGTACTAAACCCTCCTACCAAAACACTTGCCGAAATTCTCAACTCTGACCCTAATGTTTCGGTGTTTTATCAACTTTTACAGAAAGTAGGGCGGACAGGGCAGTTTGCTGATGAAAAAAAATCGTTTACTATCTTTGTACCCAGCAATATAGGTTTGTTAAATTCTGGTGCTCCTAGTATAGGTTATCCCGTGAATTTAAACCCCGCAAACTTTAATACACCTGCTGAACTTGCTTTCTTAGATAGTGTGCTTACCTACCATATCATTGAAGGTAGAAAGATTTATCAGTTGAGCGTTTGTACCGAAGTACCTTACGAAACACAGCTTGGGCAAGATATTCAACTTGATAGAAACGGTGTCATTTGTGGTCGTTTTGCCGACTGGGTTGAAGTAGTAACAGGCAACGCTCAGTATGCTAAAAATGGTGTGATCCATTATATAGATTTTCCTCTGCTTCCTGCCACACAGAATGTGAAGCAAAAAATCAATCAAATGCCCGAAGATACTGCTTTACCAAACGATTCGTATGCCATTGCTCGGCAAGCCCTTGCTATCACAGGAGTTATTGATGATTTGGACAGACTGGATAGAATCACAGTGCTACTTCCTACAGATGCCGCTTTCTATGCGTTCCTTGCTTTGAATAATTTTAATAGCATTTATGATATTCCTTTGGATAAGCTCACTGAAATCATGAAGTATCACGTAATTACACGCCGAGCCTTCATCAACGATTTCAGTCCTTCGGCTACTGCCATTATTCGTATGAATACTCTGCAAGGAGAAAAAATACCTACACTTCCAAGAGCACCGACTCTTAATACCAACTATGTAGCTTCTCCATATTTCTATGCTAACCCTACAGGTAGAATAGATATTAAAATGAGCAATGGAAATATTCAGTGTATTCGTAAGGTGATGGTACCACAAGAGGTAAAATTAAAACAAGTACCTTGATAGGTTAAACATAAATCAATACAAAAACCCGATAAAATTTATCGGGTTTTTGTATTATTGCGAAAAAAATGAAGATCTATCACGTTCCTGTATTGCTTCAAGAAAGTATTGAGTGGCTTATCACTGATGAAAATGGTATTTATGTAGATGTAACTTTCGGTGGGGGTGGGCATTCGGAGGCTATTTTAAGGCGTATTTCACCCCAAGCTCAATTATTTTCTTTCGACCAAGATGCAGATGCCCTTATCAATGCTGAAAAACTGCAATTAAACTATTCTAATTTTACTTTTATTTTAAGCAATTTTCGGCATTTACAGAATGAGTTGCAGAAAAGAAATATCAGGCAAGTTACAGGTATTCTTGCAGATTTGGGGGTTTCTTCGCATCAATTAGATACTGCGGAGCGAGGTTTCTCATTTCGTTTCAATGTACCATTGGATATGCGAATGAACCAAGAACAAGCACTTAAAGCTCAAGATATTTTGCAAGAATACAGCGAAAAAGAACTACAACGCCTTTTCGGAATGTATGGTGAAATCCGAAATGCCAAAACACTAGCACACAACATTGTAAATTTTAGGAAAAAACAGAAAATCCGAAACATAGAAGAATTGCTTCAAGCTATAGAAAAATGTTTGCCTTATCAAGAAAAAAACAAGTACCTAGCTCAAGTTTTTCAGGCTTTGCGAATAGAAGTAAATGATGAACTGCAAGCCTTGCAAGAAATGCTCAGGCAAGCCGCTGAAATACTTGCTCCCAAAGGGCATTTGGTAGTACTATCGTACCATTCTTTGGAAGATAGACTTGTGAAAAACTTTATGCAGAAAGGTAAATTTTGGGGGGAGGTAGAAAAAGATTTGTACGGCAATCCTATCAAGCCTTTACAAATGCTTGGGAAAGTGATAGTTCCTACTGATAAAGAAATTGCTCGAAACCCGCGAGCCCGAAGTGCTAAAATGAGAGTAGCCGAAAAATTAGATTTAGAAGGTAAGAAACAGAAAACAGGAGAATGAGCAGTTTAATTCACAATTTTTGAACTTCAAACGCTCAAACTTTTCATTTCTTGAACTTCAAAGCTTTAAATATTTGTATTTTTAGACGTGAATTTTTCAATAATATTATATGAAAAGAATAGGGGTTTTTAGTCCTGCCTCTGCGGTGAGCTATGAGCAAATACAAAAAGCTCTACAAACGATAGAAACTTGGGGCTATGAAGTAGTAATTCACCCCCAGACCTTTGCTCAAAATGCTCAATTTGCAGGTACTGTTAAAGATCGCTTAAACACTTTTCAAGAGCTGTTAAATGATACTTCAATAGATATAATTTGGTGTAGCAGGGGAGGGTACGGTGTAGTGCAATGGATTGATAGTGTTGATTTTAGCCCGTTGCTTAGTAAATTCAAGTGGATAGTAGGATTCAGTGATGTAACAGTTTTGCATTGTGCTTTACAAAAAATAGGTTTGAAAAGTTTGCACGCACCGATGCTCAAAGGTTGGGAAAATCTTTCCTTCCAAACACTGAAACACTTGCAAAATATTTTACAAAGCACTCAAATAGAATACAAAACTGAAAATTCACCTTTTGATAGGTTAGGCAAAGCCAAGGGTACACTGATTGGCGGGAATATAGCTCTTTTGCACAACCAAATCGGAACAAAAACGGATTTTAATACTAAAAATGCAATTTTATTTTTAGAAGATGTTAATGAGCCGCTTTATAATTTGGACAGAATGCTCAGACATTTACAAAGAGCAGGAAAATTTGAAAATTTACAAGGACTGATTGTAGGCGGCATCTCTCGCATCAAGCCCGAAGAACCACCTTTTGATAAAAACATTTATGAAATCATTGCAGAAATTGTTGAGCCATATAAGTTTCCTGTCTGTTATGATTTCCCCATCGGGCACGAAAGCGAAAACTATCCGATAGTTTGCGGTGCAGAAGCTATTTTAGAAGTTTCCTTGAATGGTATAAAGTTAGAGCAAAATTGGAACTAATCCATCAAAAACCAAAATCCTGTAAAAATACCAATATTCAACAAAACAAGAGCAAATATCCGCAACCAACTAGGAGCAGAGAGTATAGAAATAGGAATTTGAGCGGCGGCTCTTTGAGCTACATAATGTTCTAAATTCTTCAAATTGATTTCTCCGCCCAAATTTTCTTTGGCTTCCTTAAAAATACCGTGCAAATCAATACCTACTGAAAGATTTTTGAATACTCTACGTAATAGGCTGTTCATTCCTTGTAAATTTTGCAGATATTCGGGAAGAGTAATATTGATAAAATCTTCAATTTTACCATTTTCTAATTGTGCTTTGATAGCAGGTTGCTTATAAGCATACGCAAAGGCTTTATGAACGAAATACTCAAAAATAGTTTCTTTCAGATGGTTGCCTACAAAGTGTAAAACAGATTGCAATGCGTGTTTATTGGCTATCCAGATATAAACCATAGGAGCTAGTAAGAAAAAGAAAATGATTGAGCCTACTCCCAGAAGGGTTTCTTTGGTGGAGCGTCCTAAGACAAAATCGATTTTATTATGAAGCAGTATAAATAGACCAATATTTAGCGATGTTCCAATAAGAAAAATTAGCAGTAAGCGGCTCACATATTGCCATGCTACCCCTGTAAGCATTTTCCATGTTTGTCTTGTAAAGCTTATTTTCTCTTTCCAAGAAAGAGCAGAAAAAGGATTTTCATGATTTTCTGCCATAATTAAATACTTTGAAAAGCCATACCATAAGTTCTGATTTGCCTAATCATTGAAGCAAGCCCATTGGCTCTTGTCATAGAAAGATGTTGTTGTAAGCCAATTTTTTGAATAAAATAGGGTTCGGTTTGGGCAATTACCTGAGCAGGTTGCCCCGAATATACGCGTAGTAGCAGGCTTACTAATCCTTTAACAATCAGGGCATCGCTATCAGCTTCAAAGAAAACTTTGTTATCTTTTCTGTAGCCGTGTAACCATACTTTGGATTGACAACCTTTTACCAAATTTTCTTCGGTTTTGTATGCTTCTGAAAGGGGAGGTAGTTTCTTACCCAATTCAATAATGTAGGCATATTTATCGTCCCAATTATCAAACATTTCAAACTCGCTGATAATTTCGTCCTGAATTTCTTGGATATTCATAAAAATTTGTTTGTTTCAAAATTAGCAGATTATACCTTTCAATGCAAGGGATAAGTTATTTAGATTTTGTATAAATAAACAAAGGACTTTTCAGAAATGTTTGTCTTTTTGAAATAAAATGCCTTTTTTTGTGAAGACTCTATGATTTTTTAGTTTTCCACTAAAACGATGTTGGTATGCGACTTACAAATCGAGCTAAACAAGTTAGCAATAAAAAAATGACTTTTGCTGAAAAAATATATCTGCCTGCTATTGTTACGGGTTTGGGTATTACGATAAAACATTTTTTCAGAAAAAAGGTAACAATTCAGTATCCTGAACAGCAACGCCCAATGTCGCCTGTATTCAGGGGTTTGCATGTTCTCAAACGTGATGAAGAAGGCAGAGAGCGTTGTACAGCTTGCGGGCTATGTGCTTTGGCTTGCCCAGCAGAGGCCATCACAATGGTTGCCGCTGAACGTAAGCCGGGGGAAGAACATTTATATCGTGAAGAAAAATATGCGGCAGTGTACGAAATCAATATGTTGCGTTGTATCTTTTGCGGTCTTTGTGAAGAGGCTTGCCCAAAAGAAGCTATTTTCTTGCAAAATGATGTGATTGCCCCTGCTTTTCATAGCCGTAATGAGGTAATTTTCGGTAAAGACAAACTTTTAGAACCTTTGAAGAAGTCTTGAAAATCAGCCCCCTATCAAGGGGCTTTTTACTTATTTTTATTTGCTAAGTAAATAAAATTTTTTTTACTTGCAGAAAGACGTCAATTTTTTTTATTTTTGGCACGCAAAAAGAAAAGTTTATGTCTTTGTCTGAAAATTTATTTTATTTTTTGAGCTTTCTTGGGATTTTTTCTGCCTTGATGGTAGTTTTTGCCAAAAATCCCATTCATAGTGTTTTGTATCTGATACTGGTATTTTTTGCACTCACGGGGCATTATATTTTGTTAAATGCTCAATTTCTTGCTATTGTGAATATCATCGTATATGCAGGGGCGATTATGGTGCTTTTCTTATTTGTGATAATGTTTTTAAATCTGAAAAAAGAAGGGAATACTTCGGCAAATAAATCGATTTTTATGAAAATTGCAGGAGTAGTTTCAGGAGGCTTGTTTTTACTTGTAATTATTGCTTCGCTCAAATCACTTGAACCATATCAGGTGAAATCGGATATCAAAATGGATATTGGTTTAGTAGAAAATTTGGGGAAAGTTCTTTATAATGATTTCCTTTTACCATTTGAACTTGTTTCTATTTTATTTCTTGCGGCAATGGTAGGAGCCATAATGCTCGGTAAACGCGAAACAGGCGAACGAAACTTCTAATACAACATAAAAAGCTCTTGTATGGTAGAAATCATCACAAAAATTCCTTTGGAGTACTATATCATTTTAGCTTCGGTGCTGTTTTGTATAGGAGTGATAGGGGTACTTATTCGCAAAAATGCCCTTATTATTTTTATGTGTATAGAACTGATGCTCAACGCTGTGAATATACTTTTTATCGCTTTTTCGGCATATCGTGGAGATGCTTCGGGGCAAGTATTTGTATTTTTTATCATGGCAGTTGCGGCAGCAGAAGTGGCTGTAGGGCTTGCTATTATTGTAATGATTTACCGAAACACTCGTTCGGTTGATGTAGGCGAGCTCAACAAAATTCGCTACTAAACAATACTTAAATTTATGGCAAAAAAGTGTAGAAAGAAAGCGAATTTCTGAATTTTAAGCCTAAACACTACTCAAATACAAACTTGATTGCAAATAAACTGTGCCTAACAAAAACGAGCTTCAATCATGAAACATTTCGAAGATGTGAAACTCTGATAACAAGCATACTAAAAATTTTCTCTATCACACAAAGAGATTTGCCACAAAGTAAAATTATAGACGATGGATACTAAAACATTAGCTTTATTTACGCTTCTTTTTCCGCTTGTGGGCTTTGTAATCAATGGATTGGGTAGCAAAAAATTACCCAAAAGTCTCATAAGTTTGATAGCTGTGCTGATGCCATTGGCTTCGTTTGTTGGTACTGTTCTGCTTTTCAATACCTTTCAAACCCAAAAAGAAATTAAGCCCTTTAACTTTTCGTATTACGATTGGATAGCTGTTCCTGGGATTTTGGTTAGTTTTTCTTTATACATCGATCAGCTCACACTGCTGATGCTTTCTTTTGTGACGGGCGTAGGTACGCTTATTCATTTATATTCGGTTGGGTATATGAGAGAAGACACAGGTTACGGCAAGTTTATGGCATATCTGAACCTTTTTATGTTTGCAATGCTAATGCTTGTTATGGGTGGCAATTATCTGATGATGTTCATTGGTTGGGAAGGGGTAGGTTTATGTTCATTTTTACTGATAGGCTTTTGGAATAAAAATCGCTCTTACAATGCCGCCGCTCAAAAGGCTTTTGTAATGAATCGTATCGGTGATTTGGGCTTGTTGTTAGGAGTAATCATGATTTTTATTTTGTGGAATACTGCCGAATACAAAGACCTTCAATTGGGTGTTGATATATCTAAAAATGCCTATAAAATAGACTCATGGGAGTTGATAGTAGTAACCTTGCTCTTGTTCATTGGTGCTATGGGCAAGTCGGCACAAATACCACTTTATACTTGGCTTCCTGATGCTATGGCAGGACCTACGCCTGTATCGGCACTCATTCACGCCGCTACAATGGTTACCGCAGGTATTTATATGGTAGTTCGTTCAAATTTCCTGTTCAGTCTTGCTCCTACTACCCTAAATATCGTTTTAATAGTTGCTCTTGCTACTGCTTTGCTTGCCGCTTCTATTGGCATTTTTCAGAATGATATTAAAAAAGTTTTGGCTTATTCTACGGTGAGCCAGTTGGGATATATGTTTATGGCTTTGGGAGTTGCGGCTTATACTTCGGGAATGTTCCACGTAGTAACACACGCATTTTTCAAAGCTTTGCTCTTTTTGGGGGCAGGGAGCGTAATACATGCTCTACATCATGAGCAAGATATTCGCAACATGGGAGGCTTGCGAAAATACATGCCTATTACTTTTGTAACTTTTGCCATTGCAACGCTTGCTATTTCGGGTATACCACCTTTTGCGGGTTTCTTTTCCAAAGATGAAATCTTGATGCATCTTTATGCTAAAAGTCCTATTTTATGGGCTTTGGCACTGTTAGGTTCAGCAATGACTGCCTTTTATATGTTCCGTTTGTTTTTCCTTACTTTTTTTGGAGATTTCAGAGGAACCGCAGAGCAAAAACATCATTTACACGAGTCGCCTCTTACAATGACCTTGCCATTGATAATATTAGCGATGCTTTCTGTTGGAGGTGGGCTTTTGAATATTCCCGAAGTTTTTGTTAAAGAAGCTGATACACTCAGCAAATTTCTTGCTCCTATCTACGAAACAGCTCAAAAGTTAAATCCTGATTTGTTTAAAGCATATAAAATATCACATTCTACTGAATACGCCCTAATGGGGGTTTCGGTAGGGGTTGCTTTGCTTTCTATTATTTTGGCTTATGTAATTTTTGTTGCTAGGAAGTCTGTGCCAAAATCTGAAAGCGAACAGCGTGGTTTTGCCAAGTTGTTGGCAAACAAATATTATGTCGATGAAATCTATGAAGCTATCATTGTGAAGCCTATTCAAGGAATTTCTCAATTTCTAGCTAATACTTTTGAAGTAGTCGTAGATTTTTTTGTAGAAGGAGTAGGACAGCTCGTGAAATCTTTATCAAGAACTTTCCGTAGGTTGCAAACAGGTATTGTAAATATCTACATTTTTGCCATCGTATTGGGTGCGGTAGTCTGGATTGCATTGAATTGGTTTCTGAAAAAATAGTTTTTCTTCTTAACAACATAGATATGACAGCACTTTGGCTTATTTTAGTTCCTCTGTTAGGCAGTATTGTAGTATTTTTTATTCGCAACGAGCAAGCAAAGCGAGTTGCCTTGCTATTTAGTTTACTTGAACTGCTACTGGGTGCTTTTGTAACCTATAAGTTTGATGCTTTTGCAGGAATGCAGTTTGAAAACAACCTGATGTGGATTCCTTCGGCGGGTATTGCTTTCCATTTAGGTATCGATGGCTTGAGCATCATTCCCATCATTCTTACTACTTTTTTAGTACCATTTATTATTCTTTCGGCTTTTGGCAACCAATACGAAAAACCTAATGTATTTTATGGCTTGATTTTACTGATGCAAGCCTCTTTGATAGGTGTTTTTACGGCTCAAAGTGCATTCGCTTACTATCTGTTTTGGGAGGGGGCTTTGATACCTATTTATTTTATTGCGGCACTTTGGGGTGGAGCAAATCGGATTAGGGTTACGTTCAAGTTTTTCATTTATACTGTATTTGGCAGTTTGCTGATGCTTATCGCTTTTGTGTATATGTATATGCAAACGCCGGGCAATCATTCTGACGAGGCAAGCATTCTTTATCTTTTAAGTTTCGATAAAACTACCCAAAATGTACTCTTCTGGGGGCTATTCATTGCATTTGCTATCAAAATGCCTATTTTCCCTTTTCATACTTGGCAACCTGATACTTACAGCGAATCGCCTGCTCCTGCTACAATGCTTCTTTCAGGCATCATGCTGAAAATGGCAATTTATAGCTTGTATCGTTGGCTTTTGCCTTTACTGCCTGCTGCAACATTCAGCAATGCTTTTTTTGTAACAATGCTAGGCGTAATAGGTGTAGTTTATGGAGCAATTATTGCTATCAAGCAAGATGATATGAAGCGGATTTTAGCTTACTCTTCTTTTTCTCACGTCGGGTTAATGTCCATAGGGCTTTTTACCTTTCAGTTTGCAGGTATTCAGGGCAGTATGATACAAATGCTTGCTCACGGCATCAATATCGTGGGCTTATTCTTTGTGATAGATATTATCCAACGCCGCACGGGTTTTAGAAATTTGAGCGATTTATCAGGACTTACCCAAAATGCCCCTGTGCTTACGGTGCTTTTTGCTATTTTACTTCTAGGTAGTGTAGGGTTACCACTTACAAACGGCTTTGTTGGCGAGTTTTTGCTAATTTCTGGACTTGTAAGAGCCTATTGGGCAGACCCAACGTTTGCACTTATATTCGGAGCAATTGCAGGGCTTACGCTCATATTTGGAGCTGTGTATATGCTTCGTATGTTTCAGGGAGTAATGTTTGGCGAAGCCAATGCCAATACTTTGTCTATGAAAGATGTAAGTCTTTCTGAAGCTCTTGCTTTACTTCCCTTGTGTGCAATGGTACTCTTGATGGGAGTTTATCCTAATTTGTTTTTGAAGATGAGCGAACCAGCAGTGAGGGATTTGTTAGACTTTGCATTTCAAAGAATTCGGTAGAATTTATGAAGAATCTTTCTGAAATTGCTGAAAAAGCTAAAATATCCTTAAAAATCTATCGATAGCCTCACGGGTATTTATCTCGATGAGGCTTTTGCTTTGAGAGCAAAATGCAAAACAATACTTTTTGCAACTACCTAATCTATAATTTTTTTAAATTTGCCTTAAAGCAAAATTTTTATGCAAACTCTCAAAAAAACAAAATGGTTTGGAGTAGAAATTTTTGAATTCGGTTACTCTCCAATAAGTAAGCCTTTAATGACGGTTTGCAATTTTTGGCTCGAAGGTTTACTTATCGACACAGCCCAGCGTAATGCTCAAAAACTAGTTGCTAAAACTTTTCAAAATAAAAACATTGAACAAATTCTTCTTACACATTGGCACGAAGACCATATCGGTAACACAGCTTATTTTTACCAAACTTACAAACCTACGATTTTTTGTCATCCATTTACTGCTAAAAAATTGCAAGAAGGCTTTAATGTATTTTTTTATGAGCAATTTATGTTTGGGAAAATAGATGCTTATCCTATTCCTACACAAGAGTTTCCCGAAAAAATTCGTACTGCAAACTATGAATTTTTGCCTATATATACCCCCGGACACTCTACCGATCATACCGTATTTTTAGAACCCAAGCAAGGTTGGCTTTTTTCAGGCGATTTGTTTGTAAGCCCGAAGATTAAGTATTTCAGAAAAGGAGAAGACTTGGGCGAGCAAATTCTTTCTATTAAAAAAATTCTTCAATACGATTTTGATACTATCTTTTGTGGACATTTTCCGCAGAAAACCAAAGGCAAAGAACTATTTCAGCTCAAATTACAGTATTTTGAAGAGTTCTACGGAAAAGTAAAACATTACTACTATCAGGGTTTAAGCAGTAAAGAGATTATGAAAATGCTAAAAATCAGAGAAGTACATTGGCTTAAATATGTAACCTGCTTTGATGTAAGTGTAGAATATATGGTCGTTTCGGTCATAAAACGAGAAAAAAAATTACAAAAACAAAATTCCTTGACTACAAACTAAAACTCTTGAAATTGTATACATATGAACGAAATTACAGGCTCTTTCCCTAAAACTACCGAAAAACACCCACAAAATCGTGTGCTGAGTGCCGAATACAAAGCAAGCCAAAATTTTTATGAAAGCGATCAAATACTAAAGCACTTTCTTAAAAAATTTCTTCCTGAAAATGCTTGGCAATATATGCTTGGCAAATGGCAAAAACTTGGAAAACAGGCGGCTTGCGATATGGACTTGCTCTCCCAACTTGCCGATAAAAATCCCCCTCAACTTATCAAGCGTAATTTTTTTGGTGAAACTATCAACGAAATCCGTTTTCACCCTGCCTATCATACACTCACTCAAATTGCAATTGATTCTGAAATGTTTCGTGTAAAGTGGCAACCTGACTTGCGAGAAAAATTCAAGAATGAGTTGCACAAATTGGGCTTTGCATCATTTTTCTTGTTTGGAATGAGCGAGGGTGGCTTACCTTGCCCATTGTGTATGACAGACGGTGTGGCTCGCCTTATTGATAAATTTGCCAAAGAAGAAGACAAACAAAGACTCTTGCCGCATATTTATGCAAGCAATATAGAAGAACTTTATACAGGAGCCATGTTTCTTACCGAAAAAGCAGGCGGTTCGGATGTAGGAGCAAATTTAGTAAGTGCCACGCACTGGAAACAAGACTACTACTTACTCAACGGCGAGAAATGGTTTTGTAGCAATGCCAATGCCGAAATCATTTTTGCTTTGGCTCGCACCAATCCTGAAATCAAAGGTACCAAAGGGCTTTCTATCTTCTTGATAGAAAAACAAAAACCTGATGGCTCGCCCAATACAATGGAAATTGTACGTCTGAAAGACAAATTAGGCGTTCGTTCGATGGCTAGTGCTGAATGTATTTTTACCGATACAGTTGGCAAGCTCATAGGTAAAGAAGGCGAAGGATTTAAGATAATGACAGAAATGATAAACCTTTCAAGGCTCTACAATGCCGTAGGCTCACTTTCTCAGATGCGACGAGCCCTGATAGAAGCATATCAATTTCTCAAATATCGTATTTCTTTTGGGGTACCTGCACTTCAACACTCACTTATTCGCACCAAACTTACTGAGCTTGCAAGTATTTATGTAGCTACGTTTTATCTTACTTGGCACGCTATTCATACACTTGATAAAGCTGATAATAACAGTAAGCAAGATGCAGAACTTTTGCGTTTACTTACGCCTATGCTCAAAAAAACTGCCGCCGAAGCAGGAGTCTACCTTATACGCGAATCTATGGAACTAATGGGTGGAATAGGATATATCGAAGACGGTGTAATGCCCAAACTTTTACGCGATACGCTGGTTTTGCCAATATGGGAAGGAGCAGGAAATATGATGGTTTTGGATATGATGCGAGCCTCTGTAAAATCCGAAGGTCTGCAAATAATGCTTGCTTTTATAGAAGAGCAATTGGGTCAATCCGAATTTATGATGCAAGAAATACAAACTATTCAAAGAATTGCTTGCAAGCTGGCTCATACAGACAAAGATACTGCCGAAGCTACTGCTAAACCACTTTTTGAACGACTGGCTTTGTTTTATGAATTGGCTTTAATGAAATTTTATCAAGATCAAGAAAGTATAAAATGGATAGAACCTGCTTTGCAGTATTTCTGGCAGAAACTACAAAGTGCAAGTCTTTCTTTGCAAAAACCTCTTCCTATTTCGGAAATAGAAAAAATGATAGCTTGGACAATCGGTTGAGAAAACTGCTACAAATCGCAATATGAAAAGCAACACCTGCGTGAGCTACTGGTGTTGCTGGTAGTTGGGGCATTAATGTTCTTTCTTTCTACGTTTTTTTGTTTTTGAACCTGTAATATCATCGGGTTCGTCTATTCCACTTCTATCTTTGAAAAAGCGATTAAAGAAACGCACTAGCGAGGCAAGACTATTGTTTTTTTTATCCAAAACTTGTAAAGTACCTTCGGAATAAAATGTTTTTCCTTTGAGCGAAGGTCCTACCATTTGAAACTCGCCAATTTCTTTTTTGAGGTCCAGTAAATCTTTTCTTTCACTAGCTTGCAAGTCGGTTTTATGATTTAGAATAGCATTTGCAACAGCTTGCGTATTCACATACACTAGCATAGGATTTTCTTGGGTAAGTTTTTGAATACGACTTTCTACGTTTTTCTTTACTTTGAAGTTTTTAAGATTTGAAATTAAGTCCAAGTCGTTGGTAATGACAAGAATGCCGTTTTCAATAGCCAAGTAGTTTTGTACTTTACCTGCTTCTTTGATACGGTAGAAATTACCTTGTGGTTGCAGTTCAAAGCCATCTAAAACATTAGCAAGATGAATGAATTTTTTTATATTTTCCTGATTGCCAATGGAAAAAGTAGCTACATATACAGTCACTTTTTCATTACGTTTTTTCTTGGCAGGTCCCAGATAAATTTCGCCCTCATATTCGTAGTCGGTGTATTCCGTTTCCATTTCTTTTACACCTGTAAAGGCAATCATTGCATCGCCTTTGAGCATACCCAAAATGGCATCTTCATCTAAAATTACACTTAAAACATCAGCAACAGCGGCAATAATTTTCCCTTCTTTGCTCAAATCTTCACCGAAATTTTTGTAAAGTTCTACAAGGGCATTGCCCAAGATCTTCAAATCGCCCGAAACAGCATACATTCCAAGCAGGTTTTCGCCTTCTACATACTTGTAGAACTCGGGATTGATACGTTTGTTGAAAGCATTGCCGATGAGTTGGTACATTTTATCGCTGAGATAGGTTTCGTAAGTGACAGTGGTATTGCCTTTGTTGGTAATAAAAAGAATATGGTCGTAATAATTTTTGTAAAAAGATTTCACACGACTTGCCAAACGCTCGGCAAAACCAAAACGCAATTCGGGTATGTCGCTAAGGAGGTTGTTTAAAGAATAAGTAAATTGTTCATAATTGAGCCAGATGCCCAAATCGTAACTTTTTTGTAAAAAGGTTTGAAAATTCTCATTACTTTCCAAAGGTTCGGCTACATTGCCTCGTAGAATAGCAGTAGCTTCGCTTTTGAGCAAATTGATTTTGAATTGTTTGTTTTTGAGTTCTCTTTCTTCTAATTTTTTATCATAGTTAGGGTCATCATAATCGATACCTTCATAGAATTTTTTTTCGTCCAGAGCTATAAAAGCTATTATGCCGCAATCATTATTCCAAGCCACTACTTGGTCGCCTTGCAAATAGATAGTATTTGCATTATTTTTGATTTTGTTTATATCAGCATTTTTCCAGAAAGTATTTGCCCAGTTTTCAAACTTTTTAGCATTTGCTAAATAGAAAACAATACCTACTATTGTAGCATTACTATCCAGCGTATTTACAAAAATATAGGAGCGAGGAAAAGCATTGATACCAACTTCTTCGGGATTGCGGTAAATTGCAGAAACTGCTTTGTAGTCTTTGCTATAACGCTCTTTGAAGTTTTTATCCAAGTTTCTGAAAAAGTCCAAGTCTAAAAGGGTCTGAAATTTACCTTTGGGCTTATAGTTTTGGGCATTGAGCGAAACAATAACAGAGGTTTTGCTTGCTGAAAGTCGTTTTTCAAGCGATTGGGCTTGTAGCGTATAAACAAGAAATGCTAAAAAAACGCTAAAAATCAGTTTTTTCATATAATTGGGAGTTTAGAAAGTTTAATGTTTCAAAAGTTGTAAGTTTGAGACTTGAAAGTTTCAGATGTTCAAAGTAGCAATGTATTTAAAATTCAGGTTTCTTTTTTTGTACAATTGCCGCTACTACTAACGAGAGCAAGACACCAAAGATAAGTCCGCCGATGAATGCACTTATAAACATTACTTCGGGCGTAGTAAATTTTTCGGCTACTTGTATTTGTTCTTCGTTCATTCCGGCTTTTTCCCAACTTTCGCGAGTTTTTTCAAGGATTTCTTCAAATTTTTTTGGAGCAATCAGACGATAATACACTAAAATAAAAAATCCTGATAAAAAGCTACTTACCGCAGAAACAATTGAGCCAATGCCCATCCCTTGTCCGAAACTTATAAAGCCTTCATTTTGACTTTTGAAGTACTGCATCGGCATGACAAGAAAGGCAATCATAACGAGCATATTCAAAACACTGATTACAAAATTTTGTTGTAAGTCAGTCAGGATTGTAAAAAGCGAAATAGCAATAGATGTTAATCCATAGATGATACCGTAGTGCAAACCTACACGTGTGGGAGTTTTGATTTCCATAAAATTCATTGATTTATTTGAGTTGTTGAGCGAGTTTTTGGGCTTTCTTGATGCAATCGGCAATAGAAACACCATCTTTCCAGTTGGCACAAATATACAGGTTTTCTTGCTCTAATTTTGGCAAGCGTTCGTAAACAGGCAAAACAAATTTGTCGTATTGAGGTATAGCTTTCTGCCAGCGGGTAATTTTTTGTAAGATAGGCAGAGAGTCAATTTGATAAATTTCACGGATTTCTTTCTGCACTTTACTCATTAGGGTATTATCGTCCAAAAGAGTTTTTTCTACTCCTCTGCTTCCTCCTACAAAACTTGTAAAAAGTACTTCGTTTTCTTTGCAACGTCCTTCAAATACCGAACTGCTCCAAAGATGTCCTAGTGTAAACAATTTTTCTTTGTATGGATGTAAAGCTCCAAAGCCATTTACTGGTTTTTTGAAAAGATTTTTGTAGAAGATAGTATGTACAACTATCATCGGAGCATAAGTAATTTTTTTTAAGTTTTCTGCCAAAAAGAAATCAATTTTTTGTAAAATATCTGCTGTAATATAAGCGGGTGTAGTAATAACAATTTTTTCTGCTTTAAAATTTTGCTCTGCCGTTATAATTTCCCAAGAGTTGATATTTTTGAAAACGCTCTGAACACCTCCCTTGCAATAAGTAATTTTCACTTTTTCGGCAAGTTTTTTCGGAAGGGTTTGCATGCCATTTCTGAAAGAAATGCTTTTTTTGCGTTCTAACTTATTTTTTTTCAGTCCTCTGATAATAGAACCATGTTTTTGCTCCAATTCTGCTAAAAATGGAAAGGTATATTGTAGTAGCAATTCGTCGGGGTTGCCCGCATAAATACCTGAAACGAAAGGGTCTAATACATAATCTACGACTTCTCTACCAAAACGGCGTTCGAAAAATTGCGTAAGAGTTTCTTCGGAGAAGGTTTTAGAATTTATTTTGGGTTCTCGAAAAATTTGTTTTTTAGCTTTCCAAGAAAAAAAACTATTCCAAAAAATTGAAAGAGGCGAAGAAGGAAGTTTCTGATATTTACCATTTTTGAAAATAAAGCGGTTTTTGCTTGAAGGATTGGCTTCAACAATTTCGTCCCACAGTTCTAATTCATTAAGCCATTGAAGCAGAAAATCATCACAAAGCAGCGAATTAGGACCTAGTTCGTACAAATACTCTTTTTCTCGCACCGATTGGATAAAGCCACCGGGGGAATGTTCATTTTCTTTTTTTTCGAAAAGTAAGTAGGGTATCTTCTGCTTTTGTAAAAAATAAGCCAAACTTAAGCCTGAAATACCTGCTCCAATAATTGCAATCATATTTTTAGTACAAAGATGTAAATACCAAAAGAATTTATAACCATTTTTTGTGCTTGAAAAAAACAAAAGCTCCTATCGCAATAGCAATCATTACTATCCAAACACCTATGTAGCCGTAAGGATGATACAGTTCGGGCATATTGAACGGCAAGGCTTCTTTATTTAAACCTTCGGGAGCGAAGTTCATACCATATACCCCTACGATAAAAGTAAGTGGAATGAAAATCGCTGAGATGATAGTCAGCACTTTCATTACATCGTTGGTTTTATTAGCGATGGTAGTATTATAGGCTTCTGCAAGGCTGTAAGCAATTTCTTTTTCATCATCAAGCACTTCAAGTATCTGCAAGCAGTGGTCATAAGTATCACGAAGGTAGATTTCTACTTTTGCATCTTTGAGAGGATGCTCACAACGCATAAGCTCGCTAATTTTATCTCTTTCGGCCAGAGCGGCTTTGCGTATTTGCAAAATTTCACGCTTGATGTGCAAAATATCGTGAATACTTACGCTTTCTACGTTAGTGATAATTTTGTCTTCTAGTTCGTTGAGCCTTTGGGCGATGTTTTCAGCCATTGGGAAATAGTTATCTACAATTGCATCGATGAGGGCATAGGTAAGGTAAAAAATGCTGTTTGCTCGCATTGTTCCTTTGCCTTTGCGTAGGCGTTCGCGTACAGGTTCGAGGCAGTCTTCGTACTCGTCTTGGATTGTAATAAGAATATTGGGTAGTAAGAAAAAAGATATTTGCTCATTGATGAGTTTGTTGTTGGAAGGTAAGTGATACAGCATTCGAGAAACAATGAAAATATGTTCGTCGTAGGTTTCTACTTTGGGGCGTTGGTCACCACTGACAGCGTCTTCAACAGCTAAATTGTGTAGTTTGAAATAGTTTTTTAATGTATCAAAAAAAGTAGTATTACCAATTCCTTCGGTATCAATCCAGTGTTTGAAGGTATTGGGTTGTGTATCCAAATAAGAAAACAAGTCTGCAAGCTTGCCAAATTTGTTTTCATTACAGACTTGCGAATTATAAGAAAAAACACGGATTTCAGGTTGTTTATCGCTTTGTAAATCGTAGTAACCTGGATACGCTCCCTGTACTCTTTTGTAGGCTTTAGAGATTTCAGGTAAAATATCAATTTCTTGGCTTCTGCGGTCAGAGGAACTCATTGCCTTTTGATTTTAAGCATATTGTCTTTTAGTTCAATCAGTTGATAAATGTAGTCAGTTTTACCGATATAACTATTTTTTTCGAGGCTGATACTGGCTTGTTTTTTACCACTGGCTTTCCAAACACCTTTGATTTCTACGGGGGCATCAGCAGGGGCGATGCGAAGTATAAAACTGCCATCTTTCTCCATACGGAAAGCCTCACGAGGGCCGCGAGAAATAGGAAAATTGTATTCTTCGGTACGATAGACTTCTACGCCATCGCCTTTTTCTTCTTCCGAAGAGCGTACCCAAGTTTTATCAAATACCTTCTCCCATTGGCCTGCTTTTTTGCACTGGTTGGCAGAGAAAAATAAAGTTAAAAGAGAGAATAAAAGAATTTTTTTTTGCATAAATGTACGGATTTCAGGATAAAAGATTTATTTCATATTATGAAAAACTTGTTGCACGTCATCATCTTCATTGAGCTTTTCAAGAAGTTTTTCCACTTCGGCTTCTTGTTCGGGGCTTAGTTGTTTGGTATCTAAGGGGATACGCTCCAATTTGGCACTTTTAATTTCAAAGCCTTTGTCTTCCAAATATTTTTGAATTTTACCGAAACCCTCAAAACTAGCATAGATGAAAATTTCGCCTTCTTCTACAATCATCTCGTTCAAGCCAAAGTCTATGAGTTCAAGTTCCATTTCTTCTAAATTGACATCATCTTTCATTGCTACCTGAAAGACAGCTTGCCTTTCAAATAAAAAATCTACTGAACCCGAAACGCCCAAACTCCCCCCACATTTATTAAAATAACTACGAATATTGGCAACAGTACGCGTGGGGTTGTCGGTAGCCGCTTCGATGATGACAGCAATGCCGTGTGGAGCATAGCCTTCGTATACTACTTCTTTGTAGTCTTCTTGATCTTTGGAAGTAGCTTTTTTGATAGCTCTTTCGATATTTTCCTTAGGAACATTATCGTGTTTAGCATTTTGTAAAATAGTGCGAAGGCGTGCATTATATTGGGGGTCAGCACCACCAGCTTTTACAGCCATAGCAATTTCGCGGGCATATTTGGTAAAAGTTTTAGCTATTTGCCCCCAACGTTTGAACTTTCTTTCTTTTCTAAATTCAAAGGCTCTTCCCATAAGCTCTTGTTCAAATTTAGATAGTGTAAGACTAATCTACGAAAATAAAACTATGAAAACAATTTAGCAATCTTTACAAAAGTACGGAAACTTACAAAACTTTCTGCAAGTTAGCAAAAAATAGCTAATGAAGTTTATTTTTAGAATTTTTTTCATAAATCTGCCTGAACTTGCTACCGTAGCAAGTGAGCAGAGGCTTTCTGACGCTCAAACAGCAAAGCATGGTGCTTTCAAACTAATACTGTATACAAATACAAATGTAAATTTGGGGATATGCTTAAAAGTATAATATTTTTGAAAAAGGTAGAAAAAGGACTACTTTTTGCAGATGTCCCATTCTGAAAGATACTTGATAAATATGATAAAATTTGGCTTTCAATTTCTAAAAATCTCCTCCGTCCATATCTCCGCTTTGCATTTCACGACGTTGGCGATTGCGTTTTTCTCGGATTTCACCTCCAAATCGGTAGCTAAAACCAAACATGTAAGTACGCGTATTACCTACAAAGGTGAAATCATTGAATAAATTAGGTGTATTGACCGTTCCGCCGAAACGCATACTTTTAGCAATATCGCTTACCCGAAACGTAAAATTACCTCGGTTTTTCCAAACTTGTTTAGAAAGCCCTATACTGTTGATTATCAAATCTTTACGAGTACCTTGTGCCGTAGCTACGGGTGCTCTGTACATTATCATTCCCTGAATACGCCAGTTTTGGGGCAAGTTGAAGATAGCATTCAAACGTGCGTTCCAAGAAAATACATCATTGAGCGATTCGCCATCAAGATTACGAGCATTGACAAAAGTACGGAAAAACGAGGCATCGGCATTGAGCGTAAGCCATTTTTCTATGCGGTAGCTAGCTATCAGCTCTAAACCATAGTTTTCTGCAGTCGCAATATTTTCAGGAGCGAAAAGCGTAGTATCGCCTGCAAGCTGACGAATAAAAGGCTGAATAACATTATTGGTGCTTCTATAAAAAGCTGAACCTGTGAAAGAGGCTTGTTTCCAGTCTTTTAAGTATCCCAACTCAAAAGAATTGGTATATTCAGGACGTAAGAAAGGATTTCCAGAACGTAACGTAAGCGGATTGGAAAAACTCGCAAAAGGATTAAGCTGTCTGAAACCAGGGCGGTTAATTCTACGGCTTACCATGATTCTAATTTGTTGCTCTTTGGGTAGAAGATACGAAATAGCGGCATTAGGAAAAGCATTGAGGTAGTCGTTCCGAAAGACTTGCCCTGTGGTGAGTAGTTCAGAAGTTGTAAACGTTTGCTCTACTCGCACACCTGCCTCAAATTCTATGTTTTTCATTTTACCATACAAAATGCCATAAGCCCCCAGTACTTTTTCGTCGAAGCGGAAATCGTTGGAAAAATTGTCATTACCAAGCCATAGAGCATTGAAATTATCAAAATCTTCTAAAATAAACTCATTACGTACATTACGGAAAATATTTTTGTAGCCTGTTTCAATTTTCCAGCCGTCGCTGGCAAGTGGGTGCGTATAATCTACCTGTAAGAGCCAAATTTGGTTGTTGTTGTTTTCAAACGTTCTCTGACGAATATTGCCTGTTTGTAGGGCATTAAGGTTGGTATTGTTTTCAGAAAGGCCCAAAGAAGTAGCAATTTTAATTTCTTGTTTAGGCTTGGCAAGTTTTCTTTGATAATTGAAGGCATAATTTTGGTTAAAAGAAGATTCCGATTCATCAGAGGTGCGGATAAAGGTGCTTAAAAGCGTATTATCAAAATCTCGGTTAAAATTATTTAGAATTTCCAATCTCTTGCTATTGCCTCCTCCCCAATTGGCTTCCAAAGTAAAATTATTTTTCGCATTTGGGGCAAATTCAATCCCAAAGCTACCTGTATAGTTTTCGCCTATGCGGTCAATGGAGCGTTGCTGGTCTATGATAGGGGTAGTATTGGGAATAAAGTTTTTTCTAAAAACAGAAGCACTGTTCAGGCGAGTATCCCGATTGCCATTCAGACTGCCATACACATTCCATTTGCCTTTTCTGATGTTTATATCAAAGTTGCCATTGTAGCGACCAAAATTGCCATAATTCAAGCCTACATTTCCGCCCAAGCCATCTTCTTGCTGTTTTTTGAGTATGATGTTGATAATTCCACCACTGGCTTCGGCATCATACTTTGCCGAAGGGTTGTTGATGATTTCAATACGCTCTATGGAACTGGCAGGTATTCGTTGGAAAACACTTTGAGGGTTACTTCCTGCAAGCCCTGATTGTTTCCCATTGATAAGAATCGTCAGATTGCTGGCACCTCGTAGAGTAACATTGTTGTTTTCATCTACTTGTATCGAAGGAATATTTTGCAGAACATCAAGAGCTGTACCGCCCTTATTGACAAGGTCTTGGCTTACGTTGTAGCTTCTGGTGCCTATGTCTGTTTGCACAAGTGGCTTTTCGGCAACAACCTCAATTTTTTCAATCAAATCGCTATTGTCTCCTATCATTGCTAGCTCGCCAAGATTTACATCGCTGATTGTTACTTCTAGCTCCTTTTGTAAATCTTTGTAGCCAATCATTTGCACACGCAAAACATAGCTACCCGCTTTTACATTCTGAATTTCAAAAGAACCATCTTCTTCGGTAGTAGCCCCATTTACGGCTTTTGATAGGTCTTTTTTATCAAAAAGAAATACATTAGCATAAGGTACAGCTTCTTTGCTTTTTTTGTCTGTTACTTTGCCTTTGATACTTTGTGCTTCTACGCCAATCCCCCACAAGCACAAAAATAAAAATACAATCGTTTTCATTGTTTTATTAAAATTTATTGTTGCAACAACGAAACGCAGTGTAGAGGGAAATATTGTGTAAAGCGGAGATTTTTATCAAGATAAAAATAGTTGGCAAGAGGGTTTATAGATATAGCTTCTTGAATATTTAGGGCACAGGGTCGTAGCCGCTACTGCCCCAAGGGTGGCAACGGCTCAGGCGTTTCAGCCCAAGTTTTACGCCTTTCCAAACACCATATTTTTTGACTGCCTCTATCATATACACCGAGCAAGTAGGTGTATAACGACAAGAAGCAGGAAACCAAGGCGATATGGCTACTTGATAAAATCTTACAAATAAAATCAGCAAATTGGCAAGCAGTTTTGCAAAAAAGCTAAACACCTTTTTCATAAAAGGGTAATTTCACTACTTTGGCTTTTTCAGCTTGATTACGAATGTGGATATAAATTTCAGTTTCAAGGTTACTGTAAGGTATCTGTACATACCCCAAACCAATGCCTACATTCAACATAGGAGAGATAGTCCCTGATGTTACTTTGCCAATAATTTCACCGTTAGCATTTGCAATAGGATAATCTTTGCGAGGAATACCTTTTCCTTCCATTCGGAAAGCAACTAATTTTCGTTGCAACCCTTCTTGTTTTTGCTTTTGCAGAACATCGGAAGCCGTGAAATGTTTGGTAAATTTAGTTATCCATCCCAATCCTGCTTCCAAAGGCGAAGTAGTATCATCTATATCATTTCCATACAAGCAATAACCCATTTCTAGACGCAAGGTATCTCTTGCACCTAATCCTATGGGTTGTATGTCGAATTCTTTACCTGCTTGAAAAATAGCTTCCCAAAGTGCTTGGGCAAAATCTTTGTGTACGTAAAGTTCAAAGCCACCTGCCCCCGTATAGCCTGTGGCAGAAATAATTACATTTTTAATTCCTGCCATTGTGTCTTTTTTGAAACTATAATAAGGAATTTGTGATAAATCGGTTGATGTGAGTTTTTGTAAAACTTTTACGGCGTTGGGTCCTTGTACGGCAAAAAGGCAAGTTTCTGCCGAAATATTGTGCATATCAACTCCTTCTGTATTACATTTTTGTATCCAGTTCCAGTCTTTTTCAATATTTGAAGCATTGACAACGAGCATATACTCGGTTTGGGAAATACGATAGACAAGCAAATCATCTATGATTCCTCCTTGCTCGTTTGTCATACAGCTATACTGAGCTTTGCCGTCAGTGAGTTTAGAGGCATCGTTGGTGCAGATACGTTGAATAAGCTCAAGAGCTTTTTCACCTTTAAGCAAAAATTCGCCCATATGCGAAACGTCAAAAACTCCTACATTCTGACGAACCGCCAAGTGTTCAGCTTTATCCGAACTATAACGCACAGGCATAGCATAGCCTGCAAATCCTACCATTTTAGCCCCTAAACTCTCGTGCAAATCGTTGAGTGGAATTTTTTGTAAGTCCATAGGTTTGTTTTCGTAAATTTGTGTAAAATTACGAAAATCTTTTACTTACCCAATCTATGCTAAAAAGTTTGTACCTAAACAATCGTTTTTTTTACGCTATCATTGTTTTAGTTTTACTTCTGGTTGCTTCGTATAGTTTGGAATGGCTTTTTCCTATTGCTAAAATACTTGTTTGGGTACTTGTAGGACTTGTTTTTTTAGATTTGCTTTTACTTTACACTGCTAAAAATGCTTTTAAGGCTTCACGCAAAACTTTTGAGCGACTTTCTAATGGGGACAAAAATCCCGTATATCTGAATATAAAAAACTTGTATCGCTTTCCTGTACGGATAAAAATTATAGACGAACTGCCCGAGCAGTTTCAGGAGCGAAATTTTCAAATTTTTGAAAATCTTGCCCCCCAAGAAAGTAAAACGATTTCTTACTTTTTACGCCCCACTAAAAGAGGTGAATATGATTTTGGAGCGGTGAATGTATTTGTCTCTTCGCCTATCGGAATGGTGGCGAGGCGTTTTCAGTTTAGTCAGAACATCAAAGTACCTACTTATCCTGCTTTTTTGGCTTTAAAAAAGTATGAAATTTTAGCATTTTCGAACCACCTAACCGAAATGGGTATCAAGAAAATTCGCCGTTTGGGAAATAACATAGAATTTGAACAAATCAAAGAATACGTACAAGGTGATGATATTCGTGCTATCAACTGGAAAGCCACTGCCCGCCGCAATACCCTGATGACCAACCATTACCAAGACGAACGCTCTCAATACGTCTATAACATCATTGATAAAGGTAGAACCATGAAAATGCCTTTTGAGGGGCTTTCATTGCTAGATTATGCTATCAACGCCTCGCTGGTGATGTCCAAAGTAGCTCTCAACAAATATGATAAAGCAGGACTTATCACTTTTGGGCATAAAATTGATGTAGTTTTACCCGCTACTTGCGAGCCTATGCAAATGAACAAAATCCTTGAAAACCTCTACAAACAAAAAACTGCTTACAAGGAAGCGAATTTTGAGCATTTGTATCTTGCTATCAAGCACAAAATCAAACAGCGAAGTCTGTTGCTTCTTTATACAAATTTTGAATCGCTTTCTTCAATGATGCGGCAAATTGGTTTTTTACGTAAAATTTCTGCTTCTCATGTACTTGTAGTTATCATTTTTTACAATACCGAACTAGATAAGGTGATTTTTCAAGAACCCACTTCTACCGAAGAGATATACAATCAGATCATTGCCGAAAAATTAGTTTTTGAGAAAAAACTAATTATCAAGGAGTTGCGAAAATATGGCATTCAAGCAATTCTTAGCAAGCCACAAGAACTTACGGTCAATGCTATCAATAAATACTTGGAAATAAAAGCCAAGAGTTTATTGTAAACTTCTGAGCTGTTCAATGCGTTGTTCGATAAATTGCAGTATTTCTATCCATTGCGAAGGGTGAAACCAAGTGATTTCTGTATCTTTTTTGAACCAAGTGATTTGCCTTTTGGCATAATGGCGAGAGTTTTGTTTCAAAAGTCTGATAGTATTTTCCCAATCTTGTTTGCCTTCCAGATAGCGAAAAATTTCGCGATATCCTACGGTTTGCAAAGCATTGTGCATTTTGTAAGAATACAGGCTTTGAGCTTCTTGTAGAAGTCCTTGCGAAAGCATCAAATCCATTCTTTGGTTAATCCGTTCATATAGCTCTTGGCGAGGTCTTTCCAAGCCGATTTTAATATTTTGGAAATTTCTTTGCGTTTTTTTAGCTCTGCGAAAACTGGAAAAGGGTTTTCCTGTGGCATAGCACACTTCCAAAGCCCGCATCAGCCTTTGTGGGTTTTGGATATCTACTTGTCTGAAATAAACTTCGTCCCATTTTTGCAGTTCGCTTTGCAAAAAAGATAATCCTTTTTCTTGATACATTTCAATGACCTGCTTGCGAATAGTTTCGGGCACATCAGGTATATCATCAAAGCCTTCCCAAAGAGCTTTGCAATACAAGCCCGAGCCACCTACAAGAATCGCAATATCTTTGTTGGCAAAAAGTTTTTCCAAAATAGCAAGGGCATCACGTTCAAAATCGGTGGCAGAGTAGTTTTGTGTAATAGAAAGATTATCTACCAAATGATGAGGCACTCCTTGCATTTCTGCAAGTGTAGGTTTGGCAGTGCCAATAGAAAGTTCTTTGAAGAACTGCCTTGAATCAGCAGAAACAACTTCTGTTTGAAAATATTTTGCCAAACGAATAGCTATTTCAGTTTTACCGACGGCAGTGGCTCCTACTACCGAAATTAGAAACTTTTGCTGCACGATTTTTCTTTTGAAACCTCTGAATACATACATCAGCGGCAGTAATACTTAAAGCAATACTGCCGCCGCAAAATGTCAAAAAAAAGTTTTTAATCTCTTTCTTTAAGCCAATTGACGATGGTGGGAGCTAATTCTTTTTGCGACCTGGCTCCTACAAACACTCCAATATGCCCACCAGGAAACTTGTAAGTTTGAATATCTTTTGAGCCAACATATTTTTCGAGAGGAATAGAACAAGGTGGCGGAACAAGATGGTCAGATTCAGCGTAAATATTTAGAATAGGCATCGTGATGTTTTTCATATTTACCTTATGATTGCCTACTACAAGCTCATTTTTAATAAGTTTGTTTTCTTGGTAGAGGTCTTTGATAAATTGCTTGAAGCACTCTCCTGCTTGGTCGGGGCTATTGGCTACCCACTTTTCCATACGCAGAAAATTCATGAGTTTGTCTTCATCGTCCATCATATCTACCACGCTAGTGTATTTCCGCAATTTACTCATTGGCTTGAGCATATCAAAACCGATATTGAGCAATTCGCCGGGCATAATACCACCATTGTTTTCAATGATTTCATCTACATTCAGATAGGTACTCCATTGGAAGAGCAAGCCCTCTTTGTTGGAAAAATCAATGGGAGCAACCATTACCACCAGATTTTTGATTTTTTCAGGATGAATAGCAGAGTAAATCACGCTAAATGTTCCGCCCTGACAAACCCCTAAAAGATTTACTTTTTCAATCTGATGAGTACGGCGAATGTACTCTACACAACCATTCAGATAGCCATTGATGTAGTCGTCCATAGAAGTGTAGCGGTCGGCACGTGTTACATAGCCCCAATCAATGATGTACACATCCAGCCCCAAGTCCAAAAACTTACGAATTACACTGCGGTCGGGTTGTAAGTCCATCATATCTTGCTTATTTACTAATGCATAGCAAATAAGTAGAGGCGTTTTGATGGAAGCAGGAGTAGCACGTTGATAGCGAAAGAGGCTGATTTTCCCATCTTTCCATACCAAGTCTTTGGGAGCAGTTCCTATATCTATTTCTTTGATTTCTGAAAGAATATGATAGCTCTTGGCTAATTTTTCAGTACGTTCTTGGTATTTATCAGCAAGCGATAGCATTTGTTGTTGAATCATATATTTGGCATTTAGGGCTTTATTGATAGGCTCTTTCATAAGATTGCAAATTTTTTTATCCAACATCATAGATATTTTTTAGCGTATGAGCATCAAAAAAAAATTGATTTTCTATATCTTTTTAGGCCTGCCACGAGTTTTTTTTTGCTTTTCAGGAGTTTTTTCTTCTTGTTGTTCGGAAACTGACTTGATTTCCGTGTTTTGCAAAGCCTGATTGAGTTGCTGACGACTTAGTTCATTTTCCAAATTTCTCACTTTTCGGCGAAGTTCATGGATTGTAGCGTTGAGCTCATCTATTTCGGAACGGGGTGCAATAGGCAAAGGTTCTAAAAGGAGTTCCATTTGTTTTTCGAAGCGATTTTTGATGGCTGTACTTGTAGCCAGTGCTTCTGCTTGCAATTTTCCAAAAGGCTCACTACGATAGAGTTCAATCATCATGGGTTCGGCGATATCCATCCACAAATTAGTAGCTTCTTCAAAAGTAATAATATGCTCGGGGTTGTTTCTTACTTTTTCAATCAGTTCTTTGAGGGTTTTTTCAAGGGCTTTTTGGGCTGTTTTTTGCACCAAACTCTGCATTTCATTGCTTTTGATGTAATAGAAAGCATAATCGTCTTGCAACTGGATATTGAGCTCGAGTAGTTGTTTTTCTTTGCTATCGGGTATCATTTTCAGAAAAGGACTGATAGCTTTTTGTAATTTACTAAATGCCTGATATTGTGTAGCTTGTAGGTTGTGTATTAGGTTGGGAACACTTTCGAGAGCTTTTCCGAGTGTTCCGCCTGTTTGCTGGTTCAGCTCATCGAATAGTTGTTGAGAAAAATCGGCAATTTGCTTCAAAAAACTTTCCGATTGCTTAGGTACCATTCCTCCAAAAATTTGTGAAGCTATTTCGTTGTATTTATCTAGACTGATGTTTTCCCAAAACTCTTGGAGAGCATTTCTTTTTGGCTTTTTACCTATATTGAGTTGTTCTAGAATAGGTTGAAAAAGCTGATACAACTGCATATAGTTTTGGGAGAAAGTCATTATATTCTTAAAAGTTTCAACTATATCGTTTCGAGTATATTGCTCTGTAAAAGGTTTGCCAAACTGATTGTTCCAAGCCGCATACATCTTGCTCCAGCTATCAAACATTGAGGCTTCCTTTTTCTGTGGAGCCAAAGTTTCAAATATTGTTTGAACGCCCTGAAACCACATTTTACCCATTTCCACTTGGGCTTTCATCATTTCTTGGAAAAATTCTTGCGAGCCAGCTTCTTCTTTGGGTTTAGAGCTTTGCATCATATTTTGCATAAACTCTTGGTATGCCTGCATAGGGGTTTTACTTTGTTCTTTGAGGTCTTTCATCCAGTACTCAAAGAAATTGTACGGTTTATTCATAATTTTTGAAGATTTTGATTTTTTCCGAAAGATACGAATTTCAGTTAAACAGCGAAAAAAAATCCAATTTTTTATTAAAGAATTCAATTGAGCAATGAGATTTGAAAAGAAGTCAGGTTTCTCTCAAAATACCTCATTTGAGGTATATTTTTGGGGCTATAAGTGTTTATTTTTGGAAAAAATACGAAAAATTATGAAAAAACTACTTTTGTGGGGCTTGTGCTTTTGGATAGTATGGAAAAGCTCAGCCCAAAATAAGGATAAATATCTTGCGGCTTTCAAAATCACTGATTACATTATTTCCGAGGAAGCAATTTACATAGTACAGGCATATTCGCCTAAAATAAAAATTCCTGAAAAGTCTATCGGTATTTTGTATGATAGCAATTTGAAACAAGAACGTGGATATTACAAATGTTTGCTTATCAAAGGCGATTACTACTACTTTGCTTGCGATACCAAAGATAAAAAAACGTATCGTTCAGCTCCCCAAGCTCAAGATGTTCTTTTAGTAGTAATACCCAAATCTCCAGATATGTATTTTGAACAAATTGGCACTTTGGCAGCATATGGCGTAGAAATTATTGATACTGAAAAAGAAGAGCCGATTTTTCAGGTTGAGGAAGTTCTTTCAGCTTGGACAAAAGAAAAAGAAGAGCAAACCCTGCAAAAAATGGTTGAGGATATCCGCTTGGTAGGTAGATATATGAAGAAAAATCATTCTGAAATAGACGTGACCATAGAAAAAGGCTCTTACAAAGGCAAAAAAATGCTTGATGCGATGATGCAAGCTGAAAAAAATGATGTAAAGCGTTTTTTTAGTTATATCGAGGCTCGTCCTGCAAAGTACATAGGGCAAAAATGGAAAATATCAGAAATCTTTGCTACTTGGATAGTGGAAGGGGCTCCTGAACCAATCAAAGAGTAAGGAAATTTTTAAGAGCTTGCAAAGTTTCTTGGGGGCGTTCTAGCATTCCCATGTGCCCTGTATTATCTAAAACGAGCGTTTGGGCATAGGGAATTTTTTGAAGTTGTTCCTGATAGCTTTCCCAAACTACCGCTGTATCTTGCTTACCGATAATATACAAGACAGGGAAATCGGCTTTGGCAAGCATATCCAAGCGGCTTGTTCTATCACGCATAGCCGCAAGCACGCTTACAATGGTTTGCATGGGTGTTTTTTTGCCTATTTCTTCTAAAAAACGGATTTCTTGCTCCAATTCTTGCCATCTATCTTCATAGAAAAGTGGTTTTACAAAGTTGGAAATAAAGGCTTCTACTCCTACTTTCTGAACAAACTCAATTACTTTGTTTCGGTTTTCTTTTTTTTCAGGGCTATCAGAAAGTGCCGTAGAATGAAACAAACAAAGTTTTTTAACCATTGTAGGGTATTTTTCAGCTAGAGCCAAAGCTACATAGCCTCCCATAGAATGCCCTACAAAAGCCGCTTGGGATACTTGCAAGTTTTGAAGTGTTTGAAATACTTGCTCTGCCATGGTTTCCATTGAGCAAGGTACAGGCAAGGCATTGGCACTTTCCCCGAAACCGCCCAAATCTAAGGCTATCACACGAAAATACTTGGATAGCTCGTCAGTAAAATCTTTCCAGATTTCTTTACTTTCACAAAAGCCGTGCAATAAAACTACTACCGAACCTTTGCCTTTTTCAGTGTAAGCTAAATTGGTCATAAGTATCAGAAATAGGTTCAAATCAATACCCAAACCTATCAGGTTTTCAAAACCTCGTAAATTTTTGCTCAACTAAATTTCGATAAATTTAGTTAAATTTTTCGAAAAAACTTGACAAGTTTACTTTTATTTTTGTAACTTTGTGCCAACTTCACCTCTCATAGGTAAAGTTTATAAAGAACGAAGGGAGAGAACAGGCTCTGCGAACTTCTGGCAACCACTCTTATTGGAGAACGGTGCCAAAACCTGCCTAAAATTTTTAGGAATTATAAATCTTTACACCCATGAAATCCCAAAGAAACCGCAAGTCTTTTTACTACACTCTTCAACAAATTCTTTCTAATAGCTTTTGTTGTTGTTGTTGCTTGTAGCAATTAGCCTACGATTTCTATGGCTTTTGCTAAACCCTCCTAAAAATCAATCCATCAAATTTTTAGCGATTGGCTTTTTATTTTCGCAATATCAATTATTTGTTCAAATTCAAATCTTTTTACTGCTATGGCAAACTATCGTTTTGAAACCCTGCAACTTCATGCAGGACAAGAAGCAGACCCTACAACGGGCTCAAGGGCAGTTCCTATTTATCAAACTACTTCGTATGTGTTCAAAAGTGCAGAGCATGGGGCTAATCTCTTTGCTCTCAAAGAATTTGGCAATATCTACACACGCCTGATGAACCCTACTACTGATGTTTTTGAAAAACGGATGGCGGCCCTAGAAGGTGGTATTGCGGCTCTGGCAACTTCATCAGGGCAGGCGGCTCAGTTCATTGCTCTTACCAATATTTTGCAGTCGGGGGAGAATTTTGTAACTACTTCCTTTCTCTATGGCGGAACCTACAATCAGTTCAAGGTGCAATTCAAACGTTTGGGCATAGAGGCTCGCTTTGCTAACGGTGATGATGTAAGCTCTTTTGAAAAGCTGATTGACGAAAAGACCAAAGCCATTTATTTAGAAACTATCGGTAATCCAGGTTTTAATATTCCTGATTTTGAGGCTTTTGCTCTACTTGCTCGCAAGTACGATTTACCTCTTATTGTAGATAATACCTTTGGGGCGGCAGGCTATTTGTTTCGTCCTATTGATTACGGTGCTGCCGTAGTAGTAGCTTCTGCTACCAAATGGATTGGCGGGCATGGCAACTCTATGGGTGGTATTATTGTAGACTCAGGTAAATACAACTGGGGCAATGGTAAATTTCCTCAATTTACAGAACCCTCCGAAGGTTATCACGGCTTGGTGTTTAATGATGTTTTTGGTGTAAATGGTCCCTTTGGTAACCTCAATTTCATCATTCGGGCAAGAGTAGAAGGCTTACGAGATTGGGGACCTTGCATTAGCCCTTTTAATTCATTCTTGCTTTTACAAGGGCTTGAAACGCTTTCTTTACGCGTACAACGCCACGTAGATAATGCCTTGGCACTGGCTCGCTGGCTAGAAAAGCACCCCCAAGTAGAAAGTGTCAATTATCCTGGATTAGAGAGCAGTCCTTATCATTTATTGGCTAAAAAATATTTGAAAAATGGTTTTGGGGGTGTACTTTCGTTTACTATCAAAGGTGGAGCAAAAGAAGCCGAAAACTTTATCAATAACCTGCGTTTGGTAAGCCATTTGGCAAATGTTGGTGATGCCAAAACACTTATTATTCAGCCTTCGCTCACTACGCATCAGCAACTTTCAGAAGCCGAGCAACTTTCAGCAGGCGTTACCCCTAATCTTTTGCGAGTAAGTGTAGGCATCGAACACATCGAAGATATTATCGAAGATTTTGACCAAGCCTTTACCAAAGTAGGCCTTACTGCTCAAAACCGCACTATATGAGCTATCAAGCAATTTGCCTTCGCCAGCTATTAGGAACGCCCCTCGGGTGCGTTCCTGCCTAAAATTATACTTTGCATGATACGTAAAAATCAAAATTCTCAGAGCAATCTTATGATAAAAAAAGCTACTTTGATTTTTCTGCTATCTATTTTATTTGCCGCTTGCCAAAACGATAAAAATATTCTGCACAAGGAAAATTATTGGGTTTCTTTTCCCAATGAAAAAGCTAAAACCTATGCCGAATGTTTGTTAGACTATGTCGCTGAAGAAAAATTTGAGCTTAAAAAATACCAAATTTTCAAAATATCTGCCGATAGTGTAATTGTACGCATATTTGGCAAAACCAAAGGTAATTTCAAAAAACAAAGAGAAATTTCTGAATTTGCCATAGAACTGCTTGCCAACGATTTTTCTAAACTTTGCTTTCAGCAAAAAACAACCATAGTGCAAATAGGCGAAAACTTTCAAGATAAAAGTAAGTGGCTACAAGCCACCAGCAACGGAAAAGTAGGTTACCGAGATTACAAAGAACTTGCCCCTAATTGATTGCAGGTTTACTCATAAAAATCTTGCTTCTTGGTCTGTTTCGGCTGCCACCGAACAGACCTTGCCGAAAGGCAAAAAGTCTTCTTAAATTTGTTTTTTCATGTTTTTTTTACATTTTTGCCTAAAACCACTTTTTTATGGCAAAATTCAGCTTTTTTCTGACTTTTTTCCTACTACATCTTTGGCAGATAGTCTTTTCGCAAGCTGATGATTTTATTAGTAGCGGCAAAAAACAACTTACAGCTCAAAAATACGTTGAGGCTATCAGCGACTTTGGCGAAGCTATCCGTTTCAATCCCAAAGCTACCGAAGCCTATTATGGTAGAGCAATGGCATATTTTGGCACGAAGAATTACCAAAAAGCCTTGCAAGATATTCAGCAGGCAATCAGTTTAGATAAATCTCAACCTCGCTTTTTTGCCGAAAGAGCTAAAATTTATTTTGCTCTGCGTAACTACGAAAAAGCTGTTCAAGATTACAGCCAAGCTATTTTTGCCGAACCTCAAAATGCCCATTTCTATCATCAGAGGGCTATTGTAAGACTTGCCCTGCAAGACTACGAAGGTGCTAACCAAGATGCTGAAAAGGCTTTGAGTTTGGATAAAACCCAAACTGCCCCCTTTGCCGAACAAGGCATTGCTCTTTTCATGCTAAATTTCAAACAAGAAGCTCAAAGTTGTTTTGATAAATTCTTGGATACTCCCAAAGCCGAAAAGTTTGCTTTGCTTGCTGAAAGAGTTTTTGAATTTACTCCGAAAAATGTTGCTCTTTTGCAAAAAGCTGAACAATGGATTTTGCGTGCTGTACAAATGGAAGATACCTACAAACACAATTTTCTGTATGCCTCTCTGCTGAACCTGCAAGGAAAACAACTCAACGCTCTTGATGTATGCCAAAAAGCAATTAGCCTTGCAAAAAAAGAAAATGTAGATTATGAAGAGGCTGAAAAACTTTTGGAAAAAATCAGTGAAGTGGATGATATTCCGCCCGTAGTAACTCTGGTTTCGCCTGCGGTAATGCGTGGGAGCATTATTGTGAGCAGAGAAGGTGAAATGAGCATTATTGGTAGAGCTACTGATGAAAGCGGAGTAAAAGAAGTTTTTATCAACGGAAACCCCGCAAGGCTTTTTAGTAACGGTGATTTTAATGGAATAGCCCTTGTGAAACCTGATGCCAAAACGCTCACCATCGAAGCCACCGACAACAAAGGCAATACCCAAAAAGTCGATTTCCAACTCATACGAGATATAGAAAAAACTATCGAAAACAAGCGTTTCAAAAGCCTAGGAAAATCTTATGCTCTCATTTTTGCTACCAATACTTACGAATATTGGAACAACCTTACCAACCCCATTCCCGATGCTGAGGCAGTCGCTAAAGATTTGAAAGACATCTACGGCTATGAAATTGATTTAGTAAAAGATGCTACGCAAAACCAAATTATTCTCAAACTCAAAGAGTATTTACAAAAAAAATTTCAGCCGAACGACCAACTGCTTATTTTTTTTGCAGGACACGGACAATACGACGAAACCTTCGGCGAAGGCTACGTAGTCGCCAAAGACTCTCGTCTTGACGATGAGGCCAAATCTTCTTATATTTCTTATTCTACGCTACGAACCTACATCAACAACATTCAGGCAAAGCACATTCTTTTGGTAATGGATGTGTGTTTTGGAGGTACTTTCGACCCCTATCTTGCCTCTAAAAACATTCGTGGCTTACCGCACAAATTCAATGATGATGATGTAGAGGCTTTTATACAGCGAAAAATGCAAGCTCGTACAAGACGTTACATCACATCAGGAGGTAAAGAATATGTTTCGGATGGCACACCAGGTATGCACTCACCTTTTGTCAGAAAATTTCTAGAGGCTTTGCGAAGTTATGGAGGAAAAGATAAAATCATGACTATCGCTGAAATAATGACACATTTAGAAACCATTTTTCCACAACCTCATTACGGCGAATTCGGCTCTAATGAACCTGGTAGCGATTTTCTGCTTATAGCGAAATAAAAATCAGAGCCATTTTTCAATAACTTGCATAATTTTTTCAGTTGCACCTATATTTTTCTGAACATAGCTTTTGGTACGCTCTTGACATTGCCGATAAAAGACTGTATCTTGGTACAAACGCTCAAAAATAGCAAGCAACTCGTTTTCGTCAGCTACTTTCCAAGCAGATTGCAAAGCAAGCAAATCTTGGGCTTCCTGAAATTTCGCAAAGGCTTTGTTGCCAAAGAAAATGGGTAATCCGAAAGTGGCTGGCTCTAAAATGTTGTGCAAACCTTGCTTGTAAGCTCCTCCTACAAAAGCAAAGTCTGCATAACGATACAAAGCTGATAGTATGCCTATAGTGTTTATTATCAAAACCTTGTAGTTTTCAGGCGAATTTTCTTTGGGTAAGTCTAAATAAAGTAAGGCATTGTATTTTTGTTTGAGCTCTCTGATTTCGTTTTCGTGAATTTCGTGTGGGGCAATGATGACTTTCAGCGGTTTTTGAAATTTCTGTAAAAACTTTTCAAGCACGGCCAAATCTTCTTGCCAGGCACTTCCTACAAGAAGCAGAGGTATATTGTTTTTGAATTGAAGAACTTTGGTAAAATCTGCCTCCTGCTTTTCTTGTAAAATTTGAGCTACTCTATCAAAGCGAGTATCACCTGCAAGGCTTACAAAGGGTATTTTCAGACTATCAAGCAGTTGTAAAGAAAGTTCGTTTTGTACAAAAATATGAGCAAAGCAAGCAAGCATTTTGCGGTGCAAATTGCCATAAGGTTTGAAAAATAGTTGCTCTTTCCGAAAAATAGCAGAAAAGAGAATAATGGGTATATTTTGCTTTTGAGCAGTAATTAAAAAATGATACCAAAACTCGTATTTTGTCCAAAAAATAAGTTTTGGCTGAACAATACGCAAAAATTTCAGAGCATTGCTGGTTGTATCGGCAGGTAGGTACGTGATTAAGTCGGCTTTATCATAGTTTTTTCGAACTTCATAGCCCGAAGGAGAGTAAAAAGTCAGAATTATCTGAAAATCGGGATATTTCTCCCTAAATTTTTCCAGAACAGGGCGAGCTTGCTCAAACTCACCCAAAGACGCACAATGAAACCAAACTCTATGTTTGTGTTTAGCAATATTTGCTTGTAAAATAGGCCAAATGTTTTTTCTCCCTTTCAGCCAGAGTTGAGCTTTCTTATTGCCCAAATTTGCCGCTATCTGTATGCCCCAAAAATAACTTCTCGTAACAAGCTTGTAGAGCCATAAATACATCGAAATAATAGTTTAAGCATTAAAAGTTAGAAAATCGGCTTTATCAGAAAGGTGGATTATCTTCATCAAACTCTGAGGTTAGCTCTTGTGTAGGCTTATTTCTGTTATTGATTTTACTGCTCACTAAATATTGTTGGGAGCTACCTTCTTGAAACTCCGCAGGAATATTGGGTGTAGTAAGAAAATTAGAAAAATTTTCGAACGAAGCTCCTAGATGAGCTATTTGGCTATCTTCCCAATTGGTAAATTTCGTAAATTCGCCTATGAAACGCAATTTTATGGTATCGGTAGAGCCATTGCGGTGCTTGGCTACAATCACCTCGCCCAGTTGGGTCGTAGGCATACCGTTTTCATCTTGGGTAATTTTGTAATATTCAGGACGATACAAGAACATCACCATATCGGCATCTTGCTCGATAGAGCCAGACTCACGCAAATCGGATAGTTGTGGTTTTTTATCACCACCACGCGTTTCTACGGCACGGCTGAGCTGTGCTAAGGCTATCACCGGGATATTTAATTCTTTGGCTAAATTTTTAAGCGACCTTGAAATGTAAGCAATTTCTTGCTCACGATTGCCCCCTTTTCCCATATCACCTCCTGACATCAATTGCAGATAGTCTATTACTATCATTTGAATGTTATTCTGAGCGGCTAAACGGCGTGCTTTAGCTCGTAATTCCAATACCGAAAGAGCAGGTGTATCATCAATGATGATAGGGGCTTCCATCAGGCGTCCTAAACGCGTGTGCATATAGCGAATTTCCTCATCAGAAAGTTGCCCTTTTTTTATTTTTTCGCTCCTAATTTCGGCTTCTAAAGAAATCAGGCGGTTGACTAATTCGGTAGCTGACATTTCCAAAGAAAAAATGGCAACAGGTATACCGAAATCAATAGCGGCGTTACGAGCCATCGAGAGCATAAAAGCACTTTTCCCCATGCCTGGACGAGCCGCAATAATAATCAAATTAGATTTCTGGAAACCTGCTGTAAGCCTATCCAAATCTCGAAAACCCGTAGGCACACCCGTTAGTCCGTCTTTGCGATTTTTTTTCTCTTCAATTTCTTGTAAAGTTTTTCTCATCAGGTCTTCCATCATCATATAATTTTTCCGAATATTATTTTCGGAAATTTCAAAGAAACTCTTTTCGGCTAAATCTAACAAATCAAACACATCAGTATGATCTTCGTAAGCCATAGTAGCTACTTTACTGACTACTTCAATTATTCGCCTTTTGATATAAGTTTCCAAGATAATGCGGGCATGGTAAGCAATATTTGCCGCTGAATTGACTTTGGAGGTAAGTTCAGCTAAATACAAAGTGCCTCCTGATGCTTCTAACTTGCCTATTTTTTGAAGTTTATTCTTAACGGTTATTATATCAATCGGCTGAGCTTCACTAAAAAGCAGAGTAATAGCTCGATAAATTTCCTGATTGCGAGGGTCATAGAAGCAGTCGGGTGTCAGAATATCTCCTACTTCCATGATAGCATTTTTTTCAAGCATCAAAGCTCCCAAAACAATTTCTTCCACATCACGAGCCTGAGGCGGAACTTTTCCAAAAGTATTCAAAGCGGTACTGCTTGTAGATTTTGCTTTTCGCAAACCTACTTCTGTATTTTCTTTTTCCATAATTTTTGAGATTAAGGATTACAAAAATAATCCTTTTTTCAAGACAAAGCGTGGCACTATTCCGAAAAAATTTTTGAAAAAGTTGTAACTTGCACAAAAATAAATTCTTGATGAAAGTAAATGAATAGCTTACAAGATACTTTCAACCTTTTTAGTAAATTTTCTTTTCCCAAAATTTGGAACATTGCCAAAACGATAAGCAGTTATTATGTTTCACGATTGCTGAAAAAACCTATCCATTGGGGCTTGCCTTACAGCATTTCCATTGAACCTACAACGGCTTGTAATTTGCGTTGCCCTGAATGTCCGAGTGGTTTACGGGCTTTTTCACGTCCTACGGGCTTGCTTGAAAAAAAATTTTATCAGAAAACCATTGATGAACTTGCCCAACATCTACTTTATCTAATTTTATATTTTCAGGGGGAGCCTTATCTGCATCCAGATTTTTTTGACTTAGTAGCCTATGCTTCCCAAAAAAATATCTACACTGCTACATCTACCAACGCTCACTATTTACACGAAAAAAATGCTCAAAAAACACTTGATAGTGGCTTGGATAGGCTGATTATTTCTATTGATGGTACTACCCAAGAAACTTATGAGCAGTACAGAATAGGCGGAAGTTTGGAAAAAGTAATTCGTGGAACAGAAACCCTACTTGATTTGCGTAAAAAAGGCAATTACCAAAAACCTTACACCATTTTTCAGTTTTTGGTGGTAAAACCCAATGAGCATCAAATTGAGGAAGTAAAACATTTGGCAAAAAATTTAGGAGTTGATAAAGTCGCTTTCAAAACAGCTCAAATTTATGACTATGAGAACGGCTCTCCGCTTATACCAACTAATAGCAAGTACAGCCGCTATGCTTTGCAGAGTAATGGGAAATATGCTATCAAAAACCCACTGCTCAATCAATGTTGGCGAATGTGGCAGGGCTGTGTCATTACTTGGGATGGCAAAATTGTACCCTGTTGTTTTGATAAAGATGCTTTACACCAACTTGGCAACTTGCAAGAAAAAACATTACGAGAAATTTGGCAATCAGAGGCTTATCAAAACTTTCGCCAAAAACTGCTCATTTCTCGCAAAGAGATAGATATTTGTCAGAATTGCACCGAAGGTACAAAAGTATGGGCTTGAAGCTACCAGGCTTCTTTGGAAAGTTCATTTTTCAGGTGGGTGATAATATCCACAGGGAAAGCATCTACCCCATTTTTTTCCGCAAGAAATAGTGATGCCCAATCAAAAACATGTATCAAGTATAAAGCCTGCTCTACAAAACTAGCTCCTTGAGCCTGAATATTTTGCAAAGCAGATGTTTTTGCTTTAAGGATAGGTTCACATATATCCATACGTAAGCGAGTGCGAGGGTGGTCGTAAGTAGTTTTTACAAGCAGAACAGCAGTATTTTGATAATACTCTTTGCTCAACTGCCAACCAACAAGTTCGTTATGGTTCATTTCAGGGAAAACGTGCATATGGCAAAGTTGTTTGGCATTTTCATTGATTTGCTGCTGAAAGCGTGTAATAACTGCCTGCAAGCGTGTATCGCTATAAATAAAAGGAATTTTGGCATAACATAGCTCTGCAATCTTCTTCGCCTCTGCCTGAATTTGAGATTGTTTTTGCTCTAACAAATCAGCACTGGCAAGCAAATCAGCCTCAAAATCGTAATCAAGCAAGCCATAATGTTTTAGCAAATACAAGATTTGCACAAAAGAATAGCCTAAAAAAGCTCTCGGGCAAGGAGCTTCATTGGGAATTTGCACATAATCATAACCTTTTTCTTGAGCAATTTCAGTCAATTTGCCCCCCGAACTAATACATGCTATTTTGGCATCTCTTACTTGCAAAAGAGAAATGAGAGTTTCTTCGGTATTACCCGAAAATGAAGAGGCGATAAAAAGAGTGTTTTTACCTACAAATTTGGGTATTTCGTAATTTTTCCCAACTATCAAGGGCACTTGCATAGCAGGTGAAACAATGCTTTCCACCAAATTTCCACCAATGCCCGAACCTCCCAAACCTGCTACGAATACATTTTGAATTTCCTCACTATGAGCAGTTGTACGAATGTTTTTCCCAATTTCCACCGCTTTGCGGATTTGTGAGGCAAAGCCTTCTGTGAGTTTTTGCATTGCAGACATAGAACAGTTTTTTGAGCAAAATTACATGAAATTTTCAATTTGTCTTTGTACTTGGGCAATTTCTTCGCTTACATCAAAGTTTTTTTGCATTGCTTGTAGTTCTTGCAAAAGGTTTTTCAAGAATTTTTGATGAGCCTCTGTTTTTGGATTAAAAGGCTTGTGATTGATTTTTTGTAAAATTTTTTGCCATTCGGCAAGTATTTTTTGGGTTTTGGCGGGCAAGAAAGCCTCCTGAAATTTTTGCCAAATATAGTTTTCGGCTTGTGGTGTAATATGCAGTAAATCATCAGTATAGAATCTGTAATCCCGCAAATCGTCCATTACAAGTTCGAAAGCCGGGAAATAATACACATTTTCGTATCTTTCTTGCAAATAGTGGCAAGCAAGTCGCAGAACAGATTTACTCACCGAGTTGAGCGGCAAAGTATCTTTCAGATGCCGTACAGGGCTGATTGTAAGAATTAGAGTTTTATCTTGTAAAATAGGAAAGGTTTGTTCAAAATCCGAGCATATTTCTTCTACGGTAAGCAGTCTTTTCCGAAAACAGGAAGCAGGCATTTTATGGCAATTGGCAACTATGTGCCCTTCATTTTCATACACCCAAGCAGTACCCAAAGTGAGCACAATTACCGAACTATTTGCATAAAATTGGGCTATCTTGCTCACTTTTTCTCGGATATTCTGCCAAAGATTTTCTTGGTTTTCACCTTGCAAAGTAGAATGAAAATCGTAATTTAGCCAGATTTTTTCAGGGTTTTGCACACAAAATTTTTTTTGAGGTAGTTCTAAACCCGTGCAAAAACGCAGCAAACGCAAAATAGCAGTCGGATTGTATATTGTGCCAAAAGGGTTGATAGCAGTTTGCCATTTATTTTCAGCAAGTTTTTTACCGATGGCATCGGCAAAACAAGAACCCAAGGTTACAATCTGATTGGTATGGCTAATGAAAGGATATTTTTCAGTAATGTGCAATTCGGTTCGCCACTGCATAAATAAAAAAGAAATTGTCTGAAGTTCAAGCTATCAAAGTAGGATTTATTTCTTGTAAAGCCACTTTTCGGGGTCTAATTTTTTATCATTTTTGTAAATGCAAAAAAGCACTTCGGGAGTACCTTCAAAATTGGGCATAATAGTTCCCAAAACTTGCTGTGTGCTTATTTTTTCATTTTCTTTGACTGCTACATTATCCACAGGCTCGTAAATAGTAAAAAAATCGCCATGATTTATCATAATGCTATATCCAGGACCCATTCTTTCTCGTATGGCTTCTATCTTTCCCTCAAAAACAGCTTTAATTTTTGTACCTTGTTTTGCTTGAATTTTCACACCTGCGTTATCTATGTAAAAATTAGCAATGACGGGGTGTTTTTGTTTGCCAAAACGTAAAGAAATAAATCCGTTATCCACAGGCCAAGGCAAATTTCCTTTATTTTTAGAAAAAGAATTAGCGAGCTTGATATCTTCTGGGTTAGTAAGTACAATTTCTTTGGTTTCGCCGCCACCTGTTTTCTTGATTTCAGCACGAATTAGAGCCAGGGTTTGTTTTTCAAGTTCTTGCAACTCCTTTTTTTCTGCCAAATACTGCTGACGCAATTCGGCTTCTCTTTGTGAAAGTTCTCTGACAATCTCGCTTTGTTGTTTTTGCAATTTCAACAATTCTTCATCTTCTTCTTGGAGGCTGATAAGTGTAGTTGTCTTTTCTTCGTGTTGTCTGCGAATAATTTGATTTTGATTTTCTAAATATTGTTTGGTTTTCAGAATTTGCTCTAACTGCTTACGCCGAGATACAGCATACTGCCTTACAAACTGAATGCGTCTGTAAAACTCATAGAAAGATTTAGCAGAAAGTACAAAAGTAAGCTGATTGTAACGATTAGCAATTTTAGAGGCTTGGTAAATCATTCGGGCATATTCTTTTTTGAGGTCAGAAAGGTCTTTTTGCAAGGCTTCAATAATTTTTTCTGTATCAGAAATATCTTTTTCGATGAAAGAAATTTCTCGGCGAATAGCCATACGAATCTGCTCTCTCTGTTGAATTTGGGCATTGATAGCATTCAGTTCGCCTAAAGAGCGTTGTTTTTTGTTGCTAGCTTCTTCTAAAATTTTATTGATTTCAGCAATATTTTTAAGTTTGGCATTTTTCTGCTCCTCCAATTGTTGTTTGCGTTGTTGAGCTTGCCCCAACACTATTGAGTAGAGCAAAAAAAGAACAATTGTCGCAAAAGTTCGCTTCATTTGCCACAAAATAAGAAATTAAACGCTTAAAAATACAAAATTCTTGCTTGTGTAGAAAAAAAACTCGAGCCCTTTTTTCTTTTTTCTAAGAAAAGCTAATTTTGTATAAAATTCGGGTCTGATGAATACGCTACGTGTAGAAACTACTCAAAACGTTTTTTTAGAATACAATCTTGCAGGGTTGGGAGAGCGGATTTTAGCTTTCTTAATTGATTTGTCTGTGATGTTCTCGTATATTTGGATATATTTGAGTTTGGTAAGTATGTTTGGAAAAAAAAGCGTTAGTGATACAGAATTTTACCTGATTTATTTTTTTACCTTTATTTTGCCACTTTCTATGTATACGCTGGTACAAGAAGTTTTTTTCAACGGGCAAACGATTGGGAAAAGAATAATGCACATCAAGGTAGTTAACTGTGATGGCAGACAGCCTTCTCTTACACAGTATGTAGTGCGTTGGCTTTTCAGAATGATAGATATTTGGGCTACTCTGGGCATTTTAGGTATCATTGTTGCCGCTACTAACAAATACTATCAGCGATTGGGCGACCTTGCCGCCGATACCTGCTTGATAAAACTTAAATCTGCTACTCAACTCACTCGGCAGGTAATTATTCCCGAATTTGATAAACTCTACCAACCCAAATACCCCCAGGTGCTTTTACTTTCCGATACAGATATAAATTACATAAAAGAAGCTGTACTCTCTTATGAAAAGTTTGGAAACGAAGAAGTTTTAGTTCCTTTTGTAAAAAAACTTAAAGAACTGCTCAATATACAAGATAGCAAATCAAATCATCATTCATTTTTAAGGCAAATTATTCGTGATTATACCTATTTAACTTCACAAGAAGAGGAAAAAGTATGACAGACAAAACGCAAAATCTTCAACAAGAGGCAGATTTATTGGAAAGTGCTATTGCCGAAGAAATTGAAAATATCCAAGAAAAAATCTGGCATAAACTTAAATTAGGACTTTCAGTGGCTCTGATAGGTATCGGTACTTTTTGGATACTTAAAAAATGGTTGGATTACCCATTGCGTCTGCAAGATTTCTACCCTTCGGCAGATGCTACCTCCTCCACAGAAACTACCGAAACCAGCAATGCCCCGCAATCACAAAAAGATTTGGATATCATCGCAATAATTAAGCGAGAAATTGCTGTATTTCTTTTAGCCATTGCCAAACAAAAAATTTATGAACTTTTAGAAAAAATCAGAAACTACGAAAACGAACCCCATAACGAAGATGAATAAGATTTTGCCATTGCTTCGAGCATTCAAAAATGAGCAAAAAAAGGCTTTTGCTTTGCTCATAGACCCCGACAACATCGATGAACTGCAATGTATCGAACTCATCCATTTAGCTGAAACTGCCCAAGTAGATTTTCTTTTCGTTGGTGGAAGTTTGATTACAGGTAATAATTTGAGCCGAGTAGTAGAAATTGCCAAATCTATTTCTACTATCCCCGTGATACTTTTCCCTGGTAGCAGTTTGCACATTGATACCGAAGCCGATGCTATCTTGTTTCTTTCGCTTATTTCAGGACGAAATCCTGATTTTTTGATAGGACAACATATTTTAGTTGCTCCTATTCTCAAAAAAAGCCGTTTGGAGATTTTACCTACCGGTTATATGCTTGTAGATACAGGCAAGCAAACTACGGCTTCGTTTATGAGTGGTACTACGCCTATTCCCTATGATAAGCCTGCTGTAGCCGCTTGTATTGCTATGGCAGGTGAAATGCTAGGTTTGCAACTGATTTATTTAGATGGTGGTAGTGGTGCTGAAAAACCTATCGCCCCGCAGATGATTCAAGCGGTTCGCAAATCTGTTGGTACCCCCATTATTGTAGGAGGGGGTATCAATACTGCTGAAAAAGCCTTACAAGCCTTGAGAGCAGGGGCAGATGTGATTGTTGTTGGAAATGCTATTGAAAAAGACACTTCGCTTGTGCTCGAAATTGCTCAAAGCGTAAAAAATTTTTCACCAAGCATTTCTTAATTAAAGGCTTGCTCATCTTTTCAAGGATAAGTTCTTTTTAGAAGCTCAAAAACTTGATAGTTCTGATATTGAAAGTTTTAGCTTGGGCGGCCCAATCTGATTTTTTGTTTTCCAAAAGATTTTTACCTTTTCTCTTGAACTATGTTAGGTTCGTACTTAAAGCCTCCAAATACATGAATAAATAAAGATTTGGACAAACGCCAGTTGAGTGGTGCAAGTACTATTGTAGCTGTTATAATTGTAAGCCAATATACATACGTAGGTGGGTCATTAAAAAGGAAATAGGCTCCAAAGCCAAATACTACGAAAATTGCTACCGAAATAGCGTAGCTCACATACATTGCCCCCTGAAAAAAATCAGGCTCTTTTTCATAGCGTACTCCACAAACAGGACAGTGCGAAAGCGGTTTAGGAAAGATTTTGCCTTTTTCAAATAAATTTCCTTGCCTACAACGTGGGCATTTACATTCCAAAACTGCGTGTAGTTTGGTTTTTTCTGACATTTTTTTGTTTTTTATAGTTTTTGTACCACAAATAACCAACCACTGCTATAAGTAAATATGGGAAGAAAGCCATATAAAGAATAGCACTATTGATAGCTCCACCTATATCACTTTGCTCTGAAACTGATTTGCACATTACGCACTGAGCATAAGTGAGATTGGCTAAAATCCAAAACAAAAATACATACATTGATTTTTTCATAACTATTACTTTGTAAGTAAACTAAAAGCAGGCGAAAAAAGTTTCAAGGGAAAGGAAAATTTCTAAACACCAAAAAAGCCCAAAAATTGATATTTTGGGCTTTGGGTTATTTATTTGTAACTTCTTTGTGTAAGTTTTACATTTTCAAAAATGAGCTCTTCTTTGTGCAATACTTCGGGTTGGTTGTCTCCTGTATATTCCCAAGCGGCTACATAAGCGAAGTTTTCATCATCGCGTTTGGCTTCGCCATCTACTTGGTATTCTTCTCGGAAATGTCCGCCGCAAGATTCATTTCTGTGCAAGGCATCATCAACCATCAGTTCGCCAAGTTCTAGAAAGTCGGCTACACGATAGGCTTTTTCAAGTGTTTGGTTAAATTCTTCGTTGGTGCCTGTAACTTTTACATTTTTCCAAAACTCTTCACGCAACTCACGGATTTTACCTTTGGCATATTTCAAGCCTTCTGCATTGCGAGACATACCGCAGTAATCCCACATAATTTTGCCTAGCTCTCGGTGTATTTCATCAACGGTTTTGTTGCCTTTGATAGAAAGTAATTTGTGTATTCGGTCTTTTACTTCTTTTTTGGCTTGCTCAAAGGCAGGGTGAGAGGTAGGTACTTTATCGCTGGGTCCGATAGTAGCCAAATAATCGCCAATAGTGTAAGGAATTATGAAATAACCATCGGCTAAACCTTGCATAAGAGCAGAAGCCCCTAATCGGTTGGCACCATGGTCAGAAAAATTCGCTTCACCAAGAGCATACAATCCCTGAATGGTAGTCATCAAGTTGTAATCAACCCACAAGCCTCCCATTGTATAATGCACCGCAGGATAAATCATCATGGGTACTTCGTAAGGGTCTTGGTCGGTGATTTGTTTGTACATATCAAAAAGATTGCCATATTTGGCTTCAATAACGGCTTTGCCATCGCGTTTGATAGCATCAGCAAAATCTAGATATACAGCCAAACCCGTTTGGCTTACGCCTCTACCTTCATCACAAACATATTTAGCATTACGCGAAGCTACATCGCGAGGCACAAGGTTACCAAAAGAGGGGTATTTTCTTTCTAGAAAGTAGTCGCGGTCTTCTTCTTTAATATCTTTGGGCGATTTGAGCCCTTTACGGATAGCTTCTGCATCTTCAATTTTTTTAGGTACCCACACGCGTCCATCATTACGCAGAGATTCTGACATCAAGGTTAGCTTAGATTGGTATTCGCCTGATACAGGAATACATGTAGGGTGAATTTGTGTAAAGCAAGGATTAGCAAACAAGGCTCCTCGCTTGTGGGCTCTCCAAGCGGCAGAACCATTTGAGCCCATTGCATTGGTAGAAAGATAAAACACATTTCCATAACCCCCTGTACAAAGCAGTACGGCGTGAGCTGAATGAGCTTCAATTTCACCTGTTACAAGGTTTCGGGTAATGATACCACGACACTTACCATCAACCACTACAATGTCCATTAATTCGGTACGAGGAAACATTTGTACTTTTCCTGCGGCTATCTGGCGGCTCAGTGCTTGGTAAGCCCCCAGCAAGAGCTGTTGTCCGGTTTGTCCTTTGGCATAAAAAGTACGCGAAACTTGTGCTCCGCCAAAAGAGCGATTGTCTAAAAGTCCGCCATATTCACGTGCAAAAGGCACACCTTGTGCTACGCATTGGTCAATGATATTAACAGAAACTTGTGCCAAACGATATACATTTGCTTCTCGGGATCTGTAGTCGCCTCCTTTGATGGTATCGTAAAACAAGCGAAAAACACTATCGCCATCGTTTTTATAGTTTTTGGCAGCATTGATACCTCCCTGAGCGGCAATAGAGTGAGCTCTGCGTGGGCTATCTTGAAAGCAAAAAGCCTTTACATTGTAGCCCAATTCAGCAAGTGTTGCGGCGGCAGAAGCTCCTGCCAAACCTGTTCCAACCACTATGATTTCATATTTTCGTTTATTTGCAGGACTGACAAGTTTCAGATTGAACTTGTGTCTGTCCCATTTTTCGGCAAGCGGTCCTTCGGGAATTTTGGCATCTAATTTCATATT
>CALLAC010000006.1 GCA_938002655.1 uncultured Cytophagales bacterium
ATTTAGTGGGACGGTGTCATTTACTTATCAAGTTTGTAATGGAGTAACGCCAGTAAATCAGTGTGATACGGCGGTAGCGACGATAGTAGTCTTGCCTCCCCCTGTTGCGGTGAGCGACAATCCTGTAACGCCTATCAATACGCCTGTAAGTGGTAATGCGAGCAGTAATGACAACTTGCCCGCAGGTGGTACTTATACTTACACGGTAACAACACCACCCGCTAATGGTAGCGTAACAATGAACCCCGATGGCTCTTATATTTACACGCCTAATCCTGGTTTTGTAGGTAGCGATACTTTTACCTATACGGTTTGTAATCAATTAGGCGAATGTAGTACAGCCACCGTAACCATTACCGTAGGACAACCTCCATTAGCGGCAAATGATGAATACAATACAGGAGCAGGCATTCCTGTAAGTGGTAATGTAGGTACAAATGACCAAAACCCAAGTGGTGGAGCAACCACCTTCAACCTTGTAAGTGGTGGTACAGCTTCGCAAAATGGTACTTTGGTATTCAACCCTGACGGTACATTTACCTTTACGCCTAATGAAGGCTTCAGTGGTACGGTTACATTTACCTATGAAATTTGTAATCCCGTAGGTTGCTCACAAGCAACGGTTACTATCAATGTAGCTCCGCCTGTGCAAGCCGTTGATGATAATTACACGACTACACCGGGCAATCCTGTAAGCGGTAATTTAGGGACAAACGACCAAATCCCCGCAGGGCAGACACCAACATTTAGTTTAGTAAATGGAGGCACTGCCGCCCAAAATGGAACGCTTGTCGTAAATCCTGATGGTTCATTTACTTTCACGCCTAATCCCGGTTTTAGTGGCACGGTTTCATTCACGTATCAAGTGTGCAACCAGTTTGGGCAGTGTAGCACCGCCACAGTTACGATAGTGGTAGAAGACGCTACGGTGCAAATTCCCGAAGGTTTCTCACCTAATAATGACGGTATCAACGATACCTTTGTGATAAAAGGTAGAAACGGCAGACCTGTGGTGCTTCGCATCTACAATCGTTGGGGTAATTTGGTGTACGAAAACCTCAATTACCAAGACGAATGGAACGGAACTTCAAATATAGGTATCCGTATCGGTGAGCAACTTCCTGATGGCACGTATTTCTATACAGCCGAATTTAAAGATACAGGCGAACGTTTTGCTCGTTACCTCACTATTCAAAGATAAAAACCACTGCTTGCTTGTTTCTCCTCTCTTTCCCAGAGAGGAGAAAGGTAAGCCCAAAAAATAATTCTTATGAAAAACCTTAAAATTTTCCTTTTGGGCGTAATGGTGTTTGTAGGTTTGCAGGCACAGGCTCAACAAGATGCGATGTTTTCGCAATATATGTTCAACCCGATAGCTGTTAATCCTGCGTATGTGGGTAGCAACGAAGTGCTGACTTTCACAGGGCTTTTCCGCAAACAATGGGTAGGCATAGATGGTGCTCCAACTACGGCTACTTTTTCTATCGATGCTCCGCTTCGCAACGAAACAATGGGTTTAGGCTTAAATATCGTAGGTGATAAAATTGGTATCTTCAATACGCTTGGCGTGTATGCTTCGTACTCATACCGAATTAAACTCAATGATGGCTCTCGCTTAGCTTTGGGTTTGCAAGTAGGAGGAAGTCAGTTTGTAGCTGATTTTGCCAGCGTCAATACCAATAACCCTGACCCCGCTTTCCTAAATGCAGGAAGATTTGCGAAGTTTTTGCCTAATGTGGGTACAGGCATTTGGTACAATACTGAAAAGTTTTTTGCAGGCGTTTCGGTGCCGCATATCATCAACAATGCCCAAACAGGCGATGCCGCTTTTCTGAACGATACAGACGGAGCAAGACAATACCGACACTATTTTGTTACAGCTGGTTATGTTTTCGATTTGCACGAAGATTGGCAACTCAAACCTTCTTTCCTGTTCAAAGGCGTACAAGGTGCTCCTTTGCAGTTAGACATCAATGCAACACTATGGTTTATGGATAGATTTGGGGCGGGGCTTTCGTGGCGTTCGTTTAGCTCGGCAAACGTTTTGCTCGGCTACAAAATCAATGAGCAACTTTCGGCGGGCTACGCCTACGATTTTTCTACCACCGAACTGCGTAAATACAACACAGGTAGCCACGAGCTGATGCTACGCTATCAGTTGATATCTGACAAAAAGCGTATCATTACACCGAGATTTTTTTAATTTAAAGACATCGGACACAAGGTTTTGTGCAGTCTAAAAGCCTTATTTGTATGAAAAAATCTATTTTGCTAATCATAATCTTTTTGCCTGCGATGCTTTGTGGGCAAATGATGAAAAAGAAAGCGGCAGATAAAAGTTTCAACAGCTTTCATTATGCCGAAGCTATCAAGTATTACGAAAGTATTTTGGCTAAAAATCCTGATGATGCAGATTCAGAAGAAAAATTAGCCGAAAGTTACAGGCGAATTAAAGATACCAAAAACGCTGAAAAGTGGCTTGCCAAAGTAGTGCAACGTCCTTCCGCAAAGCCTATACATAAATTGCTCTACGCCGAAGCCCTTGCCAATGAAGGTAAATACGAGGAAGCCAAAAAATGGTATGCCGAGTACAAAGAAGATAGCCGAGGGCAAAATTTCGTAAATTTCTACAATAACGAAATGCCTCTGTTGCTTGCTAACGACAAAGACTATAAAATTGAAGAAGCCCCCTTCAACTCCAAAACAGGGGCAGATTTCAGCCCTGCGTTTTTTGGTGATAAAATCGTTTTTTGCTCAAACCGCCATTCGGCAAGCAATGGCTGGCGGAAAGATGAGTTCAAATGGACGAAAAGTTCATTTCTGGATTTGTACGTAGTAGATAGCACAGGAAAGGTAGAAAAATTTAACAAAAAACTGAATTCTCGCTATCACGAAGGTCCTGTTGCTTTCTACGACAACAACAATAAAATCATTTTCACCCGAAACAATTATTTTGAAGGAAAATACAAAGAAAGTAGCGAGGGCATCAACAAACTCAAAATGTTTTTTGCCGAAAAACAACCCGATGGTTCTTGGGGAAATATTACGCCTTTTGCCTACAATAACGACGAATACAGCGTAGGACACCCTGCTATCTCTGCCGATGGACAAACCTTGTATTTTGCTTCCGATATGCCCGGTGGCTTTGGCGAAACCGATATTTATATGTGCAAATGGGAAAATGGAGCTTGGGGAAAGCCTATCAATTTGGGCAAGGAAATCAACACCGAAGGAAAAGAAGAGTTCCCGTTTTTGGATAGCAAAGGAAATTTATTTTTCTCTTCTACCGGACACGGCGGCTTCGGTGGCTTGGATATTTTCTTTGCCGAAAACCTCAACGGCAAATTTGAAAAACCTGAAAATGTGGGCGTGCCGCTCAATTCTTCGCAAGACGATTTCGGGATTATTGTAGATGAAACAGGTAGAGCAGGCTACTTGTCATCGGATAGGGCAAGTGCCGCCGCCCAAGATGATATTTACAAATTCGTAGGCAAACCTTTCGGCAATTATATTACGCTCAAAGCTATTACTATCAATGCCGAAACCAAAAAGCCCGTGCCTACTGCCAATGTTGATATTACTTTGCAAGAAGTCATAACCAGTAGTCTTTCGGGAGAAGATGGAATGGTAGAAGGAAAATTTCATAAGAAAAAAACTTATCAAATCGTAGCCAAAAAAGAAGGTTTTGAAACTGCAATGCTTACACTCACACCCGAACAACTCCAAAAATACCAAGAAGGCGATTTGATTGAAATTCCATTAGTGCCAATCCCTCAAAATGTGCCTGTGGTCATTATTCTCGATGAAGAAACCCGTGAGCCTGTGGCTTCGCATCTGCTCATTTTAGACAAAAGCAAAAAAATTATTTTAGATAAAAACGAAGTAAGTAAAACTACTGTTGAGGGCATTGGCAACGGCAAATTTGATTTGAATGTAACGGCAAAAGGTTACTTTTTCAAAACCGATACAATGAATATCGTAGATAACAGAAAGAAAACAGAAAAAATTGTATTGCTCAAAAAGTTGAAAAAGAACCTTGTTTTGGTGATGAATAACATCAATTTTGAGTTCAATTCCGACAAACTCACCAAGCAATCCGAAAAAGAAGTGGATTATATTTGTCAATTAATGAAAGAGAATCCAAGTCTGAAAATTGGTATTTATGCCCACACCGATGCCGTAGGAACTGAGGCTCGCAATTTAGACCTCTCAAATCGCCGTGCCAAGTCAGTTTATACGTATATCAGCAAGCGTGGTATCCCGATGGAGCGTATGGTATGGAAAGGCTTTGGCGAAAGCAAACCTATTGCTACCAACAACACCAAAGAAGGACGAGCCAAAAACAGACGTGTAGAATTTGAAGTGCTTGAAATAAACGAAGAAGGCGTAGAAATCAAAGATAAATACGACCCTAATAAGCAATTTAAAGACAAAGATTTTGATGAAAAGAAAGCATTAGAAGAGGAAAAGAAAAAACAAAATAAACCCTAATAAACTTAAAAAGCCCGACTGCCCTGTGGTCGGGTTTTTTTATACTTAATCAAAAATGGTTTTAGCACGAAAAATATTAAAAAACCTTATTTGGTCATTGAGCGTACTTCGGCAGGCTCAGCAACCAAGGAGGGGGGACTTTATCACTGCCTAAAAATCAATTTTTTAGCAAAAAATCATCTCCCCTCGTTTGATTGGTGAGCGGAGCCGAACCACTAAGGAGGGGTAAGGGGGTGGTTAAAAAAGTACAAAAATAAATCTTCATTTAAAAATTTTAGGCTAATTTTACTCAATAAACATTTGAAAATCAGTTTTTTGACCCTATAACTCACGTTAGTATACAAACATCACAAATAAGGAAATTTACTCTATGTCTAAATCTAAGCCTGTAATGTAGTTTTGTCAAATCTCTGATAGAGCTTAAAGTTCTATCAGAGGTAATACTGAAAATGTACGGAGTTGCTACCTCCATACCGCATAAAATAATGCTAACTTTATCTTTTGTAAAATGTATCACACAATTTGAACCACAACCCAAAAGATTTATCTTAAATTTACACTATACTCATCTCTACCAAGCCTAAAAATCAGGATAAAATACAATGAAAATATTGTAAAAATACAATTTTTTAAAATTTTATTCTTGTTTTTTGTAAAAAACAAGGTAACTATTTAGGTACTTGCGAAATTGCGAAAAAGTTTTTATTATTCGGGCATGAAACGGCCCAACACGATAGAGGAATTACAGCGAATGCTTTTAGAAGTTCTAGTCAAGTTATCGGCTTTGGAAGAGGAGATAAATAGACTTCGGAAAGAGAATGCTGCGTTAAAAGCGGAGAACGCCGAGTTACGTCGTCGTTTAGAGCAGAATTCGAGTAATAGCCACAAGCCCCCAAGTAGTGATGGGTATAAGAAGAAGAAGATAGTATCAGTTTTGCCGAAGTCATCAGGCAAAGTACAAGGGGGTCAGTTAGGACATCAAGGCAAGACATTAGAACAAGTC
>CALLAC010000007.1 GCA_938002655.1 uncultured Cytophagales bacterium
ATTACCCTGCTACCCCTTCACTCATTTTTCTTTCTTTACGAGGTTTGATAATAGCAGACATTACAACTGCTAAAAGCAGACAGCCCCCTAATGCTACCAATGAAAGACTTTCTTGTTTCGTATGCATTAACACAGGTATACAGGCGTACGCTGCGGGTACGAATACAGCGAAAGCTATTCCGATGTGATGAATAAGGGCATTATACTTTTTATGGTTCAGACCGAGTGTCTGAAAAGCACTCTTAAAGCCGTGAATCAGATGAAAGGAAAGCCCTATCATTGATACTACATACAAAACCACTATCCACAATTCTTTGAAGGCTAATTGAGTTGCTTCATATAGGTTATGTACATTTTTACCATCAAGAGAAATTTCGTTTAAGCCTCCAAATTTTGATTTAGCCCAAAATGCTTGTAAGTGCACTACCAAGAAGATCAGGATAATTGTTCCTAAAAGCATCATATTTCGAGAAGCCCAAGAGCTACTTTTACTCATATTTACATAGGCATATTGTACAGGTCTTGCGGCTCGGTTGCGAATTGTAAGAATAATGCTTGTTACAATGTGTAAAGCTATGAAAAAAAAGTTTGCAATGGAAATAGTCTGAATAAGTGGATTGTGCCCCATAAAGTCAGCATATCGGTTGAACGAAACGCCACCATCATCTTTGAGCAGTTGTAGATTACCTAAAAGATGAACCACTAAGAATAAAATTAGAAATAGCCCTGTGAGAGCCATAATGAGCTTTCTGCCCAAAGAGCTTGTGAGCATATCTATAAGCCAGTTCGTTTTTTGTGTAGTAGCAGTTGCCATACGATTTTGGTTTTTGTTTCAGTTTGATTACTATTTGTATAGAAAAAATGTTTATCCAAATGCAAGTTCAAAGTTAAAGAATATCTCTCAAGAAAACAACAGAGTAGAGTTTTTTTTAATTTTAGTAAAATTTTTGCTAACTTGCCAGAAAATTAAGATTTTCGATTAGATAATGAAATTTTTCTATTGTCTTTGTCTTTCTTTTTTATTCACACAAATTTTTGCTCAAAGTAGCCGACAAATAGCCTCTGATACAGCAGGAATTTATTTTTCTAAAACAATTACAGAAAAAGATTTACAAAGACATCTTTTCAAATTGGCATCGGCAGAAATGGAAGGCAGAAAAACTGCTACCAAAGGGCAAAAAAAAGCCGCTCTGTACCTTGCCCAAGCAATGAAACGTATAGGTTTGAAGCCTGCTAATCCGAAAAATAAAAAAAATCCTTATTTACAACCTTTCAAAGTAATGATTTCAGGCTGGCATTATAGCCTTTACAGAAGTACTGTCGAAAGTCGCCATGAGAAATTACCTATTGCTGAAACAGAAAACGTTGTAGGGTGGATTGAAGGTACAGATAAAAAAGATGAGTTTATCATCATTTCGGGGCATTACGACCACGAAGGCGTGCAGGAAGGTAAAATTTATTTTGGTGCAGATGATAACGCCTCTGGTATCTCCACGATTCTAGAAATTGCCGAAGCCTTTATGCTTGCTCAAAGAGCAGGTTTTTCGCCTCGCCGAAGCATAGTATTTCTGCTCGTTTCGGCAGAAGAAGTAGGACTTTTGGGTTCAAAATATTACGCAGATTTTGAGCCTTTGTTCCCTTTGGAAAAAACAATCGTAAATTTGAATATAGATATGATTGGTAGAGTTGATGAAAACTACAAGAAAAAAAATATAGAAAACTATGTGTATCTCATAGGCTCTGATAGAATTTCAACAGAATTGGATAGCTTGCAAAGAGCCGTAAACGATACATACACGAAAATCATATTAGACTATACCCACAACGACCCTCTACACCCTGAAATGCTTTACTATCGTTCCGACCACTACAATTTTGCCAAAAAGAACATTCCTATTATTTTCTATTTTAGTGGCTTACACGCTGATTATCATCAGCCTACGGATACCCCCGAAAAAATCCGTTATGCGAAAATGTCAAAAATCGGGCAACTCATATTCCTGACAGCTTGGCAAATCGCCAATCGTGAGCAACGCTTACGTATAGATAAAGCCGAGAAAAAATAAAATTCAAAACAATTTGCTTGTAACGTGTTTTTTTCCATTGTTATACCTGTCTATAATCGTCCTGATGAATTAAGCGAGCTTTTGCAGTCGCTTACCGAGCAAACCTTTGACAAAGAAAAAATTTCTTGGGAAATCATTGTTGTAGAAGATGGCTCCAAACAGAAGTCGGATAAAATAGTGGAAAGTTTCAAGGAAAAACTGCCTATTCGTTATTTTGATAGAGCCGAGAATGTAGGGCAGGGTTTTACGAGAAATTTTGGCTATCAGCAAGCACAAGGAGAATATTTTATTGTGTTTGATTCGGATTGCATAGTGCCACCAAATTACTTGCAAAAGGTGTATGAATTTTTACAAAAAAACTATTTAGATGCTTACGGAGGACCCGATACGGCTCACGAAAGTTTTACAGATACGCAAAAAGCTATCAGTTACGCAATGACTTCACTTTTTTCCACAGGGGGCATACGTGGCAATAAAAAATCGGCAGAAAAGTTTCGCCCACGTAGTTTTAATATGGGGATTTCAAGACAAGTTTTTGAAAAAACAGGAGGCTATATTATGACGCGTATGGGCGAAGATATTGAATTCAGTATTCGCATTGAAAAAAATGGTTTCCGAGTAGGGCTTATTCCCGATGCTTTTGTGTATCACAAACGCAGAACATCTTTCAAGCAATTTTTCAAACAACTACATTTCTTTGGCAGGGGGCGTATCAATATCAGTCGCTTTCACCCCGAAGAAATCAAACTCGTACATTATTTTCCTGCATTTTTCGTGTTGTTTTTGTTATCAATTCCTTTGCAAATGCTTATCTTTCAGCCCTTAGCTTGGCTTTCGCTGATTGTATTAGCTTTTTATAAGCTACTTATATTTTTTGATGCTTTGCAGAAAACCCAAAGTTTCAAAATTGCTCTGATGAGTGTTTGGGCAGTTTTTATTCAACTGATTAGCTACGGAATAGGTTTTTTGCAGGAATTTGGGCGAAAATTGCGTGAAAAAAATGATTTTTTTTGCAAGAAAATCAAAAAAAGTATAGTTTTGCCTTGCGAAAAAAATTAAAATTTTGCTTTATGAAATCTTTGGTACAAAAATTTACTCTTTTGGCTGTACTGACTTTGGGTGCTTGTAATTTAGACCAATACAATAATTCTGATTTGAAAAAAGTGAGAGATGTACGTGAAGGTGATATTTATGTGTATGGAGTAAAAGGCGATTCGGCTCGCCAGCTACGTCAGCAGTATCCCGATGACCCCAATGCCGCCAAAAGAGCCAAAGCTATTCGTGAAAAGTTTTTCAGCGTATCCAATGGTGCTAATCTGCAAGACGGCACACCTGCCGATACAACCAAAACACCTGCTCAACAAGACGGCAATAAGCCCCAAGCAGAAAAAAAGTAAGCAATTCCTTTAAAATACCAGCATGGCGGCAGTATCATTTCAGGGCAGATGATGTTGTTGCTTGTTTGTTTCCCATTATAAAATTTTGAGTTCTACTCTTCTGTTGAGGCGGCGGGCTTGCTCGGTATCTTCGGTAGAAAGGGGGCGTTCTGCACCATAGCCAATGCACTGAATTCGACTTTTGGAAATTCCTTTTTTGACAAGATACTCTCTGATAGCCAAAGTGCGTTCCAAAGAGAGTTTTTTCAGTGCTTTCTTGTTGCCATAAATTTCAGTATGACCTTCCAGTTGAATTCGCATTTTCGGATTTTTTTTCATTATTTTGGCAAGCTCATCTAATTCAGGATAAGATTCGGGCATAAGTACCGCTTCGGCTTGGGCAAAAAAAATTCTATTTAGGCGTAGAGTTGCGTCTTTTTCCATAGGTTTGAGTAAAATATCTTTTTCTATTTCTGTATAGTTGCTAATGGCAGTAGCATCAATGCTAATTTCTTGTGGAAAAAATCCTTCCAATTCAGCACTAACTCTATATTTTTTACCAATTTTCAGGCTTGTACGAAAGTTACCTTCGGGGTTTTCTATTGGTTTGGGGGTATCGTTCATTTCTTGGAGGCTGAGGCGGGCAGGAATGAGTTGTTGTGTTTTTTCGTTGAGTGTTCTACCTTTCAGTACGAGCAGTGGTTCTACCATTCGGATTCTGTAAATATCGCCGCGTGAACTATAATAGCCCCAGTTGCCTTGTTTGGCAAAATAAATGTCCATTCCTTCGGAGTTGATTTTATCTCCTAAATTTTCAGGTTCCGACCAATTCAGCCAAGTATCATCAAGGCGTTGGGTTACGAAAATATCGAAACTACCATAGCCCGAAAAGCCATTGGAGGAAAAGTATAACGTTTTACCATCAGTATCCAGATAGGGAGTGGCTTCGTCTGCCGCCGAGTTGATGATATTGCCTGCATGAATAGGCTTGCCAAAACTTTTGTTATCTTTCCGAAAAGCTACATATAAATCATTGCCGCCCAATGTATTAGAGGCTTCGGTAGAAATAATCAGCACTTTTCCATCGGGGCTTAAAGTATATTCGTTAAACTCACTTTTACTTTCAAAGCCTTCAATTTCTAAAATTTCTGGCTTTCCCCATTTGCCTTCGGGTGTTTTGTATGTAATAGAAAGCCCTTTTTCAAGTCTGCCATCGGGCAGATATTTGTTGTTCAGAAGCATATAACTTTCGTCGGGGGCAATGGTAAAAGCGGCGTTGTGCTGGCGGTTGTTGAGTGGCTCACCGATATTGATAGGATTAGAGGCATTGCCTTTGTCGTCGAGTTCAGCAAACCAGATATCCTGTTTGTAGACGATTTTGCCGTTCAAAGTGTCTTTAATATTTTCAGGGTGATTGAGGCGTGTAAAATAAATACCTTTGCCACTGGGCAATACTACGGGGTTGGCTTCTAAATATTGCGAATTGATACCACTCAGGGGTTCTGAATGGAATTGCACTTGGTGTTTTCCTAAATTGGGTCGGATTTCCACAGGAGTATCACTATCCGAAATGCCTATGGCATCAATTTGATTTTCGCCATTCACCTTTCCTGTTTGTAGGGTTACTTTCAGAGAGGCTACCAGATAAGGTGTTTGAGGAATAGCCACACTGAATAATCTGCCTTTGCCTGCCGAAGTTACTTGCGGATTCTTGTAAATCAGATATTCTTTGCCATTGTCGTCGTAAGCAAAAATTTGTGAAATAGCTCCTGCATTAAAACTTTCTGCTACCAAAACCTGCTTGATGCTCATTGGGTTGGCAAAAGCAACGTGGATGAATTCTTCTTTTTTATTGTTGTTGGCTTCTTGTGGCGACCATGCACAGGGGCTATTTTGAAATGCAGGTAACACATTCGGCTTGCCAAGTGCCTGTTCGGCTTTGTACTGCTTTCCCGAAGTGGATTTTTTTTCAGAAGATACGGCAATAACTGTACTAGCCCATTGAATATTTTGTGAAAAAGCCACCAAACACCACCCAAAACCCACCAGCGAAAAAATAAATTTCATAGTTGAAGCCATTGTTTTTTAGTACTGAAATGTAGGAAATTTGTACGAAAGTTCTAACTTTGCCTCAAAAATAATTTTTTTTCATTGAAAAAAGTTTCTATTTCGCATCAAATTCGGTTTGTTATGAACTTCACAGCACAATTGCCCGCCAGCGAATACCCACCTTATGCTGAATCCTATCTAAAACATTTAAAAAGTGATGATGTTCTTTTCATTTTACAAGAACGTTTAGAATTTTGTAAGCAATTTTACAGCCAGATTGGCGAAGAAAAAGCTAATTTTTCATATGCACCCGATAAATGGGCTATCAAGGAAGTACTTTTACACCTTGTTGATTCCGAAAGAGTACTTTCGTACAGGGCTATGGCTTTTGCTCGTGGCGAATTGCAGGCTTTACCTGGCTTTGACCAAGACGCCTATGTCCGCAATTCGCAAGCCAAAAATCGCTCTCTAAAAAGTATTTTAGACGAGTTTGAAGCAGTTAGAAAAGCTACTATTTCACTTTTTGCCCATTTGCCTTCCCAAACGCTTGCCATAGTGGGCAATGCCAATAATTTTCCTACTTCGGTAAGGGCGCTGGCGGCAATGATTGCAGGACACGAAATTCACCATACTCATCAAATTCAAACCAAGTATTTGCAGGCTCTAAAAAAACAAAAGCCATGAAAGTCTTTAACAATTTACTATGGGTACTAGAAAATGGTATTCTTACACTTACCATTAACCGAGAAAGCAAGCTCAATGCTCTCAACACCGAAACCTTGAATGAGCTTAGGGAGGCTTTTCAAGCTATTTATGATGACGAAGACATCAAAGGGGTAATTCTGACGGGGGCAGGCGAGAAAGCCTTTGTAGCAGGTGCCGATATAAACGAAATTGCCCAACTCACCGAAGTAAATAGCCGAAAATTTGCTGAAGCAGGGCAGGAAATTTTTTTGGCAATAGAAAATTGCCCCAAGCCTGTTATTGCGGCAGTGAATGGCTTTGCTTTGGGAGGAGGTTGCGAAATTGCTATGGCTTGCCATATTCGCCTAGCAAGCGAAAATGCTAAATTCGGCTTGCCCGAAGTAAAATTAGGTATCTTGCCCGGCTATGGAGGTACACAGCGTATGCCTCAAATTGTTGGTAAAGCCAAAGCTCTTGAAATGATGCTTACAGGGGAAATGATTTCGGCACAAGAAGCTCTTCATTGGCACTTGGTAAATTATGTTTTGCCCGATAAAAATGCTCTTTTGCAAAAATGTAAAGAATTACTTCAAAAAATGCTCAAAAATAGTCCTTCGGCAATAGAGCTTATTATCACTGCTACCAATGCAGGCACTTACAACGAGGTGGGCTACCAAGCAGAAGCCAATGCTTTCCAAAAAGCCACTCGTACCGAAGATTTTAAAGAAGGAACTACTGCCTTTTTAGAGAAAAGAGAAGCTAAATTTACAGGAAAATAGCCTAAATCATGAACTCAAATCTATGAAAAGCAGAGCATATCTGAAACAAGAGGTGTTCTACAAGGTAAGTGTTTAAGGTTTTAGAATGCCTCAAATTGTTAAAAAAATATGATTTTATCGGGTAAAGAAATTCTGCAAAGGTTAGGAAAAGATATCCTCATTGAGCCTTTCAACCCTAAACAGCTCAATCCTAACAGCTATAACTTGCGTTTGCACAGCGAACTCTTGGTGTATGATGAGCCTGTTTTGGATATGAAAAAGCCGAACAGGTTTCATTCTATTACTATTCCCGAAGAGGGTTTGGTGCTGGAAACAGGCAAATTGTATTTGGGTAGAACCGTTGAATATACACGTACCGAAAATTGTGTGCCAATGCTCGAAGGACGTAGCTCGGTAGGGCGTTTAGGGCTTTTTATACACGTGACAGCCGGCTTTGGCGATGTAGGTTTTGCAGGCTACTGGACTTTGGAAATTTTTTGTGTACAGCCCATACGTATATATGCAGGCGTAGAAATTTGTCAAATTTATTATCATACTTTGGAGGGAGAATTTGAAAAATACAACAGCGGCAAATATCAAAACAACAAGAGCGTACAACCAAGCCTGCTCTACAAAGATTTTGAAATATAATTTGATTTTTTGTAAAAAAATCTTGTAACTTCGTGCTGAATCGTTTTTTCTAAAACCGAAAAGTCCCTTTTTTATGAACATTCACGAATATCAAGCCAAAGAATTACTGAAACGCTATGGGGTGCGTATTCAAGAAGGTTTTGTGGCAGATACACCTTCCAAAGCCGTAGAAGTGGCTCGCCAACTCAATGCCCAAACAGGTACCAATTGGTTTGTAATAAAAGCACAAATTCACGCAGGTGGCAGAGGCAAAGGCGGTGGTGTGAAACTGGCTAAAAACTATGATGAAGTACGCGAAATTTCCGAAAAAATCTTGGGAATGCAACTCGTAACTCCTCAGACAGGTCCCGAAGGAAAAAAAGTGCACAGAGTGCTTATTGCCCAAGATGTATATTATCCTGGCGAAAGTCAGCCCAAAGAGTATTATATGAGTATTCTTTTGGATAGAGCCACAGCTCGCAATGTGATTATCGCCAGTACCGAAGGTGGCATGGATATTGAAGAAGTCGCCGAAAAGCATCCCGAAAAAATTATCAAAGAACACATTGATACCCGTGTAGGCTTGCGTGATTTTCAGGCTCGTAAAATCGCTTTTGCTTTGGGGCTCGAAGGAAATGCTCATAAAGAAATGGTTGCTTTTATCAAATCGCTTTACAAAGCTTATTTAGAAAGTGATGCTTCTTTGTTTGAGGTAAATCCTGTACTTAAAACTTCTGACAATAAAATTTTAGCCGTAGATTGCAAAGTAAATCTGGACGATAACTCCCTTTTCCGCCACCCTGACCTTGCCGAAATGCGTGACATTCTTGAAGAAGATCCTCTGGAAGTAGAAGCAGGCGAAAACGACCTCAACTACGTAAAACTTGATGGTAACGTAGGTTGTATGGTGAATGGAGCAGGGCTTGCGATGGCAACGATGGATATTATCAAACTTTCGGGAGGTGAGCCTGCCAACTTTCTTGATGTAGGTGGTGGAGCCAATGCCAAAACCGTAGAGGCAGGCTTTCGTATCATTCTCAAAGACCCCAACGTGAAAGCCATTCTTATCAATATTTTTGGTGGTATTGTACGATGCGACAGAGTGGCAAACGGCGTGGTAGAAGCCTATAAGAAAATTGGTAACATCAATGTGCCTATCATTGTACGTTTGCAAGGTACAAATGCCCAAGAAGGTGCAAAAATTATTGATGAATCAGGTTTGAAGGTATATTCGGCAATTACACTGCAAGAAGCCGCCCAAAAAGTACAACAAGTTTTGGCATAAAAAAATTAAAAGAGCAAAACCTTCAATAAAATGAAGGTTTTTCTCTTTTCTAATCTACCCAGTCCGCTATAAAAAGGTTAGTATCTCTTGTACCGCCGTTGTTGCGGTTGGAGCTAAAAATGATTTTTTTGCCGTCAGGAGAAAACATCGGAAAGGCGTCAAAAACACTGTCAAAAGAAATCTGTTCTAAATTTTTCCCGTCCAAATCTATCATAAATAAATTGAACTGATAGCCACGTTTGGAAAAATGGTTTGAGCTAAAAATAATTTTTTTACCTGAAGGGTGAAAAAAAGGAGCCCAGTTGGCTTTTCCTAAATTAGTAATTTGCCGTAGATTAGAACCATCGGCATTGCAAACAAAAATTTCCATATTGGTAGGTTGTACAAGCCCTTGCGAAAGCAGTTCCTTGTATTCACGAATTTCTTCTTCTGTTTTGGGGCGAGAGGCTCGAAAAACAATCATAGAGCCATCAGGAGAGAAAAATGCCCCTCCGTCGTAGCCTATATCATGGGTGATTTGTTTCAGTCCTGTGCCGTCTATATTCATCACCCATAAGTCCAAATCGCCTGAACGCATTGAAGTAAAAACAATTTTATCACCTTTGGGTGAAACAGTAGCTTCGGCATCATAGCCAGGCGTATCGGTGAGTTGTTTGATGATGTTTCCTTTCAAATCGGCAACAAAAATATCATAGCTCTCATAGATAGGCCATATGTACTTTCCCGAAGGGCTTTTCGGTACGTGAGGACAAGCGGCATCGGCTTTGTGAGTAGAGGCGTATAAGATATGCTTGCCATCGGGCATAAAATACGAGCAAGTAGTTCTGCCTTTAGCTGTGCTAATCATTACAGGTTTTTTCTTTCGTAGATTATCTTTTTTGAGGTTTGCAAGAAAAATTTGATCACAAGAAACTCCCCAAGCCTTATAATCGGATTGAAATACAATTTTTTTGCCATCGGGGCTAAAGTAGGCTTCAGCATTGTTGCCCCCGAAAGTTAGCTGACGAACATTCTTGAAATGTTTTTCTTGCGGATAATGAATTTGAGCCAAAGAAAACAAAAAGCTGAAAAATAAAAGAAAAGTGGTGATAGCAATTTTACACATAGCCAATGATTTTGAAGTAAATGCTTATGAAACAGCACGCAAATAACAGAAATCGCTGATGCTTTGTTATGATTTTTTTTAGTTTCTAGCTTGATTTTTTCGTAAGATTTCAATACCAATACTGCATTGCAGGCATTTTTTATTTTCGCAAAAAGTTTGATAAAGCTCTAACAAGGCTTGTGAATCGGCGGCATTTTGTGGTTTTGCTCCGATTTGTTTCCATTTTTCGATGATATGATTGCTCTCGGCAGGCAGTTGCTCTAAGAAAGAAATAGCTTTGTCTAAATATTCGGGTTTTTGATGAATTTTGCTATAAAAAACTAAAAGTGGTACAACAGCATTGATAATTAAACTCTGAAAGCTACTTTTACCGAGTTGGGAGGCAGTTTTTTTTGCGATTTTTCCAAAATGATAGTGGTTTTGCCAATATTGAGGAATTTTTACTGAGAAAACGTTTTTGAGGGTTTCAAATTTTTCGGCGTGAAGCAATACCGAAAAAAAATGAGCATTTTGAAATAAAATTTGAGCCAGTTGTGCCAGCCGAATGGTAGGGAAATTCGCAGGACGCAAGCGTAAAAAGTTCCATTCGCTTACTTGCAAAGGTTTTAAATTGTATTTGTGGCGTAAAAATTGATATTCCTTCTGCAAATTTTGAGCATATTCGTCCTCTAAATTTTCATTCAAAAAGCCTGCTTGCCCGAAAAGTAAAGCCTCTATTTGTAAAAGGTTGTTTTGGTGTTTGAAAAAGAGCTTTAAAGGCGTATGCTTGGCAAGTTTGGCAAATGGCTCTGCATTGATTTTGAAACCCAAACTTTCGGCAAGCAGGCGATAAGCAGTTTCCTGCCAATCTTGCTTAGTATCTTGCCAAATTTGCTCTATTTTTTCACTCTTGCGTTCAAGTCTTTGTACAAGCACTTTATCCCAAGTACTCAAAACAAAGATATTTTCTACTTTGGTAAATAAATTTTCGCAAGGGATGAAATTTTTGCTTGCTATCAATTGTCTGTAATTCTGTAAAAGTTTTGGATTTACTCTATCTTTGAGTTCCAAAGTAGGTAAAGGTACTTCCTGCAATTCTTTCAAATCATTTTCCCAAACTACGTGCAGGATAATACTTTCGTATTTGGCATTTTGGTTATGCTTGTGTTTGATCCAGTCAGAGGTTTTGAGGTGCATTTCTACATAGCCTTTTCGGTGCTTTCCTTCAAAAGCTATGATAGCATTTTCAAAATCAGCTCCTTCATTGGGGTTGTACTTGCCTGTTTCCAGAATTTTGAGGCTTTCTCCTGCAAGGGTTTGCAGATTTTCTTGCGAAAAATAAAGATTTTGCCAAATAAAATGGAGAAAGTCTTCACGCATAAGAAATATTTTTTTCTTGGTTATTTCAAATTTTTCAGGTGTTTTTCAAGGCTTATTTCATCAGGTATAAGTACTTCACGAGCTTTACTGCCTTCAAAAGGTCCTACGATGCCTGCTTTTTCGAGTTGGTCGATAATTCTACCTGCTCGGTTGTAGCCTAATTTGAGCCTTCGTTGCAAAAGGGAGGTACTGCCTTGTTGGTGCATTACCACAATACGAGCGGCTTCTTCAAAGAGTTCATCTTTGTCGTCAAAATCAAAATCTTCTTGCTTGTCTTCGCCTGCTTCGCCTACATATTCGGGCAAGAGATAGGCAGAAGCATAGCCTTGTTGTGAGCCAATAAATTCGCAAATATTTTCCACTTCGGGGGTATCAATAAAGGCACATTGTACCCGTACTAAATCCGAACCCGTAGAGTAGAGCATATCTCCCATTCCGATAAGTTGCTCGGCACCACCAGCGTCTAAAATAGTACGAGAATCTATTTTAGAAGTAACGCGAAAGGATAATCGTGCAGGGAAATTTGCCTTAATAACACCTGTAATAACATTTACTGAGGGGCGTTGCGTAGCCACAACTAAATGAATACCAATGGCACGAGCCAATTGAGCTAGGCGAGCAATGGGTTGCTCTACTTCTTTACCTGCTGTAATCATCAGGTCGGCAAGTTCATCGATAATCAGCACAATATAGGGCAAAAATCTATGTCCTTTTTTCGGATTGAGCTTGCGTTCTTTGAATTTTTGGTTGTATTCTTTGATGTTTCGGCAAGAGGCTTCTTTAAGCAAAGAATAGCGGTTATCCATTTCAAGACAAAGCGAATTGAGTGTGTTGATCACTTTGGAAGTATCTGTAATGATGGCTTCTTCTTCGTTGGGCAATTTGGCAAGGAAATGTCTTTCTATTTTATTGAAAAGCGTGAGTTCTACCTTTTTAGGGTCTATAAGAACGAGTTTGAGTTCGGCAGGATGCTTTTTGTAGAGCAAAGAAGTCAAAATTACATTCAGACCTACGGATTTACCTTGCCCTGTTGCTCCTGCAATAAGCAAATGGGGCATTTTAGTCAAATCTACCATAAATATTTCGTTGGCAACTGTTTTGCCAAAAACAATGGGCAAATCCATAGTGCTATTTTGGAATTTTTCGCTTGCTAGTAGGTTTCTCATGCCTACTATCTCACGTTTTTGGTTAGGTACTTCAATACCGATAGTTCCTTTCCCTGGAATAGGGGCAATAATACGTATACCCAAAGCAGAAAGCGAAAGAGCAATGTCGTCTTCTAAATTTTTGATTTTAGAAATTCTCACACCTGCATCAGGTACAATTTCGTAGAGCGTTACCGTAGGTCCGATAGTAGCTTTGATAGAAGTAATGCCAATACCGTAGTTAGCAAGGGTAGTTACAATACGGTTTTTATTTGCTTCTAGTTCTTCTTTGCTTACCTCAAAGCGAGAGTGAATTTCATTCAGTAATTGTAATGTTGGAAATTGATAGCGGCTTAAATCTTGGCGTGGGTCGTAGGTTCCTAAATTTTCAAAAGTCCAATTTATGTTTTCTTCGAGTTCATTATTATTTTCAGGCTTAGAATCAGGGTGAGTATCCTTTTCTTGCTCATCAAAATCAGTTTCTTGCATTTGTGCAATAGGATTTATAGGGATATTTTGCTCAATTTCTAAAACAACTTCATTGTCGGTTCTACGCTTTTTATTTTCGAGGAGTTCAGGCTGATTTTCTTTTTCTGAATCAGGGATATGCCAAACTTGTAGTCTTTCGTTTTGAGCAGTTTCAAGAATATCTTGAACGTTTTCCTGACGATTTTCAATAAGGGAGCCTTGCAGTTTAGTTTCTGCTTTTATGTTGTTTTCTTGCGTAGGAGCATTCTGGTTTCCTTTTTTATTTTCTCTGGTTACTTCACCTGTAACTTTATTGATAAGCACAATGCCTAATTTTTGCAGTTCGTCATCTATTTTTTCGCTTTCAACAGATTGGTTTTCTGATTTTTCTTGCAAGGGCACATTATCAAAAGTTTCTTGCTCTTTTTTGGTAATAGGCTTTCGGATTGCTTTTTCTTCAATTTTTGCTTTTTTCTTCAAAGGAGGAGGCAAATCAGCATTTTTGTTGATTTTTTTCAGTGTTGTCAGATTGAAAAAATAAACTACAAAAATTAGAAAAACGACAATAAGTAAAAAAACAGTACCGATTCCTATCAGGCTCGAAAGCAGTTTGGCGATGGCAAAACCTGTAACCCCTGCAACACTATGTACAAAAGAATTTTGAGGCAAAAAAATAGCCATATATCCTAAAAGTGTAGAAACCCATAGAGCCGCAAAAAAAAGTAAAGCAATAATTTTCTTGCTCTGGAAAAGCGAAGTTCTGAAGATCCACTGAATGCCCCAATTGGCAAGCAAGGGTATCAGAAAAAATGCTCCTAAACCAAACCAACGGTAAATAAAATAGTAAGAAAAAATTGCCCCATAAATTCCTAACCAGTTTTCAACTTCCTCGCCTGCTTCGTGTATAGCTGTTTCATGATAGGCTTCTACAAGGCTTTGGTCAGATTGAGCCGTAAAAAGATATGAAACAAAAGCCAATAAAAGATATAAAGCCCCGAACAGCCAAAACAAGCCCCAAGCTATCTGAAAGCGTCTATCTTTGAGGGGCTTGAAAACGAGTCTTTTCTTTCTTGGAAGAGGTTTTGTAGCAGTAATTTCTTGATGAATATACGTATTTTGAGCCATTTACCAAAGATTTACTTGCAAATATAAACAATTTCTGATTTTATTGTAAGTATGACGAAGCATTTTGCCTCTTTGCTAGTCTTCATATTTATTCAAGGTGTTTAGCTACATTTTTTACACTTGAACTATTTCGAAGAAAATTCAAGCTTGAGACTTGAAAATTTTGACAGCCCAAAGTCCTGAATTCTGTTTTTCAAACGCTGATGCTTTCCATTGAAATTTTTAGATATCGAGAAAATTATTTTTATGTTGCTTTTTTCACTACCTTTGCAAGGAAATCTTTGTAATATGATAAATTTTAATGTAGGTCCTTCCAAGGTGTATCCTATTATTAAAGATTTTCTGCAAGAAGCCTACGAAAAAGATATTTTAGGAATTCCGCACCGTAGCCAAGAGTTTATGGATATGGTGAAAAGGACAATTCTTTTACTTAAACAAAAATTGCAAATACCGCCGCAATATACTATTATATTTGCTTCATCGGCTACCGAATGCTGGGAAATGATAGCTCAATCTTTGGTAACAAGCAAAAGCTATCATATCTTGAATGGAGCTTTTGGAGAAAAATGGTACCAATATACGCACTATTTGCACCGAAAAGCAGAAAAACATCTCTTCCAAATCAATGAAAGTTTGGATATAGAGCATATACAAACTTTTTTCACTTTCGCCGAAAGACGTAGCGGCAAAGCCGAATTAGAAGACAAAGCAATTATTTGCTTTACACAAAACGAGACATCTAATGGTACGCAAGTACCTGTGGAAATTATCAGAAAAGTACAAGAGAATTTTCCAAAGCAACTTATCGCCGTAGATGCTACCTCCTCGATGGCAGGAATTGCGTTTGCTTGGCGAAGTGCTGATGTATGGTATGCTTCGGTGCAGAAATGCTTTGGTTTGCCTGCGGGGCTTGCTTTAATGATACTTTCTGAAAAAGCAGTTGCTCGTATTCACGAAATAGGGGAAAATAAGCATTACAATAGCCTGCTGAAGACTTGCGAGCAAATGCAAAAATTTCAGACTACACACACGCCCAATGTGTTGGGAATTTACTTGCTGATGCGTATAATGGAAACTTCTGAAAATATCCAAGAAATTGATGAAAAAATACAAAACAGGGCAAATAGTTGGTATCGTTTCTTTGAAAAAAATCCATATTTTACTCCGCTCATTTATAATGAAAGTGTGCGTTCAAGTACTGTGATAGCTCTGCAAGGAAAACCAGAACACATTGCTACTATCAAAGAAAAAGCCAAACAAGCAGGCTTCCGTTTGGGAAATGGTTATGATAAATGGCAAAGCAATACTTTCCGAATAGCAAATTTCCCTGCTATCAGTGAAGCTGAAATCCGACAACTGCAAGATTTTTTCTTGCAAACAGAACTATGAAACTATGTTACTTTCTTTTTACAAGTTCTACCGATTATATCGCTTTGAAGCAAGAAAAACCTTCTTTTTCAGTATGCCTATCATTTTTGCTCAGCTTGGCGTAGTACTAATGGGAGTAATAGATGTAGTGATGATTAGAGACTTGGGAGTCGTAGCTACTGCCGCCGCAGGGGCAACCAACGACACCTTTTTTTTGGTTAGTATGTTGAGTTTGGGTAGTATGAATATCATTGCCCCGCTGGTTTCGCAGAGTTATCAGAAAAAAGACTTTGCTGAAAGCAAAAGAATTTTTTTGAGTGGGCTGGTGCTTGCCACTTTCTTAGGAAGCCTGACAATGCTCATTTTGCAGACAATTACAGCAAATTTTGAGTGGCTACGCCAAACGCCTGCAGTTACGCAAGAAGCCAAAAAGTTTTTGGCTATGCTGAACTGGTCGGTTTTGCCTGTGCTGTTTTTTTTAGTTGGCAAGCAATTTACCGATGGGCTTTCGCTTACCAAAGTGGCTATGACTATCACGTGGATAGGCTTGCTTTCCAATGTGTTTTTTAATTGGCTTCTTATACATGGCAATTGGGGCTTTCCTGCGATGGGTTTGGAAGGAGCAGGGCTGGCTACGGTGCTTGCTCGCCTTTTGATGCTTGTGCTAATAGTGCTATTTATTGTATTTTACTCCAAAACAAGAGCAATTTTGCAAAGTTCTATTCATAATCTGACCTGGCGAGAGGTTGGAAAAGTATTCCGTTTAGGCTTGCCTGTGGGAATAACGTATTTTTTGGAAGTAGCGGCATTTTCAGTAGCAGGATTGCTCATTGGCAATTTAGATTACTACTCACAAGCCGCTCATAGAGTAGTGATTTCTTTGGTTTCTACAACCTACATGATAACTTCAGGAATAGGCATAGGCAGTGCTATTCGTATGGGGCAGGCTTTTGCTGAAAGAAATTTTTACAAAATGAAAAAAGTTGGTATTTCGGCAATTGCCTTGGCAGTTTTGGTAATGGGACTTTTTTGCTTACTTTTTTTACTTTTCCCCAAGATAATTGTTGTGCAATTTATTGAAAATGACCCCAAAGCTGTAGCCATAGCGATTAGTTTGCTTATGATTGGCGGAGTTTTCCAGATTTCTGATGGCATACAAGCCGTAGGCTTGGGCATTTTGCGTGGAATGGAAGATGTTAATGTTCCTACTATGATTGCCTTAATAGCCTACTGGCTCATAGCTCTGCCTGTTGCTATCCTTTCTCACCAAATTGGTTGGGGAGCCAAAGGTATTTGGATAGCTTTACTTGCAGGTTTAAGTACATCAGCGTTTTTGTTAGTTCGGCGTTTTGGGCAACTCATTCAAAAAGAAAAAAAGCAATTTCTTGCTCCGAAAACTACCTCAATCTACAATAATTCCCAAACTTAAAAGTTTTGTAGAAACTTTTAGTTTGGCTTTATTACATTGTTGCTTATTAACTTGATACATCAACTTGCCTTCTTTTACTACAAAGTTGAAACAGGCATCTCGGACATGCTTTTCGTCTTCGGTGATAATCATCACATTTTTCCCGATAAGTTTTTGGGCAATATCTTTCACATCAAAAGGGCTTGTGAAAGGTATGAAAAGTACATCACAATCTTTAATATCGTTGGGGTTATTGTATTTTTCTACAATGAATTTCAAGTTGTAGGTACTTTTGGTTGCCGCCATACGTCGCAAACCTTCATAGAGTGGGCTATTGCCCAAAACACCAATTTTAATTTCGGTTTTTACGGCAGGCCACTGCGTAAATTTGCAAAAATTGTAGATGTAAATAGGGTGATGAGCGTAATTTCGTACATTAGATTGTGCCAATACAATTTGAGCCAAATTCATAATCAAACAAAAAAAAATCAAAGATAAAATGCGTGCCATTGTAGTATCAATTTTCAGTATCAAATTTTCCACAAAATTTAAGTAAAAAAAACAAACTTGCCAAAAAAAGTGCATTTTTTTAGAAAATTTTACGTAATTTTTTAGTAAGTTGAAAATAATTAAAATAAAATTTTGAGAAGTTTTTCGATTTTTTTACATTGAGCTTGTCAAAGATTAAAAAACCATCAAATTTGTATTTTTCTAATAAAAAGAACGATGCATTAAAAAGCCTTAAAAAACCTCATAGGTTTGGTGCAATGATAAAATACAGCAAAAAAAATTTGAATAGTACAATTTCTGAAAAAAGTTTGAACTTGCTCATTCTTAACTTTTTTACAAGGCAAACCAAATCTCTTTATTTTTGTTTTGCTTTTAAAAAATACAAGTTATGCTTTTAAAAGTTTTCCAGAAAAAAAGAGATTATCAAGAAAACTTGCTGTTGCTAGCAATGTTGGGTATGAGTTTGGTTTTTCTTTTCATTACGTTTGCGTATTTAGCTCGTAAAGGTTCTGCCGATTGGCTTGATTTTAAATTGCCCAAACTATTTGGTTTTAGCACTTTTTTTATGCTTGTAAGCAGTTATACGCTCTATGTTGCCAACAATGCTTTTGAAAAGCAAGATTTTTTCACCTACAAATATTTACTGGGCACTACTTTGGTTTTAGGAATTTTCTTTCTGATTTGCCAATATTTAGGTTGGAAACAATTGGAAGCACAAGGTTTATTTTTAGGTAAAAGAGCAGGTACAGCGGCAAACTTTTTGTATTTGCTCTCGGGTTTGCATATTTTACACTTGCTTGGGGGTATGGTAGCCTTGTGGATAGTATTTTGGAAAGCTGTGAAGAAAGAAAGTTATGTAGATGACTTCATTCACGCTGTCAATCCGCCTACCCAAAGACGCTTGAAACTTGCTACACGTTTTTGGCACTTTTTAGATTTCTTGTGGCTGTATTTGTACATTTTTTTCTATCTTCAACATTAAATTTTCCATTCATACAAAGCATCAGCAATTTTTCTATCGTTGGAAAGTCTCGGTACTTTGTTCTGACCTCCCAACTTGCCCAAAGCTTTCATATATTCAATAAAAGCATTGGGTTGCAAGCGTGTGATAACAAGCGGACGCAAAATTGCCCCTGAAATCAAATCGTCATAGTATACGTTGAGTTCGGTCATCTTTTTATCTAAAACTTGGGCAAATTGAGCTAAATCTTTGGGCTCTTTGGCAAAGGAAATGAGCCACTCGTGATAAGGCAAACCCTCGGCGGGGGTTACTTGGGGGGCAACGGTGAATTCGATGATTTCGGTTTCAGGAAATTGCTCCAAAGCATGTTTGAGAGCTTTCTCTACTTCCTCACCAATTACATGTTCGCCAAAAGCTGAAATAAAATGCTTAATTCTTCCTGAAACAACTACTCGGTAGGGGTTTTTAGACACAAACTTGATGGTATCGCCAATAGAATATGCCCACAAACCTGCATTACTGCTCAGCACCAGAGCATAATTTTTGTTTAGTTCTACTTCACCAATCGTGAGGCGGGTAGGTTTTTCGTTGAAATACTCTTCAACAGGAATAAATTCGTAGAAAATACCTGTATCCAAAAGTAAGAGCATTCCTCCATCGTGATCGTCATGAAATTTATCTTGGTAGGCAAAAAAGCCTTCTGAGGCGGGGAATAATTCGATACTATCTACTTTTTTTCCAATGCTATCGAAAAGTTTAGCTTTGTAAGGTTCAAAATTTACACCTCCATATACAAATACCGAAAAATTAGGAAATACATCTTTGATTTTTTTTCCTGTACGAGCGATAATTCTATCAAAATACATCTGTACCCAAGGTGGAATACCCGAAATAAGGCTCATATCGGCATGCAGAGTTTCATCAATAATTTTTTCTAACTTTTCTTCCCAGTCTTCTATACAGTTAGTTTCCCAAGAAGGCATCTGATTGGTTCGCAAATATGCAGGCACATGATGATTGGAAATGCCTGAAAGTCTGCCTGTAAGAATACCATTTTTATTTTCAAGTACGGGGCTTCCTGAAAGGAAAATGAGTTTTCTATCTACAAAGTCGGCATTACCTGTTTCGTAGATGTAGTTGAGCAAAGCATTTCTTGCTCCGTTAATATGATTGTGTATAGAATCGCGAGAAATAGGAATGTATTTCACGCCTGAGGTAGTACCGCTGGTTTTAGCAAAATACAAAGGTTTTCCTCGCCAAAGTACCTCTGCTTTGCCCTGCAAAATTTGCTCAATATAAGGTTTGAACCCTTCATAGTCGCGTATAGGTACGTTTTGTACAAAATCAGCATGAGTGCGAATATTTACAAAATTGTGTTCTTTGCCGAAAATCGTATGTTTAGCCTGTTGTATGATAGTATGAAAAACTTTTTCTTGCGATATTTCAGGATTTTTTACCCACTTTTCCTGGCGTGCCACGATATAAGAAGCAAGTGGCTTGGCTAAAAAAGAACGTATACCCATAGCATTCTGTAATAAATTTTTCAACCCTATGCGGCGAAATTAGAGAATATTTCTGAAACTACATCAAAAATTTGTACCAATCAAGATTTTAAAGACTAAACTAAAAGTTTTTTGCAATTTTATTTGGAAAAAAAGTAAATAAAACACAATTTTAGCACCTAAAAATGCAATTTGTTGATGAGCCGAATTATACAATTTCGTGAAGCCTTACGCGAGGCAATGAGCGAAGAAATGCGAAGAGACCCTCGTGTGTTTTTGATGGGTGAAGAAGTAGCTGAATATGACGGAGCCTACAAAGTGAGCCAAGGCATGCTGGCTGAATTCGGACCCGAAAGAGTGATAGATACCCCGATTGCCGAATTAGGTTTTGCAGGTATTGGCGTAGGTGCGGCAATGAATGGGCTTCGACCCATCATAGAATTTATGACCTTCAATTTTTCGCTGGTAGCTATTGACCAAGTAGTCAACTCGGCAGCGAAAATGCTGTCTATGTCAGGTGGGCAATATTCTGTACCTATTGTTTTCCGCGGTCCAACGGGCAATGCAGGTATGTTAGCGGCTCAGCATTCGCAAAACTTTGAAAACTGGTATGCTAATACCCCTGGGCTCAAAGTAGTAGTGCCTTCTAACCCTTATGATGCCAAAGGCTTACTAAAAACTGCTATTCGTGATGATGACCCCGTAATTTTTATGGAGTCAGAGCTAATGTATGGCGATAAAGGCGAAGTACCCGAAGAGGAGTATCTGATTCCTTTGGGAGTAGCCAAAGTTACGCGTATAGGTACAGATGTAACGGTGGTTTCTTTTGGAAAAATGATGAAAGTAGCTCATGCTGCCGCCGATGAAGCCGCCAAAGAAGGAATATCTGTAGAAGTAATTGACTTGCGTACTGTTCGCCCAATTGACTATAAAACCGTAGTAGAATCTGTCAAGAAAACCAATCGTTTGGTAGTAGTAGAAGAGGCTTGGCCTCTGGCGGCAATTTCTTCTGAAATAGCCTATCATGTTCAAAGACATGCATTTGACTACCTTGATGCCCCCATTCATCGCATCAATAGCATGGATGTGCCTTTGCCTTATGCTCCTACGCTTATTGAAGCCATTTTACCTAATCCTAAACGCACTTTGGAAGCTATTAAAGCTGTAACTTACCGAAAATAACAACTTTTATTAAAACTTACTCCCTGACCTCTCGGAGTGTCGGGGCTTTTTATTATTTTGCAATGCAATTTTCTAACAAAACCCTTTTTTCTTATGAATTACGATTTAATTGTGATAGGAAGCGGACCAGGTGGCTATGTTGCCGCTATCAGAGCTCGCCAGTTAGGATTGAAAACCGCAGTAGTTGAAGCCGCCGAATTGGGAGGTATCTGCTTAAATTGGGGTTGTATTCCTACGAAAGCCTTGCTCAAATCGGCACAAGTGTTTGAATACATTAAGCATGCCCAAGACTATGGCATACACATTCAGCAAGCACAAGCCGATTTCAGAGCGATGATTCAGCGTAGCCGCGATGTTGCCGCAGGTATGAGTAAAGGTATTCAGTTTTTATTCCGTAAAAACCAAGTAGAACTCATAGAAGGATTTGCTAAACTTACTCGCGATAAAAAAGTAGAAATAACCGCCAAAGACGGTTCTAAAAAACTACTAGAAGCCAAACATATTCTTTTGGCTACGGGTAGTAGAGCAAGGGAACTACCAAATATCAAAATAGATAACGAAAAAGTAATTGGCTATCGCAAAGCAATGTATATGGATAAGCAACCTAAAAAGATGATCATCATAGGCTCGGGAGCAATAGGCGTAGAGTTTGCTTATTTTTACAATGCAATTGGCACCGATGTAACAATTGTAGAATTTATGCCTCGCATTGTACCTGTAGAAGACGAAGAGATTTCCAAACAACTTGAAAAATCTTACAAGAAAATGGGTATCAAAATTCTTACTTCTTCTACCGTAGAGGCTGTGGATACCTCAGGAACAGGTTGTAAGGTTACTATCAAAACCTCCAATGGCATTGAGCAAATGGAGTGTGATGTAGTGCTTTCGGCGGTAGGCGTTACCGCTAATATTGAAGGAATAGGCTTGGAAGAAGCAGGTGTAAAAACTGATAAAGGCAAAGTAGTAGTAGATGAATACTATCGTACCAATGTAGCAGGTATTTATGCTATTGGGGATATTACGCCTGGTCCTGCATTGGCACATGTAGCTTCTGCCGAAGGCATTATTTGTGTAGAAAAAATAGCAGGCTTAAACCCACATCCGCTCAATTATGGAAATATTCCAGCTTGTACTTATTGCCAGCCCGAAATTGCTTCCGTAGGGCTTACCGAAGCACAAGCCAAAGAAAAAGGCTACGATATAAAAGTAGGCAAATTCCCTTTTACCGCTTCAGGAAAAGCCAAAGCAGGTGGCGTGAGCGATGGTTTCATTAAAGTAATTTTTGATGCCAAATATGGTGAGTGGCTTGGTTGCCATATGATTGGAGCAAATGTTACAGAAATGATTGCCGAAGTAGTAGTAGCACGCAACTTGGAAACTACAGGGCACGAAATCATCAAATCCGTGCATCCGCATCCTACAATGAGCGAGGCAATTATGGAAGCCGTTGCCGCCGCTTACGGAGAAGTAATACACATCTAATTTTTTAGCTTATGATGAAAAGGGGCAGTGTAAAAACTGCCTTCTTTGCAGTATTTTTTCGATTTTTCAAAAAGGTACCTTAATACACTATGCTAAACGAAGAATTTTGGACAGAACGCTACCGTAACCAGCAAACAGGATGGGATATTGGCTATGTTTCTCCACCACTACAAAGTTATTTTGAGCAACTTACTCGTAAAGATATTCATATTCTCATTCCCGGTTGTGGAAATGCTTATGAAGCTGAATTTTTGGTGAGAAATGGCTTTCAAAGTATTACACTTGTGGATATTTCAAGTTTTCTGATAGAAAAACTTCAAAAGCAATTTGCGTCTTATCCTCAAATAAAACTTATTCACAAAGACTTTTTTGCTCTGAAAGGCAAATATGATTTGATTGTAGAACAGACTTTTTTCTGTGCCATTGAGCCAAGTTTGCGGGCTTTGTATGCTAAAAAAATGTATGAATTGCTATCAGAAAAGGGCAAGTTGGTAGGGGTGCTTTTCAATAGAGAATTTGAACATTCAGGTCCGCCTTTTGGAGGTTCAAAAAGTGAGTATTTGAATTATTTTGAGCCTTATTTTGATTTGAAAATTTTTGAAACTTGCTACAATTCCATTCCTCCAAGAGCCGGTGCAGAACTTTTTATGATTTTGGAGAAGAAAAATCGTGCAACTGCATTGGGGTAATACAGAAATCTAGTTTTACATCGTATTCGTTGGTATCGCTAATGGGTTCGTGTAAGGCTTCAAAGAGTGAAATACCCACCTTTAAAGCCTTGGGGCACTCAGAAAGAAATCTATCATAAAACCCTTTGCCATATCCTACCCGATAGCCTTTGGTATCAAAGGCTAAAAGAGGAATAAACACCATATCTATAGCAGAAAGATTTTCAAAGATTTCTGTGGAAAGTGGCTCGGGTACTCCCCAACAATTTTCCTGAATTTTGGTATCTTCTCTGAAAATACAATGCGAAAGGCTGTTTGTTTCACGATGAGTACGAGACACAAGTAAGGTAATATGAGGCTTTTTTTCCCAAATCCAATGGATGAAACTCCACAAATCAGGCTCTTTTTGCCTTGTAATAGGTAGAAATACGTGTAAATAGCTTACTTTTTCAAGTAGGCTCCACTGAAATAACCGATTGATAATAGCTCGGTTTTTAGTTAGCCATTCTAATTGGCTTAACTTTTGCCTTTTTTTCTTATAAAATTCTCGAATTTCTCTTTTAAGCATAACAGAAAAGCATAAAAAACAGGCACAGAAAAGCTATGCCTGTATAATTGAGCATTTAATGAAAAAGTGAAATTACTTTTTAGTAGCATCAGCGGGGAATGTATTCGCGGCTTTCAGAGCATCACGATTTTTGGTATACATAGCAGGGATTCTGTCTTTCCCACCAGCCTGAATGATAAGGTCTTTCAGATCTTTAATTTCTTTATCTAAATCTTTAGAAATTTTATCATGTGTGGCTTGTACTTTTTGGTGTTTACTATCCAGAAGTCTTCTGTCTTGTTCTGCTTTTTCATAGGTAATTTCTCCTTTTTCATAGCGGTCGATAATATTTTGCATCTCATCGATTTCTTTTACAAAATCACTTATCATATCGCTGTCTTCTTTCATAGTAGCCTGAAAGCGTTGGCTAATGGCATCAAAGGCAGGTTCGGGCTGAGGTTTTAGGCTTAGATACAAGTTACGTAGTGTATCAAAGTAATCTTGATAATCTCGACGCTCCATTTCCATTTCTTGGTGCTCTCGGTTCAATCCTGCATATTCATCGTGAAAATGTTTTAATCTTTCTTCTTTTTGTTGAGTATCTTCTGTTCCTTTACTTCCATGAGTATTTCCTCCTGAATTGTTGCAAGCAAAATTTAAATAAGCTAAACAGGTGAGCATTACATAGAAAATAAACTTTCTCATAATTGTTTAATTTAAGGTTTTTTAAGGAAATTTCACGGAAAAATAAGAAAATTTTACAAGTTATCAATACTTTTTTGAAAATTTATTTTTGAAAAATCGGCTTGGTTTCAGTTTCAATCTTTACACCTGTAAGGTCATAACGAAAAACTACTTTTTTTCTTGCAATCTGTTCCAAAATAGGTTTCAAAATGAGTTCTGCATTTTTTTTAGTTTGCTCCATGATATTACTTTCCAGAGCAGTTTTTTCCACTTGTCTTTCGGCTTCTTTGTAAGCATTTTCAACAAGTTGGGCGTCATCAAAGGTCATAAAGCCAGTTTTTACTTCATATATCCTGCTATCTTTTTGATTTACTTTTACATAGCAAAGTTCAGGTTTAGGTAGTTGTATGATCATTACGCTATCTTTTTCAAGGATATGTTCTTTTTTGACTTTGGTTAAATCAATGCAACCTACTGCCTCGCCCGCTACAATCAGTAGTGTTTTACTATCACCGCCCTGGTACCAGGGTCTTTCTATTTTGTACTCCAAAATATCTTTGAAAGTGTATCTGACAAGTTCGAGTTTACCGAGGGCTTCTATTTGCTCCAAAGCAGTTTGATGTTTGATGCTTTCCTTTTTAGAACTTTCTCCAAAAATACTACCTTTGATGAAATGCCAAGAAATTACTCCTGCCAAGAATAGTAGAATGGCTGTACCTATTTTTATAGCCCATTTGACAAGCATCGGATTTATATGTTAATTTGCAGATTTATATGTTAATTTGCAGAAATGAGTTGATATGTTTAGCATTCACGTCCAAAATTTAGGAAAAAAATTTAATAATGAATGGATATTTCGAAATTTTTCTTTTGTATTTCAAGAAAGTAAGCCTGTTGCCATTACAGGTAATAATGGAAGCGGGAAATCGACACTTTTGCAAGTAATTTCGGGCATTTTACCTGCTAGCGAAGGAAAAATTTTTTACAAAGTAAATGGTAAAATCATTACTACCGAAAATTTTTACAAGTATCTTGCTTGGGCAAGTCCGTACATGGAACTGGTAGAAGAGCTAACTCTTACAGAAATGATACAATTCCACGAAAAACTCAAAGGTTTGCAAACGGCTCATCTAATGGAAATTTTACGATTGGAAAATGCTCGCCACAAGTATATCAAGAATTTTTCATCAGGAATGAAACAACGGCTCAAATTAGGTTTGGCATTTTACTCGCCTGCTCCTGTTTTGCTGTTGGATGAACCTACCACCAATTTAGACCAAGAAAATATTCGTTGGTATCAGTCAGAAATACAAAAACTTATTGGCAAAAAGTTGGTTATTGTAGCTTCAAATCAGCCCGAAGAGTACGAGTTTTGCAAAATTAAAATCAGTTTGCAGTAAATCATTAGAATTTGAGCCAGTTGGCAAGCATTTCTTTACCATATTCGGTAAGTATGCTTTCAGGGTGAAACTGCACACCTTTGACAGCATATTTGCGATGCGAAATTGCCATTACAAAACCTGCTTCATCTTCAGCAGTAATTTCCAAATCACTCCCTTGAAGCGAGGCTTTATCAATGACCCAAGAATGATACCTACCTACTTTGAAACGAGTAGGTAATTTTTCAAACAACTTTTCCGTTGTACTACAAAGATGTATTTCAGTAGCTACCCCGTGCTGAACTTGCGGCAAATTGTAGAGCCGAGCACCAAAGGCTTCGCCAATAGCCTGATGTCCGAGACAAACCCCTAAAATTTCTTTCGTAGAAGCATAGCTTTGCAGTAAGGCAGGCATTATACCTGCATCTTTGGGGAGGCTCGGACCGGGCGAAAGTAAAATTTTATTATATTTCGCAACTTCTTCTAAAGCAATTTTATCATTACGGAAAACATCAGGATATACACCTAACTCTTTGAGTAAATGTACCAAATTGTAGGTAAAGCTATCGTAGTTATCTAAAACTAAAACCTTCATAAATAAAAATTTTGAATTAAAGATGTAAACTTTTGCAAAAAACGCAAAACAAACGTTTGAACTTGTGCGTTTAAATAAAAAATTTTGTTTAATTTTTTGAAAAAAAAGTTAAACAAAATTTGGATTTTTGTTTAACTTTTATTAAATTTGTGTTCAACAAAACAATAGAGGTGATTATGACAGCCCTTGAATTTAACAGCCAGCTAGCACAAGCCATAAAGGCTCTCAAGCCTTTTGCAGTGCGTTTGACCAAAGACTTGGAAGATGCTAACGACTTGCTTCAAGATACAATGTATAAAGCCTTCACCAATCAAGAAAAATTTGCTGATGGCACAAATCTGAAAGCATGGCTCTACACAATAATGAAAAATACGTTTATTACCAACTATCAAAGAATGGTAAGACGTAAGACGTTCATTGATACCACAGATAACTTACACTATATCAACAGTACGGCAAGTATTGCTCAGAACGCAGGAGTTTCATCTTTGGCAATGCAAGAAATCACAGAAGCTTTAGATGCCCTTGATGAAGTCTACCGTACACCATTTATGATGTATTTCAAAGGTTTTAAGTATCACGAAATTGCCGAAAGGTTAGGTATTCCGATTGGTACTGTGAAAAATAGAATTCATATTGCTCGCAAAGAATTGAAAGAGAAACTCCTGAAATTAGGGTACTAAAACAACAAGCCTCATAGTTTTTAGCTATGAGGTTTTTTTATCGCCAATATACTTGTTTCAGAAATTTGAGCTTCAAATACTTCAGCAAAATGTTTGATAATGGTATTTTCTACTTCTTGCATAAGAATTTCTTTGCCAAGTTCTTTTTGCATGGAAGTTACACCTTTGTCGGCAATACCGCAAGGGACTATGTAATTGAAAAAATCAAGCTCTGTATTTACGTTCAAGGCAAATCCGTGCATAGTTACCCAACGACTTGTTTTTACCCCCATAGCACAGATTTTACGCGGATGTTGCTTTGTATCAATCCAAACGCCTGTGAGTCCTTGCAATCTTTCTGCCCGAATACCAAAATCGGCCAGAGTGCGTATAATCACCTCTTCCAAAGAACGCATGTACCAGTGGATATCGGTAGCAAAGTTTTCAAGGTCTAAAATGGGATAGCCTACAATTTGTCCTAATCCGTGGTAGGTTATATCGCCGCCTCGGTTAATTTTGTAAAATTCTATGCCTTTTTCAATGAGTTCGTTTGCTGAAATAAGCAGATTTTCGATTTTTCCGCTTTTGCCAAGGGTATAAACGTGGTTATGCTCGCAAAGCAAAAGGTAATTTTCGGTAGGTTCAGTGTTTTGTGAGTGAGTTTTTTGAGTAATGATTTTTTCAAAAAGCAAAGTTTGGTAATCCCAGGCGGGCTTGTAGGAAACTCTCCCTAAATTTTGTAAAAAAATATGTTTGTTTTTCATCAATTATCTGCCAAAATATAAGTCTTCTTTATCTTTGCGGGTTTGGTCTTCTAGGGGATATTCTTTACGTAGCGGGTGATAATCCATTTCATCTACGTTGTAAATACGTTTGAGGTTGGGGTGTCCGTCAAAAATAATTCCATAAAAGTCATAGGCTTCACGTTCCATCCAGTTGGCAGCGGCAAAAAGATGTGTAATCGTAGGAATATGTAAATTATTTTCAGGCAAAAAAACCTTGATACGCAAACGAATGTTATGAATAAAGCTATGAATTTGATACATTACGGCAAATTCTGCACCCACATTATCAGGATAATGAATACCGCAAAGGGTAGTGAGAAATTGAAACTGAAATTGCTTGTGAAAGTACAAATATTCTAAAAGATTTACGATAATTTCCCTATCACAAATGAGCAAAGGCAAGTCAGAATGAGTATGTGTATCTAAAATCAGTTTGCCTTCAAACTTTTGTAAAATATCTTCAAGAACAATTTCGCGTGTAAGTACAGCCATAGCTCTAAAATTTGAACCAAAAGTAAAGAGTTTTTAGAAAAAAGCCAATTTATTCGTAAAAATTTTCTGTTAGCTCTAAAAGAAAACTTACATTCTGCCAAAAAGGTTTCACGCTGAAATTGATAGGCGAAAGAACCATTTGCTTATGGAGTAACTTTTTACCTTCTTTGAGTTCATAATGCGAAAAAACCCACTGATTACGTTTGCGATTGAACCAGCCTTTCACTTCTGCTATTGTCTGAAATTGGCTTTTGGGAGTTTTGTGATAAATTTGAACTTCTTCGCCAAGATAATATTGCATTTTTTCATCAACAAAAAGTAATAATCTTGGCATTTTATCAGCATTTTTTTCTTTGGGAGAGCTTCTGGTAGTCAGAAACCAAGTATTTTTTTCTTTTTTTATTTCTACATATTTGGCTAAATTTGTGTTGATGGCAACATTGCCTCGATAGTTAATTCCATTGATTTGTTTGTAGAGCGTATCGTAAAAAATTTCTTGTTTGAGCGAATCTATCCATTTTCCGTTCTGATAAATTTTGTATTCTATTTCAGCGGGCAGATGGTTTCTATTGTAAGCAATTCTGGTGATGTTTTTTTTTAGAAATTTTTGCTCACTTCTATCCCAAAATTCATCGTAAAATTCAGTAGGCAAATAGCGAATATTGTAGTTGAAAGTTCGGCGTTTATATTTGAGCCAATCGCGGTTGAGGCTATCCCAAATTTCTTTGCGATAGTTTTGTAGAGCGTGGAAAGCATTGTAACTAAAAATCCATCTATGAGTATAATGCCATTCGTTATTTTGCCATTTTTCGCAGAGTATTTCTCGCAGGTGGTTTTGCTTATCGTATAGGTGGAAATACCGCTTTTCCAAGATTTTTTTAGAGGTATCGTTGGGTAGAACTTTATAGAAAAAAATAGTATCAGCAGGTATGAAAGGAGGTTTCCCCTGTGCCCAAAGCCACTGCAAAAATGCTACCCAAGCTAACAAGCAAAAAAGAAATTTCATAAAAATGTAAGCATTTAGGCAAAAATACAGAAAAATGTCTGAATTTTTTGCATATGTTTGTATTTTTAAGATAGGTTTGGGCTCTGAAAATAACTTTTGTGGAACTTTTGCTTTATTTTCTTGTACTTTTGGCTAGTGTGATAGCGGGTTTTATCAATACGCTTGCAGGAAGTGGTAGCCTGATTATGCTCCCTTTACTGATTGCAATGGGCTTACCCCCAGTAGTAGCAAATGGCACAAATCGCATAGCAATTGTGCTGCAAAGTGCTACAGGGCTAATAACTTTTCTACAAAAGTCATCAATTCGTCTGAAAAATCCTATTTGGATTGTAACGCCTTCGCTCATTGGGGCTTTGTTGGGGGCTTATGTAGCCACGCTTGTTAGCGATAAGTTCTTCAAAGATTTTTTAGGAGTATTGATGATCGTAATGCTTCTACTTTTGCTACTTAAGCCCGAAAGATGGCTCAAAGAAAAGTTAACGGAAAGTTTCAAAGAAAAAAAATGGTACAATCAGATGGCTTTGTTGCTAGTAGGGGTTTATGGAGGTTTTGTGCAAGCAGGTGTAGGAATTTTCTTACTTGTGGTGCTGGTAATGGGGTTAGAAAAGCCTTTGAAAATTGCTAATGCCTACAAACTGATAATTGTAGCTTTATATGCTTTGCCTGTGCTTTTGGTATTTTTATGGCAAGGTCAAGCCAACTGGTTTTGGGGTATACTCACTGCCTTAGGGCAAGCTATGGGAGCATATCTTGCCGCTAGCTTTGCCGCCAAACACCCCAAAGCCAATCAATGGACGTACTATTTGCTTATTGTCATGATTATCCTTTCTATAGGGTATTTTTACCTATAAACCCAAGAATTGGCTTTCAAAAATCGTAATTATTTACGCTCAAAAGTTCATGTTTGATGTTTAAGCCTTCAAGGCTTTATCTTTCATTTTTTCTGTCTGATATCTATTTTCTAAAACCCTGTTTCCTTACTGCAAATTATACTTAAACAATTACCAAAAATTTTTCATGCTTTTGCTTTTGCATACGAATATCTTAATTTTGCTTTTTATTTCGAAAAGCTATGACGCCTTTAACTTGTATTTCACCGATTGATGGCAGATATTTCTCCCAAACCCAAAGTCTTTCTCTTTACTTTTCCGAGTTTGCTCTGATGCGTTATCGAGTTTGGGTAGAAATAGAGTATTTTATTGCTCTTTGCGAGCTGAATTTGCCCCAAATGCAGAATTTTGATAGAAATAATTTCACTATTTTGCGAGATTGTTATCATAATTTTTCCCTCTCGGATGCTGAAAAAATTAAAAATATTGAAAAAACAACTAACCACGATGTAAAAGCCGTAGAATATTTTATCAAAGATTTTTTTGCTCAAAATGGCTGGCAAGAGTTCAGTGAATTTGTACATTTTGGGCTTACTTCGCAAGATATCAACAACACGGCTATTCCTTTAAGTTTGAAAGAAGCTTTGCAGATAGAAATATTACCTACTTTGCAAAATGTTTTGAACCAAATTGAACATAATGGGAGAGCATGGCTCAGTGTACCTATGTTGGCACGTACGCACGGACAGCCCGCTACGCCTACCACAATGGGCAAGGAGTGGCTCGTTTTTGCCGAAAGGCTCAAACAGCAAATATATCTGCTTTTGCAAATTCCTTTTTCGGCCAAATTTGGCGGGGCAACAGGCAATATGAATGCTCATTTTGTAGCTTTCCCTAAAATAGATTGGCACGATTTTGCTAGAAGATTTCTTACCTCTTTGGGCTTGCAAAGGAGTTATCCTACTACTCAAATTGAACATTACGACCATTTAGCCGCTATTTTAGATTGCTTGAAGCGTATCAATACTATCCTTATTGATTTTGCACGCGATATTTGGCAATATATTGCAATGGAGTATTTCAAACAGAAAATCAAAATAGGCGAAGTAGGCTCTTCGGCTATGCCTCACAAAATCAATCCTATTGATTTTGAAAATGCCGAAGGAAATTTGGGCTATGCCAATGCTATTTTTGAACACCTTTCTGCCAAACTGCCCATTTCTCGTTTGCAAAGAGATTTAACCGATTCTACCGTACTACGCAATCTGGGTGTACCCATGGCTCATAGTTTGCTTGCTTACAAATCTTTGCTTAAAGGAATGGAGAAATTACAACTCAACGAAGTAGGTCTGTATCAAGATTTAGAAGAAAATTGGGTAGTAGTAGCAGAGGCTATTCAAACCATTTTACGCCGTGAAAAATATCCGCAGGCTTACGAAGTCTTGAAAAATCTTACTCGTACCAATGAAAAAATTACCCAAAAAACTATCGCAGATTTCATTGAAACACTTGATTTGGCTGAAAATATCAAACAAGAATTGAAAGGCATCACACCGTTTAACTACTTGGGTAAATTTTGATGAAAAATAGTAAAGCAAAAGGCAAAAAACGTTTTATCATCAATATTATATGTGCTATTCTAACGCTGACGGCTTACTATAGCTGTTATCTTTCGCCTGCAAACTATTTTTGGGCAGGCTTTTGGGCTTTGAGCGTTCCTGGGTGGCTTGTAGTGAATTTGTTTTTTGTGTTGCATTGGTTTTTGCAGAAATCTTGGAAAGGGATTGTTTCAACGCTGGTTTTGGCTTTGGGTTATTCTTTTATTGTAAGTACTATTCGCTTTCAGTTGGGTGGTGAGAAAAAGAAAAACCATTACACATTTAGTGTTTTGAGCTACAATGTAAAAGTTTTCAACGTCTATAATCATCTGCAAGGGAAAGATAGCATCAATGCCAAAAAACTCATTCAGCAGGTTGCAGAAGATAGTAGTGATATTAAGTGTTTGCAAGAATTTTTTTGCGAAGATAGCTCCAAAGTATTCAATACTATTGCTAAGATTAAGGAGAAAGGCAAATATCAGTATGTTATCAGTCCGCAGAAAAGCGAAAGGCACAATTACTTTGGGATAGCTATTTTTTCAAAATATCCGATAGTAAAATCGGGTGAAATCAAATTTGCCAAAAGCCTCAATCGGGGGCAATTTGCTGATATTGTAGTAAAGAAAGACACCATTCGCATCTATAATATTCACTTGCAGTCTATCAGCCTTGACGAGGAGAAAATGTTCGATAGCGAAAGCTACGAACAATTGAAAAAAAACTATAACAACATTTTTCTCCAACTATTGAGAGGTTTTCGTCTACGTGCCAAACAGACTGCCTTGGTACTGGCTCACATTGAAAAATCGCCTTATCCCGTGATTGTTTGTGGAGATTTCAACGATACGCCTTACAGTTATACTTACAAGCGTTTTAGGGAAAAGCTACTGAATGCTTTTGAAGAAAAGGGCAATGGTTTAGATTTTTCGTATAATGGCAAACTTTTTTTCTTACGAATTGATAATCAGTTTTTTAGTTCAAGGTTAAATATTCATTTTTTTGAAACCGATCGCTCCTTCAATTATTCCGACCATTTTCCTTTGCGGGGCATTTATAGCATCAAAAAACCTCGCTTGTAGCGAGGTTTCTTCTAGTTGCTTGCATTTTCAGTGGCTTCAGGAGCGGGATTTTCGTTGCTATTGTCAGCTGTTTCTTGTATTTTTTGCTTTTCGGCAATAGCCTTTGCTCTTTCTTCTTTGATTTTAGCTTCTGCTTCCAAGCGAGCTTTTTGGGCTTCTGCTTTTTCTTTGGCAAGCCTATCCACTTTACCCTGAATTTTAGCATTTTTCTGCTCAAGCCAAGCGGCAAATTTAGCATCGGCTTCTTCTTGGGTAATTGCTCCTTTCAGAACACCTACTTGTAGATGCTTTTTCAACAAAATGCCTCTGTAAGAAAGCATCGCTCTGACGGTATCGGTAGGAATAGCTCCATTCATTACCCATTTAAGAGCTTTTTCTTCGTCTAATTTGATAGTAGCAGGGTTTGTGTTAGGGTTGTACGTACCGATTTTTTCAATGAACTTTCCATCGCGTGGAGCACGAGAATCGGCAACTACTACGTCGTACATTGCGTACTTTTTCTTTCCTCTGCGAGCTAAACGAATTTTTACAGCCATTTTTCTATAAATTTTTGGGTGGAGAATGACAGAACCCGTCTGTCTTTCGGTTTTTTTAAGGAGGGCAAAGATATAAAGAAAAAAACTTTTTTCAAAGAAAAATCAGTATTTTATTCTACCCTGAAAATAGGATAGCGTTGATGATGTTTTTCGTAATAGGGCGAATTTTTGTAAATAAAATCCAATTGTTTGTAGGCATTTTGGGCAAATTCAGCATCGGAGCGTTTTTTGGCTTCCAATTCAGCTCGTAAGGCAGGGTTTTCGGCTAAAAGTTTTTCAGCAATTTCTTCAAAAACATAATCCGAAAAGCCTTCTTTTTGTTGTAAGATGGTATCAAAAAAATTCCACGCAAAATAGCTATCAGGGGCTTGAGGCTCTAAAACATTCATTATGAAATTGATATGCGGCTGGTTGGTCATTACAATAAAATCACCTTCTTGGATAGTGTAGCTATCAGGCTTTTTTTCTACTTCAATATCATAGTGGAAATAATGGCCTTCGTAGGGTTTTTGAGGCGTTTTGAAGTCTTTGATGTAGTAATAAAAGCCCTTGAAGGTTTCTTTTTTGGTGAATTTAGTGATTCGTACGCCATTCATTTCAAGCATTTTTGCGATATTAACATATGCTCTGGGAATGATATACATTTTGGGCTTTTTGATAATCAGTTTGGGTTCGTGGGTATCAAAATAGAGTATTTTTTTTGTGTAAGGTTTTTGAGTATTATATTTCAAGCGGGGCAAACCTGTAATTTTGCTAATGACAAATTCCGCTTCATATCCCCTGAAATCGATTATTGTAGGCTTTTGTTCGTTGATTTTCCAATCTAAAATCATATTTTCTTGTTTCTGAAAATATTCAAAGGCTTTTTTACGATTTTGCTGAATTTTGATGCCGTCTTTTTCTAAAATTTCCAAAATACTCATCATCATTTTGTAAGTAGCTTGCACGCGTTTATCGAAAGGTTTGAGCATATGCGTTTCGGCTACCATTGCAAGTGTATGAAATTGAGTAGCGTAAATGTGCGAAAAACGGGGAGAACGAACATTTTGCACCAAACCGCTATCAGGAATATTTTTGCGTAGCTCAACATAAGGAGCCATCTCTTCGCCTTTTTTCTTCATCAAATTAAGCAAATCAGGTTTAAACTCTTTCAGGAAATAGCTTTGCATATCGGGTGCGTACAAAGCAGGATTGGCAAAGATGTAGGTCATAGTGTACTGATAGTCTGCACCATTGGTAACATGATTATCAATTTGTACATCGGGTTGCCAAGTCTGAAAAATTTGTACAAAAGTTTTGGCATTTTCAGAGTCTATTTTAATAAAATCGCGATTGAGGTCTAAATTTTTGGCATTTGCCCGAAATCCGTAGCTTTTGGGTCCGTTTTGGTTAGCTCGGCTGTACGAATTTCGGTTCAGAACGCCATCAACATTATAAAAAGGAATAATAGCTAAAACGGTGTTTTTACACATTTTTTTGAGTTTATCATTTTGCACAATATCACGCAGTAGTATCATAGAGGCGTCAACGCCATCAGGTTCGCCAGGGTGTATAGCATTGATAACTAAAAAAATAGTTTTATTTTTGGATTTTAGAGAATTGGGATTAAAATCTTTATCTTCCGAAAAAACTACTAAGTGCAAAGGTTTGCCAATATCGGTAGTACCATACTTAAAAATCTTGATTTCTGCATAGCGGGAAGCTAATTTCTCATAGAAAGCAATTCCTTCTTCGTAAGTAGCTGTTTCTATGCCCTTGGAACGCTCGAAAGGCGTAGTGAAATCTTGTGAGAAAACTTCTAAAAAGCTCCAAAAACAGAAAAACAAAGTCAAATATCTTTTCATCATTCATAGCTGTTTTTTATAAAACGCACTCAAGAAACAAAATATTTTCAGAAAATGCAAAGCAATGTATTTGTCAACTTATAAATTAGTGTATATTGATGGCGTGCAATTTAACAAAATTAGAACTCGTCAAAGATTAAAAAAATCATCAAATTTGTATTTTTCTGATAAAAAGAACGATGATAGCGATTAAGTTAAAAGCAAGCCAGTTTTTGAGCTTTTTTTCATAACGTACGAGCAAGGCTTTAAAGGCATCCATCCAAGCAAAAGACCTTTCGATAATCCACTTTCTTTTGTATAATTCTTCGTCAAAGTATCCAAAACGGTCTTTATTGCCACTTTTTTTATTGAAATCAAAAACTTCGAGATACGTGCACTAAACCTATGAGGTTTGAAAAACCTCATAGGTTTTCAGCTGATAAAAGATGACAGATACGATACCTATACGTTTTTCTTCACTGAGTGCTACCCCTGTTTTTCCTAAACACAAAAGTATTCTTTTTTGAGCATCTTTCTGAATGTTTGTCTTGCAATAAGATAAACAATTTCACCAATCTTTGACAAGCTCATGGTAAATCATAGTATCGTGCAAGCGAAACCCAATTTTTTTAAAGAATAACGCAAAATGAAGTACCTGTTTCTGTTCCGTCAGTCGTTGCACTAGCTACAGCCCAAATAACAACACCTCCTTGTCTTATCACTCTGTACGATTTTTTTGGAATTTTTCAAATTCAGAGGTATAGCCTTTGTAATTTCTAATATCGTCATAAGGTGATAAGGTAATGACGAAGTCAAGATAGTTATTTGGCGTATTTGGCATTACAAACAGACAATCTTCATGATATGTTTTGTTAGGTTCGCTTTAAAGAAACCTCATAGGTCTGTTATAGGAAGATTATTTTACTTTTTCTTTTTCGCGTTTGGCTTTTTTACGACCGTTGGTTTCTTCCATTTCTTCTTTCAAGCCTACGATTAGTTTCTGATACTTTCTAAAGCCTGTACCTGCGGGAATCAGATGCCCTACAATCACGTTTTCTTTCAATCCGAGTAAATCATCTTTTTTGCCACGGATAGCCGCTTCGCTAAGTACTTTGGTTGTTTCTTGGAAAGAAGCCGCTGAAATAAAGCTATCTGTATCCAAAGAGGCTTGTGTAATACCTTGCAAAGTAGGTTGCGATACAGCAGGCTGGGCGTCACGCACTTTTACAAGTTTCTTATCTTGTCGACGAAGTACAGAGTTTTCGTCACGCAACTCACGAGCTGTAATGGGTTGCCCTGGACGGAACTTGGTAGAATCACCTGCATCTTCTACAATTTTCAATTCCATAATTCGGTCGTTTTCTTCACGGAATGCCCATTTATCTACGATTTGTCCAGGCAAGAAATCTGTATCGCCGGGGTCAATAACTTCTACTTTTTGCATCATTTGCCTTACGATAACTTCTATGTGTTTGTCGTTGATTTTTACTCCTTGCAAACGATACACCTCTTGAATTTCATTTACAAGGTATTCTTGTACAGCGGTTGGTCCTTTGATAGCTAAGATATCACTCGGTGTGATGGCACCATCAGAAAGAGGCATCCCTGCCCGCACAAAATCGCCATCTTGTACCAAAATATGTTTAGAAAGCGGCACCATATACTTCTTAATAACTCCATCTTTGGATTCGATGATAATCTCGCGATTACCGCGTTTTACAGCACCATAAGTAACCACTCCATCAATAGCACTTACAATTGCCGGATTAGAAGGGTTGCGAGCTTCAAAGAGTTCTGTAACACGAGGCAAACCACCTGTAATATCACGAGTTTTGCCAATAGCTCTCGGAATTTTGGCAAGTACCTGTCCTGCTTTGATAGTTTTTCCTTCTTCTACGGCAAGTCTTGCTCCTACCGGGATATTGTAGGTTTTCGCTTCGCCTTTGCTTGGCTTAATCACCAAAGCAGGGTTTTTGGTTTTATCTTTGGTTTCAATAATAACTTTTTCACGGAAACCTGTTTGTTCATCAGCTTCTTCTTTATAGGTAATGCCTTCTTCAATTGCTTCATACTCTACAATACCTGCGATTTCTGAAATAATTACGGCATTGTAAGGGTCCCATTCACAAAGGACTTGTCCTTTTTCTACGATATCACCTTTTTTTACTTTCAGTACTGCTCCATAAGGCATGTGGTTAGAAATAAGGACTTTCCCCGATTTAGGGTCAATCACTTTTACCTCCGACGAGCGTGTAATAACGATTTCGATGGGGTTGTTGTTGTTATCAGTAGATTTTACGGTGCGTAGATTTTCAAAATCAATTTCACCTGCAAACTTGGCTTTTACAGAAGCATCAATCGCAATGTTAGACGCCGCACCGCCTACGTGGAAAGTACGCAAAGTAAGTTGTGTACCAGGCTCTCCGATTGATTGAGCGGCAATTACTCCTACTGCTTCCCCAATATCTACCAAACGTCCTGTGGCAAGGTTTCTACCATAACATTTCTGGCAAACTCCTTTGCGTGTTTCGCAAGTAAGTACTGAACGAATTTCTACTTCTTCGATACTGGTTTGAGCAATACGCTCGGCAATAGCTTCGGTAATTTCTTCTCCTGAGGCCACGATAAGTTCGTCTGTCAGTGGGTCATAGACATCGTGAAGCGATACTCTTCCTAAAATACGCTCGGCAAGAGGTTCTACGATATCTTCATTATCTTTGAGAGCTGAGACTGTAATGCCTCTCAAAGTGCCGCAGTCATCTTCGGTAATAATCACATCTTGGGCAACATCAACCAAGCGACGTGTAAGATACCCTGCATCAGCTGTTTTGAGGGCTGTATCTGCCAGACCTTTTCTAGCACCGTGAGTTGAAATGAAGTATTCCAAAACATCTAAGCCTTCCTTGAAATTGGAAAGAATGGGGTTTTCAATAATTTCTCCTGCTGAACCTTGCACATTTTTCTGAGGTTTTGCCATTAGCCCTCGCATACCACCCAACTGGCGAATCTGCTCTTTTGAACCTCTTGCCCCTGAGTCCATCATCATAAACACAGAATTGAAGCCATCTTTGTCGTTGGTCATGTCTTCAATGAGCTTACGAGTGAGTTCGTTATTGACGCGTGTCCAGGTATCAATCACTTGGTTGTAGCGTTCGTTATCCGTAATATAACCCATCATATAGTTATCACGGATTTCTTCAATTTCGCCTTTGGCCTTAGCAATAAGTTTATCTTTGTCTTTGGGAATAAGAATATCGTTCAAACCAATTGAAAGCCCACCTTGAAAAGCCGATCGGAATCCTAAATCTTTAATATCATCGAGGAATTTGGCAGTTTTTGCCATTCCTGCAATTTTGAACACCAAACCAATAGCTTGCTGAATTTTCTTTTTGGTGAGCAATTCGTTGATAAAGCCTACTTCTTCGGGTACACACCAATGGTTGAAAAGGACTCTACCTGCCACAGTATCAATCATTTTTTCAACGAGTTCATCGCCTTCGCGTACTTTAACTTTTACTTTGATAAAAGCATGAGGGGATAGTTGCCCTTCCTCAACAGCGATAACAACTTCTTCGGGACCATAAAATATTTTTCCTTCTCCTTTATCACCTTTTCTACCTTTGGTAATATAATAAAGCCCCAAAACCATATCTTGTGAAGGCACAGTAATAGGTGCTCCATTGGCAGGGTTTAAGATATTGTGCGAGGCAAGCATCAGCAAAGAGGCTTCCAAAATTGCTTCTTGCCCTAACGGAACGTGTACTGCCATTTGGTCGCCGTCAAAGTCGGCATTGAATGCTGTACAAACCAAAGGGTGAAGTTGGATAGCTTTGCCTTCTATGAGTTTGGGTTGGAAAGCTTGAATGCCCAAGCGGTGAAGCGTAGGAGCACGGTTTAAAAGAACGGGGTGTCCTTTGAGTACATTTTCTAAAATATCCCAAATAACAGGGTCTTTTCTATCAACAATTTTTTTAGCCGACTTAACGGTCTTTACGATACCTCTTTCAATGAGTTTGCGAATAATAAAGGGCTTAAATAGCTCTGCTGCCATATCTTTGGGCAATCCGCACTCGTGAAGTTTCAGCTCGGGACCCACCACAATTACAGAACGCCCCGAATAGTCCACACGCTTACCTAAAAGGTTCTGACGGAAACGCCCTTGTTTACCTTTGAGCATATCAGAAAGAGACTTCAAGGCACGGTTGCCATCGGCACGTACTGCATTCACTTTGCGAGAGTTATCAAAAAGGCTATCTACGGCTTCTTGAAGCATGCGTTTTTCGTTGCGTAAAATTACTTCAGGAGCCTTAATTTCTATGAGCCTTTTGAGACGATTGTTGCGGATAATTACTCGGCGGTAAAGGTCGTTGAGGTCTGAGGTAGCAAAACGACCGCCGTCCAGAGGTACTAATGGACGCAATTCGGGCGGAATAACGGGTACCATGCGAATAATCATCCATTCGGGTCTATTTTCAATTTTAGATTCTTGGAAAGCACGTACTACTTTCAGACGCTTCAAAGCCTCTGCTTTGCGTTGTTGAGAGTTATCGGTAGCGGCTTGATGGCGTAACTCGTAAGCAAGCTTGTCTAGACCTGTGGGGCTACCAGGTATTTCGTTGCCTTGGGCATCTTTTTCTCTTTCAGAAAGGCGTTTTAAGAGCATTTCCAAAGCTTCTGCTCCCATTTTGGCAATAAATTTATTGGGGTCTTCGTCAGGTAAAAGCTGATTTTCGCGAGGCAATTTATCTAAAATATCCAAGTATTCGTCTTCGGTGAGGAAATCTAAATAGTTGCTACCATTTCTATTTTCTTCGGCAACAATACCTGGCTGAATTACTACATAGCGTTCGTAATAAATGATTTGGTCTAATTTTTTGGCAGGAAGCCCCAAAAGATAACCTATTTTATTGGGTAAAGAGCGGAAATACCAGATATGAGCTACGGGCACAACGAGTTCGATATGCCCCATACGCTCACGGCGAACTTTCTTTTCAGTTACTTCCACGCCACAGCGGTCGCAAATAATTCCTTTGTAGCGAATGCGTTTATATTTACCACAATGGCACTCGTAATCCTTGACAGGTCCGAAAATACGCTCACAAAAAAGCCCTCCCATTTCGGGTTTGTAGCTTCTGTAATTGATAGTTTCGGGCTGGGTAACTTCCCCGTAAGAACTTTCCAAAATAGATTCTGGCGAAGCCAAACTAATTGTGATGGAGCTAAAATCGCTGGAAAGTTTTTTGTTTTTTTTCAAAGACATAGATGTATGCTTTTAGGAGTTCAAGGGTTCAAAATTTGAAGTATTCAGCCTACACTGCTTTTGCAACTTTTGAAGTGTAAAGCCTCAAAAAATTAGTTCAAAGTGATTTCTAGGGCTAGCCCACGCAATTCGTGAACAAGTACATTGAAAGATTCAGGAATATTTGGTTTAGGCAAGAGCTCTCCTTTTACAATAGCTTCATAGGTTTTGGCTCTACCAATTACATCATCAGATTTCACGGTAAGGATTTCTTGCAAGATATGAGCGGCCCCAAAGGCTTCAATTGCCCAAACTTCCATTTCACCGAAACGCTGACCACCGAATTGAGCTTTTCCGCCCAAAGGTTGTTGGGTAATAAGTGAATACGGACCAATTGAACGAGCGTGCATCTTATCATCGACAAGGTGTCCGAGCTTGAGCATATAAATTACGCCCACGGTTACAGGTTGGGTAAATCTTTCGCCTGTTAGCCCATCGTAGAGATAGGTTCTGCCGTATTCGGGTAAGCCAGCTTTTCGCAATTCATTTAATACATCTTCTTCTTTGGCACCGTCAAAGATAGGGGTTGCATATTTTACACCCAATTTTTCACCTGCCCATCCCAAAATAGTTTCATAGATTTGCCCAATATTCATACGCGAAGGCACGCCCAAAGGGTTCAGAACGATATCTACGGGGGTACCGTCTTCAAGGAAAGGCATATCTTCTTCGGCAACGATTTTAGCAACTACTCCTTTGTTTCCGTGCCGACCTGCCATTTTGTCTCCTACTTTCAGTTTACGTTTTTTGGCAATATACACTTTGGCAAGTTTGACAATGCCTGCGGGCAATTCATCGCCTACTTCCATTGCAAACCGCTCACGCTTGAACTTACCTGAAAGTTCGTTACGTTTTTTGAGATAATTTTTCACCAAATCCACAACCAAAGCATTGGTTTTGGCATCGTTTGTCCAATTTTCTACTACTACATCAGCAATCAGATTTACCTCTTCGGGCACGTTGTAACTGCTTTCGTCGCGGTAAGGGTTGTTGTCGGGGAATAAATTTTTCTCAATGTTTGTTCTGCTAAACTTTGTTCCTTTGGAAATCAGTTCGTCCCCAAATTTATGCTTTACCCCTTGCGAGACTTTTCCTTCCAGAATAGTGGTAAGTTTGTTAATCATTTCCTCACGCAAGTTTTTCAAATCTTTGCCATAATTTTGCATGAGTGTTTTCACATCATCTTTGGAGCGTTTGCGTAAGTCTTTATCTTTACGAGGGCGGGAGAATAGCTTGGTATCAATCACTACGCCTTTTACTGAAGGCGGCACACGCAAAGAAGCATCTTTTACATCTCCTGCTTTATCGCCAAAAATAGCACGCAGAAGTTTTTCTTCGGGTGTGGGGTCGGTTTCACCTTTGGGGGTGATTTTACCCACTAAAATATCTCCTTCACGTACTTCTGTGCCTATTGTCACGATACCGTTTTCATCTAAGTGGCGAATAGCATCTTCGCTTACATTCGGAATTTCGGATGTAAGCTCTTCTTCGCCGCGTTTGGTATCGCGTACTTCCATTTCAAACTCTTCTATATGAATGGAAGTAAACCAATCTTCTTTTACTACTTTTTCAGAGACAACAATAGCATCTTCAAAGTTATAGCCTTGCCAGGGCATAAAAGCGACTTTGAGGTTTCTGCCTAGGGCAAGTTCTCCGCCTTGTGTGGCATACCCTTCGCAGAGGGGTTGTCCTTTGGTAACTTTATCGCCTACACGCACCGTAGGTACAAGATTGATACAAGTATCTTGGTTGGTACGTCTGAATTTAGTAAGATAGTAAGTACGAGTGTCACCATCGAAAGAAGTAAGCAATTCTTCTTCGGTAAATTTGTAACGAATAACAATTTTATTGGCATCTACGTATTCTACTGTACCGTCTTTTTCAGCAAGGATGAGGGTTCGGGAGTCAAGAGCAACTCGTTTTTCTAGACCTGTTCCTACGATAGGAGCTTCTGGTTTGAGCAAAGGCACGGCTTGGCGTTGCATATTAGAACCCATCAAGGCACGGTTGGCATCATCGTGTTCTAGGAAAGGAATAAGCGAAGCGGCAACCGAAACGATTTGGTTAGGAGCAACGTCCATATAAGCTACTTTCTCGGGGGCAACCATAGGGAAATCCCCTTCGTAGCGAACTTTTACGGCATCAACCAAGAAATTTCCTTTATCGTCTATTTTAGCATTGGCTTGGGCAATGTGCTGTCCGTCTTCTTCTTCGGCTGAAAGGAAAACAATGTCTTTGGTATCTAACTTACCTTCTTTTACCTTAAAATAGGGCGTTTCAATAAAACCCATTGAGTTGACTTTGGCATATACGCAAAGCGAAGAAATCAATCCGATATTTGGGCCTTCAGGAGTTTCAATAGTACAAAGCCTTCCGTAGTGTGTGTAATGCACGTCGCGAACTTCAAATCCTGCTCTTTCTCGGGAAAGCCCGCCTGGTCCTAACGCAGACATTCTGCGTTTGTGTGTAATTTCTGCCAGTGGGTTGGTTTGGTCCATAAATTGAGAAAGTTGGTTAGTTCCAAAGAAAGAATTGATAACCGAAGACAAGGTACGTGCATTGATTAAATCGACGGGTTTGAAGTCTTCGTTATCTCTTACGTTCATTCTTTCTTTGATAGTACGAGCCATACGGGCAAGCCCTACACCAAATTGGGCATATAATTGTTCGCCTACGGTACGTACACGGCGGTTAGAAAGATGGTCTATATCATCAACTACGGCTTTGGAATTGATAAGCCCTATGAGATATTTTACGATGCTGATAATATCTTCGCGTGTAAGCACGCGAGTTTCCATAGGAATATTTAGAGAAAGTTTTTTATTCATTCGGTATCTGCCTACATCACCTAAATCGTAGCGTTTATCTGAAAAGAACAAGTTGTGTATAATTTCACGGGCTGTTTGCTCATCAGGGGCTTCTGTATTACGCAATTGGCGATAAATTTGCTCAACGGCCTCTTTTTCAGAGTTACAATTGTCTTTTTGTAGAGTATTGTAAATAATCTGGTAATCGGAAATATTTACTTCCTCGCGATGCAGAATAATAGAGGTAGCCCCCGAACTGATGATAACCTCTAAATCTTCTTCACGAATAATCGAATCACGTTCTAAAAGTACTTCGTTGCGGTCTATGGAAACTACTTCTCCTGTGTCTTCGTCTACGAAATCTTCTGTCCAAGAACGCAATACACGGGCGGCAAGGCGTCTGCCGACAGCTTTTTTAAGTGTTTTGGCATTCACCTGAATTTCTTCGGAAAGTCCAAAAATATCTAAAATTTCTTTATCGGTGCCGTATCCAATGGCACGCAAGAGGGTTGTTACGGGGAATTTCTTTTTTCTATCAATATAAGCATACATGACGTTATTCACATCGGTAGCAAACTCAATCCACGAGCCTTTGAAAGGAATAATACGAGCCGAATAGAGTTTGGTACCGTTGGTGTGCTTGCTCATAGCAAAAAATACGCCTGGCGAGCGGTGCAATTGCGAAACAATTACCCTTTCAGCACCATTGATAATGAAAGAGCCTTTGTCTGTCATATAAGGGATATTGCCCAAAAAGACTTCTTGGTCAATGGGTTCAAAATCTTCATTGTCTTCGTCATTACAAGAAAGCCTTAATTTTGCCTTCAACGGAACAGAATAGGTCAGCCCTCTGTCAATACACTCTTCAACGGAGTACTTAGGCGGGTCTATGGTATAATCAATGAATTCCAAGACAAAATTTTCGCGAGAATCGCTGATAGGGAAATTTTCCATAAAGACTTTGTAAAGTCCTTCTTTGGCACGGTTTTCGGCAGGGGTTTCCAGTTGGAAAAAGTCACGAAAAGATTGTAGCTGTATATCGAGAAAGTCAGGATAATCAACCAGATTCTTAACAGAAGCAAAACTAATTCTTTCAGCCATTGTTCAAGAAGTTTGGGTTAAGAAAATGCTATAAAGCAAAATAAGTTAAAGTTAAAAGTTCGAGTTTTGTTTTTTTAGAGGTTTTGAATTTTCGGGTACGCATCGAAAATGATTTTTATTAGCCACAAACAGCAATAGACCTGATTTCCGATGAGCGGAAATTTCAGGTCTGATTGCCCTGCATTGCCTAACGAATTACTTAATTTCTACTTCGGCACCTGCTTCGGTGAGTTTATTTTTAAGAGCCTCAGCTTCATCTTTGGGCACTCCTTCTTTGATAGCTTTGGGAGCGGAATCTACCAGAGCTTTAGCTTCTGTAAGAGGCAAGCCCGCAAGGTCTTTTACAAGTTTTACTACATTGAGCTTATTAGGACCAGCGGCTTTAAGAATTACATCGAAAGAAGTTTTCTCTTCTGCTTTGGCGGCACCTGTATCGCTAGCAGCAGCGGCGGCAACCATCACAGGAGCACCTGCGGCAGGCTCTATGCCATATTCTTCTTTCAAAATTTTAGCCAGTTCGCTAACTTCTTTTACAGTAAGGTTTACAAGTTGTTCTGCTAATGCTTTAACGTCTGCCATAATTTGTATAAATTTAATTTGAAAAACAAGTACAAGGTTTGTTGTAAAAAATTAGGATTTCTTTTCTTCCAGAGTTTTGAGAATACCAGCAATCTTGCCGCCTTGTCCTTGCAAAGCCCCGATAAGGTTTGCCATAGGCGATTGCAATAAGCCGATAATTTCTCCTAAGAGTTCAGTTTTAGACTTAACATTGCAAAGAGCTTCTAATTGGTGGTCGCCAATATAGAGCGAGGTATCTATAGAAGCGGCTTTGATGATGGGTTTTTCGGTATTATTTTTCTTTCTGAAATCCTTAATCAGGCGAGCAGGCTTATTACCTGTATCAGAAAACATTACTGCCGAATACCCTTTCAAAACTTTTTCATCTACAAAAGGCTTGTAGTCTGTATCCAAAGCCTCTAATGCCTTTTTGATAAGCGAATTTTTTACTACTCGGTACTCAATTTTGGCATTGAAGCAAGCTCTACGCAAGTCGTTGTCCTTTGCTACTGAAAATCCGCTGGCATCAACGATATAGAAATAAGGAGTATTAGCGAATTTTTCTTTCAACTCCTCAATGATAGCAGTTTTTTCCTCTCTTGTCATTAGATTACAGTAGTTTTATCAATACGAACTCCTGGACTCATCGTAGAAGAAAGCGATATAGATTTAATGTAAGTACCTTTTGCAGAAGCTGGCTTGAGCTTTTGTACTACACTGATGAGTTCCATTGCATTTTCAGCGATTTTTTCAGGAGAGAAAGAAATCTTGCCAATGGAAGTATGGATAATGCCTGTTTTATCCACCTTGAAATCAATTTTACCTGCTTTTACTTCCTTGACAGCCTTACCAATCTCCATCGTTACGGTACCAGACTTGGGGTTAGGCATCAGTCCGCGAGGACCTAAGATTTTTCCCAAACGTCCTACTTTTGCCATAGCCGTAGGGGTAGTGATAATGACGTCAACGTCAGTCCAGCCACTTTCAATTTTGGCGATGTATTCGTCCATCCCAACATAATCGGCACCAGCGGCTTTGGCTTCATCTTCCTTATCAGGCGGGCAGAGTACGAGCACGCGTACCTCTTTTCCTACTCCGTGGGGCAAGGCAACTACTCCTCTCACCATTTGGTCTGATTTGCGAGGGTCTACACCTAGGCGAATATCAATATCCACCGAGGCATCAAACTTGGTGAAAGTGATGTCTTTTAAGATTTTAGCCGCATCCATCAAAGAGTAGCTTTTGGTATTATCGTATTTAGCGAGTGCCGCCTTTCTGTTTTTCGTCAGTTTTGCCATTGTGTTTGCAGTTTTAGTTGTTCTCCCAAGGAGCTTTGCCTGTTACGGTAATTCCCAAACTGCGAGCCGTTCCTGCTACCATACGCATAGCCGATTCTATGGTGAAGCAATTCAAATCGGGCATTTTGATTTCAGCTACTTGCTTGATTTGCTCCCAAGTAACCGAACCGATTTTCTTACGATTCGGCTCTGCCGAACCTGTTTGCTTCTTGATTAGGTCTTTGAGTAAAACAGCTGTAGGAGGCGTTTTTACGACAAAATCAAAAGACTTATCGGTGTAATACGTAATGAGCACAGGTAATACCTGACCTTGCTTGTCTTGGGTACGGGCATTGAACTGCTTGCAGAACTCCATGATATTGATACCCTTTGAACCCAAAGCAGGTCCGATAGGAGGCGAAGGGTTTGCCTGTCCGCCTTTTACTTGCAGTTTGAGGTATCCTGCTACTTCTTTTGCCATTGTTTTTTTATATTTTTTGTTTTTGTTTGGGGCTTGTTGCTATTGGTTTGGAAGCTAACCACAACAAGCAGTGCGTAACATTTATATTTTATGGAAACGAGAGGCTTTTCTGAATGGTTGAAGTTGTGTGTTTATAAATTTTCTTACTTTCAACCTTCTTTAAGCTTTTTCTTTTAGTCTAACTTTTCTACCTGCATATAACTCAACTCCAAAGGGGTACTTCTGCCAAACACTTTTACCATTACATCTAATTTTTTTCTTTCATCATACACTTGCTCTACTACGGCATCAAAGCCGCTGAAAGGTCCGTCTATTACGCGTACATGCTCGCCTACGATGAAAGAGGCTTCTGTTTTTACGGCACTTTCTTCTTGTTCATCTACTTTGCCCAAAATTCTGTTTACTTCCGATTGCCGTAAAGGGGTAGGCATTTTAGTATAACCCTTTTTGCCTTGTGTATCGGTTTCGTCTTCGCGTGCAGTACCTTCTAAAAAACCTAAAACGCCAGGTATGTTTTTGAGCGTGTGCAGAGCTTCTCCATGCGAAAGGTCGGCATATACCAAGATATAACCTGGGAAAAAGGTTTTTTCTCTTACCTTCTTTTTACCATTACGAACTTCATATACTTTTTCAGTGGGAATAAGCACTTGTGGTACGTATTCCTGTAATTTTTGGCGAGCAATTTCATTATCTATGTAAGTTTTCACTTTTTTTTCTTGCCCTGCTACTGCTCGCAATACATACCAGTTTAGCTTGCTACTCATTGCCAATTCAATTTACAGACTTTCACTTGCAGTGTTATTTGGTACTTTTGTACCAGATTTTAAGCCCTTCTTCGAGTGCTTTATCTATCACAAAGCCGATAATCAAGGCAAAAATTAAAGATGCAACAAGTACTAAAATCGTCTGATTTTGTAAAGTGCTATATTTGAGCCAAGTGACTTTATGCACTAGTTCATCATACGATTCAGCTAAAAAATTTCTTATTTTTGTTACAAAATTTGCCATTTTTTTCTATGTTTGCACGGGTGGAGAGATTCGAACTCCCATCAACGGTTTTGGAGACCGCTATTCTACCCTTGAACTACACCCGTAAAAAAACACTCTTACAAACGGAGTGCAAATCTACGGAAAAGAAAATTATTGTCCAAACAAAAATTTATTTTTTTGTCAAAATTTCTGCCCATAGCAAATCTTCGGGCGTAGTGATTTTTATATTTTCGTAGTTTCCTTCTATAAGAGTAACCGAAAAACCTGCTTGTTCAAATACAGACGCATCATCGGTAATTTTCTCGCTATCAGGAACTTGCTGAAAGGCTTGCCAAATTTTACCGAGTAAAAAAGTTTGTGGGGTTTGAATAAGTCGGAACTGCTCACGAGGTACATTTTCGCTTTGTTCTAATGCGTTTTTCAGTAAGCGAATAGAATCTTTGAGCGGCACCGAAGCTACCGCAGAACCTTGCTTTTGTGCTATTTCAAAACTCTTTTCAATTACCTCGGGCTTGACAAATGGACGCACCCCATCGTGAATAGCTACCAGGGTATCTTCTGTAAAATTTTGTTCTATCAAACATTGTAAACCATTTTTTACAGACTGATAGCGAGTTTCGCCGCCTGCTACTAAATAGCCTTTGAATGTATAACGATGCTTCTTAGCAATACTTTGCCAAGTGTCAAATTCTGCTTGAGGCAAAACCAACACAATTTGCTCACAAATTTTTTCGAAAACAGCAAGTGTGTGCAACAAAATAGGTTTTCCTGCTATTTCCAAAAACTGTTTGGGCATATAGCTTCCCATACGTTTCCCACTTCCTCCTGCTACAATAAGAGCTATCTTCATAGAGTATTTCTTTTAAGATTTGTAAGATGCAAAAATAACGTTTTGCAACACAAAATAACATGCTACAAAGCCGAACTCAAAACTACAACTGAAATTCATCGAAAATGCTACCATTAAAAATTTTTTCATTCAAAAATTTTTCATCATAAATTTACAATAAGCCGATTTGTATTTCTACGAAAATTATTCTAACTTTGGCAAAACCAAGAAAAGATGCGTTTTAGAGCTTTTCTATGTGTGTTATGCTTGCCTGTATACCTTCTTGCTCAAAGTACGATTCAAGCAGATTTGAGCCAAATTTTTATGCGTTACAAGCTAATGGGTATGTCGGTAGTAGGAATTTGCAATGGAAAAGTATCTTTTAGTCATTATCAGGGTTTAGCCGATTTTCAGCGAAATATTCCCATAGATAGCAATACCAAATATCGTATTGCCTCTATTTCTAAGGCTATTACGGCAATGGCTCTGATGAAACTTTGGGAACAAGGACTTTTTCAGCTTGATGATGATGTGGATAACTATCTTAATTTTTCTTTACGAAACCCCAATTTCCCAAGCAAAGCCATCACCTTTCGAATGTTGCTCTCGCACACAGCTTCGCTCAACGATGGTTCGGGTTATGAAAATTTCTTAACTGATACCTACAACCATTCAACTCCACCCAATCTTTCTCAACTTCTCACGCCTTCGGGTTCGTATTACACAGCTAATATGTTCTTGAATCGTGAGCCAGGCACTTATTTTTCGTATGCAAATGTCAATTACGGAGTAATCGCTACACTTATTGAGCGAATCTCGGGCAAGCGTTTTGATGTTTTTTGTAAAGAAAATATTTTTCAGCCACTCGGTTTAGATGCTTCTTTCAATATCCAAGACCTGACAAATATCAACCAAGTGGCGGTATTGTATCGGAAAACGGGTACAAATTGGGTGCCCCAACTAGATAATTACAATGGCGTGATGCCTCCTCCACGCAATTTGAGCACTTATACCATTGGTAACAATGGTTTTATATTTGCCCCACAAGGCGGATTACGTATTTCTGCCAAAGATTTGGGCATTTTAGCTCTGCTAATCATAAACAAAGGAATTTACAACAATATTCGTATTTTAAATGCTTCTACCATACATACAATGCTGGAGCCTCAATGGGTGTACAACGGCACAAATGGTAACAATTATTACTGCCTCTTTAATGAATGGACTTTGGGGCTTCATAGCATTACCAATCGCTATCGCTGTGATGTAGTGCTTGGAAAAAAAATGATAGGACATGCAGGCGAAGCCTACGGCTTAATTAGTGATTGGTATTTCAGTATTTCGAGCAAAGAAGCGGTTGTTTTTGTAACAAATGGCTCAGAAACTGCTTATGCTACTACTTCGCAATCGGCTTTTTATGCCGTAGAACACGAGATTTTTCAAGCTGTAAAAAAAGAATTGGACAGAGCCTGTGGGAGCAACGCCAACAATCCGCCGCCAGTAACGGCTTTGGAAAGTAATGAGTATTTTCAGATTTTGCCTAATCCTGCTCGTGAAAGCTTAGAAATACGATTTTTGCAAAGTGGAAACGCTCAAATTCGTTTTTTCAACTATCAAGGCAAACTTATTGCAGAAGGAGATTCCAAAGGAAAAGCACAATTCAGCATCATGACGCAAAATTTACCCAAAGGGGTTTATTTCTTACACATTCGCACTTCTTATCTTTCAAAGCATATCAAAGTAGTTTTGGAGTAAGTATTTTTTCTTTGTAATTTTACGCCTGCTACTTCACCTTCAACCCTTGAACTTCAACTCTATGTGGCTGAGCTTTCTGCTTTTCATTCCGCTGATAGCCTTTTTGGTAGTTGTGTTTTTGCCCCAAAAATTTGAAAACTATTCCAAAACAATTACGATTACAGCTCATTCTTTGCTTTTGGTTGTAGCAGGGTATATCTACTTTTTCTTGCCCAAAAACTACACCGAGCCGCTTTGGTTTTTAGAAAAATACGAGTGGATACAATTGGATTGGGGCAGTTGGAAACTCAAAATAGATTATTTCCTTGGGCTTGATGGCTTCAATGCCAGTATTATTTTACTTGCCGCCATAGTACTTTGGATTGGGTCTTGGGCTTCTTGGAATATTCATCAGAAAATCAAGAGCTATTTTGCTTTGTATTTGCTTTTAGCTACTTCTGTAATGGGTACATTTCTTGCACTAGATTTTTTCTTGTTTTTTGTATTTTTTGAATTTATGCTCTTGCCGATGTATTTCCTGATAGGTATATGGGGGGGCGAAAGACGTGAGTATGCTTCCATTAAGTTTTTTCTTTACACTTTATTGGGGTCTATATTCATACTGATTGCAATGATAGCTCTTTACCTTTCTGTAAATGAAGGCGATACGCATACTTTTAATTTGCTTGCGATGGCAAAAAAAGAAAATTTTGGGGCGAACAGCTATTTATCAGTGCAAAATAAAGACTTGCTTTGGGGGCAATCTTATCGGTTTTGGGTGTTTTGGCTTTTAATGATTGGTTTTTTGATAAAACTGCCTGCTGTGCCTTTTCATACGTGGCTACCTGATGCACACGTAGAAGCTCCTACGCCTATTTCGGTGGTACTAGCAGGAATTTTGCTCAAAATAGGTGGTTATGGTATCTTACGAATAGCCTATCCTATTTTTCCTGAAATTGCCATAGAAAACTCGTTGGTTATGGGTTTTTTAGGAATGATAGCTATTTTGTATGGAGCACTGAACGCTTTGGCACAGTTAGACCTCAAAAAAATGGTTGCTTACTCTTCCGTTTCACATATGGGCTTTGTGCTGATTGGAATAGCTTCGCTTACGCCAGAAGGATGGAATGGAGCAGTTTTTCAGATGTTTAGCCACGGATTACTCTCAGCTTTACTTTTTGTGATAGTAGGCATTTTATACGATAAAGCCCATAGCCGCCAAATTGATGATTTTAGCGGACTTTTCAAGCTAATGCCTTCGTATAGTATGCTTGTTACGCTTGCTTTTTTTGCTTCTTTGGGTTTACCTTTGTTTTCGGGCTTTATTGGCGAACTTTTTACCCTTATGGGGGGCTTCCAATCGAGATTGCTGCCTACTTATGTCCCACTTTTAGGGACTTTGGGCGTAGTATTAGGAGCTGGATATTTCCTATGGACACTCCAAAGAATGTTTTTGGGCAAAACTTGGCTCAAAAACCCTTCACTCTCTCTGACAGATATTTCTTGGAAAGAAAAAATTGTATTAGCTTGCATAGTGCTTTTGAGCCTGATTTTGGGAGTTTTCCCTCAAATTATTTTCCAAAGTACAGAAACAACAATTGCGGCACTCTTGCAAAAGTTTTTACAATGAAACAGCCATTTATGACAAAATTCGACGACGTTATCAAGGCTCAAATTTTAGATTTAGAGGGCTTTTATTCGCCTGATGACCTACTTATGTTTCTGCAAGAAAAATTTTTTTCTGCTTCCAAATGGCTTATTCGTACCGATAAGGCAAAGTTTGTGAGCAATTCGCTTTTAGAATGGATTTTTGCTAATTCACAAAATCAGCAAAAAACAGCTTTGGTATTTTCCAAAGAACTTTTTAGCAAAGAAAAACTCCAATACTATAATTCCCAAAAACCGCAATTGGTGCGTTGTTTTAACAATCTTTTCGAAGCAAGAGCTTGGATTTTTAATAACTCACAACAATGAACTTCATACTTTTTGATACCGCAATCGCCCATACATACTTATTGCCTCTTACTTTTGTAAGACCTGTCGCAGAAATTCGTATAGGAATTCTCACTATACGCGAAAAATGGGAAAACTATCTGCATACTTCTTGCTCTTGTTATAGCGAAAGTTATCTTTCAGGCAAGTATGCTACTCGTTGGGAAAAAGAAAATATCTTTATCAATGCTTCTGTACTGCCCAGCGAGGCGTTGGCTCAAAAGATTAAGAGTTTGGCTAATAAAGAAGCCATTTACGCAGAAAACAATATGCTCATAGCTTATCGGAACGAGGCACAAAAAAAAATTGTTTGGAAAGAACCTGTTCGTAGTATTATTTATCCTTTTGATATTTTTGTTCTCAATGGAGTTGAAATTCAAGCTGATTTTCAGCGTATTACCAAAGGAAGAAAAAGTCAGCCGATTGAGGACAGATATACTATCGTCTATAAACCTGAAAACATTTTTATTGAAGAAGGTGCCGATGTGAAAGCCTGTGTGCTCAATGCCGAAAAAGGGGTAATTTATGTTGGTAAAAATGCTCAAGTGCAAGAGATGAGTGTCATTCAAGGAAATTTTGCCTTGTGCGAGGGAGCAGTGGTAAATATCGGTGGGAAAATGCGAGGAGATACAACTATCGGAAATTATTGTAAAGTAGGAGGCGAAATCAGTAATTCTGTGTTTTTTGGCTATTCTAATAAGGCTCACGATGGTTTTTTGGGCAATTCTGTCATTGCCGAATGGTGCAATTTAGGAGCTGATACCAATACTTCTAATCTGAAAAATACTTATGGAAACGTAAAAATTTGGAACTATTTTACCAAAACTTTTATAGATACCCAAAGACAGTTTTGCGGATTGATTATGGGTGATTATTGCAAGACGGGAATCAATACAATGCTCAATACAGGAACAGTTGTAGGAATTTCTTGTAATATTTTCGGGGGCGATTTTCCACCAAAATTTATTCCTTCTTTTTCTTGGGGCGGTGCCAAAGGCTTTGAGCAGTACGAACTACCCAAAGCTTTTGAGGCTATTGAAAAAATGATGGCAAGACGCAACAAGACACTATCTGAGGAAGAAAAAGCAATTATCCAGCATTGTTATGAGCAAAGTGAGTTTTAGCTTTGTAAAACCTCTTCTGCTTTTTTATAAATTTTACGCTTTTTATAGTTGTACCAAAAATGAGGAGCAGTTTTTTTCATTAGCGTGTCAATATAACGCATTCCAAACAAATTCCATGCTCCTTTTATTTTTACTCGTAAAGAGGGGTGTAAAGCACGCAAGCTCAATGCAAAGCCGCTTTCTAAATATTCCATATGGTGCCAGTAACCCGAAGGCATAAAAAGTGTATCGCCATGTTCTAAGATAATTTCGTAGCCTTGAGCTAATCTGGTAGCAGGGAAATCGTTGTAATTGAATTTCTCGTAATAATTTGTAAAATCTGCAAGGCTTAGTACTTCCCAAGGTTTGCGATAGAGTTTGTGCTGTTCGTTGAAGGGAAAAAGCAAAACACGCTTCCTTCCAACAAATTGTGTATGTAAAATATGTGAAAGGTCTATATCAAAGTGCATATGCGTAATAGAGCCGCCACCACCCACAAAAAGCATCGGATAGCCTTTTACAAAACCTTTCATTAGGTGTTCGGGAAACGTAAAATCTTGACTTAATTCAGGACAATGTTCTAAAATATTAAACAGAAAAATACGTAAAGCCAGATTACCTTTTTTTACTTCACGCAAATAATCACCAAAAAGCATATAACCATCAGCCTTATTGACAGGCGTGTAGGCATCACTTTTCATATTATTATACACACCTACTCGATGATGCCCTGCTTTTTCAATAAAATAATCCCAATTCCACTTTTGCAGAGCCGCCCAATCTGCCGATAGTTTCTTGATAACCAAAGGTTTTTCAGGAAAATAGTACTTCTCCTTAAACTTTTGGGGACTTATATTTTCAACAATATCAACTTGTTGTAATTTCATATTTTGTGTGTTTTCAGTATGAAGAGAATGTTACTAAAAAATTCGCACAAAGTTAGTAGTTTTTCTTTATAGTGCAATAATCTGTCCTAATCACTAATTCATAAGGAAAACCACGTGAAAAATGCTCAAACCTGATAGGTTTCAAAAACCTATCAGGTTTGAGCACGAGTTAAGCGGTAATATCTTGAAAAAAGTTCAATACTTGTAAGTAAGTTTTTTTGATATTTCCTCATAATTTTTCAACTTGTAGGCGATGCCTTTTAAGCACAAATTGGCAAGGTTTGTATTTCAAACTTTAATGATAAATTTTACTTTTTTTTGCTTTGGCTTTATCGATTTGCAAGTAAATTAAAAAAATCATTACAGACACAAAAATTTCTACTAATTTTGGCAGACACAAAACTTAAAAAGTATAACTAATCACTTTTAGTTTTATTAGTTTTTATCCGTATTTTCTACTTGTAACTTGTGTAAAATATTAAGTAGCAATTGTACTTTATGAAAGGTATTATTTTAGCAGGAGGTTCGGGGACGCGTCTGCATCCGCTTACGCTGGCAGTCAGTAAGCAGCTTATGCCTGTGTATGATAAGCCCATGATTTATTACCCTCTTTCGGTGTTGTTGATGGCAAATATTCGTGAGCTACTGATTATTTCTACCCCTCATGATTTACCTCTTTTTCAGCGACTTTTAGGTGATGGCTCGCAAATTGGTTGTAGTTTCTCTTATGCAGTTCAGCAAGTGCCCAATGGCTTGGCTCAAGCTTTTGTAATAGGTGAAAAATTTATCGGAAACGAAAAAGTGGCTCTTATCTTGGGAGATAACATTTTCTACGGAGCAGGACTTTCCAAAACTCTGCAAAATTGCAACAATCCCGAAGGTGGTATCGTATTTGCCTATCACGTACAAGACCCCGAAAGATATGGCGTAGTAGAGTTTGATGAAAATAAAAAGGTTATTTCCATTGAAGAAAAACCAAAACAACCTAAATCCAATTTTGCTGTACCTGGACTATATTTTTATGATAATTCTGTGATTGAGATTGCTAAAAACCTTCAACCTTCTGCAAGAGGAGAATATGAAATTACCGATGTCAATAAGGAGTATTTGCGTAGAGGAAAACTCAAAGTAGAAATTCTCAATCGTGGTACGGCTTGGCTGGATACAGGAACATTTACATCGCTAATGCAAGCAGGGCAATTTGTGCAAGTAATAGAAGAGCGTCAGGGCTTGAAAATTGGCTGTATCGAAGAAATTGCTTACCGAATGGGTTTTATTGATGAAACCCAATTGCGTAAAATTGCCGAACCGCTTACCAAAAGTGGTTATGGGCAGTATTTATTGAATATTTTACAACAAAAACTTTTGTAAATCAGTAGCTTCCAAAGAGCCTATTGCGGTGTGTATCTAATTTGAGTAGAATAAAAAGCATGAGCGTAAAGCTCCACAAAGAAGAGCCGCCGTAGCTCATAAAAGGTAGCGGTATGCCAATAGTAGGAAAAAGACCAACCGTCATAGAAAGGTTGAATGTAAAGTGTGCAAAAAAAATAGATGCTACACAATAACCATAAATGCGAGCAAAACGGCTTTTTTGCCTTTCGGCAATAATAACAATCCGAAAAAGCAGTATCATAAAAAGCAGTATCACCAGAAAGCTACCTACCCAGCCGAACTCTTCGCCAACGGTACAAAAAATAAAATCGCTATGTTGTTCAGGCACAAAATCGTATTTAGTCTGTGTACCTTCCAAATAACCTTTCCCCCAAACCCCCCCTGAACCTATTGCAATTTTAGATTGTTGTAAATTGTAATAAGCACCTGCTTTTTTATCCACAGCTTCTTCATCAAATAGTACTATTATACGTTCTTGATGATATTTTTTGAGTTTGGTAAAAATCTTTGGAACAGAAATCACAAAAGCTATTGCTAAAACTAAACTCACTATCATTATTAGCCAGTCTCTACGCTCCATCTTACGCCTTGTAAGCAATAATATGCCTACTATGAAAGAAAACACGAAGAACAGTCCAAAAGCCAAATATACAGGCTTGATGAGCAGGGATAGTACAAAAAGGATTACTGCTAAAACTTGTAAGCCAATTATCCAAAAAGGCATGCCTTCTCGATACAAAGCAAGTTCTAACAGTACGAATACCATTAGCGAGCCATAATCGCCTTGTTTGAGAATAAGTAAAGCAGGAACAATAAATATTACAACAATCCCTAACCAAACTTTTCTATCTGTCAGTTTTGAGCTTGGTGTTCCTAAAAACTTGGCTAAGGCTAATGAAACGCCTAATTTGGCAAATTCAGTAGGTTGCATACTAATAGGACCTATCTGTATCCAGTTTTGTTGCCCTTTGACAACCTTTCCGAACAGAACTACTGCAATCAGTAAAAGAACAGAAAGAAAATAAAAAATGTAGGCAAAACCTTCAAACAAGCGATAATCTAACAAGAAAACCAGAATAATCAGTCCAACTGCCGTCATTGCAAAAACAAATTGCTTACCTGCAAAAGTGTTAAAATCCCAAAAAGGCTTGGGGTTTTCTACATTGTAAGAAGCCGAATAAATACTCATTATGCCCCAAATTACAAGGATTGCATACACTAAAACTGATAATACATCCAAATTATTTAGAGAGCTTCGGCTATTGCGGGTTGAGCTGATTATCATCATAAATATCCTCTTCTTGTTCTTTTTTGCGTAAAATGGCTTTGATGCTATCTTGCTTGCGTTTTTCGGCTTTACGAATACTATCCAAACGCAAAAGTTCCCTGCGATTGAAAATCTTATCCAGAACCATTTTTTCAGTGGCTTCAATTTTCCCCACTTGCCAAGGTTGAATTTTAATGCGAGTAGTATCTTTGAGGTATTTTTGCATCATCAGCGATGCAATGGTTGCCGCCCAAATTCCACCAAAGCCGGCATTTTCTACATAAACAGCAATCGCAATTTTAGGTTTATCGCAAGGGGCAAAAGCAATGAAAGTAGAATGATCTTCGCCGTGAGAGTTCTGCACGGTGCCTGTTTTGGCACAAATATCACCTGCATACAAATTTACAACTTGTGCCATGGGTCCAACGGTACCTGCCTTAAATGCTCCGTTCATTCCCTTGATGATAGGCTCAAAGTATTTTTCTTCAATGCCTACACTATGTTTTACTTGATATTGCGGTAAAGGCTTGCCCGATTTGCCAATACTTTTGATAAGATGAGGTATGTAATAATAACCCTTATTGGCAATAATGCAAGCTAAATTTGCCATTTGTAACAAGGTTACGCCCATTTCGCCTTGTCCGATGCTCAAAGAGTAAATATTTGAAAAGTTCCAGTTATTTTTGTAGATTTTGTTGAAGCGTTCTACTTGTGGAACATTTCCCGAACCTTCATCGGCAATATCAACGCCCAACTTTCTGCCAAAACCAAATTTCAAGACTTGCTCTCGCCATTGTTTGTAGCCTTCTTGCAGAGCTTCAAAACTTTCACCTTTCTGATGTACAATTCGGCGAAAAGCCTGATAATAAAAGGGATTGCAAGAGTACTGAATGGAAGTTTGTGGGGTTGTCCAATAAGGGTGAGGGTGGCATTTCACCAAAGACCAGTTGCAAGGCAAACGCAGCGTATCGTTCAGAACACCATTTTGTAAGCCGATAAGAGCCTGTACAGTTTTGAAAGTAGAACCAGGCGGATACGCTGATTGTGTAGCCCTGTTGAACAAAAGTAAATCAGGATTACGACTAATAGAAGCATAATTTTTTTTAAATTCTGCTCCTACCAACAAGTTCGGATTGTAAGAGGGTGAAGTAATAAGCGTTAGTATCTCGCCTGTCTGAGGCTCAATGGCTACGATAGCCCCTGTTTTGTTTTGCATCAGCATTTCGCCGTATTTTTGCAGTTCAATATCTACGCTACTGATTAAATTTTCACCTGCAATAGCAGGTTTATCTAATTTGCCGTCTTGGTAGCTTCCTACTACTTGATTGAAGCGGTTTTTAAGTTGGTATTTTATTCCTTTCTCTCCTCGCAAATAATATTCGTAACTTGCTTCAATGCCACTTTTGCCAATATAGTCGCCAGGTCGATAGTATTGTGTGCTATCTTTTTTTAGCTCTTCGGGGCTGATTTCGGCAATATATCCCAAAGCATTTGCCATAGCATTGCTTGTATAAACCCTGACTGTACGCCGAGAAACATAAAACCCAGGAAAATCGCTTAGTTTTTCTTGTACTTTGGCAAAATCTACTTTGGAAAGTTGAGAAAAAAATACTCCTTCGGGAGCTACTGCCCGAATAGCTCTAATCTTTTCAATGAATTCTTGTTTGCTGATGCCAAAAAGTTTGCAAAATGCCATTGTATCGGGCAGGCGAGCCTCACGAGGTATGACCATTAAATCATAGACAGGTTCGTTATAGACAATGAGCTTGCCATTACGGTCAAAAATAAGACCTCTATCGGGATAAACCGTTTGTTTCTGAATAGCATTAGCTTCGGCAGACTCTTGATACTTGTCTTCTATTACTTGCATTACAAACAATCTGATAAGCAAGGTAAGCCCTACAAAGCCAAAAATAGCATAAAAAACAAATCTTTTTTCTGAACCTCTTTCCCCTTCCATTATCGTTTGTTTGAAAAAAATAAATACTGTACCAAAAGTACAGAAATTAGTGTAAAAATAGAGCTAAAAAAAGTTTTTTGCAAAGTAAGCCACAAGAGCTTGCTTGTCCATGCTTCCAAAGCAAATACAGTAAAATGATGAAACAGAATGAGCAAACTTGCGTACAATACAAAATTTAGAAAATCTATTTCTCGGATAGAAATTTCTCGGATTTCTTCTGCCTCTACGCGTATGCGTGCCGCAAGCAGACTTATCAGGTAGGGCCTTAGGAAAGCCAAAAATACACAAGCAGATGCATGTACGCCCGGAGAGTATTCAAACAAATCTATGAGTAAGCCCATTGCAAATGCTATCAGTAAAGACTGACTTTTAGGAACAGAAGGAGCAAGCGTGAGCAAATAGCCTACATATACATAATTGAAAGCCAAGCTCCCCAAGTACATTTTGCGTGCTACAAAAACGTGAAACAAAAAATAAGCTACAAAAGCTACAATAGAATTGATGAGACTTCTATTCATTGAGATTTTGAAAAATGCTTTGCAAACTTACGTAAAAAAGCCTTTTCAACAAAGATTTTTGAGCAGTTCTATGGCTTCTTGTATAGTGTGTATGTTTTCGGCAACGAGTAGTTGTTTGTGGTTAATTTCTTTCAGGCGAAACGATTTAGGATTTTTTCGTAAATAATCAATCACTTTACCAAATCTATCAGATTGGTAATATTCTTGTTTTTCCACAGAAGGAAACTGCCCTTTGAGCATAGCCGATTTGAGCGAAAGTTTTTCAAAGCCAATTTTTTCGGCAAGCCAACGCAAGCGAACAGTTTGCATCAAATCTTGTACTTCTTTTGGAATTTTGCCGAAGCGGTCTTGCAGTTTTTGTGAAAATTTTTCCAGTTCAAACTCATTTTTTACGTTATCTAATTCGTTGTAGAGCGAAAGCCTTTCAGTAATATTTTGGACATAATCGTCAGGAATATGCAAAGAAAGGTCTGTCTCAATGATACAATCGCTAAGTAATTTTTGGGTAGTAATTTCTTTGAAAAAAAGTTCTTTGAATTCACTTTCTTTGAGTTCTTGGATAGCTTCGTCCAAAATTTTATGGTAAGCTTCAAAACCTAAATCATTGATGAAGCCACTTTGTTCTGCTCCTAAGAGATTGCCTGCTCCTCTGATATCCAAATCTCGCATAGCTACTTTGAAGCCATCACCAAGCTCTGAAAACTCTTCGAGTGTTTTGAGACGTTTTTGAGCATCTTTACTCAAAGAAAGCATTGAAGGAACTACCAAGTAGCAGAAGGCTTTTTTGTTGGAACGTCCAACACGTCCTCGCATTTGGTGCAAATCTGAAAGCCCAAAGCTGTGAGCATTGTTGATAATAATGGTATTGGCGTTGGGGATATCTAAACCCGATTCAATGATATTGGTAGAAAGTAAAACATCGTAGTCTCCTTCTACGAAGCGAAGCATTGTTTTTTCTAAAAGACTGCCCTCCATTTGTCCATGAGCAATACCTATTCGGGCATCAGGAACAAGTTTAAGCAACAAATTGCCAATACTTTCTATATCTTGCACCCGATTATGTACAAAGAAAACTTGCCCACCTCTACGTATTTCGGCATGAATGGCATCGCGAATTATATCTTCTTTAAAAACGACTACTTGTGTACTTACAGGCTGGCGATTGGGTGGAGGCGTATTGATAACCGATAAATCTCTTGCTCCCATGAGCGAAAAATGCAAAGTTCGGGGAATGGGTGTAGCTGTAAGCGTGAGTGTATCGATGTTGAAACGCTTTTCACGCAGTTTTTCTTTATCTTTTACGCCAAATTTTTGCTCTTCATCAATGATAAATAGCCCCAAATCTTTGAATTTTACATCGTCGTTAAGAAGGCGATGCGTACCTATAAGAATATCCACTTTTCCGTTGGCAACTTCTTGCAAGATTTCCTTGATTTCTTTTGAACTTCGAAAACGATTGATATACTCCACACGGCAAGGAAAGCCAAGCAAACGTTCTGAAAAAGTACGGAAATGTTGCATTGCCAAAATTGTAGTAGGTACCAAAACAGCTACCTGTTTGCCGTTGCAAACTGCTTTGAAAGCGGCACGAATAGCGATTTCTGTTTTGCCAAAACCAACATCTCCGCAAACCAGCCTATCCATTGGGTTGGGGGCTTCCATATCGTTTTTCACTTCGGCAATAGCTCGAGCTTGGTCGGGGGTGTCTTCATAAATAAAGGAACTTTCCAGCTTTGCCTGCAAAAAATCATCTTTGCCAAAAGCAAAACCCTTTGAAACTTTACGTTTCGCATACAAATTGATAAGCTCTTTGGCAATATCCTTGACTTTCTTTTTAACTTTGGCTTTCTTATTTTCCCATTCAGGACTGCCAAGCTTGCTTAAACTAGGTTCCTTGCCCTCCGAAGCCGTATAACGTGAAATTTTATGTAAAGAATGAACATTAACGTATAGTATATCATTATCACGATACACTATCCGAATAGCCTCCTGAATATTGCCATTTACTTCTTGCTTCACAAGTCCTGCAAAACGCCCAATCCCATAGTTGATATGTACTACATAATCACCAGGTTTGAGTGTTTGCAGATCTCTTAAAGTCAGAGATTTAGATTTTGTAAAGTGTGTTTTGAGTTTATAGCGGTAGTAACGCTCAAATATTTGGTGGTCGGTAAAGCAAACTATACGATTATTTTCATCTATAAATCCTTCTCGCAGAGCGATAGGTAAGTTCTGAAATTTCAAGTTGGGTTTGATTTCCTCAAATATGCTTCTTAAACGTTCTGTTTGCTTGATATTATCCGAAGCAATAATATTGGTGAAGCCCTTGAACTGATATTTTTCGAGTGTATCAGCAAGTAGCTGAAAATCTTTATTAAAAGAAGGCTGAATTTGGGTTTTGTATTCAAGCGATTGGGCATTGGAGAAATAAAAATTTCTACCAAATTCTACACAAGTGAAATTTTGCAGTTTTTCTAAAAAACTACTTTGAGTTTCAAAAAGAACTTCGGGGCTGGCAATTACTTGGGTTTGATGTGTGCTATTCAGGATATATTCAAAATTCGCTTGCACTTTTTGAAAGCATTTTTCGATTACTTCCAAACAAAGTACTACATTTTTGAGCCAAACAATCGTATTTTCAGCAGATATAAACTCCAAAAAACTTTCTCGCGTAGTATGCATGAGTTTGGTTTGAGTGTTGGGCACTATGATAAACTGCTCACAATTTTGTTCAGAAAGTTGGGTTTCAGGATTAAAAAAGCGTATACTTTCGATGGTTTCGCCCAAAAGTTCTATACGGTAAGGTAGTTCGCTTGCAAATGAAAATACATCTATAATGCCTCCACGAATAGCAAACTGCCCTGCTTCGTATACGAAATCGGTTTTTTCAAAGTCATAATCAATCAGAATTTTACTCAAAAGGTCCAAATCTAGTGTATCACCTATTTTAGCAGAAAATGTGTGTTCTAAAAGTATTTTACGGCTGATAACCTTTTCGGAAAGAGCTTCAGGGTACGTAACTACTAAAATTCCTTTCTCGGAGATACTATTTTGGGGGCGTAAAGGAGAATTTTCTTTGCTTTGCTGAGAAAAAACATTCAGCACCTCAGAGCGATCCAATACGTTGGCATTTTCTACTTCCTCATAATGATAAGGTTTTTTGTAAGAAGTGGGAAAAAAAAGTACATCTTGCTGGCTATTCAAAAGGTTTTGTAGGTCGTTGAGAAAATAAGAGGCTTCCTCTCTATCTTGTAGAATGAATATATGGTTTTGTTGAGGTTCGCTCAACGCACACACTACCGCCCAAATAGCATCGATACTACCCTGCAACCCTCTGATTTGCAGACGCTTGTGTTTTTTCAAGTAGTGAATAAAGGTCTGAAAAAGAGGCTCATTCCGATAAAGTTGTAGAAAATCAGAAGTTTTCATCAGAAAAATTTTTGCAAATATAAAGATAAAACAAACGAAAAAACAATTCGGTTTTATTGCTTTGTTGCAGGAAAATTTCTAATTTTGCACAAAATTTCTAAGCCCCCTTTCTTTTATGGATAAGATAAAAACTACCAAAACCAATAACAGCAAAACTACCGAAGTAGTAGAGAAAACTCGCTATACAGAGGAAGAACTTAAAGAATTTGAGGAACTGATACTCAAAAAATTGGAACAAGCCAAGCAAGAGCTTGCCGAGCTCAAAGAGTCTCTTACTCGTAAAAATGACCCCGGCACCGATGCTACTGCGGCTAATTCCAAGCTTATGGAAGATGGTTCGGATACGCTGGAAAAAGAAAATCTTACACAACTAGCCGCTCGCCAACAGAAGTTTATTCAGCAGCTAGAAATGGCACTTATTCGCATCAAGAATGGTACTTATGGTATTTGCATTGATACAGGAAAACTTATTCCTCGCGAAAGGTTGCTGATTGTGCCCCATACACAACATTCTATTGAAGCCAAAATGGCAAAAAAATAATACCTATGCTTCTTGTTGTCTGATTGCCTGAAAGTTATACAATGGATTTTCTTCAAAACCATATCGAGGCACTCATTTTCGTATCTGCTGAACCTATTTCTCTGAAAGAGATACAAAACTGCCTTATGGAGATGTTTGAAGCAGATATTCCCGAAGAAAACATTCTTGAAGCAATAGAAAAACTTCAACAAAAATACAAGCAAGATATCTACGCTTTTCAGATTTACCAAATGGGGGGTGGTTATCAGTTTCTTACGAAACCTGCTTATCAGTCAAGTATTAGTATTTTACTCAAACAAAAATCTAAAAAAAGGCTTTCCAACGCCGCATTAGAAACACTTGCTATCGTAGCATACAAACAACCTATCACTAAAACAGAAATCGAGCAGATCAGAGGGGTAAATAGCGATTATGCTATTCAAAAACTTTTGGAAAAAGAACTTTTGGTTATCAAAGGAAAAGCTGATGCAATTGGTAGACCTTTGCTCTATGGTACAAGCAAAAAATTTATGGATTATTTTGGTATCAACAGCCTGAAAGATTTGCCTCAGCCCAAAGATATAAGTTCGAATGAAAATATTATCGGCGAAATAGTAGAGTAAAAATCTTCTCTAAAACAAACTTTGGTAGTTTTAAACTTCAAACAATCATTACCAAACCTCAAATGCCTCGCAAGAAAAAAACAGATACCCAAAAAGAAACTTCCAAGCCTCGTGTTCATAAAGAGTTGGAAGGATTTGATATTCGCATCAATGCCTTTGGTGAAATAGTTTCTACATTAGACATAGAGAAAATCAACGAGTTTTTAGATAAACACGTTGATGATAAAAAACTTCGCCATTTGAAGTCAAAACCAAAAAAAAGTGAAAAATAAAAAGTTTTTTGGTCTTTTTCATTTGTTCATCTTTACGCTCATTATAGCATCTTTTATAGCTATTGACGAATTTCTGCTATTCAATAAAATTTTACACGAATACAAATGGCATCTGCTTTTATTTTTTGCTCTGCAATCTGTACTCACAACTTGCCTTGTTTCACAAGGTTTGCGAAAAAATGCTAAAACTTTTCAAGGTTTTTTCTTTGCTTCTATACTATTACGAATGTTTTTGAGTGTTGGCGTTGTGTTTTATATTGTTTATCAGGGAGTTATTTATCCACTTTGGTTTATTGTTACTTTTTTTGTTTTATATTTTTGCTTTGTAGGCTTTGAGATTTATGGTTTATTGTATAACTTGCAAGCCAAAATAAAATAACGCCACTCATACTCTTTTACACCTAAAATTATGCATCTAAAAATGCTTTTGTTATGAACTTAGATTTTGTTTTAGCCAAAAGTAAGCATTTAGCGTGGCGTGTAAGATTGCTCTCTTTTTTAAGAGGAGAAGAAGCATTGACTATCGACCAAGTTGTTTCTCATGAGCATTGCGACTTGGGCAAATGGATTTACGGCGAAGCTCTTGAAAAGTATAAAAATGAACCCAAAATTTTCGAACTTGAGCAGGTGCACAAAGAACTGCACCGACACATTAGAAATGTGGTAGAACTAAAAAACGCAGGAAAAGAGGAAGAGGCGAATGTTGAATACGATAAAATGACAGAAATTTCAAAAACGATTATCAACTTGCTTGATGAATTGGAAAAAGTATTAAAAGTGTAACATGTATGCGTAAATTAGCTAATTTTCTGTTTGTTTTTTTCTTGTTATTTCCTTTTTTTACCTTTGCCCAACAAGAGGAGAAGGAATTTAATGCAGGTGATTTAATTTTACATCACATAGCAGATTCGCACGAATGGCATTTTGCTACTATTGGTAAAACACATCTGACAATCCCTTTACCTATCATTCTTTATACTGATAAAGGCTTGGATATTTTTATGTCTTCGGAGTTTCATCATGCCGAGAAAAGAGAAATAACTAACGAGAAAGGTGAGAAAGAACATCAGCTTGTGCTGAAACGTCCTAATGGCAATACTTATATTATGAGCCACGAGCGTATTTTTTTGGAAGGAGGCGGAACTCTCTATGATTTTTCTATTACCAAAAATGTTGCTTCTCTACTTTTGAGTGCAATCTTGTTGATTGTAGTGTTTTTGAGTGTTGCCAAAAGCTATAAAAAGAACACAGGAAAAGCCCCCAAAGGTTTACAATCGTTTTTGGAGCCTATCATAGTTTTTATTCGCGACGATATTGCCAAACCCAACATCGGAGAAAAATACGAACGATTCATGCCTTACCTGCTTACAGTGTTCTTTTTTATATGGTTCAATAATTTGCTTGGGCTAATGCCTGGCGGAGCAAATGTTACGGGAAATATCGCAGTAACTATGACCTTAGCTTTGCTGACGCTTATTATCACTTTGTTCAGTTCTAATAAATATTACTGGCAACATATTTTCAATACGCCGGGTGTGCCTTGGTGGCTTAAATTTCTTGTACCTATCATGCCGATTGTTGAAATTATAGGAATTTTTACAAAGCCTTTTTCGTTAATGGTGCGTTTGTTTGCTAATATTACGGCTGGGCATATTATTATTTTAAGTTTGCTTTCACTTATATTTTTGTTTAAAAGCTATGCGGTAGCTCCTGTGAGCGTTGCTTTTGCCGTGGTAATGAATATGCTTGAACTTTTTGTAGCGATTTTGCAGGCATATGTATTTACTTTGCTTTCGGCAATGTACTTTGGCGGAGCGGTAGAAGAGCATCATCACGAGCATCACAACGAAAAACACGAAGTTCATCAGGCATAAAAATCTTTTTTGTTTCAATTTTAACCCTAAATTCCAATTTCTATGTTACAACTTTTGGTTCTTTTGGCAGAAATCGCTGGTATCGGTGCTGGTTTAGCGGCAGGCTTGGCTGTATTGGGTGCTGGTTTGGGCATCGGACGCATCGGTGGGCAAGCTATGGATGCTATTGCTCGTCAGCCCGAAGCAAGCGGTAAAATCCAAGGTGCTATGATTGTAGCCGCCGCTTTGATTGAAGGTGCGGCTCTTTTTGGAGTAGTAGTAGGTCTTTTGATGGCTTTGAAAGTTGCCTAATTACTACACAAACACAAAAATTGGGCTCAACTTCTGCCGCAAGCGGTGGGCTTGGGCAGAAGTTGCCTGTAAAAAACCAACTGCTTAATGTTTGAAATACTCTAATTTCTAACAACTGATATCAAAATCTAAAAATATGCTGCTCAACCTCATTACTCCTGAACTTGGTCTGATTGTTTGGCAACTCATTGTCTTTCTGCTACTGCTCTTCGTATTAGGAAAATTTGCATGGAAGCCTATCATGAATGCCTTGAAAGAGCGTGAAAAGTCTATTGAAGAAGCATTGGCTTCTGCGGAAAAGGCAAAAGCGGAAATGGCTAAAATTTCTGCCGACAACGAAAAACTACTCCAACAAGCCCGTGCCGAAAAAGACGAAATCTTGAAAAAGGCACAGCAAACTGCTCGTGAGTTGGTAGATGAAGCCAAAGAAAGTGCTAAAAAAGAAGCTGATAAAATTATCAGCGAAGCTCGCAATCTTATTGAAAGCGAAAGAAAAGCCTTTGTAGCGGATATGAAAAAAGAAGTTGCCAAACTTTCTTTGCAAGTAGCCGAGCGTATTTTGCGTAAAGAACTTTCTAATGATGAAAATCAGAAAATACTTGCCGAAAAACTTATCAATGAAATTTCTGCAAACTAATAAGCGTGTTGTATGATAAATAGTATGACCGAAAGACGCATAGCTATTCGCTATGCAAAAGCAATCTTAGAACTTGCCGAAGAAAAAGGTGTATTGGAGCAGGTTTATAAAGATATGGGATTTTTTGTAAAAACCCTTGACGAAAATCCTCTTCTGAAAGCTATTACCCGAAATCCTATTATTTATAGCCATCGCAAGCTAACAATTCTAAAAAAACTCTTTTCTGATAAATTTCACAAAGTTACTTCTGATTTTTTTGAAATTATTACACGCAAGAACCGAGAGGAAGTTTTATACCAAGCCGCCAAAGAATTTGAAAATCTCTACGAAGAACGTAAAGGTATTTTAAGGGTTACGCTTACTTCCGCAGTCCCTCTTACAGATGCTGTTCGTCAAAAAGCTATTCAAATTGTAGAAAAAGAAACTGGCAAAAAAGTAAAGTTAGCAGAAAAAATCAATCCTGCTCTGATTGGTGGTTTTACGATAACTTTTGCCAATGATAAACAAATCGACGCTTCCGTCAGAACAAAGTTGAAGTTATTAGAAAAAGAATTCTTGTACTAAATGCAAACTCGCTCTAAAAGCGAGTTTTTTGTTGAAAATCCTTGGCAGTTTCTTAGGCTATTGAAAAACCATTTGGCGATTTGTTTCGTTTGTATAAGAAAAAACATGAAAAGAAACACCATCATTCTCGGAGTGTTGTTTTGGCTACTCATAGCGTTTCCATCTTGCGGACAAAAACAATCTGACCAAACAGCTAAAAAAATGGATAAAAATTTTGAAATCAAAAAGAACGAAGAAGAATGGCAACACTGCCTTACCCCCGAACAATACAAGGTTTTACGTATGAAAGGCACTGAAAGAGCCTTTACAGGCAAATACTACAAACATAAAGAAAAAGGTATTTATGTTTGTGCTGGCTGTGGCAACGAACTATTCAAATCAGAAACAAAATTCGATTCGGGAACAGGCTGGCCAAGTTATTATGATGTAATTCCCAATGCCGTAATTCTAGAAAAAGATTATTCACACGGAATGATACGTACCGAAGTGCTTTGTGCTAAATGTGGCGGGCATTTAGGACATGTTTTTGACGACGGTCCCAAACCCACTGGTTTACGATACTGCATCAATTCAATTTCATTAGATTTCAAAAAGCAATAACCTGATAGAGGCAAAATATCTATTGCCTCTACTCATATCGGTTTCGGTAAATTTCGCTTACATAATTCAATGCTCCAAATTGTAAAATAAGAGCAATGCCTTCGGTTTGTTTATTTTTTCCACATTGCGAGCCTTCGGAAACATAATATACAAAACGCTTGGCATTGCGTTTTTGCAATTCCTGCTTATCGGGCTTACCCAAAATTTCTGCTATTTTTTCTTGAGAAAGCCCTAAAAGCTTGGCTTTCTGTTTTTCTAGAGAAACAAGCATCTGTAAACGAATATTTTTACAGCCTTTGCTATCATTTTGCCAAAGAGTTTTATCAAAGTTATCTAATTTTACTTCGTTTTTTTGGCAGGCGGCTAGCAGAAAAGTTCCTGCAATCCATAAAAAAAATATACGCATAGCTTGTGATAGATTATAGTGTAGTACTCAACCTGTGAGCTTTTCAAAACCTCCTAGGTTTTTGTAGAGTATTTGGAGAAATTTTTATGAAAAACGTGCTAATTTCCTATTTTGTTATTCAAAACACAATTGAAAGTCTCCATATTTTTCGTAACTTTGGCAAAAAAATGAAAAATGTCTTGCCCTGAAACTGAAAAAATTATTTTAGGCATAGACCCCGGTACTCGTATTATGGGCTATGGCGTACTGAAAATTTTGGGTAAAAAAATAGAGGTTCTGCAATATGGTGTAATTCAGTTGGAAAAGTATGATAGTCTGGCTTTAAAACTCAAAAAAATTTACGAAAGGGTGACACAACTCGTAGAAGAGTTTTTGCCTGATGAAGTGGCCTTAGAAGCACCTTTTTACGGAAAAAATGTACAATCTATGCTCAAATTGGGCAGAGCCCAAGGTGTAGCAATGACAGCGGCACTAATGCGAGAAATCCCTATCACCGAATACGCTCCCTTGAAAGTCAAACAAGCTGTAACAGGTAAAGGACGAGCCAGCAAACAAGAACTTGCTACTATGCTTGAAAAAATCTTAAAAATTCGATTTGCTGATGATACACTTTTAGATGCCTCTGATGCCCTGGGCGTAGCTTTGTGCCATTATTACCAAAATGGAGTAAAAACCACCAAACACAAAGGTTGGTCTGATTTTGTTAAAGAAAATGCTCATCTCGTAAAAAAATGAACTTACAAAAACTTCTTGCACAAGTTCCGATTATTGCCGTTTACGGCAATGAAGATTCTGAAATCAGCACTATTCAGTTTGATTCTCGCCAAATCAGAGAAGGCGATGTGTTCGTAGCAACCCAAGGTACACAAGTAGATGGACATGACTTTATAGAAAAAGCCATAGCGGCAGGAGCCAAAGCTATTGTTTGTGAAAAATTGCCTGAAAATTTACTTGCTCACATCACCTACATACACACGCCCGATAGTGCCGAATCTTTGGGAATTATGGCAAGCAATTTTTATGAAAATCCCTCCCGAAAATTGCGTTTGGTAGGTGTTACAGGAACCAATGGAAAAACTACCAATGTAACGCTTTTATACCAACTTTTCAGAGGTTTAGGCTACCGAGCAGGTATGCTCTCTACTGTAGAAAATATCATTAACGACAAAGTGATACCTGCTACACATACTACGCCCGATGCCTTACAACTCAATGCTTTGCTTGCTCAAATGCTCAAAGAGGGTGTACAATTTGCATTTATGGAGTCTAGCTCACATGCTATTGTACAAAGACGCATAGCCGGATTGCACTACACAGGAGCAGTTTTTACTAATATTTCTCACGACCACTTAGATTTTCACAAAACTTTTGAAAACTACATCAAAGCTAAAAAGAAACTTTTTGATGACTTGCCCGCCTCAGCTTTTGCATTGAGCAATTTTGACGATAAAAGAGGAAGCATAATGCTTCAAAATACCCAAGCACGAAAATACAGCTTTGCTCTGAAATATCCCGCTGATTTCAAGGCGAAAATTTTAGATAATACTCTACAAGGTTTGCTAATGGATTTTGAAGGCACACAAGTATGGTGCAGACTGATAGGTGAATTTAATGCTTACAACCTTTTGAGCGTTTATGCTACGGCTATTCTGTTAGGCGAAGAAAAAGAGCGAATTTTACCTGTACTTTCCGAACTTTACGCTGCCAAAGGCAGATTTGAACAAATTATGGATAAAAAGAATAGAGTAGGCATTGTAGATTATGCTCACACACCTGATGCTCTGGAAAATGTACTCAAAACCATTCAAGATTTACGAAAGCCGTACCAAAAAGTAATTACTATTGTAGGAGCAGGTGGCAATCGTGATGCAACTAAACGCCCCGCTATGGCTCAAATTGCCTGTAAATACTCTGATTTTGTAGTACTTACCTCCGATAATCCACGTTTTGAAGACCCAGCGGCAATACTTGAAGATATGCAAAAAGGCGTTCCTATTACTCAAAGAAAAAAAGTTTTAACCATAGAAAATCGCAAAGAAGCTATCGCAAGAGCTTGTGAGATAGCCAAAAATGAAGATATTATTTTACTAGCAGGTAAAGGACACGAAACCTATCAGGAAATCAGGGGAGTAAAATACGATTTCGATGATAAAAAAATCTTATCTGAAATGATGAATGGCTGAATGTGAATTGATAATTGCTTGTTATAGTCTTAAAATTAAATATTTACGATATGAGTAAACTTGATGAACTCAAAACACTTTGGGAAGAGTACAATTTCAATAGATTGGAACCAATTGATTTTGCTACCTTTCAGGAATTGGTATGGTTTTATCCTATTTTAGCAGTCCTTTCTGCCGATAACAAAATCGATGGAGCAGAAAGAAATTTTTATTTAGAGCAACTTGAAAAAAAGGCTCATCAAGAAGAAAATCTGCAAATTGGAACGCTCAAAAGAGAGGCTAAGTACATTACTGAAAATTTAGCCCTACTCGAAGGTCTTTTCCTGAATGCTCTGAAAATTTTGGTAGAATCCAAAGGCTGGCAAAATGCCCTCATGGATAATATGCTCAATGCCGCCAAAGTAAGCTATGAACCTTGGCAGGTAAAAACTCTATATGGCGAGGCAGAAAATCATTTGAAATTCTCAAAAAAAGTTTTAGATTTGGTACTAGAAGACGCAATGGATAAAAAAGAACGAGTTTCGGAAGACGAACTTGCCGTAATTGTTAATATTTTACAAAAAACTGATGCTCTTAACGACCGTAATCGAATGATTTTGGAAGTTTTTGAAAATTCACCCTAAAATACCCAACGTTATGCTAAAGCAACTCTCTTGGCGAATGGGAATACTATTTTTTCTTTTCGCTTTCGTTAGTGCCAAAGGGCAGTCGCTCCATGAAATTGTCTTTGAGGCTTCTGATATTACTTACAAAGCCTTTTTAGTCTATTTCAACGAGCAAGATGCGTATATGCGTATAGGATACACCTATAATGGCAAGTATAATGTGGTTCATGTCAAATATCAATCTGTAACAGGGCAAGAAGATGGTTACAATTATTTTGTAATGATAGGTAGCAATCCTCGTTTTATTACCAGCCAAAGCAGAGGGCAATCTTACAATCCCGACCATTTTATTTGGGTATGGAACGAGCAAAACCCTAATCAACTTCCTTATGTAACAGATGACCCCAACTTTGATGCTACTCACCTTATTCAGTGCAAATCTTACAGGGATATCAATCCCAAAGATATGACAGATAGCTATTTGCGTCAGTTCTTCCGTACCGATGAACCCGAATACCAAGCCTTGCGTAAGATGCGAGATGCGGCCTTAGGAGTGGTGAGCTACAATAGCAACAACAATACAGGAGGCAACAATACTACAGGTAATAACAATAACACTGCAAGCAAATCTAAAATGCACTTATTGTTGGTTATCAATACGGACATTGGAGATATTGGGCAAAGTTGTGCTGTGGATCAGAGAGCAATGGAGGTAGAATTCAGAGAGATAGCTAAAGCCGTAGGTATGCCTTTTGAAAAATACATTATCAATGGAGAAAAATTTACCCGTGATAATGTGGAACGAACCATCAAAAGTATGCAAGTTGGGGCAAATGATATAGTCATTTTTTATTACAGCGGTCACGGCTTTCGCTGGTCTAACCAAACCGATAGATACCCCCAGTTAGATATGCGTTATTCAGAATATATGCCTCTCACCGAAAAAACTTCTTTACCCCTTTCTGCCGTTGCTCAAGCAATTACCAACAAAGGAGGTAGGCTCAATCTTATTTTGAGTGATTGTTGTAATTCGGATATTGGTAGAAACCAAATGACTTCGACAACTTTTATGGCAAGTCGCAGCTTTCAGGGGGCAGAAGTAGAAAAACTCAAAAAACTTTTTGTGAGTTCTCGTGGAACAATAATGATTACAGGTAGCTCGCCAGGTGAGTATTCTTGGTGTAATATCAATGGTGGTTTTTTTACGCTTAGCTTTATTCAGGCACTCAAAGAAGAAATTGGTTATATGCGTACAGGAGAGCCTTCTTGGGAGCATATTGCCGAAAATGCAGTAAAAAGTACCCAATATAAAGCTAAAAATTGCAACGGCTGCAAGCCTCAAAACCCTATTTCTATGGTTCGTGTTTCTCAAAGATAAAATTTTATGAAAATTTTTTGGTTTATTTTCCTAACAAGTTGGGGTATGCTTCCTGAAAAAGAAAAACACCCGATTTTTCACAAACACAAAAATATTATTGAGGAAGCTAATGAAGTGGCTTTATACGAAGTGAAAGCTACGCCTATCCCTACCAAAGAACACGAAAAAGATAAAGTGTATTTGGGCGATTATGAAATGCTAAAAAAGATAGAAATTTCTGCTGAAAATGCTGAAAATTTGAAAAAAGCGGTACTAGATACCAACAATTATATCAGCGAAAAGAAAACTTGCCCAATGCAAGCCAAGTACGCCTTGAAGTTTTCTAAAAAGAAACATCATATTACGCTGATTATATCAGAGAATACTTGCGAGAAGATGATTATTTTTTCATCAGAAAAAGATATCAATAAACATTATCATGATCTCAAAACATCAAATTCACTTTATCCGCTGATAGAAAAATAGCTTATTTATACCTAAACCTGATAGGTTTTACAAACCTATCAGGTTTGACGCACGGTCAAAGCTAATGCAATGCGAGATTAGAAAAAGGAATCTTTTAGCTAAACAAATGAGTGAAAGAGGCTGACACATATCAATAGATGCTGATGAGCATTTTTTGAACTTTAAAGGCTTTGTAGAGTATCTGAAAAAAATACCGCTCAACCAAAAAGAAATTAGTATTTGTGCGGTTTGGCTTAATTTATTTAAGAAAACAGAAAGAGGTTTTTTGATTACAATCAATCGAAAATAGATTTAATTCAAATCGCCACGAATAAACCTCATTATGAGTATGGCAGAAAAAATGGTTATTTTAACCATATAAGCCCTTTTTTTCTATTACATGACAATTGGGCGAGAAGTGAGGAAGAAATAAAATAAAAAATAGCCAATTGGGGGCATAAAAATGATTTTGATACTGAGAAATACTTTCTCTTTTGGAAAAGTTTAGATGAAAATAATTATCAAGCAGTAAAGGACTTTCACCCTATCAGCCCGACAACATGGCAAGCACTCATGTTTGTAGAGGGACAAGGTATTGCTCAGATTACAGAAAAATTCACTAACAAAAGTTTTCCTCTTTCTAAATTTGAGCTATTTTTAAAAAATAATAGAAACTTGGCACGTTTGAAACATCTTTGGTCTAAAATTGTAAAGTAATGCTAAAAAACCTCAAACAAAAAATCCACGAGTGGAACGCCGCAAGCGAACTGAAAAAATATGCTCCTTTGTTGGCAAAAGACTCCGAAGGGCTCAATGCCGAACAACTCATAGAATTGATTTACAGCCCTAAATGGCAAAGATTCTTTTGGATAAAACAAGTACGCTCCGAAATTTTGGCATTAGCTAAAATCGTAGAACAACAAAAACCTAAATTTCTACTTGAAATAGGCACTGCCAACGGAGGCTCTTTATTTTTATTTACCAAACTCGCACACCCCCAAGCTACTATCATTTCTATTGACTTACCCGGAGGTAGATACGGCGGCGGTTATCCCGCTTACAAAGAGCATTTCTATAAATCTTTTGCTCTACCTCATCAGAAAATGATATTACACAGAGCCAACTCGCATAGCTCGGAAACTTTACAACAAGTCAAAAATTTACTCAATAGTAACGAGTTAGATTTTCTATTCATAGACGGCGACCATACCTACGAAGGTGTAAAAACAGATTTTGATTTGTATGCACCACTCGTAAAAAAAGGTGGTATAATTGGTTTCCACGACATAGCTCCGCACCCTCCCGAATGGAATGTAGGTGTAGATAAATTTTTTGACGAAATAAAAAGTCAGTACGAATACCAAATTTTTATAGAAAATCCTCAACAAGGCTGGGCAGGTATAGGTATAATACGAAAGTGAATAAAAAAATCAAACTTTCCATCATCATTATCAATTACAATACATTTTCACTTACTTGTAAGTGTATTGAAAGTATCATTCAGCACACACAAGGAGTGACTTATGAAATTATTTTGGTAGATAATGCTTCCACAGAATGTAATCCTGAAAAATTCACAGAACTTTTTCCTCAAATTACACTTATTAAATCTGCTGAAAATGTAGGTTTTGCCAAAGGGAATAACCTTGGTTTGGCAGTAGCCAAAGGCGAATATATTTTACTGCTCAATAGCGATATTGAGCTTATAGCAAACTCCATAGAGGTTTGCTTGAAAAAAATTCAAGCAAATCCTAAAATTGGAGTAGTTAGTCCGTTGCTCGTTTATCCTGATGGGAAAATACAACACACCGCTAATAAATTTGATAACCTTACTTATGAGATCATTGAAATTTTTAGATTACATAGGTTTCTTGGAAATAAAAAACTGCTTGGATTTTACTTTTCTCATAATGAAGAGATGTTTGTAGATTGGGTTTGGGGGGCTTTTTTTCTTATCAGAAAAGAAGTTATTGAAAAAATGCCCCAAAAGAAACTTCCGGATGACTTTTTTATGTATTTTGAAGATGTACAATGGTGCTACTTAATCAAAAAATTAGGTTATCAAATTCTTTTTACACCTGCTACAAGAGTGATCCATCACGTTTCGGCAAGCAGTAGCCTAAACAAGAATATCGCTATAAGCAAATTGGAAAAATCACTGCAAAATGAAACTTATTTTTGGCTCAAAGAAAAAGGCTGGCTTTATACCAAAATTCTCTATCTTTTGAGAGCTCTTAAATACCTATCTTTGAGGAAAAAAGAGTTCAGGAGAATAGCTCAAATCTTTTGGAAAAAATTTTTAAGATTTTAATCTACTACCTCTCCCACTAGCGTTGCAGAATTAGCCTCTTTGACAAGTACGTTTACATACTTTCCTTTTTGATAATTTTTTTTAGGAAAAACTACTACCTTATTAGCAGAATTTCTACCTTGTAAGTATTCTTGCGAGCGTTTAGAAAATCCTTCTATTAGCACTTTGTGCACTTTACCAATATCTCTTTGGTTACGTTTATAGGAAAGTTCATTTTGCAGAGCGATAATTTCATTCAGACGTCTTTTCTTTATTTCAAGCGGTACATCATCTTTCAATTTTTTTTCAGCAGGTGTATTGGGGCGTTCTGAGTAGTAGAACATGTACGAAAAATCATATTCGACCAATCGCATCAAAGAAAGTGTGTCTTGGTGTTCTTCTTCGGTTTCTGAACAAAAACCTGCAATCATATCCGAAGAAATACCGCAATCCTCTCCTAAAATTCGACGAATAGCCGCAATACGTTCCAAGTACCATTCACGCGTGTAAGTTCGGTTCATGAGTGCCAAAATACGATTATTTCCACTCTGTACAGGTAAATGAATATACTTGCAAATATTTTCATATTTTGCCATCGTATAGAGCACTTCGTCCGTAATATCTTTGGGATGCGAAGTAGAAAAACGAACTCGCAATTCAGGGGAAATTTGAGCTACTCGTTCTAAAAGTTGAGCAAAATTGCAAGTTTCAATACCTTCAAAACTTTCACCTTGGGCAATGGCTTTTTCGTAACTTTTCAGAGAGATAATATCTTCTTTGGCAGTCCAGAAGTAAGAATCTACGTTTTGTCCGAGTAAAGTAACTTCGCGATAGCCATCTTCAAACAATTTTTCACACTCTGCCACAATAGAATACGGACTACGGCTTCGCTCTCGCCCACGCGTAAAAGGTACTACACAAAACGAACACATATTATCACAGCCTCGCATTATAGAAACAAATGCCGTAACTCCATTAGAGTTGAGCCTTACAGGATTTATATCTGCATAGGTTTCGTCGCGAGAGAGAAATACATTGATGGCTCGGTTACCCTCATCGGCTTCACTAACTAACTTTGGCAAATCTCTGTAAGCATCAGGACCTGCAACAATATCTACTACTTTTTCTTCTTCTAATAGTTTAGTTTTCAAGCGTTCTGCCATACAACCCAATACCCCTACCAACAAATGAGGACGCTTCTTTTTCAGACTTTGTAAATATTGCAAACGATGACGAATTTTTTGCTCGGCATTCTCACGAATAGCACAAGTATTCAAAAAAATGAGATCGGCGTTTTCGGCAGTAGCTGTGGTATCAAAGTCGTGTTCTTGCATAATTGCCGCCACGATTTCAGAGTCAGAAAAGTTCATTTGGCAGCCGTAGCTTTCAATATACAACTTGCGAGCTTTGCCCGTATTGTTTTCTTGTGTAGTTTTTACGGTTTCGCAAGCCTCCGTATTTTCCAAAATTCCGATGTCTTCAATAAGTTGTTTCATAGAAACCTAATTTGAATTTTGCCATTGATAATCTTACTTTGTACTTTGCTACTGCATCATTAAAAATGCCTTGATAAAATCGTTTATATCGCCATTGAGTACGTTTTGCACGTCTGTACGTTCTACTCCTGTACGAACATCTTTAACGAGTTTGTAGGGATGCAGTACATAATTGCGGATTTGCGAGCCAAAGTCAATTTTCTTTTTTGCACCTTCAATTTTATCTTTTTCTTCTTGCCTTTTTTCCATTTCCAACTGATAGAGCCTTGATTTAAGCATTTGCAGGGCTTTTTCACGGTTTTGATGTTGCGAACGCTCTTGCTGGCACTCTATTATTATTCCTGTGGGCTTATGACGAACCCTGACGGCTGTTTCTACTTTGTTTACATTTTGGCCACCTGCTCCGCCTGAACGAAACGTATCCCACTCTAAATCTGCGGGGTTAATAGTAATTTCAATGGTATCATCGATAATTGGATATACAAACACCGAAGCAAAAGAGGTATGCCTTCTGCCACCTGAATCAAAAGGTGAAATACGAACCAAACGGTGTACCCCAATTTCCGATTTCAAAAGACCATAGGCAAACTTTCCATCAAATTCCAAAGTAGCTGATTTGCAACCTGCTACTTCACCTGCTTGATAATTCACTTCTCTCACCTTAAAGCCCTGACTTTCGCCCCACATGATATACATACGCATCAGCATTTCAGCCCAGTCCATACTTTCAGTGCCGCCTGCACCTGGATTGATTTCCATCATTGCACTCAAGGCGTCTTCCTCGCCGCTCAACATTTTCTTGAACTCCAAGTCTTCCACCTGTTGGAGTAGTTTATGAAACTCTTGGTCAATTTCTTCTTCTGAAAGTTCATTATTTTGGTAAAATTCGTATAATACTTCAAAATCAGCTTCTGCCTGCAAAAGAACCTGCATGGGCTCTGTCCAAACTTTGATATTGCGAATTTCTTTCATGATGGCTTCTGCCTGCTGGGCATTTTCCCAAAAATCAGTAGCAGTGGTTTTTTCTTGCCTTTTGGCCAGTTCTTGTAGTTTCGTGTCGTAGTCAAAGATACCTCCTCAAAGCCGAGATACGGGCTTTTACATCTTTGTATTGCTCTTGTGTCATAGCAACTAACTTTTATGCGTAACTTCTGTTTCTTTTTTCTTGAAAAACTTATGTTTGATAATTTCAAGAATAGGGGGCGTAACAGAAATCAAAATAATAGCAAAAATGACCAAAGTAAAGTTTTTACGTACAATTTCGATATCAGCAAAAAAATAGCCTAACCATAAAAAAGACCAAACCCACACAAAGCCGCCAATTACATTGTAAGCCAAAAAACGAGGATAGTTCATCGTACCGATGCCTGCTATAAAAGGTGCAAAAGTACGTACAATAGGAATAAATCTTGCGAAAATAATGGTTTTGCCTCCGTGTTTTTCATAAAATTTTTGGGTATGCAAGAGATATTCCTTTTTTATCCAACGACTTTCTCGCTGAAATACGCTGTTTCCCAATTTTTTCCCTACCCAATAATTTACACTATCGCCAATTACTGCCGCTACAAACAAAATCAGCCCCATGAGCCAAATGTTGAGTTCATTAGTAACACTTATCAAAGCTCCTGTGGCAAAAAGAAGCGAATCGCCAGGCAAAAAGGGCATTACTACCAAGCCTGTTTCCACAAAAATTATCAGAAACAAAATGGCATAAATCCATACGCCATAGTCCTGAAAAAGCCCTTGCAGGTACTTATCTACGTGTAAAATAAAATCCAGAAGTTGTTTTAGAATTTCCACTATATTTAGAATTTAACTGCAAAGGTAGCGAGTTTTTCTGAAAAGTTCAAAAATAAAAACTTCCTGAATTTTGTTCAGGAAGTTTGAGTACATAAGATCTAAACTATACCTTAATGGTTCATTTGCTTTTCTTTGTGCTTGGTGATTTGCCTTTTGAGCACATCGAGCACCTCGTCTGTGGCACTTTCAAAAGTATTTTTTTGAGCTTTGGCAAAAATTACGTTACCAGGTACATTTATTTTGACTTCAACGATTTTGTTTTCTTTATGGTCGTTTTTATCCAAACGCAAAAACACGGTGGCATCAATGACACGGTCGTAATAAGTATCTAATTTATTTAACTTTTTTTCAATGAAATTCAGCAACTTGATGTCCGCATCAAAATGCACAGATTGAATTTGCACTTTCATAACACTACATTTTTAAGGTGAAACCATAAAACCAAAAAAATTAAAAAAACTGATGAAAAGCAATGAGTTTTATCAGGCTTTCGGGTGAGCCTGTTTGAATACATTTTTGAGTTTTTGGAGTGAATTATGCGTATAAATTTGGGTAGCTTTCAGGTTGCTATGTCCTAAAATTTCTTTGATAGCATTCAAATCTGCTCCTTTGTTGAGCATATGTGTGGCAAAGGTATGGCGAAGTGTGTGCGGGCTTTTTCGTTCAGCACTATCTACCAAACTCAAATATTTTTTTACAATTCGGTAAATCAGCATCGGATAGGCAGGTTTGCCTTCGTCAGAAACTATCAGAAAAGTATGCGAAAGTTGTGGAAATTCTTTTTCACGATAATACACATACTCTTGCAAAAGATGGTTGAGCGAAGGTGTAATAGGAATGATACGTTCTTTATTCCCTTTGCCCAAAACCCTGATTTCCTGACGAATATAGTTGATATACTCCTCTTTCAAACCCAATAGCTCTGCTTCACGCATACCCGTATGATACAGCAGTTCCAATACAATTTTATCGCGGTAGCCTTTGAAATCTTTACTGAACTGGTAATTATCCAAGATTTTTATCATATCTTGTTCCTCAACAAAAGAAGGCATTTTTTTCGGAACTTTGAGCGGTTTGATACGCAGTGTGGGATTTTGACTGATATAAGCATTTTTTACCAAAAACTTATAGAAAGATTTCAGCGTAGCAATTTTCCGATTGATAGAAGTAGGCTGTAAATTTTGTTCGGAAAGTTGCATTACCCAAGAACGTATCATTTGGAAATTCGCCTCGCTAATGTCTTGCACCTGAAACTGCTCTATCAGAAAATTCTGAAACTGCTCCAAATCATTACGATAAGCATTAGAGGTATGCTGACTTTGACGTTTCTGATAGCTGATGTATTGCAAAAATTTTTCAATCATTTTCAAATCCAAAAAATTAAACATTCAACACCTTTTCAACTATTCAACAACTTGCAAAAACTTTTCGAAAAACTCTTTTCTTGACCTTAAAAGTTTTGAATTTTAGGAATTTTTTTTGAGAAAAACAAGAAAAAAAGAGAAATTTTCAGGCATAATTTCCAAAAACTATGCAAGCAATCAAAAAATTCAATTTTTGGGCTTTACCAATAGCGGCTTTTTCAGTAGTAATATGGATTTGGCTTACCCAAAATGGATTTGGCTTAACAGCAGATGCCAAAGCCTACCTTTATGCCGCCGAAAGTTTCGGCAAGCAAGGCGAATTTCTCACGCCACAAGGCTACTATACCCACTGGACACCTCTTTTTCCGTTTCTGTTGAGTTTTGTTCCTGTCAAGGTTTTATTTGGAATAACTTTGCTTCTGAATTTATGCCTGCTCTACCTGCTTGTATATCAAGTTATTCAGAGGTGTTTTTGGCAAACTATTGCTTACTTGCATGCCGCTCTTTCCACAATTTTCGTAATGGTACATTTTTTTGTATGGTCAGAAGCTTTGTTTCTTGCTTTCTTACTTGCCATAGTAATTCTTTTCTTGCAAATGCTTGAAAAAGAGAATACTAAAATTTTCTATGCACTCATTCTAATTTCCAATTTGCTATGTTTGCAAAGAATGGCAGGTATATTTTTTGTAATAGCTCTTGCTTTACTTTTTGCTTATTATTTTTCTTGGGAGAAGGCTTTTGTTTATTTGGTTTTAAGCAGTTTGGGGCTTGGACTGTGGCTCATGAGAAATAGTTTTTTGCAAAATAAACCCGATTTTGTAGAAAATATTTGGGCAGTAAGCATGTACGATAGCTTTATGGGATATGCAGAATCATTCATAAAAATCATTTTCCCAATTTTTGACAATCGTCTTGTTTGGCTTACAGGGTTTATGTTTGTTTATTTCACTTTGAGCTTGGGTTTGAGTTTTGCCAAAGAACAACCCTCTTTCGTACTTTTTTTCCTCTTTTTTTTCTATGTTTCTGTAATGATAGCTTTGAGCATGAACATACCTCATGAAAGCGATAGATACGCTTTTCCTGTAATGTCTTTTTTTCAAATTCTTTTTTGGAAAAAGTTGAGCGATTTAGACGAAAAAAGATACAAATTGCAGAGTAAGTTCAAATATTTTGTTATGGTTGTTGTAATAATTTACAATCTGTTCAGAACTTATTCCAATGTTCAGCGATGGTATTACTCTCCACCTTTAGAAATGTATAGAACTATACTCCATAAATTTTTGCATATTCGGCAAGCGTATTTTGCCAATTATGCTCACGCAGAGCCCAAGACTTGGCATTTTCAGCCTTCTGTTTCATCAAGTCAGGATTTTCTAGATAAGTATTGATAGCCCTTGCTATGGCTTGTGGCGTGGCTTGTTCAATCAATATTCCTCTTTCGTTTTCCCCAATTTGCTCGGTTGTACCACCTGAACGCAAACCTATAACGGGTTTCGCCATTAGCATTGCTTCAATCATTGAAAGTGAATACATTTCATCAAAGGAAGCAAGCACGAAAATATCCATTGCATCAAGAAAGGGGATATATTCTTTCTGGAAAGGAATACGAATAATATGGTTTTGCAGGTTATTTTTCTGTACAAAATCCTGAATTTCTTGTTCTATGGCAAGGTCTTCAGGAACGTAAATAGTATTTTTTTCATCGGAATAAGCAATAGATGGCTCGCCAATAAGCCAAATTACGACATCTTTCTGAAATTTTTGCTCAATATGCAAAAAGGCTTGTGCAAGTTCTCTCACATTTTTGAAACGCGTAATACGAGCCAGTGTGCCAATTACTATCTGATTTTCAGAAGCCCCCCACTGCTTACGAATTTCCTCTCTTTTTTGAGAGTCAGATATGAATTTTTCTGTTTCTACACCATAACGTACTAAACGAATTTTGTCGGCACTAATTGCCAAATTTTGAGCCATCGCCTCGTTGGTAATAAGCGAAGTAGAAATAGCGGCTTCAAGATTGCCGTAAATAAAATAGTAGTGTGGCAATTTCTTTTTTGCCCCTATCATAATGTAGGTGCTGTAAAAATGCTTAGAAATTTTATCGTAATTTGCCATAGAGGCAGTCCATACGTCTATATTATTGTGTGAGTGCAAGAGTGGTATTTGATAGGTTTTCAGCACTTTACGCAGATGGCGGATATTTTGCCAATGAAAACGCCGATTAGGTTTGCCAAAAATACAACGAATAGCAGGGTTTTGAGTTAAAATTTTATGTACTTCGCTATTTTCTAAAATAAAGGCATAAACCTGAAAGCCTGCTTCTACTTGCTTTTGCATAAGCCTGCAAACATATAGCTCCAAACCACCTTTGGAACTGCTGAGAAGAATGTGTAAAATTTTTTTCAAATCTATCAAAGATTTAGACTAAAACGTAATTTTTGTACTCTCCGATAATATACCCGCCTGTAACTTTTTCTACAAACTTTTTGAACTTATCTTTCACAGACAGTCGATTACAGCTCAAATCGTAGTCAAATTTCCAGTTTTTGTTTGCTATGCGTGCTTGCATTACTTGTGGGTGTGTACCTGTGAATTTTTCCAAAATATCTACGTTACTGTAATCGAACGCATCACGTTTAGCTATATTTTTTTCAAGCCAGCTGTCATCATGCCAATATTTATGAAAGGTTTCTTGCTTTTGTTGCATTGCTTTGGGTTCCTTGACCCATCCATAATGATAAACAAAGGCATCTATGAGTTTTACACGCAATTTTTCATTGTTGCCTTTTCGGAAACCTTGTGCATCTTTGTAAGAGTAAATATCTGAACGATTACGAACAACACGAATTTCTCGTCTATACCACTGATAAGATGTTCCTATGTAGTCGTAAGAGCCATAAAAATGCAGGTATTTGAAAAGCAAGCCGTCTATATTTTTATCATGCAGGTAAGTTTGCATAGCTTGCCGAATAGTAGGCAAATATTTTTCGTGAATTACTTCATCTGCTTGAATATAAAAAACCCAATCGGTATCTGCAGGAACGGCTCGCAAAGCCTTATTAGTTTCTTGTGCCAGCACTGCCCCTCCTTCTCGCAGATTATCATTCCAAATGGTTGGTAAAATTGTAATTTTTTGTGAGTTGATGTTTGCAATTAGTTCTTGTGTTGTATCTTCTGAATTGCCTACGGCAACTACGAAATCATCACAAATGGGCAAAATAGAGCATATGGCTTCTACAATGGGATAATCATATTTGATAGCATTTCGGATAAAAGAAACCCCTGTAACTTTCATTAGTGTTTTGGTAATATTAGCTTTGCAAATTTACATTTTTAATTTTTCTAATTCTTCCATGAGTAAATCTCTTTTTCGCATTTTTCCTGCCGAAATGCCAAAAACCATTTTGAAGCGTCTGCAAAAATAAGCCGTATCTTTGTAACCAATTTCTTTGGCAATTTCACGAATACTTTTTTTGGTGGTTCGTAAGAGTTCGGAGGCACGCTCCATACGTTGGTATTCGATGTAATCTTGGGGATTGATACCTGTGAGATTTTTGAAATATTGCCCTACATAGTCTTCTGAAACACCTGCCACATTGGCCAGCACTTTATTGGAAAGGTCGCCGCCCAAATATTTTTTGATGTATTCAAAAATATCCATCAGGCGTTGATCTTTGAAATAAGAACTATTGGTAGTAATTTGTTCTACAAACAAGTTTTTTTCTAAAATATAACGCATCAGTTCAATAACGATAAGCTCGGTTTTGATGCGTTGCACACGTTTTTTACCGTATTTTTTTTGTAAAGTCTCCAAAACTACATCTAAAATAAGCAATGAAAGCGTAGGGTTCTGACGTATAACAAAGGGTGTAATATTGAGGCTGGTGAAAAAGTTGACTGAGTCAAAGAGCTTGGCATTGAAAGTAACATAACTGAACGAGTTAGCAATATTGCCAACTAAATCGGGATTGGTGTTGAGTTGGAAAAATTTTTCTCTTTGCGTGATAAACTGTTCGTTGCTAAGCATATTACTTTCACCAGCGGCTCCGTAAATGATGTAAGTAGGCTTTCCTGCGGGCACAAAAAGAATATCACCAGGGCGAGCTTTCACAAAATCATCGCCGAGTTTGAGGGTAATATCGCCATCATGCAGAAGCAACAAAGTATTTTCTATGTCGTAAAAATTTTTTACAGCAAAAGGATTGAGCAGTTTGAAATTTCTAGCTTTCAGAAACTTAATATGCAGAGATTCCAAGATTTTATCGTAATCTTCCATAGTGCTTTGAAGGATTATTCTTGTTTTTTTACAATTTTTTTGCGAACAAATATAAATCTTTTGATATAAAAAACAAAGTTGGTATGGACTTTTTTTAGTCACACACCAACTTTTTTACAAAGATTGGTATTTTCAGGCAATTAAAGTTGTATTATTTCAAGAGAGAGCGGGCAATTACAATTTTTTGCACTTCGGAAGTACCTTCATAGATTTGTGTAATTTTGGCATCTCTCATCAAGCGTTCTACATGAAACTCTTTCACATAGCCATAGCCTCCGTGAATTTGTACGGCTTCACTAGTTACTTCTTGGGCAATTTCGGAAGCATATAATTTAGCAACAGCGGCGGCCATAGCAAAATCTTGTTGTGTATCTTTCAGGTAAGCGGCTTTGTAGGTAAGCAAACGAGCGGCTTCAATTTTGGTATACATTTCTGCCAATTTGAACTGAATAGCTTGATGCTCATGTAAAAATTTACCAAAGGCTTTGCGTTCTTTGCTGTATTTGAGGGCAAGTTCATACGCTCCTGAGGCAATCCCCAGAGCCTGTGCCGCAATACCGATACGTCCTCCATTGAGGGTTTCCATAGCGAAACGAAATCCAAAACCATCTTCACCTATTCTATTGGCTTTGGGAACTTTTACATCGGTAAACATCAGGCTGTGCGTATCAGAGCCACGAATGCCCATTTTATCTTCTTTTTTGCCTACTACAAAACCTTCCATTCCTTTTTCTACAATCAGGCAATTGATACCTTTATGCCCTTTTTCAGGGTGTGTTTGAGCCATTACCAAATACACCGAAGCCGTACTGCCATTGGTAATCCAATTTTTTACACCATTCAGCAGGTAATAATCTCCTTTGTCTTCGGCAGTAGTACGTTGCGAGGTAGCATCAGAACCTGCTTCGGGTTCAGAAAGGCAGAAAGCTCCAATAATTTCACCTGTGGCAAGTCTTGTAAGATACTTTTGTTTTTGCTCTTGAGTACCGTATTTTTCCAAACCCCAACAAACCAGCGAATTATTCACAGACATACACACCGAAGCCGAAGCATCTATTTTAGAAATTTCCTCCATAGCCAGCACATAGGAAATGGTATCCATACCACCGCCATTATATTCGGGCGAAACCATCATTCCCATAAAACCCAACTCGCCCATTTTCTTGATTTGCTCGTAGGGAAACTCCTGCTTATCATCTCTTTCTATTACACCGGGCAAAAGTTCTCTTTGAGCAAACTCGCGAGCGGCTTTTTGTACTTCCAAATGCTCTTCGGTAAGTTGAAAGCTAATTCCTAAGCTTTGTGATTGAACAGCCATAAATAATCAGATTTTAGTTTTACGTTGAAAAATCGTTATCAAAACTAAAAACTTTTTGAAAAAAATACAAATTTCAGTATTTTTTCCTTTGCTCACCAAACCCAGCCACAATGAAAGTTGTAAGTATTGATACCAAAATTAGGCAAATGTATATTAGCATTGGAAAGATGACGCAAACGAAAATTAAAATGAAAAAAAACTTTTTTATGCAAACTTACATACGAACCTATGCCTATGCTATCTGAAAAGAGAAAACCCTGCCTCTGATGAATGGTTGGCGTAGAAAAATAATGCGGTCCTAAGGAAAAAATGCAATAAGGCTGAAAAATTTTATTTAGAAAAAACGTGGGTTGCAGAAAGAAATTAAGTCCTGCTTCCCATTCTTTGGGGGTATTATCAATCCAGACACGATTGTATTGGGGTTCTACGCCCAAAAGTAACTTCTTAAAAATAGGATTGGTAGGCAGTTTGGCATAAATAAGATTATAGGCTATACGTCCTTGCAGATAAGCAAGCCTGTACACTCCTTCGGGAATGGTTTTTTCGTTTAGGGCATAGCCCCAACCTATTCCAAAGCCTTTTTCTATTTTTTGGGCGAAAGCATTAAAAATCAAGAAAAGGCAAATGCTAAAACATTTTACAATAAAAACTCCCATTGAGTAAGTTGGGCTTATTATAGGTAAGCGGTTGATTTTTTTCATCAAGTACTTTGCCACCTGCCTCTTCAACAAGAATTTGCCCTGCGGCGGTATCCCACTCCATAGTAGGATTATGGCGGTAGTAGAAATCGGCTTTGCCTTCTGCTAAAAAGCAAAATTTGAGCGAACTGCCCGCCGTAACAATATGCTTGATTTGGTATTTATCCAAAGCTTTTTTATCTTCTATGGAGGCATGAGAGCGGCTTACCGCTGCAATTCTTTCTTGCACTGGCACGTTTTTTCTTCCCTGAATTTTTTGTGTTATTCCTGCTTTCTCTCGTTTGAAAGCTCCTTTACCTTTTTCTGCCCAATATATGCATTGTAAAGCAGGCACTTGAATAAACCCTAAAATAGGAGTATTTTGGTGAATAAGAGCAAGATTGATAGTAAATTCATCGTTTTTATCGATAAATTCTTTTGTACCATCTAATGGGTCTAAAAGCCAAAAGTACTCCCAATGTTGGCGTTCTTGCCATTCGGGCAAATCATCTTCTTCCGAAATGAGTGGAATATCGGGAGTATGCTCGGCTAAAAACTCCGCGATAACTTCTTGGGAAATCTTATCAGCTTGTGTCAGCGGTGAATAGTCTTTTTTAGTTAGCGTTTGAAAGTTTTGGTTATAAATTTCTAAAATCGCATTACTGGCTTCATTGAGCGTTTTTAGAATTTCTTCAATAGAAATCTGAAACATTCAGTTTAAGGTTTTAGTGGTTTAGTTTTGCAAAAGACGAATTTCATTGATATTATCCATAAAGACAATGTATTTATTGATGTTGCCCATACCTGTACCCAAAGAGCCTGCGGTAATTTTTACAAGTACTTCATCGCCGCTCTTGGCTTTGACAGTAGTAATGCCTGACCAGAACTCGTTTCGAGAAATAGTAATTTTCATTTCCTCAAAAACACTCTCTTTACTAAAAATTTCTGCAATATTCATTCCGATAAATTCTTCGGGAGCATAATAAAGTAAATTGGAAGCAAGTTCATTGACTTCATTGACGGTAAACTTTCTGCTCAGGCGAAATACCATATGTGTACTTGATAAGATATTTTCTCTTTCCATAGTAAGCAGGTTGTTTCTTTCCATTTCTTCTTGTGCTTCTTGCAAGGCTTTTACGTTCTGACGAAGCAATTCTTCTTGGTTTTTCATCTGTTCGGCAAAACTTCTAGATTCATTAAGCAGCCTTTCGGTTTCTTGCCTGTTTTGTACAGTAAAAATAGTAGACGCAATAGATTCGGCGATTTGCTCCACAAACTCGCGTTTGTAAGGTTCAATTTCAGTGATAGAGGCTATTTCTACTACTCCAAAAACTTGCTCGTTGGCTTTCAGTGGTACAATAAGTATAGAACGAGGATTGGTATGTCCTAATCCCGAAGTAATAGTTATGTAGTTATTGGGCACTTCTGTCAAGTAGATAGAGGCTTGCTCTTGCCAAGCTTGCCCTGTAAGTCCATCACCTTTGTAAATTTTTTGCTCCAAATATTTTTTCTTATCCCAAGCGTAGCAAGCGGCAAGGCGAAGGTACTCTTCGTCTCCTTCTTTGGTAACAATAAATAAGCCTCCTTGGTTAGCTCCGAGTTTTTTTACAAGATTGGAAATAATCTGGTCGGCAAGTTCGTCAAGGTTATCGCTATACTGACGCAATAGGTCGGCAAATTTACTGACTCCTTCTGCTTTCCAGTTTCGAATGCTATCTTGCTCGGCAACTTTTTCAAGGTTGTCACGCATTCGTATTAAGGCGTTGCCAAGAACGTCTCTATCAGAAAGAGGTTGAAACTCTTTTCTGAATAAACCCTGACCGATAGCATCAGCGAATTCAGAAGTAGAACGCAAACCACGTATTAGGTTGTCCACAGAAGAAGCAATTTCTCCGATTTCATCTCTGCGGAAGCGGATTCGTTTATCTTCGGGCAGTTCTCCTCTACTGAGCTGAGAGATAACCTTATTGATATAAGTAATTGGCTGAACGATATTTGCCGTAAGAGTAAAGGCTACTGCAATACCAATTACAATCACAACCACAATCAGTACAATAATTTGTATCGTGAGGTTTCGCGAAGAAATGAGCAGATTGTTTTGGGCTTTCTCTTTTTCTTTTCTTTTGTATTGTTCAATTTCATCTAATTTTCCTATAATGTTTTTTGCCTGCGGGTTAATTTTATCTTCTACCAAAATAGTCATATTCAAAATCATTTCTCCTTCTTGGTCTTGTACGGAAAGAATTTTTTCCATTACTTCTTTCTTTTGCAGTTGGATAAATCCCTCAAAATCTTTGAAAACACTATCAATCTTGGCTACTTGCGAGGTATCAGACCAGTTTTTCATCAGGGTTTGCAGATTTTCTTTGAGTTTGGGGTACTCAATATCCTGAATGGCTTTAAGTTGGTCTTTTTCCTCTTTGGTTTGGGGCGTATAAATCCAGCCAATCGTTAACCTTTGAGAGCGTTCTACCAAGAGTTTGAAATCTTTGATAGCATCGAAGGAGGGATCAACGACCTTTTGAATATTTTGAATAATTGCACTGTTTTGGTTCAAGATGAAAATATTATACAAACCATAACCTCCATATACAGCAATCAGAACAAAAAAGCTCAGCAGAATTTTCTGACGAATAGTAAAACCGCGTTTCATAAGCGTTTGGGTTTAGCGTGCCTTAAAAATACATAAAAAGCGGTGAGTTTTTCAAATTTATGTAAAAATTTTTTCTTCTTCAAAATATTCCAGTACCTGCATTTTCAGGAGTTTTTCTTGCTCTATCAAGTCAAATTGTGGTAGCGGCTCAAGCAATTTCCAGTGCGGCCAGCCTTGGGCATCAATCCCTTCTAATTCATAAAATCCTAATTTAGCAAGCAATCGGCAGGTAGCTATGTGCATCAGCTCTTGTTTTTCTTCTTTGGTAAAATTCTGAAAACCCTTGCCAAGTTCTTGCACACCAATCAGAAAAAGTACACCGCTGAGATCTTTGGGGCGTTTGCCTAAACATTTTTCAATCTTGTTGAGCAATTGCCCCCAACGAAATTCTAACTGTAAATCCTCGCTATTCATCAGAGCAGTTTTTAAGCAAAATTATGAATTTTCTTTGGCAAACAACAAAAATTCTGTATTTTTGCTAAAATGTCCTCAAAGTAATAGTAGTTTTAGAGAAATATCAAGTAGCTGATTTCCTTCAAAAAGAGAATTTTGAAGAAGGTTCTATCTATGAACTTTTGAAGGGTAGGGTTGTGAAACGCTTTGCACACAATCCTTTTCATCAGATTATTTTGCTTAATCTGGTTTGTACATTATTCAAGAAAGTAAACAGGGCATTTTATCTATCTCTCGGATTGACGTAATTTTAGACAAAGAAAATCTGGCAGTATCTGATTGGGTTTTTATGCAAGAAAGCCGAAAAACATCATTATTAAAAAAGCATTGAGGGAAAACCTGATTGGTTGAAATTTTATCACCTTCTACGGCTCGTTGTGATAGAGGCAAAAAAATAAAATTTTACAAAAAACACCCAATCCCTGAATATATTTGGAGTATTGAATCCGAAACACAAGGCATAAAAATCTATGGCTTCCAAAGCGGCGATTACGACTTGATTGAATATGTAATGGAAAAAGGTTTGGTAAAATCAAAAATTTTGCAAAATTTGCAGAGTGAAGTAGAAAATATTTTCAAAACTTAAAAACTATGGGATACGTTCTTTGTGCAAACGGACATTATTACGAAGACACCCATCAGGTTTGTCCGTATTGCCCCACACCACAAGCTACCGATTTTAACAAAACCCAAATTATGAATAACGACAAGACCAAAGTAATGCAGGGCAACGAAGATAAAACCTTTGTGCAGAATGAAAAAATTGCTAATTTCAATAAAACTGCAATTTTTACAGGTACGCCTTCGCAAGAAGTAACTCCGCAACCTCAAACCGTTCAGCCCCAACATACAGGTAGAAAACTCGTCGGATGGCTTGTTTCTTATACTTTAGACCCACTCGGGCAAGATTTCAAACTCCGTGAAGGGCGAAACATCATAGGCTCCGACAGTGCTTGCGATATTGTAATCCCTGATAGCCAAGTTTCGGGCAAGCATCTGACTATCTTGTACCGAATGGGCGATTTCAAGTTCAAAGATGAACTTTCTACTAATGGAACTTTTATCAATGAGGAATTTGTGGAAGAAGGAAATTTGAAAGATGGCGATACCATTCGCATAGGACAAACCGTGCTGAAATTTAGAACAGCTCTCTAAAAACTTATTGAACCTTAAAATTTTCTCAATATGCCCTTAGATAGAAACGGAATCGCTAAACGTATTGCCCAAGAACTCAAAGACGGCTACTATGTAAATTTGGGTATCGGAATACCTACCTTGGTGGCAAATTACATTCCCAAAGGAATGAACGTAGTTTTGCAGTCGGAAAATGGTTTGTTGGGTATAGGTCCTTTTCCCACAGAAGCCGAAGTAGACCCTGACCTTATCAATGCAGGTAAGCAAACTATCACAATGATACCTGGAGCGTCTCTATTCAGTTCTGCTGATAGCTTTGCTATGATACGTGGCGAACACATTGATCTGACTATTTTGGGAGCTATGGAAGTAAGCGAAAATGGCGATATTGCTAACTGGAAAATACCTGGTAAAATGGTCAAAGGTATGGGCGGAGCTATGGACCTGGTAGCGGCGGCAAAAAATATCATTGTTGCAATGCAACAAGTCAATAAAGCAGGCGAATCCAAACTTTTACCCAAATGTACACTTCCGCTTACAGGAGTGCGTTGCGTGAAAAAAGTGGTTACAGAGCTTGGAGTGTATGAAATTTTACCCGAAGGAGGTTTCAAACTCGTTGAAAAAGCCGCAGATGTAAGCATAGAAGATATCAAAAAAGCTACCGCAGGCAAACTCGTAATTGCTGACGAAGTAAAAGATATTGTACTTTGATGAATGGCTTGCCTCAAACCGCTGTCGTAATACTCAATTACAACGGCAAACATTGGCTCGAAAAGTTTTTACCTTCGGTGATTGCTCATTCTGCCAATGCTCAACTCATTGTTGCCGATAATGCTTCCACTGACAATTCAGTGGATTTTTTACGTATACACTACCCACAAATTCAATTGATTTGCTTTGAACAAAATTTAGGCTTTTGCAAAGGCTATAACAAGGCTTTGAAACATCTTGAAGCAAAATATTTTGTTTTGCTCAACTCCGATATTGAAGTGAGTTCGAATTGGCTTTTGCCTATGATTGATTTCTTGGAAAAAAATAAGGAAGTTGTTGCTGTTCAACCTAAAATCAAATCTTTTCATCAAAAAACACATTTTGAGTACGCAGGTGCCGCAGGAGGATTTTTGGACAAGTGGGGATATGCCTTTTGTCGTGGCAGAATTTTTGATACTTGCGAAAAAGATGAAGGTCAGTATGATGAAAATTGCGAAATTTTTTGGGCAACGGGGGCTTGTATGGTAGTTCGTGCTGAATGGTGGCACAAATTGGGCGGTTTTGATGAAGCCTTGTTTGCTCATTTTGAAGAAATTGATTTCTGTTGGCGAGTGCAACGAGCAGGTGGTAAAATATTCTGTATTACAGAAAGTGAAGTTTTTCACGTGGGCGGTGGTACGCTCAATGCGAGCAGTCCTTGTAAAACTTTTCTGAATTACCGCAACAACCTTATTGTTTTAGCTAAAAATTTACCTTTTCCACAAAGTTTTTACAAAGTATTTATACGGCTTTTTTTAGACGGATTTTCTGCCTTACTTTTCCTCAAAAGAGGCGAATGGAAACATATTTGGGCAATTATCAAGGCTCATTGGGCTTTTTATGCCTATTTGCTTTTTGCTAAAAAACAAGTGCAAAATCTGCCTAAAAAAGCAAATTTATCCAAGTTTTCAGTGGTTTGGGCTTATTTTGTGAAAGGGCAAAAGACTTTTCAAAATATTTTATCGGCTACCTCTTTGGCAAAGTAAGTCAGAATAATATCTGCCCCTGCTCTTTTGATACTCAAAAGGCTTTCTAAAATTACTTTTTCGCTGAGCCAACCTTTTTCTATGGCGGCTTTGAGCATAGCATACTCACCGCTCACGTTGTAAGCGGCAATCGGAACTGCATAGTTGTCTTTTAGCAAACGTATTACATCTAAATAAGGTAAAGCGGGTTTTACCATAATCATATCTGCCCCTTCGGTAATATCTAACTCTGCTTCTAATAAGGCTTCGCGAGCATTGGCAGGGTTCATTTGGTAGGTTTTTTTGTCTCCAAATTTAGGAGCAGATTCCAAAGCATCACGAAAAGGTCCGTAAAAAGCACTTGCATATTTAGCCGTATACGCAAGAATAGATACATTTGTAAAACCATTCTGGTCTAAAATGTTTCGCAAATAGCCCACTCTGCCGTCCATCATATCCGAAGGAGCAATGCAGTCTGTTCCTGCTTGGGCTTGTACCAGAGCCATTTTACCCAAAATTTCCAAAGTTTCATCATTTAAAATTTCGCCATTCTTTACGATGCCATCGTGTCCGTCAGAGCTGTAAGGGTCTAGGGCAACATCCGTAAAAAGCATTACTTCGGGGAAGTTTTGTTTAATAGTACGAATTACGTTGGGGTATAATCCTTCGGGATTGTAGCTTTCCGAGCCGATTTTATCTTTTTTATCTTCGGGAATTTGTGGAAAAGGAGCAAAAGCCTTGATACCCAATTTTACACAAGCTTCAATTTCTGCTAAAAGCAAATCTGAGGAGTAGCGAAAAATACCTGGCATTGAAGGTATCGAAATTTTTTGATTTTTACCTTCACATACAAAAAGTGGGAAAATCAAATCATTTTTAGAAAGCCAAGTTTCTTGCGTCAGATTTCGAACAACTTCATTTTTACGATTACGTCGAGGACGACGCCAGAGCAATTCATTCATAGCTTTAATCAAAGTTTTTTTTCAAAAATTGATGCAAAACAATCAGCACCCATAAGCGATTGTAGAAAAAATCATTGTTTTTCAGGAATTTTTCCTTCAATTCTTTTACCTTTTCGTATTTCACAAGGTCGTAATGGGTAACTATTTTATGGTTCAAAAATTCATCAATCAGATAACGCAAATCCGTTCTAAGCCATTGCATCAGAGGAATGGCAAAACCCCATTTAGGCCGCTTGAATAGCTCGCTGGGCAAGTAGCGAAACAATATTTTTTTAAGCAAATACTTAGTTGTTTTGTTTTGATATTTGAGCGAAGTATCTAAGTTGAGTGCTAATTCTACAATTCTGTAATCTAAAAGTGGCGAACGAACTTCCAAAGCATAACGCATAGAGGCTCTATCTACTTTTACAAGCAAATCATCTTGCAAATAGTATTGTAAATCGAAAAGAGCTTGTTGTTCACGAGGTGGGCATTTCATCGAGCTAAACTGTGTACAAAGTAAAGGTTCGGTACTTGTAACGGGAAAAGTGATTAGTTCTTCTACTTCTTGCTGTGAGAAAAAGAATTGCTCTTGCGAAAAAATATGACTAGCCAAATGTTTCTCTTTGGGATAGCGAAACATTTGAGCTCCTTTTTGGAAAGAAACATCTTTTTTCAGGCTCAAAATTTGAGCAATTAGCAAACGCCAAGGCTTGAAAAAGGGATTTTTGAGACGTTCTGCCCAATTATACATTCCATAGCCTTGGAAAAGTTCATCGCCGCCGTCACCTGCGAGTGCAACACTTACAGATTTTTTCGTAAATGCCGAAATAAGCATCGTGGGTATGGCAGAGCTATCAGCAAAGGGCTCGTCATACACATGAATAATTTCAGGGACCAGTTTTTTGGCTTCTTGGGCAGAAAGTATAAGTTCGTAGTGTTCGGTTTGGAGATGCTCGGCAACTTTGCGAGAAAAAGGAGTTTCGTTGTATTTTTCATTGTCAAAACCGATAGAAAAGGTTTTGATTTTTTCATTGCTTACATTTTGGGCAAGTGCGGCTACAAGGCTAGAATCAATTCCACCGCTCAAAAAAACGCCCAAGGGAACATCGCTTATCAAGCGATATCGAATGGAACTTTTTAGTAAATTTTCTAATTTAGCTTCGGCTTCGGCTTCATTGCTTATTTTTTGTTTTTTCAGGCAAGCCTGAATATCCCAGTACATATTTTCCTCAATGCCCTTACGAGAAACTTTCAGCCAGTAGCCCGAGAACATCTTGAACACATCTTCATAAATACTATGTGGGCGAGGGATATAGCCTAAATGTAAAAAATCTTCAATGGCAGTGTAGTTTAGATCTTTTTTGATAAAAGGCAAAACCATCAAGGATTTCAGTTCGGAGGCAAAAGCAAAATAATGCCCATTCCAGAAATAATAAAGTGGTTTTTTGCCGATTCTATCTCGGCACAAGTATAGTTCTTTTTTGTGGATATCGTAAATAGCGAAAGCAAACATTCCATTGAACAATTGCACGCAAGCTGTGCCTTTTAGGGCAAAGGCTTCTACCAAGATTTCGGTATCGGAAGTAGTACGAGGCTTGATTTGCAGTTTTTCGGCAACTTCTCGGTAGTTGTAAATTTCACCATTGAATACTACCACATATCTGCCGTCTTTTGAAAAAAAAGGCTGATTTGCTTGCTCCGAAAGGTCAAGTATACTCAAACGTCGGTGTCCTAATCCACAAAATTCATCTTGGAAAAAACCTTCGGCATCAGGACCGCGATGAGCGAGCTGAATAGTCATTGCTTGCAGAAGGCTTTGGTCTAATGTTTTCTCAAAACAGAGAAAACCAGCAATACCACACATAGCTAACTAATCGGCTGATTGATGAATTTTGAAACAATTTAGTCCCATCTTAAATGTTTTACCGATTCTCCTGAATGAGCCAGTTCTAAAAGAGCATCGATACCAATTTGAAGATGTTTTTCTACGTATTGAGCAGTAACTTTTTTATCACTTTCGCTGGTTTTTACACCTTCGGGAGTCATCGGATTATCAGAAACAAGTAGTAAAGCCCCTCTTGGAATTTCATTGATAAAGCCTACGGTAAAAATAGTAGCTGTTTCCATATCAATAGCGGCAACACGTATTTTACGCAGATATTCTTTGAAGGCTTCATCGTGTTCCCAAACTCTGCGGTTAGTTGTATAAACGGTGCCTGTCCAATAATCTAACTCGTGTTTTTTTATCATTGATGATACCGAACGAAGTAAACGGAATGAGGGCAAAGATGGTACTTCGGGAGGCATATATTCGGCACTTGTACCTTCGCCACGGATAGCGGCAATAGGCAAAATCATATCGCCAACTTGGGTTTTACGCTTCAATCCACCGCATTTGCCCAAAAATAGAACAGCTTTGGGAGCAACTGCTGAAAGTAAATCCATCACGGTTGCCGCCATTGCACTACCCATGCCAAAATTGATTAGTGTTAGTTCATCACTGCTAACGGCCTGCATAGGTTTATCTTCGCCATAGATAGGTGCATTAAATTTTTCTGCAAACATATCTACATAATTGCGAAAGTTAGTAAGCAAAATATAAGAGCGAAACATTTCCAAAGGCATTCCTGTATAACGAGGTAGCCAGTCGCGTACAATTTCTTCTTTGGTTTTCATAAATCTACTTTTTTAGTTTTTTCAGACGAATGAGAAGCCAAATACCTACAAGCACAAAAGGAATACTCAGGAGTTGTCCTAAATTCAATTGAATAGCTTGTTGCAGTAGATTTTCACCTTCTACTTGGTTTTCTTTTAAGAATTCGTATAAAAACCTTAAAGAGAACAAAATAACCAAAAAAAGTCCGAAAATTAGGCCTTCGGGGGTTTGTTGTTTGTAACGATAGTACAAAGCAAGCAAAAAAACAAATAAAAGCAAACTGGAAATACTTTCGTAGAGTTGCGAAGGGTGGCGAGGTATGCCATAGGCTTGCCAGGTTATTTCTATTTCTTGATTGTTTTCAATGGCCGAAAAATTAGGTTTCGGACTTAAAACTACATGTTCGGATACATCTTTATTTTGATTAACTATCGCAGGAATATTCATTTGCAAAAACTGCATAGCTTCGCTTTGCGAAACTTTTTCTGCATCAAAATACGTATGTATCTGCAAAGGCACAAGCCGAACTCCACGCATTGTTGTATCTTTGAAATTTGCTTTTTCAGTAAAATTTCGCTTATAGCCAATCTGATAACTTTCGTCGTAAGTTTCTAATGCGTTATCTATCCATCTATTGGCAAAAACAAAAGCAAACGGCACATTAGAAGGTTTTCCGATAATTTCAGAGTTCATTAGGTTGCCCAAACGTATAAAACAGCCTCCCAAAGCAACTACTATTACAAGTCTATCCAAAATCCACAGATAAGAAACTTTGTATTTTCGGCTAAACAAATATACAGCCAATAAAATTCCAATAGCGGCACCATGGCTGGCAAGCCCACCTTCCCAAACCTTGAAGATATCTATGGGGTGGCTGAAATAGTAATCAGGCTGATAAAAAAGTACATGCCCGAGCCTTGCCCCTATGACGGTAGCAACGATAACATACAATGAGAAAGTCGCCAAATCGTCTTCGGTTTTACCTTCAATTTTGAATATTTTACCTAAAATATACTGCCCTGCAAGAAAAGCAAAAGCAAAAAGTAAACCGTACCAAGCGGCTCGAATAGCACCAATTCGAATAAACTCGGGGTGAACGTTCCAGATAATGTAGGAAAGCATTTAGTATATCTTTTTTTTGCCTCAAAGTTTCAAAAAAATTAGCCAAAAGACAAATCTTTCAGAAAATATGTGGGTTTGCTTGCAAGAAATCTGCTAATTTTCTCACAGCAATAGCTCTATGGCTAATTGCATTTTTATCGTGTATATTCATTTCAGCAAAAGTTTGCTTATAGCCTTTGGGCAAAAATACAGGGTCGTAGCCGAAACCTTGTGAGCCTCGTTTTTCCTCTAAAATTTCTCCTTTTACAATACCTTCAAATTGCCACTTTCCTTTTGCTGTAATCAGTGTAATACAAGTTCGAAATTGAGCTTTTCGATTGGTCTTATTTTGCAAATTCTGCAAAAGCAAAGCAATATTTTTTTCATCATTTCTGGGCAAGCCTGCATAACGAGCCGAATACACTCCTGGTGCATTAGCGAGTATTTCTACTTCTAAGCCACTATCATCAGCAAAACAAGGAATTTGATACTTTCGCCAAATATATTCTGCTTTTTGAGCAGAATTTTCTTGCAAAGTATTTCCTGTTTCGGGCAATTCTTCCAAACAGCCGATTTCGATAAGAGAAACAAGCTCAAACTTTTTGCCCAAGATAGCTTGCACTTCGGCAATTTTGTGCTGATTGTTGGTTGCAAAACAGATTTTCATCGTGTTTTTACTTGTTCAAAAAATATTCTATTGCCAAATCATAACCCTGCAAGCCTAAACCCGAAATAATCCCTACCGCCACCATAGAAATATAACTTTTGTGCCGAAAAAGTTCACGAGCAAAAACATTAGAAATATGCACTTCTACCACAGGCGATTGTATAGAACGAATAGCATCGGCAAGAGCAATAGAGGTATGTGTATAAGCTCCTGCATTCAAAATTATACCCTTTGCCGAAAAACCTACTTCGTGTAAGCGATTGATAAGTTCGCCTTCAATGTTGGATTGGAAATAGCCAATTTCTACTTGTAGATATTTTTTTCGTAACCTTTCCAGATACATCTCAAAAGTTTCCGAGCCGTAAATATGCGGTTCTCTTTTGCCCAAAAGATTCAAATTTGCCCCATTGATGATTTCTACTTGCATATTTTTGTGTTTTAGACAACAAAAAAGCCATAAAAATTGCTTGAAAATTTGCCTTAAATTTCTGCATAAAATTCGGATTTCCGTATATTGCGAAAAAATTTTTTCAGCAATGAAATTTGGTGTAGTTGTTTTCCCTGGCTCCAATTGTGACGATGATATGGTTGAAGCCCTTGAAAATTTAGGGCAAAAAGTAGTAAAACTTTGGCACAAAGAAAAAAACTTGCAAGGCTGTGATTTTATTGTATTGCCTGGCGGCTTTTCGTATGGAGATTATCTGCGTACAGGGGCAATTGCTCGCTTTTCACCCATCATGCATGAAATTGTTGATTTTGCTGAAAAAGGTGGCTTTGTTTTGGGTATTTGCAACGGCTTTCAGATACTTACCGAGGCAAAACTTTTACCTGGTGTTTTGCTCAAAAATACTTCGCAAAAATATATTTGCAAAAACGTGTATATCCGCCCCCAAAATGATGATACACTCATCACCTACAAATTACCCCGCAAGAAAGCCTATAAAATTCCTATTGCACACGGCGAAGGACGTTTCTACGCCCCCGAAAAAGATTTACAAGAAATTTTAGCTAATGGGCAAGTAATTTTCAGGTATTGCAATGAAAATGGCGAAATTACCAAAGAGACAAATCCCAATGGCTCTCTGGAAAATATAGCAGGAATTTGTAATACAAAAGGCAATGTAATGGGAATGATGCCTCACCCGGAAAGAGCTGTTAATCCGCTATTGGGAAATACCGATGGTAGCTTTTTACTCAAAAGTATTATTGAAACTATCTCATAGCAAGATAGTTTGTGTTTATTTCTTATAGTTTTTCTCTTGCCGCTCTTTTTCGTTTTTGCCTTCTTTCAGTTGTCTTTTGAATTCTCTCCAAGCCGAAGGACTGAAAACATTGAGCGTAGGCAAAGAGCTACTCTTTACAGGTTTCATCGATTGCATTTGTAACTGCTGTTGGGCGGCATTTTGGCTGTCTTGGGGCATCTTACGAGAAGCATCTAACATTTTACCTTTATCCAGATTTTCTTTCATTGCTTTCACTTCATCAGTTTCTGTTTCCATATTCAAAAAGGCTTCACGAAACGTATACTCATCGGTATAAGGAAACACCTGAATAGGAGCGATGGTTTCAACAGCTTCTTCCAAAGGTAAGACAACCGAGTAAGATTCTTCTTGGTTGATAGGCACTTTGTAAAAGGCAGTTCTGTACTGAGCAGAACGAATAATGAGACTATCGCCTGCATTTACTCGCAAACTGAACATTCCCTTTTCGTTAGAAATTGTACCCCGACTAGCTGTATAATTGATTATCCGAACGCTTGAAATAGGTGCTTTGGTTTGCTTATCAATCAGCATACCTGAAAGCACAATCTGTTGGGCTTGGACCTGTAAGGGCACGGCTAACAAAGCTACCCAAAAAAATTTTGTGAGTTTCATAAAAATTTCTTTTCAATCTTTTAACGAACAGATGTTTCAAAAAGTTTCTTTACCACTTAATATCCTTAATTCTCAGTTGGAGCGTAGTAGTATCCTTGAAATGGTTTTCTTCTAAATGATAGCAAATATGAAAAGGTTTGCCTGTGCGTAATTCTTCGGCTAAATGCCCCATACCAAAAGCGATACAATCAAACACTGCTGAATTTTCTTGCTTTACTTTGAATTTGAGATGAATTTTAAGCTCATCTTTACCCACAAGCATTACGCTTTCGGGAAGGGCTCTTACGGCTTCTGAAACAAAGAGCGGTTGCATATTGCCAGGGCCGAAAGGAGCCAGTTGGTTCAACATACGCATAAACTTATCTGTAGCATTTTTGAGTGGTAGTTTCATGTCTATTTCCAAGTATGGCGAGAGCTGTTCGGGTTTGATACGAGATGCCACTACCTGCTCAAACTTTTCTTGAAAAGCACGCAAATTTTCAGGTTTGAGTGAAAGTCCGGCGGCATGTTTATGCCCGCCAAATTGTTCAAGCAAATCGGCACAAGCCTCAATGGCTTCGTAAATATCAAAATCGTGAACAGAGCGAGCTGATCCAGCTATTTTACCATTGGATTGCGTAAGAATAATCGTAGGTCTATGATAATGCTCTATGCAACGGGAAGCCACAATACCAATCACGCCTTTGTGCCAATGAGGTTTGAACAATACGGTTGTTTTGGCATTTTGCAGATTTTGAGCCTGAATCATTTGTAAAGCCTCTTGGGTAATGGATTTGTCAATATCTTTGCGGTCTTGGTTATGTTCGTGGATAATTTTGGCCAATCGTTTGGCTTCTTGGTCATTTTCAGCCAAAAGCATCTTCACTGCGTTACGAGCGTGTTCTATTCTGCCTGCGGCATTGATACGCGGACCTAGGCCAAACACTACGTTTGTAATGCTCATTGTTTTATCTTCGCCAAATCCTGCTACTTCCCGAAGTTTTTGCAAACCTCGCAAAGGTTTGCTGTTCAGTTTATCAAGTCCGCAATAAGCTAGTACTCTATTTTCACCTGTAATGGGTACAATATCGCAAGCAATACTTACTACTACCAAATCTAAAAATTGGTACAAATGCTCTTGTTTGATTTGCTTATGTAAAGAAAAGCCTTGCAAGAGTTTGAAACCTACACCACAACCCGATAATTCTTTGTAAGGGTATTGGCAATCAGGGCGTTTGGGGTCTAGGACAGCTACTGCTTTGGGAATTTCGGTACCTGGCAAGTGATGGTCGCAAATGATGAAATCAATCCCTTTTGATTTAGCATAATCTACAAGCTCTACGGATTTAATACCACAATCCAGAGCTATCATAAGCGTAAAACCATTTTCTTGGGCATAATCAATTCCTTGTTTGGAAATACCATAACCTTCTGTGTAGCGGTCGGGAATATAGAAATCAAAGTTATTTTTATCAGGAAAAACTCTTTTGAAAAACTGATACATCAACGCTACCGAAGTAGTGCCATCTACGTCGTAGTCGCCATATATCATAATTTTTTCATTATTTTCAAAAGCCCGTTCCAAACGCAAAACGGCTTTTTCCATATCTTTCATCAAAAAGGGATTATGTAAGTGTTCTATTCTGGGGTTGAAAAAAAGGCGAGCTTCCTCATAATTGCTAATACCTCTTTGAGCAAGCAAATAAGCGGCAACTTCATCTGCTCCTGTTTCTTTCATCAAATTTTTTACCAGGTTAGGATTAGGCGTAGGACGAAACAACCAACGAATTTCGGACATAGATTTTGTGTTTTGCCAATTCAAAAGTAGAAATTTTTGAAAAAAAATCCTTGATTTTTTGTAATTTTGAACAAAAAATTGTAGTTTTTGCTAAAATTGAGCCTTTTATGAAAAAATTTCTTGTACTACTTTGTGCTTGGAGCCATTGCTTATGGCTTTTGGGGCAACAATTAGATAAAGAGCAAGAAAAAATTTGGCGTCAAAAATTAGAAAAAACTTCGGTGGAAGAATTTAAAGCTATTTCAGAAGCAAATAGCTTTTTGCCCGCAAGAATAAGCAAAGCCAAAAAAGAATTCGCCGAAACCCAAGCCCTCATCAGTGCCAAAAATGAGGAAATCAATCTTTTACAAAAAAGAGTTCAAGAATTAGAAAAAGAGTTGAGTAGAATGCCTACTTCTGCTATTAAATCTGCAGATGTCGTTCAGACAGAGCCCACCAACCCTCATACTATGCCCTCTACAAGCAAAGAAAATTTTGATAAAGGCGTTGTATTTCGTTTGCAAATTGCCGCTTCTGATAAATTGAACCTTGCTTTGAGCAACGAGTATGATTTAAGAGTAGAACAAGATGGCAAAATGAAAAAATATACCTTAGGCAATTTCAGAAATTTTGAAAAAGCCGATAGCTTCAAAAATTGCTTGCCCGAAATTGGTGTGAAAGGAGCATGGATTGTTGCCTACAAAGACGGCATAAGAGTGCCTATCAGAGAAGTCAGATGATTGTTATGATAGAAAACTTTTTAGATATGAAAGTAAAATTTTTGATATTCTTTGGGATTGTAGTTTCTGGTGCTTTTGCTCAAGAGCTGAGCAGAGAAGAAAAAGCCCTCTTGCGTCAGTGGGAAAAGCGTAAAAAAGAAACGACCGCCGAGCAATTCAAAGCACTCGTAGAGAACAAAGAAAACAAAGAAAAAGAACTTCAAAGTTTGCAAGCAGGTATTGAAAACAATGAACGAGAAATTGCACAGAAAAATGCTGAAATATCGCAATTGCGTGCCAAAATTAGAAGTTTAGAGCAGAAAAAAGCCGAAATGAATAGCCAAGAAATTGATGAAATACCTTATACGCCTCAAAAAGAAAGCCCTAAAAAAAATCAGAAAAAAACTGAAAGTCAATCGGGAACTTTTCAAGTCCAAGTAGAATGTAAGGGCGATGTACTCGTTTTAGGCGTTTTTAAGTCAATGGTAGAAGCACAGAAATTTCAGAACACATTAAAGAAAATTCAAATCACCAACAGCCAGATTGTTAGAAATTAAAGCCCTTTTTCGCAGTTTTGTACAAAACCTTTATGCCCAATTTTTCAACGAATATTACACTACAAGCAGGAAAAAAAGTTTATTTTGCTTCCGACTTTCATTTGGGGGTACGCAATAGCCCAGAAAGAGAAGAAAAAATCTGCGATTTTTTAGAGCAAATCAGCCACGATGCTCAAATTATTTTCTTACTCGGCGATATTTTTGATTTCTGGTTTGAATACAAACACGCTATTCCGAAAGGTTTTATTCGTTTTCAGGCAAAACTGGTTGAAATTTTAGACCGAAACATTCAAGTTATTTTTTTCACAGGCAACCACGATATGTGGCTCTTTGATTATTTTACCAAAGAACTTGGTATTCTTATTTTTCGCAAACCTATTGAAATCATCATCAACCAAAAAACTTTCTTGATAGGACACGGCGATGGATTAGGACCTGGCGATACCCAATATAAAATTCTGAAAAAAATTTTTGCCAACAAATTCTGCCAATGGCTTTTCAGACAAATTCACCCCGATTGGGGCATTGCACTGGCTCGGTTTTGGTCAAAGCACAGCCGATTGCAAAGTGAAAAAAAAGGTGCTGAAAAGTTTTTAGGCAATGGTGAGTGGCTATGGACATACTGCAAGGAGCAAGAGACACTCAAACATCACGATTATTATATTTTTGGCCATAGGCATTTGCCTTTGTTTTTGCCCGTAGGCAAAAAAGCTCAATACATCAATATCGGCGAATGGATTTATCATTGTACTTATGCGACTTTTGATGGCAAAAACGTAGAATTATTGACTTGGCAAAAAACTGAAAAACAGCAGAATAGTACACTGATGAACTTATCTGATATCATTCGCAGGGATTAGAAACAAATATTCGGAACAAAGATGTGAATTCATAATTACGAGCTTAAAATCATCTGTCAGCCAATTCAATAAAAATTCTCATATATTCGCTAATTTTGAAATGCTGAATATAGCACATTTCAGCCTTCCGAATAGTTTTTAGAAAATTAGCAGATATTTGATTTACGCTCAAACAAAAGCATTTTGTACAAAAGCAGATTTGTAATGTACTACCCCAACTGTAAGATTTTTGAAAACCAAGTTTTCAAAAATCTTAGGGGTGTTTTATTTTTTGTTGGACACTACCTAATTTACATACGAAAAATTCACATCTCCACTATCTTGCTGAGGCTTTGGAACTATGGGCATATCGGAATCGTAAGCGGTTTTATCAGCAGGAATAGCCCAAAAAGTTTCTGTGGGTGTAACTAAAGCATAACGATAATCGTCTTTTTCAAAATTAGCAATGCCCGGACGCCTTACGTTGGGTATCACCTGCACCGAGTAAATTTCCTCAACACTAGTTTCATACTTGATATACCCTACGATACTACTATGAGGCAGATACATTATGGCTACGCCTGAGAATACAGATTCTTTGGAAATAGGTAAATCTTGGAAGGTTTTACTGCTTGTACGAATTTTGGAAAGTCCGATAAAAGCGTAGTCTTCATAAATGCCCATTCCTCTGACAAAGCCAGGGAATTTGTAAACTACTTGTTTTTCGCCATTTTTAGGATTAACTTCAACGAGTTCGCCTGTGCCCGATTGCAAAATAAGCACTTTATCTTTATAAATTTTGGGAGTATGGGGCATACTAAGCCCTGTGGTAATGATTTCGTTCGTATCTACGTCCATCAGAATGCCACCATTTACTTTGAATTCACGCCACTTCATAGGTTCGTTGGTGGCGGCAAGAGCTGTTACAAATTTAGGTTTGCCGTTTTGCATAGCCATTCCGTTGAGGTGACAGCGATCGCCAGGCTCCAGGGCAGTAATAAAATGGGGTTTCCATTTGGGCTCGAAACTGTATTTATCATTGATAAGAGCAAGACAAGAAAATTGCGTATTGACTGCCCAGAGCCCTTCATTGCCCCATTCCAAATCGTGTAAGTCTAAAAAACCTGTATAATAGGTAGCTCGAGGTACATAAAGTGTTTCGTAGGTATTAGGTTTGGCAGGATAGCGTGGGGCAAGGCTTCTATCGTGAGAAAATACTACTACGGTATCGGCTGTAGCAATAGCAAGATAGTTATCTTTGAGGGCAATGCCCATTGCTTTTTTAAAGTTGCGAGGCAGTTGCACCAAACGCTCAGAATTAGTTGCACTTAAAAATACCAACTTACCTGCTTGATAAGTGCTCAATACAATAGTTGCATTGAGTTGCCACAAAAATTCGGGAATATTGGGCGAATAAGTACAAGTAAAAGGGGGGTATGGTTTGCTTGTCATTTGTACAAATTTTGGGGTTAAGTATGTAAATTTCTCAAAGTCTTACACATTTGAATATCAAACTCTTGTCTGACTTTCAAACTTTACGTATCAATCAAAATGTTTTTTTACAAAGCCATCAAAACCAGCTCTTCGGATGGCATCTAATTGTTTTTTGCCTGTTTCTTCATCGGTAAAAGCACCAACAAGAACTCTGTAAATGCGTTTTTCATTCCAACCGACTTGTATGTAAGTTTCTTGGATACCCGCTTTGTGAAGGTCTTTGCATAGGTCTTTGGCATTTTCCAAGTCGCCATAAGAGCCAACTTGTATGCCCATACCTTTGGGAGTTTTCTTGGTTCCCCAAGGGCTGTAAGTATTTCCTGTAAGGAAAGTAGTATCAGCGGTGGGCGTAGGTTTAGGAGTATTTTGGGCAGTGCTTGTGGTGTCTTTTTTGGTTTCTTTGGGTGTATGGGGTTCAAAGAGTTTGCCATTTTCGTCTACCACTTCAATACGTACTTGTGCAGTACCTGTTTTGAGCATACCAATTTCTTGGGCGGCGGCTTGTGAAATATCAATAATCCGATTGTGAGCGAATGGTCCTCGGTCATTTACTTTTACAATTACAGAAAGATTGTTTTTGAGATTAGTAACTTTTACCATTGTTCCAAATTTGAGCGTACGATGAGCGGCAGTGAATTTTTTTGAGTCATAAATTTCGCCGCTAGAAGTCTTTCTACCATGGAACCTGCCTGCATAATATGAAGCTACTCCTGTTTGCGTAAATTTTTGCCTTTGTGCAAAGATTTCGGATATTTGCAGACAAAGTAAAACTATCAGGATACAGGTTTTCATCTTCTTTTAGATTTGCCAAATGCAAAAATAATCTTTTGTACAAAGTTTGCCAAATTTTTTTCAAAAATGCAGAAAATTAGCGAGTTAGTCTGTTCTAATCTTTCAGAATTACCTCAAATTAGCCAAGAGATTGTAAAAATAGGGAAAGACTGGAATTTCTGGATATTAGAAGGTGCAATGGGGGCAGGGAAAACAACACTTATCAGAGCTATTTGCAAAGAATTGGGTGTAAAAAATGAGGTGCAAAGCCCTACGTTCAGCATAGTAAATGAATACGAAACAAAAGGCGGAAAAATCTATCATTTTGATTTTTACCGTATACGCTCCGAGCAAGAAGCCTTTGATATAGGCTACGAGGAATATTTTTATGATGAAAATGCTTTGTGCCTAGTAGAATGGGCTTCGCAGATACCGAATTTATTACCTGCACATTATTTGATGATAAAAATTCTGGTTACAGGCGAGCAGGCAAGGGTGTTTGAGCTTTGGAAAAAATAAAAAACCTTGCTCCGAAAAGCAAGGTTTTTTGTAAAGCATGAAAGCAATTACTTCTCATTTTTCTTCAGCTTTAGAAGGTTCTTTTTGAGCATCTTTGTTGTCAGCAGATTTTTGCTCTTCGGCTTTTTTGGTGCTGTCTTGGGCAGGTTGTTGAGCTTGCTCTTGAGCAGGTTGAGTTTGCTCATTAGATTGTTGTTCTTGCTTTTGTTCAGTTTTGTTTTCGGTATTAGCTTCTTCTTTTTTCTCACCACCACAAGCGGTGAAAGTAAGCATACCAGCAACTGCAAACATTAAAAATAACTTTCTCATTGTTTTTTAGGGTTTTTAAGGTTAAAAACTAATTTTTATTTGAAATTTGCCTTTTATACCAAGTTACCGAAAAGGTAACCCAAAATTTTTAAAAATTTTTATTAAGGTTTTTCAGTTTTACTACTTTCAGTTTTTGTTTCGTTTTTTACTTCGCTTTGCTTTTTGCTAGTGTCAGCGGCAGAGGCATTATCCTTTTTCTTTTCAATAGGATTGCCTTGCTCATCAAATTCGGGCATTTCGCCTGCTTCTTGTTGTACTCTGGCAGGGTCGTTGGCTTCTTGCTGTTTTTTCTGAGTTTCTTCATCGGCTTTACAAGCACCGAAAGCTGCCATTCCTGCGATAGCAAAGATTAAAAATAACTTTTTCATAAGCATTCAGGGGTTTAAGGTTAGAAAAAATAAACTCTGATAAGGTTTTATCGTCTTACCAGAGATAGAAAGAAATTTTAGTTTTTCTTAGTAGTATCTTTTCCCTCTTCTACAATTTCAGGCTTTTTGTCTTCTTTTTTTTCATCTTTTTGTTCAGAGTCAGTGTTTTTAGTTTTAGGCTCTTTTTCCTTTTCTTCCTTTTTGTCGCAAGTGGCGAAAGTCATAACACCAGCAAGGCAGAGAAGCATCAAAATCTTTTTCATACGAGTAGGGGGTTGAGTTAAAATTTGCCTTTTATACCAAACTTTTCAGAAGGTAACCCAAATGTTCAAAAAAAATTACCAAAACAAAATAACAAAGTTTTCAGAAACGGAAATTTATCTTGCATTTACTTTTTTACCTCAAAGGTTTTTTGTCAGTTCTTTGAGTTCTATGCAAAAATATTTTCGTGCAAAGCTATATTTTTTTCTTATGTTTGCAAAAAAAAACTAAAAATTCGTTATGGGAGCAATTGCACAATTTATAGAACATCATTACAGGCATTTCAACGCTGCTGCACTCAAAGATGCGGCACAAGGCTATGTACAACACCTTGCTGAGGGAGGTAAAATGATGATTACGTTAGCGGGAGCTATGAGTACAGCTGAACTCGGTGTTTCGCTTGCCGAAATGATACGTCAAGAAAAAGTGCATATTATTTCTTGTACAGGAGCAAATTTGGAAGAAGACTTGATGAATCTAGTGGCTCATTCGCACTACAAACGTATACCTAACTATCGCGACCTTACGCCCGAGCAAGAATGGGAACTTTTAGAACAAGGGCTCAATCGTGTAACAGATACTTGTATTCCCGAAGAAGAGGCTTTTCGTAAGTTGCAAAGACATATTTTTCAGCTCTGGAAAAAAGCCGAGGACGCTGGCGAACGCTATTTCCCTCACGAATATATGTATGAAATGATTTTGAGCGGCATCTTGGAGCCTTATTACGAAATAGACCCCAAAGATAGCTGGATGGTGGCGGCAGCTCAGAAAAATTTACCTATTGTAGTAGGTGGATGGGAAGATAGCACTATGGGCAATATCTTCGCAAGCTATGTCATCAAAGGAGAGATAAAAGCTAGCACAATGAAAAGCGGCATTGAATATATGGTATGGCTTGCCGATTGGTACAGAAAAAACAGCGGAGGCAAAGGAGTAGGGTTTTTCCAAATTGGTGGCGGCATAGCAGGCGATTTTCCGATTTGTGTTGTGCCGATGATGTATCAGGATTTGGGCTGGCACGATGTACCTTTCTGGAGCTATTTCTGCCAAATCAGTGACTCTACTACTTCTTATGGTTCGTATTCGGGAGCTATTCCAAATGAAAAGATTACTTGGGGAAAATTAGACATTAAGACACCCAAATTTGTTATAGAAAGTGATGCAACCATTGTTGCTCCACTGATTTTCGCCTATGTCTTGGGTTGGTAGAAATATTGCTTTTTTTGTACTTTTGCGTTTGCGGAGAGAAACGCAGTATATTGCATTTTTACGCTTGTTTTGGCTTTATTTGTTTTTCTTTGCAGAAAGTAATGTTTGGGCTCAAACACAACTTTTTAGGCGAGTTATGATAGCCGAGCCCCAAACTGTTTCCATGGATATTTATGGAAATATTTTTCTTGCCGATATGCAGGGAAATATTACCCATTACAATAAAGACGGTGATAGTATTAGGCGTTTTGCACCCCAAGAACCTGCTACCATTTATGTTTTAGAGGCTTGGAAAGGCTTAAAGATTTTAGCTTTTTACAAAGATTTGCAACGCTTTACTTGGCTCAATCGCTTTCTTACACCTATCGAAACCTACACGCTCCGTAGCGAGCAGATTGGATTTGCTCGTTTGCTCAATTACAGCAATGATGGTTATATCTGGATTTTTGACGAGCAAGATTTTAGTCTGAAAAAATATGACTACCGTAATCAGCAGATTCTTGTGCGTACTCCTTGCGATTTGCTCTTTCCCACTCAAAACTATCAGATAACCTTTTTGCGTGAGTATCAGAATATGGTTTTTTTGGTAGATAAAAATTCTGGAATTTTTTTATTTGATAATTTTGGAAATTTCAAAAAAAAATTGCAAATTCGTAACATAAATTTTATCAATTTTTGGGGTGAGCATATTGCATATTTACAAGAAAAAACGCTATATTTGCATCACATTTACAAAAAAAGTGCAGAACGTAAAATAAATTTGCCTATTGAACACAACTACAAAGATTTTTTTCTACTGACTTCAAGCCATATTTATCTCTTTACTACAAACCAAATGTTCATTTACACTTTTCAGTAAAAAAATCGTAGTAATTGTGTCATTTGGCAAGAGATTTGCACTGATACAAATGAAGAAAAAGTGTGTGTTAAAAATCCTTGAACCAAATGAAAACAAAAATTTACATCCTTCTATTTTCTTGCCTACTTTTAGGCTTTGAAGTGTGGGCGACAAAAACTATAAACTTTGAGCCTAACCAAGAAAACTTGTCTAATCCTAAAAATATTGATTTTGAAGTTCGTTTGACTGCCCCTCGCCGCTTTGTCGTGCTTTTTGAAAATCCTGATGGCAACCCTATTTATGTAAAAGTATATGATATGGTTGGCAATCAAGTAGCACAAGATGTTTCTAACCAAAAAGGTCGCTATATGCGAGAATTTGATATGAGTAACAATCGCTCCGAGGTGTTTTTGGTAGAAGTGGGCAATACTCGCAACAATAGTACCAAGCGAATTTTCTTGCAAAAGTAAAATGTTCTATCTAAAATACGGCAAGCCTCTGCTTGATAAAATATTGATAGTGATATTTTTACCTATTTTACTGCCCTTGTTTGTGGCAGTTTTTTTTCTGCTTTTATTTACTGAAAAAGGGCAAATTTTCTTTGTACAATTGCGGCCAGGTTATCGGGGGAAACTTTTTAAGATTTACAAATTCAAAACCTTGCAAGACACAGAAGGCACAGATGAAGAACGAGCTACTGTTGTGGGGAAATTTTTACGCAAAACCAATCTTGATGAGTTGCCTCAAATACTCAATATTTTGAAAGGAGAAATGAGTTGGGTAGGTCCCCGACCGCTTCTTACAGAATATTTACCATATTACAACGACTATCAGCAAAAACGCCATAATGTCTTGCCTGGTATTACGGGCATTGCACAACTTCAACTGCCCAAAGAGGCTCCTTTTACCGAAAAAGCCAATTTAGATGCCTATTATGCCGAAAATGTATCATTATGGTTGGATTTGAAAATAATTTTACAAACTTTTCAGTATTTTTTTTGTAAAAATCGATTTTTCTGGAAACAAGAAATATGATTTTAGATACTTGACCTTTAAGTTCAACCTTTTGAATCTTTGAGCGTAAATTGCCTATGGAAGCACTTTTAGAAACTAGCAAATTTTTAGAAAACAAGCTAAAACTAAAACCCAAAATTGCTATTATCTTAGGAACAGGATTGGGCGAACTGGTGAATCACGTAGAAATAGAACAAACTATTCCTTATGGCAGTATTCCGAATTTTCCTGTTTCTACTGTTGAAAGCCATAAAGGTAAACTGATTTTAGGCAGGCTTTCAGGAAAAGAAGTAATGATTATGCAGGGCAGATTTCATTATTACGAAGGTTATTCGATGGAGCAGGTAACTTTTCCCGTAAGAGTAATGAAATTGCTTGGTGTAGAGACTTTGCTGGTTTCCAATGCTTCTGGAGGCTTACACGAATACATGGAAATTAGCGATTTACTGATTATCACAGACCATATCAATCTTTTACCTGAAAATCCTTTGCGGGGAAATCCTTATCCTAAACTCGGACCGATGTTTCCCGATATGAGCGAGGCTTATGATAAAAAATTGATAGAAGAAGCTGAAAAAATCGCTCAAAGAGAAGGAATACGGTATCATAAAGGTGTGTATGTAAGCGTACAAGGACCTAACCTTGAAACCAAAGCCGAATATAAATTTCTGCGAATTATTGGAGGAGATGTGGTTGGTATGAGTACAGTACCTGAAATTATTGTAGCCAATCATCAGAGAATGAGGTGTTTTGCTATTTCGGTAATTACTGATGTGGGGCACGAAAGCAAAATCAAGAAAGTAGATGTAGCAGATGTAATTGCCGCAGCACAGAAAGCTCAACCTGCAATGATAAAAATTTTTAGCGAGCTAGTGAAAGTGTGCTGAAAAATACTAACAAGTTGGTTTCTGCTATGCTCAACCAACTTGTCAGATAAATTTACCTGCCAATGCTTACGTAATAGAAACCCATATTTCGCATTTCTTGGGGTTCGTAGATATTTCTGCCGTCAAAGATTGCCTTATTTTTCAGCAGAGAAGCTACTACGTCAAAATCGGGTGTACGGAATACGGGCCATTCGGTCATTATCATAAGGGCATCAGAATTGAGCAATGCACCATAAGGACTTTCGGCGTATTCGATGGCGTCACCAAGTTGCTGTCGGGCATTGTTCATTGCTTCGGGGTCGTAGGCACGAACTTTGGCACCCAGTTCTAACAAGACGCGAATGTTATCCAGAGCAGGAGCCTCACGAATATCATCAGTGTAAGGCTTGAAAGCAAGTCCCCAGATAGCAATTTGCTTATCTTTCAAATTTCCACCAAAATAGTTTTTAAGTGGCTCGATGAGTTTGGTTTTTTGTAAATCATTTACTGCCATTACAGATTTCAAGATTTTGAAATCATAGTTATGCTCTTCGGCAGTTTTGGCAAGTGCTTGTACATCTTTGGGGAAACAACTTCCTCCATAGCCTATTCCTGCAAATAAAAACCTTTTACCTATACGCGAATCTGTCCCTATACCTCGACGAATATCATCTACATTCGCTCCAACTTTTTCACACAGATTAGCAATTTCGTTCATAAAGGTAATTTTGGTAGCTAAGAAGGCATTGGCGGCGTATTTGGTCATTTCGGCAGATCGTTCTGACATAAAAATAATGGGATTGCCTTGCCGCACAAAGGGTAAATATAATTGCTCCATAATTTTCTTGGCTCTTTCAGAACTTGTACCAACAACAATTCTATCGGGCTTCATGAAATCTTCTACTGCGGCACCTTCACGTAAAAATTCAGGATTTGAAACTACATCAAATTCGCAATTTGCATTCTGTGCAATTCGCTCACGTACCATTTCGGCAGTTCCTACGGGTACGGTGCTTTTATCTACCACTACTACGTAGTTTTTGATGAGCTTGCCCAAGTCATCGGCTACGCCCAAAATATATTTCAAATCGGCAGAGCCGTCTTCATCAGGAGGGGTAGGCAATGCTAAAAAAATAATTTTGGCATCTTCAATACCTTCGGCAAGGCTGGTGGTAAATTTGAGCCTACCTTGGGCTGTATTCCGATTGAAAAGAACATTCAACCCGGGTTCATAAATAGGAATAATACCTTCTCGGAGTTTTTTCACTTTTTCTTCGTTGATATCTACACAAGTAACAGTATTGCCTGTTTCGGCAAGGCAAGTGCCTGTAACTAAACCTACGTAACCTGTTCCAACTATGGCTATTTTCATGATTTTTTTGTTTTTTTTTTCGTAAAATTGTCGCAAAAATAGGTAACTTTCGCAAAAAGGCAAAAATGATAATAGAAAGTTTGTGGCACTTTGTTTTGTATTTGGCTTTGGTGCTTACTTTGGTACTCATTGCTTTTTATGCAGAACGCAAAATAGCGGCTTTTGTACAAGACCGAATGGGACCTACAGAAGTAGGAAAATTTGGTACGCTTCAGCCTTTTGCCGATTTGCTCAAACTGCTCCAAAAAGAAGATATTATTCCTGCGAAGGTAGATAAAAAATTATTTCTGCTTGCACCCGTAGTGATTTTTCCAGCAGTATTTGCAGGAATGGCAGTTTTACCACTTACAAGTACTTTTCAGGCTTCGGCTTTGAATGTAGGCGTTTTTTTTCTGCTTGCATTGGTTTCGCTTGATGTAGTAGGTTTACTAATGGCGGGTTGGGCTTCTAACAACAAATTTTCACTTTTAGGGGCTATGCGTTCCGTAGCTCAAATTATATCGTACGAAGTGCCTTTGGTGCTTTCTGTTCTGTGTGTAGTAGTGCTTTCGCAAAGTTTAGATTTGAAGCAGATAGTTCTTTTACAAAGTACACAAAGCACAGAAAAAATTTATCTTTTTGGTATTTCGGCTTTGGGCATAGAGGTTACATCTATTGGAGGCTTTCTTACTTGGAATGTGCTTAAAATGCCCCTGCTTTTTTTAGTATATGTAATTTTTTTTATAGCTACGCTGGCTGAGTGCAATCGTGCCCCTTTCGATTTGCCCGAAGGTGAATCTGAAATTATTGGTGGGTTTCATACTGAATATTCAGGTTTTCGGTTTGCAATCTTCTTTTTGGCAGAATACACCATGATGATACTCGTAAGTATGCTCGGTGTGATGCTTTTTTGGGGAGGTTGGTTAAGTCCTTTGCCTAATTTGCCTAATATACCCCTTGCCGAATGGACAAATGGAAATGCCTTTTGGGCTATTTTTTGGCTTTGTTCCAAAACCCTTGTAGTGATTTTTCTGCAAATTATAGCTCGCTGGACTTACCCACGCTTACGTATAGACCAACTCACCTATTTGGCTTGGAAAGTACTAACACCTTTTGCTCTTGGTTTACTGCTTCTTTGTGCTATCTGGCGTATTTTTTCGTTCTAAAAAGATACTTTTGGGTTTATTTTTCTCTTTTTCTGCTTCGTAGGCTTTCATTTCTTCAATTTCTTCGGCAGTAGTATAAGCTACTCGCAAGCCCATTGAAAGTATGCCTTTGAGCGGATTTTGCCGCATATATTGCTTGAAAACATACTTATACTTACCTTTTTGAGAGAATTTGACGTTGCGAAAAGCAGGCAACTGATGCTCACGAATACCACCTGTTCCTTCTCCGTAAGGTTCACCTGTTTTAGGATTGAAAAGAGTAATATCCATCAGCAAAGAATCTATTTTTTTCCCATCGGGGTAGTGCATATAGTAAGTAACAAACAGATTGTAATAAGCATAATTTATTTCGTTACGGACATTATAGTAAAGCGTATAACTCTTTGTGGTATCTTCAATTTCAAATTCAAAAGTAAGAGGATTTTCGTAAAACCATTCAGCATTTTTAAGACTTTGGTTTGCTTCAAAAAGGGTATTAGGGTCTTTGCAGGCGAAAAAAAAGAGACTGAAAAACAAGAAATTTACAAACGAACGCCACATTTTTCTTGGGTTTACAAACACTACGGCAAGTAAAAAAATTTAGACATTTTTTCCAAAAATTAACAAAACCTATGAAGTTAAAATAAACCTCATAGGTTCGATGATGATTCAGTATTAAATACCTAAAACTTTAGCTGAATAAGATTATTTTGCCGAGCTTTGCCGTAAGCCTGCTCCTTCAATGATTTCATCAACCACAGCTGGGTCTAGCAAGGTAGTAGTATCGCCGAGGTTAGAAATATCTTTTTCGGCAACTTTACGCAAAATTCTACGCATAATCTTACCACTACGCGTTTTAGGCAAGCCCGAAACAAACTGAATTACATCAGGTTTAGCAATAGGACCTATCACTTTGCTAACCGTAGTCAGCAAACTTTGCTTGAGCTTTTCAGGGTCGTGGTTGCTAGCGGCACTATCCAAAATAACATAGGCATAAATACCTTGCCCCTTGATTTCGTGAGGATAGCCCACCACAGCACTTTCAATGACAAGTGGATGCGAGTTGATAGCATTTTCTACTTCGGCAGTACCCAAGCGATGCCCCGAAACATTGATCACATCATCTACGCGTCCAAGGATACGATAGTAGCCATCGGCGTCGCGTTTTACACCGTCGCCTGTAAAATACAAGCCTTTGAAGGTTTTGAAATAAGTATTCACGGCTCTGTCGTGGTCGCCGTAAGTGGTGCGTATCATTGAAGGCCAAGGGAATTTAATACACAAGTTACCTTCAACATTATTGCCTTTGAGCTCTTTGCCTTCGTTGTCTACAATCACGGGCTGAATACCAGGCAAAGGTAAAGTTGCATAGCCAGGTTTTGTTGGTGTAACCCCCGCAATTGGGGAAATCATAATGCCGCCTGTTTCGGTTTGCCACCAAGTATCTACTATGGGGCAGTTGCCTTTCCCTACGTGATTGTAGTACCAATACCAGGCTTCTTCATTGATAGGCTCTCCTACCGAACCCAATACCTTCAAACTGCTCAAATCGTGCTTTTCTATGGGTTCTGTGCCATACGCCATTAAAGCCCGAATAGCCGTAGGAGCAGTATAAAGATGCGTAACTTTGTGTTTTTCTACAACTGCCCAAAATCTATCTACATCAGGGTAGGTAGGTACTCCTTCAAACATTACAACAGTAGCACCATTGAGCAAAGGTCCATAAACAATATATGAATGCCCTGTAATCCAACCTATATCGGCTGTACACCAGAAGATATCTTGGGGTTCGTACTGGAACACATTTCGGAAAGTGTAAGCTGTATAAACCATGTAACCTCCTGTGGTGTGTACTACTCCTTTGGGTTTGCCTGTGGAACCCGACGTGTAAAGGATAAAAAGCATATCTTCTGAATCCATTTCTTCGGCTTTGTTCTGTGAGCTTACTCCTTTCAAAGCCTCGTGCCACCAGATATCTCTGCCTGCCTGCATTTGTACGGCTGTACCTGTACGTTTCAAGACAATGACTTTTTCAACAGAAGAGCAGTTTTGCAAGGCTTCGTCTACGACGGCTTTTACTTCAATTGTTTTAGCTCCTCGGAAATTGCCATCAGAAGTAATAACCATTTTGGCTTGGGCATCGTTGATACGGTCTGCAAGAGAACTTGCCGAAAAACCTGCAAATACTACCGAATGAATAGCCCCAATTCTTGCACAAGCAAGCATTGCAATAGCGGCTTCGGGGGTCATAGGCATGTAAATAGCTACTCTATCGCCTTTACGAACCCCGTTGGCAAGCAATACATTTGCAAAACGACATACCTCTTCGTATAATTCTCGGTAGCTTAGCTTGCGTACAGGTTCATCGGGGTTATTGGGTTCAAAGATGAGAGCCGTCTTATCTCCCAAGGTAAAGAGATTTCGCTCAAAGATATTTTCTGTAATGTTGAGCTTGGCATTCATAAACCACTTGACATCTAGGGTTTCAAAGTTCCATTCAACGACTTTGTCCCAAGTTTTACGCCAGTGAAACTGTTGAGCTACGCTATCCCAGAAATCCTCAGGATTAGCGATACTTTTTTGGTACTCGTACAAGTACCCGCTGAGGGTGTTGATTTTAGTGAGCATAGTTTTAAAGTTTTAAGTGAATATTTTAAATTTTAGTTAGGTGTTGTTTAAGAGGTTATAAAAAGTTCTTTTACTTTGTTTACAATCTGCTTATTCGTAAATGGTTTGGTAATGTAAAAATCTGCTCCTATTTCATAACCTTTTTTTATATCGCTTTCCTTGCTTTTAGCACTGATGAAAATCACCTTACTATTTTCGGTTTCAGGGTTTGATTTGATAAACCTGCAAATTTCGTAGCCATCTACATCGGGCATCATAATATCTAAAAGCACTACATCAGGCAGATGGTTTTGTATGCTTTCCAAGGCTTCTGTACCATTGCGAGCTACAAAAACTTCATATCCTTCTTTTCGCATCAAAAAATCCAAAGACATCAAGATATTGGGTTCATCATCTACAATTAGAACTTTCATAGGCATCAATTAAGTTGTTGGCTTCAAAATGGTGGTATTATCACTGCTTGTTTCGGATAAATCGAGCGATAAAGTCCGAAACAAGCGAAAATAAAACTTTGTCATTCCTTGTTCTTGTTCTACACCGATACTTCCTTTGTGGTATTGAATAATTTTTTTACTGATAGCCAGCCCCAAACCGCTTCCTTTGGGTTTGCGATTATTCTGATTTTCTGCTTGAAAAAACTTTTCAAAAATAGCATCTTTCAGTTCAGCAGGAACTCCTTTGCCATCGTCAAGTACTGCAATTTCTATAAAGTTTTGCTTTGAATAGCTACTTACGATAATTTTTGTTTTAGCAAATTTCACAGCATTGGAAAGAAAATTGAGAATTACCTGCAAAATTCTATCCTTATCTACTTCCGACCAAAGCGGCTCTTGGGAGAGTTGTGTAGAAAATTGTATTTTTTTCTCTGCTATTATGCTCTCGTAAATCCTAATAGCTTCTTTTACGATTTCATTAAGGTTTTGGGTTGTAAGATGCAATTTTTGCTTACCCGACTCAAACTTTTCAAGTTCAAGTACCTGATTGATAAGCCTTTCCATTCGTTCTGTTTCACTGATAACGGTTTTTAGAAAATGCTCTCGTTGTGTAGATTCTAAATCGGGGTTTTCGTATAAAATTTCCGAAAGTGAGCGTATAGAAGTAATTGGTGTTTTGAGTTCGTGAGTTACGGTACTGATAAACTCATTTTTAAGAGCATCTGCTTTCTTGAGCTCAAAATTGAGTTTTTTGAGTTCTTGGGTTTCTTTCAGAATTTTTAGTACTTCTTCTTGGGTAAGCATTTCTTCTTGCACTACCGAAGCCACAAGTATTCTTGCCGAAGTAGAGCCTATTGCCGTGGCAAGTATTTTTTCAGCATATTTTACGAGCTTTGCATTGCGTTCGGCTTCATCGGCATACAATTTCCCCTGATTTTTTTGCTCAAACTCATTTAGCAAGTTTTTTGCTTTATTTTCACCCACAAAACGAGCCAAAAGTTCCTCTAAATTTTTTTTATGAGCAATTCCTTTCCATATAACTGCTTCATCATAAGAATCGGCATACTTGAAAATATCTACAAAGAGTTCGGCTTGGTTGCGTTCTTGTGAATTTTGAGAAGTAAAAGCAGAAATCGCAACATAAGCGGTAATATTAAAAAACAAACTCCAAAAAAGCGAATGTGCCACAGGCGAAAATTCTAATCCGAAAAGTGATTGAGGACGTAACCAACTCATACCAAACAAACCTTCTTGCATAATACTTTTTGAAAGCAAACCCGCCTCAACAAAATTGGGAACAATAAGCGTATAAAACCAGACTGCAAAGCCCAACACAATGCCAGCTAATGCACCCTTATGAGTTGCTTCTTTCCAATACAAACCACCAATAACGGCAGGGGCAAACTGCGAAACTGCTACAAAGGAAACCAAACCGATAGAAACTAAGGGCAAATCAAATGCAGTGTAGAGGTACCAGTAGGCCAAAATTAGTACCAACATAATACTTGCTCTGCGAATATAGAGTACCCATTTGCCCCATTGTTTATCTTTGAAGTATTGGGTTACTCCCATCCGAATACTTAAAGGAATAAATAGATTGTTTGTAAGCATAAGGCTCAATGCTAGCGAAGCCACAATCAGCATACTTGTTGATGCCGCAAAGCCCCCCAGATAGGTCAGCAAAGCTAGGCTATAATTGTTATTTTGCAAGGGAAAAGCCAAAATGTAAATATCGGCGTCTATGCTATCGCCAAACTTCAACTTTCCTGCCAAAGCCACAGGCAATACAAATATGTTGATAAGCAACAAATACAATGGAAAAAGCCAAATAGCCTTTTCAAGATGTTTTTCACTTTTATTTTCTACAACAGCCATCTGAAACTGACGTGGCAAAAACATCACAGCAAAAAGGGAAGCTAAGCCTATCAAAAACCACTCCCAAGCCTGATTTTTGGCACTGTCTTGAAAATATAAAATTTTCTGTAACTCCTTTTGCTCAAAGGCTTTCTGAAAAATATCACTAAAACCATCAAATACTACAAAAACTACATAAGTTCCTGCTACCAAAAAAGCTAAAAGTTTGAAAATAGACTCAAAAGCAATAGCAAAAACCATTCCTTCGTTTCTACGAGTAAGGTCTAAACGACGCGTACCGAAGTAAATTGTAAAAATAGCCATTACCAAGGTAATGTAAAACCCGTAATCTAAAAATACAGGGTTGCGAGCATAATTTTTAGGATAATCTAGCAGTAAGGTGAAAGTTTCGCTAATAGCTTTAATTTGCAAGGCAAGGTACGGAATAACACCTAAAACGGTAAAAATGCTTACAATGGCTCCCAGGGTTACGTTTTTCCCATAACGCGTGGCTATCAAATCGGCAAGGCTGAAAATATTTTGAATTTTAGCAATACGAATAATTTTCCGCATCATAAACCACCACAAAGGCATTGAAAGTGTAGGTCCGAGATAAATCAAAAGAAAATCATAGCCAGTGTGCGAAGCCCTGCCAATAGAGCCGTAGTAAGTCCAAGCTGTACAATAAACCGCCAACGAAAGAGCATAAATATACGGAGAATTGATAAAATGGCTTTTTTGCTCTGCTTTTTGCTCTGCCCAATAGGCAAGCCCGAAAAGCAGAAGTAAATATAACAAAGACACTATGATGATAATACCCCACTGCATGTTTACAGCTCAATTCCTATCATAAGTATATCATCTCTTTGCGGGCAAGTTCCCTGATATTCTAATAAAGCTTTTTCTACGCTATTTAGTTGCTCTTGTAAAGATCTTGAAATAGAATTTTGTAAAACACTTATCAGGCGATTTTCGCCAAATTTTTTCCCTTGTGAATTGTTTTGGTCAGTTAAGCCATCAGAATACATAAAAATTCTATCTCCTTTGGATAATTCTACGGCTTCATTTTCAAAAGCATGATCCCAATCAACATGTAAGCCTACGCTAACTCTATTGCCCTTAAAGTACAAAACCTGATTTTGAAAAGTGTATAGCAGAGGTCTTCTAGCTCCTGCAAAATTTATGTAAAATGTATGAGCGATTGTTTTTGCTATACTACAAATTGCTATATCGGCAGAAACATCAAAATTGTATTCCTGCGTTACTTGAAATACACGGCTTAACTCTTTCTCTACTTGATGAAGAATTTCTTCGGGATGTACTTGCTTGCGTACTAAAACTATTTCTTTCAATAACATATTCATCACTATGCTTATAAAAGAAGCGGATACGCCGTGCCCCATGCAATCTATGAGAGCTACAATACTGGTAGTTCCTACTTTACCAACCCAATAAAAATCTCCATTCACAATGTCTCGAGGCTTTGCCATTACGATAAAATTGCTGAATACATTTTGCAGGTCTTTTTCTTTGGGTAAAATCATTTTCTGAATACGAGAAGCTACTCGTATATTTTCTTCAATGAGCTTATTTTTTTCAGCTAAGATTTTGTTTTTCTGAATAATATCATCTCGTTGGGTGGTAATTTCTTCTTGTTGTTGCCGAAGTTCTTCTGTTTGAGCCTGCAACTTTTGATTTTGTTCTTCAATAGTTTGTTGTTGCTCTACGAGTAAATCTTTTTGCCGAATATTCTTGACAATCAGCCCTGCTACTATCAAGATACCTATCCCTGCAATAATAAAGCCCCAAAGACTAAATTGCTTTTGAATTTTAGCTTCTTGAAGGCTTTTTTGCATTATTTGTTTTTCTAACTTTTGCTTTTCTAGGGTATGCGTAAGTGTATCTAGCAAGTTCTGATAAAGATTTTTCGCTTTCGACAAATCTTTGGTAGTATCTGCTTGCAGTTTAGTTTGATACCACCAAGGCTCGGCTTTTTGTCCCCATAGTTCAATGGAGAGAAACAAGCACAACGATACAATGATAAATTTTTTCATAAGCATATGTTATTTTCTGATAACCAGCCACAAGGCAATGCATATCAGTGCCCATACTAAAAAAATATACACAAAAGCAGGTGGAAATCCTTTCCACAAAACAGGCTGGTTGAAGGCAGAAAGTATAGGGAAATTGAGCAAAAATATTCCTATGGTAAATACGAGCAGTAAAATCTGTCCTATTTTTTTCACTGATTTAGCCACGATTTTGCTCAATTTAAGCAAATTTCATAATTTTTAAAATTTTTGATTGAAAAAGTTGAGAAAGATGCTTCCCCCTCTCTACAAAGAGAGGGGAAAGGCTTACAAATCTGCCGAAAACATCACATCTCTGTCGTACTCTCCTTTTACAGAATAATAGCCAAATAGTGCTAATCCGAAGGCAATAGGTACAAAAATGGTAATGGTAATAATCCAAAAGAGATATGTGCTTTGCAGTTCGCTAGCAGGTTTTTTCCCTGCGGCAACAAGTTTTTCTAAGGCTGGAATTTCTGTAAAAAGTTGATTAAACATCATTACAATAAGCACGGGGGCTAGCACCAGCCAAACTATACCGAGAATTCTTTTTAGAGCGTTCATAAGAAATGAGTTTTTTGATGTGATACAATAAGTTCTAATTAGTCGGTTACATCTTTATCTGTACGTGTAGGCAAGTATACCATACCAATAATGAAAGTAAGTATGGCAACACCTATCGGATACCACAAGCCTGCAAGTATATCACCTGAGGGTTGAGCTTCGGTTTTGGTAGCTTCAATAATGCGAGTTACAATGTAAGGGGTAAGACCTCCGAAAATACCATTACCCACATGATAAGGCAAAGACATAGACGTATAGCGAATTTTTGTAGGGAAAATTTCTACCAAAAATGCCGCAATAGGTCCGTACACCATTGTTACAAAGAAAATCTGAATAAAGATAAGCCCAACCATCGTCCATTTATCACTACCATTGAGGGTAATAGATTTAGATTTTTCAATTTTGGGTTCTTTGCTGTCATTGTCAAACTTCGTAGTCTTAGTAATAAGCACTGCTTTTGTACCATCTTCAAAGATTTTGGTTACTTTTTCGGTTTGCAGTACAGCAGGCTTATCTTTAACGGGTTCGGTTTTAGTGTCTACTTTGGTTTGTTCGGTGAGTTCTTTTTTCTTGTTAATATCTGATACATTGTACATTGCCTGATAGATAGGACGATAGGCCAAGATTGCCGCAAGCAAACCTGCCATCATGATGTACTTTCGTCCGATTTTATCAGAAAGCCAGCCGAATACCAAAAAGAAAGGCGTAACCAGTACAATGGCAATCATAATGATTTGGTTGGCTTGGGCAGAGTCGATGGCACAAGTTTTGTTCATGAAGGAAAGTGCGTAGTATTGTCCTGTATACCAAACTACTCCTTGCCCTGCGGTAGCTCCGAAAAGAGCTAAAAGAACCATTTTTAAGTTGGCTTTTTTGGTAAAACTTTCTTTCAATGGGTTTTTTGAAGTTTTTCCTTCCGATTTTACTTTCTTGAACATAGGAGATTCGTGCATACGCATACGTATGAATATTGAAATCACAATCAAGAAAATGGAAATCAAGAAAGGAATACGCCAGCCCCATTCTTCAAAAGCCGCATTTGGGTTTACTCCATTTTCATCGCGTAATACACTTTGCGTAAGAATAATAACACCGATAGACATCAGCAAGCCTAATGTAGCTGTAGTTTGAATAAAAGAAGTAAAATAACCTCTGCGATTGTAGGCTGAATGTTCGGCTACGTACGTGGCCGCTCCGCCGTACTCTCCTCCGAGGGCTAATCCTTGTAGCAAGCGTAGAATTAGTACTGTAAGTGGTGCCGCTGCTCCCCAGGTGGCATAACTAGGTACCAAACCAATGAAAAACGTAGAGCCGCCCATCAAGATGAGTGTGACTAAAAAGGTGTATTTTCTACCTATCAGGTCACCTAATCTACCGAAAAATAATGCTCCAAAAGGGCGTACAATAAAGCCTGCCGCAAAGGTTGCCAAAGAGCTCAAAAATGCCGCCGTAGGGTTATCGCCAGGGAAAAATTGCTTTCCAATAATGCCCATTGCCGCCAAACTTCCGAAAATGTAGAAGTCGTACCATTCAATCAGCGTACCTACTGAAGAGGCTGTGATAACGCCCCAAATCCCCTTATCTGTTTGGGTTTGTAGGGCTTGTGTTTGGTTTGAAAGAGTTGTTGACATAGAAGTATACTTTTAAAGTTGATTTTAATGAAAAGAGTTAGGAGGTAGTTTTTTCCTTAATTTTTACAAGTAAATCATTGTTTGCACAATTAGCTCGCCTAAGCGTTTTCTGCCACCTACCAAGTTAGGGTCGGTATTGATTTTTGGCTTTTCGCCCGTGTCAATGTTGAAGTTACCTTCGTAGATGTGTCGGGTTTGGTATTTCAAAGAAATCTTGGCATGATGCCCATCGATATAATAATTGAATCCTGCTCCATAATCCAAAGAAGGTTCTGCAAGAAACTGAAAATTTCGGTAGTTACCGGTAACAAATACTTGCAATTTTCCTTTATTACCCAAAGTTTTTTTAGGTAGTAAATAGCCTGCCTCGCCATAAATAATTTCTCCTGTACCTATTCTCCAATCTGCATTTCCTCCACCTTGTAGTACCGAACCAGGCAATCCATTCAAACCTTCATTCATGATACCAATAGCTCTGATGTAGTTAGGGCCAAAATCCATATTTTGGTAAAGCAAGTAACCTGTAAAGGCTGTACCTTTTTCTTTGTTGAGAGGCATATCGGTAAATAAATCTACTCCAAAGAGTTTCATATCGTGGCTTTCCCATTTGTAATTCACGCCATCGCCTGTAGGCTGATAACTTCGTGTGGCTTGAGGGTGAATGTGAAATCCTGCACCAATATTGAACACTTTTTTAGTGCCCACATAGGTGCCCACAAAGAAAGGTAAGACGTTACTTTCTTTTTCTGCCATTTCAAATGAAAAGTATCCTCCTACGGCACCTGTGTTGTTTTTGCCTGCAAAGGCTCGTCCTGGAGTAGCTTGTATAGTTGCATCAGCAGTAGGGGTTGCAAAAGGTTTATTAATATAGGCTCGATAATCCAAGCTCTTTTTGCCTACTGGCAATTTACCTTTTGCATAAATACCGAACTGACGGGCAAACTGGTCGGTTTCTTCAATGAGTGGCCAGTTGAAGATAGGAGCATCAAGGGCTAAAAAGTTAAGCGTACTGGCACTAGCCATTCGGCTCACACCATTCCAATAATGCAAACCTGTACCAATGTAGAGCATATCTTTTACTACTTGGTATTCGTTCCAGAAGTCGTGCAAGAAAAGTTGTGGTTTTTTGCCTACGCCATAGCCGCCTACGCCTTGGGTACCTGAAGCACCACCATTCACGAATGTTTGATTGTTGATACCGATGTGAGCTAAAACCAGGTATTTAGGTGAAATTTGCGTGTACCACAAAAAACGCGATCGCCGCAAGCCTATATCCCACGTACTAGCTTCGGGAATACCATTGACCGTAGTGCCTGGATTGTTATCGATGTAACGCATCCACATCTGATGCCATGTAATAAAGCGTATATAACGCTTACCGCTGGTATCCAAGTTGACACGGATACCTTTTCCGTAAATTTCTGAACCTTGAGCCATTGCCCAATGACCCAAGGTCAGCATTGCACAAGAAAGAAAAACTTTTTTCATAAACCAAAGTAAGTTGATTTCAACAAGCACGATACAAAAGTGCAAAAACAAGTTGGAAAAATACAAATCAAAGTATACTTTTGGTAATTGTATAGTTTTATTTTTTACGATTTAAAAAAATGGTTTATAAAATTTAGGATAAAACTCTAACAAAAAAGAAGAAAGAGCCAAATGAAAATATTGTTAAAAAAATTTTTATAGAAACTTTATTACGCCTAAAAATATTTGATTAGAATTAAATTTTGTTTTGATATGTTTTTTTAGCAAAAATATATCAATTTAGCAAATTTTTTAAAAAAAGAGGCCTTTTGCACACAAGTTTGCGGTTTTTTTGGGTTTTTGTAGGTTTTTCTTTTACTTTGCTTAATTTAAAAAAAGAAATGTATATGGAAAACAACGCAACTATTCAAAACTTACTGCAAGCTCTTGAACACAAATACAGCCAAACGGGTCAAAGTCTTGCCGCTAATTTAGAAGGGCTTTTACATTTAGATTATCTCAAATATTGGGATTATATTCATGTTGATACTTTACTAACTCTGCAAAAACCCAAAACTCGTTTCCCTGATGAAATGGTATTTATTGTTTATCATCAAATCACTGAGCTTTATTTCAAACTTATACTTTGGGAAATAGAACAAATAGCGGCTTGGCAAACGATTCCTACGGCAGAGTTTTTAGAGAAAGTTCAGCGGATAGTTCGTTATATCAAGGCTCTTTGCAATTCTTTTGATATAATGAGCATAGGTATGCAACCTGAACAGTTCCGAAAGTTTCGTATGGCTCTTTTACCTGCTAGCGGCTTTCAATCAGCTCAATTTCGACTTATTGAAATTGCCTCCACAGATTTTGTAAATTTGCTCTCTGCAGGTTTCAGAACCCAAATTACGCCCAATACTACTATTGCCGAAATGTATGAACATATATATTGGAAACATGGAGCTACCGAAGCTGAAACAGGCAAAAAAACTATTACGCTACAACATTTTGAAGAAAAGTATTCTACTACCTTTTTAGAATGGGCTTACAAGTTCCGCAATAAAAATCTATATCAGCAGTTTAAAAAAATTTTGTCCCAAGATGAAATGTTTGAGCCTATCTGTGAGGCTTTGCGAGAAATGGATTACTGGTTTAATGTAGAATGGGCACTGGCACACCTCAAATCGGCAGTAAAATATTTGCGAGAAAAAGGCAAACCCATAGATGCCACAGGCGGTACAAACTGGACCAAATACTTGCCTCCTAATTTTCAGAAAATCATTTTTTTCCCCTCGTTGTGGAGCGAAACTGAAAAAGCAGAATGGGGGCGAAAAAAAGTACAAGAAATGATGGAAAGCTTTCAATGAAAAAACTAAAATATTTTTTCCAAACCTTTCCATAGGCCGTCCATCATTAAGCCAAAAAGTACCCCAAAGCCAAAACCATAGTTGATAAGCTCTCGGAAATATATCGATGCAAAACTGTAAAAAAGGGCTTCTACTTCTTTGGGATGCATTGCTTCAATTTCTTCTACTACTACTTTGTGTAAATCAATAGAAAGTAAGAGTTGGGGTAAATTATCGTCTAATGCCTCAAAAATAGCTTCTAAGATCTGAAATGCCAAAAACTCTTTGCTAGAAGGTAAAATATTTGGTAAAACCTGTGGTAAAAGTTGATGTATTATCGTAGAAACACGCTTTCGTAAAAAATCTCTTACTTGCGGTTTTTGCAGTATTTTTTTGAAAGCTCTGTGCAAATCGTCTAGTAAGGTTTCTGTTTGCACGTAATTTTCTAAAATTTCGGCTTTGAGCAAACGAAACATCTCATCTATCCATCTGTTTTTTTCTTCTTCAAACACTCTGCTTTGAAGTACATAACTGACAATTTTTTGTGCAATAATTGTACTATCTTCGCTAATCCAATGTTGGGAATAGCTTTCGGCAAAGGCTTGCATATTTTGGGTAATAAAATGAGCAATAGTTTGCGTAAAAATTGGCTTTTCGTTTATTAAATACTTCAAATGCCCTTGTAATAAAGTAATTTCTGCCCCAAAATGTACCGAAAGGTTGTTTAAGCCTAAGATATCTTCACTTTTGACAAAATTCAGAAGCGGAGTTTCTAAAAGACTGTATTCCAAGAACATTTCTGCTACTTTGCCTGTAGTTTTTCCCAAATTTTCATCATTTGAAAAACGACTGATAGAACGAAGAAGAGCCTCTTCATTGATACGAATATTGAGTTCGGATAGAGGAATTTGGCCAATTTTCGCAATTTCTTGCTCTATAGTAAGAACTATTTCGGGCATTTGCTCCCTGAAAAAACGAGGAATGCCATACTGGCAAAGCTCTAAAACTGTTTCTCTGATAACTGTTTTGTAAATAAACGCCGCTCGGTTTTCCTTATAGGCTCTTTCATATACTTCGTTGGCAAGTTCTCGTTTATTCTCATTGAGCCAATCTAGACCTTTTTGAATAAGATTTTTGACGAGCCGAATAGCATTTTCTTTCAAAAACTCAATAATTTTACCTCCAAGCACCTCACCAATTTTGCGTTCGGGGTGAATTTCAGCGTATAATCTTTTAGAAAAGCCTTGAAATACTTTTTCTTGTATTTTTTCGCTACGTATTTGTTTGCGTACAAAATCAGAAAAACTTGCTTTTAGGTCTTCTATTGGTTTTTTTTGTAAAATGTCTGAAATCTTACGTTTTACTAAGATTTGGTACTCTTGCCACAGATACTCTTGCAAGCCAGGAAGCCACAGGTGTGTATTTTCGGGCTGAGAAAAGCGTTCAAGGTTTTTTTTGAGGAAATTATCCAAGAGTTTTTCGGTAATTGCCCAAGTACCTACAGGAAGCAAATCGGCAAGGTGTTTAGGGGCTTTTTTGCCAAGTCCTAAAATATCTGCCATTACTTTTTCACTTTGCAATAGCAATTTTTGCGAGCTAACTTGCATTTTTAGAGTATTTTTCAGGGAGCTTGTGTCCAGATTTGTTAAATTCTGCTTTAAAAGCTCTTGAATTTGCTTTTCTAAAAATTTCCAAAGAGTTTCTTGCTGATTATCTAAAAAGCTATCGGTTTGGCTTTGCAAATAGCTACTGATAGCCTTTTCGTTTTGGGTAAGTGTTTTTTGTAAAAGGGCGTAATTATCTTGGGCAATCATTTGCAGAAGCGATTCACGAAGTAGTTTTCTACTTCCGTGAAAATTATTCACAATACTTTCTCTATTCAAAAGGCTCTGCTGAACAAATTTGCCCATATTTTGGGCAAAACGGCTTTTGTTTTTGCTAATAATGCCCGGTGTAAAAGGCACTTTCAGCCTTGCAATACGTTTGGCTTCATAAGGACGAAAAATCATTCGCAAAGCAAGCCAATTGGTGCCATAACCCGTAATGCCATACACCAAGCCATTGAGAGCATTTGCCGCATACGGATTTTGCAGAGCAGGCATAGCAGAAAGCAATCCACCTGCACCAGCCCCTAAAATAGCCCCCAATACATTGATAGGAGCCACTTCTCTGCCCATAAAATTTTCTACCATATCGCGTATGCGTTCGGGAGGCAAAGGAGCAAGATTTTGCTTGACAAGGGCTTCTATGCGTCCTTTAAGTAAATTTTCAAGTTCTAAAAGTAAGGTTTTTTGTAGGTATTCAGCTGTTTTTTGGTGTAAGGTAGTATCTGCATTCAGAAAAGGTAGATAGCTTTGCAAACTTTCGTGCCTGATAGTTTGCCAATAATTTTTAAGCGTTTTGCGAAGCCTGCCTGTTAGCTTTTCAGCCAAATCTTTGCTTTCGGCTTTCGAAAGGAGATTCTGTAATTGTACTTTTTCAAGATTTTTACTGATTGAGCTTTGTAAAAAGATTTGCAGTTTGTCTTTGACTTCTTTTTCTTGCAATTTGTTTTGGGCTTTTGTAGCGAGCCACTGGGCAAGTTGAGTGAAATTCGTTTCTGAAAAAATACTTTTCAGAGCAGTTTTTGTAAAGCCTTCTTGCTGTTCCTGAATTTTACTTATGAAAATTTTTTCAAAACGAAAGTATTGCAAAAGATTGTAGAGCCAAGCACTTTCACGCAGTTTTTGAAGTTCTTTTTGCAAGAAATTTTCAATTTGTACCGAAGGCAAAAAATCACCTATTTTTCGTTCCAGATATTTATCAAACTGATTGGGCTGAATTTGAGAAAGAATTTCATTGAAATTTTTAAGCAGGTTATCCGTCAGCAAGTCAATAGCTTTTTGGCTATCAAATTTTTGTATGATTTGGCTAATCGTATTTTTTTTCAGGTAGTCAATCAGATAATCAGTAACAATTTGGGCAAGTTCGCCTGCATCATAGTTTTCAATAAATTCTACAATTCGCTGTACTATTTGTGCTTGCTCACTTACACTTCCAATGAAAATATCTAAGAGCCACTCTTGCAAAGCAAATTGTGTGTTGTTACGAAAGGTTTGGTCAACGAGGCTATCTATTTTGCTTTTTTGTGTTTGAATGTAACTAATAAAACGCTGTAAAATATGCGGCAAGTGCTTTTGCAGAAAGTTTTCAAAGTTTTGCTCTAATGAAGGATTGATGAGTTCAAAAAGTGTAGTATGTTCGCTTTGCAAAGTTTCTATAATAAATTTAGCAAGCGTTTGGATAATGAGCTTGCCCTTGTGAGAGTTGAGAAACTGAGAAATTTGCTTCAAAAGCTCTGCTACTATACCATGAAACTGCTCGGCAGAAACAAGGCTGATGATTTTTTTTTGGGCAATGCTTTGTGAAAAAAGGCTGATAAAGTATTCTATTTCAGCATTTTGTAAAACTTTTTGTGAGAAAGGCAGTAGAATATTTTGGGGGGTTTGCAAAAGAAAACTATAATAACTATCGATAATCTTTTGCAAATTTGCAGAAATACGCCGAACAAATATTTCGCCAAAAATATCTTGCAGGCTATTTTCACTGATATTGTCAATGATGCGTTGCAAAGAGCTTTCCAAATCAATTTCCGAAGGTAGATGAGCAATTTTTTCACTGATACTCTGGCTGATATACTCAATTTGAGTAGTTGAAAGCAAATCTTTCATTTCTACAAATTGTAAGAAATTTCGTAAGTGGCTTTGCAGTTCGGATTGCACGATTTGGCAGAGTAGTTCACTCAAATTATCCCAAGTATTTTCGGCAAGGGGAATATCGGCAAAGCGAGTATTTTGCAGAAGTTGGCTCAAATGCTCGGTGTAAAAATCTTGAACGCTTTGCTCAATGGCAGTTTTGAAGGCAGGGCTATCAAATTCTTTGGCAAGGGTATGATGATTGATAATTTCACGCTCTACGAGTTTGCTGATATTTTCTACAAATTGTTGATGTGTTTTCAGCACAATGCCGCCTAAGCCAAACTTTTTACGAAAAAGCATCTTAACTGCCAAGTCGTTGGTGGTATAACCTACCATAGCTCCCGAGGCTATATTGCCGAGTATTTCTCCGAGCATTGATTGCTATGTTTTGAAATTTGGTGTATCTTTGCAAAAATACCTTTTTGAAAAACAATTTCAAATTTTACTTGCTTTTCCAAAGTAAATTTTGTTCTTTTGAAAAACTTATTGTCCGAACCAAATCACAAAACTATGTTGCACATTCGTTTACTGTTTCTGACTTTTTCAGTTTTTAGTTTATTTTCTTGTGTTTCTAATAAAAAATATGCGGCTCTTCAAAAAAGTTATGATATCAAAGAAACAGAACTCAAAGAAGCCCGAGCTACTATTGCCAGCCTCCAACAGCAAATCGATGAACTACAAATAGAAAAAAAATCTCTTACCCAAGACCTTCGCAAGCTCACATCTGCTTCTAAAAATATTAAAGATGAGCAAGTACTAGCTCTGGAAAAGAAAATTAAAGATTTAGAAGCCAAGATTGCTTTTTTAGAAAAAAATCAGAAAAGCAATAACACACCAAACACTAATACTAAAACTGATACCAAAAGCAAGAAAAACAGCAAAAATGCTTACTAGTAGCTTTTCTAATGATGAGGTACCTGTCATTCTGGATTTGGATTTTTGCTTTGCCTCTTATGGCACAAATGTATCCATTTCGGCATTATGGCTTAATTGAAGGGCTACCCGAAGAAAATGTAAATTATATTACCGAAGACCATAATTCCTTTATTTGGATTGCTACGCAAGGTGGTGTGTGTAAATTTGATGGAAGAAAGTTCTACAAATATTCTACTACGCAAGGATTGCTCAACAATCTTGTCAAATATGTTATTGAAGATAAAAATTATCATATTTGGGTTGCCACTCGGCAGGGCATTGCAAGGCTTATCGGCGAGCGTTTTGAAGTTTTTACAGAAAAAGACGGATTAGTGGATGATGATGTCAATTTTATTTTGGAAGATAAAAATGGTAATATTTGGTGTGCCACCAACGAAGGTTTGAGCAAGTATGATGGCAAACGCTTTACCAACTTTACTACCTTTCAAGGATTACCCCACAACACTATTTATTCCCTCTACTTTGACCACCGCAATATTCTCTGGATAGGAACAGACAACGGACTGGCAAGCTACGATGGTAAAAAAATTAGAGTTTACAATATACAAGACGGCATTCTTAGCACTGCTATTCACTGCATTTTTCAAGACAAAAAACTGAACCTTTGGTTTGGAACACCGCTAGGAGCTTACAAGTTGGATAATATTTCAGGCGAATTCCAGTTTTTTGGAGAACTCAAAGGCATCAAAGGAGAAATTTCAGCAGGGCTCTGCGATAAGGAAGGAAAAGTCTGGCTCGTATCCGATGAAGGGGCTTTTGTTTTGCAAGACGGCTTTTTATTAGAACACCTTACTACCCAAAACGGACTTTCAAGCAATAATCTCAATTGTATTTGGCAAGATAAAAATCTCAATTTCTGGTTTGGAAGCAATAAAGGTATTTCTAAAATCAGTAGTAAGCGTTTCATCACGTTCAATGAACCACTCGTTTACGACAAGCCTATTCGGGCTTTTGCCGAAGATGATAAGCAACTTATCTGGATTGGTACCAACGAGTATCTGCTTACCTATGATCTTAAAAGCAAAAAGTTTTCTGAAAAAAAATCCCTCAATGTGCGTTCCTTGCTTTGGGATAAAGATAAAAAAAACCTTTGGATTGGCTCGGTAGGAGAAGGCCTTTGGCTGTATGACGGCACTCGCTACAAAAATTTTACTATCGCTGATGGCTTACGAGATAATACCATTTACTGCCTTGTAGAAGATGAGCAAAACCGCCTTTGGGCAGGTACTGATAAAGGGCTAGCTCGTATTGAAAAAGATGGGAAAATCACTATTTTCTCCGAAAATCAAGGACTTGCCGATAACTATGTTCGCTGTGCCCTAAACGATGGTAAAGGAAATCTGTGGTTTGGTACTTACAAAGGGTTGAGCCGCTTTCGCAATGGTGTTTTTACGAATTTTTCAACTAAAAATGGATTAGCCAATAACATTATCCTTTCCATAGCCCAAGATGTCCGAGGTGTTCTATGGTTAGCTACTGAAAATGGACTCTGCCAAATGAAGCCCAATGCTACCCCCAAAGATACCAACTGCTTTATATGCTACACCGAAAAAGACGGCTTCGCTTCTCAAAACCTATGGAGCGTGGTAGTAGATAGCGAAGGTAATATCTGGGCAGGACATCGAAACGGCATAGATAGGTTTAATCCCAAGACAAAAAAGGTGAAAAATTATAGCTACATTGATGGCTTATCGCTTATGCAAACCTTTCCAAATGCTCTTTTCAAAGACTCTCGTCAAAATCTATGGATTGGTACTTTCAATGGAATATTAAAATATCTACCTTATGAAGATATACCTAGCAAAAATCCGCCTACTCTTCATCTGATTGATGTCAGGCTCTTTAATCGAAAAACTGATTGGAGTAAATATACCAATCTTTTAGATCCCGACTTTGCTATTCCTTTGAGTGAAGTTTCTAATGGTATTGCCGTAGAACTTGCCCATGATGAAAATAGCCTTACTTTTGAGTTTGTTGGAGTACATTTCACTGTACCTGAAAGAATTAAATACCAATACAAACTAGAAGGCTTTGATAAAGAATGGTCGGAAAAAAACGAGACAAATACAGCAACTTATACGAATTTGCCACCAGGGGTTTACACATTTTATGTACGTTCTTTTAATAGCGATGATGAAATGAACCCACAACCTTTGATGTTTAAATTCAGAATAGATTTGCCCTACTGGGAAAAATGGTGGTTTTATCTCGTACAAGTTTCATTTTTTCTGACTTTGGTAGTAATTTCGGTGTATTTAGGGCTTACTCGCAAAAATTCACGCTACACTATTATTTTAGCTTTTACTACTATGCTGATGCTCTTTGAATTTGTGAGTGTGTATATTGAAAATTTTGTAGAAAGCTACACAGGCAATATTCCTATTTTTAAGGTAATTGCCAATGTGGTTTTGGCGTCGCTCATTGCTCCTTTTGAAAAAGCTCTGAAAAACTATCTATTTCCATCTAAACCTGCAATTAAAATGCCCGAAGACCCCCCTCGCTTCAATAGAATTGAATATGAAATCGGTAACCCCGAAGATGACTTGGTATAATAAAGCGAACATACCCGACTGATAGTTCGCTTTGCTAAAAATAAAACCTCTTACACTGCTACCTTCTTTTTGGCTTGTACTTGTTCGTTTATCCACGCATAGGTTTTTTCAAGACCTTGGCGGAGCGTCATTGTGTAATCCCAGCCTAATTTTTCGCGTATCAATTTATTATCAGAATTTCTGCCTCTAACCCCCACAGGACCTGATACGTTTTTGATAGTAAGTTTTTTACCTGCAATATCCATAACAAGTTCTGCCAAACCGTTGATACTAATCATTTCTTCCGAGCCAATATTGACAGGTCCGGTGAAATCAGATTCCATAAGCCTGCGAACAGCTTCAATACACTCATCGATATAAAGGAAAGAACGCGTTTGCTTGCCATCGCCCCATATTTCGATAAAACCTCCTTCTTCGGCTTCGGCTACTTTACGGCATATAGCGGCGGGTGCTTTCTCTTTGCCTCCTTGCCAAGTACCTTCGGGTCCGAAGATATTATGAAAACGAGCTATACGCACTTGCAAACCATAATTGCGGTAATAAGCCAGAAACAAACGCTCGCTGAAAAGTTTTTCCCATCCGTATTCGCTATCAGGAGCGGCAGGATAAGCAGAATCTTCTGAGCATTTCGGATTATTAGGATCTTCTTGGTTGTAGGCAGGATATATACAAGCCGAGGAGGAATAAAACACCTTTTTTATACCCATTTTTACAGCCAAATCAGCAATATTTAAGTTGATAGTAGCCGAATTGTGCATTACGTTGGCATCGTTTTCTCCTGTAAAAATATAGCCTGCTCCTCCCATATCTGCGGCAAGTTGATAGACCTCGTCGATATCTTTCAAAGCCTCTTTGCATACCTGCACATCACGCAAATCGCCTATTATAAATTCATCGGCAGGTAGCTGAATGTACTCGTGATGCTTCAAATCTACACCACGTACCCAAAAACCTTCTTGTTTCAATCTTTTTACTAGATGACCCCCAATAAAGCCACCTGCACCACAAACTAAAACTTTTTTCATACTTTTCGTAGTTTAAGAAGTTCTAAAAAATTCAAATAGATAAATTTTGGTACAACATGCAAATAACGTTTGTACAAACGCTTGGGCTCCATCATCAAGCGAAAAAACCATTCCATACCTATGTTTTGAACCCAACGAGGAGCTCGTTTCACCCTGTCGGTATGAAAGTCAAAAGCTGCACCAACAGTAATTATAAATTGACATTGTATGAATTTAGACAACTTCATGGCAAAAACTTCTTGTTTGGGTGTACTCAAACCTACCCATACAATATCTGTCTGACTTTCCTGAATTTTTTGCCCTAATTCTTTCATTTCCGTATCTGTCATCTCTCGGAAAGGTGGGCAGTAAGTTCCAACTATGTTATAATTACCAAATTTTTTGCCACATTTTTCTTTCAATTCCTCTGCAACTCCTTCTTTCCCACCACAAAGAAAATGTTTGATGGTTGTAGTAGCAGTTTTTTTCATTGTTTCGGCAAAAAAGCCTGGTCCATAACATCTCTGCATTTGTTTAGCTCCTTTCCACCTGCCTATCCATACGCTGGGCATTCCATCAGGCAAGTTCCAATAAAAATCTTGCAAAATTCTTGCAAAACTTTCATTTTCTTGGGCATACACCAAACCGTGAGCCCCTGTAGCACTAACCAAACGATTTTGGGGAGGTTCTTCTTTACAAATTCGTATCAATTCGGCTACTGCATTAGGTATGTTTTGGTTGTAAAGTGGTATGCCTAAAACTTTAACAGTCTTTTCCACTTGTTTTTTTTGCAAATTTATATCTTTGACCGCAAAAAAACAAAAATGGTTGCAAGTCTGAAAAGTAAAATTCAAAGTTATTTTACTCAAACGCCAATCCAGGTAGCTATCCACGAAATTTTGGTAAGTTTATTTCTGCTTACACTGCCTTTTTATGTTCCTGCTCCACGTAATATTGCTTGGGTAATCATAGGGGCTAATGCCATAGTTGCACTCTTGCTACACCAAAATTACAGAAAAAATTTATGGAAATACCAAAAGCTATTTTTTCTGCTTTCTTTTTTTCTGCTATTGCATTTTATAGGAATGTTTTACACCGAAAATACTGAATGGGGCTGGTTTCTAATAGGTTTGCTTGTTCCTTTGTGGTCTTTGCCTCTTTCAATGCAGGTTTTCCCTACCTCAAAAATCACTCTACAAAATTATTTACGACTTTTTGTGCTAGGGGTAGCGATTTTTGCTCTTTTGTGCTACATAAGGGCTTTTTACAGGGTTTTTCAGGATTGGCACAAGCCGCATTTCGAATGGACAAATTATTTGTACTATCAAAATTTTACTGCTTTTCATGCCGAACCTACCTATTTTGCAATCCTTATTTGCTTTGCTAGCTTCTTTTTGCTTATAGACTTCTTTTTTCCTCAATATCTTTCAATGTTTTCTGCAAGTACAAAAAAAATTATGCTTCTCGGCTTTTTTTTGCTTACAATATTTCTGGTTGCGGCTCGTATGCAAATTGGTATTTTTATGCTCGGATTTGCAGTATTTTTTTTAGAATATTTCCGAAAACAAAATAAAGTTTGGAAAGGGTTGTTATGGGGAATTGCCATCATTGGTATTTTGATAGGGGTTATTTTGCTTACTCCTTATACTCGCCATCGTTTCAGTTTTCTTTGGAATACTCAGGAAAGAATTGTTTTGGATAAAATCCAAGACCATTCTTTGGGCAGAAATTGGGACGGAGTGAGTCTGCGTTTTGCTCAATGGACTTGTGCCAAAGAGCTTATTCGGCGAAACTGGCTTACTGGCGTAGGTACGGGCGATGGACAAGACGAACTCCAAAAAATTTATGATGAGTACAAGTTTTATTTTGCCTCTCGATATAATCGCTACAATGCTCACAATCAGTTTTTTGAAACTTGGATAGCCTTGGGAATAATAGGATTGCTCGCTTGGCTGGCTTTGTTTTTTTTACCTGTACCTTCTTTGTGGAAAGAAAAAAATTATTTGGGTTTAGGTATACTTTTGATTTTATTTCTTTCGGCTTTTACAGAATCGTATCTACAAAGAAACTTGGGAACTATTATTGGGGGAATATTTTATGGAATAGCCCTGCTCAAACCTTCTGATGAGCATGATTTGAGCAGGCAAAATAGTTCTTACCAATAAGTTTTTATTCTTTCAAAAGCCTGACGCTCCAGCTCTTCGCGGTGGTCTGGGTGTGCTATTTCTATAAGAGCTTTGGCTCTCTGTTTGATATTTTTACCAAACAAGTATGCTACTCCATACTCTGTAACAATATAATGTACGTGTGCTCGTGTAGTAGTTACTGCCGCCCCCGGCTTGAGCAAAGGAACTATTCGGGATTGTCCTTTATTCGTTACCGAAGGAATCGCTATAATGGGCTTTCCACCGGGCGAAAGGGCCGCTCCGCGTATAAAATCCATTTGTCCACCAATACCCGAATATTGCCTCAAGCCTATGGTATCGGCACAAACTTGCCCCAACAAATCTACTTCAATCGCACTATTGATAGCTACAACTTTCGGATTGGTACGAATGACAGAGTCTTCGTTCGTGTAGTTGGTATCGAGCATTGCTACCAAAGGATTATCATGAATAAAATCATAAACTTTTCGGGTTCCCATTACAAAGCAAGCTACAATTTTGCCCGGATGCCTTACTTTGTACTTTCCTGTAATTACTCCTTTCTCTACAAGAGGCACCACTCCATCGGAAAACATTTCAGTATGAATTCCCAAATCTTTGTGGTTAGTCAGGTTTGCCAGTACCGCATTCGGAATACCTCCAATGCCCATTTGTAGGGTTGCTCCGTCTTCAACCAAACTTGCACAAAACTTACCTATTCTCATTTCTACATCACTGATTTCTAGTGGTGGAATTTCGGGCAGGGGTTCATCATACTCCACTACATACTGAAACTTGCTGATATGCACAAAACTATCGCCGTGTGTACGTGGCATCTGCGGATTGATTTGAGCAATGCAGACTTTTGCTTTTTTAAGTACTGAAATAGCACAATCTACCGAAACGCCCAAAGTACAAAATCCGTGAATATCAGGCGGCGAAACATTAAAGAATGCTACATCGGTAGGTAATACATCATTGAGAAACAATTCAGGAACTTCGCTCAAAAACACAGGAACATAGGAAGCTCTTCCTTCATCAACGGCAGGTCGTATCGCATCAGATACAAACAACGCATTGATTTTCAGATGCGGGGCATACTTGGCATCAGCTAATTCAAACTTTCCGAAAGGAGAAAAAGCGATTACTTCCAAATCTTTCAGATTATTGGCAAGAACATACTCGCCAAATTTTCGTACTAAATGCTGTGGATTGGCGGCAACACCATGAAAAAAAACTCGTTGCCCCGACTTTACCACCGAAAAGGCTTGCTCAAAAGAAACATACACCATAAACTACAAAGGTTGATTGATGCTTCAAGTTGTAAAGTCTTCGGCAAAATAACAAGTAAAAACCAATGATTTTTGTCAAAATCTTACTTGACATCAATCAAACAAACGCCAACTAATTCCTAGTCCGAAAGTTCTACGAAAACCTGCATAGAAAGGAGTTACGACATAGCCATTATCGGGTGGAGACAAAATCCCTTCGTTCCAGTGGGTCATTTTCAGAAATGTTCTTACTTTACGAACACGAAAACTTACAAAAAAATCACTTATAGGATAGGCTCGAACAAGAAAATCGTTTTGCAAATAAAATTGTTTCAAAGCTGGCATATAGGCATCGGCTAAGTATGCACTACGCCAGTGCCAATCTATACCAACCCGCAAAAGCAAGGCTTCTCGGAAAAGACCCTTTTCATAGTACCAACTGCCCCAGAAATGCCATTCAGGAAAGCGTATGGCATCAAAGCCTGAAAGGTTGCGAGTATAAAAAATTTGATTTTCAAAGAAAAAATCTCTAACTCGAACGTTCAACTGCAAGCCCAATTGCGAAATTTGCAAAGTATTTTGCAGTTGGTCGGGGAAAATGTAACCTATTGTATCTCTATTAAAATAGATATGGTTGGTAATCAATTGATAACGCAAAGAAGGTTTCAGCAAGAAAGCTCGAAAAGGCATCTGCAATTCTGCCCATAGCTCTTGGGCAAAAGTGTTTTTTAAGTTATTTTGATAATCCCAAGACCTTATACGCGAAAAATAACGATTTTCTATCAAAGCAGGCGAAAAAGAAATACTTTTCAGGCTTGCTTGCAAGAGTGTATGCGAAAGTTTTCCTTGTAGAAGATAATCCGTTTTACCTAAGAGATATTCGGCTTGCACTTCTAAATGAGCTCTAAACGGTAAAGTAGTTTGCAACATTCCGCCCAAATAATTTTCTGATAAATTTTGCAAGCGATATAAATCTTTGAAGTTGCTTTTTAGCCCTAAATCTCTTCTTTTCAGATAGCCCCAAAGCCCTAGCCCTGGCCAAGTAGTACGTATACCTGCCTGATTGGTAAGCAAACGAAATTGATAATTGTCGTTAACTTCTTTCAGATTAAACGAGAAATCATCAATGATAGGAAAAGTAGGTAAAGCATTTTTCAGATAAAATGCCTGATTAGCTTCAAAACTGCCGTCAAAATAACTGTCGCGTTGTTTTTCAAATTGTATGCTATGGAATATGCTCAAATGTTTTGTACTATCCAAGCTATATTCTTGATACAAACGCACTCTGTCGTAAATTTGCCAGCTACGAGGCTCGCCAACCAGTTGAGCTTCTGTTTGCTGATAATTGTATAAAATTTCAGGATTTTCGCCATTTTTTACTCCGCCCAATTCTTTAAGCGGGCTATTGAGATGATGATAGTGAGCAAGTAACTGATAACGCTTATTTTTAGAAAAAAAACGAAACCAAGCCAACGCTTTATACTGCTCCAAAATAGCGTTTTCAGTTCGGTTGGGGCTTACTGCATACTGCCGAAAAGTATTAGTTCTTTGAAAAATAAAACCAAAATTTGACCTTTCAGTGATATTTCGAGTAAATTCTACACCTGCAATTTGTTGACCACGCCCTCCTTGTACAAAGAAAAAATCGCTGTAAGGTGATTTTGTATCGTAATAATACACACTATCAGGGTGAATTTTATGAGCTTCATAACTTCGGATACCCCATTGTACTCCTGCCTGCAAAGGTAACTGATAAAATACAGGCTTGGCAGGTGTACCCAAGTTATGCCCCAAATCTTGATATAAAAAACGATTTTTTCTTACCAAATCAAAGGTATGAAAGTTCGTAAGTGTGCTGTCTATCTTTTGCAAAGTACTATCCTGCTTGCGAAATACTTGATATTCAGAAATTTTGAAAGTAGTAGAAAATCCATAAACATTTTGCGTGCTATCATTGAGTATTTGTGCCCAAGATACGAGAGCTAAAAAGTTCTGCAAAATAAGCAAAAAAGCAAATAAAATTTCACATTTTTTTAGCAATCTCCTAACTTTTTGATATTTTAAGCCCTGAAAACTTACAAGATTTCGCTCCAAAAGTGCTACAAAGATTTTGTTTTCTTCTTGAAAATCAATTAACTTTGAAAGATTTTTTTTATCTTTAACCATTGGTTTCTAGAATGAGTACGCATTATAAAGCCGAAGAAATATTTAACCAAATTATTGAAAGAAAGCTAATAGTTGTTTCTAAAAACCGCCAAAAATACATATTTTTTATTCTTGTAGGTATTTTTTTGGTGGAAAATGTCGTGGCTCTTTTCACAGGTGTAAAACATAATAGCTATTTTCTTTGGGCAAATTTAGTTTGGCTCTTGCCTCTTGGGTTTTATGCTTTTTTTCGTAGTAAAGATATAGCTCCCAATATCTTTTATTTTTTGGTCAGTAATGCTACCATTGCTTCTGGAATGATTTGGGAGCAATGTTCGCTTGCCAATGTACCTGAAATTTTCATTATCATTGCCTCAGCAGGGCTGATAGCCATTCATTTGTTTGTAATCGTAAAAATTCTTTTTCTTGTAGTTCAAAGCATTTTAGGACTAATATTATTCACCATTGCTTTACAAGATCACTTTGGCACTCCTCATGCTGTATACGACTTTTTTCTTATTCTGGGAAGCGTAATCGTTGCCGCTTTTACGGCTCTTCAACGCTATCGAATGACCTTTCGAGAACTCATTGCCCAAACCATTATCTATCATTCCAACCAAAAACTTGCCAAACAAGAAACCGAGTTGCACGAAAAATCTCGTCAAATCATAGAAAAAGAACGCAACTTACGTGCCATTCTGGATAATAGCAATATGGCTATTTGGCTCTTGGATACTCAATTCCGTTTGGTAGAGTACAATATCAAATTTGAACAATACATATGGCACACTTATCGAGAAGAAGTACATTATGGCGATAATTTTTTAGAAAAAATTGAACGGTTTCCCAAAACCAAGTTTTGGCAAAAACGCTTTGAAATGGCTCTTTTACAAGGTAAGAAACAAACTTACATAGACTATTACCCCGAATTTCAGCATTATATTCAGGTAGAGTTGTTTCCGATTATAGTAAATAGCGAGATTGTAGGGGTTTCTATTTTTGGCAAAAATATCACCAAACAAAAAATTGCTGAACAAACCATTCAATACAACCAACAACTACTCAGCTCTATTAGTCAGAATATCCAAGAAGCTATCTACCGAAGCACCCCCAATCAAGGACTTATCTATGCTAATGATGCTTTTATGAAACTCTTTGGCTATGAAGAAAAAGAAGTCTTCAATCTTAATCCCGAAGAGTTGTACGTAGATGCACAAAAGCGAAGTGAAGTAATCAATCGTTTGCTTAAAGATGGTGTAGTAAAAAACGAAGAAGTAGTTTTTCGCAAAAAAGATGGTTCACATTTTTGGGGCTTGATGAGTATTATTGCCCAAAAAGATGATAAAGGAAATATTTATTTTGATGGGGCTATTCGGGATATTTCGGAAACCAAAGAGAATCAACGAAAACTGCAAGAACAAAACGAAGAGCTCACTAAAATCAATAGTGAATTAGATAGATTTGTGTATAGTGCCTCTCATGACTTGAAAGCTCCTTTGGCTTCGGTACTCGGCCTTATCAATATCGCCAAAATGGAAAAAGATACAGAAATGATTTTTCATTATTTGGATATGATGGAGCAGAGTATTCATAAATTGGATAATTTCATCAAAGATATTATTAACTACTCTCGCAACTCTCGTCTGGAGATAACCTACGAAGTCATAGATTTGCAAAAACTTATTGATGAAATTTACGAAAATCTCAACTATCTTGAAAAATCTCTGTTTATCAAGAAAAACACACGTATCTACGCTGAAAGCCCTTTTTATACTGATAGCAAAAGGCTTTGTATTATACTCAACAATCTGCTTTCTAATGCTATCCACTATCATAATATCCGCAAGCTGAACCCTTTTATCAATATAGAAGCGACTATTACCGCCAAAGAAGCCAAAATTGAAGTAAGCGATAATGGTTCAGGAATTGCCAACGAACATTTAGGAAAAATCTTTGATATGTTTTACCGAGCTTCTTACGATAGCAAAGGTTCAGGTTTGGGTTTGTATATTGTTAAAGAAACTATCCAAAAGCTCGGTGGCAGAATTACTGTTCATTCAGAGCTAGGGCAAGGAACAAAATTTACTCTGATTATTCCTAATCATATTCCAAAAGCAGAAATCTCTCAAAAACAAGTTGATGGTAAAATTTCTGTTCAGCATTGATGCCACAAGCGATTTGGAAGTGCTTGCTTGGGCTACTCAATTTGAATATGTCTGCTTTCTCAATCCTAACGACTGGCAAAAGAAAAACTACCCTAATGGCACATGGAACAAAATGCTTGCCGTAAGCAATGAGTGCCTTTCTGTTTCTTTTCTTGATGAAAACTTGCCCTCAAAAGAATGGGTTTTCGGGTATTTGGGCTACGATTTGAAAAACCAAATCGAAAACTTACAGAGCCAAAATCTTGATGTTTTAGCATTTCCAGAAAGTCTGTGTTTTATTCCTCAATGGCTTTTTATTTGGCAAGAAAAAGAAATAGAAATTTGGGGAAACGAAAACTGCTCAGAGAGAGTATTTTCAGAGTTATTCCCAAAAATAGCTTTACCAAATGCTACCAATAGCATTTCAACTATCAAACAACGTGTAAGCCAAGAAAATTACTCGGAAATTGTTGAAAACATTCGTCAGCATATTCGTAAAGGCGATGTATATGAACTCAATTATTGCATCGAGTTTTTTGCTGAAAATGCTTTTATTGAGCCTTTGCAAAGTTATTTGCGTTTGTGTCGGGTGAGTCCTATGCCTTTTTCAGCTTTTGTGAAAGTAGGTAAAAAATATGCCCTCTGTGCCTCTCCTGAAAGGTTTTTGAAAAAAGAGGGGAATAAAATCATCTCTCAGCCTATCAAAGGTACTATCCGCCGAGGCAAAAATCTTGAAACGGATAAATTACAAAAGGAAAAACTGCTTCACAGCGAAAAAGAGCTTGCCGAAAATATGATGATTGTAGATTTAGTACGCAACGATTTGGCTCGCAGTGCCAAGATAGGCTCCACCAAAGTCAGTGAAATATTTGGTATGTATGCTTTTCCTAAGGTTTGGCAAATGATTTCTACCATCGAAGCAGAAATAAAAGAAGGCATTTCTAATCAGCAAGTTATTCGCCATGCTTTTCCGATGGGTTCCATGACGGGTGCTCCGAAGATAAAAGCAATGGAACTCATTGAACAATACGAATATAGCAAGAGAGGCTTATTTTCAGGTGCAATAGGCTATTTCTCGCCTTCACAAGATTTTGATTTCAATGTAGTCATTCGTACTCTTTTCTATGACGAAGCTCAAAAATATCTTTCTTTTATGGTAGGCAGTGCCATTACATACGATTCAGAGGCTCGGCAAGAATATCAAGAATGTTTGCTCAAAGCTGAAAGTATTCTTGAAGTTTTACAACCAAACAATAAATGTAAAATAACAACGTTTTGACCTTGTAGTGTTTTTATACAAAAATACCTCAAACATATGTTACAAACCACACCTGAAAGAGTTTTGGCTCATATTCCTTTTTCAGCTGTATTGCCATTAGCTCTTGACGAGAACGATACGCTTCTTATAGACCTTTCGGAAAATAATGCCATTTGTGAAGTCATTTATACTTGGGGCAGTGAAAAAATGGAAAAATGGCTCAACAATCAGTTACAATTCGCCTGTAAAAAAGCACTGATTGGGGGATATTTAGAAAAAAGGACGCTGTATCGGCGTAGCAAGCATTTTAGTAACGATACCGAAAAAAGAGAATTTCATTTAGGAATAGACATCTGGACAAAGGCAGAAACTCCTATTTTTGCACCGTATCAGGCAAGTATTCACAGTTTACAAGATAATAATCGCCTTGGCGACTATGGTCCTACTATTATTTTAGAACACCAAACCGAATATTTCAAATTCTATACGCTGTATGGGCATTTGAGCCGAAAATCTCTGGAAGGCAAACGTGTAGGTCAAAAAATTCTACAAGGTGAAAAATTTGCTGAAATAGGTAACTATCCTGAAAATGGGGACTGGTCACCACATTTGCACTTTCAGCTTATTTTAGATATGCAAGGCTACTATGGCGATTTTCCGGGGGTATGTTCTGCCGAAAAATTAGAGTTCTACAAAGAAATTTGCCCTGACCCTAATCTGATTCTTAAAAGTCCTATTTTAGATTATTGATTAGCAACTACATAGCCTGATAAGCTATGTAATTGCTGATAACTCATCTTTTCATTTTTCCAGAGCCTTTACACCGGGCAATTCTTTTCCTTCCATATATTCCAGCAATGCTCCGCCCCCTGTGGAGATATAGGACATTTGTTCTCCATAGCCCAACTGATTCACCGCCGCCGCCGAGTCTCCTCCTCCAATTAGTGAAAAAGCACCATTTACAGTAGCTTCTGCAATGGCTTTGGCTACTGAGGCAGTGCCATTGGCAAAATTAGGCATTTCAAAAACGCCTACGGGTCCGTTCCAAAGAATAGTTTTGGATTGTTTGATGAGTTTTGAAAACGTTTCGATGGCTTTGTTACCAATATCCAGACCCATCCAACCCGCAGGAATCTGCATATTATCAGCCTCTTTACGATTAGCTTCATTATTGAAAGCATCGGCAATTACCGAATCTTGGGGCAAGACCCAATTTACCCCTTTGGCTTTTGCTTTTTCAATGAGATTTTTAGCCAAATCTAATTTATCTGCCTCTACAAGCGAACTACCTACTTCACCTCCCATCGCCTTGAAAAAGGTATAACTCATTCCACCCCCAATAAGCAAATTGTCAACTTTTTCTAAAAGCCGTTCGATAACAAGAATTTTATCTGAAATTTTTGCTCCCCCCATAATAGCAGTAAAAGGTCTTTCGGCATTTTCTAATACTTTTTGAGCATTATCAATTTCTGCCTTCATCAGAAAACCTGCCATTTTTTCTTTAAAGAATTGGGCAATCACTGCTGTGGAAGCGTGTTTGCGATGAGCAGTACCAAAGGCATCATTCACATACACATCACCCAAACGAGCCAATTTTTGGGCAAATGCTTCATCGCCTTTTTCCTCTTCTGCGTAAAAGCGTACATTTTCTAAAAGTAGTATTTCACCTGCTTTCAAATTTTGAGCCATTTGTTGGGCTTGTTCGCCGATGCAATCTGATGCAAAGAATACTTTTTGCCCCAAAAGTTTTTCCAAAGCAGGAATTACGTGTTTGAGAGAGTATTTTTCTTCATAGCCGCCTTTGGGCCTGCCCAGATGCGACATCAAAATAGCTGAGCCTCCCTCTTTCACTATTTTGCCAATAGTAGGCACGTGAGCCTTCAAACGAGTAAGGTCTGTTACTTCAAAAGTATTTTTATCCAGAGGAACGTTGAAATCCACTCTTACGAGTGCTTTTTTGCCTGAAAAATTATAACTTTCTATGTTCAACATAATCGGTAAGTTGGGTTTGGTTATCCTAACAATTTTTTTTCATCAAAACGTAAAAAATAACTTTGCTCTGCCCCCAGAGAGGTCATCAGTATTGAAGCATTTTGTTTTTGAACTTTTTGGGTAATAAGTTCACAGGCTTTTTGGGTATTGACACTATCCAGATGGCTAAAAGGCTCATCAAGCAATAACCACTCAAAAGGTTGTATCAGAGCCCGAATAATAGCAATGCGTTGCCTTTCTCCATAGGAAAGCGTATGAGCTTTTTTTTGTAAAACGTGAGCAACCCCTAATAGTTCTGCTTGCTCTTGCAACTCTTTTTCAGAAATGTGGGTGTATAAAGCGGCTTTGATAAGCAAATTTTCCCAAGCCGTAAGATGTAGAAAAAGACGTAAATCCTGAAAAACAATGGAAAAATGATTTTGCCGAATGTTTGCCCATTCTTCGGCAGAAAGTTGCTGACTGTTTTTTCCTGCTATCAGCAGAGTGCCCTGAAAATCTTTGCGAAGCCCGTAAACGATATGCAGAAAAGTAGATTTTCCTTTCCCCGAAGGCGAATAAACTTGATAATGCTTGCCTTTTTCAAAAGTAAGAGTAGTATTCCAAACTTCCGACTGCGGATTGAGAACTTCGGCAAGCGGCTCGGGGACAACTTTCTCTAAAATAATCTGCATAGCTGAAATTTTGCCTGCAAATTTGGCAAAATTTCAGCGAAAAAGAAAAACTCACTCATTTTTTCTCACTCTGTCCAACTCATCGGATATTTTTCATCAACAAAAGGCAAAGCCTCTTCGGTAATGTAGAGCGGCTTGAAAGTATCAATCATCACAGCGTATTCGTAGGTTTCTTTTGCTCCGATACTTTTTTCTACGGTACCGGGGTGAGGTCCGTGAGGCAAGCCTCCGGGGTGAAGTGTGAAAGAACCTCTATCAATGCCTTTTCGGCTCATGAATTCTCCTTCTGCATAGAAAAGCACTTCGTCAGAGTCAATATTTGAATGATTGTAAGGAGCAGGTATAGCAAGTGGGTGGTAGTCGAAAAGACGAGGTACAAAAGAGCAAACTACTGCACCCCAGCATTGAAATGTCTGATGAATAGGTGGTGGCATATGGATACGCCCTGTGATAGGCTCAAAATCGTAAATGGAAAAAGTGTAAGGATATAAAAAGCCATCCCAACCTACCAAATCAAAAGGGCTATGTTCATAGACATAGTGATGTAAAAAGCCTCCCTTTTTAATTTTTACGTGATATTCGCCTTTTTCGGTTTCAGTAATGAGTTCTTGGGGCGGGTGAATATCTCTTTCGCAATAAGGTGAATGTTCTAATAATTGCCCCAGTTCGTTGCGATATCGCTTTACGGTTTCAATGGGTCCCATTGCTTCCATAATAAGCAAACGGACGGGGGCTTCATCAAAGCGAATGCGATAAATGGTGGTGCGTGGGATAATTACGTAATCGCCTTTTTGAATACGCAATCTACCAAACTGCGTATCCAGATAGCCACTACCATCGTGCAGATAAATCATTTCATCGGCTTCAGCATTTTTATAGTAGTAATCCATTGAAAGATTTTCAGGGTTGCAGATAGCGATGCGAATATCCTGATTAGCCATAAGTATTTTGCGAGCCTCTAAAAAGTCTTTTCCTGTAAAGCCTGCATCAGAAGTTTTTAGGTGGGTTTGTAGCAAAGGTCTTTCTATGAGCATTTTCAGCGGTAGAGGTACAGATTTTTCTACACGTTTGATGCGTGTAGGAGCATAGATGTGGTACAAATTGGAATATATTCCACTAAAACCTTTGGAACTTACAAGTTCTTCGTAATAAAGTGAATTATCAGGCTGACGAAACTGAATGTGGCGTTTGGGCGGAATTTTGCCCATTCTATAATAGTAAGTCATACAGTGTTGCGTTTAGGTTAGAAAGATTTTCAAATTTATAAATCTTTACTGTTTCTGCAAAACTTTAACAAAATCCCTGATTTTTTTCATTTAAGCCTATGATTTTGAATTTTACCTGCATAATCACCAAAAACAACATCTTGTACCGTAGGATACGCAAGAAAATCGTGAGGGAAACCTAGCTCTATGGCACTTATTTCAGATAATTCTTTGAGCATTTCGCTGGGAAGTTGGAAACGCAAACAGCCCAAGGAGTCTTCTATTTGGCTGAGTTTTCTTGCTCCTATGATTGGGAAAAGTTGCTGGTGCTGACTGCGAAGCCAATTCAAGGCTACTTGTGCAGGTGTATAACCCAACATTTGAGCTATTTCGCTCACTTTTTGAGCAATTCTAATATTTTGGGGAATAAGTTTTCGGCTGTTTTCTGTCAAACGAACATCTGCTGGTATGCCCTGATTGTATTTGCCTGTAAGCACACCTGCTCCCAAAGGCGACCAAGCAAGCACAGCCAAACCGAAATGCTTTGCCATAGGAATTAAATCTCTTTCGGAAGTACGCTGGATAAGGCTATATTCTATTTGTAAGGCTATAAAACTTTCCCAGCCTCGCAGTTCAGCCATTGTATTGGCACTAGAAACAATCCAAGCAGGAGTATCGGAAATACCAATATACAGCACTTTTCCCGAACGCACCAAATCGTGGAGGCTTTGCAACACTTCTTCAATAGGAGTAGTAAAATCCCAAGCATGAAGCCAAAGCAAATCAATATAATCGGTGTTGAGCCTTTTCAGGCTTTGCTCCACAGAACGCCTCAGGTTTTTTCGGTGATTGCCCGAAGCATTCGGATTTTTTCTGTCATCGTAAAGCGTGTATTTGGTAGCAAGTACAAAATAATCTCTTTGCGAAGCAATAAACTCCCCAACCCATTTTTCGCTTGTGCCTTCGGTATAGCGATTGGCAGTATCAATGAAGTTTCCACCTTTTGCTGTATAAGCATCAAAAATTCTTTTACTTTCTGCCCAGTCAGCACCTGTGCCCCATTCTGTTCCGAAAGTCATTGTTCCTAAGCAGAGTTCCGAAACTCGCAAACCGCTTTTTCCTAAAAGTTTGTAAAGCATATTATTTGTTGGAAAATCGGTTGAAATCTTACAAAAATGCTATTTTCATTCAAAAAGTGCAAAACCTTTTTGAATTTTTTTCGTATTTATGTGAAAAAATAAGAACGACTATGTTTGATGATTTATTTTTATCTTCACAAAACAAAAAGCATTTGAGCAACCTTTTGAGTTTGGCAAAAGTAGATGGTTTTTTCCATTTGCACGAATACGAATTATTGCTTGCCATAGCACGCAAGTTGGGCGTATCTTCGGGGTATTTGCAAAAATTACAAAAAAGTGCCGACCCTATTTCGCTTTCTTTACCCAAAAAACCTTTGGAAAAGTTTCATTATTGGTACGACCTACTCACGATGGTTCTGGCAGATGGAGTTATTCACGAAAAAGAAATTGCTTTTGTAGAAAAATTGAGCCAAATATTTGAATACAGCCCCCAAATTATTGAACCCACCTTGCAACTCATTCAAGAGGGGAAGACCTTTGAAGAAGCCTTTCATATCCTTAAAGAAAGCTATTTTGCCAACTAAAACTCAAAAATCTTTGCTTGTTTTACATCTTCTTCTGTTATTTTGTAAAACTCTTTGTGAATATTGAAGGGTTTTTCTCCTTCTTTGGCTTCTACTTTCTTGTAAGAGCCATCTTCCTGCAATACATAAGCATTGACATTATCGCGGAAATTGTAAGCCAAAATTGCTGTGGCTTGCATACGCAAAAACTTATCTGTTATGAGGAATAATGATTCCAAGCGTCTGTCAAAGCTACGAACCATCATATCGGCACTACCGCCATATACAAGCGGATTGCCATTGTTGTAGAAATAATACAAGCGAGTATGCTCCAAATAATCGCCTACAATCGAACGCACTTCAATATTTTCACTTAAACCTACTCTTTGTGGTCGCAAACAGCAAATGCCTCGTATCATTAGTTTAATGGGTACTCCTGCTTTAGATGCCTCGTATAATTCATTGATAATTTCTCTATCTTCCAAAGAATTGACCTTAATGGCAATACCTGCTTTCAAGCCTTTGCGGGCATTTTCGGCTTCATTGCGAATGAGTTGTGCCAAACGAGTTCGCATTTCACGAGGAGCCGTAATAAGGCACTTGTAATAATCAGGAACAGAGTGTCCTGTAATTACATTGAAGAATTCGGAAACGTCAGCGGCATAGTCTTCGTGAGTGGTCAGTAAACCGACATCTGTGTAAATCCGAGCTGTTTCTTCATTGTAGTTGCCGCTCGAAAGGTGCACATAACGAACCACTTGGTTATCCTCTTTGCGTACAATGAGGCATAGTTTGGTATGTGTTTTATATCCACCAATGCCATAAACTACATAGCATCCTGCTTTTTGCAATCGTTGAGCTTCGCGAATATTGTTTTCTTCATCAAAGCGAGCTTTTAGCTCAAAAAGCACAGAAACGTGCTTGCCATTTTCAGCGGCTTTGAGCAAAGCATCAGTGATACGAGAATTTTTAGCAAGTCGGTAAATTGTAATTTTGATAGCCAGGGTATTGGTATCTTCTGCGGCTTGTTCCAATAGTTTAATGAAAGGCTCAAATGAGTTGTAAGGATGATGCAGTAAAATATCTCTTTCTTTGAGAATTTCAAATAAATCTGCATCTGCCCCAAAGTCTCGCATACGCAAAGGTAAAACATGATTGGGTAAAGGCGGCAATTCGTCTGCAAAATCGGGGTGTTTGATGATTTGCCAAAGGCAAGTAAGGTCTAAAAGTTTATCAACAATGAAAATGTTGTCATCATCAATTTGCCAACGTTCTTTCAAAATTTTCATCAGCCATTCTGAATATTTAGAAAGAATTTCTACACGTACAACCCTACCTGTTCGGCGAGCTTTAAGTTTGCTTCGAATTTCGTTGATAAAATCTGTTTCTATGTCATCACTTTCGTCGAGAGTAAAATCACCGTTACGCGTAATACGAAACAAATCTACTGAAAGAATTTTGATGTTTTTATACAACTTGCCAATCTGCCATCGGATAATAGTTTCTATGGGCACAAAAAGCACTTCTTCTTGCTCGTCATCTTTACGTTTGATAGCATAAAAACGGGGTAAGTTTTGTGGTACTTGCACAAAAGATGCCTTTCGCACCGATTTACCTGCCTCTTCGGCTTGTGTAACTACGCCAAATACCAAAGTTTGTGCTCTAAGTATCGGAAAAGCATGATGGCTATCATATACCATAGGCGTAAGCATCGGATAGATAGTCTTGTGGAAATAAAGCTCTACTTCTTCTTTTTCTATTTCTCGCAAATCTCGGATAGTAACCAGTCGGAAGCCATTTTCTTCAAAATGGCTCATTAGCTCGTGAAAAACTTGGTATTGGTCTGCTACAAAATGATGCACCTCGTCAAGCAATACTTTTCGAAACGGGCGAGCCTTCAGACCTGAATAATCTAAACGTTCTTTATTATAATCCAGATAGTTGTACAAACTCCCTACTCGTATTGTAAAAAATTCATCTAAATTGGAGGCGGTGATAGCCAAAAATTTCATTTTTTCAAACAAATTTCTCCTTTCAGTTTGGGTTTGGTCTAATACACGCCAATTGAATTTTAGCCAACTCAAATCACGACTAATATATTCGCTCTGCTCTATCGTAGAACTAAGTTTTTCTTTCACCAACATAGCATAAGAATTTTCTTGTTTTCAAAGTTAGTGCAAAAAATCAAAAAAACAAATCCTGACAAGTTAAATACCAATCAAAAAAGTATATGAAAATTGTTCGACGATTATGTTCTAATTTTGTAACTTTTGTTTTATGAGGAAAAAGCAAAATTGTATATGAGTTTACAGCTAAGATAACTACGGAAACAGGCTCTGTCAAGAAAAGTTGATATCAACTGTTTCAGAAAAATTCTCTGATGTGAAGCAATTGATTGTGCTTTTGCACGACGAGCTGAAACCATCTGAAATGGTACAAGCAATCTCTTTGCTTGCCGATATTCTCTAATTGGCTATTTTGGATGATTATGCGATAAAAACCTCTGATTTTGCCTGAATAAATTACTTAATAGTAAAGTTAAACTCTGAAAAACGCTCGTCTTTCAAGAAATTTTCGTCGGTGAGTGTTTGCAAAAAAGCAATAATCTGACGCTTTTCGGCTTCGGTGAGGTCGATGCCTACAGTACCATCAGGTTTGCGTAAAAGGTTATCCAGATTAGGATTGTTACGAACTCCATTCTGATAGTGGTTCAATACTTGCTCCAGGGTAGAAAATCTGCCATCGTGCATATACGGACGCGAAACAGCTACATTTCTTAGGCTAGGTACTTTAAATTTGTAGCGGTCAGTAGGATTAAGTGTAATTTTTTCTCTGCCTGTATCGTTACGAACCGAAGGGGGAAGGCCATTATCGCGATAGCTTAAATCTGTAAATAAAATACCTTGATGACAAGAAGCACATTTGTTCTGGAAAATATGCAAGCCTGCTAGCTCATCAGCATTTAGCGATTCTTTTCCTGCCAAATATCTATCATATTTGCTATCTGCAGAAACCATCATTACTACGAACTGCGAGATAGCTTTCAAAAAACGTTCGGTTGTAATTTCTTCTGAGCCAAAAGCCTCTTTGAATAGTTTGGGATAAGTGGCATGATTGCGAAGTTTCTGCAAAACATTACTCAATTTTTCATCCATTTCTATGGGGCTTTCAATGGGTTGTATCGAAAAGAAATCTAAATGATTTACGCCTCCGTCCCAATTAAACTCTTTATGCCAAGCCAAATTTTGCAAAGAAGGTGCATTGCGAATACCGAGTTTATCATCGATGCCGTGGCTTACATCGTGTTCGTGGTGCGTAAAGGCAAAAGGTTGCTGATGGCAAGTTCCACAGCTGATAGTACCATCACGAGAAAGTATACCATCGTAGAATAATGCTTTGCCGAGCTTAAAGCCTGCTGGTGTGGGCGGATTTTCGTTGATGTCGTAATGTGGCTCGGGGAAACTTTGAGGTTTTTCAAAGCGAATAGAAGCATAGATATCAGGTTTTTGCTCCTCTTTTTTCTGACAAGCACCCACAATGATGTTCAACAATAATAGCCCATAAGCATTGTAGATTTTCATATTTTATTTTTCGATATTTTAGATGTTAACTTCAAGAGCAAAAGCTAAAATTTTTGTCTGCCTCATTTTGTAATACACAAAGATAACTTTTTTCAAGCAAAAAAGGTTACTGAAAACGAAATTTTTACGACAAATTTGCTTGTATTGAGTTTTTTATTAAATTGCCACAAAAATTGTGCAAGATATGATAAAAAAAATCTTTTTTCTGCTCGTTGCAGGCGGTTTGCTCACTGCTTGTAAAGAAAATAATACAGGGGGACAAGTAAAAAAAGCTGATTCCACCCAAATCCTTTCCCAAGATACTACCAAAATCGGTAATGAAGTTGCCAAAGTAGCTTCGGAACTTCCCTCGCCTGTGGATTTTATCGCTCACATCAACCAAGCCAAATTAGAATACAATGCCAAATATCTCAACAGTGCCGAAAACGTTGAGGCTTATTTAAGCACTTCCCAACGTAGTGCTATCAATTTGGGAGTATATTTAGTAGATTTAGGCTACAACTCGCTGTATATGAAGGCTCAAGAAGGCCTGAAATACCTAAAATCTGTTAAAAAACTTACCGATCAACTCAATATTCTTGACGAGCAAACCAAAGAAATGGTACTAAAATTTGAAAAAAACCTTGAAAATCGCGACTCTTTGCTTTCTATTGCACGCGAAGGCTATTTTTCTATTGATGAATATCTGCGTAAAAATGAAAGAACAGATGTGGCTACCTATGTACTGATTGGGGCTTGGGTAGAAGGTTTATATTTAGGAACAAACTTGCTCAAAGAAATTCCTAATTATGATAAAGACGAGAAATACAAACTAGCTTTATGGCGTATAGGTGGGCAAAAAACTTCCCTAGAAAACCTTATCAACATCGTAAAAAAAATGGAGCAAAACGAAGAAAATAAACAACTTCTTACCAAACTCAAAGACCTTTACAAGGCTTATGAAAACGTAAAAGTAGAAAATGCTAGCAACGATATAGATGTTTTAGACATTGCAGAAGTACAAAACGCAGACGAAATTAGCGATAAGGTACTTGTAAAAACTACTAAAAAAGTAGACATCAACAGAGAAGCCGTAGAACAAATTCACGCAAAAGTGTCTGATTTGAGAAACTTCTTGGTCAGAAAATAATCTTTTCTAAATCTCTTAAATGAAAAAGGCTTTGCATATATTGCTAAGCCTTTTTGCATTACTACTTTATTTCTATTCGCTGTACAAGCCCACTAAAATACTAATTTCTTCCATTGAGTTTGCCATATTGCGAATGCTATCGTAGAATTTGTCTTGAGCAGGAATATAAAGAGAACTTGAAGACGTATTGTGCCAAAATTGCACTACTTTGGCATTTAGTGTAGGATTATCAATGGGTAGATTGAGCCAAATTTCTTGTAGTTTCTTTTTAAGCAAAGAAGGTAAATCTTTTCTAACGCTTACGGGTCCGTTGGTGATAGGCTCTGAAATCCAAACAACATTAAACATAGACATTTCATATTTACCTGCTTTTATGAGTTCTTGCAAATCAGTGTAAGAAGTTGCCCCTACTTTAATTTCGTTCTTACTTACTTTTTCGATTAAATCTTTGTGTGAACCTGCAAAAATAACATCACGAAACGAAATTTCAGGTTGTAAATCTTGTTTATTCAAGTACAAACGAGGAACCAAATGCCCCGAAGTAGAAGAAGCTGTTACAAATCCAAAAATGTGATGAGTAGCTTGCTTTTTCAAATCAGCAGTAGTTTTAATTTTGGTAGAAGGGTGAGCCAAAATACAACTCTGATAGCTAATAGGTTCTTTTTTCTCATTGGCTACTACTACTAAAGCCTCCATGTTTCCTTCTGATGAAGCTATCACATAGCCAAAAGTATTCATCAAAGCAATATCGAGTTTGCCTTCTTGAATTTGCTCAATTGTTTTGCCTGGTTTGAGCGAATTGAGCTTTACTTGCACTTCCAGCTTTTCGGAAAGGTACTGAGCCAACTCTTCGGCTGTTTTTTGCATTTCGGCAGATTTGCTAATATTTGAACCTACTCCCAAGTAAATCGTGTTTTGGGCAGAAATGTTCCAAGCCCAAAAGCAAACTATTATAGTGGCAATCAATTTATTCATAAACATGCGTTTTTAGTTAGGCCAAATTAGCAATGCAATTTTATTTCAAATTGAAACCTTTTTTACAAAATCATCATTTTATTATGAAAAAAAGCCGTTGGGGGTTACATAGAGTTAAACTTACTAACAACAATTTTTACAAAAACATAAAAGTGTTTTGCAAGCTTTTTCTTTGGGTAGTTTGAAATATTTTTGCTACATTTGTTTGCTGAAAACTCCTCTTTTCTTGCCTTTTAGATCTAAAACGTTAAAAAAATGTACATCATCAAAGTAAAAGGAAAAGCAAAAATTCCTGATTACATTCAGCTCAGAGACGAAAATTTCGTTTTGGTAGCATATTTTCGTGCCGATAGACCGCTGAAAAATTTAGAAAAGTTTAATTTGCAAGGCAAAGAGGCAGAATTACAGAAAGTGATTGAGAAACTGCCTTTCGGTAAATTGCAAAAATTAGAGGTATGAGTTTTAGCAACGAACCTGTTGTATCGGTAAAAGATACTACCATTTTTCAAAAACAGCATGTAGTTTTGAGTGATGTTTTTTTTGAAATTGCCAAAGGTGAATTTGTGTATCTGATAGGCAGAACAGGAAGCGGAAAAAGTTCTTTACTCAAAACTCTTTATGCCGATTTGCCTTTGTATAGTGGCGACATTGTGGTGGCAGGCTTTCAGTTGTATCAAATTCCTCGCAAACAAATTCCCTTTTTGCGTCGTAAAATTGGCATAGTCTTTCAAGATTTTCAGCTTTTGATGGACAGAAGCGTAACCGAAAACTTGCTCTTCGCAATGCGAGCCACTGGTTGGAAAGATACTTCTAAAATCAAACAAAGGCTCTCGGAAGTGCTTTTGAAAGTGGGCTTGGGTGCGGTAGGCAATAAAATGCCTCATCAACTTTCAGGGGGTGAGCAACAACGTGTCGTCATTGCCCGAGCCTTAATCAATGAACCTTATATTCTCTTTGCCGATGAACCCACAGGCAACTTAGACCCCCAAGTAGCCGACGAGATTATGGAAATCTTCGTGCAAATCAATCGAAGCGGCACAGCTGTTCTGATGGCTACCCACAACTATCAATTCCTCGAAAAGTACCCTGCTCGTATACTAAAATGCGAAAATGGCAGAGTTTTAGACTCCAATATGCACGAATTTGATTACCGTACCACTTGGATATACTGACTTTTTGTCTTTACTTGTCTTAATTTTTCATAAAAAAAGACATTTTGTCGCTTTTATCCCTTCAAAATCTGTCAAAATTCACTCAAAAGAGGTTTGGCAAACATTTCGCTACAAAGGTAAATGAAAACCTAAAAAAAGAATGTTCAACCTAAACCCTATACAACTATGACACTCGTAAAAAGAAACAACTCATTTTTCCCCACACTTTCATCAATTTTTGATGATTTCTTCACCAACGATTGGGGACTAAAAAATTCGCCTTTGGCAACTGTGCCTGCGGTAAATATTCGTGAAAACGAAGATTCTTTTGTCGTAGAACTCGCCGCACCTGGCAAAAACAAAGAAGATTTCAACATCAATCTTGACCACAACGTGCTCACTATTTCCTCTGAAAGCAAAAACGAAAAAGAGGAAAAAGATGCCAACTACACTCGCAGAGAGTTTAGTTACAGCAGTTTCCAAAGAAGTTTCGTTTTGCCCAATAGTGTAGATAGCGACAAAATTTCTGCCTCTTACGAAAAGGGTGTTTTACACATCACTATCCCTAAAAAAGAAGAAGCCAAGAAAAAACCTGTAAGAACCATTGAAATCGCTTAAAAAACGTTTCTGATTGCAGTCAATTCAAACCTTATGGTTTTTGCAAACCATAAGGTTTTTTGTTTTTTCTTTTCCAAAATTTTCCTACCTTTGTATGTTTGAAATTTATGAAATCTTAATGAAAATCTATGAATAATCTGATAGAAAATCCTGCACAAGCCGAGCAAGTTCAGAATTCTTACACTGCCGAAAATATCCAAATATTAGAAGGTCTGGAAGCTGTTCGCAAGCGTCCGGGTATGTATATTGGCGATGTAGGCCTACGAGGCTTACATCATTTGGTTTGGGAAGTAGTCGATAACTCCATAGACGAGGCTCTGGCAGGCTATTGCAACAAAATTGATGTAGTTATTCATGAAGATAATTCGATTTCTGTACAAGATAATGGGAGAGGTATTCCTACCGATTTACATCCCAAAGAGCAACGTTCTGCTCTCGAAGTTGTAATGACTGTGCTTCATGCAGGCGGAAAGTTCGATAAAGGTAGCTATAAAGTCTCTGGGGGCTTACATGGGGTTGGTGTCTCTTGTGTGAATGCTCTTTCTTCTCATTTACATGTAACTGTATACAGGCAAGGTAAAATTTTTGAGCAAGAATACAGCCGAGGCAACCCTTTGTATGCGGTGCGTGAAATTGGTACAACAGATAAAACAGGTACCAAAGTCCATTTTAAACCTGATGTTTCTATTTTTCAGACTACCGAATACAAATACGAAACTATTGCCACACGCCTTCGCGAACTTGCTTTCCTGAACAAAGGTATTCGCATCTCACTTACCGATTTGCGTGAAAAAGACGAAAACGGTCAGCCGCTTTTCGAAGAATTTTATTCCGAAGGAGGACTAAAAGAGTTTGTAGCTTACCTAGATGACAACCGCGAAAAACTTATCCCTGAACCCATTTATTTTGAAGATGACAAAAGCGAAATTCCTGTGCAAGTCGCTTTGCAATACAATACTTCCTTCAACGAGAATGTTTGCTCTTATGTAAACAACATCAATACATTAGAAGGTGGAACGCATATCGTTGGTTTTCGTGCCGCTCTTACACGCACTCTGAAAAATTATGCTGAAAAAAATGGAATGCTAGAAAAGTTAAAAATTGATATTACAGGCGATGATTTTCGGGAAGGGCTTACGGCTGTAATTTCTGTGAAGGTTGCTGAACCGCTCTTTGAAGGACAAACCAAAACTAAGCTCGGCAATTCGGAAGTTCGTGGAGCAGTAGAAAGTGTGGTAAGTAAAAACTTAGAAGCGTATCTCGAAGAAAATCCAAAAATTGCTAAAATTATCATTGAGAAAGTAATACTTGCGGCACAAGCTCGCCATGCCGCCCGTAAGGCTCGTGAAATGGTGCAACGCAAAAACGTACTTTCAGGCACAGGCTTGCCTGGCAAACTTGCCGACTGTGCAGAATCAGACCCGGCTCTTTGTGAAATTTTCCTTGTAGAAGGAGATAGTGCAGGTGGAAGTGCCAAACAAGGCAGAAACCGTAATTTTCAGGCTATTCTGCCTTTGAAAGGTAAGATTTTGAACGTAGAAAAAGCACAAGAATACAAAATTTACGATAGCGAGGAAATTAAAAATATCATTACTGCTTTGGGCGTTACCTTTGGTAAAAAAGATGAATCAGGAGAATTTGATGAGAAAGCCTTGAATTTGGATAAATTACGCTATCATAAAATTATCATCATGACCGATGCCGACGTAGATGGTAGCCACATTCGTACACTTATCCTCACGCTCTTTTTCCGCTATATGCGTGAAATTATTGAACAAGGCTATTTGTACATCGCCCAACCGCCCTTGTATTTGGTAAAAAAAGGCAAAAAACAAATTTATTGTTGGACCGAAGACCAACGCCGCAAAGCCATTGCCCAGCTTGCCGAAGGTAGAGAAGATAGTGTCGATGTTCAACGCTACAAAGGTTTAGGAGAAATGAACCCCGAACAGCTCTGGGAAACTACCATGAACCCCGAAAATCGTTTGCTCAAGCAAGTTACCATTGAATCTGCCGCCGAAGCTGACCACCTTTTCTCGATACTTATGGGTGATGAAGTAGCCCCCCGACGCGAGTTTATTGAAAAAAATGCCAAGTATGCCAATATTGATGTATAAGACTTGCTTTTTAAACGAAAATTTATCGGAAACTTGTTTCTCACAAACCACATACTTTGCTCTGTGTAACTTTGCTTCTAAAACTTACTTTCTTGCAAAAGATTCAGCTTAATTTGTATGAATTACGGCAAATATTCCTTTGATAACGATACGCTTATCAAACTTTACAAGGCTCTTGTGAAACCTCGTCTGATAGAAGAAAAAATGCTCATTCTATTGCGTCAGGGTAGAATTAGCAAGTGGTTTTCGGGAATAGGACAAGAAGCTATATCCGTAGGCTCTACGATGGCATTGGAAACAGACGAATTCATATTCCCTTTGCATAGAAATTTGGGGGTTTTTACCACTCGCAATCTACCTTTACACAAACTTTTTGCTCAATGGCAAGGCAAAGAAAGTGGCTATACCAAAGGCAGAGATCGATCGTTTCACTTTGGCACTTTGGAGAATCATATTGTAGGAATGATTTCGCACTTGGGTCCGCAAATGTCAGTAGCTGATGGCGTAGCTTTGGCTCATAAACTTTCCAAAGAAGAAAAAGTTACTCTTGCTTACTGTGGCGATGGAGCTACCAGCGAAGGTGAATTTCATGAAGCTATCAACGTTGCCGCTGTATGGGATTTGCCCGTAATTTTCTTAATTGAAAACAATGGCTATGGGCTTTCTACCCCCAACCATGAGCAATACCGATGTGATTACTTGGTCGATAAGGCTATTGGGTATGGCATAGAAGGCTACCAGGTAGATGGTAACAATATTTTAGCCGTCTATGATTTGATTAGCAAACTTGCCAAAGATATTCGCAAAAACCCGCATCCTGTTCTAGTAGAAGCTATTACATTTCGTATGCGAGGACATGAAGAAGCCTCTGGCACCAAGTATGTTCCCCAAGAACTTTTAGACGCTTGGGCTACCAAAGACCCCGTCAGCAATTATGAAAATTATCTCTTTAAGCAGGGAATTTTGAGCCAAACAATGATACACGAAATCAAGAGGCATTTTAAGCAAGAAATTGAAGAGAACTTAGAAATCGCTTTTGCCGCTCCTTATCCTAGCCCTTCGGTAGAAAAAGAACTAGCAGATGTATATTTCCCTTACACCCAAGAAGTCATTCCGCCACAAGCCCCCAGTATTTCTCAAAAACGTTTTGTAGATGCTATCAGCGATGCTCTACGTCAGTCTATGCAAAAATATCCTAACTTAATACTTATGGGGCAAGACATCGCCGAATATGGAGGGGTTTTCAAGGTTACTGAAGGTTTTGTAGAAGAATTTGGCAAAGAAAGAGTAAGAAACACGCCTCTCTGCGAATCGGCAATTGTAGGAACAGCTATAGGGCTTTCACTCAAAGGCTACAAAGCAATGGTAGAAATGCAATTTGCTGATTTTGTAACCTGTGCCTTCAATCAGATTGTCAATTATTTAGCAAAACTGCACTATCGTTGGGGAGCCAATGCCGATGTAGTAATACGTATGCCTACGGGGGCAAATACTACTGCTGGACCTTTCCACTCACAATCTAACGAAGCATGGTTTTTTCATACCCCTGGCTTAAAGATAGTTTATCCATCCAATCCTTACGATGCCAAAGGCTTGCTCAATGCCGCTATCGAAGACCCAAATCCTGTAATGTATTTCGAACACAAATATTTGTATCGCTCTGTTTCAGACGAAATCCCTGACGATTACTATACTTGCCCTATTGGAAAAGCTAAATTAGTAGCCGAAGGCGATGAAATGAGCATCATTACCTATGGCTTATGCGTACATTGGGCAAAACAGCTATTGGAGGAACTGAACATTTCAGCAGATTTAATTGACTTACGAACCCTCTTACCTTGGGATAATGAAACAGTTGCTCAATCAGTGAAAAAGACAGGCAAAGTGCTGATAGTTCACGAAGATACCCTCACTGGTGGCATAGGAGCAGAAATCGCCGCTTGGATAGGCGAACACTTATTCAAATATCTAGACGCCCCCGTAATGCGTGAAGCAAGTCTGGATACTCCTGTTCCTTTTACTCGCTCACTGGAAGAGCAGTTTTTACCTTTTGGGCGTATGCGAAAAAAAATGATTGAACTGCGGAATTTTTAATTTTTTCTCTTATTGCTACCCAAAAATTTGCTAAATTGCGCCCCAATTTTTCAATTTTATGGGAAAGGCGAAAGAGTCCATCCACAAGAGCATAAATATTCTGAACCGACAGGCTTCGTTCAATTATCATTTTCTTGAAACTTTTATCGCAGGTATTGTGCTCACAGGTACGGAAATAAAATCTGTAAGACAAGGAAAAGTTCAGCTATCAAATGCTTATTGCTACATAGAAGACAGTGAGGCTTGGATTATACAAATGCACATTGCTCCTTATAGCGAAGGCACACACTACAACCACGAACCTTTACGAAAGCGAAAATTATTACTGAAAAAAAAGGAAATCCGTAAATTAGAAAAAGGTTTAGAAGAAAAAGGCTTAACTATTGTTCCTGTTCGCTTGTTTATTAACGATAGAGGTTGGGCAAAGCTGGAAATTGCCCTTGCCAAAGGTAAAAAACTATACGATAAACGAGAAACCATCAAAGAACGCGATTTAAAGCGAGAAATAGCAAGAGAAGAAGGTTAGTTTTTACGCTAAAATTTCAATAACTATGGAAAGCAAACGCCAACAAAAAGTAGCTCGGCTTATTCAGCGAGAACTTGCTGAAATCTTTCAAGCCGATACCAAAGGAATGTTTGAAGGTAAGTTCATTACTGTTACTTTGGTACGTATTAGCCCCGATTTATCAGTTGCTAAAATTTATGTAAGTTTTCTGAACGAAAAAGACAAAAAATATGCTCTCGCCAAGCTAGAAGAAAAACACAAATACATTAAAAGTGAGCTGGTAAGGCGAATTGGTAAGCAAATTCGTATTATGCCCGAATTACACTTTTATTTAGACGATACAAGTGAATGTGCTTCTCAAATTGAAAGTCTTTTCCAAAAAATAGAAATCCCTCCTGCCGACAAAGACTACAAAATTGAAGGCTACGAGGTAAAAAAAGATGACTTAGAAAATTTGTAAGCTAAAAAATATTTTTTCAAAAAAAAAGCCTAAATTTGAAACGTATTCATTTCAAATTACGTATTCAAATTAAAAGGTAATTTTATGAAAAAAACATCTCTCGTATTGTTGCTTGTATGCTTCTGTGTAGCTCTGACAAGCGAAGGGCAAGTAATAGACCCCAAACGTGCCGCCAAAAGAAAAGCTGAACAACGTGCTAATACTCGTATAGATCAAGGCATTGATAGAGTATTTGACAAAGCGGAAGAAGGCGTAGGTAATATGTTCAAGAAAAAAAAGAAGAAAAATAACGATAGTAATAACAATGACAACTCTCCCAACAACAATAATCAGCAATCCAATAGCAACCCACAATCTAACGACAAGGGTCAAAATAGTGGTGGCGGCTCATCATCAGATTTTCAGGTAAATTCTAAATTTGATTTTGTTTCGGGAGAAAAAGTAGTAGCCGTAGAAGATTTCACCCAAGATGCTATCGGCGATTTTCCTGCCAAATGGAACACCAACGGCACAGGCGAAGTGGTTACTTTGGGCAACAGCTCTACTCGTTGGCTGAAAATAGGTGCCGAAACCGTACTTTATCCTGAATTTATCAACAATTTGCCCGAAAATTTTACTTTCGAGTTTGATTTGGCTTGCAACAATGGCTTTAACTTTTATTCTAGTTGGTTGTTCATAAATTTTGCCGCAACCAATCCCAAAGATAAAGCCTTTATGAATGAGTGGCGTTACTATGGAAATAAATCGAATGGGGTGAGGGTAGGGCTACACCCACAATCGGCAGGTGGACAGCAAGGGAGAAAAGGTATTTGGGTATATCAAGAAGGAAAAGAAGTTGTAAGAAATGAGTCTGATTTTCAGAGTTTTCATCATCAAAAAGCTACCCAAGTACATGTATCCGTATGGCGACAAAAAAGTCGTTTACGTGTATATGTAAATCAGGAAAAGATTTTAGATATTCCCAAAGCCTTTGAAGATAATATCAAATACAATCGTATTTTGTTCACTACAGGTGGATACCATAACGGCAATGATAGTTATTTTATTGCCAATTTGCGTTTGGCAGTAGGTGCCCCTGATACCCGCAACAAGCTCATTACCGAAGGAAAATTTGTAACCACAGGTATTACTTTTGATGTAGGAAGCGACAGAATAAAACCCGACTCTTATGGTGTAATTCGTGAAATAGGACTTGTTTTGCAAGAAAACCCGAATGTTCGCATCAAAATCATTGGACATACCGATAGCGATGGAAATGCTCAAACCAATTTAGAACTCTCCAAAAAACGCTCTCTTTCTGTAAAAAATGCCTTATCAAAGGAATTTGGAATAGATGCTTCTCGTATAGAAACCGAAGGGAAAGGTGCTTCCGAACCCATAGACAGCAACAATACCCCCCAAGGCAAAGCTAATAACCGAAGAGTAGAATTTGTGAAATTATGATTGTATTTTGCAAAGGTTTCGCTTGAAGCGAAACCTTTGCTTTTTTATCAATATCCTGCCGCTTGTCCATCTTTTCGACTTTCTGAAGCTCCATAGTAGACTTTCTTTTCTCCATCATACCAAATAGCCTGATAGCCTCCGTAGTTTCCCAAAGCAAAGCCAACCTTATGCCCCATTTGCATAAGTTTGCGGATTTCTTCGTATCCAAATCCACTTTCTAAAGTTATCGTGCCACCTCTTGTATCTCTTTTTTGAGCCTCTGTGGGGTCAGTAGAGCCGTAGTGGTCTATCCGAGGGGCATCACCCGCCTCCTGAATATTCATGTTGAAATCTACGATATTCATTACAATTTGCACGTGCCCTAAAGGCTGGAAATCACCTCCCATTACCCCAAAAGCCATAAGTGGCTTGCCGTTTTTTGTCAGAAAAGCAGGAATAATTGTGTGAAAAGGTCTTTTTTGGGGAGCATACACGTTGTTATGCCCTTCTTGTAAAGAAAAAAGTTCTCCTCTATTTTGCAACATAAAACCAAGCCCATCAGGAATAACCCCCGAACCCATACCCCGATAGTTACTCTGTATCAGCGAAACCATATTACCGTCTTTATCGGCTGTACAGAGATAAATAGTTTCTTGAGCAAAATTTTCGCCTGCTATAAAATTGTAGCTGGCTCGGTCGGACTGAATGAGTTCTCGGCGTTTTTGGGCATATTCTTTTGAAATAAGCTGTTTGATTGGAATTTTGGCAAATTCGGGGTCAGCATAATATTTAGCTCTATCTTCAAAAACTAACTTTTTGGCTTCTGTAAAAAGATGAATGTGCCGAGCCGTTCCAAAATCTTCGGGTTTGAACTCAAAACCTTCTAAAATATTGAGCATTTGCAAAACAGTTGCTCCTTGCCCATTTGGGGGCAGTTCCCAAACATCATAACCTCTATAATTAGTAGAAAGAGGCTCCACCCATTCTGATTTGTGGCTGGCTAAATCTTCGTAACTCAGAAAGCCTCCCTGCTTTTTGACACTTTCTGCAATGATTTTTGCTATTTCCCCCTTATAAAACTCATCTCTGCCTCCTTTGGCTATCTTTCGGTAAGTATTCGCCAGTGCAGGATTGCGAAAAATATCTCCTTTCTGTGGTGCTTTGCCAGCAATAGTATAAGTTTCCTTAAAATTAGGATTATTTTGAAAACGATTGAAAGATGCCTGCATATAATATGCAATGAGTTCGGTAACAGGAAAGCCTTTTTCTGCGTATTCAATAGAAGGCTGTAAAATTTCCTGCATTTTTAGTTTGCCAAATTTTTTGTGTAATTCAAACCAACCATCTACTGCTCCGGGTACACTAATAGGCAAAACCCCAAAAGCAGGAATAGAAGTATAGCCTTTTTGTTTGAAATATTCTAAAGTAAGGCTTTTAGGCGACCTGCCCGAAGCATTTAAGCCATAGAGTTTTTGTGTTTTTGCATCCCATACGATAGCAAACAAATCGCCTCCGATACCACAGCCTGTGGGCTCCATAAGTCCGAGGGCGGCATTGGCGGCAATAGCGGCATCAATAGCATTACCCCCTTTTTTAAGTACTTCCAAACCTATTTGCGTAGCAAGTGGGTGGCTAGTCGCAACCATTCCATTTTGCCCAATTACTTCTGAACGTGTAGCAAAGTTTCTGCCCGTAATGCGGTCTTGGGCAAAAACAACTTGCACACCTATTGTACAAAGCATCAAAAGTATTGATTTTAGCATATATTTACGCGTTTTATTTTTCAAAACGCAAAACAATCAGATAAATTTTGGTTGAATGCAGAAATTAGCCAAAGACTTCCCCAAAAGTTATAAAAAACACTAATTTTGCCTCTTATATCATAGAATACGATTTCAAAATGCTATGATGCACCAAAATTATTACTTCTTGCGTGCTTTTGTCCAAGAAATTGAACCTATCTTGAAAGGAATGGAGCTGGCTACTTGTTTTTCTCAAAACAAAGACGAAATCATTTTCGGTTTTTGCAAACCACAGCAAGATTTGTACATCAGAGCTATTCTGCAAAGTGATTTTGCTTGCTTTCATACCTTAGATGAATTTCACAGAGCTAAAAAAAATACCATCGAACTTTTTGAAAATGCCATTGGCAAAAAAGTTTTAGCAGTAGCAAGCACTCTAAACGACCGCTCTTGGGCTATTTTTTTAGAGCAAAATCTCACGCTACTTTTCAAAATGTATGGCAACCGAGCTAATATACTACTTTTTGAAAATGATGAAGTTTTGGATATTTTTCATAAAAAACTTCAAAACGATTGGAACCTAAAACTTTCGGCTCTTGCCAAACCCATTGAGCAAACTTGGGAAAACTTTTGCCTCCAAAATCATAACATTAAAGCCATTTTCCCTACTTTTGATAAGCATCTACTTACTCTCATTCAAGCGGATAGCCCTGAAATACTTTGGCAAAAAGCCTTTTCCTTACACCAAAAACTCTTACAACCGCAATTTTGGGTGGGTACATTTCAGAATTTACCTGCTTTAAGTCTTGTGGAAGGAATTTTGGAAAATGAAACTCAATTTTTCTCTGCCATTGAGGCTCTCAATTCATTTTATTATGCTTATGTACGAGTTTCTCAATTTGCCAAAGAGCACGAACAAGCCAAAAAAAACATAGAAAAACTTTTAGAAAAAACCGAAAATTATTTGCAAAAAACCCATCAGAAGCTCCAAGAATTAGAGGAAAGCAAAAATTTAGAAAAAATTGGGCATATTCTTATGGCTCATCTGCACCAAATTCCTCAAAAAGCCGAAAGCATCACGCTTACCGATTTCTACACCGAAAAGCCCATTACTATCAAACTCAAACCCGAACTTTCACCACAAAAGAATGCTGAATGGTACTACAAAAAAGCCAAAAATCAGAAAATAGAAAGAACCAAGCTAAAAGAAAACTTGCAAGCCCGAGAGCTTTACAAAGATGTTTTGCGAAATCATCTAGAAAAAATCAGGCAAATAACCCAACTCAAAGAACTTCGTAGCTATTTGAAAGAAAACAAGTTAGATTTGCAAGAAGAGAAAAATACCGAAGCCGTTCCTTTCAAGGTTTTTCAGATAGAAGGATTTACCATTCTTGTAGGCAAAAATGCTCAAAACAACGATTTGCTTACACAAAAATATGCCTATAAAGAAGACTTATGGCTTCATGCTAAAGATGTGAGTGGCTCTCATGTGATTATCAAATACCAAGCAGGCAAAAACTTCCCCAAATCAGTAATTGAAAAAGCGGCACAGCTGGCGGCTTATTTTTCAAAAAGACGAAACGAATCACTCTGCCCTGTAATTGTTACTCCTAAAAAATTTATCCGAAAAACCAAAGATTTACAAGCAGGAGAAGTGATTGTAGAAAAAGAAACTATAATATTAGTAGAACCTCTTGCCCCTGAAAAATTATTGTAAATCAGCTAAAAAATATTTTTACAAAGAAAAATTAAAAAAATTTGCCAAAAAAATTTGCATGTTTTTTTTTTAGCTACTATATTTGTAGCCACAATTCAGGCAACACTGAAAATAAAAAGCGGAAATAGCTCAGTTGGTAGAGCACAACCTTGCCAAGGTTGGGGTCGCGAGTTCGAGTCTCGTTTTCCGCTCTTTTTTATTGCCCTTCGGGCAACCTATTTGGTAGGTTTAGCCTAAAGACATACAGGCTACACAAGTGTAGTCAGAGCCGGGGTGGTGGAATTGGTAGACACGCAGGACTTAAAATCCTGTGGCGGTAAAACGCCGTACGGGTTCGATTCCCGTTCCTGGCACAAAAAATTTAAAGTTTGGAGTTTTAGTTTGGAGCCTTTATTATCCCCGAGCCCAGTAATTCTGATATTTTTAGTTACGCATTGCTTCTTTTCGCCATTCCCAAAATCCTTTACTTGCCATCCCTAAAAAAATAGCGTATAGCAAAGCATACAAATAAGCTGTCTTATACCAATACATACCTACATAAATCAGATCGGCAATGATCCATACAAGCCAGTTTTCAACATATTTTCGAGCTAGTAGCCAAGTAGCCAGTATACTCAAAGTAGTAGTAAGCGTGTCCCAAAAAAGAATATCTCCTTTCAGCCAAGCAAGTAACTGATAAGTGAGAGCAAAAACTATCAAAAATGCTATTAAAAGCCACTTGTATAAATGCTTTGGTAAAAAAACAATAGTTAAATTCTCCATTTTTGAATTTCTCTTGCCAAATTTCCATTGCCAAAATCCATACAAAGCAGTTGCGATGAAAAAAAATTGCAGGTTCATATCTCCTAGCAACCTCAACTCATAGAAAAATATCGCTGAAATAGCCGAACTGACTATAGCCCAAAACCAAGCCCATATATTTGCTCGTATATTGAGCCAAACGCAGTACAAACTCGTCAGAAATCCTAAAATTTCCAGATAGTTTGCTTGGATCCAATGAAGGAATGGTTGCATTACCAGCCAAAAACTTTTTGTGAAAATGCCATTGCTTTCTCTAAAAATTCGGTATTGTAGGTATATGGAATGGATTTTTCTTGTAAAAATTTCAAAATAGTTTCCGTAGCGATGTTGCCTGTAAGTTCATCTTTTGCCATAGGACAGCCCCCAAAGCCCCGCAATGCCCCGTCAAATCTACGACAACCCGCATTGTAGGCACTTTCAATTTTACTATATGCTGTTTGAGGATTGCTGTGCAAGTGTACGCCCCATTCTACCTGTGGCATTTTTTGGCTTAAATGTGCAAATAGCTCGCTGATACTTTTAGGAGTTGCTACGCCAATGGTATCGGAAAGAGCAATAATTTGCACCCCCAGATTTAATAATTTTTCGGCAAGCATTTCTACAATTTCAGGCGAATAAGGTTCATGGTAAGGATTTCCAAAGCCCATCGAAAGATACACTACTTGGCTTTTTTTATATTTTTCGCAAAGATTTTGTATTTGGGCTACTACTTCCAAAGCCTCTTGTATGCTTTTGTTGGTGTTTCTTTTCTGAAACTCTTCCGAAACTGATAAAGGAAAACCCAAAAAACGAATTTCCTCAAACTCGCAAGCCTGCTCTGCTCCTTTCAGGTTAGCAATAATAGCCAAGAGTTTTGTTGAAGTATTACTTACATCTAATTTTTTCAATACTTCCGCTGTATCTTGCATTTGCGGCATAGCCTTTGGCGAAACAAAACTGCCAAAATCTAAAACTTCAAAGCCCACACGTAAAAGCAAATTTAAGTATTCTGCTTTGATTTCGGTAGGTATAAATTGGTGTATGCCTTGCATAGCATCACGAGGGCATTCAACAAGAGTCATATTCTTATACTTTCCAAAGTAAAACTATCAAAAAATTTATCCAAAAACCCACTACACTACCCCAAAAAACTTCTTGCCAGCTATGAGCCTTCATTGAAAGCCTTGCAGAAGCCACCGCTCCCCATACAATTGCCGTAATTGCTAATGGAAATCCTAAAGTGTATTCATGGTAGCGTAAAGCCATTGCAAGCATTCCCCCAAAAACACCTGCTATGGCAAGATTATGAGCACTAATTTTGTAAAAAAAAGTAATTATCGTAAGCAAAAACAAGGAAAAGCAAATACTACCAAATACAAGTAAGATTTTTTCGTCTAAATAAATCTTTTGTGTAAGTATGTAAAAAAGGTAGGTAGTTGCTGCATAAATAACACAAATAATAGCAAAAGGCAGGCGTCTCTCTTGACGGCTAGGAAGGCTTAGGCTACTAATCACTTGCAAACGTCTGAGAATTATCATTATAAGTACAGGCAGAGAAAAAGTAAGCAAAAAAGTTATTTCTAACAGAAGCCAACGCCCTTTTTTACTTGCCACTACTACCAAATTGGGTGAAATAAAAAACATCAGCCCCATTATCAGAGTAGGTAGCAATAATGGGTGAAAAATTAGGGATATTGTAAGAGCAAGTCTTTGAGGCATCTGTTTAGGTCTAATGTATTATTTTCGTTCCAGAAAGCAAAACATTGATTTTAAGGTTTTTATTTTGCTTCTTGTTTTCGAGCATCTGTCTACTTTCTCATTTCTCGGACAAGTTGCGAGCAAAATAAAAACTCTTGTAGTGCGGGTTCTTGGGTATCTAAAATATTGCTTTTACTACCTTCCCAAACTTTTTTGCCCTGATACAAAAACATAATATAATCACCAATCCCCATTACTGAATTCATATCGTGAGTAACTACAACGGTAGTAGTTTGGTACTCGTAAGTAATTTCTTGAATGAGTTCGTCAATACGAATGGCAGTAAGTGGGTCTAGACCTGAATTGGGCTCATCACAAAAAAGATACTGCGAATTTAGCACAATAGCCCTTGCAATCCCTACACGTTTTTTCATACCTCCTGAAATTTCGGAAGGCATTCGTTGAGCGGCATGTTCAAGCCCTACTCTTTTCAGACAAAAATACACTCTATCTGTTTTTTCGCTCATACTCATGTTGGTGAGCATATCCAAAGGAAAACGGACATTTTCTTCCACAGTTTTGGAATCAAAAAGAGCTGAACCTTGAAAAAGCATACCAATTTCTTTACGAATCTCTCGCTTTTCTGTTTCATTACCTTCGGTAAAATTTCTGCCATCAAACAAAGCATAGCCTGTATCAGGCTTGATAAGACCTACAATACACTTGATAAGCACACTTTTGCCCGTTCCACTCCCACCAATAATAAGGTTCAGTTTACCTTTTTCAAAAATACCACTGACATCATCTAATACCTTACGTTCCCCAAAAGTTTTGCTAATGTTTCTGAACTCAATCATAGTCTAAAATTTATGCAAAGATGAAAAAAATTACAGCAAGATAAAAATGCTTTTACAGAATTATAGGTTTTTCGGAAAGCCAATGGATTTAGTAGTAATTTTCGTATACGAGTTTTATCATTACTCTTTCAAAATCTTGAAATTTCGTTTCGGGATTTTGTTTTTCTCATAAAATTTGCAAATCACCAAAAGATTTCTGTATCTTTGAAAAATAAACTAAGTTTACATTTTTGTAGATTTGCAGAATTCAAAACAAACTTTTATACATTCAGAACGCTCAAACCTCTTGAATTGTAGCAATGGCTCGCAAGAATACAATTTTAAACTTCTTTACAAGTCCTAAATATACTTTACGCAGAAAAATAGCAGGCAGTCTGCTTTTGGTATTTGCTCTATTTGCCTTAGCAACAATTCTATTTCTTATCCGTATGAGCCAACTTACTGAAAGAGAGCGTTACTTACTCGGCATTGCTTACCCTTCACAAGAACAATTAGCCCTACTCAAAGGGTATGTAGCACAAACCAATTCGGCACTGCAAAATGAGCTTATTTACAGAAACCCTTCCTATGCTTCTGAAAGAGAAAATATTTGGAAATATTTCATCAAAGCTACTACCGATACATTGGCTCGCTACGAAAAAGAATGGAAACTTTTAGAAGATAGAACCGATTATGCTACGCTCCTTACTGACTTAGAAAAATTAAAACGTTATCAGCGAAGTATTTCCCGAATTATAGAAGAACAAGAACGCGAAGGTACCAGCTTTACAGGCGAAAACTTTGCAATTTCGGATACTACACGTATCAATATCAGTGAAGAGCAACAAGAAGCCACTTTTGACAGCCAATCTGCTTTTGTGAATACTGATACAGAGGCTTTCATTGAAGGTGTAGAAATAGTTAGAGGAAAAGAAACACAAAATTTTACAACATCAGAAGCAAAGATAGATGCTGAACGCTTTGTATTCCTTTCTGAAAATACTAAACAACTCTATCAAAAACAAATTATTGAACTTACACAAAAAATTTATGTTGATATTGACCGCCTGATTAAAAGTAGAAAAGAGCAAATTCGTTTAGAGCGTGAATACCTAAATTTACACAAGAACTTGCTTACGCTTGCAGGTATTCTCTTTATTCTGCTGATGATAGCCGTAGTGTATTGGAGAGGGAAAAACATCAATCAAAAAATATACAAGCGTTTGCAAGAACTTGATGAATATTTGCTTTTACTTTCAGCAGGTAATTTGCCTAAAATTCAGTGGCAAGGTGAAAAAGATGAAACGCTTTCTATCTTACACAACATAGAAAAGCTCACTTACGAACTAACCCAAACCCAAGAGCTTGCCAAACAAATTGGAAAGGGCAATTTTAAAACTCAACTACGGGTATTTGATGATAAGAGCATACTCGGAACAGCTTTCTCGAAAATGCAAGAAGGTCTGAAAAATGTATCGGAACAAGAAAATATTCGAAACTGGCTCAATGAAGGGCTTACACTCTTTGCCGATATTCTCCGAGATACCGAAAACCCTCAAAAACTTTATGATAATCTGGTTCGCAATGCCGTAAAATATGTAAAAGGCCAATACGGCGGCATCTACATTGTTAGCAGTAGCGAAGGCGAAACCCCCTATTTAGAGCTAAAATCGGCTTATGCATTAGATAAAAAGAAATACATCAAACAGCAGGTGTATTTAGGGCAAGGGCTTGTTGGGCAATGCTGGCAAGAAGGCGAAAGTATTTATTTGCTCAAAGTTCCCAAAGATTACATTCATATTGCTTCGGGTTTGGGCGAAGAGGCACCTCGTTCTATTTTACTTGTACCTATCAAAGTAAGCGGTGAGGTATTTGGTGTATTAGAAATAGCTTCGCTCCATCTGCTTACCGAAACTGAAAAGAACTTTTTAGAAGTAATTGCCGAAGATATTGCTTCAGCCATTTCTACTATCAAATCTAGCGAAGAAACACGTCTATTGCTTGCTTCTTCTAGCCAAGAGTTAGAGCAAATATCGGCTCAAAAAGTAGCTATGGAACAAAGTATGGCTCAGCTCATAGCCGATAGAGAAGCTCTTGAACGACGCAATGCTGATATGGCGGCTTTCGTACAAGCTATTCAGAAAGCTACTATTGTTGCCGAATTGGATAGACATGGCTATTTTGTTGATGTCAATGATAACTTTCTGGAAATTACGGGTTATACTCGCCGAGAAGTGATTGGGCAACATCGCAGTTTTTATGCTCCCAAAGACTCTGACCCCGCCGAATTTAGTTTAGTTTGGGCTCAACTTTCACAAGGCAATTATGTTGAAAAAGTCATCAAACGCTTACGAAAAAATGGTTCTGAAATTTGGTTGCGAGCCTCGTTTTTCCCTCTTCTAGATAGAGAAGGTAATTTGCAAAAAGTAACTTGCATTTGTACCGATGTTACAAACAAAATGTTGCAAGAAGTTCGCCTCCAAGAAAACCAAAAAACAGCAGGCTTCAAAAACACCGTACTCGAACATTCTTTTTTGGTTTTTGAAACTGACAGCCACTTGCATATCAAAGATATGAACGAATATGCAGTAAAATGCCTAAAAATCGTTAAATTCGATTATATCGGTCATCATATAGACGAAATAATTTTAGGACGTTGGGACTACAAATCGCTACTTGCCGAGCTTGAAAATCGAAGCATTGCCGAAGGCATAGTAGTACTCAAAGCCGCCGATTTTGGTTTCCGCTATGTAAAAATGATTATTGCTAGCGTAAAAGATAAAAAAGGTGAAATTGAGAGTATTTTTTGGGTAGGAATAGATATTACCGAAAGCAAAGCGAAGGAAATTCAACTGGAAGATAAGGTAAAATATTTGGAAAGAAAGCTTCAACTTCTCGAAGAGAAAAATCAATCATAATTTTTTTAAAAAAAATTGCACGTTAAGATTTTTTTTGTATCTTTGCCACTCATTTGAAAGCAAGTAAAATTAAAATTTTTACGGCAATGGCGAAGAAAAAAGAAAATCGTGTACAAGTAATTTTAGAATGTACCGAACACAAAGCATCGGGCATGCCAGGTATATCTCGTTATGTTACTACCAAAAATAAAAAAAATACCCCTGAACGCTTGGAATTGAGAAAATACAACCCTATTCTCAAAAGGTACACTATCCATAAAGAAATTAAGTAATCTTAAAACCTTAGAACAATGGCAAAGAAAGTAGTTGCAACCTTGAAAAAAGAAGACCCCAACGCCAAAAACTTTGCAAAGGTAATCAAGGCAGTAAAGTCTGAAAAAACAGGGGCATACGTCTTCAAAGAAGAAATTGTACCACTTGACCAAGTGAAAGAAACCTTAAAGTAAAACACAAAACCTATAAAGTGTACACTTTATAGGTTTTATAGCCTTTCAATTATTATTTATCATCACAAAAGCTCCCCAGTAATAAGGTTGTGGAAATTTTTTCCGAGTTTCTTTCATTGCATTGTGTAAAGCATTGTATTTACTTGCTCCTTTGAGCCAAAAAGCATAGAAATTAGTCATTAAAAATTCGGTAGCGGCATCATCTACTTTCCAGAGGCTAGTTACTGCCGTATTAGCACCTGCAACCTGAAAAGCTCTTTGTAAGCCAAAGATACCTTCTGTATTTTTTACTTCTCCTGCTCCTGTTTCACAAGCTGAAAGAACCACTAAGTCTGTTTCGCTTAAATTTAGAGTTTGAGCTTCGAAGGCTGTAAGTATTCCGTCTTCATTGGTCTTTTTTTCTTTTCGTAATGTTTTTTGTACTCCTGCCAGCAAAAGCCCTGAACGAATAAGCGGATTGAAATTTTTCGTTTGTTTCGGCTCTGCTTTTGTTTCATTCAAATCTTCGTTTATATCTTCCAAAAAGTAGCCGTGAGTAGCTATATGCAATATACTTGGGCTATAAACATCTTTTATGTTTTTCTCATTGGCTTTTTTTTCTGTAAATTTTTGCACTTCTAAATTTTTGGTTTTCAAAATTTTTTCAATAGCATCTACTTCTTTCTTGGTTCCTGGCAAATTTACGATAGTACTTCGGTAGCGGGTCATATCATCCAATTCAGCTAATTTGAGTGTATCCGTAGGTGTTGCTACTCCATCTGCCTCATCTTCTTCGTAGTCGGGGTAGCCAAGCAAAACAGCATTTTTCAAGATAAGATTCTGTGAGCTATTCTTCAACTTTACAATGTCTCGAGTACTAATTACAATTTGTACAGGGCGTTCATCTATCAGATATTTTTTAGTTTCAGGGTTCAAAAGTGTATTCGGATTGATAGCATAATACACACCATCACAAGCCAAATATATTTTCTTGGCATTAGGATTGATTTCGTGGATTTTCTGCTCGATAGGTTTCCAGAACAGATTGTAAGATGCTAAATCTTCTTTGCGGGTACGAATAGAATTACGATAAAAGGCAAGTTCTTCTTGCTCTATTTTAGGGGTAGTACGCCACAAAAAAGCAAGTTGTGGCTTACTATAATTTTTGGAAACTACAAAAGCTACATAATAAATGCTATCGGTAAAGCGATAATCAAATTTCTGAAATCGTACAATTTCTACGGCTACTTCATCTAGTTCTAGTACACTTTGTACTTCTTTGAAGGTTGTGAATTTTTTTTGCTGAGTTTGAGCAAAAAGTGCTGATTTGAGCGAAAGTTGTTTTTCTATCTCTTCTATCTCTTTTTCCAGAGGTTCTGTATTGATACGCATGCTATCTGCTTCATTGTTTTTCATATAAATTTGAGCTACGGAATCTTTTTTAGCTTGCCATTTTTGGTAAAGGCTTATTAGCTCTTGGTCATTACTTTTGAGAATCGTGTTTCGCAAGCGATTTTGCTCTGAAAGCAAAATTCCTTTGATAGCCAGCTGATTGTTGTAGGCTTCTTCTATCAGATCGGGGTTGGCATCTTTACGCAATAGCATAAAGGAATGAAACATCACAAAAGATTGCTGAAAATATTTAAAGAAAATCTCTTTTTCTTTTTCAGAAAGGGTAGAAAAATTTTTACGAATTTGCTCTAAAAAGATACGATTGGCTTCGATGTAATAAGGTTCGGCTTTGTCAAATTTTTTTTCTACATAGTACAATTCGGCGATGTTACGCAAAGTTTTACCATATTCTAAATGCTTTTCGCCTAAAATTTCTTTTCGAATTTGAGCTACTTCGGTAAAGAGTTCGATGGCTTTTTCAAATTTGGCCTTTTGTCGGTACATAATAGCCAAATTATTCAAAGCACGAGCGTAAGTGGGGTGTTTGTTACCTAGATTTTTTCTTGCAATTTTCAATCCTTCTTGGTAGAGTGGTTCTGCTTTTTCAAATTCGCCTCGGTTGTTGTAGATATTAGCAAGGGCATTGAGTACTAAGCTATAAAGTTGGATATCGGCGGGGTTATTGCGGCAAGCATCCAAGACTTCTTGGTACATTTTTTCAACTCGTTCGCTTTGTCCTTCTTTTCTTGCATACAAAAGAGCCAAATTATAAAGCGAACGTGCATAATCGGGGTGCTTGGTACCATAAATTTCTTTGGTAATTTGTATAGATTCGGCAATCAGCGGTTCGGCTTTTTCCAAAAGCCCTTGCATACGATAAATATTTGCTAAATCGTTGATAAGTGAGGCGTATTCGCGAGTATTTTTCCCTCTTGTTTTTAAGATTTCAATAGCTTGGGCATATGCTTTTTCTGCTTCGGCATATTCGCTACGAATGTAATAAATTTTGCCTAAATCTTTGAGAGCAAGTGCATAATCTGGATGTTTTTCTCCTACATTTTCTTTTACGATATTGCGAGAAATTTTGTAATATTCTTCGGCTTTTTGATATTTGGCTTGCATGAAATATAAATCAGCCAGGTTTTTTACAACAACTGCATAAGCTGTACTTTTTTCGCCTAATGTAGCTTTATAAACGGCAAGAGCTTCTTCGTAGGTTTGTTCGGCAAGTGTTAGTTTTCCTGAAACTTTGTAAAGTAGGGCTAAATTATTGAGTGTATTGGCATACTCGGGGCTTTGCTCTTGTTTATTTCGCTTGCGAATTTTGATAACATCTTTGAAATAATCTTCGGCAAGTGTAAACTTACCTTCGTTTTGGTAAAATTTTGCTAAGTTTTCCATAGCCGCCGCATAAGCAGGGTGCTTTTCGCCTAGATTATCTTTTTGAAGTTTGAGATGTTCAACGTAAAGTTCTTCTGCACGATTGCGTTTGCCTGCTTTTTCGGCAAGTTTGGCAAGGCTTTCCAAAGCCTCTGCATAACGAGGGTCTTTGGTACCAAGTACTTCTTTGTTGAGAGCCAAAGCCTGCGAATAATACTCTTCTGCCAAATCGAATTTGCCTTGCTGTTGGTACAGATAAGCCAAGTTTTCAATGGTAGTGATATAATTTTCATTTTTTTCGCCTACGGTGGCTTTGTATGCATCGGCGGCACGTTTGTAGCACTCTTCGGCTTTGGCAAGGTTTTGCATATCATCATACGTAAGAGCCAAATTGTTCATTACAATCGCATAGTTTTTGCTTTTTGGCTCTAATTTGGCAAGTGCCTTTTCAAAGGCACTAATAGCTTCGTTATACTTTTTTTCTTTGCGAAATTGCCTACCCTGCTCATTGAGCTCTTGCCACTTTTGAGCCAAGACAACAGAAGCAACACAAAAAAAGAAAAGCAGTGTAAACAAGTGTTTCATAGGCTATATGTTTTTGTATGTTCAAATTTACAATTTTTTGGTTTTTTTGTCAAAAAAATTGATTTTTGTAGTGTATGTAACAAATTTTGTACCAAAAACTAACAAAATTATGCAAGAACGGATTTCAGAATGGCTCACTTGTACCGATGCGGCTACGCAACAAGCAATCAGGGAAATGCAACAAAATGCTCCGAACGAGTTGCAAGAAGCCTTTTTTCAAGATTTAGAATTTGGCACAGGAGGGTTGCGGGGCATTATGGGAATTGGCACTAACCGAATGAATAAATACACCGTAGGGCTTGCTACACAAGGGCTTGCCAATTACCTAAAAAAAACCTTTACCGAGCCTATCAAAGTTGCTATTTCGTACGATAGCCGCAACCAAAGCCGAGAGTTTGCTCACATTGCCGCCGATATATTTTCGGCTAATGGCATACATGTACATATGTTTCAATCTTTACGCCCTACGCCTTTGCTTTCTTTTGCTATTCGCTATTTAGGTTGCCAAAGTGGTATAATGCTTACTGCTTCGCATAATCCCAAAGAGTACAATGGCTACAAAGCCTATTGGGCTGATGGCTCTCAACTTGTTAAGCCTCACGACGAGGGGGTAATTGCCGAAGTCAAGAAAGTAAAAATTCAGGACATCTGTTTCAATCCTCAAAGCCAGCTCATTTCTTGTATTGATGAAACTTTGGACGAAATGTACTTTCAAAAAGTGCAGAAACTTTCGCTCAATGCGGATTTGAACCAAAAGTATAAAAATCTGAGCATTGTTTATACTTCTTTGCACGGCACGGGTATTACGCTTGTGCCCAAAGTTTTAGAAAGATTTGGCTTTCAGAATGTTCATATTGTACAAGAGCAAGCCGAACCTAATGGCAATTTCCCGACGGTTGTATATCCGAACCCCGAAGAAGCAGAAGCTCTTACCCTTGCTCTGCAAAAAGCGAAACAAATCAATGCTGATTTGGTGCTTGCCAACGACCCCGATGCCGACCGAGTAGGAATTGCTACAAAAGACTTGCAGGGCAATTTCGTCTTGCTCAATGGCAACCAGACAGGTGTGCTTCTGATGTATTATTTGCTCACTATGTGGCAAAAACAAGGCAAACTCACAGGAAACGAGTACATCGTTAAAACCATTGTAACTACCGAGCTCATTGATGCCATTGCAGAAAAGTTTGGTGTAAAATGTTACAATACTTATACAGGATTCAAATATATTGCTTCGGTAATGCGTGAAAATGAAGGAAAAGCTACTTACATAGCAGGTTGCGAAGAGAGTTATGGTTATTTGATAGGTGATTTTGTCAGAGATAAAGACGGCATTTCTGCCTGTGCTCTTATTGCTGAAATGACTGCCTACGCCCAAGAAAACTACGGCGGTTTGTACGCCATGCTTTTACATATCTACAAAGAATTTGGCTGGTACGAAGACGCTCTGGTTTCGCTTACCAAAAAAGGCATTGCAGGAATGGAAGAAATCAAGACAATGATGACTAAGTTTCGCCAAAACCCTCCTCAAAGGCTTGCAGGCTCACCTGTTCTGAAAATAAAAGATTATCAGAACCTTACGGAAAAAGATTTGCAGAAAAATCAAGAAAAGAAGTTGAATTTTGATGAAAAATCAAATGTTTTACAATTCTTCACTGCCGATGGTACGAAGGTTTCGGTTCGCCCTTCGGGTACAGAACCAAAAATTAAATTTTATTTTAACTTTAAAACAAATTTCCAAGAAAATGTCGAACAAATTCAGCAAACTTTACAAGAGAAAATCAGGCTTATCAAACAAGATTTGGGATTTTAGATAGGCTTGTAAGATTTGTTTAGAATTTTTCTAAATAATCGTTTTTTGTGAAAAAAAATTGCAAAAATTTTCATAAATATGACAAATAGCCTCTGAAAATAGAAAATTTTCTGTTTGATTTTCCTTTTTTGCGAAAAAAATTAGAAAAATTTGATTTTCTTTTTAAAAAAATTTAAATTTGAGTTGTTAAAAAGATACACGTATGGCGGTTTCATCTCAATCTAATAAGCACAAAAATCTTATTTACGACAGAGCTAAACACCATTTTTTAGGAAACTTTCCTAGTGTTTTGCCTATCGAGCAGGCGTATGTGCATATCGGAATGTTTTTAGGTTGGATTTGCGAAAACGATTTGTACAGCGATTTTTTTGAAGAAGAGGCCGCTCTACAGATTTTGCGTTTTCGTCGTAGGCAAATCAGTTGCTCTATTCTCAGTGCTGTATGGGATGGCTACCTGGGCTCTGAACTCTTTAACGAAGAAGGAAACGAATTTTGCCAGTATTATTACCAAAGTGGTAAATACAAAAAAGACTACGAAAGAACCCTTGCCGCTGATTTACCTTCTATTTATCACGTAGAAGATAATTGGAAAAATTACGAAAAAATTGCTCGTAAAATTTCTGCCCGTTACAGAAAATGGAAGCAAGGTATCATAGGCGAAACAGATACAGACGAAAACGAAGCTGATACTCCTTAAACGCATAAATAAGTACAATTACATTGTTGAAATATTGTCTTGCAAGCCGCTTCATAGTGCTTATCTTCTCGTTTTTGTATAAAATTCCTATTTTCTTACTGCATAAAGCTAAATGTTCATATCTAATAGCAAACTAAACCATCACAATGTAAAGATTGCTGTAACTAATTCGTCTTAAACCTTAGCAGAAAAGTTATTTCAGAGAAGTAAAAAATTCATAGACAGACTGCTATTAGAGAAAACCTCTTTAACAGAGATGGTTCGTAGTATTGAGTTCTATGAACAGTGGTTATTGTTTTGAGACAGATAGGGGGGCGGTCTTTTGTGGAAAATAAAAAGGATTTAGCTCATCATGCATACGGTACAGATAGCTCCCTTTTGTGTAGATAGGCAGAACAAGGAAGATACTCAAGTTTTACTTGATAAAACTTCGAGCTTTCTACAAAGCCAAGTCGTGCGTTTACTGATTTGAGTAAGTTCATCAGGTAGCATTCAAAACAAGTATTTGGCTTTGAGAAAAGCGAAAGATATACCAAACTATGCAGAAAGGTTCAATAATACTCTACAATAAAAATATAGCTAATTGATTATGAGGCACTCTGGCATTTGCCAAGAAATTATATTTGTTGCTTATTTGCCACTAACATAAACATTTAGCATTACGCTGAGAATATCGTTTTACACAAGCAAAAACCTTTTAATTCACATTTTTATGAAAAATCATAAAATTGACTTTGTTAGAAGGCTAAGTGATAGTAGGTGCGTAAATCTTATCATACTAAAAAAAGATGAGCTTTAACTTTGAGTTTTCAAATAATTCGTGCAAAACCTATGATACAAATTGCCAGCTTTGTTTTTAGCCCTTTTGCTGAAAACACGTATGTTTTATACGACGAAACCCAAGAGGCAGTAGTGATTGACCCGGGCTGTTATAGTAGCCATGAAAGAAAGATATTGCAAAATTTTATTCAAGAAAAGCAATTGAAACTCGTAAAACTGCTGAATACCCATTGTCATTTAGACCACGTGTTTGGCAATGAATTTATCAAGCAAACTTTTCAGGTACCATCGTATGCTCATGCCAACGAAGATTTTAATTTAGATTTTCTGCAAGTTTCGGCTCAGATGTTTGGCATAGCCGAAGTAGATAATACACGTACAGATGTGTACCTGAAAGAAAACGACATAATAAGTTTTGGAAATTCGGTGTTGCGAGTGCTTTTTACACCTGGGCACTCCCCTGGGCATGTAGTCTTTTACAATGCTGAACAAAACTTTTGCATCAACGGAGATGTACTTTTCCGAACAAGTATCGGTAGAACAGATTTACCTGGTGGGCATCATCAAACTTTGCTCAACTCTATTCGGAACGTAATGTTTGCTCTGCCTGATAAAACAATTATTTATACAGGACATGGTGAGCCTACTACCATTGCTTTTGAAAAAAAGCATAATCCATTTCTGTGAAAAGTTTTTTTCAATCTTTTACAAATTCAAACAAATCTTGTGAAGGAAACGAAACTTTTTGCAAAGCTCTTGTCATAAAGCCTTCAATTTCGTAAGGAAAAAACGAGCCTCGCCACGAGCCTGTATTAGTGATAACAACCCATGCAAAACCATCGCTACGACGAGTGAGCGAAATATTGCTACTTGCCAGATTGCCTGTTCGCCACCATTTCTCAGCACTGACTTGCTTCCAGCCCAGAGCTCTCTGAATTTGTGAACTATCGGCTGTTTGGAGTGTCATTTGGGCAATACTTTGGGAATGGAGAAAATCTTTGGGGCTTTCCCAAGCATCGATATAGCTCAGAAAGCGAAGCATATCCACCGAACTAGCAATCCAGCCACCAGCGGCACTCAAACCTTCGATGTATGTGCCTTCATAGGCTCGCGAGGCTGAATCGTGAGGAGGGTAAATAGAAATATTCTTGGGAGTATTAGATGCTACATAATACTTGACTTCATTGGGGAAGCGTTCGCTATAACGACTTTTGCCAATTCGCATACGTCTGATTTGCATCTTGGCTAATACATTGTCTCGTATAAAGGTTTCATAATCTTTTCCCGAAACTTCTTCAATGATTTTTCCGAGTACGCAATAGCCAAAATTTGAGTAATCGTAAAAACTACCTGGCGGAAAAGCCTTTTTTTGCGAAAGCATAAAACGCATAACACTATCGAAAGGAGGAGGGGAAGGCGTTTTCATAATTTGAGCAATTTGTACAGGAGCAAACATTGGGTCAGTATGAAGATAGTTCCACCAGCCTGCTGTGTGTGTAAGTAAATGACGCACCGTGATGCTTTCCAATAGCTTATTGCCAAGCCAAGCATTGTAGCGTTTTAAGATACCTTGCTCTCCAAAAACTTTGCTATCCAAAGTAAATCTGCCCTGTTCGATTAAGTGCATAATGCCTACGGCTGTAATAAGTTTAGAAGCACTGGCAATGCGAAACAAATGATGCGGCTTGACAGGCACTTTTCGCTCTTCATCTGCCCAACCGAAACCTTTGGCATATACGAGCTTACCTTTGTACGAAACGGCTATTGTCATTCCCTTGATTTCCCACTGCCGAATAAATTCCCAAGCCATGCTGTCTAAAAGAGCTGTCTGAGGAGTAGAAGAAAGCTGTATGAGTGTATCATAACTAATCGTTTCGGTATCATCTATAAAACGAATAGTTTTGATAGCTTTCACCTGAGCTTGCGGTTTCTCCTCTTGTATAGATGAGCAAGCCGTAACTGTAAAAAATATACACCAACACAATAATTGCTGTAACAATTTGTTCATATTTTTGCCTTTGAACCTACAAAAATAGCAAATCTAAAAAAATAATTGTATGCTTATTGTTCGGATTGACTGTTCTACAATTGTTTTCGATAAACTTTCGGGCATTGGCAGGTATATTGTAGAGTTAACGAAATCTTTACAAAAGATACCAGAAATTCATTTACAAGGAGCTTGTAAAATTTCGCGTTGGCACAAACGAAGATACATTCGTCAGCATATTGGGCAACTGCCTTTGTATACGATTCCTACCTGGTACGAAACTCCTATGATTTTTCATGGACCCGACTATCACATGCACTACAAGGGGAAAGCTAAAAAAATAGTTACTATTCACGATTTGGCAACCTTTCACCCAGATCTGGTAGATACCAAACGCATAGAAACTCCTTACAAAGGTAGCATTCAGAAGATTATGAACGATAAAAACATTGATGCTATTCTTACAATTTCTGCATTTATCAAGCAAGAAATCATACATTTTTTCCCACATTTAGAGAAACCTATTTTCGTAACACCACTAGCGGCTAATCATAAAAATTTTAGCTATCAAAAATCTGTTCCAAAACCATATTTATTGTATGTAGGTGTTTTGGATAAGCGTAAGAATGTATTGGGGCTTTGCCAAGCCTTTGAAATGATAGCTTCCAGATACGCTGATTTTCACTTGGTTTTAGCAGGGGCTCACAATGGCTTCGAAGCCGAAAAAGTTTTAAACTTTATTGCTCAAAGTCGTTTTCAGAAACAATTTATATTAAAGAATTTTGTTTCTGAAGCAGAATTGCGAAATCTTTATGCAAACGCTTGGGCTTTTGTATTTCCTTCGTTTTACGAAGGATTTGGAATACCTGTTTTAGAGGCGATGAGCTATCAGTTGCCTGTGCTTACTTCCAAGAATACAGCTATGCAAGAAATAGCCCAAGAAGCCGCTTTGTATGTAAATCCGTATGAAGTTAGCAGTATCGCCGAAGGTTTGGAAAAAATCATAGAAGATACTACCTTGCAAAGGCAACTCGTAGAAAATGCAAAAAAACGACTTGCTCTCTTTTCGTGGGAAATAACAGCTCAAAAAACCTTACAAGCCTACAAAAGCATTTTGTAAAAGCAATCAAATTTACAGCAACTTATGTTATTGAAACGCTATTGGAACCTGTTGAAAAACGTTGAAAATTGGCAAAGGTATTTCGCTATAAAACGCAATCCTGAAAAGTTCTTTTTGATAAAAGGCAGAAATAATGTCTCGTTTTGGGTAATTGAAGAAATCTTGCCTATTTTCAAAGAAATTTACATGCAAGATAGCTACCAAATTCATTTCATAAAAGAAAAAATTCTGACTGATAAGCCCATTATTGTAGATATAGGAGCAAATGCTGGGTATGCGGCAACTTTCTTTTTCAGCTATTTTCCCAAGGCTCGTTTGCTTTCTTTTGAACCTTTGACAGTCAATTTCGAACTACTTGTGAAAAATCAGAAACAAAATCCGGTATTAGATTGGTTAGTTGTGCCGAAGGCTGTAAGTAAAGAAAAAGGTATGGTAGCTCTTTTTTATCAGAAAAATAGAGGGCTTACGCCCATTGCTAGTATACGGCAAGACTTTGATAAAAATCATCAAGATTATGTACAGGTAGAAAGTATTGCTTTAAAGGATATCTTTGATGAATATCAACTTCATACGATTGATTTACTGAAAATAGATTGTGAAGGGGCTGAATATGAAATCTTATACCATACACCCCCTGAATATTTGGTAAAAATTCAGGTGATTGCTATGGAAACACATCAAGGAAAAGCCGCCGACGAAAATCAGGAAACTATGCAAAAGTTTTTGCAAAATCTTGGTTTTCAAGTAAAAACATCAAAAGAAATGCTTTGGGCTTGGAGAAATCTTCTTTGACTTTCGAAAAATTGCTTGATAGGCTTTTTCATTCTAGTAAAAAAAGTTTTTTTAGGTTTTTTAATGCATAATTTTTTTGCACTAAACCTATGAGGTTTTTTAACCTCATAGGTTTTTCTAA
>CALLAC010000008.1 GCA_938002655.1 uncultured Cytophagales bacterium
AAAAAACCTTAAAGGTAGGTTGATTGCAAGCTGCTGATAAGATAGCTGGCAGGTTTTCTTTGGTCTTATGATACACTATACTATCACGAATATAAAAATTTTCATAGTATCTGAATCGGGAAGTATATTCTATGTCATCTAGCCAAATAAAAAAATGCTCATTAGGAAATCCTACATTTTTGACAGCCTCCATTGAAAACAAACAACTTACAAAGGAAGCTACATCTACTTTAATAAATGTTTCTTTTTTGTAATTATGATCATTAGTTTCTTCATACTTTCGTTTTCGCCAGAAATAACCAGGCTTATTCATTAAATGAAGGTTATCATCTATCCATAGAACTTGGCTTGCTAAAAAGCCTATTTTCTTATCTGGAAAGGACTTAATATATTCACAAAACTTTTCAAGGGCAGTAGCAGTGGGGATAGTATCATCGTCCATCGTCCAGATCCAATCGGCTTTGCGGGCATAAGCCTCTTTAAAGGCTCTATTCTGACCTCCTCCACTGCCCAAATTTTCTTGATGAATTGCAATAATATCTTTCTGTTCGTTGAGCCATTCAGTTGTACCATCAGTACTTGCATTATTTATAACAATAATTTCATCAACAGGATAGGTCTGCTTACGAATAGCTTCTATACACTCTTTTAATAAAGCTAAACGATTATGAGTAACAACGGTAGCTATAATTTTCATTGTCCTGCGATTTCGGTTTCAAAAATATGTAAAGCCCTAGCTATTACTTGGTCCATGTTGTAGTATTTGTAGTCGGCAAGTCTGCCACAAAAGTAGACATTTTTTTCTTTTTCTGCTTCTTTTTTGTAAAGACGAAAGCGTTCATGATTATCTTCTTTGGGAATAGGATAATATTTCTCGTCGTTTTCACCTGCTAGCAAAGAATACTCTCTCGTAATAGTAGTGTAAGGGTGTTTTTGATGCGTAGCATGTTTCCATTCTACAATTCTCGTAAAGTCATATTCATTGGGATAGTTGATTTGCTGATACGATTGATAAAACTCTTGTAAGTAAGTTTCATGTTCAAAACGTAACGATCTGTAAGGCAATTTACCATAAATAAAATCAAAAAAACTATCAATGGGTCCTGTGTAAATCATTTTATTAAATTTGATAACGCCTGTAAGTTCTTTGTAATCTGCTTGCAACAAGATATGAATATTTTTATGTTTAATCATTTTTTCGAATAAAGCTGTGTAGCCGTATTTAGGCATACATTGGTACGTATCGGTAAAATATCTATCATCGCGATTGGTACGTGTAGGGATACGAGCTGTGACACTGGCGGCAAGCTCTCGTGGATGGATTTCCCACTGCTTGAGCGTATAACCCTTGAAAAATTTTTCATATAAATCTTCTCCCACCAAAGAAATTACCATTTCTTCGGCATTTTGCGGTTTAGTAATCGATTTATCTCTTACACTATCGTAAAAGGCTTGCACTTCTTGTGGGGATTGTAAGTTCATACCATAGAGTATATTTACTGTATCCATATTGATGGGAATAGGTAAGAGCATACCATCTACATAAGTACGAACTCTATGATAATGAGGTATCCATTCGGTAAATTGAGATAGGTATTGAAATACTTTTTTATCGTTGGTATGAAACCAATGCGGACCATATTTATGTACTAAAATACCATATTCGTTGTAATAATCATAGGCATTTCCGCCTATGTGATTACGCTTTTCTACGATTAGTACCTTTTTATTGAGTTGAGTAGCGATACGTTCTGCTAAAACACAACCCGAAAAACCCGCCCCTACAATCAGAAAGTCATACATTTTTAGTCTGAAAGTTTAAAGTATTGTGAATAAAGACGTTTCAAAGTGTAAGCAAAGAGCAAAAGAATAATACCTTCTATCAAAACTACACTTACTGCCAAACCTGTTGCTTGTCCTAAATTTACTCCTATGCTGTTTATAATCACACTTAAAATAGAGCATTTCAACAATACTTTGCTGTACACTGCGTCTGCCTTCAATGCTAAAAGCAAACCACCATAACGCAAGTGCAAAGCTATCAAAATTGGTGCAAGCAACAAAATATTCAATATGTTTATAATCTCTGCTTTGGCTGTACCTGCTAATAAAGTTATGATAAATGTACTTTGCCAATACAAAACAAGTGTTATTATTCCAAGAGCAATCATAAAAAAAAGAAAATATTTTCTGAAAAACATCCTTACATAAGCTTTATTGAGAATACTATTGAACAATGTTGGATAAACCGCTTGATTGAAGACTTGTACAAAATTTCTCAAAACCGATACGACCTTATCAGCTACATTGTAATAGCCTACGAGCCTATCGGTAGTAAAAATTCCTAAAATTATCAGGTGTAGTTGTGTATAAAAACTAATCGTAAACATCGAAACAAATAAATGCCAAGAATTTTTTAACTGAACAACTATGCTATTCCAAGAAGGCAAAAAAAAGCTTCTGATAGCATAAAGTCTAGCTATTAACAAACTCAATATCCCACTTGTGCAGCTACCTACGCCATACCAAAATAAAATCCATCTATAAGCTTGTGGCTCTTTGATAAAAACTACAATACATACGAATGTAATAATTTTTCCTAAAAGATTGGCATAGGTCAGAAATTGCATTTTTTGCAAGCCTTGGAAAAGCCATACAGGTAAAATCACCTGACCTACAACCATTAAATAGCCTGAAAGATAAAGCAGTGCATCTTGATAGAGTTTGGGGAAAATCAGTACTATCAAAATAAGAAACAAAAACGTAGGGAAAGTCAGGAAAATTTTGGTAAAAAATACTTCATTGAAAATCTGAACAACTTTTTCTTTGTTGTGATGATGCTCACTGATTGCTCTGGTAGCCGATAAATTAAATCCATAATCTACAACAATAATCAAATAATTGATAATGGCTTGAGCGAACGATACTTTTCCGAAATTTTCTTCTCCTATTGTCTTTATCAAGTAAGGAATAAGAACAAGCGGTAGGAGGTAGTTAGAGCCTTGTAAAATAGCTAGAAAGAAAAAGTTTTTGAAGATAGGATTTTTCAAAATCCCTCTTCTTGAAATTTTCATCGCAAAATGTAAGTTTAGATTATTTTTTAGAAAAACGAGGCAAATCTACAAAATAAATGCTTTGTAGAAAAAACTTATTTTTTCAACATAAGCGAATGTTTCAGATTTTGGTGTTTTTGCAGTTCGGCTTCTACCTGTCCTACAAGCATATCGGCTTGTATGCGTATGGGTATGCGGTTTTTATCAGCTGAAATAAATACTTTGATAGGTCGTTTTCCTCTGAAAAGTTGATTTTCGGGCATAATAGGCGAAAGCACGTAGCATTCCATTCGTCCAAGTAAGCATTTAGCTTCTTGATGGCCCAAGAACTGAACTTTCAGGTCATAGACATCTGTTTCAAGGGTACCAGGTATGCTCAAAATATCGCCTGCTTTGTACTTTTCGAAAGGCAAGGTACGTAAGTAATAAAATCCACTGACTAAATCTTGCACATATTCGGGGATACTGAACTTTCTTTGGCCTTTTTCATCTTTGATTTCAGCAACTTTCTGTAAAGTATTAAATACAACGGTTTCTTCTTTATGATAATCCCCTTCGTTAATGTTTCTGTAAAATTTATGTGGGTGAATAGAGGCTGTATCAATATACGAACGCCAAAAATCTCGTATTTTGGTAATGCCTTCCAACGTGCCGATGCTTCTACCATACACATCTACTTTGTAACAAGGACGATTATTCACCAAATACAATTTGTTGTCTAAATCTATGGTGCCAATACCTGCATTGAAAGGACCTAAGTGAACCAGATATTCTAAATGCTCTCCTCTTTGAAAATATTCTTGTCGAATTACACGATAATTTTCAGATTCACGCATTGCAATAAACAGAGGAGCCGAAGCAAGCAAAGAAGTAAGTACAAACTTTTTCATAGCAAAGCATTTTGCTGATAGTATTTCAAAATTTGTACCAAAGTAAAACAAAAATAATAATTTTCCTAAAAAAATCAAACCCAAATCAAGCCTTCTTGTGCATTTCCGAAGCACTCTGCAAGTCCTTGCTGATAGCGAAAAGCTGTACAAAACGCCAAAACAGCATCTATTTGGTGCCAATTTTGTAGAATAGGCAAAACGAAAGGCAATTGTTCTTGAATACGCTCCGAAATAGGTTGGATTGCACTCAAATCTTTCTTATAATTAAGCTCATAGAGTTTCCATTTTCGAGCCAATGCGGCAGGATATGCCTCTAAAATAGTGGGTGTATATTTTTGTAAAATTTGAAATTTGAGTTGCATGGCTCGGGCTGTCAGTCCGCCAAGAAACAAGGGCGACATAGCATTGAGCAACTTATCGGCTTTTCTGTAAAAAAAATCAGGCTCTTTTTCTGATGATGAATAAATTTTAGGCAACGAAAGTGGGGCATCAATACTTATAATTTGAGGCGTGTGGCTTTCTATCCATTTTTGTAAGAAAGCATCAGCATCTTGCTTTTTTGGTATTTGCAAAACGCTGATACGGTTATTTTCTACCCAAGCGATAGCTGTAGTTCCTGCAAGTTTTGCTCCGAAATCAAGCCCTGCAAGCATCAACGATTTCTATGAGTGCGGTGATATCTGTTAATATTAGTTAAATTGAAACCTGCCATACCTTGCAAAGCCAAGATGTTGGCACTCATACCGCTTGCAATAGGTGTAATATTATATTCGGTACGAAGAGCAAAATTCAAGCCTGAGGGTAGCTCGTAACCCAAGCCCACTACGGCTCCCAAAGCGATTTGGCTGGGCTTTTTGTTTATAATTCTTTCTATTTCAGTGTATTCGTTTTCTAAACGCTTTCGGCTCAAGAGCAGATACCCTAGCTGCGGACCTACAAACATATGCAAACCCTGTTCGGCATCCCCTAATTGCAATAAAGGTGTAAAATCTAAATAATTGAAATCGTAGCGATATACTTTGGCATCAATATACTGATAAACAGCTTTCTGATTAGCAAATCCTTTGGCAGAGTATCCCAGTTCGGGGCGAAAAAATAAATGGTTGCTCAAAGGCATACGAGCATAAAAGCCAACATTGAAGCCTATTTTGGGTTGAGTGGGGATTTCATTATTGTCTTTGTCAAGTACATGAAATATATTTTTATCACCTCCCAGCACCATAGAAGCGTTCGGTCCCAGCCTTATACCATAATCTTGTGCTTTGAGCAAAAGAGAAAAGATACAAACAACTCCCATTAAACAAAACTTTTTCATATTATTTTACTTTTTGAGTTTCATTGCGTAGTGCCAAATTTTACATTCTTGGAACATTTCTCCAAACTTTTCAAAGCCAAATTTTTCGTAAAAGCCTACTACCTGTACTTGTGCATGCAAATATATCATATTTTCAGCAGATTGGCTATTTTTTTGCACATCTTCTAGAATTTTTTCTAAAATAGCTTTACCAACTTTTTTTGCCCGATAAGGGATAAGTACTGCAAAACGCTCTAATTTAACACCTTTTTCTGTAAAACGCCACCGAGCCGTACCGCAAGGAATGCCTTCGTAGAAAGCCAAAAAGTGCTTACTTTCTGCTTCGTATTGGTCGTATTCTTCGCTGGCAGGTACGTTTTGTTCTTGGACAAATACTTCTTTGCGAATTGCAAAAGCCTTTTGTAAATCTTCTTGCGTTTGTATTTTTTTTACTTCTATCATTTCAAATTTTGCATTTTAGCCTTTAATCGTAATCGCTTCATTTCACGGCGTTGAGCTTGGATTTTACGAATTTCTTCCGTATCGCTTTCAGGAATAGATTGTATGAGTTTTTTGGTATAAGGCTGTTGGGGGTTATTGTAAATATCTTCTGAATAGCCAATTTCTTCAATTTTGCCTTGGTTCATTACCAAGATTCTGTCTGCCATGAAACGCACTACCGAAAGGTCGTGAGAAATGAAAATATATGTAAGATGATACTTTTCTTTAAGCTCATTGAGCAAATTAAGTACTTGTGCTTGCACCGAAACATCTAGAGCCGAAACGGACTCGTCGCAAACGATAAATTTCGGTTCTACGGCAAGAGCCCTTGCGATGGCAATGCGTTGGCGTTGCCCCCCTGAAAATTCGTGGGGATAATGATTAAAATGTGAGGCTTTCAGACTCACAGTTTCAAGCAACTCAATAACTTTTTCTTTACGCTCTTTTTCGTTTTTACCAATACCAAACAATCGCATTGGCTCCATAATTGCCATACCTACGGGCATACGTGGGTTGAGCGAGGAATAAGGGTCTTGGAAAATAATTTGCATATCTTTTCGTAATTGCCTTACTTCATCAGGTTTGAGAGTAAAAATGTTTTTTCCTTCAAAGATTACCTCACCTGCTGTAGGCGGAATAAGGTGCAAAATTATTCGCCCCAAAGTAGTTTTGCCACAACCCGATTCGCCCACAAGCCCCAAGGTTTCTCCCTGATATACATTAAAACTCACATCATCTACGGCTTTCTTGTATTCTAAGACTTCTTTTTTGAATATGCCTTTGGTTTTTACAGGAAAATATTTTTTCAGGTTTCGCACTTCTAAGATAGGCTTACTTTGCAAAGATATTTCTTTTTTTCGTTCAATAATATCTTCTTCAATTTCCATGTTCATCACAAGAGCCTCACCTACCGAGCCTAATTTGTTTTTTTCAATGATTTCGCCTGTGGGTAAAACTTCCATAAAATCAGAGACTACAGGCAATACTCTCATTTTCATATTCGAACGAGGACGACACGCCAACAGCCCTTTTGTGTAAGGGTGTTTCGGATTGTAAAAAAGTTCCCAAGTATCATTTTTTTCTAGAATACTACCCCGATACATCACCAGCACTCTATCAGCAATTTCTGCAATTACGCCTAAATCATGTGTGATAAAAATTACTGACATTTCAAGCTCATTGCTAAGCTCTTGAATGAGCTTTAAAACTTCTGCCTGTACGGTTACATCAAGGGCTGTGGTAGGCTCATCGGCAATCAGCAAAGCAGGCTGGCAAGAAAGAGCCATTGCAATCATAACACGCTGTTTTTGCCCACCTGATATTTCGTGCGGATAAGCCTTGAAAATCCGTTCGGGCTCAGGGAGTTTGACTTTTTCAAAAAGGGTCAAGGCTCGCTTTTTAGCTTCTTCTCTCGTTACCTCCTGATGCAATAGAATTGTTTCTACTATTTGCTCGCCACAAGTAAAAACAGGATTGAGAGAAGTCATTGGTTCTTGAAAAATCATTGCTATCTCGTTGCCCCGAATATCTTTCCGCATTTGGGCTTCGCTAAGTTCTAAAAGATTGATTCTGCCGTATTTAGAGGAATTGAAAATAATTTCTCCATCGGTAATTTTTCCTACACCCTCTTGAATGAGCTTGAGTATTGCTAGCGAAGAAACAGACTTTCCCGAGCCCGATTCGCCTACTATACCCAAGGTTTCACCTTTGTATACCGTGAAATTTATATCTCTGACAGCTTCCACGATCCCTTTGGAAGTGTTAAAAGTTATACTCAAATTTTTTACCTCTAAAAGTATTTCAGGTTGATAGTGAGCGATTTCTTTTGCCATAACAATATATTTAGACTTTTAGTCTGTAAGTCGCATTTTCAAATTTCAAGTGTTTATCTGCTTAGTACGGGTTTTCTCAAAGATAAAGAAAAATTAAAAAATTATATCTTTGGGGGGAGAAAAACTTTCTTTGGGGCTACTTTTGTGTGCCTTGCTCAAAATTTTTGAGCAGTTCAGGGCGTTTCTGACGAGTACGCTGTAAGGCTTGTTCCCAACGCCATTCATCTATGGCTTTATGATTGCCTGAAAGCAATACTTCGGGTACTTTCCATCCTTTGTATTCTTCGGGGCGTGTATAAATGGGGGGGGAAAGTAAATCGTCTTGAAAGGAATCTGTAAGAGCGGAAGTTTCATCGGAAAGAACGCCCGGTACGAGCCGAATGATAGCATCAGCAACTACTGCTGCTGCAAGCTCTCCTCCTGAAAGCACATAATCGCCGATGCTGATTTCGCGAGTTATCAAGTGTTCTCGCACTCTTTCATCAACACCTTTGTAGTGCCCGCAAAGTAGAATTAAATTTTTTTTCAATGAAAGCTGGTTAGCCATTTTTTGGGTAAATCGCTCTCCGTCAGGTGTGAGGTAAATAATTTCGTCATATGTTCGTTGCGATTTCAAAGACGAAAGGCAGGCATCAATGGGCTCAATTCTCATTACCATTCCTGCTCCTCCTCCAAAAGGGTAATCATCTACTTGTTTATAGCCTCCCAAGCCATAATCATGTAAATTATGCAGAATTACTTCTACCAAGCCCTTTTCAATTGCTCTTTTGAGTATGCTATGCGAAAAAGGGCTTTCCAAAAGCGAAGGAACTACACTGATAATATCTATACGCATATAGAAAGTTGGTTAGAAACTCAAAATTAACAAGCATTTTTTTTAGTTACAAAAACAAAAAAGTCATTTTTTATAAAAATTAGCTCAAAATTTGAGGCTTTTTATTGCAAAAAATATATTTTTTTCGGATTTTTGCCCTAAAATAAAACTTAAAAACCAAAAAAATATGTCTATTTTACGATTTGAGGCTATAAAACAAGCCCAAGACCGCCCTTTTGTAAAAGTTATACCACCTTCAGAAAAAATTTCTGAGTATTTTGGTTGCAATGTCTTCAACGATACGGCTATGAAGCAGTATTTGAGCAACGATACGTACAAAAAACTCAAATCTGCTATTGCCAAAGGTGAGCCCATTAGTTTACAACTTGCCGACGATGTAGCCGCAGGAATGAAAAACTGGGCAATAAGCAAAGGGGTTACACATTATACTCATTGGTTTCAGCCGCTTACAGGTAGTACTGCCGAAAAACATGATGCTTTTTTTGATCTAGAAAAAGATGGAAGAGTAATTGAAAAGTTCAAAGGTTCGGCACTTGCCCAACAAGAACCCGATGCTTCATCGTTCCCAAGCGGTGGTATTCGTTCTACCTTCGAGGCTCGTGGCTACACAGCCTGGGATGCTACCTCGCCTGCTTTCATTATGGAAGATAATGGTACGAAAACCCTCTGTATCCCTACGGTATTTGTTTCGTATACAGGAGAAGCTCTGGATTACAAAATGCCTCTGCTCAAAGCCTTACATGCTATTGATAAAGCCGCTACTGCTGTAGCTCAGTATTTTGAAAATGATGTGAGTAGCGTGATTGCTACGCTGGGTGCCGAACAAGAATATTTTCTGATTGATAAAGCAATGTATTATGCTCGTCCCGATTTAGTTTCAACAGGTAGAACACTTTTTGGGCACACTCCTCCCAAAGGTCAACAACTCGAAGACCATTACTTTGGCTCTATTCCTTCGCGTGTGAGGGCTTTTATGGTTGATTTTGAAATTGAATGCTTGAAATTAGGTATTCCTATTCGCACTCGCCACAATGAAGTAGCTCCTGCTCAGTTTGAGTGTGCTTGTGCCTTCGAGGAAGCCAATTTAGCCATAGACCATAACCTTTTGCTGATGGATATCATGGAAAGAATTGCTGACCGCCACGACTTGAAAGTACTCTTTCACGAAAAGCCTTTCGCAGGCATCAATGGCAGTGGCAAGCATAATAACTGGTCTTTGCAAACAAATACAGGCATCAATTTACTTGCTCCTAGCACCAAAGCCAAAGAAAATTTACGCTTTCTTACTTTTTTTGTCAATGTAATTAAAGCAGTACACGACCACGCCGACCTACTGCGAGCCAGCATTATGTCAGCCGGAAACGAACATCGCTTAGGGGCTAATGAAGCTCCTCCTGCTATTATTTCTGTTTTTATCGGAAAGCAAATGAAGGAAATCTTGGAAGAACTGGAGAAAAAAGCAACTATCAAGGTAAGCAAAGGGGAGAATATCTATATGAAAACAGGTATCAACAAAATTCCACCTGTACTTTTGGATAATACCGACCGCAACCGAACGTCTCCTTTTGCTTTTACAGGTAATAAATTTGAATTTAGAGCGGTAGGGGCATCGGCAAATTGTGCTTCAAATATGATTGTACTCAATACTATTGTAGCTCATCAGTTGCAAGCTTTTAAAAAAGAAGTAGACCAACGCATTGCTAAAGGGGAAAAGAAAGAAGCCGCTATCATCAATGTGCTCAAAAACTATATCAAAGAAAGCAAAAAAGTGATTTTTGAAGGCGATGGCTATTCGGAAGAGTGGAAACAAGAAGCTCAAAGACGAGGACTTACCAACATTACGTCTTGTGTAGAAGCTCTAGATGCTTTTGTAAGTGAAAAAAGCATTGAGGTATTCGAGAAAAATCAGGTGCTCTCACATCGAGAATTAGAAGCTCGCTACGAAATTTTGCTTGAAAATTATATCAAGAAAATTCAGATAGAATCAAGAATGATGGGCGAGCTGGTAATCAATCATATTATTCCTACGGCTATTTCATACCAAAACAAACTTGTAGAATATGTTCGCAGCCTGAAAGCAGTAGGAATTGAAGATATGTTGGTAGAAAATACTATGATTGTAATCAAGAAAATTGCAGGCTACATCAATGATTTGCAGAAAAACGTAAAAGCCATGATTGATACCCGTAAAATAGCTAATCACACGCCCCATACTCGTAAACGTGCCGAAATATACAACAAGGAAGTAAAAGGATTTTTTGAGCCTATTCGCTATGCTGTGGATAAGTTAGAACTCACTATCAGCGACGATATGTGGCCCATTGCCAAGTATCGCGAAATTTTAATGATACGATAGCTTCAATAAAAAACTGCCCTATCTTCTAGGGCAGTTTTTCTTTATCCGATGGCTTGGCTTAAATCTTCAATTAAATCTTCGGCATCTTCCACTCCTACGCTCAAACGAATGAGTGTATCTTTGAGCCCTGCTTTTTCGCGTTGTTCTTTGGGAATGCTGGCATGAGTCATTGTGGCGGGATGCGTACAAAGCGACTCCACTCCCCCCAACGATTCGGCTAAGGTGAATACCTTGAAACTACTCATTACACGTTTTGCCTCCTCCAAATCATCTCCTTTCAAGATAAAAGACACCATGCCTCCAAAATCACGCATTTGGCGTTTGGCTACTTCATGGTTGGGGTGGTCAGGAAAGCCGCACCAAAATACTTTTTCTACTTTGGGGTGAGAGCGAAGCCAATGAGCAATTTTTGCACCATTTTCGCAATGGCGTTGCATACGCAAATGTAAAGTTTTTATCCCACGTAACATCAGAAAACAATCCATTGGAGCAGGTACAGCTCCTACGGCGTTTTGCAAAAAGGCAAACTCTTTTGCCAAATCTTCACGATTTGTAGCTAATACACCCATCACCACATCAGAATGCCCACCAAGATATTTCGTAGCTGAGTGCATCACTACGTCTGCCCCCCAATCGAGCGGATTTTGCAAATATGGTGAAGCAAATGTATTATCTACGGCAAGAGTAATGTTGTATTTTTTAGAAATTTTTGCAACAGCCTCAATATCAATAACATTCATCAAGGGATTGGTGGGGGTTTCAATCCAAATAAGTTTAGTTTGAGAGGTAAGATGTTGCTCAATATTTTGAGCATTTTGCATAGGGATAAACTTAAATTTCAGCCCAAATTTTTCGATTACTTGTACAAAAAGACGGTAAGTACCTCCGTAGAGATCATCTGTTACGAGTACTTCATCACTGGGTCGAAAAATACGTAAAAGTGTATCCGTAGCCGCCAGACCGCTAGCAAAAGCAAAGGCATATTTTGCATTTTCAAGAGCGGCAAGATTGTTTTGTAGGGCGGTACGTGTAGGGTTATGCGTTCGTGAATATTCGTAGCCTTTGTGCTTTCCTGGTGCCTCTTGGGCATAGGTAGACGTTTGAAAGATAGGTGTCATTACTGCACCTGTATGGGGTTCGGGCTCAACGCCTGCGTGAATAGCTTTGGTAGCAAATTTCATACAATAAATGTTTTTGGCAAAGCTACAAAAAAGTTTTTTGGTAAAAAAACAAACCTTCGCCACTAAAAAGCGACAAAGGTTTCAAAAACAGTTACTATATGAAAAAAAGCCTTTTATCTGTCTCTAATTATACGAGGAGCCATTGTTGCTTCAAAATCATCTTCGTTACGACCACGCCTTTGTTTTTTTCTTTCGTACATAGCTCTTTGCTGAGGTGTAAGAATAGCGACGATACGAGCTTCACGCTCTTGATTAAGATTTTTTCTCTGCTCACGAGCTTGTTCTTTTGTGATAGCACCAGATTCTACCTGATTTTTTATTTGTATCATTCTTTGGGCTACATCTAAATTGATGGCATAGACTTGGCTTTTTTGTTCGGGGCTAAAATTGGCGTACTTGTGCATACGCTCTGTAATAGCAGTAGCACGCTGTTCAGCGTTTGCCTGTGATTGAGCTTTGGCTACACCCAGAAAAAGCACCAAAGTAAAGAGTAAAAGTATTTTCTTCATAATCTACGGGATTAAGGTTGTACCATAATAAGAGTTTCGAAGCACTATATTACGAAATTTTTGGCAAAAAAAAAATTTTTACAAAAATATTTTTCAAAGCAGTGCTTTCTCCAATAAATATTCGGCAATTTGCACGGCATTGGTAGCGGCACCTTTTCGTAAATTATCTGCCACAATCCACAGGTTGAGCGTATTTTCTTGCGATTCGTCTCGGCGAATTCTACCTACAAAAACCTCATCTCTGCCTTTGCTAAGTATAGGCATCGGATAACGATTATTTCGCACATCGTCTTCTACTACAACGCCTGGGGCTTTACTCAAAATTTCTCGTACTTCATCAAGAGTAAAATCTTTATGAAAACTCACATTTACTGCCTCCGAATGCCCCCCGATAACAGGCACACGTACTGTAGTAGCTGTTACTCCGATTTTATCTGTCCCTAAAATTTTCTTGGTTTCATTAACCATTTTCATTTCTTCTTTGGTATAGCCATTTTCCAAAAACGCATCAATATGCGGCAATACATTCAAATCTATGCGATGTGGATAGATTTTCTTGCCTTCTATGCCTGCTCTTTCATCGAAGAGCTGGTCAACGGCGGCTTTACCGGTTCCTGTAACCGATTGGTACGTAGCTACTACAATACGCTTAATTTCGTACTTCAAATGCAAAGGATACAAAGCCACTACCATCTGAATAGTAGAGCAATTAGGATTGGCAATAATTGTATCCGATTTAGTAAGCAAATGAGCATTGACTTCGGGAACAATCAGTTTTTTATCCTTATCCATTCGCCAAGCCGAAGAATTGTCAATGACGATAGTTCCTACCTCAGCAAACTGCGGGGCATATTGTAGCGAAGTAGCACTGCCTGCTGAAAAAATCGCTATATCTGGCTTGCAACGAATCGCCTCTTCAATGCTCATTACAACATATGTTTTGCCCTGAAAATCAATTTTTTTACCTACTGATTTTTCAGAGGCAACCAAGAACAATTCACTGAACGGAAAGTATCTTTCCGCCAATACTTTCAAGATTTCGCTACCCACTAAACCTGTAGCACCTACGACAGCTAATTTCATGGATTTGAAGTTTTTTTAGGTTGAAGTATAAAAATCATCAGCTTCTCCACAAGAAGCCGAATAGCAAATAAGAAACACTAACTACAATTGCATTGATGGCAAGCAGTGCAAAAATTTCTTCGCCACTACTACTTCTATCAATTCCATCCATTGCATTTTTAGAGACTTTGATAAGTAAGAGCAATATAGGTAAAATTACAGGGAAGCCCAAAATTGCCATAAGTACGGCATTGTTATTGGCTTTGGAGGCTATTGCCGAAATCATTGTCAGGGTAGAAGCAAAGCTTAAAGCTCCTAAGAAAAGATTAAGCGTAAAAAAAGGCATATCTTGTATAGGATTTCCCATAAACAGAGTGTATCCGCCCAATCCGACTAAACTTATCAGAAGCATCAAAAGTATATTGTAAGCAATTTTGGCTAAAATCAAAAGATACGGGTCGAGCGTCATGTAGTAATAATATTGCCTGCCTGCTTTTTCTTGCATAAAACCTTTGGCAATAGCATTGAAAGAAGCAAAAAGCAGAATCAGCCAAAAAATTGTATTCCAAGTAATCGGCTCGATTGTTTGCGTTTCTAAATTGAAACTCAAATACACTATCAGAATAGCACTGCTTACGTACAAAAGTAAGCTATTGAGAGCATACTTTTGCCGCCATTCCAATAAAAACTCTTTCCGAATAAGTTGTATAAATTGAGCAAGCAAGTCGGTAGAATATTTTTGGCTTGCAAATTTGTAAAAAAACCTTGAAAAAAACTATTTCTTTTGAAGTTTTGGCTAAATTTGCAAAAAAACTAAACTGATGGCATTACGTTGTGTTGTAAAAGTAGGAGGCATTACCAATCTTTCCGATGCTCGTTATGCGGCAGGAATGGGCGTAGAAATGTTAGGTTTCAATGTACAAGAAGATAACGAAAGTTATGTTTCTGTTGCAACTTATCAGGAAATTACGTCTTGGATATCAGGTTCAGATTTTGTTGTAGAGATATCTGAATGCTCTTTGCAAAAACTGCAAAGTATTTTAGAAAAATATCCTTGTCATGCTCTTGAAATTGCAGACGAACACTTGCTCGCTACGCTTATTCAAAATGCAGAATTCAGTGAAAATTTGCCTGTAAAATTACTTTGGAAAGTGAAAAATAAAGATTTTTTTAGTCAAAATGCAGAGTTATGGCGTAAATGGATACATTATTTTCTCTTTTCAAAAACAGATGTAAATTTTTGTCAAAAATTTGCAGAAAAATATCCTATTCTTTTGGAAGGTGATTTTTCTGCTAATGAAGTAGAAAGAATTTTATCGGAGACGGCTATCAGGGGTTTTTCGCTCAAAGGCTCGGCAGAAATTGCCCCTGGCTTAAAAGATTTTGACCATCTGGCAGAAGTTTTAGAAATTTTAGAAATTGAGAATTGACCTCAAAACTTTCAGGATATATGAAAAAAATTTTTTTTATTTTACTTGCAATGCTGATGCAGAATGCTTGTACAACTTTACAAGGAGTAGTAAGTAATTTACCTACCAATCAGCCACTTACAGAAGCAGAAATTGCCAATGGTTTGAAAGAAGCTCTTATGCAAGGTATTAGCAACGGCGTTAACGAACTTATCAAGCTCGATGGCTATTTTGCTAATGAAACAATCAAGATACTTTTGCCGCCCGAAGCTCAGAAAGTGCAAGATTTAATTGTCAAACATATTCCACAAGGGCAAAAACTGATTGATGAAGCCGTATTGAAAATGAATCGTGCTGCCGAAGAAGCGGCAAAGGAGGCTAAACCTATTTTCGTAGATGCCATTACTTCTATGAGCATCGTAGATGCTAGAAATATACTTTTGGGCAACGAAACTGCGGCTACGAATTATTTGTATGAAAAAACCTTTCAAAAACTTGTGCAAGCATATAGTCCGAAAATCAACAATGCTCTGAGCAAAGTAGGTGCTACGCAGGCTTGGGTGGCACTTATCAACTCGTATAACAAACTTGCTAATAGCAATGCAGGTGCTCTTTTGGGGGTTCGTGAGCCTATCAATACCGATTTGGGAGCTTATACTACTCAAAAGGCCCTTGATGGATTATTCTGGCGTATTGCCCAAGAAGAAATAAAAATTCGCCAAAATCCTATTGCTCGCACTACTGCTCTTTTGCAAAGAGTTTTTGGGGAGCTAGATAAAAATAAAAAGTAAGTTTTTGCACAAGAATTATGCAAGAATTTTTTCAAGCCTGGGGCGTTTCTGAAACGCTTTTTCAGTGGTTGGTATTGCCGCTGATTATCTTTTTTGCCCGAATTACAGATGTTTCTATTGGCACGGTTCGTATATTACTAATGACCAACGGCAGAAAATATTTGGCTACACTTTTGGGCTTTTGCGAGTCGCTGATTTGGCTTATTGTAATTGCGAGCATTTTCAAGTATGTAAAAACGCCCCTTGCTTATATTGCCTATGCAGGAGGCTATGCGACAGGTACTTTTATCGGAATGACACTAGAAAATCGTTTGGCAGTAGGAAAAGTAATTGTTCGGTTTATCACTCGCCAAGATGCCACAGCTTTACTTAATTATTTACGAACAACACGTTTTGGCTTTACTAGTCTGAAAGCCGAAGGGCACAAAGGCAACGTGAATCTGATTTTTTCTGTTGTAGAACGCAAAGACCTCAAAGAGCTTGTGGAAATTGTACGTAGCTATCATCCCAAAGCCTTTTACAGCATAGAAGCTACTAAGTATGCCTCCGAACCTCCAAGTGATGAGACCGACATAGCTACTAAGAAATGGTTCTTTGGAAATTTCAGTAAAGAGTTTTTCAAAAAAATATAATACCGAAATTTTGGGATAGTGCAGAATGGGCGATGTTAAATTTATGAAGAGCCTTATGAGGTTTTCGAGATAGATGCTTATTTAGAAAAAATTGGGCTACCGAAAATTGTTTTCTTGAAAAAACAAGAATTGCTTATTTTGAGCAGAGAATTCAGCTTATATTCTCAATTTGCCAAATATTGATAGTTTTATCATCACTGCCACTTAAAAGCCATTGAGTAGCTTTGTGCCATAGCAATTTGTTGATGGAGGTGTCGTGTCCAGCGTAGCGAGCTTTATCAATTACTTTCAGTAGTTTGAAGTTTTGGCTATCCCAAATTTTAATAGACTTATCCATACTGCCTGTGGCAAAGTACTTTCCGCAAGGGCTACTAACAATATGATTGATAGCAAACAAGTGGGCAGGAATATCTTCTGTAAGTATGTAGTTTTGAGTTACATTCCATACTTTTAAGTGGGCATCTCTTCCGCCACTGATAAGATATTTTCCACAAGGAGTATACATGAGCGAAAATACCGAGTTTTTGTGAGCTTTCCATTCGTACAAGCGTTTTTTAGATTTTATATCAAAGACTCTAATATGATAATCACTATAACCTACGGCTAAGTGTTTATTATCGGGGTGTAAAGCCAAAGAGCGTGCAGAAAGCACACTATCGAGAAAAGTATGTTGAATATGCCAATTTTCTATATCTATTATTTGCACAGAGCCATCGGCGTTGGCGGCAAGCAAAGAGTTTTGGTAGTATTTGAGGTCAAAAATAGCATTTGAGGTAGTTTTAAGTGTCTTTTTTTCACGCATTTTTTCAACGTCAATCCAGTGTAAGCCTTGTGTATTTTGAGCAATTATAAGAGCTTGGTACTGAGGAATACAGAGTAAGGCATAAACAGAATGAGGGATTTGAGCAACCAACTTACCAATTTCGGGCTTTTGTAAGTCCCAAATGGCTACGATTCCGTCGCCTCCTGCTGAAAAGAAATGGTAGTCGCTGATACCTTTTTCTAAGCTATACACACAATCGCGATGCCCTGTGAGAGTATTTATTTTTTGAGCATGGAGCTTTTGCATAGAACTACGTTGGAGCTATCGGATAAAAATGTATCCTCAAACCTGATAGGTTTTCAAAAGCTATCAGGTTTGAGGCGTGGGTTTTCAAATCGATAAATCTGTTTTCATTTTGGTTTGGGTATATTTTTAATTTTTTGACTATTTAGCAAAATTCACAGCTCTCATTTCTCTGATTACGGTTACTTTGATTTGCCCTGGGTACTGCATTTCTTTCTCAATTTTTTGAGCTATTTCAAAGGAGAGTATGCCAGCTTTTTCGTCAGTCACATTTTCGGCATCTACAATTACACGCAATTCTCTGCCTGCTTGAATGGCGTAGCACTTCTGTACACCTTCGAAGGAGAGAGCAAGAGTTTCGAGTTCTTTCAAACGTTTGAGATAGGCTTCCATCATTTCTCTTCTTGCCCCTGGGCGTGAACCTGAAATGGCATCGCAAGCCTGTACGATAGGAGCGATGAGCGTTGTCATTTCAATTTCATCGTGGTGAGCTCCAATAGCATTGCAAACTTCGGGATGTTCTTTGTATTTTTTAGCAATTTCCATTCCCAAGATAGCGTGGGGTAGCTCTTTTTCATCAGGAACTACTTTGCCAATATCGTGTAAAAGCCCTGCTCTTTTGGCAAGTTTTACGTTTAGCCCAAGTTCAGCGGCCAGAATAGCACATAAATTAGCAACTTCTTTGGAGTGTTGAAGCAAGTTTTGCCCATAAGACGAACGGAATCGCATTCTACCTATCAATTTGACTAGTTCGGGGTGCATTCCATGTATTCCCAAATCAATAACGGTACGCTCACCGATTTCTACAATTTCTTCTTCAATTTGTTTTTGTACTTTGGCTACAATTTCCTCGATACGAGCAGGGTGTATTCTGCCATCGGCAACGAGTTTGTGAAGAGCCAAACGAGCGATTTCACGGCGTACGGGGTCAAAGCCAGAGATGATAATAGCTTCGGGAGTATCATCAACGATGATTTCAACGCCAGTGGCGGCTTCTAGGGCCCGAATGTTACGTCCTTCACGACCAATAATTTTGCCTTTTACCTCGTCAGATTCAATATGAAACACTGAAACGCAGTTTTCAATGGTGTATTCGGTGCCATTGCGTTGGATAGCCTCAATAACTAATTTTTTGGCTTTTTTGGCGGCGGTAGCTTTGGCTTCTTCTAGAATTTCTTTGATGTAGCTAGAAGCCTGTGTTTGAGCTTCGGCTTTGAGCGATTCTATGAGTTGGGCTTTTGCCTCTTCGGCGGTCATTTCGGCAATTTTTTCTAATTGCTTCACTTGCGAAAGGCGTAATTTTTCGGCTTCTTCGCGTTTTTTATGTGCAATTTCGTTTTGTTCTTGGAGTTGTTTTTCCAATACATCTAGTTCTGTTTCTCTTTTTTTGATTTGCTCGGCGAGTTTTTTAAGTTCAGTTTCTTTTTGTTTGAGTTTGTTTTCGTTGGTTTGAAGGAGTGTTTTTTTCTTGTTCAAATCTTGTTCAAACTCATTTTTGAGTTCAAGATATTTTTCTTTGGCGGCGAGTTCTTTTTCTTTACGTATCGCTTCGGCTTTGGTTTCGGCTTCTTGAATAATCATAGCGGCTTTTTGTTTGATTTCTTCTTCTCGTCTACCAAAAATTTTCAGTAAGACGTATCTACCAATAGCAATCCCTGCTATCAGCGATACTACAGCGGTAATAATGATATAAACTACTTCCATAAGTTAAGGTATTTAGGTGAAAAGCCTAATCACCTCATAGCACGAAAGGCAGGCAAAGAGCAAGAGCTACAACACCGAATTGAGTATTTCTTCAATGGAATTGATTTTTTGCAGAACAATATCTTCTAGTTCTGTTTTGGAGAGTTCTATATTTTTTTTTTTCATCATACAATCTATGGCAAACATAGCGAGCATATCCTGGTAGTTATCCACCTCAAACTCTTCACGATAGTGTTTGAGAGCCATATTGATTTCTCTGCCTACACTGCGTAGCATAGCTTCTTCGTTGGCATCTACCTGCATAGGATACTCTCTATCAGCTATTTTGAGGCGAATAGGAAGTTTATAGTCCATAGTTTTTATTTACTCAAAAAATCAATGCATCGGTCTATATCGGCGATGTAGGCATCTATTTTTTCCCTCAACTCTGCGGCACTTTCGGCATCTGAGGCAATAGAGGCTACAAGTTTACTGATTTTATACTGATTTTCAAGATTATTTAGTTGTAAAGTTTGCTTTTTGATAGTTTCTTTCAAAGCTAAATTTTCTTCTGAAAGATATGTACATTTTTGTTGAATGAGTTTGTATTTTTCAACCAATTCTTGCACTTTACTTTCCAAAAGATTTAGCTTTGCTAATAATGCTTCATTCATAAAAGCACGCAAAATATGTCAATTAGCAAAAATACAAAGCGTTTTCTGAAAAAGCAAGAAAAATTTGAAAAAATATTTGTGGATATGTTTCAGGACTTATAGGTGATAGATGATAAGATTGATTTTGTTACATTCCTGCAAGATTATATCGCAACTGAAAACCAACGTTCGTATTTTTTCTTGGAAACGAAAGGGTTGTGGCAGGTGTATTGATGAGCCTTTCAAAATAAAAGGAAGTTGTCAGATTGTTATTGACTTTGTAGCTAATATTGGGGCGAAGTTGGAAATTGTAATTTCCTGAGGTAATAACAGTTTCTTCATCGATACGTCTTTGGAAAATTTTACTGTCACGAATAGTAAAATCTATTCGAAAATTCATTGTATTTCGTAGTATTACTTGCTGCCCTTCGGTATCTCGGAAAGGCAAACGTACATTTTTCTTATCAAAACCAATGCCAATAACAATATCGTTGCTGCGGGCTTCGGTGATTTGAGCATTAGATAGGTTTAAGCCAATTTCTCGACTTCGGTTGATATCAAAACGAATATTTGCCCCACTTTTGGCACGAATATTTACGCCTACCAACGGATTGAAGCGTTCGGAGATTTGCACTTGTCCGAGTACTAGAATAGGAACAAGTTCGCCATTGGCATTGAGTACGAAAGGCTGAACATAGCTACCAAAATCGTTGTTGAGTTGTAAAAGAGCCGTGTTTTGGTACTCTAATGCCGATGTATAGTTTCCGATACGATATTCCGAACTATATTTATGGCTTATGGTAAAAGTTGTAAAAATTTCTTGCAAACCGAAAAGTTGGTTGAAGCCGCTATAATCAATTTGCCAGTTGGGCAAAGGAAAGCGAGGAAATGCCGAACTGCCCGCTTTTTGCCCTGCATACGTTTCTATAAATGAGGCAATAAGTATATCTTGGGAGCGTTGATTGTAAGCATTACTGGTGGTAGCGTTGGGGTTTTGAGCAGTGAAAAGCTGTTGATATTTGGTTAAATTGTTGATGAAGCGATTGAAGGTTTCAGAATTCACGTTATTGTCTTTGGCAAAAGCCGAACTCCACGAAATAATGGTGCTTTGGAAAGTTCCGTTTCGGTATGGGCTAAACGAGGCATATGCCCTGTTGAGTGTATCAAAGCGGAAGAGTTCTTGGTAGTTATCGGTACGAATTTGCTTAGCATCGAGTGTTATTCTAAAATCTTTGAAAGGTTCTATGTTTAGCGTAAAGCTAATGTTTTGTGTTCGATTTTGCTGAAAAGGGTTGTTTTGAATAAGGCTTGTATCAGGCGGAATGACCATCCAACCATTATTTACAAAATCAAAACGCTGATTAGGGTTTTGGCTACCTGCTACGAAGTTCCAGCCAGGTGCTCCCCAGCCGTCGGTAAGCCCTAGATAGCGAGGATTACCCATCACGCCGGGCAAGGTAGTTCCTTCGTTTCTTGAAACATTGAAAGTACCACCTCTTACACTCATTAGCAAACGCAATACGCTTCGCAACACAGGATTTATTTGCAGATTTTGTTTTTTCTTTGCCAAATTTGTTTGGGCTTTGCTGGTGTTGCTTGGCTTTTTCTGCAAAGGATCTGTTTGCAAACTATCTTTGGCTTGTTTTTTAGCTTCTTTGGCTTTTTTCTTTTCGAGTTCTTTTTGGCGTTTTTCTTCTAGACGTTTTTGGCGTTTGGCTTCTTTCTGCTTCTTGCGTTCAGCTTTGCTTAATGTAGGCTGTTTGGGATTAGTAGTAGGTTTATATTCATTGACAGCTTTGAGCAAAGGTATTTTGTTATAAAATTTGCTGAAATCAATACTGGTTCGTAGGCTTTGCTCACGATTATTTTGAATGGTATTACCAAGAATTTTTTCTAACCCTAATGAGGCGGCTGTCCAACGATAATTAGCATTGTAGGTATAATTAGCAGTGAGCCAGTCTGTAATAGGAAACTTATCCAAAGGGAGTTTGTAAGAGATATTGAACTGTTGGGAATAATCTTTCATTCGTCCGAGTTTGAGCAAGTTTTCTTGTACGGCTTGCCGGCTACCAGGTGCATTGAGTTCGCCAAAGGGCTCATCTACAACGGCTTGGGCTTGTGCATTTCCACTGAATGTAAGGCTTCTTGTCAGATTCCATTGCAAGCTATAATTTCGATTGAAGTTATAAAACTTTTCAAAGAAAGGCTCAAAATTTTCTACTCTGAAATCGCCTGAACGGAGTTGGGTACGAATGAAAGTTCTATCTAAATCGCCTCGGGCAGTAAAATTGTTGGGTAATGGGTTGAAATTGATTTCTTTGATAAATTTGAACCAAGGCGATTGTAGCCATTTGGCTTTGTTTTTCTTGAAAGGCTCAATATAACTAAACTCGCGTGTATAGTTGTAGGTAAGACTTTGTCGCCAATTTTGTTGTAGGTAGCTTGCTACATACGGACTGCTCCGCTCAATATCAGAATACGACCACGTATAGCTAAAGTTTGGTATATCCCAAGGCATAGCCTTACGTTCTTTGTTAGTTTTGAGCTTTCGAACATTTGAGAAATTGATGCTTCGGCGAGTTTCGCGGTCTTCAATAAGGCTTTTGAAAAACTCTCTTTCGCCATCAGTAGCAAACTTTTCCAAAGAACGTTTTATTCTCACATCGGGGTCAAAGGGGTCGAAGAGAGGGATGGAGTTTCGGCGTTGGTAGCTCAAAAATATGGGGAGGCGTATGCCCCATTTAGCAGGAGTAAATTTATCCAAAGCGAAGGTGCCTTGGGTATCAAACTCCCAATCGTTGCGGAGTTGCCTTTCGGAAACTTTTTGAGAAATTTGCCCGAAACCTGCGGTACGAATGGCTCCTGAGGCTTGTATTTGGGCAAAATCGGCAAGGTTAAACATCAGGCGGGCATTGGCGGCAATGCCATTGGTGCGGTCAAAGCCTATGGCTCGTAGTTCGTTGAACCATACACAAGCCGATTTGGGGCGGCGGTCGTCGTTGGGCAAATTTGGATTTTTGATTCCGAGCATTAGCACCAGAACAGCACTCAAATCAGGATTGCCAACGACGGTTATCTTATACCTGCCTACTTGCCTTGTAAAAGGCACAAACAAATTATTCCGAAAGCCGAATGTATTGTTGCGTTGAATTTTGGTTTCTACTAACTCTTGCAAGGCGATATCTAGCTCGTTTTCGGCTTTCCATACGATACGTTGTAGGGCTTCGTAGTTAGGAACAGCTTGTGTTTCGGCTATGCGTGTAAAAACCAAAGGAACTTCGATTTCATAATAATTCTCGGTAAAATCTGTTCCTAAGCGTACGATAGCACTTAGCTCAGCGTCTTGAATAGTAGGGTCAGACGATTGGGCGTGAATAGGCATAGCCAAACGCTTGTAGTAGAGCATATTCAGATTTACGTTCTTGAAAGCGGCACGAGCATCTCTATCTTGCAAGCCTTCTACACACACTTGCAAAGATTGCTCGTTAAATTCGCGATTGTTGATGGTTGTAATATCTCTATCACGCACGAAACCAGGAGGAATAGTATAAGGAATAACTCCCGTAGCGGGACTGCCATTTTCTTCTAAATTTACTACCGATACTACAAACGAGGGGTTGTAAGGTTCGGGTGGCAGTTGTAAACCTTTATCTCGCAAATCGCCCAGATATCTACGCCATTGATTGGCTACCATTTGGAATTGTGCCATTCGCAATACAACAGGTTGCTGAAAGCCCGTTAAATACAAACGCATAAAACGAATAGACTTAAACCCGTTGATATTACCAATTTTTTCGGTAAACTCTCTGATAGGAATACGAAACTGATACCAAGTAACAATATCTTGATTTTTGGTAATGCGTGGGTCTCGAACTTCTACTTTATCTACGATATAATTTTGCCCTACTACCAAATCTGAAGGGCGAAGCGAAATGCGGTATTCGTAATACTCTTCCAAATCGCTGATTGTGTTATCGGTATTCAAATCTTCGTTATCGGGAAAGTTAGTAGCTGATTGTGTAAATTGCCCGCCTGTATTTTCGGGTGAGTTGCCTTCGGTATTGTTGTAGTATTTGTAACGCTCAATAATTTTGGCATTGCGAGCAGTGTATTCGCCATCGAGATAAAATTTGAAATTATCTGCTGAAACATCTGTTTCTACTTGGCTACGTACTGCGGGAGGGAGGCTATTCAGATAGCTCTGGAAAAAGTCGTTTTCTTCTGTATTTCGCAGGCCATCTAAACCTACATCTTGTAAACCTCGTACGCCAGGGGTATTACTGAAGGCATTGTTGAGAAACTGATTGCGAGGAACAAAGCCCCAAGGGGTAATATCTTTGGCTGTGCTTGTTTCGTTTTCGGGCAAGCCATTTTCAAAGAAATGACGTGTATCTTTCATCACATCTTCGGAGATATTACCCAAATTGATGTATAAATCGCCGCCAGTAGTGTTGTTGATGCCTTGGTCGCCGCTGACAATCACACGCCCACGATCGCCGGCAATGAAAGGGTCTAACAGCCAAAACTCAATGTATTCGATATTGGCATTATCAAAATCTACTTCTTGGGTAATAGCTCTTGTGATAGAAGCAAAATTTTGAGCAGGATTGGGCAATTTGCCGTTAGGCGTTAGGTTAGGATTGTAATTGAAAGAGCCTCGTTCATCGGGGAAATAGGCAATTTCAAAAAGATTTTGATTGACGGCAATATTTTCAAATTGTCGGTTAGGAAAAATTTCTTGTGGAGCAACTACTCGCATATAGTGGTTTTCAAGGTCGGTAGCAGTGATGTTGCTGGGGCGTTGGTTTTGGTTGTAGAAAATAGAGTTATCTATGTTGTACCAAGCCATTCTTGCTCTACGATAGGCATATTCTAGGGGGGAGGAGAGGGTTCCTTGTTGGTCAAGGATACGCTTTGGGGTAGCACCTAATTTCCATCGCAAATGGGCAGTATTGCCTAAATCAAAGGGGGTACGAGAGCCTTCAAAGTCATCGATATATGAAACAGCTCCACTAAGCCGTGCGGCATTGGGTCGGATTTGGGCAATTTCGGCATCAAATTGAATAGAAGATTTTTCTTTGGTTTGAATTAGTGGTAAGGCATCGGTAAGTTTGGTGAGCAAGCGAGAGTCGCGTCGGAGTTTTATATCAAAACCTATCATAGTGTTGTTAATGGCTTCTTGCCCCATAGCTACCCGTGTAAGTAGAGGACGTTCACGCAAGTTGGCAATAGTAAAGCCCAATTTCAAATCTTTATCGACTTCGTATTCGAAGCGAGAGCCTAAAAAATTGCGTACTTGCAAGTTGAACAAATCAGCTTTTTCAAAACTTATGCTAATTTCTTTACCTGAATTGAGAATAGCATCGTTAGTAATAGTTACTTGCCCTGTGGAATAATTGACTTGATAATCTACGCCTTCTGTAAGTGGTACGCCACCAGCTTTCACAATTACCGAGCCTTGTGCGATGTTGATACCAGGTAAAAAGACTGTATTTCCTGTAGCAGTACCTTCGTATTGCCCTTTGATAAAGAATTTATTTTTGGTAGCGAAATTGTTTTGGGCATCGTTGCGAGTGCCTGTATAAAGTTCTTGAAAAACATATTTGCCGATAAGGTTTGCTTCAGTAGCAGGGTTGAACTCGTTGCGGAGAGTTGTTCCAAAGGGTTCTAATACGGGAAAGATGAGCAAGCCTTTCTGGGCATTGATGGTAATTCCTTCTACGAAATCAAAGTTACCATCGCCGATGGCTCTGCCGAAGCGGTCTTTGACTACATTGCCTTGCTGGTCGAGCACTCTATCGCCACGAGGGTTGAGTTGGTCTAATCCGAAAATTTTGATAAGTTGTACATCTTTTGTACGTTCTCCTTCTTGCAAAGCAGGATTATCAAGCCCTGAAATATCGTCTCGGTAGATGATACGCAATTGGAAGCCTTGTTGTTGGAGTTGAGCGGCACCAAGCGAATAGATGTTTTTCATCATCAAGTTCCAGCTGGGCAAATCGGTACGGATAGTGGAAGGGCGTAACATTTTCACGAAAATGGCTTCTTCTTGCGGGCGATTAACGTAATCTTCAGAAAGCTCGCCTACTTTGTATTGTTGACCATTGAAAGTGTATTCAAAAGAAACGCCTAGAATTTCATCATTACGTAAAGGGGTATTAAGAGAAATATAACCTAATTGGGGGTGAAAGGTAAATTCGTTGGGTTCGAGTTTTCGGGCGGCACGCAATACTTCAAAATCAGTGCCACGACGCAAACCTTGTAGTTCAAGAAAATCGGCGGCACTTTGCGGGTCACGTACTGAGTTGTTGTTGGCAATATTGGCAAAAAGATTATTCGCCTGATTGCTTGCGGGAAAATTGGGGTTTGTATTCGCTCCCACAAATGCTAAGGTATTTCGGTAGCTTTGGGCTTCGCCTAAATCCAAAAAAGCAATAATATTACGCAAACTTTGTGTGTTGTTGGTACGGTTGGTTACGTATACTTCAACTCTGCTAATCAGTATACCTGAATTGATAGTAGGCATAGTGATAAGAGCAGGCTCATAACGATTGCGATGAAATTGTGAAAGCAAAAAGTGTTTATTTTCTTCGTAATCAGTCATTCTAATTTCAAAACGACGGACTTGCCTGCCTCCTTGTAAGCGGATTTCATCGGCTGTTGAACGCTGATTAGCAATGACATTTTGCATTTTTAACTTACCAAATTGCCAATCAGTACGAATACCAAAAAGGTTTTGGCTTCCTTGGATAAGTGCTACACCAGGCGAAAAATTAACATTTCCAAACTTTACATCTTGTAGAGCCTCTTCGGGATAGGCTTGGTATTGTACACGAAAAGTATTTTCAAAATTAAAACTCGCTTTGGTATCATAGCTTGTATTGAGAGTAAGTTTTTCGCCAATTTTGCCTGTTACGCTGAAATTGGCGTGGGGGTCAAAGTCAAAAACGCCATTACTTTGCCTATCTGCAGGAATGGCAGGATTAGCAACATTTTGCCTTTTATAGCCAAAATCTAAGTTTACAAAGCCATTGAACTTAAAATCTATAGCATCACCACCAAATATTTTACCAAAAAGTTTGCTCCCAATAGGAATACGTGGCTTGAAATTGAAACGAGAGTTCTGGGTAGTGGTTTCTTCGGCGGCATTGGCTCCGTTTATTTTCCAGAACTTTTTGTTAATTTCTACATCCTGAAAGTAGTCTAAATCTTTGCGTGTAATGCGTGAGGGAGGGCGGTAGTCATATTCGCCAATTTTTTCTTCTACTACATAACTACGAGCCGTATCGTTCAAATCTACTTTAATGTTTGTTTTTAAGTTAGAAGGTTTGAGGTCTAAAAGAGATTTACTACGGTGTGAGCCAAACAAATCGCCACGCCTATCTGGGAACGGATAGGTAGAAAAGCGACTTTTCTGATACTTGGGGGTATCTTGGGGAATGGAAGGGAAATCCCATTCATCATAATTATCATATTTATATTGAGTGGGGCGGTTACCGCTCCATATACAAAGCGAAAACAACATACCGCCCACTATCCATAAGTGTAAGCCTTGACGTAACAATTTGTAAAAGTTTAGTTAGCCTTTTTTCGTAAAAGTATCCAATAAGCACGTAAGTTAAAGGGCTTCAAAAATAAAAATTATTACCAAAAAACAAAAGTGAGAGAAAAACGAGAAAGTCGCAAATTTTACTAGCAAATTTCGTGCAAAACTCTGAGTTTGTCAAAGAATTGTTTATCCTATTGCAAGATAAACATTTAGAAAGATGCTCAAAAAAGAATCCTTTTGTGTTTAGGAAAACAAACTATTCAAAGAAGAGCATCTTGGGCAAAATAAGATAAAAAATATACTTTACCCCATCTTTCTTTTGGGAAAGACAGGGGTAGAAACGTATAGGTATCGTATTTATCATCTTTTATCGGCTGAAAACTGGCTGTCAGTGGCGAGAATTGCCCATAAAACATTAGAAAACCTATGAGGTTTTTTAAACCTCATAGGTTTTGAGCCATCAAACCTATAAGGTTTCCAAAAACCTTATAGGTTTGGTATTGAGTTTTGCAATGTGCCGTTCAAACTCGCTGTCTATGCGTCAATGAAGATTTTTTATCTTCCGAAACTAAACCCATAAGGTCTTTAAAGACCCTACCAACCCAAAGATATTGTAGGAGGTGATTTTTACAGCGTTTTTGATAAAGGCGATAAAATTATCGTTGCCGCTGCCGACTGCACAGGACACGGCGTACCCGGTGCCTTGATAAGTATGCTCGGCGACTCCCTGCTCCGCTCCGTAATTGACTACAAAGAAGAACACCGCCCCGATTTAATCCTCAATTTTGTTCGTGATGGTGTAAGTAAAACCCTCCGACAAGGCGAAAATGATGGCAAAGATGGTATGGAAATGGGTGGCGTTGCCTACCACCCCGATAAAAAAATCCTTGAATACGCAGGCTCGCGTATGAACCTTGTCTATTTCCAAAATGGCGAAATGCACGAACTCAAAGCCGATAAAAATTTTATTGGCGGTTTTGATGCCGAAGCCTTCGAATTCTCCTTACAAACTATTTCTACACAAGAAAAAACAACTTTTTATTTGTTTTCAGATGGCTTCCAAGACCAATTCGGTGGTGAGCAAAACCGAAAAATTGGCTCCAAACGCCTCAAAGAGTTACTTGCCGAGATACATCAAAAGTCAATGTACGAGCAAAAAGTGCTATTAGAGATTTTTCTCTACAAATGGATGAACCAACAAGCAGATAACCAACAAATGGATGATATTTTGGTGATGGGGATAAAAGTGTGAAAAAATTCTAAACAATTTCGATGAAATATTGGTTTAACGGTAAAATTTTGTAAAATAAAATTTTACTTTTATGACCGAACAACAATCCGACCTCATTAAAAACTCTTATGCCAAATTTTTGGCAAGAGCAATCAACAACGCAGGTATCTTGTACGAAAACCTGTTTGAAATAGCTCCTGAAACGAAAAAAATATTTGAGAATACTTCAAACGAGAAGAAATCACAAATGTTTGTGGCTATTATTCGTAAAATTGTGAAAGGTATCGATGAATGGGACACGGTACAGAAAGAGTTGGAAGAATTGGCTCAACAACATAAAAATTACAACCTACAACCTGAATACTTCCAACACTTAGAAAATTCGCTCATCGTTACGCTCAAAAGCATTGCCGAAAAAGAATGGAATAACGATATAGAAGATGCTTGGAAGGCTTATTTTAAAAAGGTAGCCAATGTAATTAAAGAAATATCTATTCAATAAAAATTTGAAAATCAGTTTTTTGAGCGTATAATTTACATAAATAGTCGTCCCTGAAAAAGCACACAAGTATTTTATTTTCAGTTTTTTACATTTTAAAAAATGCCACAAAAAGCACATTATTTTGCAAGGAAATTACATTCCAAAAACCTTATAGGTTTGGTATTGAGTTTTGCATGACCCAATATTTCGGGAAATACGCCAAAAAACAGAACACAAGCCAAAAAATATTTTTCTCTGTTCCGAATTTTCTTTTGGAAAACTAAATTACGGATTTGGAAAATCAAATCAATTTTTATGTGGTAGAACACTTCAGAAAATTGCTCGTTCTCGTAATTTTCTAGGAAATCCTATGCCTGTTGTACGTGTACCCGTGCAGATGCTTCGCTTGCGTCCTGATGTACGTATGGCAGAAAGAGAGCTAAAAGCGGCTCGTTTTGGTGTACGTTCAGCACAAGCCACCTTTTTACCCTCTCTGACCCTTGATGCTTATGCAGGATTTCATTCATTCCGAAGGGATGTTTTGTTTAACCCTGTTTCTTTGGCTTTTGGTTTATTGGCAGGTTTAGTAGCTCCTATTTTTCAGAACAATACTCTAAAAGTCAATTATAAAATAAGTGTAGCTCGGAATTATGAGGCTTACTTTGAGTATCAAAAAACGCTCTTGCGAGCTTTTCAGGAAATTCAAACTTTTCAGAAAATTCTTTTCAATCTGCAATTAGTGTATGATTTACGAAACAAAGAGGTAGAGGAATTACAGAAAGCTATTGTCACGTATCAGGATTTGTTTAAGACAGGTTTTGCGAATTATTTGGAAGTAATTACAACACGAAAGACTGTGTTGGAGGCAGAAATAGATTTGTTTGAGATTCGCCTGCATCAATTTCAGTATGCTATTGCTTTATATAAATAAAGCATTGGGGGGCAGTTGGCAATAAAAAATTTGTGCTTTCTCAAACCTTCTTTTTTCCGAAAATGTTTATCTTTGTACAAATGCTATACACCTCATTTTTAGTATGGAAACTACTATTTTACACATACCCGAAACCTTGGGTTTTACTGATGATGAATTCTTTGAGTTTTGCAGGCAAAACGACCATCTGAAGTTTGAACGCACTGCCTAAGGCGATATAATTGTCATAGCACTTACGGGCGGAAAAACGGGTAGAGCAAATGCTAAAATTTTGTTTGAAATAGGGTTGTGAAATAGAAACGTACAATTTGGCTCCATTACACGTTTTCGTTTGGCTGATACCTCTATCAAGTTGCCTGATGTGGCAGTAGTGGAGCGAAGTCGTTGGGAGGCATTGGGCGAAGCAGAAAAAGAAAAGTTTGTACCACTTTGCCCTGATTTTGTGATAGAAATTAAATCTGATACGGATAGGCTCAAAGATTTACAAGAGCAAAAGATTTATATGTATACACAAACCCCCCAAGAGCCTGAAATAATTGAAGGTTTTGAAAGAAAAAGCCTAATTGTAAAAGATATTTTACCGAATTTGGTTGTAGATTTGAGCATTTTGTTATAATTGCTTTGCGATGTTTTTGTATTTCAATTCAAAATTACTACAATGATAGAACTGCCTGTTGTAACTTCTGAAAAAGAACATAAAACGAAAAAACCACATTGGCTACGTGTAAAACTACCCGTAGGGCACGAATACGCCAAAGTAAGAAAACTCGTAGATACTTACAAACTGCATACGATTTGTCAGAGTGGCAACTGCCCTAATATGGGCGAATGTTGGGGAGCAGGTACAGCAACCTTTATGATTTTAGGAAATGTTTGTACGCGTAGCTGTACATTTTGTGCAGTGGCTACGGGCAAACCTACCGAATATGATACCGACGAACCTCGTAGAGTAGCAGAGGCAATTAAACTTATGGGTGTAAAGCATGCTGTTATCACTTCGGTGAATAGAGATGAACTGAAAGACCGAGGAGCGGCTATTTGGCACCAAACCGTACGGCTTGTCAAAGAGTTGTGTCCTGAAACTACTATTGAAACTCTTATCCCTGATGTAAAAGGCAATTGGGAGGCTCTCTACACAATGATTTCCGCAGGGCAGGAGGTAGTTTCGCATAATATAGAAACTGTGAAGCGTTTGTATCGTAGGGTGCGTCCCCAAGCCAAATATGAACGCAGTTTAGAGCAAATTCGCCGAACCAAAGAATTTGGCAAACGTACTAAATCAGGTATAATGTTGGGCTTGGGTGAAACTCGCGATGAGGTTTATGAAGCAATGGACGATTTGGTAGCCAATGGATTGGATATTCTTACGCTGGGTCAGTACTTACAACCTACTAAAATGCACTTGGAGGTAGTTGAATACATTCCCCCCGATTTGTTTGAGCATTACAAAGAAGAGGGCTTGAAAAGAGGCTTAAAGTACGTAGAGGCGGGTCCTTTGGTGCGTTCTTCTTACCATGCTGAAAGGCACGTAAATGTTCCGATTTGATTATTTCTTACACCTAAAACCTTAATTCTATGGAACAGCAAGTCTTACAAATTGAAATTCTACCCAATGGACCTGCGGTGGTCTATGGTACTTGCACAATAAAAGTAGGTGGAGAAGTGCAAAAAATTGAAAAAGAGAAAACTTTTCTTTGTCGTTGTGGAGTTTCGAAAAAAAAGCCGTACTGCGATGGCTCGCATAAAAAAGTAGGCTTTCAAGGTTAAAAGTCTGAATTATTGAAAAATAATTCGGGAAAAATTTTTTTGTTCTAAAATCTTTTCCTAAATTTGCAGTCCCTTACGGAAACCCTATCGTAAGGGATTGATTTTTTGAAATTTAAGCGAAAAATACAATGTCTGGTCTTATTGGAAAAAAAATCGGAATGACTAGCTTTTTCAGTGCCGATGGACAGCTTGTCGGATGCACGGTAATAGAGGCTGGTCCTTGCGTAGTTACGCAAGTGAAGACGAAGGAAAAAGACGGTTATGAAGCAGTACAGCTTGGCTTTGGTGAAGCAAAAGAAAAAAATACACCAATGCCTTTGCTCGGACACTTCAAGAAAGCGGGTACAACCCCGAAACGTAAATTAGTGGAGTTCAAAGGTTTTGAAAAAAAACTGCAACTTGGTGAAACCCTTTCTGTACAAGATGTCTTTGCAGAAGGTGATTTGGTTGATGTAGTAGGAACTTCCAAAGGTAAAGGTTTTCAAGGAGTTGTAAAAAGGCACGGATTCAGTGGGGTAGGTGGGCAAACCCACGGACAACACAACCGCCAACGCCACCCCGGTTCAATGGGTCCTGGCTCTACACCTGGGCACGTTTTCAAGGGTCGTCGTATGGCAGGTAGAACAGGCAACGAACGCGTAAAAGTGCAAAACCTCAAAGTTTTGAAAGTTATTCCTGAAAAGAATCTCATTGTCGTAAAAGGTTCAGTACCCGGTGCGATAAACTCTTTTGTTATCATTGAAAAATAATTCTTACAGCGATGCAATTACCCGTTTTGAATATACAAGGCACAGAAACAGGCAGGTCTATTAACCTGCCCGATGAGATTTTTGCGATTGAGCCTAATCAGCACGTTGTGTATTTAGATGTAAAACACTATTTGGCGGCACAGCGTCAGGGAACGCACAAATCCAAAGAAAGAAACGAAGTGCACGGTTCTACCCGCAAACTTCATCGTCAAAAAGGTACAGGTGGCTCTCGTAAAGGTAGTATCAAGAACCCTCTGTTCCGCCATGGAGGACGCATCTTTGGCCCCAGACCTCGCGATTACGACTTCAAACTCAATAAAAAAATCAAAATCTTGGCTCGCAAGTCGGCTCTTACCTATAAAGCCCAAGAAAATGCTATCAGAGTACTAGAAAATTTCAACTTCGAAAAGCCTAAAACCAAAGATTATCTGGCAATTCTTGAAAAATTAGCTGTTCAAGACAAAAAAACGCTTCTTGTGCTACCCGAACACACTCCCAATGTGTATCTTTCGGGCAGAAATTTACCCAAAGCAAATACCATTGTAGCTTCTGACCTTAATACTTATGCAGTAATGAATGCTGACGTAGTAATTTTGTGTGAAGGAGCAGTTGCCAAAATCCAAGAAATTTTAGTAAAAGAATAAAGATTATGAAGACAATACTTAAAAAGGCAGTAATTAGTGAAAAAGCCGCAGGGCTTCACGATAAGGGCATTTACACTTTTATTGTGGATAAAAAAGCCAATAAAGTGGAAATCAAAAATGAAATAGAAAGAATATACGGCGTAACCGTAGAAAGTGTAAATACTTTGCGTTCTGCAGGAAAGCCCAAAGTACGTTATACGAAAACCAATGTTTTATCTGGTAGAACAAAGCCCTACAAAAAAGCCCTTGTACGCATAGCAGAAGGCGATTTCATAGATGTGTACGCAAATAACTAACGTACCCTGCTGAAAATTTTATTAAACTTATAGTGCTTCACTGAAAAAGAAGAAACAAAATGGCTGTAAAAAAACTAAAACCCGTAACCCCTGGGCAACGTTTTAGAATAGCTCCTGTTTTTACGGAAATAACCAAAACCAAGCCCGAAAAATCCTTGCTTGCTCCCCTGAAAAAAACAGGTGGTCGCAACAATCAAGGGAAAATGACTATGCGTTATATCGGTGGCGGACACAAAAGACGCTATCGTATTATTGATTTCAAACGCGATAAATTTGATGTGCCTGCACAAGTGCTTAGCATAGAATACGACCCTAATCGTACTGCATACATCGCTTTGGTACAATACGAAGACGGTGAAAAACGCTATATCATTGCCCCCGAAGGTTTAAAAGTTGGTATGACTGTCAAATCAGGGAAAAATGTAGCCCCTGATTTGGGAAACGCATTACCTTTAGGGGCTATGCCACTGGGTACAATTGTGCATAACATTGAGTTCAAACCAGGAAAAGGTGGTGGCTTGGCTCGTAGTGCAGGAACTTATGCCCAAATACTTGCCAAAGATGAAAAATACGTTACGCTCAAATTGCCTTCGGGTGAAATGCGTATGGTGCTTGCCGCTTGTATGGCTACGGTGGGCAAGGTTTCTAATGCCGACCATATGAACGAGCAAATTGGTAAGGCAGGTAGAAATCGTTGGTTGGGTATCAGACCTCGTACGCGTGGGGTAGCGATGAACCCCGTGGATCACCCCATGGGTGGTGGTGAAGGTAGAGCTTCAGGCGGGCACCCTCGCTCTCGTAAAGGTTTGCTTGCCAAAGGTAAGAAAACTCGTAACAAGAAAAAGTATTCCACTCGTTTAATTATCAGCAGACGTAAAAAATAACAAGTAGCATGGGACGCTCACTGAAAAAAGGACCTTACGTAGATTTCAGACTTACCAAGAAAGTCTTAGACATGGAAAAGTCGGGCAAAAAATCAGTTATCAAGACTTGGTCGCGTCGTTCTACCATTTCTCCCGATTTCGTAGGACACACCTTTGCAGTACATAACGGAAACAAATTTATCCCCGTGTATGTAACCGAACAAATGGTAGGTCATAAACTTGGTGAATTTGCCCCTACACGTACTTTTCGCGGACACGCCGCCAAAAAAGATAAAGGTAAAAAGTAACGTATGGAAGGGAGGATACTCCGAAAAACCTCTTAAACACAACAAAGTATGGAAGCAGTCGCTAAACTTAGAAATGTGCCCACTTCGCCCCGCAAAATGAAACTTGTAGTGGATTTAATCCGTGGTATGGAAGTAGGGCAAGCCCTGAATGTACTCAAATATCAGCCTAATCATGCCGCCCGTAAACTCGAAAAACTCTTACTCTCGGCAGTGGCAAATTGGCAACAGCACAACCCCAACACTAGATTGGAAGATGCTGATTTGTTCGTAAAAACAATTTTCGTAGGACACGGCAGAATGCTCAAACGTCTTCGCCCTGCTCCACAAGGCAGAGCTCATCGTATTCGTAAGCGTTCTAACCACGTAACCGTCATTATTGATGATAGAAACGCATTGCTTGCTCCTTCTCTTGATAAACTCGTAAATGAATAAATACAATGGGACAAAAAACGCATCCGATAGGTTTCAGATTGGGTATTACCAAAGCTTGGGAATCCAATTGGTTCGGTGGAAAAGACTTTCCTGAAAAGTTAATAGAAGATGAAAAAATCAGAAAATACATTGAAGCACGTATTCCCAAAGGTGGTATCTCTCGTATCCTGATTGAACGAACCCTGAAACGCATTACACTCACTATCCAAACGGCTCGTCCTGGTGTGGTAATTGGTAAAGGTGGAAATGAGGTAGATAAAATCAAAGAAGAACTCAAAAAGCTCACGGGTAAAGATATTCAAATCAATATTTTTGAAATCGAACGCCCTGAAAAAGATGCCCGCTTAGTAGCTGATGCAATTGCTCAGCAAATCAGAGCTCGTGTTTCGTATCGTAGAGCTATGAAACAAGCCATAGCCGCCGCTATGCGTGTAGGGGTAGAAGGTATCAAGGTGAAAGTTTCAGGTCGTTTGGGGGGGGCAGATATGGCTCGTTCCGAGCAATATAAAGAAGGTCGTATCCCTTTGCATACTTTGCGTGCCGATATTGATTATGCATTGGCAGAAGCAGATACTGTATATGGCAAAATTGGTGTAAAAGTTTGGATTTTCAAAGGCGAAATCTATGGAAAACCTAATCTGTATCCTGGGCTTTCAGAAGAAGTTTCTTCTCTGAAAGAAAGTCGCAGAAAAGGCAGTAGCGGTGGAGGAAAGAAAAGAAGAAGAAAAGAAAAGTAAGCCTTCTGCTCAATTCTTGATGGGGCAAAGAAGGGCTTTTGCGTTATGTATTTATCTATTAAACGAAAAGAGCAATGTTACAACCCAAAAAAACTAAATACAGAAAACAGCAAAAGGGACGTGTGAAAGGCATTGCAACACGTGGTGCAGAAATTGCTTTTGGCTCTTTTGCTATCAAATCTTTGGAAGCGGCTTGGATTACAGCCCGCCAAATTGAAGCGGCTCGTATTTCAATGACACGCGAAATGAAACGTGAAGGACAAGTTTGGATACGCATATTCCCTGACAAACCCATAACCAAAAAACCTGCCGAAGTGCGTATGGGTAAAGGAAAAGGGGCTCCCGAATATTGGGTAGCTTGTGTAAAACCAGGTACGATTCTTTTTGAGGTTGCAGGCGTCAAACAAGAGGTTGCCCAAGAGGCTCTTAGGCTTGCCGCTCAAAAATTACCTGTAAAAACCAAATTTGTTGTGCGTAGAGATTATGTTGAATCTTAATGCTTATGGTGTTATGAAAGCAGCGGAACTAAAAAAACTCTCTTTGGAAGAGTTGAAAGAAAAGTTGGCAGAAGAAAGAGATGCTCTCTTGAAACTGAAAATGGCTCACGCTATCGCTCCCATAGAAAACCCTATGCGTTTGCGTGAAGCTCGTAAAGTTGTAGCTCGTATTCAGACGGTTATCAGACAGAAAGAACTCGGAAAATAAGAAAATTATGGAACAGACTGCCGTTGAACGAAATGCCCGTAAAGAAAAAGTTGGCAAAGTAGTTAGCAATAAAATGCAAAAATCCATCGTAGTTGCCGTAGAGCGTAGAGTGAAGCACCCTATTTATGGTAAGTTTATGAAAAAAACTACCAAATTCATGGCTCACGATGAAAAGAATGAGTGCAATATCGGCGATGTGGTCAGAATTATGGAAACTAGACCACTTAGCAAACGCAAACGTTGGAGACTAGTTGAAATCATTGAAAAAGCCAAGTAATTATGATACGCCAAGAGTCTAGATTAAATGTAGCTGATAACAGCGGTGCCAAAGAAGTGCTCTGTATTCGTATTCTAGGAGGTACAGGCAAAAAATATGCTACCGTGGGCGATAAAATTGTCGTTACTGTTAAATCAGCTATTCCTTCAGGAAACATCAAAAAAGGAGCAATTTCGCGTGCTGTTATCGTAAGAACCAAAAAAGAAGTACGTCGTAAAGATGGCTCTTACATTCGTTTTGAAGATAATGCCGCTGTATTGCTCAATAACCAAGACGAACCTCGTGGAACACGTATTTTCGGACCTGTGGCTCGCGAATTGCGTGAAAAACAATTTATGAAAATCGTTTCATTAGCCCCCGAAGTATTGTAAGCATTATGGAAAGAAAGTTTAACAAACAGAAAAAATATCATATCAAAACTGGTGATATGGTTTTGGTGATAGCTGGTGACGAGAAAGGTAAAAAAGGTAAGGTTATCAAAATGCTTACCGATAAAGACCGTGCCATTGTTGAGGGTTTGAATATCGTAAAAAAACACGTAAAACCTTCGGCTACCAATCCACAAGGGGGAATTGTAGAAAAGGAAGCTGGTATTCATATTAGCAACCTAATGCTCATAGACCCCAAAACCGGTGAACCTACCCGTACAGGTAGAAAACGCAACGATAAAGGCAAATTACAACGTTATTCTAAAAAAACTAACGAATTTATACTATAATGGCAACAACTCCTAGGCTGAAAGAAAAGTATTTGAAGGAAATCGTCCCTGCCCTAAAGGAGCAGTTCGGCTACAAATCTGTAATGCAGGTACCTCGTATTACAAAAATTGTCATCAATAAAGGTATTGGTGCGGCCGTAGCTGATAAAAAGCTCATTGAACAGGGAATAGAAGAACTCACCATGATTACAGGACAAAAAGCCGTGCCTACTTTTGCCAAAAAGGCTATTTCCAATTTCAAACTTCGCGAAAATATGCCGATAGGTGCAAAAGTAACGCTTCGTGGCAATATTATGTATGAGTTCTTGGATAGACTGATGACAATTGCCTTGCCTCGTGTAAGGGATTTTAAAGGAGTAAGTGATAAAAGTTTTGATGGCAGAGGAAATTACACGTTGGGTGTAAAAGAGCAAATCATTTTCCCTGAAATCAGTATCGATAAGGTGAATCGTATTTCGGGAATGGATATTACATTTGTAACTACTGCCGAAACCGATAAAGAAGCCTACGAATTGCTCAAAGCATTCGGTATGCCTTTTGCAAACTTGAAAAAATAATCCACCAATCTTATGGCAAAAGAATCTATCAAAGCACGCGAGCGAAAAAGAGAAAGATTAGTAGCTCGCTACGCCGCTAAACGTAAAGCCCTCAAAGAAGCAGGAGACTATGAGGCTCTGGATAAACTGCCTCGCAACGCTTCACCTGTACGTTTGCACAATCGTTGTAAAATTACAGGTCGTCCCAAAGGTTATATGCGTCGATTTGGAATTTCAAGGGTTTTATTTCGACAATGGGCTCTGGAAGGTAAGCTACCTGGTGTAAAAAAAGCGAGTTGGTAAAAAAATACAGACACAAAATCTCAAAAAGTTTTGTGTCTTTTTTATTCTTAATCTTGAACGTTTATTTCCAGCAGAGCTGTTCGCTTATTGCATTTTTGTCAAAATTTCAAACTCAACACGACGATTGAGCCTTTTATCTTCGGCTGTTTTTTCTACTACAAGAGGGCGAGTACTACCATAACCAATCGCATCTATACGGCTGGGTGAGATTTTACCTTTATCCACGATATATTTCTTGATAGCATCAGCACGAGCCTGCGAGAGTTTAAGATTAGCATCATCGCTGCCGTCAGAATCGGTATGCCCACTGATTTTGATGCGAATGTTAGGGTGGTCTGTCATGAAATATACTACCTTATCTAGGTCCGATTGCATTTCAGGCTTGATTTCTGCACTGCCTTCATCAAATTCTAATGAAGCAAATTTCCATTTATTGAAGCGAATAGCTTCACCTTGCAAATCCATTTGCGTATCGCCAGTAAGGAAAAACTTTTTTTCAATCCTGAAAAAATCATCTCCTGTAATAATGATAAGGTAGTTTGTGTGCTTGCGTAGCTGAAACTCGTAGGAACCATCGGGGCGTAGATATTGCGGAGCAATTTCAATGCCATTATCTAAATCAACAATGGAAACAATTCCTTGAAAAGGATTGCCTGTTTGGCTATCTACTACTTTGCCTTTGAAAACTACTGTGGCATCGGGTTTGGCTTCCATAGGTACAGGAAAAGAAAATAAGTTGAGATTGTCGGGTTCATCTTCGGTAGCTTTGGCATAGTACAAATACTTGGCTTGATGGTCGATGGTAAAATAATATTCATCAGCACTACTATTGACAAGCGGACCTACATTGAATGGCTCTTGCCAGCGTCCAAAAAGTTTGTAAGATTTGTAAATATCAAAACCACCAAAATTGACTAAATGCCCATCAGAGCTGAAATACAGAACATCATACACAGGATGAACATAAGGACTAACCTCACTGCCACGCGTATTGATAGTAGGACCTAAATTTTGAGCCTTTGCCCAAGAACCATCAGGCAATTTGTAAGAGAAATAAATGTCGGCAAGACCAAAACCACCTAATCTATCAGAAGCAAAGTATAAAGTGTCTTCATTTTTAGAAAGAGCAGGGTGCGAGTCCCAAGCTACACTATTGATATTGATGCCTAAATTTTGCACTTTCCAAGTGCTGTCGGCTTGGAGATAGGCTACGTAAATATCGCAGTTTCCATACCCATCAGGGGAATCGCAACGAGAAAAATACAACGTTTTGCCATCTTTGCTTAAATGAGCAGAACCTTCATTGTAAACAGTATTGAGCCCTTTAAACTCTTGGGCTTCTGTCCAGTAGCCATCTATTTTGTAAGAAAAGTAGAGGTCTTCGTTGGCTTTGGTATCTCGCTTGATAGCCATTATCGGCTTTTCTTTGCGTTTGGAGCTAAAAATAATGAGTGTGTCATTTTGTCTTATAAAAGTAGTAGGAGCATAGTCAGCTTTGGTAGAATTGATGGCAAAATCCATCTCCAAAAGCATCGCTTCGGGAGGCATTAAAGTATCAACGAGTTTGCGATATTCTACAAGTTCGTAGTAGTATTCAACAGGTACGTAGTAAATTTTCTGATTAACCATCATGCTATCAAAATGCAATTCAATGGCTTTTACTTCGCTACCTTTGTGATGTTTCAGAATAGTTCTGTAAAGGCTTTTGGAGGCTTCAAAATCATCTAGCAACTCTATCATTTTAGCCAATGTCCACATTTTTTCAGCATCACGATAAAAATTTTCAATACCAAAATTCTTGACATAGTCAAAAAGTAAAGGATAAGCCTCTTTGTATTTGTGATTTTTGATGAGTTTTTCTATTTTTTGCCATTTTTTCTCATCGGAATAATATTTGATAGAATTTATTTTGGGAAACTCAAATACACTTTCAGGGTGTTTGCCTACTACTGGGTCCTTGATTTTTACAATGCCTTGCGATTTTACTTTATCTGGCTGGGCTTGTGCAAAATGTATGAAACACACAAATGATAAAAAAGTCGCAAAACAATACAAACTTATCCAAAATTTATGAAAACAGATTTGGAAAGCCTGGAGTTGCCGAACTTTTGCAAATGCTTTATTCTTATACCTGAAAATAAATTGGGCTTCAAAATATTTAGATAGTTTCATGGTATTGGGTTTTTATCAAAAAAACTACATCAAAAGTTTGTGATTTTGCAGGTTTTAGCTTGTAAATATAGTAAAAAAAACGATTTTTTTATTAAAAACCTACAAAAAATCATCGGTCTGACTTTCTGCACTGCCATTTCTTTTTGGCACAATAATTGAAAATAATTATTTTTGCCAAATTTTTTTACTCAAACATATACCAAAAAGATATTTAAGGTGTTTTGTACATAAAACTACCTGTAAATTGTTACTCACTTGAATGACTTTTTGTCAGTTCTTTTTGGAGTGTAAGCAAAAACCATTCTACAATGACAAAAAAAGCGAAAAAAAATAGTTCAGCACTTTTGAAAGAAAACGGAAAGAATACCAGCGTGGAAGTGATTTCTATTTTAGGTGAAGGTTCTCAAAATAACGAAAAGATACCCGAAACAATAGGAATTTTAGCTCTTCGTAACACGGTTCTTTATCCAGGAGTAGTTGTACCTGTTACGGTGAGCCGAAAGAAGGCGATGCGTCTGATAAAAAAGGTAAATAAAACTGATAAAGTTTTGGGAGTAGTAGCTCTGAAAAATCCGAATGTGGAAGAGCCTACTCCTCAAGATTTGTACCGTGTAGGTACTTTGGGGCATATTCTCAAAACTATCAACATGCCCGATGGCAGTATGACTGTCATCATACAAGGGCGTGGGCGTTTTGAGATTCGAGAATTTTTGCGTGAAGAGCCTTACTTTTGGGCAAAAATAGAGGGCTTGCCCGAAAAGTTCCCGACACATTATTCGCGAGAAACAAAAGCCCTGATAGCTTCTTTGAAAGAATTAGCCATTAAAATTCTCAAGCTCAATCCTGATATTCCTCAAGAAGCCCAAATTGCTGTGGATAATATTGAATCGCTTGCTTTTCTGACACACTTTTTGGCTTCGAACCTCAGTGCCGAATTGCACGAAAAGCAAGAGCTTCTAGAAATAAACGATGGCGTAGAGCGGGCTACCAAGCTTTTAGAGCTTATGCTTCGCGAAGTGCAAATGCTTGAACTCAAATACGAAATACAAAGCAAAGCCCACTCTGATATAGAACAGCAACAACGCGATTACTTTTTACGCCAACAGCTCAAAGTTTTGCAAGATGAACTCGGCGATGAAGCTGGGGGTGTGAAAATTGATGAGCTTCGCCAGAGAGCCGCTCAAAAAAAATGGAGCGAACAAGTAGCCAAACATTTTGAACGGGAACTCATACGCCTGCAACGTGCTAATCCCGCCTCGCCCGAATATGCAATCAATCTTAACTATATTGAGCTACTTTTAGATTTGCCTTGGGGTGAGTATTCAGAAGATAATCTAGACCTGAAAAATGCTCAAAGAATTTTAGACGAAGACCATTACGGGCTAGAAAAAGTAAAAGAAAGAATTTTAGAATACCTGGCTGTACTAAAACTTAAAAAAGATTTGCGAGGACCGATTCTTTGCCTTTATGGACCGCCCGGCGTAGGAAAAACCTCTTTGGGGCGTTCTATTGCAAAGGCTTTGGGCAGAAAGTATGTACGTATGTCTTTGGGTGGCTTGCACGACGAAGCAGAAATCCGTGGGCATCGTAAAACTTATATCGGAGCTATGCCAGGCAAAGTTATTAGTGGTATCAAAAAAGCAGGAACTTCTAACCCCGTAATGATACTTGATGAGGTAGATAAAATTGGTGCCGACTATAAAGGAGACCCCGCCTCAGCACTTTTAGAGGTTTTAGACCCCGAGCAAAATAGTACTTTTGTAGATAATTACTTAGAAGTAGAATACGACCTTTCCAAAGTGCTGTTTATTGCTACCGCTAATACTTTGGATACCATTCACCCTGCTTTGCGTGATAGAATGGAAATTATTGAAATTAGTGGCTATACTACAGAAGAAAAGTTGGAAATTGCCAAAAAACACCTAATTCCTAAACAAAGACAAGAAAATGGCTTGAATGCCCGCCAAGTGAGTTTTACGGATAGTGCCATTCAGACAATTATTGAAAAATACACTCGGGAATCGGGAGTAAGAAATTTAGAGCGAAAAATAGGTGCTATTATGCGTAAAGTAGCTAAATCAGTAGCATTAGAAGAGCCTTATACCAAAAAAATAACCCCCGAAGTTGTAGAACAACTGTTGGGCACACCTATCTTCGATAAAGAAATCTATGAAAATGATAAAATCGCAGGTATTGTTACAGGACTTGCCTGGACTGCCACAGGAGGTGAAATTCTTTTCGTAGAAGCCTCTTTGAGCAAAGGTAAAGGCAAACTTACGATTTCAGGGCAACTCGGCGAAGTTATGAAAGAATCGGTTTCGGCGGCTCTTTCTTATCTAAAAGCACATGCTCACGAGTACCAAATAGATTATCGCCTTTTTGAACAATACGATTTACACATACACGTACCCGCCGGAGCAGTACCCAAAGACGGTCCTTCGGCTGGTATTGCCATACTTACAGCTTTGGCTTCGGTTTATACCCAACGAAAAGTGAAAGACAAATTGGCAATGACAGGAGAAATTACTTTGCGAGGTAAAGTGTTGCCTATTGGTGGAATAAAAGAAAAATTGTTAGCCGCTATAAGAGCAGGTATCAAAGAAGTGATTTTGCCCAAACGCAACGAAAAAGATATTCGCGAAATACCTGAACATTATCTGAAAAATTTACAGATTTATTATGTAGATACAGCCCAACAGGTACTTTCCGAAGCACTACTTCCGCAAAAAGTAGATAATCCGATAGAATTTGAAATTTCTGACAAATGAAAAATACTCCTAAATGCCTAAACTGAATACTTCTTGTAAGTAATGGCTATCTTTTTTTATCTGCTTGCCAAGTTGCCTTTAAGCGTACTTTATGCTTTGAGTGATTTGCTCTATTTTATAGCTTATTATGTAGTGGGCTATCGTAAAAACGTAGTTTGGCAAAATCTGAAAAATTCTTTTCCTGAAAAATCTCAAAAAGAGCTAAAAACTATTCAAAAGCAATTTTACAAGGGTTTGATAGATGTTTTCATTGAAACCTTGAAAGTATTGGCTATTTCGCCCCAAGAGCTAGAGCAAAGAGTGAGAGTAATTGGGCTTGAAAAACTCACTAATAACCTTACTGAAAACAAAGCGGTGCTTGTTTTTGTGGGGCATCTGTTCAATTGGGAATGGCTTTCGCTAATTTGTAATCTCAAACAGCCCTACCCACTCTATTTTGTGTATCAGCCTTTGAGCAATCGTTTCTTTGATAGCCTCATGCTTCAAATTCGTACGCATTTTGGGGCAAAACCTCTGAAAATGCAAAATGTTCTCAAAGATATATTGCAAAATCATCAAGAAACTCGTATTGTAGCTTTTTTGGCAGACCAAAGCCCCGCAGGTACAGAAAAAAACTATTGGACTACCTTTCTTCATCAAGAGACGGCTTTTTTTACAGGGGTTGAAAAAATTGCTCTCAAATTAAACCTTCCTGTACTTTTTGGTGGAGTACGTAAGCTAAAAAGAGGCTATTATGAGTTGTATTTTGAAGAAATTTATCATCCTCAAAAGCTAGCGGATAAGCAAATTACAGAAAAATATGTTAGATTTCTAGAAAAACAAATTCAAGAAACTCCTCCGAACTGGCTGTGGTCGCATAAACGTTGGAAAAAGCAAAGAAATTGCTGAAAAAATTTGCATAAGAAGTTTTTTGTGTTAAATTTGCGTTCTTTGAAAGTTAAGCAAATATTATCAAACTATGAAACTGCAGTTTGTTATCAATCCGATTTCTGGAGGCAAATCTAAAAAACGAGTAATTGAGGCTTTGCAAAAGCATTTTCCTAAAAATGAATATGAAATAACCATAGATTTTACCGAAAGAGAAAAGCATGCTACTGAAATTACGCAGAAAGCAGTAGAAAAGTCTGTTGATGCTGTAGTAGCCGTAGGAGGCGATGGTACTATCAATGAAGTAGCACAAGCTTTGATAGGTTCAGAAATTCCTTTGGGTATTATTCCGTATGGTTCGGGAAATGGTTTGGCTCGCCACCTGAATATGTATGCTTCACCTGAAAAAGCAGTAGAAATTATCAAAAAGTTCAATCCGCAAAAAATAGACACTTGCCTTATCAACGAAAAGCCTTTTCTTTGTACTTCGGGAGTAGGTTTTGATGCTTATGTGAGCAGTCTTTTTGCACAAGCAGGCAAAAGAGGTTTTCAGACCTACGTAGAAAGCACTTTGAAAGCATTTTTTCAATACAAACCCGAAACTTATATTTTAGAAACAGAAAACGGTATAATGGAAATAAAAGCCTTTTCAGTAACTTTTGCCAATGCTTCGCAATACGGCAACAATGCCTTCATTGCCCCACAAGCTGATATTCAAGATGGCTGGCTCGATGTGTGTCTAATCAGCCCTTTCCCAAAATGGAAAATGCCCAAAATTGGGATAGATTTATTCTTGAAAAATTTGCCCAAGACCAAATACTATCAAAGTTTCAGAGCAAAAAGCGTACAACTCAAACGTTTAAGTGCAGGAGCTGTACATTTAGATGGTGAAAATTATGCTTTGGGCAGAGAGCTGAACGTTGTCATTCAGCCTCGAAGCCTAAACGTATTAGTAGCTTGATAAGTCAACAAATTTTAATTTTTGTACTACTATACAAACTTTTCAGGCTCAGGTCTTGTTTTTCAAAGAAAAAATTGGAAACGCTTACTACTCGCTCGCTTACGATTTCCCCCACAGAAATTTTTGAACAGGCTTTGCAAAAAGGTTATGCTACGGCTTTGTGGCGTTTGCCTAATAGCAAAATTGTACATTGCTTAATTGATTTTACCGAAAAAATTGAGCCACAGCCTTTACAGATAGATGAATTTAGCGAGAAAAAGGGCTTTCTGTTTAGTCCTTTTGAAAACGAAGGTTTGCGGAAAAATTTTTTCTTGAACGCTGATTTTTACAGCAATTCTGCCCAAATGCTAACGCCTGAAAGTATCCCTTTGGATTTTGATAACAAGCCTGCAAAAACTTCTAATCTCACCCCAACCCAAGTTCAAGTAGTTTTACCTAATACAGATTTTGAAAAAACACAACATCTGCATTTAGTAGAAAAGGCGGTAGAAGCTATAAAAGAAAAAGATTTTCAAAAGGTGGTACTTTCCAGAAAGATGAAAGTAGTGTTTTCGAAAGCATTGCAAATTTCACGTGTTTTTCAAAATCTTTGTGTTTTGTATCCTTCGGCTTTTGTTTCTGTGGTGTATGTACCGAGTTGCAATATTTGGATAGGAGCAAGTCCTGAAATTTTGGTGAGTGTAGATAAAAATAACATTTTCCATACTATGGCACTGGCAGGTACGCAGAAATATCCCGAAGGAGCAAATCTTACAGAAATCACTTGGACACAAAAAGAAATAGAGGAGCAAGCCCTTGTAAGCCGTTATATTATCAATGCTTTCAAAAAAATACGTTTGCGTGAGTTTGAAGAAGAGGGTCCGAAGACAATTCGGGCGGGAAATTTAGTGCATCTGCGTACTGATTTTTGGGTAAATCTCAACGAGGTAAATTATCCACATCTTTGGCAAGTGATGTTAGGACTTCTGCACCCTACCTCGGCAGTATGTGGCATGCCTAAGGAAGAAAGTTTAGCTTTTATTCGGGCTTACGAAGGTTATGATAGAGCCTTTTACAGTGGTTTTTTGGGGCAAGTAAACATAGAAAACGAAACGCATATCTTTGTGAATTTGCGTTGTATGCAGGTATTACATTCTCTGAAAGAAGCCTATTTGTATGCAGGCGGAGGTATTACAGCAAACTCTGTACCCGAAAAAGAGTGGAATGAAACAAACTTTAAAATGGAGACCATCTTAAAAGCCATCTGCTAAAAGAAAACAAAAATTCCCGCCATTGGCGAGAACTTTTGGTCAAGAAACAACGCAATCTGTTTATTTTTAGTGCTTAAATTGAACCTCTTCGGTAGAGCCTTTGAGTGCTACAGTAGAAGTTTCACCTCCTGTAATTACTTCTTGGACGCTATCAAAGTATCCTACTCCTACAAAAGACTGATGTTTTACAGCTTTGAAGCCTTTGCTTTGCAGAGCAAATTCTCTTTGTTGCAATTCGGAATAGCCTGCCATACCTTTTTCTTTGTAGGCAAGAGCCAATTCAAACATACTTGTATTGAGAGCATGAAAACCTGCAAGCGTAATAAACTGAAACTTATATCCCAAATCTGCAAGGTTTTCACGGAAAGAAAGCATTTCTTTTTCGGAGAGTTTGGCTGCCCAGTTGAAAGAAGGTGAGCAATTGTAAGCAAGCAATTTATTTGGATATCGGGCGTGAATAGCTTGAGCAAATTCGCGGGCTTCGCCAAGGTCGGGGTGGCTAGTTTCCATCCAGAGCAAATCGGCATAAGGAGCGTAGGAGAGCCCACGACTAATGGCTTGCTCAATACCACATTTTACGTAATAGAAACCTTCGCTGCTGCGTTTTCCTGTAATGAAGGCTTGGTCGCGAGGGTCTATATCGCTGGTGAGCAAGTTAGCGGCATCGGCATCGGTGCGAGCAATAATTATGGTAGGCACGCCCATTACGTCTGTGGCAAGCCTTGCGGCAATGAGTTTTTGGATAGCTTCTTGAGTAGGGACGAGCACTTTTCCGCCCAAGTGTCCACATTTTTTAGCAGAGGAGAGTTGGTCTTCAAAATGAACGCCTGCGGCACCAGCTTCAATCATCATTTTCATGAGTTCGTAAGCATTCAGGTTGCCTCCAAAGCCTGCTTCGGCATCAGCGATAATGGGTAGAAAGTAATCGATATTGCCTTCGCCAGTGAGATGCTGGATTTGGTCGGCACGTAAGAGGGCTTTGTTGATGCGTCTTACTACTGCAGGGACACTATCAGCAGGATAAAGGCTTTGGTCAGGGTACATTTCACCTGCAAGATTGGCATCAGCGGCTACTTGCCAACCGCTTAGGTAAATAGCGTCTAGGCCTGCTTGTGCTTCTTGGATGGCTTGGTTGCCTGTCAGGGCTCCCAAAGCGGCTACGTAAGGTTGCGTATGGAGTTTTTTCCATAACTTTTCTGCTCCTTTACGGGCTAGGGTGTATTCAATTTGTAACGAACCTGATAGTTTTACGACATCTTCGGCAGTGTAGGGCCGTTCAATCCCTTGCCAACGAGGGTTGCTTGTCCAGTCTTGTAGAAGTGCATTGATTTTGTCTTGAAGAGTAGTAGCCATAAGTGAATATTTTTTAAGATAGAACATTTTTAATATGCAGAATCTGCTACAAAAATAATATGGCGAAAAATATAAGTCAAGCGAAATTTCGCTAAAATTTTTATTTTCGCTGAAAAAATTTCAAAAATTGTATTTTAAGAAGTTTTATTTGAATTTAACCAAGAAAAAAGGGCTTATCGCCCTTTCTCTTACAACAAACCTTTGGTCGAGGGTATATCTTGATGCTCTTGTTTGATAGCCTCTCGGACAGCTTTGGCAAAGGCTTTGAAAGTAGCTTCAATGATGTGATGGTCGTTTTGTCCTTGGGTGTGTATGTGGAGATTGCAGAGAGCTGTATCAGAAAAAGATTTGAAGAAGTGTTTAGCCATTTCGGTAGGGAAATTGCCAACTTTTTCACGCAAAAGGTTCATGTGAGCAGAAAAGTACGGTCTGCCTGAAAAATCTATGGCTACTTGGGCAAGGGCCTCGTCCATTGGCAAGGTAAAATATCCGTAGCGGGCAATACCTTTTTTGTTGCCCAGGGCTTTTTTGAAAGCTTCACCGAGGGTTAGAGCGGTATCTTCGATGGTATGATGTTCGTCGATGTGTAAATCTCCTTGTGCATATATGCGTAGGGAGATGCGGGCGTGTTTGGAAATTTGCTCCAGCATGTGGTCAAAAAAGCTAATACCTGTCTGAATATCAGTGTATTCGTAGCTATCTAAATTGAGCTCTACACGGATATCCGTTTCTTTGGTTTTTCGGTGAATGGAGGCTTTACGTTGGGAGTAGCTTTTCTCTGATAAAAATTGAGCGATTTCATCCCAGTTGTAGCTTTGTAGGGCAAGAGCTTTTTGGTGTTTTTCAGAGAGTAATAAAGTATTTTCATTGAATAAAATGCCTTTGATGCCCATATTGTAGGCAAGTTCAAGGTCGGTGAGGCGGTCGCCGATAACATAACACTGCGAATAGTCAATATCGTTGGAATGGAGGTAATGTTGTACCAGACCTGTACGAGGTTTGCGTGTGGGGGCATTTTCGTGTTCAAAGGTTTTATCGATAAGTATTTCAGCGAAAGTAATATCTTCATTTTGTAGAATTTGAAGCATTTTTTGATGAGGTGGCAAGAAATCGGTTTCGGGCAAAGAGGCAGTTCCGAGCCCATCTTGGTTGCTAACCATCACCAATTCGTAGCCTAAATGGTGTTGCAAGAAATATAAATTGCGAATAACTTTGGGAATAAAGGAGAGCTTGGCAAGGCTATCTACCTGAAAGTTGTCGGTAGGTTCTACAATAATAGTGCCGTCGCGGTCGAGGAATAAAATTTTTCTCATAAGAATAAGAGGTTGAATTTTGAATTGCAGGAGCAAGTTAAAAAAAATTACAGTTTGATTTTGGAAATAGAAAAAATTTTGTATTTTTGCAATCCAAAATGTTCGGGATGTAGCACAGCCAGGTAGTGCACTCGTTTAGGGTGCGAGGGGTCGCTGGTTCAAATCCAGTCATCCCGACAAAAAAGCCTCAAAATCAAAAAGATTTGAGGCTTTTCTTATTATGAACTTGGGATTATGAAATATTCTTATCGGGCAGGTTTTCAATAAGTTTTAGTTGTTCTTCTATGCTGAAATCGGTCATTTCATCTAGTTCTTCGTCTTTTTCATCTTCTTGAGCGTATTCAGCGTGTATATCTACATCTTTGATGTAGTGTACCAGCTCCCAGTTTCCATTGAAGTCTTCTGTAAGAGCTGTAAGCGATTCGACCCAATCGCCTGAGTTGAGATACAAAATGCCATCTATTTCTTTTATTGCAGGTTGATGAATATGCCCACAAATTATAGCATCACATTGTTTGATTTTGGCAAAACTTGCAAGTTCTTTTTCAAAATCATCAATATATGAAACAGCAGTTTTAACTTTGGATTTTATTTTTTGCGAAAGCGAGTAATAAGGCAAACCTCTTTTGGCTCGATATTGGTTGTAGCACTTGTTGAGCCATAGTAAAAAATTGTAGCCAATATCACCCAGTTTAGCTACAAATTTTAGTTTGGTAGTAATGCTATCGAAAATATCGCCGTGTGTGATGTAGTAGCGTTTGCCAAAACTTTCGTAAATGTAATCTTTGCAAATAGAAAGCCTACCGATACGCAAGGGCAAGATTTGGTCTAAGAAATCATCATGATTGCCTCTTACGTAAATGACTTCGGTTTTGAGCTTATCTATCATTTTCAAGACAATCTTGATGAAACGTGTATGCTTGCGTTTCCATTTGCCTGAACGTTGGAGTTGCCAGCCGTCGATAATATCACCATTCAAAATAAGTGTTTCACAGGCGTTTTGTTTCAGAAAGCGGACAAGCTGTTTTGTTTTTGAACCTGATGCACCCAAATGAACATCGGAGATGACGATAGTTTTATGATATTTTCTCAAGGCAGTTTTTTTGCAAAAAAAAAGTTTTTGTTTGTTGTGAATGTAAAAAAAACTTTATGAAATCTTGAATTTTTCTGATTTTCGCATGCTTGCTCGTAGAATTTGCTCAAAGTACTTTTTTGTAGTTTTTATTAAAATTTTTTCTATATTCAGACGTTTTCTTGCAAAAACCTATGTATCATATGCGTTTTGAAATTTATGCTTTTTGTTTCTGTTTTGCGTGCCATAGTGTTTTTGCTCAACAGCAAGAAAACAAAGAAAAAAAAGAAAGTAGAGAAAATGTTTTTTCTGCACCTAAAATTGTAGAAACTGCCCATCAAATTAGCATTCAAGGCAAGGCTATCAAATACAAGGCTCAAGCAGGTTTTTTGCCACTTCAAGATGAATACGGCAAGCCCAAAGCAAATATCTTTTTCATTGCATACCTACAAGAAGGTATCAGTGATGTAACAAAGCGTCCTATCACTTTTTGTTTCAATGGAGGACCGGGCTCGGCTTCGCTTTGGCTACATTTAGGCGTGATAGGACCCAAAAGAGTATTGATGACCGACAAAGGTGAGCCTTTGCCACCGCCATATCAATACGTGAACAATGAATACAGTTGGCTTGACAAAACTGATTTGGTATTCATTGACCCCGTGAATACAGGATATAGCCGAGCTGTTGAAGGCGAAAAGCCTGCCCAATTTTTGGGCTATGTAGAAGATATTGAAAGCGTAGGAGAGTTTATTCGTTTGTATTGCTCGAAGAATGCTCGTTGGGCTTCGCCTAAATATTTGGCAGGAGAAAGCTATGGTACAACGCGAGCTGTTGGGCTGGCAAATTATCTGCAAGACCGCTACAATCTGTATTTCAACGGATTGTGCTTGATTTCAGCAGTTTTGCAATTTCAGACATTACGTTTTGACAAAGGTAATGATTTGCCATACATCTTATTTTTACCTACTTACACAGCTACCGCCTGGTATCATAAAAAATTATCTGTTGATTTGCTACAAAAAGAACTAAAAACTTTGTTGAAAGAAGTAGAAGCCTTTGCTCTAAACGAATATGCTACCTTTCTTGTAAAAGGCGATTGGGCAACAGACGGTGAAAAAAAGAGTGTAGCAGAAAAATTGCAGCGTTATACAGGGCTTTCAGCCGAATTTTTGCAGAACTGTCATTATCGTATCGAAATAGGGCGTTTTTGTAAAGAGCTTTTACGAAATGAAGGTAAAACGCTTGGGCGTCTGGATAGCCGAATGATAGGTATAGATTACGACAATGCAGGCGAACGCTTTGAGTTTGACCCCAGCCTGAATGCAACCATTTCTGGACCTTATGCAACGGCTATCAATCAGTACATTCGCCAAGAACTTAAATTTGAAACGCATTTAGCTTATGAAGTTCTTACCAACAGAGTTCAGCCTTGGAATTACAACAACGTACAAAATCGATACTTGAATGTTGCCGAAGAATTGCGTAGTGCCATGGCTAAAAATCCTGCTCTGAAAGTTTGGATATGTAGTGGTTATTATGATTTGGCTACTCCGTACTTTGCCACAGATTATACCTTCAATCACGCTTTTTTACGCCCCGAGCAAAAGAAAAACATTCGTACTACTTACTACCCAGCAGGGCATATGATGTACATACACAAAGATTCATTTGTGCAAATGCGAAAAGATATGGAAAAGTTTTTTGATTGAGATTCGAATTTTTTTCCGAGATTTGCATAAATCGAATTGCTTATTGATTTACAAAATTATGAAACAACTGTGTATTCTCACTATTTTCGGTTTGATGGACTTTTCAAATATACTTTTAGGACAAGGCAAACTACTTTTGGTAGGCGGAGGAGCAGAAGTGCAAGGGGGCTGGAGTGATGCCCCTTATCAATGGGCTCTCAATCAATCGGTGAACAAAAAAGTAGCTATTATCAGTTATCAAACCCAAGATAATTGGCTGCGTAATTATTTTTTGAATTTGGGAGCAACTGATGCTGTCAATTTTACGATTAGTACTACAGCCCAAGCGAATAATCCTACTACGTATAGCGATTTGATGAACCACGATGTCTTCTTTCTTAAAGGAGGAGACCAAAATCAATATTATACTCTCTACAAAGGAACACTTGTAGAGCAAGCCATTGAAGATAAATTCAATGCAGGAGGAGTAATTGCAGGCACTTCGGCAGGAATGGCTATTCTTTCCTCTATTTTTTTCAGTGCTGAAAATGGAAGTTTCTTTCCCTACGATGCTTTGGAAAATATTAACTCGCCGTATTATTCTTTAAAGAACGATTTCGTTCACATTTTCCCCAATTTTATCTTTGACACTCACTTTGCTGAACGAGGCAGAAATGCTCGGCTTATGGGCTTTCTTGCCAAGTGGTATCAGCTGACAGGTAATTTTATCAAAGGTATTGGTGTTGATGATAAAACAGCTCTTTGCATAGATGCTTCTACAAATGCTACTTGTTATGGTACAGGAGCCGTGCATATCTATGTGCCTCAAAGTTTTTCTTTTACCAACCATAAAATCAGTATGCTTGATTTGAAAGCCCATATCTTGCTACATGGGCACCAAATCAATTTGAATACGTTTTCAATGATGCAAGAGGCTGGTAGTTTTGTAAGCCCCACGATTAGCGAAGAAAAAGGAAACTATCAGGTTTGGTTGGGCGGTGGCGAAGGAATCACAGAAAATAATGTGCTTTTAAATGATTTTGCAAATAACAATACACTAAACGATAATATCATCATTGTAACAGGTTCGGACACTACGGTAGCTCATCAATACCGACAAACCTTGCGTAATAAAGGTGTTACAGGTACGATTACGATTGTACAGACTATTGCGGCAAACAATCAGAGCGATAAGTTCCAACTTCGCAATGCCATTCGTCTTTGTAAAAAAGTACTTTTTGTGAATATTGCAAATTTTGCCACCTTTTTTCAGTTTATCAATGGTGGAGAAACAGGAACTTTGCTCAATTCGCATATTCGTCGTAATCATATTCTGAACCTTTTCATTGGTGAAGCCAGCAAACTTGCAGGAAAAGTATATGTTAGCAACAATCGAGCTAATAAATTCAATGCCTATGATGGCAACTTGGCATTTGGTAATGGTTTGGCTTTGCTTAATACAAGTACTATTTTACCGAATGCTTTCAACCCTAACGATAACGATTTTTACGAAAACAATAGTTGTGCAGTAAGCTATGCAGTGGCAAAATATCGTTTGAAATTTGGAGTTTATCTTAATCGCAATAGTTGGCTTAAATTTTATCAGCAGGCAGGGCAAAATTGGTTCGCTTCAGAAGGCAACTACTCGGCTCTATTACTTATCAATGGTAATACCAAAGGAGAATTGGCTACGCAAATAGCCAGTACAGTTAGCAATAAAGCTCGTAATATTGCAGGTTTTTCGGAAGTGCATTATGCTTTATTGCACGGCACAAACAAACTTTTTGCGGGAACCCCCTCTCCGACAAACGACGAAAATTACACACTCGAAACCCCCGTAGTTTCAAGTATACCAAACAATTTCTCGGCAAAAGTTTCAGTGTACCCTAATCCTGCTCGAAACTTTGTAAAAATTGAGTACGAAAATATTCCTTTCGAAGTGGTAATTTGTGATTTGAGTGGCAGATGGATATCACAAAAGTATCAGGCAGTAGGATTTTTACAGATCGACATACGATTTTTTCAGAAAGGCTTGTACGTGATACTAATTAAAAACATACATAATGGACAAACACTGCTGAAAAAATTGAAGATTTACTAATACGCTGAAATCAATGAAGTCGCTCCCAAAAGTTTCTATTATTACCATTACATACAATGCTGAAAAGTATTTGGAACGAACGCTGAAAAGTGTAGTTCTACAAACTTACCCAAATAAAGAGTACGTCATCATCGATGGCAATTCTACTGATGGTACTCTAGCTATTATTCAGAAAAATGCTCATCATATCGATTACTGGATCAGTGAACCTGATAAAAGCCTATACGATGCTATGAACAAAGGACTTACCTATGCAACAGGTGAGTATGTGGTTTTTATGAATGCAGGTGATACTTTTTTTGAAGAAACTACTCTTGAAAAAGTTTTTGCAAATTGTTCTGAGGATATTGATGTATATTATGGTGATACTATGATGATAGCCGAGCCAAACTTTGAACCTTTGGGCTTGCGTAGTCAAATTACACCACACAAACTTCCTCCGAAATTATCATGGAAGGATTTGCGTACAGGCTTGGTGGTATGTCATCAGGCTTTAATTGTAAGAAAATCGCTTTGCGAACCCTATGATTTACGTTTTAAATATTCGAGCGATATAGACTGGATTATCCGAATTTTGAAGAAAAAGCCCAAGGTATATAATACGGGTGAAGTTGTTGCTACTTATTTAGTTGGCGGGTTGACAACTACTAAACGAAAAGATTCTTTGAAAGAGCGTTTTATTATTTTACAAAAACATTTTGGCTTTTTCCCTAATCTTTTCAATCATTTTCTGATTTCTTGCAGAACTGTATTTTTTACATTACGTATAGGCAAAAATTATTGGAAAAACATCTAGACTACAAAAATTTTTTTAATTCGCTCAGGCAGCTAATTTCATATGAAGGTTTTTTATCGTGTTGAAGATTTTTAGGATTGTAAAAAACGCAATCCAGACCCACTTGCAAAGCCCCTTCAATATCGGTGAGCAAATTATCGCCAATCATCAGGCAATTTTCTTTGGGGCATTGTACTTTTTGTAAGAGATACTCAAAGATACCTTTGTGAGGTTTTTTGCAACCTGCTTCTTGCGAGGTTACAATTTCTTGAAAGTAAGGCAATATGCCTGCACTTTCCATTTTTATATGTTGAATTTCAGGAAAGCCGTTGGTAATAATGTGTAGCTTATACTTTTGAGAAAGATAATCCAGTACTTCTTTGGCTTGTGGTAAAAGATGAGGTTTGCGGGGAGTTTTTTCTAAATAAATTTGTGAGAAAGCAATAGATAAATCAGGATTGTGAAAATCAAATTCTTGAAAAACCATAGTAAAACGCTTTTCTCGCAACTCTTGGGCAGTAATTTGTTCGGTATCGTGTAAATGCCACAAATGAGCATTTATTTCGTGAAAAACTGCTAAAAATTGCTCTTGGGGAATAATTTGCTCATCTAAAAAATCTTTATGTAGCTCTAAGAGGGTTTCATTAGAATTTTTTTCAAAATCCCAAAGGGTGTGGTCTAAATCAAAGAAAATATGTTGGTAGGTGGGCATAAGATTTGCTCTTTGATGTCAACAAAACAATTTTTCTATTATTTTTGTGCCAAACATAAGAAAAATGAAAAAATACGCATATCTTGTTGTATCTATTGCTCTGCTTGCTTGCTCTTCAAAGGTAAAATCATTTAATAAAAATCAGATTACTATGAGCAAAATCTATGGCAGATGGCAACTCATAAGCATCATCGATAAAACAACAAACAAAAAGCAAGATGTTACAGATAAAAACCTTTTGGTTACATTTACTACCGAACAAAGACTACAATTTAATTTGGATGTAAATAGCTGTGAAGGAAAATTTACCCTTGTAGGTAGTGATGGCATCACTATGAATGCTACTGATTTTGTTTGTACGCAAGCCTGTTGCGATACGATACGCATCAATTATGCCGCCGTAAAGCGTTATGAAGTCAAAGGAAAAATTCTCAGATTGTTTTCTGAAAACGAAGTCTTAGAACTGAAAGCCTTATAGACGTATACACCCAAACAGAATCACAAATAATTGGGAAGAACTGTTTCCGTCTGTGTGTATAGTTAGAGCTTATTTTTGGAAATTGAATTTAGCAAAATCTATAAGGCTATCCAAAAATGTTTTTCCTGTGAGGTCAAAAAAGAGATTGACAGCTTTTTCTACGGCGGCATCGGTACGTTCGAAAGCAGGAGAGCTATCTTTGAGCCAAAAATTCAGCAAATACATCGCTTGCCTCCACAGCAAAGCAGGATAACTTTGGTTAAGAAAGTTGCGATTTTGTATTTCGTTGGTTTCTATTGCTTCGTTCAAAAGTTCTTGGGCAAATGCCTTAAAGCTTTCTTTGAATGTTTTGTATTGTTCTTGCGAGCATCTCATCTGAGAGGAAATGAGAATTTCTAGAAAACTTCTTTTTCCTTTTAGATTTTCAAACCAGGTGTAGTAGAAGGCAAGTAGTTTTTCTCGTACTGAAAAACTTTGATATTGTTCGTCGGCTTGCACCTGATTTTTAGTTTTTTCAAACCAATCTTTCCAAGTATCCTGCAATACAGCAGTAATGCTGGTGTAATTTTCATAGAAATTTTCTTCGCTAGTTTCTAGAAATTTGCAAAGTTCGTAGGCACTGCGGGGCAGGCGATTGTTCTCCAAAGAAAAACGCACCAAGCCTTCACGCCAATCAATGTTTTGAATATTTTCAGATTTATTTTTGCTTTGCTTTGCCATATTTTTTGCTTTTTCAATTTTTTTAACTATGTTTGAAGCAAGAAAGTTTGTTTTTGTGGTAAATTTTTTATTTTTTTGCTAAAAAAACAACTTTTGCACCATTTTTTATTGTAAAAACTAAACCCTAATAAAAAATAAAAAAGTGTTATGAAAGTATTTAGAATTTTCTTGCTTGTATTGCTAACGGTAGCTTTGGGTATGAGTGTAAATGCTCAAAAAGCTAATTCCAAAAAAGGTCGCCAAGTGAATGTGCCTATGGTGTACAGAGTGGATAGCGATAATGATGGTGTGCCTGATGTACGCGACCAGTGCCCCAATACGCCCAAAGAAATGGAAATAGAAAAGGACGGAAGAAAAAGCAAAGTAAAGATAGAAGTTGATGATTACGGCTGTCCTGTAGATACTGATAAAGATGGCGTGTACGACTATGAAGATAAATGCCCAGGTACTCCCGGCGATGCCCAAGCTAATAATATGGGAACAATGGGACCTCGTGAAAACAACGGCTGTCCATGGGGTGATAAAGATGGTGATGGTTTTTTGGATAATGAAGATAGATGCCCTGATGTAGCAGGAGTACCACGTTATTTTGGCTGTCCTGCTCCTGATTTTGACCAAGACGGCGTGCCTGATGAAGAAGACGATTGTAAAGATAAAAAAGGACCTAAACACAACAGAGGATGCCCTGAAATGAAAGACTCTGATGGTGATGGATTGCTTGATTATGAAGACGGCTGTCCAGATAAGCCAGGTCCTCGTGAAACCAAAGGCTGTCCAAAAGTAGTTTCAGCTGCCGAAGAGGCTATCTTGAAACAAGCTAGTAAAATTGAATTTGAATCAGGAAAAGCAACTATTCCCGAAAAACTTCAAAAGAAATGGTATCCTATTTTGGATAAAGTCGCAGATATTCTCAAAAGCAAACCTGAAACTTTTATGCTCATCGAGGGGCATACCGATAACGTAAAGCCTCAGAAATCACCATTTCCCGACAACAAAGCCCTTTCAGAAGCAAGAGCCAAATTTGTAATGGATTATATGATTTCCAAAGGAATAGCCGCTACGCGTCTGAAAGCCGTAGGATACGGTGATACCAAGCCTTTTGAAATAGATTCTCCTGATGCCAAGCCGCTCACAAAGCCCGAAGAAATTGCTGAATACAATAAAACTAAACAGCAAAAAGAAATGAATCGCCGCGTGAAGATGACTATCTCTTCGGTTAGGCTTTGGTAAAAAATACAATTCCGAAAAAACCTACAAGACTAAATTTTGTAGGTTTTTTTATGCTTTGTATCTACGTCTTGTCTTGCTTCCTGTTTCCAATCAAAGATAGTAACTTTTCAAACAGCTACTTCTTGGCTGTAAATTTCGTTGATATAGCTTTCGTATTTTTGCAAAATATTTTTTCGTTTGAGTTTGAGAGTAGGGGTAAGTTCCCCACCTTCAATGCTCCAAGTAGTAGGCAATAGCACAAACTTTTTGATTTTTTCGTATTGAGCCAATCCTTCATTTACTTTATCAATTTCTTGCTGATAAAGCATTTGAACTTCTGCCAAATCTATGGCTTGGGCAAGATTTTCATAGGGCAAACCCTGCTCCAAACACCAGTTTTTGAGAGCTTCTTCAAAAGGACTAATTAGCACGGCAGGAAACTTCTGATTTTCGCCAATTACCATAGCTTGCTCAATGTAAAGCGAGAGTTTAAGGTTATTTTCAATAGGTTGCGGAGCTATGTACTTTCCGCCTGAGGTTTTGAAAATTTCTTTCTTACGGTCAGTGATTTTGAGATACTTTCCTTGTATCCACTGGCCGATATCGCCTGTTTTGAGCCAGCCATCTTCGGTAAAAGTTTCGGCAGTATGTTCGGGGTCTTTATAGTAACCTATCATTACATTATCACCTTTTACTAAAATTTCTCCATCTTCTGCAATTTTTACCTGCACGCCTTCAATTACTTTACCCACCGTACCAATTACGTAATCTTGTTTGGTGGGTGAGCCAGCAGTAATAACAGGCGAAGTTTCAGTCATTCCATAACCTTCTAAAACAGGTATACAAGCTCCCCAAAAGATACGTGTCAATTTCGGATTAAGTGCCGCACTTCCGCAAATTATATACTTGACATTTCCGCCCAGTGCCTCACGCCATTTATCAAAAACTAAATTGTTGGCAATGCTGAGTTGAACGTTATAAAGCAAACCTTTATTTTCTTGGGTATCGTACTGCTCGGCAAGTTCCAAAGCCCAATAAAACAATTTTTGGGCAAGAGGCGAGAGTGTTTTGGCTTTGGCAAGAATTTTTTCATAAACTTTTTCCAAAATGCGAGGTACAGCCGTAAAAACGTGAGGCTGAACTTCTTTTAAGTTATCTCCGATAGTATCCATACTTTCGGCATAGTAAATAGAAATACCTTTGTAGATGTAGGCACAAGTAACGGTTCGTTCGAAAATATGGCATAAAGGTAAAAAGCTCAAAGCCTTATGTTCGTAGGTGAGTACCAAACTGCTAATAGCAGACTTTACATTGCTTACTACATTTTTATGTGAAAGCATTACTCCTTTGGGCTTACCAGTAGTGCCAGAAGTGTAAATGATTGTAAAAAGGTCGTTGGGTTGAATAGAGGCTTTAATTTTCTCTAATTCATCTAATCTATCAGTTTTGGCTTTTTTGAGCAAAGTTCGCCAGTGTTGGGCTTGTGGGAGTTGGTCAAAGGTGAAAATTTTTTCAGGGGAAAGGATTTTGCTTCCTTCAATAGCTTTCAGTAGTTTTTCATAAATTTCCTGATTGCCTGCAAAAATCAGTTTAGATTCCGAGTGGTCTAAAATATAGCGATAATCTTCTGCGGTAATAGTAGGATACATTGGAACGCTTACGGCTCCTATTTTTTGGATAGCCAAATCTACGAAATTCCATTCGGGACGATTGTTGCTGATAATAGCGATTTTATCTCCCTTTTGCACCCCAAGCTCCAGCAAGGCGGTTGCAAGCTGATTGGTGGTATCAATAAAATCTTGGGTGCTGTAATGTACCCAGCCACCATATTCTTTGCAAGCCAAAGCGTCTTTTTTAGGAAAATTTTGGGCTTGATATTCCAAAAGGTCAAAAACGCGAGTAATTTGCATAAGCATAAAGTTTTGTTCGAAAATTGCAATTTACAAAAAAAAACCGACAATTTTCAGTGTCGGTAGTTTTATTTTTTTAAGGATTGAAAGAAAGAGCTTTTTCTACCATATTTTTAGATCCGATGAACAAAGGTACTCTTTGATGTATGGCAGTGGGTTCTATTTCCAGAATACGCTGTTTGCCATCAGAGGCTATACCACCTGCTTGTTCTACGATAAAAGCAAGTGCATTACATTCGTGCATCAGGCGGAGTTTGCCGTTTTTATCTTTGGCAGTAGCAGGATACATAAAAATTCCACCTTTAAGCAAGTTTCGGTGGAAATCAGCTACTAATGAACCAATATAACGAGCAGAATATCTTTTTTCTTTGCAATAGTTGAGATAGTTTTTCACTCCTTCGGAAAGGTCGTTGTGGTTGCCTTCATTGATAGAATAAATCTTGCCATCTTCGGGAGTTAGCAAATTGTGTTTGGAGAGAATATACTCGCCCAAAGAGTTTTCGTATGTAAAGGCATTTACGCCGTGTCCGGTGGTATAGACAAGCATTGTAGAAGAGCCATATAGCACGTAGCCTGCACCTACCTGTTCGGTACCTTTTTGCATAAAGTCTTCAAGTACAGGGGCTGTACCGATGGGGCTTTTTCGGCGATAAATAGAAAAAATTGTTCCGATAGATACATTCACATCAATGTTGGAAGAGCCATCGAGAGGGTCTATGGCAACTACGTATTTACCATTCAGGTTGCCTGTATCAATAAAATCGTCTTCTTCTTCGGAAATAATACCACAAACTTCGCCGCCATTTTTCAGAGCCCTGATAAAACGCACATTGGCAATGACATCAAGTTTTTGTTGCTCTTCACCTTGTACGTTTTGCGTTCCATAAGAGCCGGTAATATCAATGAGCCCTGCTCTATTGATTTCTCGGTGAATGATTTTGCTTGCCCAAGCAATATCACGCAAGAGTTGCGATAGGTCACCTGTGGCATTAGGAAATTGGGCTTGGTCTTGTTTGATAAATCTGTCTAAAGTTCTGCCTACAGAGGGAATGTGAGGAGTAAGATTACTCATAATTTTGCTTTTTAGGTGAATAGTCTGAAAATTACTTGCAAAATTACGATTTTTTTCTTTCAAAAAATATCTTTCACTGCCTCAATAATTTTGCTGATAGAATCGGGGAAGAAAATAAGTGTAAAAACTATTCCATACAGTGAGCCGTACAGGTGGGCATCGTGTCCGATGTTATCGCGGGCATTTTTAGACATATACGCCGAATAAGCCACATACAGCATCGCATACAAAATACCAGGTACTGGAAAAGGTATCGGAAAAATCAGCAATCGAATATTCGGTTCAATCATTACCGCAGAAAATACTACTGCCGAAACAGCCCCCGAAGCTCCCAAAGCATTGTAGTAGGCGTTGTTTCTATTTTTCCAAAATACAGGTATATCTGCTACAATGATAGCTGAAAGATAAAAAACAACAAAAATCCATTGGTAACTTTCGCCAAACTGCCTATAAAACTCTTTTTCTGCATAAAGCCCCAAAAAATACAGAGAAACCATATTGAAAATGAGATGAAGGTAATCCAGATGAATAAAGCCTGAGGTCAGAAATCTGTACCATTCGTTTCTTTTACTTACTCGATACGGATTGAAAATCCATTTTTGCATCAGGCGAGGACTGCCCCAAGCCAACAAACTTACAACAACAGTTGCACCGATAAGAATATAGGTTACCCAAAGCATAATTTTTCAATTTACTTATCACAAAGCAAACGAAATGTTTTGTAATTTGCGTACAAAATTTTATAAAAATCTTCTTATGACTGCCCAAGAAGCTCAAAAACGTATTACTGAACTTGTCGAAAAAATCAATTACTACAACCAAAAATATTTCCAAGAGCATATTTCAGAGATTTCGAATTATGAATTTGATATGCTTTTGGCTGAACTTATACGCTTGGAAAATGAGTTTCCGCAGTTTAAGGCAGAAGATTCGCCTACACAACGCATCGGAGGCACTATCACCAAAGAATTTCCTACTGTAAAGCATACCTATCCCATGCTTTCGCTTGCCAATACTTACACCGAAGCAGATGTAAAAGATTTTGATGAGCGAGTAAAGCGTTTTCTGAATACTTCCGAGCCTATCGAGTATGTTTGCGAGCTGAAATTTGATGGTGTTTCCATTAGTCTGATTTATGAAAATGGTATTTTCAAACAAGCTATTACACGTGGCGATGGCTTACAAGGAGACGATGTAAGCCCCAACATCAAAACCATTCGCACTTTACCTTTAAAGATTAAAGGAGAAAATTTCCCATTACGTTTTGAAGTACGAGGCGAAATTTTTATTCCTAAAAAGCAATTTGAAAAGCTCAACCAAGAGCGTGAAGACATAGGAGAAACGCTTTTTGCCAATGCTCGCAATACTGCTTCGGGAACAATCAAACTACAAGATTCTGCCGAAGTAGCTCGCCGTGGATTAGATGCTTATTTGTATGGATTATTGGGAGAAAATTTGCCCTTTCAAACGCATTATGAAGCTTTGCAGGCTTTGGAGCAGTGGGGGTTTCAGGTTTCCAAAACGTATCGGCTTTGCCGAAATATAGAAGAAGTCTTGGAATATCTGCACGAATGGGAACATAAACGTCACCATTTGCCCGTAGAAACAGATGGGGTAGTGATAAAGGTGAATAGCTTTGCTTTACAAAATGAACTAGGTACAACTGCCAAAGCACCGCGTTGGGCAATAGCCTACAAATACAAAGCCGAAACGGCAAGCACTGTTTTAGAAAGTATCACTTACCAAGTGGGTAGAACGGGGGCTATTACCCCTGTTGCCGAGCTCAAACCCGTACAATTGGGAGGTACTATCGTCAAACGTGCTTCCTTACACAATGCCAATGAAATTGAGCGGTTGGGTTTGCGAATTGGCGATACGGTTTTCGTAGAAAAAGGAGGCGAGATTATTCCGAAAGTTACAGGCATAGATTTGAGCAAACGCCCCGCTGAAAGCATGCCTTTGCAATACATCACACACTGCCCCGAATGTGCTACACCACTGATACGAAAAGAGGGAGAAGCAGTACATTATTGCCCCAACGAAAAGGGCTGTCCGCCACAGATAAAGGGCAAAATTGAGCATTTTGTTCAGCGTAAAGCAATGAATATCAGTAGCTTGGGTGAAAAAATCATAGAACAGCTTTATCAGGCAAAATTGATAAAAAACATTGCCGATTTGTATGATTTACGTTTAGAAGAGCTTTTGTCTTTGGAGCGTATGGGCGAAAAGCTAGCTACGAAAATTCTGATGAATATTCAGGAAAGTAAAAGCATACCTTTTGAGCGAGTGTTGTTTGCCTTGGGCATACGTTTTGTAGGAGTTACGGTAGCTCAAAAATTAGCAGAATACTTTGGTAGCATAGAAAAATTGCAAAATGCTACACTTACACAACTATTGCAAGTACCTGAAATTGGTGAAAAAATTGCTGAAAGTGTAATTGCTTATTTTCAAGATAAAGATAATTGGCAGATTGTAGAACGCTTGCAGAAAGCAGGTTTGCAGTTTGCCATGAAAAATGTCGTTAAAGAACGCAAAAGCAATGCTTTGAGTGGATTAAGTTTTGTGATTTCAGGTGTATTTGAGCAGTTTAGCAGAGAGGCTCTCAAAGAAGAAATTGAAAAAAATGGTGGCAAAGTGCTTTCAGGAATTTCTTCCAAAGTGAATTTTTTGGTAGCGGGCAGCGAGGCGGGTCCGAGTAAATTAGAAAAAGCTCAAAAATTGGGTATAAAAGTTATTTCTGAACAAGAGTTTTTAGAACTTTTGAAACAATGAAATTGCTATCAAGAATTTGGGTTTATAGCCTTCTTTGCTTTATTCTTACGGCTTGCGATGAAGATAGCGACAAGCCTATTCCGCCTTATGCAGGTCCTATTATTGAAACCTTCGATGTGCAAACACTTTACAGCGACTCTGCTAAACTGAAAATGCGAATTCTTGCCCCCAAGCAATGGCAATTTCAAAATGGAAATATTGAATATCCCGAAGGCGTAGAAGTGATTTTTTACGACGAACAAAGGCAGGCTCGCTCTCGCCTTACAGCTCTTAAAGGAAAATACGATAAAGCTACTAATCTCTACACTGCTACGGGCAAAGTAATACTGAAAGATTTAATCGAAGATAGGACACTCAAAACGGAAGTTCTACATTGGGCACCTCACGAGAAAAGAATTTTTACGGATAATTTCGTAGTCATTGAAAGCGGCGATAATGTAGTAAAAGGAGAGGGCTTTACTGCTAACCAAGATTTGCAATATTACAAAATCTTAAAACCTACGGGTTCGGGGTATATTCGGAGGAAGTAAAAAAAGGCAGTCTGTGCATTAAAATAAACTTTTCCCTATGTAAAAATGTTTATCTTTTGCTAATTTAGAAAAACTATCTTACAGCTATGCGTTGGTTGATTGTAATTTCAGCAACTTTTCTTTTAGTGAGTTGCATGCAAGAAAAACGCCTGCCCATTTTAGGAGAGCGGCAGGTTATTCAGGTAGAAAAAGATGGTAAAATCCTAACAGATACGCTCTACCACACTATTTCAGCTTTTCGTTTTATCAATCAGGATAGTGTAGAAATTACTGAAAAAACTTTTGAAGGTAAAATTTATGTGGCAGACTTTTTTTTCACCACTTGCCCTAGTATTTGCCCAAAAATGAAGCAACAAATGCTTCGCATATACGAAAAATATAAAGATGATGACCGTATTTTACTGCTCTCACATTCTATTTCTCGCGAAGATAGCGTGCCTGTATTGCGAGAATATGCAAAAAAAATAAAAATCAGCTCTAAACGTTGGCATTTGGTTACAGGGAATTGGAACGAAATTGAGCGTATGGCAAAACAATACTTTGTTACCGTAACCGAAGATAAAGACGAGCCCGGAGGCTATTTACACAGCGGTCATTTTGCTCTGATTGATAAACAAAAACGTATCAGGGGTATTTACGAAGGTACAGACCCCAAAGAAGTAGATAAGTTGCTCAAAGATATTGATATTTTGCTCAATGAAAATCCCTAAACCAATACTGGCGGCTTTTCCTATTCTTTTTTTCATAGGTTTGCTATTGGGTAACTTGTTTTTTTTCAAAACACAGGAGCAAGGACAAAAGCTCTATCATTTGCATTGCTCTTCTTGCCACATGGAAAACGGCGAAGGACTTGCAGGACTTATTCCACCGCTCAGAAAAGCAGATTGGCTTGCCAAAAATCCTGAAAAAATTGCTTGCATTATTCGCTATGGGCAAAAAGAAGAAATACAGGTCAATGGAGCAACCTACAACCACCCTATGCCTGCTAATCTACAACTTTCTGATGTTGAAATTCATAATCTTACGAATTTCCTTCTTACAAACTTTGAAAACAGCCTTCCTAAACGCACTTTCGAACAAATTGTAAAAGATTTGCAGACTTGTCGTTAGGATTTTTCATTTTTTTTTGATATAATTCAGCACTATTTTGTACATTTTGCATAAGAAAACGTAACGAAACACTTGGCTTTGTCGTTTTCTTTCTCAATTGCCGAATTATGACTATTTTAGAAAGCTTTATTTCTGTCTTCAAACCTAAAAAAAAGCAAGCCCCTGTACATGAAATTGCTCGCTATACACTCAACTACGAAGATGCACGAGATATAGGGGTATTGTTTAGCCATTCCAACGACGAAAACCCCAAGGCTATCAATTATTTTGTAAAGCTTTTACAGAAGGACAAAAAAAATGTGAAGGCTTTGGCATATTTTGAGGAAAAACATTCCAACCCATACGATTTTCGTTTTGATTTCTTCACTGCCAAAGATATTGATAGCAAGGGAGTTATTCATTCTTTACAAGTAGAGGAGTTTGTACAAAGAGAGTTTGATTACCTCTATTGTGTAAATGTTGTAGAGTTTCCGCCTTTTCATTACATTATGAAAAGAAGCCATGCTAAATTTCGGATTGGCAAATTTTATCCCGAAATGCTTGATTCTTTTGAACTAATGATAGATATTGGCGAAAATAAAAATGCTGTTGATTTAATTTTGCAGATGTTACATTTTACGAAAACCTTAATCGTTCATAATCCGTTGCCAAAATGATACACTATCGCATCGCTTATAGCAATCCACAAGCCCGATTTTTGGAAATTGAATGTAAAATTACCTCCTTACATAGCACGAGCCTGAATATTTATTTGCCTGCTTGGCGTCCTGGGCGATACGAGTTGCAAAATTATGCGAAAAATATCTTTGATTTTGCTGTTTTTGATGAACAAAATCGCCTTCTTCCTTACCGAAAGATAAACCGAAACACTTGGCAAGTGCAATGCCAATCTGCTTCGGAACTTGTAGTGAAGTATCGCTATTATGCTTTTCAGCTAGATGCAGGCGGCTCCTATCTTGATGATACCCAAGTGTATTGCAATCCTATCAACTGCTTCATATATGCTGAAAACCTGCTTGATGAGCCTTGTACGTTGGAACTGGCTTTGCCTGATAGCTATCAAGTAGCTTGCGGGCTTCCTAAAAAAGCTAAAAATCTTTGGCAGGCAGAAAATTATCATCATCTCGTAGATAGTCCTTTTATTGCTTCTGCCTCACTAGAACACAAAACCTACAAGGTTGCAAATACAACTTTTCATATATGGCTACAAGGCGATTGGCAACCTGATTGGGAAGTAGTGCTGAAAGATTTTGAAAAATTTACAGCTTGGCAAATTCAACTCTTTGGCGAATTTCCTGAGAAAGACTACCATTTTTTATTTCAAATTTTGCCCTATAAGTTTTATCATGGCGTAGAGCATCGTAATTCTACGGTGATTTGTTTGGGTAGTGCCGAAAAAATGAGTGAAGATGAAAATTATGACAATTTTTTGGCAATCGCTTCCCACGAATTGTTCCATAGCTGGAATGTTTGCAAGATTCGTCCTGCCGAACTCTTGCCGTACAACTATGCAAGCGAAACATATTTTGAAACAGGCTGGATAGCCGAAGGGATTACGACTTATTACGGTGATTTGGCTTTGCAACGTTCGGGGGTGTGGGAATCGGACTATTTTCTGAAAGAAACCAATAAAATACTGAAAAACCATTTCGAAAATTTCGGCAGAATGCAAGCCTCTCTTGCCGAAGCCTCTTGGGATTTGTGGATAGATGGCTATCTGAAAGAAGAAATTTTTCCCCAACGCAATCCTTCTATCTATCGAAAAGGAGCTATTGTAGCAATGCTTTTAGATTGGACTATACGCTTGCAAACGCAAAACACAGCCTCTCTGGATAGCGTAATGCGTGAGATGTGGTTACAATTTGGTAAAACTGCTCGTGGCTACACAATGCAAGATTTTCAGGCAGTTGCCGAAAAAATTGCTCAAAGTTCTTTACAGAGTTTTTTTGAAAAGTATGTTTTTGGCAAAGAAAGTTTGGATAAGCCCCTTCAAGAGTTGGCAGAGTATTTTGCTCTAAACCTGATAGTGCAACATTACAATTTTGGTACGGAAGTTTTTGGCTTCAAAGCTATTCAAAAAAATGGGGCATACTTTGTTAGTCTCATTGAGCCCAATTCTAATGCTTGGGCAGTATTGAGCCTTGCCGATGAAATCGTGGCAGTTGATGATAGAAAAGTAGAAAATAATCTGGCAGAGCTTTTAGGTAATAAACAAACCGTTATTCTTACCATTTTCCGACAAAAAAGGCTTTTGCACGTGCTTCTGCAAGCCAATCGTGAAAGTTATCTGCAAAATTATCTCTTACAAATCAATCCTTCGGCAGATGGCGAGCAAAAAGCTAATCTAGTGGCTTGGCTAGAAGGTAAAATTTTGTAAATTTACCTGTTTTTTTCAGAAAACCCCAAAAGCGTGGATATTCTTAGATTTCTGACTGCAGGTAGCGTAGACGATGGTAAAAGTACACTCATAGGAAGACTTTTATACGACACACATAATCTTTTGCAAGACCAGTTAGAAGCTATTGAGCGAGCTAGCCGAAATAAAGATTTTTTAGACCTCTCGCTCATTACCGATGGCTTAAAGGCTGAACGTGAGCAAGGAATTACGATTGATGTTGCCTACAAGTATTTCCAAACAGCTCGGCGTAAGTTTATTATCGCAGATTGCCCTGGGCATCTGCAATATACCCGCAATATGATTACAGGGGCTACTCATTCGCAGCTGGCTCTTATCTTGGTTGACGCTCGCAAGGGCATTCAGGAGCAAACCAAACGTCATACGATTATTTGTACCAAATTTGGGGTTCAGCATCTTGTCTTGTGTGTCAATAAAATGGATTTGGTAGATTTTTCGGAACAGGTTTTTCAAGAAATTTGTGCCGAGTATAAAGGTTTCTTGGAGCGTTTACCCGTAAAAACTATTCACTTTTTACCTATTTCTGCATTCTGGGGCGATAATATTGCTCAGTTAAGTTCAAATATGCCTTGGTATAAAGGCAAGACACTCATACAAATTCTTGAAAATGAAAATTTTTCTGAAAATATTTCTGAAAGAAAGCGTTTTCAGGTGCAACTTGTACTGCGTCCTCATCAAGATTACAGAGGCTTTGCAGGAACAATTATGAGTGGCTCTTTCAAAAAAGGTGATAAAGTAAAGGTATTGCCAAGTAAAGAACTCAACTATGTGAAGCATCTTGAATTGGCAGGAAAAGAAATAAATGAAGCACATGCAGGGCAAGCTATCGTTGTTTGTTTACAAGATGAAGTGCCATTTTCTCGTGGTGATATGCTCATAGAGGCAGATGAAAACTATTCAGAAAATCAGAATATCAGGGTTTTGCTTGCTTGGCTTGATGATAGGCAAATCTTACAAGTTGGGAAAAAGTACTGGTTGCAGAAAGGCTCTAAACTTGTAAAATGTGTAGTAAAGGCTATTCCTCGTAAGCTCAATATCCAAACGGCTACTTACGAAACGGCAGATAATTCTTTATACCTAAACGAGATAGCAGAAGTGCATTTACGTCTTGCCGAGCCATTGCATTTTGATAATTTCTACGAAAATGCTCCCAATGGCAATTTTATTTTAGTTGATGAGCAAAGCAATCAGACCTCTGCGGCAGGAGTTTTTGAAGAGTATTTGCAGGCATAATAAGCAAGAAATAGGCAAATTAGTTGCAAATTATTATGAAAGCCGCAAAGTCTTTAAATTTACGGTTCGGGTTACTTTTTAGAATAGTATTCAACAAGCAGGGTTATCAAAAAAGTGAGACAAAGCTAATTTGCTAAAAAATCTGGAAAAGCTATGAGGCTCAAAAACTCATAGCTTGATTCTTGCATATTTATGCTATACTCTTTTCATATTGTGGGGCAAATCATTCCTTTTCCAAGTTGATTTTTTCTTTTTCGGTTTGATTACTTTTTTCTTCACCTTGCGAGCTATTAGTATAGGCTTGGTAGGTAGTTTCTTTGGCAAAAGGACGCTTTCCGATAAGTTCTTCCAAATCGTATTGAAAAAGTACTTCTTTTTTCAGAAGGGCTTGGGCGACTTTTTCTAGATCTTCGCGATGCTCTTGTAGGAGCATTTTAGTTCTTTCGTAGGCGTGGTCAATAATTTTCTTAACTTCCTTATCAATCAGTTCGGCGGTAGCTTCTGAATAAGGTTTTTCGAAGATAAAATCGGATTGAGGCTTGGAGTCGTAGAAAGAAAGATTGCCGATTTTTTCGTTCATACCGTACACGGTAACCATTGCATAAGCCATTTTAGTAATTCGCTCTAAATCACTTAATGCACCTGTTGAAATTTTGCCAAATACGATTTCTTCGGCGGCTCTGCCACCGAGTGTCATACAGATTTCGTCAATCATTTGTTCTGTTTGATAGAGGAACTGCTCTTTGGGTAGATATTGGGCATATCCCAAAGCCGCAACACCACGAGGTACAATGCTGACTTTCACCAAGGGGTCGGCGTGTTCCAAGAACCATCCTGCTACGGCATGCCCTGCTTCATGATAAGCGACGATGCGTTTTTCTTCGGGCGAAATGAGTTTATTTTTCTTTTCCAAGCCACCAATCACTCTATCAATGGCATCTTGGAAATCTTGCATGTTGATTTCGTGTTTGCTTTTACGAGCGGCGATAAGAGCGGCTTCGTTACAAACGTTAGCAATTTCTGCACCTGCAAAGCCAGGTGTTTGAGCGGCAAGTTTTTTGGCATCTACGTCTTCACCCAATTTGAGCCTACGCAAATGGACTTTGAAAATAGCCTCTCTGCCAATAATATCGGGCTTATCTATGCTAATTTGTCTATCAAAACGACCAGGACGAAGCAGAGCAGAATCCAACACATCGGGGCGGTTGGTAGCGGCAAGAATGATTACTCCTGAGTCAGTGCCGAAGCCGTCCATTTCTACTAATAGCGAATTGAGCGTATTTTCTCTTTCATCGTTGGCACCGGGCATCATTCCTCTGCCACGTGAGCGTCCGATAGCATCAATTTCATCAATAAAAATAATACAAGGAGCTTTCTCTTTGGCTTGTCGGAACAAATCTCTTACTCTGGCGGCCCCTACTCCTACAAACATTTCCACAAAATCTGAGCCTGAAAGGCTGAAAAAAGGAACATTTGCTTCGCCAGCTACGGCTTTGGCAAGTAAAGTTTTACCTGTGCCCGGAGGTCCAATCAGCAAAGCTCCTTTGGGGATTTTTCCGCCTAAGTCGGTATATTTTTTAGGATTTTTAAGAAAATCTACAATTTCTTTGATTTCTTCTTTGGCTTCATCAAGGCCTGCAACGTCATCAAAGGTAACATTAACTTTGTTTTCTGCGTCAAAAAGTGTAGCACGAGAGCGTCCGATGCTGAACAGATTTCCGCCTGCGGGTCCACCTGCCATTCTACGCATTAGCATCCAGAAACCAAAAATCAGTAGAAACAGAAAGCCCCACTGCATAAAGATGGCACCATAGTTGGAACGCTCGTCGAAACGAAGTTGGGCTTTTTGATTGCGTATAGGCTCTCGGTATAGCTCTATGAACTTATCAGCTGAGGGAATTCGAAACCAGAAGTGCGGCCCTTTCAGGATACTGCTCTGAGAACGTTGCCTGAGCAAACTGCCATATTTTTGTGCTTCTACTACCTCTTTTTTGAGTGTAATTTCGGCAATTTTTTCATCGGCAAAAACTACAATTTCGCTGATATCACCATTATTAAGCATAGTTTCAAAACTATCGGGCGAGGTTTCTACTGCCGAATAACTTCTGCTGAAATACACCACACTCAAGACAATGGCTATGAGCGTAAAAACCAGCCACATCTGATAGTTCGGATTGGGGTTTTTAGGTCTGTTGAGGTTATTATGAGGTAAATTTTGAGGATTTGTGTGAGTTTTTTCTTTATTTTCTGCCATAAAATTAAACATCTAAAATCTTCATGAAAAATATTGAACCTGTGCATCGCCCCAAAGTTCTTCCAAAGCATAAAATTCTCTTTTACTTCTTTTGAACACGTGGGCTACTACATCAACATAATCTAACAAAATCCATTCCTTATTTTGTTTTCCTTCCTTGTGCCAGGGCAATTCTTTTAAGTTTTTGTACACCTGCTCTTCAATGGAGTCGGAAATGGCATCTATTTGGGTATCGGAGTTTCCCGTGCAAATAATAAAATAATCTACGATGGCTGTTGGTACTTTCCGCATATCTAACAGCACAATATCTTGTGCTTTTTTTTCTTGCATACCTTTGATAATCCAATCACAAAGGTTTTTTATTTCAGCTTCTTTACTTTTTTTTTGCTTCATTCGCTTGTTTTTTGTAGTATTGATGGAAGTTTTTGTTAAACAAAAATAAATTAAATTTATATTTATCTGATGCAAAATTACGAAAATTTTTCTAAAAAAATCAAAACTTTATTCATCGGTCAAGATTTCCGATACCTGCCAACTTGTCATTCTACGAACGAATATGCTCTTTCTTTGCTTTCAATAGACGATTGTTTCGAAGGTACTACGATTCTTACCGATTGCCAAACAGCAGGAAAAGGTCAGCAAAATAGCTCTTGGGAAGCCGAACCTGCTCAAAATATTACCCTATCAGTAATCTTATACCCCGATTTTCTGCAAGTACAAGAGCAATTTTACTTAAATATTGCTGTAACGCTGGCTATACACGATTTTTTGAGCCATTTCGTTCCCGATGTTTCTTTATTAAAAATCAAATGGTCTAATGATTTGTTGTATAAAAATCAAAAAATTTGTGGTGTTTTGATACAAAACCTCGTTTCAAGCGAAAAAATCAATAAATCGGTAGTAGGAATAGGCATAAACATCAATCAAAAATCTTTCAAATATCCGCAAGCTGTATCTTTGAGCCAATTGACAGGTTTAATGTATGATTTACCTTTTTTAGTGCAAAAATTATTAGAGAATTTAGAAAGTCGTTACTGGCAATTGCGTTCAAAAAAATTTGATAAGTTGCGGCAAAATTATTACGAAAGATTGTTTGGCTTTCAGGAGTGGGTATGGTTTAGAAAGCAAAATAATCAGACTTTACCAGGGAAAATATGTGGCATAGATAGTGTAGGCAGGCTTCAAATAAGCTTTCCTGAAGGCTTGCAGGCATTTCAGTACAAGGAAATAGAATTTTTATTGGAAAGAATGTAATATTTTTGTATTTTGGCATCCACAATTATTGCAAATGGCAACCAAGTGTATTACTTCAAAATTTGAATGTATGAAAAAGTTAGTTTTTTCTGTGATTTGCGGGATAGGAATAAATGTATTAGCTGTAGCTCAAGACCTCAAAAAGGCTGATGAGGCTTTTGAGCAAGGAAGTTTTGAAGTTGCTTTGCCCATTTATCTTACCGCTTATAAAAAAAACCTCCAAGACCCTGCTTTGAACTACAAAATAGGCGTTTGCTATCTGAAAAGTAAAGATGGCAAAGAGCAAATGAAGGCACTTACTTTCTTGGAAACTGCCAAAAATAAAATCAACGATAAAGTACCTGTACGTGTATATCATTACTTGGGCAGGGCTTTGCACTTGCACCAACGTTTTGAGGAGGCTATAAAAGCCTACAACGAATTTGCCCAACAAGCTCCAACTACCGATAAGTTTCAAGCAGAAAACAAAAGAGCCATAGAAATAGCTCAAAATGCCAAAGCAATAGTAGCAAAACCTATAAAAGCTACTATCGCCAATCTAGGCAAAGCTATCAACAGTGATGCTTCGGAGTTTGCACCCATTATTTCTGCTGATGAGAATATTCTAGCTTTTACGCGTTCTACTGCCCAAGAGCAAGTAATGCTGGCTCAAAAGAAAGATTATGCTTGGGTAAATGTTTCGCTAATTGATTTCAAGCTGAATAAAAACATAGGAACCGTAGGGCTTTCGCCCGATGGGCAGAAAATGCTAATTTATGTAGGTGAAACTAACAACACGGGCAATATTTATAGTAGCAAAAAAACAGCAACGGGCTGGTCGGCTCCTGAAAAACTGGGCAGTGAAATCAATTCGGGATATTTGGAAAGTAGTGCCAGTCTCAGTTCTGACGAAAGCATCATGTATTTTGCTTCTGATAGACCAGGCGGATTGGGCGGTAAAGATATTTACAAAATAGAAAAACAACCCGATGGCTCTTGGGGAAAACCTCAAAATTTAGGTGCAGAAATTAACACACCCTATGATGAAGACGCTCCTTTTATTCACCCTGATGGCAAAACTTTGTTTTTTACCAGTAACGGACATAACACCATAGGGGGTACAGATATTTTCAAAAGTACCTTGAACGCTGGAAAATGGTCTAAACCTGAAAATATAGGCTATCCGATCAATTCTGTATTTAACGACGGCTACTTAGTTGTTACTGCTAATGGCAAAAAAGCCTACTTTTCCTCCGATCGCCCCGAAGGGCTTGGCAAGCAAGATATTTATTCGGTAATTTTACCTGATGATAAAGGCATTGCTCTCACGATGGTCAGAGGTAGAATTTTGGCGGGCAATCCTCCTAAACCCGTAGAGGCTCGTATTCGTGTAGTAGATAAAGAAACACAACAGGTTTTGAAATATGTCTATCATCCTAATCCGTATACTGGCGATTATCTGATGATTTTTCCACCAGGTAAAAATTATGATATGATTGTAACTGCCGAAGGTTATTTGCCTTATCTGATTGCCATCAATATTCCCAATCAAGTGTATTTCCAAGAAATGTATCAGGAAATAAAACTAGAAAAGAAATTAGAAAATGGCAAAGAAGTAGGCGAAAAAATTACAATAGAAAATAATTTTGACCCTGAAAAAGAAAACCCCAACAACTATCAAGGCAGAGATTTAGACCTTTATGATATGATGGAAGACATCATTCAGTCGGAAGATAGCGTAGCCCTGAACTATCTATTGGAAGTACTTTACAAAAATCGAAAAATTGATGCCAAAGATGATGGCACTAAACCCAAAGATAACAAAGTGCAAGTTACTTATATGTATGCCGACTCCAAAGGGCAACTCAAACCCTACAAAGTAGAAGAAAAAACTATTATGGTAATGCCTCCTATTGAAACAGATGATTATTCTGTAAATAATGGCGAAATTATGCTCAACAAATCGTATACGGCTTATTTTGAAAGCAACTCTGCCCAGCTCAACGAAAGAGCCAAACAAGAAATGAAGCGATTTATTGAGTATATGAAGCTCAATAGCAGTATAAAAGCAGAAATTTTAGGCTATGCTTCTTCGGAAGGAAAAGTAGAAAATAACCAAAAACTCTCCGAAAATCGTGCCAAGGCAGTATATGATTACTTTGTGAGTCAGGGAGTAAGTAAAGATAGGCTGACTTTCAAGGGTTTGGGAGCCAATCCTTCTCCCGACCCCGAAGCCGCCAAACGGCAAATGCGTAGGGCAGATATCCGTTTGTTGGAAAAATAAATATGTGCTAATTCAGCCAAAGCGGCATCTTCGTTGCAAATGAAGTTGCCGCTCTTGAAAAAATCTAAATACTTTCCAAAACTCTTGCAATTTTCTCCATATCTTGCATTTGTAAACCTACCGAAGAGGGTAAGCTCAAAGATTTTTCATATACTTGCCAGCTGATATCATTTTCTTGCACATACAAGGCTTTCAGATGCATAGGTAAGCGATTCAAAGGATACCAAAGCTTACGAGTCTGAATAGCATTTTCTTTGAATTTTTGAGCAAGCAAAGCACTGTTTTCAAAAAGTGCTGTAAAAAGCCAATAGTTAGGATCTGCTTTTTCTAAAGTATCTTGCCAAGTAGCTTTACTGTGTAGAATATTTGCATAAAACTCGTGGATAAGTCGTTTTTTTTCCAAAAAAAAGTTTATTTTTTCCATCTGAGCCAGCCCAATAGCCGCCAGTGGATTAGGCAGACGATAATTGTAGCCTACTTCATCGTGGTAGTATTCTTCGGTACTTATTTTAGCTTGATTTGCCCAATGTCGTACTTTTTCTGAAATATGCTTATCCTTCGTAAGTACTGCTCCTCCGCTTCCTGTACTTACGATTTTATTGCCATTGAAGCTCAAAATACCTACTTTCCCGAAAGTTCCTGCGTGTTTGCCTTCGTAAAAAGACCCCAATGCTTCTGCCGCATCTTCTACCAAAGGAATTTGATATGCCTGACAAATTTCTTCTATTGCAGAAATATTGCCTAAATTCCCTAAATTATGTACTAGTACAAGAGCTGAAATTCGCTTTTGGGTAGCTTTATGAAAAGTATGTTCTTTTGTGTAAAAACATTCCTTTTCCAAAAATTTAAGCAATAAATTTTCATCTAATTGCCAAGTAGTAGAGCAAATATCTACAAAAAGAGGCTCGGCACCACAGTAGTGAATAGCATTGGCAGAAGCTACAAAACTAATATTAGGTAAAATGACAAAAGTATCTTTTTCGACGCCTACGGCTCTGAGAGCTAAATGTAAAGCCGCCGTACCCGAAGAAACAGCTACTACATAAGGGCTTTGCGTATAAATTTTAATTTTTTGCTCAAAAATATCAACAAACTCACCTATGGTAGTTATCCAGCCTTTTCTGATACATGCTTGGACATAATCGCTTTCGGTTTCGCTTATGTAAGGAGCCAGAAGCGGAATTTGAAAAGTCCTTTTTTCACGATTTTCGTAGGATTGCGATAGAGTAGTGTCTGAAATTATAAAATTTTCCACCTTATTGATGTTTTTTTTGTGTAGAGATGGGCTCTTTTACCTTCCGAAAACCACGAATAGCGAGCGGTATCCAGCCCAAAATAGGAATGTAATAAGCCAAAACTAATGGATTTTGCAAAATAATTCTTAAAGCCGAACCCCAACCCAATTTCAGAGGGCTTTCAAAATCTTGTTTTTTTACTCTTACACGTTCAAATTCTGCAAAAAGCAAAGGCCAGCCAATAGGAACAGTATAAGGAAAATACTTAAAATACTTGAAAAGCATTTTGAAATGTTCAGCCCAACGATAAGGCTTTTTACCATATTTTTGTTCAGCTTCGGTAAGTTCGGCTTGCATTTGCACATGAATTTTATCAGTAATCGCACGGAAATCGTCATAAGTCATTTCTTCAAAAGGCTTATCGGTCATTTCATAGGGTTTTACTCTTTTACCCATAACGAAAATGAGTTTGGCAGGAAAGCCCATATAAAAAATCCAAGGAAAAAGTAAAATGAAAGGAGTAATCAAGCCCAAAGGAAGAAAAGGTATGCCTAATGCATTGGCGATTTTATTGACAAACTTGGAGCTATAAGTGTAAGGATTGATAAATTCACCATTTACAACTGCTATTGGCACTATATCGGTACGATATTTGATAGCCATACGTACCATAGAGGTAGCAAGTCTTTGGAGTTGGTATCTGCGATTGAAGCCCTTTCCGATGCCAGGTACTCCTTCGGGGTAAATCATCACGTTGAAATCTTTTTGGTGCATGAGGGTTTCAAAATTGAGGGTAGTAGCATCTACGGCTCCTCCGACTTTTTTCCAAAAATGCTTGATTTGGTAGGGATTCATTAGCACCGAAGCCGAAAGCATCGGAGCAGTAAGCGGACGCACCGCATCAGAACCATAATTTTTGAGTTCATGTACACGATTGATAAAAATCATTGCATCCCAAGGAAAAGCCATACCCGAATGGTTGCTGGCAAAGATCAAAGGACGCTCAGGATTATTGCGTTTGGGATAATTGCTTTCTTCAAAACCCACAAGCTCTGAACGAAAGTAAACCTTATCAATCAGGCTCAAAACATCTTTGGAAAGAGCTTTCCCCAAGCGAATATCAAACAAATAATCCAGTACATAGAAATTGTTTTTGATTTCTTCGGTAAGTGTTTCGTTCCGAGTAAGAGAAATAGGATTGCTCGAATTTTCCATAAGCATACATTTAGGATAAATAAGCAAAATTAAAAGCAAGCTCTACAAAGCTAATAAAATTTGGCAAAGTTCCAAAATTTGTTTCTTACCGAAAGTTCAATTTAGAGTGGTGCAAAATCTTCAAATAAAAAACAAAAAGCTCGATTTTTCTAAAAAAACCGAGCTTGAAATAAAATTACTCATCTTTTTTCAGCAAAAACTTACTGGTAGTGAGTTGATTTTTGAGACGCGATTTTTCATAAGTGAGTTGGGAAGGCACGCGACTATCATCGATTTGCTTATATTGTAATGCCTGCTTGAAAGGAAAATTGGGTACTACAAGTTTGAGACGCTTGTTTTGCATTATTACTGAATTTCTGCCTAAATCTGCAACGCCTTCGATAACCCAATCGGAGGTTTTTTTCTTTTCAAATCGGCAGGTATTGCAAATAAAATCTTCTACTTCGCCGTACTTATCTTTGCGTCCTGTAACTCTTAAAACTTCTTCGCCCTGATACCACAGAGTAACTTTACCGCAACATTTATCACAATCTCTGTGAGCATAGACGGGTTTAGTGAACCAAACTCTGCTTTTGAAGCGGAAAGTTTTATCGGTGAGAGCTCCTACGGGGCAGACATCAATCATGTTGCCCGAAAAGTCATTATCAATTACATTTTGAATATAAGTGCTGATTTCGGCAGCATCGCCACGATGCAAAACGCCGTGAACTCTGCCATTGGTGATTTGGTCGGCGGTGAAAACACAACGATAGCATAAGATACAGCGAGTCATATGCAGTTGTATTTTATCGCCAATATCAATTTTTTCAAATGTACGGCGTTCAAATTCGTAGCGAGTGGCTTGCTTTCCGTGTTGATAGCTTAAATCTTGCAGATGGCATTCCCCTGCTTGGTCGCAGATGGGGCAATCCAAAGGGTGATTGATGAGCAGAAATTCTACGACACCTTCACGAGCCTTGATAACTTCTTCGTTGATAGTATTTTCTACGACCATTCCATCTTGAACGGCGGTAATACAAGACGGCACAAGTTTTGGCATAGGGCGAGGATCTTTGGCAGAGCCTTGCGTAACCTTCACCAAGCAAGTGCGGCATTTCCCTCCCGAACCTTTCAATTTGCTGTAATAACACATTGCAGGCGGTACAATTTCACCACCAATTTTACGAGCCGCTTGCAAGATAGTAGTACCTGGCTCTACTTCTACGGTGATATTATCTATGGTTACTTTCAAAAGATTGTTCTGTTCCATTGGTGTAAGCATTATTTTTACAAACCTACAAATTTTTTTGCTTCGGGCAAAAAATAAGACACTTTTTACAAATCACTTTTTGTAGAGTAATTTTGTTTGATAGTTACGATATTTTTTCTGAAAAGTGCGAGTTGTTTGTGCGATAGAAAAATATCATTTGAATTAAGGGGTAGCAAGTTCTTCTATATAATCAAATGAAGTTTGGCTATGGAGTGAGCTGTCGGGCATTTGGTAGGTCTGAATGCGTTTGAGTCGCTTTTGAAGGTCGTACTCGTAAATATGGTAGTAATATTTTGAATAAACCTTGTGGATAGATGATTTGAGCCGATGGTGTTTCATTGTTAGCTTGTTGGTAGTGTCGTAAAAATAATGTATTTCAAAGAAAAAATTCTGATTTTTGTCAGAAAATCTGATTTTTCTCAGTCTTTGAAGTGAATCGTAGTGTTGATAACATATGGTCAGTATGGTATCGGTATCGGTGTAAAAGTAGTGTTTTATTTTGCGAATTTCTGAATTGAGAAGAGAATCTTTTTGATAAATGTAAGGCTCTAACTCTTCTTTGGGGCTAATTCTGCTAAATGTATGCTGACTTTGCAACTGAAAAAATGTTTGATTGAGGCTGTACTGCATTATTTCAGGGCTGATAGGCTCTTTTACGAGAATATTGTTACAATTTTTATCTAAGCAAACAATAATTTTAGAAAGCTTTCCTGCCGAATTGTAATCGTAAAAAACGACATCATTTTCAGCAATTATTCGTTTTTTCTCATCAAAAGATTGGGTAAAGGTATCTACTACAATCAGATTTTTCTGGTAGAAATTAGTTTGGGTAATAATTTTTTTGCGATACGCTGTTTTTTTCAAAAAAGCATCTTTGGGAAATAAATTGTTTCTATTGAGCCAAAAAACAAGCAATAGAAGTACAAGGAAAGCCGACAGGCCGAAAGCCGCCTTACCTACGTATTTTTTTCGAAGTTTAAGCATTTGAAAGAACATCTTCGGAAAGTATTTTTCTGAAATAAATGTCAAATTTTGTACCTTTATCTACTTCGCTTTGTACTTCAATTCTGCCGCCAAGGGCTTCTATTTGGGTTTTGCAAAGGTATAAGCCCATTCCTTTGCCTTCTTTATCTAAGTGAAAGCGTTGGTACAAGCCGAAAAGTTTTTGTCTGTGCTTTTTCAGGTCTATTCCTACGCCATTGTCTTGTATGCTTAGTACAATTTCTTCGGGAAGCTCTTTGGTAGTAATTTTAATAAAAGGCTTTCGTTTGGGATGGCGATATTTGATAGCATTACTGATAAGGTTGTAAAGAATACTTTTTAAGTAAGATTTAACAAAATTGATTTCCTGAACTTCCAAATGGATTTGCAAATCTACTTCGGTTTCATTTTTGAAATTATCTTCCCACACTTGCTCAATTATTTCAGAAAAGTTTATTGGCTCTACATTTTGATTTTTACCCTTACGGATTTCTAAAATCTCGTTGAGGTCTTGCAGGGTTTGTTGCATTGCAAAGCTGGCTTTTTTGATATGTTGTAAAATTTCTGCATTGAGTGGGTCTTGGAGGTTTTCTACATTGAAAAGGCTAACTAGCCCCAGCAGCTGAGCTACGGGTGAACGCAAATTATGGGCAGTGATGAAAGCAAATTGTTCTAATTGTATATTTTGATTGATAAGTTCCAAATTTGCTTTTTTAAGTTGGGCTGTACGTTCTTCAACGATTTGTTCGAGATTTTCGTTGTATTTTTTGAGGGCAAGGTTTTGCTCTTCAATAATTTTATTTTTTTCGGCGAGTTGGTCACGGCTGGCTTCGAGCTCTTCGCGTTGCTGTTTGAGTTCTTCGTTTTGTATTTCAATTTCTTCTTGCTTTTGTTGAAGCATTCGGGTGCGTTCTTCTACCCTTATTTCAAGTTTTCGGGTTATATCTTTTTGTATTTCAAGGAGTTTTTGTTGACTGCGAGTACGGTCTTGGCGAATTTTATCGCTTTTGATACGGCTTTTATAGCTAAGAGCCAAAGCAAACATAATTACTTCAAACATACAAGAAATTTCGCCTAAGTGTGCTGTTATGAAAGTGCGAGGAATAATATTCATTGTAGAGAGAGCAAGTAAAAGCGTGCCAGTTACATAGAGTACCCAAGCAAAGGCAAAATATTTAGCGAAAACATTTTTGCGGAGCCAGCAAATAATGCCTATGGCAGTAATTATCAAATTGCCTAAATTACCCAAAATTACAATTTGGATAGTAAAAATTTGATAAGGCAAAATAAAAACGCTCCAAGCTACCCATGCTCCCAAATAGGCATAAATTTGCATAATTTTACCACCCAGCGGGAAGTAGCGAAAAGTTTGTAAGAAATGTTTGGTAAAAAGCCCTGCTCCTATCATCCAGATGCCAATTCCTACTCCTAAAAATACTTTACCCCAGTAGCCTTCTTTTTTCCATAGAAAATAAAACAAATGTCCGCTAAGCGAAAGATAAAAAATCATTGCTCCTAGAAGAAAAAGGGCATAATAGAGGTAGTCTTTATCTTTGAAGTATATCCAATAAAAAATGCTACCCAAAAACATCAAAGACATAACACCAATAAAAATGCCGTAATACAGTTCTGAAAGGCGAGAGTGTTCGGCAAAATAGTTTCCACGCTCAATGTAGGCAGGGAATTGGATAGGGGTATCGGAATGAATTTTGATGTATATGCGTTGAACGAGCGTATCGGGAGTTTCCAAAGGAAAAATAATGTATCGGTGTTTGATAGATTTTTTCTCAAATTCTTCTAGAATACCTACTTTCTCTACTTTCCATTCGCCGAACCTATTTTTTTGATAAAGCCAAACTTTATCTAAAAATGGATAAGATGAGTACAAAAGCCAATCACGAGCAAATAAGTCTTTGCTTTGTATTTCCAGCCGTAGCCAATAAGTTTTATGCGAAATACCTACATTGAAAACCTCTTGTATATTTTTCTGAAAGCGGTTTTGAAAACTTTCAGAAGCTACTTGTTCAATACTGAAATTATTATCGGGGTCGGTTACCCAATACAAGTGCTTTGCTATTGCTTGGCTAGGCTTTTCTCCTTCAAGGATAATGGTTTGTCCAAATCCATTAGAATGTTGCAGTCCGATGATACTTATAATCAATAGTAGTTTTCTTAGCATAAAAGCCTACGCATTTTACTGAAATGCCCCCTCATCGTTAAATTTTTCGAACTACTAAAAAAGGAAATTCCATTCACTCTTGCAAGAGAATGTTTTATTAATTTTTTTAACTGCACGAGACTTTCTATTTGCAAGAAAACTGCCCTAAAACTCAATTCTATTTGAAAAACTTACTTGCACAAATTATCGGCGGATGTATTATTTACATCAGTTTTACCACCTAAATAACCAAACAATCGGGATTGTATTTCGGGATTGCTATCGTGAATGTATTTGCCTTGGGCAAAATCTTTAAGGTAATGAATATTCAGGAAGTGCCCCCAAGCATTTTTTTTAATAAAATGTTCACCATCAATTACAATACCTCTTTCTTCACGATAAGGGTGCAAAGCACCTAATTTGGCTACAATATCGTGTTCGTTGGAAAAACTTTCAATATGAGGTTTTTGGTCAGGGTTTTGAATAGGGGCATGGCTCATTTCTTCGGCACAATTCGCAAAGGCATAAATTTCCAATTTGCCTATATGTGGATTTTTTTCTTCAATAAGTAGGTCTAAGATGGTAGAAGTAATAAGTGTACCTTGCGAATGGCTAATAATTACAACTTTATCTTTTTCGGCAAGTGCTTTGCGAATAGTAGGAAGTACAAAATTGGCAAATTTGATATTGGTATAACCTTTTTTTCCTACCGCCGACTGCATCAAATCTAAAAAAATTCCATTGGTTGGGTTATGCAAAATTGTAATAGGGCGATGAAATAGCTGTATTAAATATTTGGCGTTGGCTTCTGCCAAATCCTCATTGGTTACAACACCATTGATGAAGAACCACTTTTCGCGTTCAAATTTTTCGGGCATTTGGTTATCTACTTCCCAGATGCTACCTTGTTCTATAAATAGTACCGATTGTAAAAAGTTAGGTACAAATGGCTTCAAAAAATAACTATCGCCCAAAAGTGGGGGCAAAGTAGTTTCTGAAAAGTATTTGATAAATTTCAGTATATCGGCAGCGGCAAGATTAAATTCGGAAAACTTATCTGTATCAAACCAAGTTTCAGGTTCGCCAAGGATAGATTTGATGTAATCGCCACGGGAGCTAAATAGTACGTCTAAAGTATTTCTGAAAACTTTTAACATAGCCTGAAAATGTTTATGGTTCTACAAAGCCTGTCATGTACAATAATTCTTCTTTGTTGATGGCATTACTGATAACCAAAATCACCTTTCTCTGTTCGTTTTTTTGATTGGGTTTGGGCGTATAGATAACGGTAATTCTGCCTTTTTCACCAGGAGGAACAACTTTTTTTTCTAATAAGGTAGTAGTGCAGTTGCAGCTAGTTTGTACGGATAAAATTTTAAGGTCTTTTGTACCTGTATTGGTAAACTCAAAAGTGTGGGAAACTGAATTGCCCATTTTTAGCGTACCAAAATGAAAAGAATTGCTCGAAAAAGTAATACGAGGAGCATCGGGTACAGGCATGGTATCCGAAATTACTTGGGTACTATCTTGTGAAAAAGCACTGATTTGAAAGAAAATACCTGCAATTAGGGTGAATATCCATTTATTCATAGCTTTGTTTTTGGGTTTAGTCCTGCAAAATTTTAATCTTTTTTGTATGGACTAAACGTAATAGGGACAGTTTTTCGCATAGCAACTTTCTGTTCTAGATTATTGGTGGCAGGTTCCCAGCCGCCTTGCGAAACTTCTTGAATAGCACTTTTGACTTTATCTTCAATGAGTTGTCGGAAATCAGGTTCTGTTTCTTCGGGAAATCCATCTACAATTTGAATATCTGAAATAGTAGCTTCTTTACTCACAATAAATTTTACTATGAGTGTAGCAGAAAATTTACGCTTGCGTGCTTCTTCGGGGTAGGGGAGGCGTTCTTTAATTTTACGAACAAAAACACTATCACCTTCTTTGAAATAGGCTTTTTTTACCAAATAAAATTTTCCTTTTTTCTCTTCTGTAACGTTATCTGCTTCTGCTTGGGTACTATCAATGGTTTGGGTGCTATCTATGGGCATTTCTATTTCATTTTGGAGTGTATCAGTAGGGATAGGTTTATCAATATCGGTGCTATCCTGTGCAAAAGTTTTGCCTGAAAGAAAGCAAAGAGAAAAAATGAGCAATAAAAAGTAATTCTGCATAATTTCTAAAAGTTCGAAGTCTGAAAGTGTAGGCACATCAAATATTACTGCGAAGTTATGTAAATTTTGCAGTAAAATCAAAAATCTTTTGTTCAAAATCAAAAAAACTTATTACTTTGCTTGGCTAGCTAAAAAATAAACGCAATGAAATTCAAATTATCGCTTACTACCAAAATTTTTTTAGGAATGATATTGGGCATTGTGGTTGGTATCATTTTGCCCGAGCAAAAGCAAATAGTTGATGGGCAAGAAATTACAGCTCCTCAAAATATTTTCACGATAGGCTCTTTCACACTGCATACCCGCGATTTACAACTGCTCATGGATATTTTTTTACGGCTTATTAAAATGACCATAGCCCCCTTGGTGTTAAGTACTTTGGTAGTAGGTATTGCCAAAGTAGGCGATAAAAAAGCCCTGGGGCGTATTGGTGTGAGAACCATCGGATATTTCCTTTTTGCAACACTTCTTGCTCTTTCTTTGGGCTTGGTTTTGGTAAATATTTTCCGCCCGGGCGATTTGCTTTCGGCTTCTTTGCCACCCCAAGGTACAGAAACAGGCATCAACGCTCAAATGAATACGCTAAAAAGTTTTGTAGAACATACTTTTCCTAAAAGTGTTATTGAGGCAATGGCTCATAATGAAATTTTGGCTGTATTGGTGTTTTCGGTGTTTTTTGGTGTTGCGGCAATTTCTTTACCCGAGCATCAAAAAAATGTGATTATCAAAGCAATGGATGCACTTGCCCACCTGATGCTCAAACTTATCAATATAGTTATGGGATTTGCACCTTATGGGGTATTTGGAGCTATGGCTGTATTGGTAAGCAAAATCGGTTGGCAAAAACTTATAGAGGTATACCCTTATTTAATTTTTACATTTTATTTGGGGCTTGCTATTTTTATTTTTTTGATTTTAGGGGCAATAGCAGTGGTTTGGCGTTTGCCTTTTGCAAGGATTTTGAAAGAAATACGCCTGCCGTTTTTTCAGGCATTTAGTACGGCAAGCTCAGAATCGGCATTTGCACAACTCATTGAAAGTCTGAAACGCTTGGGCTGTCCTGAAAAAGTTATCAATTTCGTAATTCCTTTGGGCTATTCGTTCAATCTTGATGGTTCTATTATGTATATGACTTTCGCCAGTGTATTTATAGCCCAAGCCTATGGTATAGAACTTTCTTTCGCCCAACAAATTCAAATGATGCTTATTCTTATGCTTACCAGCAAAGGCATTGCAGGCGTACCCAGAGCCTCTTTGGTGATTATTGCAGGAACGCTCTCCTCTTTCAATATCCCACAAGAAGGGTTGGCTTTGCTGTTGGGCATAGACCACATTTTGGATATGGGTAGAAGTGGCACTAATATCGCAGGAAATGCAATAGCAACTTGTATCATCAGTAAATGGGAGCTAAAAAATACGCTCACAAATACAGAAAACTAGCTTATTTGTTGGAATTGCTGAAAAAACTTGCTTTTACAAGGCTTTTTTTGCTACTTTGCACAAAAAAAATTCTATGTTGGGCTTGAAACTACCTACTGACCCTCGCTGGGTGAATTTGGCTCAAAAAACAATCGAGGAAATTTTGATAGACCACGCCTATTGCGAGCAAAAAGCCGCTTCTTCGTGTATTTCACTCATTGTCAAATATCCCGATAAGGAGAAACTTGTAGAAGTGCTAACGCCCGTTGTAGCCGAAGAATGGGGGCATTTTGAGCGAGTATTAGAAAAAATGAAAGAACGAAATATTCGTTTAGGATACCAACGCAAAGATGAATACGTAGAAAAACTGCAAAACTTGCGTAAAAAAGGGGGAACTGTCGAAGAGCAACTAGTAGAACAACTGCTTATCAATGCTATTATTGAAGCTCGTAGTTGTGAGCGATTCAAACTCTTATCTGAGCAAATTGCTGATGAAGATTTGAAAAAATTTTACTACGAGCTAATGGTTTCCGAAGCAGGGCATTATGTCAATTTCGTTGAACTTGCCAAAGAATATATGTCCGAAACTTATGTAAAAACTCGCTTACAAGAGCTTTTAGCACAAGAAGCTGAAATTATCCGAAATTTAGAAATTAGGGGCGATAGAATGCACTAAAAGATTATTTTTCAACCTTGAAACCTCTGTATGAACAAACTCATTACACCACGTAGCCAAAATTACTCGGAATGGTATTTAGACATAATCAAGCATGCAGGGCTTGCCGAGCATTCGGCTGTAAAAGGCTGTATGGTTATTAAGCCCTATGGTTATGCTATTTGGGAAAAAATGCGTGATGACCTCGACCGCCGCTTCAAAGAAACAGGGCACGAAAATGCTTATTTCCCTTTGTTTATTCCTAAAAGCTTGTTTGAAGCCGAAGAAAAAAATGCCGAAGGTTTTGCCAAAGAATGTGCCGTAGTTACGCATTATCGCCTCAAAAATCATCCTACGGAAAAAGGCAAACTCATTGCTGACCCTGACTCTCGGCTGGAAGAAGAACTCATCGTACGTCCTACGAGTGAGGCAGTGATTTGGAACACATATAAAAATTGGATACAATCGTATCGAGATTTACCTTTGCTTATCAATCAGTGGGCAAATGTAGTACGTTGGGAAATGCGTACAAGGTTGTTTTTGCGTACTGCTGAATTTCTGTGGCAAGAAGGGCATACAGCTCACGCTACTGCCGAAGAAGCAATGCAAGAAACTCGACAAATGCTTGAAGTGTATGCCGATTTTGCCGAAAAAGTTTTAGCTATTCCTATAATTAAAGGAGTAAAAACTGAAAATGAACGCTTTGCAGGAGCAGATGAAACCTTCTGTATTGAAGCAATGATGCAAGACGGCAAAGCCTTGCAGGCAGGTACTTCACATTTCTTAGGGCAAAACTTCGCTAAAGCCTTTGATGTGAAATTTTTGAACAAAGAAAATAAACTCGAATATGTCTGGGGAACATCATGGGGCGTAAGCACTCGCCTGATGGGAGCATTGATTATGTGCCATTCCGATGATGATGGATTAGTATTGCCCCCCAAAGTTGCTCCTATTCAGGTAGTTATTATACCTATCTATAAGGGTGAAGAAAGTTTTGCTAGATTAAATGAGGCTTGCGATAATATTGCTCAAATGCTCAAAAAGCAAGGTATCAGCGTAAAATTAGATTTTAGAGAAACCCAAACCCCTGGTTTTAAATTTGCAGAATGGGAGGTAAAGGGTGTGCCTGTACGGCTGGCATTAGGATTGCGAGATTTGGAAAATCAGACAATTGAAGTGGCTCGCAGAGATACCAAAACCAAAACTACTATTCCTTTGCAAGATATTGAAAGCTATGTGAGTAGTTTGTTAGCACAAATTCAGCAAAATATCTATCAGAAAGCATTGGAATTCAGAGAAAAAAATACCTTTGAAGTAAATACTTACCAGGCGTTTAAGGAAGTAATAGAAAAAGGGGGGTTTGCTCTTGCTCATTGGGATGGCACCACCGAAACTGAACTCAAAATTAAAGAAGAAACCAAAGCTACCATTCGTTGCATACCAATAGAAACGACAAGAAAAGAACAAGGAAAATGCATCTTTACAGGTAAGCCCTCAGCCCAACGCGTAGTTTTTGCCCAAGCCTACTAAAAAAGCCCCTTTGATAAAAAGGGGCTTTTACTTTTAGAAACTATATCTTACACCAAATTGTGCCTGCCACACCGAACGTATACTATTTGAATTGAGGTATTTATTAAAACCAACTTTTGCCTCATCAATGGTTACACGCCCGGTAACGGGGTCTTGGCTTGCTGAAACAGCTTCTACATCTGCATTGAAGCGATATACAATGTTGCCTGTAAGTTCATCATATCTTACTGCTTGCAGAGGGTTGGTTCTACCAAACTGAAATACGCCCCAATTTCTATTCAGCAAGTTTCCAACATTGATGATATCCCAAGTAATTTGAACTTGGTGCTTGGCTTTTTTGCTTGGAGCATTGATAGTATGGGTAAAACGCAAATCAATACGATGATTCCAAGGAGCAACAGCACCATTACGTTCGGCAAATTTACCACGGCGGTTTTTCAAACTCTTTTCTCCTTCGATAAAAGCATTGAAGCCTTCCCATTGTTGCTGGGGGCTGATGGTGTAGGAAGCTGTTTTGATTAAATTGCCATTGGCATCAGTAAAACCAAATCGAGATACATCAATTCCTTCGCGTGTAAAGGTTTCAAACTGAATTTCAGAGGCATTACGAGGAATATAGATGAGGTCGTTATTAGGAATACCATCAAGGTTGATGTCGTTGATACCACCTGTGGCGGCTTGTACAACGAAAGAATAATTATTGCCCGATTGTCCGTTGTAGAAAAGAGCAATTTGGGAGTTGCCATACTCATTCCAGTGGTAGGTATAGCCAAATGCACCAATTATTCTATGACGCACATTGAAGGCATTTTCAGCAATTACAGGAGTATTAGGGCTATTGGCACCTACAATATTATTGTTGAAGTTGGAAGCGGCAACCGAGTTGGTAGCACTCAAAGCATCGCGAGCAATAGAGTGGGTATAGGCTAAATTTCCGAAGAAATCTTTACTATTTTTACGTAGTTGAGCTGTTGCACTATATTGTACGCCGCCTTGTACGTTTTCAAGAACGTATACGCCTGTAAAGTTGCTTGGGTCAAGCAAACGGGGACCTTGTCCGAAAGTACCAAAAAGCGGTCTGCCTTCGTTGTTGAGAATACCTTGTTGGCCCACCAAATTGATATTTCGGAAGAACATATCGTTCATTGTGTAGGTGTAGATAAACTCAGCTGTTCCGACAATGTCCCAAATGGGAAGTTTTTGGTCTATACCTAAGCTAATTCTGAAAACTTGTGGCAAACGCAAATTGGGATTGGTAAGATTTACTACCGAAGTACCACTTTGCCCACCTGCTCCTGGGGGTAAGTAATTCGGGTTGCTCAAAATTTGGTTGCGTTGAGCCAGTGAGAGTCCTGCAAAAATAGCATTCAATTGAGCTTGGTCTTGAATATTGACTTGTCCGAAATCTATACCGCTATTGCTGTATTGATTAGAAAGCCATACGAAGGGCGGTCTGCCTGCAAAGATACCAATGCCGCCACGTACTTGTGTTTTGCCATTGCCTTGTGCGTCCCAATTGAAGCCAATACGAGGCGACCATAGCACGCGTGGAGTGGGGGTCAAATCGTTTCTTACACCAAATTTTTCTTCAAAGAGTCTGTTTCGGCTTACAGTTCCGAGCATCAAGGGTAAATCGCCGCGTAAGCCGAGTGTAAGGCGAAGCCGATCGTTGGCATTCCATTCGTCTTGTACGTACAATCCAAGTTGTACTGCCGACCATCTTGCAGACTGACGAGGGTCAGAGGTACGAGAGTAGTTTTTCAGATAGGCAATTGGTACACCTGACTCTAAGCTGAAATCAGGCACGGAGGTATCTATTTGCCCTGTAATGGGGTCGCGTGGAGCAAGAACAGAGGCAAAACTCCACTCGCCTGCAACCGCTTGAATGAAAAGGTTATCGAACTGATAAATTTCATTTCTTGTACCAATCAAAAATTTATGTTTTCCTCTGAACCAAGTAAGATGATTGGTAATTTCAAAAAGATTTTGACGAAGGCTATTAGCACCTGCAATGCGGTCTGTGCCTGTAATAACAGTTCCTAAATCCGAAACATTGACACGCATACTGGGAAAGTCTCTTTCTCTATTTTTGCGAACATCGTAGATGTTTGTATAACCAAATCTGAACTCATTACTCAATCGGTTATTGAATCGGCTTTGTACTTCTAGAACTGTAGTATTTGTGGTATTGGTAATACGTGTACCTGAATTAGGGAAAGAAAAGTTGTTGCTATTTCTGAAAATTTCTTGCGAAAACGCATTGATAAAATTATGGCGAAGGGTGATGGTGTGTTTATCATTGAGGTTGTAATCGAAACGAACAAAAACTTTGTTGTTGTTCTGAATGTTGTCGTAGTTTTCGAGGGGGTTGCCAGGGTCGTAGTTGAAGTTTGCAATATGCAAGCGGCGAATGGTATTGAGGTTATCAAGAATTTGTTGCAGACGTCCTTGGTCGTTGCGAGCATAAAAATCTAAGTTGAACAGGTTGGGTTCGGTGCGTCTGCCTATTTCACCATTTACAAAAAAGAAAAGTTTATCTTTCAGTACAGGTCCGCCTATACGGAAGCCGTATTGGTTATCTCTGAAATCAGTGACGGTAATTTCTCTATCGGCTACTCTTCGTCCAACAAGATCTTGGCTTTTGAGGAATGTATAAACAGAGCCTTCGACGGTATTTGTGCCACTGCGAGTTACGGCATTTACACCACCTCCAATAAAACCGCTTTGCCGTACATCGTAGGGAGCAAGTACCACTTGAATTTCTTTGATAGCATCTAGGCTAATAGGTTGCGAGCCTGTTCTACCACCAGGTGTACCTCTATCATTTAAGCCAAAAACATCGTTATTCACCGCACCGTCAATCATTACATTGTTATAACGATTATTTTGCCCTGCAAAAGAAAGCCCTCCGTTGGCTTGTGCCGAGAATTGGGGGGTGAGTCGTACGAAATCTTCCAAACCACGTGAAAGGGTAGGCAAAGCGTTGATTTCTTCGGTAGAAATATTGGTAGAAGCTCCTGTACGAGAAGCATCGAAGATTTTATCTTTTACAGCAACTACCTCAATAGCGGTGATTTCTTCGCTATCTTCGGGGGCAATGAAATTGAGTTTGAGTGTTTGTCCGAGTTGTAAATTGATACTTTCTTGTTTTTGGGTTTTATAGCCAACGGCTTCTACTGTAATCGTATAAGGTCCGCCTGTTTTCATGTTAGGAATAAAAAATTCGCCTTCTTCATTGCTAGAGGCCCCATAGCGGGTGCCTGTGGGTTGATGAATGGCGATAATAGTAGCTCCAACAACAGGCTGTTTCTTATCATCTCGTACAGTTCCTTCCAAAGAAGCTGTTGTAATACCTTGTGCATTGCTACGAAAGCTGTATAAAACGCAAAGGATAAACACAAATGAGTAGCGTAAAATTTTTGACATCATACGGCACGATTTTGTTAGTTTTGGTGTAAAGTTAGCAAATTCTATTTTACTTCAATACAAAAGCGTGTTAAATTAAGATTAAGAAAAATTAGCTGGCTTGCAAGAATTTGTTCGGATTGATAAAAACTCTTGCAAAGGCTTGAATAAAAAGGGGAATAACTGAAATAACAAAAGTAATTAAAAAAGCCCCTACGAAAATATCTGCTGAGGTTTTGGTAGTATAGGCAAAGTTTCTAAGCCACAAACGAATAGCATATTCGCCCAATGGAATGGCAATTAGAGCCGAAAGTAGTAACAGCTGGATAAAATCTTTGGAGAGCAAACGCACCAAATGCCAAGAACTAGCTCCCAATACTTTGCGGATAGCAATCTCTTTCAGGCGTATTTCTGAAATAAAAAGCGATAGCCCTAATATGCCCAAAGACGCCACCATCGCTACTAAAAATGAAAAATATACCAAAACTTGAGCCAACTGTTCTTCGTTCAGATAATGTTTACGATAGTTTTCATTCAAAAAAAAGTAACTTAGTGGCTCGGTAGGCAGGAGTTCTTGCCAAGTTTTTTGCAAATGTGCCAGTACTTCTTCACGATGTTTGAGCGATACACTTAAAAATAAATTCCCAATTCTGTTGCTCAAAACCAAGACCAAAGGTGAAATTTTTTTGTGTAAAGAACTGATATGAAAATTTTTTACAACTCCAATTACCTCCCCAATTACACTTGGGTTGCCATTTTCATCACGACTGATAACAAAATTTTTCCCAATCGGATTTTGCCAATTCATATAATTTGCTGCGGCTTCATTGATTATTAGGGCAACATTTGCTGTGGTATCACGTTCATCAAATTTTCGCCCTTGTATTATTTCTAGCCCCATTACATCAATAAAATCTTTATTTACCGACATTCTGCCCATTACTACTTCTACGAGTTTGCCTTCGTTTTCTACTTCAAAACGAAACTGCGAAATCAGATTTGTACCAATAATTTCTGCTGAATTAGCTATTTTGAATACATCAGGGCTTTGCATCAGGGCTTGTTTGAGGGTGTCTAATTTTTCTAAAACCTCTTCACTTTTAGGCAATCTTAAAACCAAAACTCTTTGATTGTCAAAGCCTAAATCTTTGTTTTTTACAAAATTTAGTTGGCGAATCACCATTATTGTAAGTGCAAGAATGACAATAGTAATGGTAAATTGCATCACTAAAAGGGCTTTGCGAAAAGAAATACGATAATTGTGTTTAGGTAAAATGTTTTTCAAGCCGTTTAGGATAGGAATATCTACCAAGTAAAACACTGGATATACTCCCGAAAGCAGAATCATCAACAGAAAGGTAATCAGCCAAAAGAGCATAAAGTTGCTTCCAAATATATGATGTAAAGCCAAAGGTGTTTGAAGAATTTGGCTGAAATAAGGTAGAGCAAGTTCTGTAAGCATCAGTGAAACTAAAAAAGCAAGAAACATCAGAACAAGCGTCTCTACGAGCAGTTGAATGAGTAACTCTCGGCGGCTTTCACCAAACACTTTTCGAATAGCAAACTCTCGTATGCGTTGGGTGGAGCGTACAGCATTGAGATTAACAAAATTGATGCAAGCCACTACTATCATCAGCAGAGCAGTAGCTAAAAAAATAAAAAGATAATTTCGGTTGGCATTTGGGTAAAGTTCGGCTTCTAATTTAGAATTGAGATAAATAGCTCTTACATCTTGTATGAGGGGCTTGAGAAACAAATCTTCTTTGGGAAAATAGCGTTTCAAATAGTTTTGATAATAGCTTTCCCAATTCTCGGTAATAAACGAGGGCTTGTGTTTGCAAGTAAAATACGTATAGACCCAAGAGTTTTGCACAAATTTATCTTCATAGTTCCAAGATATGAGAGCTTTGAAAGGGAAATGAGAGTTTTCTTGTTTAGCTACCACTGCTTTTACTTGATAGTCGCCGTCATACATAAAAGCATTGGTAGTGCGTAGTTGTAAAGTTTTACCAATTGGGTTTTCTGAACCAAAAATTTCTTGGGCTAAATCTTGGCTCAGAATAATTTCTTTATTTTCGGGCTTGCTGAATACATTGCCTACCGAACCTTGTAATACTTTGCAATCAAAAACTTTGAAAAAAAGGCTGTCGGCAAAAAAGACATCTGTGTAAAAGTTGCTCTTTTGCTGATAAGCCACAATGCTACCTTCGGTAGGCAAGATTTTGGTAACATGTTCTATTTGCGGAAAAGCTTGAGCTAGCGTAGGGGCGATATGTGGCTCAGCAGCAGCGATACGGTGGTATTCCTTGCCCGATTTGTACCTTACAGCAAGGCGATAGATATCTTTTTGCCAGTGTTTATCAAAAGAGAACTGATTATCCAAATACAACAAAATCAGCAAAGCAATTGCCATACCCAAAGCTACTCCCACCACATTGATAATTACATACAGTGGTTTGGCAAGTAGCAAGCGATAGGATATTAGTAAGGTATTGAGCATTTGTACAGAAGTTTTACCTTCTCGGTCTGTTGAGCCTTTCTGGAAGATTATTTTGGGGTAGTGCGTTGTTATTAGGCTCGTCGTCTTTCCTATTTTTATTTTTGTTCAATTCTATCACCTTGTTTGTAGGAATAAGTTTGTTTTCAGCAGGTCGCCAAAAAAAGGCTTTTTCTTCATTTTCTAAATAAAAAGTGCCTTCGGGCTGATTTTCGGCAAAAGGCTTCATTACGCGTTGGCTATCTACTATTGTCATATACAAACGTTTGCCGTCTTCAATACGCGTATGCGGGGGCAAGAGCCAAATTTTTTGCGTATTCTTATCAATAAGCATTTTTTTGAGCAAGTTCTGAGCATACCAATACTTTTCGTTCAAGCTTTGGATTTTTTCGTACTCATCTTTGAGGTAAGGCAAAATTTTTTCACCTTCCAGAATCACGATTTTTTGCTTTTTCTTTTGCGTGAGCCTGATATAAAAGGGCTTTTGAAAACTCAAAATATCAACAGCTTGATAATTGATAGGCAAGATACTTTTTTCTTCATAGCTCACAATGCCGTGCAGTGTATCTTTTTGCACAGCAAAAACGTTGGCATCTTTCCAGTAGCGAATATCTTGGTAGAGATGTGAAAGTACTTGCTTTCCTTCATAATCGTAAGCCCCCCATAAGCCATTTCGCATAGCTAAAATTAAGTTTTTGTAAAGAAATGAGAATCTATCGAAGGCAACAGGTAAAATTTCTTTACCTTCGTTGTTGAAAATACCGAAATGTGTGTTTTGTGATACTTCAAAGTAAACTTTTTCGTTTTCGTTGGGGATATAGCGAATATTATCAAAGGCAAGGGGTAAAATAAGTTGAAAATCTTTCGGATTGAGTAATCCTTTTTTCCCATCGCGTTCTACAACTAAATAGGCAATGCGTTTGTGGAGGCTATCTTTCTTTGAAGCAATTTTTAACATATGGTGTTTGTCAAACGTTTCTGAAAATTTTTTCGTAAATATGTTGTAGAATTTCACCTTCTGATTTTTTTTAACATAGAAAACATCTAAATCCTCATTGGCAATACTTACTCTTTCGTATTCCATAGGTAGAATTTCTGTAAAAGTACCATTTTCGTGCCGCCATAGTCCCCAGTTTTTATCTTTGACAACCAAAATTACTTGTTGGTTGTAAGGTTCAAAATCGGAAAAGGCAGAGCTGATTTTTTCTCCATTGGCATTGAGAATATATTTTTCTTTCCCTATTTTAGCCAAAAGCCATAAGATTTGGGCTTTTTTGAGTTGGAAAAGTGTATCGTAGGCAGGTTTAATAAGCCATCTGCCTTTGGTATCAATTATGCCCCATTTCCCCGATTGTTTTACAAAGGCTTTGCCTTCGGAAAGCATTTTTCCAAAAGGCATTACTTCTTGAAAGGTAGGCTTGATAGCAAATTTTTTACTACCTTCTTTCAGAAAGCCCCATTTACCTTTCTTTTCAGCAGGAATAAGATTTTGTGTAAAGCCGTTCAAACAAGCAAAAGCTATAAGCAGTAGTCCAAATATTTTTTTCATTGAAATTGAGGTTTTATTGTGAGCAGTTCAAATTTAGTAAAAAAGTTTTATTTCTTGTGCAAAACTAAATTTTTATAAATTTGTGAAAACATATATCTGATGCAATTTTTTAGGAACTTACTACATGGGATCAAAGAGCTACTCATTGGCGAAGACCAAAGCGATTTCAGAGCTATGGTTTTAAGTTTGTTTTTTGCTTTACTTTTTTGGCTATTTTACCAACTAAATAGCGAACAGACTTACTCGCTGGTGTATCCTGTACGCTTGCAATATGCCAATGGGACAAACGCCGATACTGTGCAACGTAAGATTTTTGTAACACTTTCAGGGATAGGCTGGAAAATTGCCCGAGAAATTTTTGCCAACGACAAAGAAAAACTACTTAATTACCAAATGCCTATCAATCAGATTCATAACTATGTTCTTTCTGGAAATTTGCGGAATACTCTTGCAAGCAAATTGGATAAAGACTTGAAAATTTTAGAAATCAGAAATGATACTTTTTTCATCAATAAGAGCTGGAATGTACGCAAAAAAGTACGTTTGTATGTACGTAAAGAGAGTATCAGCAAGCAACTTCATGAAGGTTATCGCATTGTAGGTCCTATTTACATTAGTCCGTCGATAGTTACTTTTGAAGGAAGTGTCGAAAAAATTAATCAACTGCCCGATTCTTTGCCCTTGATAATTCGAGAAAATGGTATCCGAAAAAATTTTGACAAACTCGTGAGCCTTTCGGCTTGGGAAAGCCCCAATCTCAGAGCATTAGAACCGAACGTGAAAGTGAGTTTTGAAGTAGAGCGATTTGTTACAAAAAAAATTCGTTTAGATATAGAGAAAATAAACTTTCCTGAAAATGTAGATTTAGTTCAGAAAAGAGCAGAAGTACTATGTGTTTTTAAGGCAAGTATGGAAAAAAAAATAGATTTACAAGATTTTAGCGTTGTTGCCGATTTTAAGAAGTTTCACCCCGAAGATTCTACCATTACGTTGCAATTAGAGCACACTCCTCAAGGTATTGAAAGTGCCGAAATTATAAGTCCGCATTACAAAGTTAAAACTATTTTCAAAAAGAATGAATAAACCTCTTCAAATTGGTATTACGGGAGGTATAGGTTCTGGAAAAAGTACCATAGCTCGTATTTTTCAGCTTTTGGGTATTCCTGTATATGATGCTGATTCGCATGCCAAAGTCGTAATGGTACAAAATGGTAATTTGAAAAAAGCAATCATCGCCAACTTTGGAGAAAATGCCTACCTTGCCGATGGCTCTTTGAATAGGCGTTTTCTGGCAGAGCAGGTGTTTTCGGATAGCGAAAAGACAAAACTTATCAACAGCTTGGTGCATCCTGCCGTAGCCCAAGATTATGAACAATGGCTTGCTCATCAGGAAAATGTGCCCTACGTCATACGCGAGGCGGCTTTGATGATAGAAGCAGGGGCGTATCGGTCGCTGGATAAACTCATTGTAGTTACTGCCCCTGAGGAGTTACGCCTGCAACGCATACGCACCCGCGACCCCCAACGTAGCAAAGATGAAATTAAAGGCATTATGGCTAGACAAATGCCCCAAGAAGAAAAACTCAAATTCGCTGATTTTGTTATCTATAACGATGAAAAACACTCGCTTATAGAACAAGTTTGGAATTTGCATCAAAAGTTCTGTAAAAATTTTTGACATTGGCAAAATTATTGCTACATTGCAAAGCTTAACTTATTGGTTTATGCAAAAATTAGGTTTGCAACAGTCTTTACAGCAAAAACTCTCACCCCAACAAATTCAATTCATTAAGCTCTTGCAAATTCCTACGATAGAATTAGAAGATCGTATTCAAGAAGAAATAGCTGAAAATCCTGCATTAGAGCAAGTAAAAGATGATAATTATGACTTTGAGAACAGCGAAACAGAAAGCGAAGCAGATTTTTCTTACAGCGAAAATAATAGCCCAGAAGACTATGACGATGAAAACAACGAATACGATAACGAAACTTACGAACAAGACGAGGCTAATGACAATATGCACATTGACGATGAATATCTGCAAGCAGAAGAAAGCTACAAAACCCAAGATAATAACTATAATACCGACGATGAAGAAAAAAATTTCCCAATAGCGGCAGGTACTACTTTTGTAGAGTTTTTGGAAATGCAATTAGGATTTCTCAAACTTTCTGACAAAGAGCAAATCATAGGAAAACATATCATTGGCACTTTGGATAATGATGGCTACTTGAGAAGAGAACTGAAAGCTATTTCAGGAGATTTGACTCTTACCTATTACATTGAGGTTACTGAAAAAGAGATTGAAGCAGTTCTAAAAAAAATTCAACAATTTGACCCGCCCGGTGTAGCCGCTCGCAACCTGCAAGAGTGTTTGCTTATTCAACTTAAACGTAAAAAATACGAGGAAGTTCATACCGATGAAGAAAAGCGAATTATAGATTGGGCAATTGAAATTATTGAAAATAATTTTGAAGAATTTACCAAAAAACATTACGATAAAATTGAAAAGCGATTGGGGCTTTCTGATGAAGAGCTAAAATCGGTATTGAAACTGATTACCAAACTCAATCCTAAACCAGGTAATTCATCATCGGACAGCGAAGGCGCTAGCTCACAACAAATTATTCCCGATTTTATTATTACTAACAACAACGGCAAATTAGATATTACTCTAAATGCTCGTAACGCCCCCCAACTGCGTATTAGCCCTTCGTTTGCCGATATGCTCGATACTTACCAAAAAAGCAAACGTCAGGATAAAGGAATCAAAGAAACTATTGCTTTTGTGAAACAAAAACTAGATGCGGCCAAGTGGTTTATCGATGCTATCAAGCAGCGTCAGCAAACTTTATTGAAAACTATGCAAGCAATCGCAGAACATCAATATGATTTTTTTTTAGAAGGTGACGAAACCAAACTCAAACCGATGATTCTCAAAGATATCGCAGAAAAAATTGGAATGGATATTTCGACGGTTTCTCGTGTAGTAAGCAATAAATATGTACAAACCGAATTTGGGGTTTATCCGTTGAAACATTTTTTTTCCGAAGGTATCATTACCAATGAAGGTGAGGAGGCAAGTAGCAGAGAGGTAAAAGCTAAACTGAAAGAATTGGTAGATAATGAAGACAAGCGTAATCCCCTTTCTGATGAAAAACTTGAAAAAATACTCAAAGAAGCAGGCTATCACATTGCTCGCCGTACAGTTGCCAAATACCGCGAGCAGTTGGGTATTCCTGTGGCAAGATTGAGAAAAAATATTTGATTGGAAAAAAGAACGTAGCAAACAAGAAACAAAAGTATTTTGAAATATCAACATTTCTTGAAATGGAAATCAAATATACACCTGCTTTTTTGAGTAAAATAGAAGATATTTTTGCTGAAAGCAGTCTTTTTTTGCGTTATGAAAAAGGCAACTTCAAATCGGGGTATTGTATTCTCAAAGAGCAACGTGTGATTGTAGTGAATAAGTATTTGCCCATAGAAGGCAAAATCAATTGCTTGATAGAGATTTTGAAACAGATAGAAATCAATGAAAACCTTTTAGGTGCAAAAACTAAAAAGCTCTATGAGGAGTTAATACAAGAAAGTCTCAATGGTTAAAGTTACTTTTTTGGGCACTGGTACTTCGCAAGGTGTACCTGTAATTGCTTGTAATTGCACGGTGTGTAATTCTGAAAATCCCAAAGATAAACGCCTACGTTCAGCCGTATTCATAGAAACTCCTTCGGCAAACATTGTCATTGATACAGGTCCTGATTTTCGTTTGCAAATGCTTCGGGCAGGTGTAAAAAAGTTAGATGCAGTACTTTTTACGCATCAACATAAAGACCATACTGCTGGGCTTGATGATATTCGCCCCTTCAACTTTTTACAGAATAAAAATATGCCTCTTTACGGCACAAGTAAAGTTCTCAACCAACTCAAAACTGAATTTGCTTATATTTTTGAAGAAAAACGCTATCCTGGAATTCCGCAGGTAGAGCTTCACGAAATCAGCAAAGAGCATAGTTTTGAAATCAACGGGCAAAAAATAATGCCTATTGAGGTATTTCATTATCGCCTGCCTGTGCTAGGTTTTCGTATAGGTGATTTTACCTATATTACTGATGCAAATTATATTGCTTCGGAAGAAATGCAAAAGATTTATGGTTCAAAAGTGTTGGTTCTGAATGCCTTGCAGAAAGAAAACCACATTTCACATTACAATTTGGAGCAGGCAATTCAGGTGGCTCAGCATATTGGTGCAGAAAAGACCTATTTTACGCATATAAGCCACAAAATGGGCTTACACGATCATATAAGTTCTCTTTTGCCTGAAAACATTTTTTTAGCTTACGATGGTTTGGTAGTGGAGGTATACTGATTACCATTTTTCCCAATTTGCCAAGATTTGTTCTATATCTTGGTGCAAAAAGCGGTCTTGCTGTATGAAGCCAATGAGCTTATCTAATTTTTTGTGAAGTTTTTGGGTTTCTTTACCAAGTTTTACTTTGAAACCAATATGAGCAAGTTGTTTGGTACGCAAGTGTAGAGCCTGATGAGCGGTAAGCATTAAAATAGCAACTATTTTGCGTACATTTTCTATCATTTCGAGGGCTTGTCTGCCTGCAATGCTTCCCATGCTTACGTGGTCTTCTTGGTTGGCACAAGTAGGAATAGAATCTACCGAAGCAGGATGAGCAAGTACTTTGTTTTCAGAAACTAAACTTGCCGCTACGTATTGGGGTATCATTAGCCCCGAATGTAGCCCCGAAGTATCTGCCGCAAGAAAAGCGGGCAGGCAATCGTTAGTGGCTTCATCTACAAGTTTGTTGATTTGCCTTTCAAAGAGGTTTCCCATTTCAGCAATACCTATTTTGAGATAATCTAGTGCCAAAGCCAAAGGTTCGCCGTGAAAGTTGCCACCTGAAACTACTGCTTCGCTTTCAGGAAAAATCAGAGGGTTATCTACTACGGCATTGAGCTCTGCTTCAATGATATTTTCGGCGTGCTGAATGGCTTGCAAGCAAGCTCCCAAAACCTGTGGCGTACAACGCACCGAATAAGCATCTTGGGGTGTGATTTTCTTTTCTGCAAAAGTTAAAATGTTGTGCAAACTCAGCCAAGCATAAGATAAATGCTCTTCTTGGGGCAAATAATGCTTCAAAAATGTAATTGACTGAGCGGCGTCTTGTAGTTTTTTAAGAATTTCTCGACGATGCTCGTCAGTAAGGTGAGGTTGTATTTTATCGAAAATTGATTTGACAATTTCGGTGCTTTCTATGCCTAAAAGGTTAGAGTTTTCGGTAAATTGATGGATAATTTGTACAATTTTGAGTTGTTCTCGGTGTTTTCGGGCTCGGTGCAAGCGTTTATCGAAGGCTTGCTTTCTAGCTCCGAGAGCCTCGAACATCATACAAGCGGCTTTAAGCCCTTTGTAGAGAGCATCTTTGGCTTGATACACTGCCCAAACCCCCAATGCCGCCATTATGCTTGTTCCATTGAGCAAGGCAATCCCTTCTTTGTGTTCGAGTTCTAAGGGGGCTAAATCAAATTTTTCTAAAGCCTCTTTTCCTGATAGAATTTGCCCTTCTACTTCGGCAAAACCTTCACCTATCAGTACCAAAGCCATATGAGCCAAAGGACATAAATCGCCACTTGCCCCTACCGAACCTTGCGAAGGAATAAGAGGATGAATGCGTAAGTTCAGCAAATGAGCTAATAAATTAACAGTTTCGATTTTTACTCCCGAATAGCCCGCCAGTAAGGTATTCAGACGGATAAGCATTATTGCTCGTACAATTTCGGAGCCAAATGGCTTCCCTACTCCGCAAGCGTGAGAAAGCAAAAGGTTTTTTTGCAGTTTTTTGGCAACTTCGTAGTCTTCTATTACTTTGGAAGCATTTGCCCCAAAACCTGTGGTTACGCCATAAATAATTTTCTTTTCGGCTACTTGTTTTTGAATAAAATCACGGCTTTTTTGTATTTTAGCATAGCATTCCTTAGCTATTTTGACCTCTGCTCCTTGCCAAGCTACCTGAATTACCTCATTGAGGCTCAATTTATTACCATTCAGTACGATTGCATTGCTTTTCATATTTGTTTGCTTATTTGTTTTTTGAGAAAATTGTTTGGCTTCAAATTTAATACTTTTTCGTTGAGTGCGAACGTGAGAGGGGTATAAAGATAGTTGAGCAAATTCTTTTATCTTTGCCAAAACTTTATCTACAAACCGATGCAGTTTTTTATACAACTTTTGCAAGTAGCTAAAATATATTGGAATGGCGAAATTGCTACAAAAGCCTTGCAAGGAGTAGATTTGAACGTTCAGAAGGGCGATTTTTTAGCAATTATGGGACCTTCGGGCTGTGGAAAATCTACTTTGCTCAATATCATTGGGCTTTTGGATATGCCTACTTCGGGTGAGCACTGGTTTTTAGGACAAAAAATGACTAAACTCAATGAAAAGCAGCGTGCCGAATTCCGAAAAAGAAATATTGGCTTTGTTTTTCAAAATTTTAATCTCATTGATGAACTTACCGTACAAGAGAATGTAGAACTGCCTCTGATGTATTTGGGGTATTCTCGCAAAGAACGCAAGCAAAAAGCCTATGAAATGCTTGAAAAGCTCAAGTTGGCTCATAAATCAATGTATTTTCCTTCACAACTTTCAGGAGGAGCTCAACAAAAAGTAGCTATAGCACGGGCTTTGTGCATAGAGCCACAAATCTTACTTGCCGATGAACCCACAGGAAATTTAGATAGCAAAAATAGCGAAGAAATTATGCAAATTCTTTGGCAATTGAACCAAGAAGGAGCAACTATTCTGATGGTTACTCATTCGGCTCAGGATGCCAGCTATGCTCATCATATCATTGATATGCTAGATGGTATGATTGTAGGCAGGCAGTCGCTCAACACTCGGCCACATAATCTTGCAAATAGCTAAATTTTTCGGTGAGTTTGCCATTTTCGGCAATCGTAGCTCTTTGCAAAACCCCTTCTGGGTCTCCATTGAAAAAATGCGGCAACACTCGCTGAATAAATTGCTCGCCAAAGTCTTCCGAAGCACTGAAAGGTAATTCTGTGGGTAAATTATCCACTGCCATAACAGTAATATTTTCAGGGTTGCTAAAAGCTCTTTCTTCTTGAAAAGTTTTTCGGTTGAAGTCGTACAGAGGATCTGCAATGGTAGAGACTCGCAAAGTAGTGGGGATAGAGCCGCCAACGTCGCACGTAATGTCTGCAATCACACGAATACGGAAATTTTCGTTTTGAGTATCTGATAGTTCAAAAAGTTTGGGTGCTTTGGGATGCCAGAAATGTGTAGAAATGAACAAATCGGTGCAGTAAGCAAATTTTAGAAAGTCTCCTTCAAAAAATTCAGGATTATCGTAAAAAACTTCGAAAGGAATTTTGGGGTGTTTGGGTTTGTAATAATGCGAAGAAGCCAATTGCACAAAAACTGCTTCTGGAAAATCTTTTTCCAAATACTCCTGAACGCTTACCTGTCGTATGCCTATGGCATGCAGAATTTCTAAGGCTCCTTTGCCCGAACGTCCTCTGCCTGTAAGAGCAATTTTGATAGGGGGAAGTTTGACTTTTTTGAGTTCAGCGAGCAACTCGTTATAACTTTTGCAATCAATAGCTCGGTGTAATTCAAAAAGTTTGTATTTTAGCCCCCAAGTCCGTAGAGCGTGGTAAGCTCCTACAATACCTGCATAACGTCCGAAGGCAATAATTCTTTCTCCGTTTTTATCGGTGAGGCACTCGTAGTCTATCAGACGGATATTTTTTGCCAAAATAGCTTGTAACAATGCTCGATTAGCTGGCTGTTTTTTGATAGTATGTGAAAAAAACATATAAGTTTTTTCGGGAATAAGGTCTTTGATAGGAACTTCTTTTACGCCTATCAAAACATCACAATCGTCCATATTTTCTACTATGGGTAAGCCCAAGGCTTCGTATTCTTCGTCTTTTACACAGCGAACTACACTAGACTGAACTAACACTTTTACATCAGGGAAATGTTCTTGAATGTATTTGCATTGATGAGGTAAGAGTACCACACGCCTATCCACAGGCACTTTGCCTTCGCGTAATATACCGAGTTTCATAGAAAATGTTTGCGTTGTTTGAAAAATCTACAGCATTTTGCCATTTGAAGTTGAAAAGGCAATTTTCTTACATTTTTTTTGCAAAATTAAACTTTTTGCTTTAATTTTGTAATGTAAAAATAACCATATAAAACTTTTTGAAAGTGAGCAAGATACGTTTGGAAATATTAGGTTTATCTTCGGGTCAAACGCAATCAGGCTCTTTTGCACTGATTATGAGTGAAAAGAATGGCAACAGGCGATTGCCTATCATTATTGGAATGTTTGAGGCTCAGGCTATTGCTATTGAAATAGAGCGTATCACTCCTAATCGCCCTATGACACACGACTTGTTTCGTAGTTTTTTAGATTCTTTTGAAATTCGTCTTGCAGAAGTTATTATTACCGATTTACGAGAGGGTGTTTTTTATGCCAAAATGGTATGTATAAGCGAAGATAGAAAAATAGAAATAGATGCTCGCCCTTCCGATGCCATTGCTATTGCCTTGCGTATGAATGCTCCTATTTATACCTACGAAAGTGTTTTACAAGAAGCGGGTGTTATTTTAGAAGATGAGCCCTCCTCTATGGAGATGGAAAATGAAGAGATTTCGTATAATCCTCATCCAACAACACTCAAAGAATATTCTGATGATCAACTTTACCAGTTTCTGAACAAAGCCTTAGAAGAAGAAGACTACGAGAAAGCCGCTGAAATACGCGACGAGCTTGGCAAACGTGAAAAGAAACGTCGCAGGTAAATGGCTGTTTTTTGGAAAGCAGAAGAAAGCCAAATCAAATATTTTATTTGGCACATTGTTGAGCCTTTGGAAAAACTTGTCTCTCATTTATACCCCCAAGAAATAGAAGAACTTGCTCATATTCAGGTTTTAGAGAAAAAATATGAATATGCCGCTGTCAGAAATCTCATGCAACATATAGCTTTCCAAGAGCATTTCACTTACGTCTCTATTCAAAAAGATGAAAATGGTAAACCTTTTTTACCTACTATACCTTTGGAAATTTCCATTTCTCATGCTTTTCCCTTTGTTGCAGTAGCCTTAGCTTCAAAACCTTTGGGAATTGATATTGAAAAAAAGCAAGAAAAAATCCGTATAGTGGCTCGGCGTGTTTTTTCTGAAAAAGAATTGAGCCTTGCCCAAAACGATTTAAATCTGCTTACTCAGCTATGGACTGCCAAAGAGGCAATATACAAGGCTTATAGCCGAAAAGGGATTGCTTTCAAAGAAAACATTATTTGTGATTTTTGTTCTGGAAAGCGAATTTTTTGCAAGGCTTGGATAAAAAAAGAAGGTTTTTCTGTAGAATACACATTATATCATCACGCTTTTGCTCCTACGCATCATTTATGTATTGCTTTTTGAGCTATTTTTTGGTTTGAAGTTGTAAGCTCAATGCAAAAATCGTTTGCCCTTGTGGGCTGAAATCAATTTTAGGAAGCCAACGCAGGCTCAAATCATCACTGACATCAAAGGTGTAAAAATGAGCATCTACAATGGCATCAACAATGGTAAGTCCGTAAAATACTACTCCTGCGATAATGAGTTGTTCTTTATTTCTGCGAAATTGATTGCGAAGTGCTTCGGCGGCAGTGATATTGATTTGTTGCGGATTGCCCGTCAAAACTGCCTCTTGATATACACTTTTGAAATACTGATAGTAGCTATTATTCCAATAAATGCCATAAGTTATTGCCGCCGCACCGCCATATACAATAGGCAATTTCCAATATTTTTTATTGTAAATTTGCCCCCAACTGGGCAAAACTGCCGCTCGAAAAGCCGCTTCACGAGGCCGATTGATGAGGCTTTTGCTGTGTTTGAGCGTATCTTGTGCTTGCAAATGGCTACTGGCGAGCCAATATAGCAAAAAAGTCAAGGAATAGAAGTATTTTTTGAGCTCTTGTTGGGTTTCTATCCTGGTTGTCATAATTGCAATAGCTCTAAAATTCGGTTCAAATCTTCTGTGGAATGGAAAGGAATTTTGATTTCACCTTGACTTTTGCTATTGGCTTTAATTACAATTTTAGTACCAAAATGTGAGGAAAGTTTTTGTTGCAACTGCTTGATTTCGTACGAAACTGAGCTTTCTGCTGTTTTTTTCTGTTTGTTTTTGGGCGAAGCCAAATCTCGTACCAAATTTTCTACGGCTCTTACTGATAGGTCTTCGGCAAGAATTTTTTTCAGGATAGCAATTTGCGTATCTGGATTTTCTACGTTGATGATAGCTCGGGCATGTCCCATGCTGATTTGTTTATCACGCAAAGCGGCTTGAATAATTGGAGGTAGCTTGAGCAAGCGTAAGTAATTGGTTATAGTTACACGATTTTTACTTACTCGTTCGCCCAGTTCTTCTTGCTTGAGGTTGCACTCGGTAATAAGCCTTTGATAGCTTAAAGCAATTTCTATGGGGTTGAGGTTTTCTCTTTGGATATTTTCTATGAGAGCCATTTCCAACATTTGTTGGTCATTGGCAGTACGAATATAAGCGGGAATGGTTTTCAGCCCGGCCCTTTTTGATGCTTGCAAGCGTCTTTCGCCTGAAATAAGCTGATATCGGCCTTCTTCTAATTTGCGTACCGTAATGGGCTGTATAATACCTTGCGTTTTAATAGACTCTGTAAGTTCTTGCAGGGCTTCTTCATCAAAATCGGTACGAGGCTGATAAGGATTGACTTCAATGGCATTGACATCTATTTCGTTGATGCTTGCTTGCGGCAAAGTTTGATTTTCTTCTATAACATTAGAATCAGATAACAAAGCCCCCAAACCTCTTCCTAAAACACTTTTTTTCATCTTTTTTTGTTTTGGTTATGCTAATTTATTTTTTTCTAAAATTTCTTTGGCAAGTTCCATATAGCTTGCCGCTCCTTTGCTAGTAGAATCGTGCTGAATAGCAGGCAAGCCAAAACTGGGCGATTCGCTCAGTCGTACATTTCGAGGAATGACTGTTTTGAATACCATTTTTTTGAAATGATTGCTCACATCTTCTACTACTTGTGTAGAAAGCCTTACACGCGAATCGTGCATTGTGAGCAAGATGCCTTCTATTTCAAGTTTGGTATTGAGGCGAGACTGAATGATTTTGATAGTATTCAACAGTTTGCCGAGCCCTTCGAGAGCAAAATATTCACATTGTACAGGGATAATCACCGAATCGGCGGCAGTAAGGGCATTTACCGTGATAAGCCCGAGCGATGGCGAGCAATCTATAATGATAAAATCGTAAAGGTCTTTGATAGGGTGCAAAACTTTTTTCATTTTTTCTTCTCTATTCTCCAAATTTATCATTTCTACCTCTGCACCAACCAAATCAATGTGGGAAGGGACAAGAAAGAGTTTTTCAATGGAGGTGTTCAAAATAGTGTCGTTGATATTAGCTTCTTCCACCATACATTCGTAAATACTACTTTGGATTTGCTTAGGATTGTGCCCTAAACCGGAAGTAGAGTTGGCTTGGGGGTCTGCATCTACAAGCAAGGTACGAAAACCTAAAATAGCAAGGCTTGCGGCTAAATTGATAGCAGTGGTGGTTTTTCCAACGCCTCCTTTTTGGTTGGCAATCGCAATAATTTTACCCATAATATTTTAGAGATAGAGTATGCAGTAAAGGTAAATACTTGAATTTAAGAATTTTAAACCTGTAAACAAATGAAAATGCCAAATAAGCTAACATATTTTGCTGTTCAAAAATAAATAAATTTGGGAAAAAATGTTTTTTTTTGAAAAAAGTTTAGTTTGCTTTTCAAAAAAATATATCTTTGCAGAAGTTTGAAACTGCAAAAGTATTTTAAAAATCGCTTGCAAATATAGGAAATTTGTTCAAATTTACCTTAAAAATTTTATGATGAGATTATATCTTTCGTTTGTGGCACTAGTGTTGCTACTGGCTTCTTGTGGCAACCAAAACAGCGATAGTGGAAAGAAAATTTTCCGCTATAATCAAACAGGTGGCTTAAACTCTTTGGACCCCGCACAAGCTCGAAACCGTGCCGCTATTTGGGCTACTACACAAATTTTTAATGGATTGCTAGAACTTGACGAAAATATGCTTCCTACGCAATCTATTGCAGAGGCATATCGTTGGGATAGCACCGAAACTATCTATACCTTTATTATTCGAAAAGGGGTGCATTTTCATGATGACCCTTGCTTCCCCAATGGTATTGGTAGAGAAGTTACCGCCGATGACTTTGTGTATAGTTTCAAACGTATTTTAAGTGCCAAAACACGCAGCACAGGAGCCTGGATTTTCAGGGACAAAGTTCACCCCAATCCTGATTCTGCTTTTGTAGCTTTGGATAGATATACTTTGCAAATTCGCCTGCAACGCAGATTTCATCCGTTCCTTTCCATTCTTACCATGCCTTATGCTTTTGTAGTACCTTATGAAGCTATTGAAAAATACGGCGATGATTTTCGCTCTCATCCCGTAGGTACGGGTCCTTTTAAGTTCAGAGAATGGAAAGAAGGAGAGCGTTTAGTGTTGGATAGAAACCCTCATTATTGGAAAAAAGATGCAGATGGAAGGCAATTGCCTTTTCTTGATGGAGTAGAAGTTCGTTTTATCAACGACCCTAATACCGCTTACAGAGAATTTACAGCAGGAAAGCTGGATTTTATTGTAGGTCTTTCCGAAAATGCTAAAGAAATGATTGCCAACGGCAAAATTAAAGAAGAATTCAAGAAAAAATATAACATAGATAAAGTTCCTTACATGAATACCGAATATATCGGTTTTCAATTGGACCCTGCCGCTTATAAAGGTGATACTACACATCCTTTCTTGAAAAAGAAATTCCGTCAGGCTATTAGTTATGCTATCGATAGAGATCAAATCGTGAATATTATTCGTAATGGATTAGGAGTTTCAGGTAATTCAGGAATAACGCCCGTTGCTCTACCTTCTTTCGATTCTGTAGTAGTGAAAGGTTATAGCTACAATCCCGAAAAAGCCAAACAACTCTTAAAAGAACTTGGCTATGAAGGTGGTAAAGGATTACCTAAACTTAAATTACAAACTTATACTACTGATAAAGAAATTGCCGAAAATATTGCCAAAAACTTGAAAGATATTGGTATTGAGGTAGAAATAGAAATGAATATGTTTGTAAAGCATCAGCAAACGGTTGATGAAGGCAAATCATTATTTTTCAGAGGTTCTTGGCTCGGCGATTACCCCAACGCAGAAAACTACTTTGCAATGTTTTATAGCAAAAACTTTTCGCCTTCTGGGCCCAACAAAACGCATTTTGTAAATAAAGAATTCGATAGATTATACGTAGAAGCCCAAGAAAAAGATGACCATGACGAAGATCATCATTTGCTGTATCAGTATTATCATAAAATGGATAATATCATTGTGGAGGAGTGTCCGATTGTTGTATTGTATTACGACGAAATTTTAAGAATTTACAGCAAAAAAATCAAAGGATTGAAAACTAACTCTAGCAATATGCTGATTTTAGAAAATGTAGATTTTGCAAAACCAGGAGAAGAAAATACCGCCGAAAAGAAAGCTACAGCCAAAAAATAATCAGCTTGCTTACAAAAAAATCAAGGGTTTCGCTTGTGATAGCGAAGCCCTTTGCCTTACAAAAATAATAAAAGCCAACTTTTTAGTCAAAGAATACCAAACCACTTTTTTTAGGATTGATTTCTACAAGTTGTACCTCAAAAATAAGGTCTTTACCTGCTAGCGGATGGTTAGCATCTATGGTTACGGTTTCTTCATTTACGGCAGTCATTACTGCAGGAATCTGCCCACCATTGGCTAAATTGATGGCAAGTTGTGTGCCAACTTCCAAAGGCATACCAAAAGGTAACTGACTTTTGGGAACTTCTAAAATCATTTCTTCTAAAACTTCGCCATATCCCAACTCACAAGGCACTTGAATACTCTTTTTTTCTCCTACTTCCATTCCCAAAATACCTTGCTCAAAACCAGGAATCATTTGTCCTTCGCCCATTGTAAATTCAAGAGGCTCTCTACCGAGCGAAGAATCAAAGATTTCCCCTGTGCTTAATCTGCCCGTGTAATGAACTCTTACCACGTGCCCATTTTCTACTTTTTGCATAAAATAATGAAATTTGATTGTAAAAGCTCAAAAATATAAAATTCGGGACTTTTTTGCAAGAGATTTTTTGTTTTTCATTTTATTTGGCATAGATTTAACATTACCTTTGTATTTTGTAAATGTTTTTTTCGTATATTGTTGCAATTTTAGCGGTATTATATGAAAAAAGTTCTACTCTTGGGCTTCTTATATCTGCTTACACACGTATCAACGGCTCAACTGATACGATTCAGTTTTACGGGAGCTACGGGAACACCTGCAACTTTCCCTGCTGATGCTCAGCCCACCAATGGCTCGGTAACAGATTTTAGCCGTAGTACAAGTATTACGCCGATTACTTCATCAGACAATTTTGGGGCAAGTGCTTGGAATGTAGTTTCATTAGACCTGAACCGATACTTCTCTTTCACGATAACAGCCAATCCAGGATTTGTGCTGAACCTTTCGAGTTTTGAACTTGATGAAGTGCGTAGTGCTACGGGTCCTACACAATGGGTTTTGCGTTCCAGTCGTGATGGGTTTAGCACCGATTTGGGTACTTATACCAATACAGGTACAAGTTTGCTTACCAATCGTGTCATTGCTTTGGACGAAAATTTTTACAACGTTTCAGGTAGCATAGAATTTCGAATATATGCCTTCGGAGCAAGTAGTGCCGCAGGTACTTGGCGGGTGGATAACGTAGAGGTCTTCGGCTCTATTTCAACGCCTGATATTATCCCACCTACCCTGATAAGTGCTTCTACACTTGTAAATAACCAACTTGATGTATTTTTTAGTGAAAGTGTAACGCTAACTTCTGCTCAAAATCCTACTAATTATAGTGTAAGCGGCGGCATAGGCACGCCGCTGACAGCTACTCGCAACCCAACTAATTTTTCGCAAGTTACGCTTACTTTCGCTACTCCATTTGTAAACAATCAAACTTACACTATCACGGCAAACAATATTGTAGATTTTGCCTCCAATACACAAAGCTCTACGCAAACAAATTTTACCTATTTGGAAATTTCAACGGCTTTGCCTCGCGATATTATTATCAATGAAATCATGGCAGATGAAACGCCTGTGGTCGGGCTTCCTGCCTCCGAGTATGTAGAGTTGTATAATCGTTCTGATAAAAATATCAATCTAAAAAATTGGACGCTCAATACGCGAACTATCACTACAAACGATTTTATTCTTCAACCGAACCAATACGTACTGCTTTGTCCGCAGGCAAATGCTTCGCTTTTTTCAAGTTTTGGAACAGTGATAGGTATGCCTTCTTGGGATGTGCTGACTAACTCGGGAGAAACTGTTACCCTACGAGATAACCCCAACAACACGGATATTGATGCAGTTACCTATGCACTTTCTTGGTACAGAAATCCTGCCAAAGACGATGGCGGCTGGAGCTTGGAACTTATCAACCCTACGCTCCCTTGCAGTGATGAAAACAACTGGATAGCTTCCAATCATCCTCTTGGTGGAACACCTGCACAACCCAATTCGGTGCTTGATAACACTCCCGATACACAAGCCCCACGCATAAGCAGTACGGCTATTCCTGCCCCTAACATAGTGCGTATTGTATTCAATGAACCCATGAATCAAAGCTCTCTGCTCTCGGCAACTTACAATTTCTCAGGAGGTGTGAGTGTAAGTTCGGTAACAGCGATTAGCGACAAAGAGGTACAACTAAATTTGAGTAGTAATCTTGTGGCAGGTGATATTTATACGCTTACACTCAATGGATTGACAGATTGTGTGGGGAATGCGTTGCAAGCCAACACCCAATTGCAATTAGGCTTGGGGCTTACACCTACTTTTCATCAAGTAATTATCACTGAAATTTTTGCTGACCCCGACCCACGCGTAGGGCTTCCCGAACAAGAATACATAGAACTCTACAACCGAACCAATAAAGTAATCAGTTTGCAAGGGTGCAAACTGCTGGATAACACAAGCTCTGTAACGCTTCCTGCTATCAACATTTTGCCTAATCAGTACATTACTTTGGTAAATGCGAGTGTTATCAACGATTTTTCGGCATATAGCAATGTGTATGGTATTAGTGGAATGGTAAGCCTGAATAATAGCGGTGAGCGATTGAGCCTTATAGCACCAAACGGCAGTCAGATTTTTACAGTAAATTATAGTGATAGCTGGTATAAAGATGCTACCAAAAAGCAAGGCGGCTGGTCTTTGGAAATGATTGATACTGATAACCCTTGTGGAGAAGTAGATAACTGGACTGCCTCTATAAACCCTAATGGTGGAACGCCTTCGGCTGAAAATTCTGTAAAAGAAGCTCGCCCTGATAATATTCCGCCTCGCCTGCTTCGTGCCGATGCTGTTGACAATACTACGGTTATTTTGAGTTTTAATGAACGCTTGGATAGTACTTTTGCCGCCAACGCTCTCTATACCATTGACAAAGGTATCAGTGTGCAAACTCGTACTGTAATAGCTCCCGATTTCAAAAAAGTACGCCTTATGCTTTCACCTGCTCTGCAAAATCGTGAAAAGTATCGGGTGGTAGTGCAAAGCCTGACTGATTGTGCAGGAAATTTGATTGCAGAAGCAAATTTTGCCGATTTTGGCGTAGCTGAACAAGCCGATTCGCTGGATATTGTACTCAACGAAGTACTTTTCAATCCTTATGCAGGCGGAAATGATTTTGTAGAGCTATACAATAACTCAGAAAAATACATCAATTTGAAAAATTGGTCGCTGGCTCGCATACGCAACGATGCTGTGGATAGCCAAAAAAGCATTACAGACGAAGACTACGTACTCGCTCCTCGCAGTTATGTAGCTATTTCCGATAATATTTTGAACATTCAGCAAAACTATCCGCTTTCCGAAGGTAAGCCAATGCTTCAAACGCCTTCTTCTTTGCCTGCTTTTACAAGCCAAAGAGATGTAGTATTGGTTATCAATAATTTGAACAAAATTGTAGAACGCTTTGATTACGACGAAAAAATGCACTTCAAACTGCTTGACAATGTGAAAGGCGTTTCATTAGAACGTTTAGGCTTTGATTTACCTACAAATGACCCGAATTCTTGGTTTTCGGCCGCAAGTAGTGTAGGCTTTGCCACACCAGGCTACGAAAATTCACAAAATAAACTCTACCAAAGTCAAACCGGAGAAATTACAATTGTTCCGAAGGTTTTTACTCCCAACAACGACGGACAAGCAGACTTTACAAGTATTAACTTTAAGTTTTCGGGGCAAGGAAATGTAGCCAATGTAATTGTTTACGATGCACAAGGGCGAGCAGTGCGTTATTTGGCAAGAAATCAGACTTTGCCCAATGAAGGCTCTTTACTCTGGGACGGCACCAATGAAGAAAAAAAACGTGTCTTACCCGGTTATTATGTCGTAGTTTTTGAAATTTTCAATCTTTCGGGCAAAAAGGAAACCTACAAAGAAACCGTTGCGGTAGTAGGAAAATTTTAGAGATTTTGAGCTTTTCTAAAATAATTTTTCCCAAAAGTATTCGTTCATAAATTGTAAATACACCATTTTGCCTATGCGTTTTATGTTGCTTTTTTTAGCTTTTGCCGTTTTTACTTCTGTGCTTGCACAGAAAAATTCCAAGAAAAAAATACCCAAAAATGTACTTACAGTTGCATTTTATAACCAAGAAAATCTTTTTGATACCGAAGATGACCCAACAATCGATGACTCGGAGTTTCTGCCTACTTCTGCCAATCAGTGGGACGAGGCAAAGTATCGGAAAAAACTTGCCAATATGGCGTATGCCATTAGTACCATAGGGCAAAACGCCCCTGATATTTTAGGACTTTGTGAAGTTGAAAACAGAAAAGTACTGGAAGATTTAGTGAAAGAGAAAAGTATCGCTAAATATAATTACAGCATTGTGCATTACAATTCACCCGACGAAAGAGGAATAGATGTGGCTTTGCTTTATAAAAAAGATGTCTTTACACCTTTCGCCGATAAAGCTATTCGTATCGAGCTACCCAATAATGATAAAACCCGCGATGTACTACTGGTTTCGGGAATTTTGGGAAAAAAAGATACACTTCACGTTTTTGTAGTGCATTTTCCTTCTCGTAGAGGAGGGTTGGAAGCCAGCGAACCTCGTAGAATAATAGCCGCTACCAAAGTACGGCAAGCGGTAGATTCACTTTTACAGAAAAATCCTAAAAGCAATATCGTTTTGATGGGCGATTGGAACGATGAGCCCGATAATAAAAGCATCGTAGAAGTTTTGAAAGCAAAAGGAGATATGCAAAACTTACAATCAGGCGATTTGTTCAATCCTATGGCTCGGCTCAAAGCCGAAGGAATGGGCTCTCATGCTCATTACAATAGGCAGGAGAAAAAAGTAGAATGGAATGTGCTCGACCAAATTATTTTATCGCAAAATTTACTTGACCGAAAAAGTAAATTGCAGTATCTACCAAACTCGGCTACTATCCATAAGCCCGATTTTCTTTTGCAACAACAACCACCCCAATACAAAGGGCAACCTTTGCGAACTTTTGCAGGAAAGCAATATTTAGCAGGATATAGCGACCATTTTCCTGTGTTTGTGTATCTGAAAACGAGAAAATAACATGCAAGTCAGTGTAGAGTTGAGCCTTTATCCTTTAAACAACGATTTTGAGCAAATAATTTTAGATTTCATTGAAAAGCTCAAAGACAGCTCTTTGGAAGTGCAGACCAACGGAATGAGTACGCAAGTTTTTGGTGAAATGGATATAATTATGGAAAAAATTGGAAAAGCAATGAAAGAAGTTTATGCCGAAAACAAAGCAATATTAGTCATGAAAATGGGGAAAGGAACATTGAAATTATAGTTGCAAGGGAATAAAAGAGCGTGATTTTTTCTTTTTCAAGAAGCATAGAAAAATTTTTGAGCGACAACATCACTATCAGCAATGTTGTCGCTTTAATTTTATTTGTAATTATTTGCGTTCAAAAGGGTTTGATGTTCAAGTTTTTAAGAACTTTGCTACTTATCTTTGTATTGGATATCGGTGCTACAAAGTCTTGTTTCCTTTTCCCTATTGCAAACTATACCCAAACAATCAATTCTACTTTTCTATACTGCCACAGGCATACCCTGATAAACAGCGCCTTTTTTAGTAGCTTCGTGAGGATATTTGACATGCCATTCAAATTCATCTCTGAAATGCCTTATTGCCGATTGTACAGGCCAAGCCGCCGCTTCGCCCAAAGGGCAAATCGTTTTGCCTTCAATATTATTGGCAATACCTAGGAGTAAATCTATATCTTGCATTGTACCTTTTCCATATTCTATTTTGTGTAAAACCTTTTCAAGCCAACCTGTACCTTCACGACAAGGACTGCACTGCCCGCATGATTCGTGATGATAGAACTTGGCAAGGCTTAATGTATTTTTTACAATACACACGGTTTCGTCCATTACTATAAATCCACCTGAGCCGAGCATAGTACCTGTCTGAAAACCTCCATCATTGAGCGATTCATAAGTCATAAGTCTTGGTTCGCCTTTGGCAGTTTTGAGTATTAGGTGAGCAGGCAATACAGGCACCGAAGAACCTCCTGCAATCACTGCTTTTAGTTTCTTTCCGTTTCTAATGCCTCCACAATATTCATCAGAATAAATAAACTCTTCCACAGGCACTCCGAGCTCAATTTCATAAACGCCAGGCTTGTTGATATGCCCGCAAGCCGAAAAGAGTTTTGTTCCTGTACTTTTGCCAATACCGATTTTAGCATACTCTTCGCCGCCGTTATTTACTATCCAAGAAACAGAGGCAATAGTTTCTACATTATTCACCACCGTAGGGCAATCATACAAACCTTTTACAGCAGGAAAAGGGGGTTTGTTGCGAGGATTGCCACGTTTACCTTCCAAACTTTCCAAAAGAGCTGTTTCTTCTCCACAAATGTAAGCTCCTCCGCCAGGATGTACGTATAAATCCAAACTGTAATCGGTGCCGAGAATGTTTTTACCTAAAAATCCTGCATTGTAGGCTTCGGCAATGGCTTTTTCTAAAATTTTGATTACATAGAGCATTTCACCTCTTACATAAATGTAAGAAGTTCTTGCACCTAAAGCGTAGCTAGAAACAATCATTCCTTCGATAAGGGCATGAGGAAGGTGGCTCATCAGGTATCTATCCTTGAAAGTTCCAGGCTCGGATTCATCAGCATTACAAACTAGATAGCGAGGTACGCCTTCGGGTTTTGCTAAAAAACCCCACTTCATACCCGTAGGGAAGCCTGCTCCGCCACGCCCTCGTAAGCCCGATTTCTTGACTTCTTCTGTAACTTCATCGGGTGTCATTGTTTTGAGAGCTTTTTCTACAGCACGATAGCCCCCCATTTTGCGATACACTTCAAAGGTTTCAATTCCTGGAACGTTGATATGTTCGGTAAGAATTTTAATGCCTGCCATATACTAAAAGTTTACATTAAAAAAAAATGTGCAAATGAAATGTTTTAGATTTCTCCAAAAATAAAAAAAAATGTCGGTTATCCAATTGGCATGAAGCTATTTTTTGCAAAAATTCATTGATACAGATTTTTATCTAAAAAGGTAACTTTCTTAATTTCAAGAATTTGTTCAGAATTTGCCAAAGTAGGATAGCGTTTGGTAGCAGTGAAGGTAAAAATAGGAACTGCTTGCACCATCTTGCCCTGATAAAAAGAGTATTGCTAATTTAGTATAGTTTTTTTATTTTGTAGCTTTACATAGACTTCGCCCGCACAAAATTTTTTTTTTACAATTTTGGCAAAGCAATATTTTCAAACTCAACGCCAAAGCCTGTAAGCACCAAAATAGGTTCAGTAGTTTCTTTGTTGATTTGTGTGCTATCAATAGTTTTTTTTGCCTTGCGAAGGGGTACAACTTTGAAGCAATTTGCAGTAACCAAGAAAAAGTAATTAGTGAGTTTCATTTTTTGTTTTTTGGAAAAATAAGAAAAAAGGGCTTTGAAGCCCTAAATTAAGCGTAATTTGAAAAATTTTTACTCGCCCAACATCACAAAACTTGCCCAATAGTAAGGGTGTTTGTATTTTTCGCGTATTTGCTTTTGGGCATTTCTGAAAGCCTGCACTTGGTTTGGATTTTTGAGCAGTTCGCTATAAAAACTTTGCATAAGCTCTTGGGTAGCGGTGTCATCTACTTTCCAAAGGCTCATAATCAGGTTTTTAGCTCCTGCAATTTTGAAGGCTCTTTGCAAACCATAGACGCCTTCGCCTGCTTGTACTTTGCCCAAACCTGTTTCACAAGCCGAGAGCACTACCAAACTGACATTATGCAAAGGCATGTTCATAATTTCATAGGCAGTCAGGATTCCATCTTCTTGGTCAGGAGGGCGGTTGGTATTTACAAAATAATCGGTAACACCTGCCAGTATCAAGCCCGAACGCAGTAGAGGGTCGTTGGTTTCTTGTAAGTCTTCTGCAATTTCGGTGCTAATGATAGCATTGCTTCGCTCCTCAAAATCGGAGGGAATGAAAAAGCCGTGAGTTGCCAAATGTAAAAGATTGTACTGCCCCATCTCTTTTTTCAGGTTAGCTTCGGTAGCTTCGGCACGCAAAAGTTTTTTTACTTGCAAACCAGTAATCTTTTGCAAAATAGTTTCAATATTATTTACTTCCGTTTCGGTAGCGGGTAGGCTTACAAAAATAGGATTTTGTATCCAATAACTATTTTGTTCGTTCAAATTTACGGCATCGCCATTGATTTTTAGGCTGTTATCAATTTGGTAGAAAGGATTTCCCAAAAGTAGAGCTTTGCCTTGCAGTTTGGTAGCACGAGATTTTTCTAACAAATCTTTGGCACTTGTCAAGAATACTATATCGGTTCTATCCCAAAGATATTCATTTTTTTCGGTATTCCAGAGGGCAAGCGGATTGATTTGCGAATAAACACCATCGGGAGAGTAGTAAATTTTTTGGGCATCGCCAATGAGTATTTCCAAAGGTTTCCAGAAGTTTTTGTAGCTTTCTTTGTCTTCTTTATGGAATTTGGCAGAGTTCTTGTAAAAATACAACTCCTCTTGTTCTAATACTTTTCCATTGTTTAGGGTAAGAACTTCGGGGTTTTTGCTATCTTTTTTTACTGCAAAAATTATATACAAAACCTCTTTGTTTTCGCCTTGTACACGCAAAAATTCTAACCAGACGTCTTTATCGGAAAGCTGTTTTTGAATATCTTTCCAAGAGATAACTTTGGTGCTAAATGCCTCATCAAAGGCTTTGGATTTAGCTGAAAGAGCTTTTTCAAGGTTTTTGGCTTTGTTTTCCAAACTATCCAGATTGATGCCTCGGCGTTTTAGCTCGGCAGTACCTAAATTAGAAAGTTTGGCAATCATTTCTCGCAGTTTTACCCATTCTTCATATTGAGCGAGTAGTTGGGCATCTTTGCTTGCCAAAATTTCTTTGCGAGCTTTTCCGGTGCTGTTTAGAATAATGCCTTTGGTCATTACGAGTAAATCTAGTGCTTCGCCTGCAAGTACTTCATTTTTAGGAATTTTACCTTTTACACAGTTGGCAGTAAAAAGAACAAAATTATCCAAATAAGGTTTGTTTACAGCCCAAAACTGCCTTTTTTCATTTTCGCTTAAAGTGCTAAAATTTTTCTGAACAAGTGAAAGCGTGTTTCGTATAAGTTGCTGAAAAAGAGGCATAGCAGCTTGAAATTTGCCTTGCTCTTGCAGAAGCATGCAGAAATTGTTGAGTGTAGCCAGATAGTTGGGGTGTTTGTCGCTCAGATTAGTTTTGAGAATAGCCAAAGCATCTTTGTAAAATTGTTCAGCTTGGGCAAATTGCTTCATAGCAGTGTAAAGCACCGCCAAATTGTTCATACTTGCGGCAGTAATAGGGTGATTAGCCCCAAAAATTTTCTTACGAATTTCCAAAGATTTTTTGTAGAGAGGTTCGGCTTTGGCATTTTGTTGTGTATTTTGGTAAAAGTTTGCTAAATTATCCAGAGAGATGGCATATTCGGGGTTTTCTTCGCCAAAAAGATTTTTCCGAATATTGAGAGCTTCTTGGTAAAGTGGCTCGGCTTTTTCAAAGTTACCAGCTTTTTTGTATAGGTTCGCTAGTGCATTGAGCGAAATGGCGTAATCGGGGTGTAGTTCGCCTAAAACTTCTTTACGGATACTCAAACATTTCTGAAAATTGGCAATAGCTTCGCTGAAACGCCCCATTTTTCTTTGTAGATTGCCGTAATTTTGGAGCACATTGGCGTATTCGGCAGATTTTTCGCCTGTTTGTCTTTGAAAAATGCTCAAAGCAGTTTGAAAATAAGGCTCTGCTTCTTTGAATTTGCCTGCATCGCTGTACAGTACGGCGTAATCATTGAGCAGTTGGGCGTATGCAGTGCTGTTTTCATCTGCTTTGGTAAAGCGAGCAAGAGCTTGTTTGTAGATTTTTTCGGCTTCTTCGTAGCGTCCGAGCGACTTGTAAAGTTTTGCTAAATTATTTTGCAATGTGGTAAAGGTGAAGTGTTTTTCTCCGAATTGTTTTTTACAAAAATCAATGGCTTTGCTGTAAAGTTTTTCGGCTTCGGTAAAACGACCTTGGTTTTTGTACAAATTGGCAATAATTTCCAAAGTCTCGATATAATCTACTTCTGCTCTCTGCATTTGCGATTCATAGCTTTGCAGAGCTTGCACAAATAGTCTTTCGGCTTCTTGGTATTTGCCAGTTTCGTAGAAAAAACCACCTAAATTGATGAGCCACAGGGGATAATTGGGCGAATTTTGAGCCGCAGAATTATTGATAAGTTGTTCGTAGTAGGGGCGGGCTTCTTTGTATTTGCATAAAGTGGTATAGCAATCGGCTACATGGGCTAAACTTTTCCAGTAGTAAGGGTGATTTTCGCCTACCAGTTCTTTGAGCTGTGGCAAAATTTGCTGATAAATCTTGATAGCTTTTTCGTTTTCACCTCTTTTGGATAGCAATTCTGCCAAGTGCATACTGATTTCTAAAAATTCAGGCGATTTTTCTTTTTTTAAGCCTTTGAGCACTTGCTGTGCTTGCTGATAGGTTTTTTCGGCTTCAACGTTTTTGTTTTGTGCTTTGAGAATATTGCCCAAATTGGTCAGAGCAATCGCATATTCAATGCTATTCTGATTTTTGGTAGCAGTATAATGTTCTATGGTGTTTCGATAATAATTTTCGGCAATATGATAGTTTTTGCGAATAAATTCCAAGCGAGCCAAATCATTAAGCAAGTCTACATATTGAGGGCTTTTTTGGTTGTTTTTTTGTTCAATCTGATAGGCTTTTTGCAAGAGAGGTTCGGCTTTTGTGATGTTTTTGCTATCTAAATACAAACCTGCCAGCCAAATAAGTGTTTCCTGATATTTAGTCGAACTTTGCTGATTACTTTTCTCAAAATTTTGTAAAATATTTTCGAAAAGTGTCTGAGCTTGGAGATACTGACGAGTTTGTGTATAGCATACGGCTAAATTGAAAGCAGTTTCTTGGGTAAGTGGATGATTTTCGCCAAGTTCTTTTTTACGAATGTTGTAGGCGTTTTCAAAATGTGGGATAGCTTCTTTGTAATTGCCTTTTAGGTTCACAATTACAATACCGAGGGCATCGGAGGCAGTTGCAAAATCAGTGTTTGAGAGGTTATTTGTTTGGTAAATGCTTATGGCATGGGTGAGATTTTTTTCTGCTTCCTTAAAACTGCCTGCTTTTATTTGTGTAAGTGCCTGATTAGTAAGGGCTTTAGCAAATTCGGGGCTTTCTGCACCTTGTAGAGGAGTATCAGGGTTTTGAGTATCAGTTTTAGTAAGATTTTGAGCTGTAGCGGTATTTTGCTCTTTTTTGAGTTGGGCGAGCAATTTGTCTGCTTCGGCTTGTCGGTTGGTTTGGGTGTAAAATTGAGCGAGCTTGTCTACGGTTTTGATATAGTCGGGGTGTTGAGTTCCCAAAGCTTTTTTACGAATAGCCAAACATTGTTTGTAGGCTTTTTCAGCTTTTTGAGTTTCACCTGTGGCGGCACAAAAACCTGCGAAATTGTAATAAAAAGAGGCAATTTTTTCTTGATTATTTTCCAGCGCTTTTTCGGCGAGTGGTTCTGCTTCTGAACCGAAGCTACAGGCTTGGGCATAATTTTTATTTTTGCCCTCTTGTACCATTTTTTGGTACAAATCTTGAAATTGCTCTTGAATTTTATGGAGCGGCTGAGCCTGGGGGTTTAGCCAAATTGCGGCTATAATCATTAAAGCTAAAAGTTTTTTCATAGTCGTCTCTTTTTTGATGTTAGAAATTTATTTTTCCTGATAGGCAGGGAGCGTAAAAGTAAAAGTAGAGCCCTTTCCCACTTCGCTTACTGCATAAATCGTACCACCGCTTCTTTCTACGAATTCTCGGGAAAGTATCAAACCCAAGCCTGTGCCTCTTTCGCCCAAAGTACCCGAAGTAACGTGTTTGTTGTTCCAATTGAAGAGATTTTTCAAGACGCTGGGTTCGATGCCTACGCCTGTATCGCTCACCGAAATTTCTATAAATTTATCTTTATTTTTGGCACTGACCTTGATTTCGCCTCCCGAGGGGGTAAATTTCATTGCATTGGAAACAAGATTGCGAATAACTAAGTCGGTGTAGTTGGGGTCGGCAAAGACTATGCTGTTTTTAGGAATAGCATATTTGAGCGTTATATTTTTAGATTGGGCATAGACTCTAAACAGTTTGAGTTGCTTATCAATCAAATCGCGTAGGTCAAAGGGTTTGGATTCAAAGGTCACTTCTTGCATTTGCAATTTTGCCCAAGTAAGCAGGTTGTTGATAAAATCAAACAAATTATCGATGGATTTGTCTAAGTCTTGGGCAGTTTTTTGTATTTCTTCGGTAGTGAGTTTATCTGAAAACTTGGTAAGCAACCCTACCATAGCTTTCAGCGAGTTGAGGGGGCTTTTGAGGTCGTGAACTATAATAGAGAAAAACTTGTCTTTTATTAGGTTGGCTTCACGAAGCTCTTGTTGGGATTTGAGCAAATCGGCATTGATTTTCGCTAGACTTTCGGCGTTGAGGCGAAGTTGGTTTTCATTGGCTTTTATTCTATCATAAGCCTCTTGTAGGCTTTTATTTTTAGCTTCAATTTCTTTTACGTAGGCATTAATTGTATTTACAGCAGGACGGAAAACGAAAAAGGCTTCTATAAGTAACACCAGCAAAGCAAAAGCAGTAAGCCACAGTTCTACTTTCCCCCAGTATGCAATTTCATCGGCGGCTTTTTGGTCGTATGCAAAGCTTAAATCTAGCATTCGGTTAGAAAAATCGTGTGCTGTTTCTGTAATTTGGGGTTGCATATTTTTAACCTTTGCAAAAAACAGAAGGCTATCTTTGGGTAAAATTTCTTTGCCCATCTGCAAAATTTCTTTAATATATTTGCTGAAAGGCTCGTAGTAAAGGTCGGTATTTTGGAAATCGGCTTTAATTTCTTCGGTATTAAAATCTTTATTCAAGCCATAGTCTTCATCACCTTCTTTCAAACCTTTGTAAGCTTTTTGAAGCAACTCAAAATCAAATTCTATTTGCTCTAAAATGTTGCGAGCCGAATCGATAGTAGGCACGTTTGAAATGAGCAAGGTTTGTAAAGCTATTTCTTGGGCATAGGTAGCACAAGCTCCGTTGAAATTTATCATTCTACCAATATGAGAGCGTTTATTGGAGGGGTCGTTGGGGTCTGAAACTAAATTTTCATTGACAAATACATAACTTAAAATGGTAACTAAAGCTATAATACTCAACGCTGTGATATAGGTGATGGTCAGTCGTTTAGAAACATTGTAGTGCTTGTTCATTCTGAAATGATTTAACCGATAGAGACAAAATTACAAATCTTTTGCAGAAAAGAAAGAAAATTTTTGATGAGTTTTTCAAAAACAATAATAAACAGTGGGCTTTGCTGAAAGCACAAAGCACACTTTGAAAAATGATGTACTCAAAATAGTTTTTTTATTTTTTCAGAAATTGTTCCGTACGGTTATCGAACGAAATGTAATACACGCCGCGGGGTAAGTTGCTTACATCCACTTCTTTGCCTGTTCCTTTTTTCAAGACTTCTTTTTTGATATTGCTAATTTCATAATTTACCACAGCCGTAAAATAAATCTTATTGTTTACATTACGAGGATAGAATTTTACCATTCCTTGCGTAAAGTTGTAATCCAATACGTTAGAATAAGTAATTTCTCCGTTTTTTTCTTGATGTTTGATGCGATATTTGTTCAAACCTACATTGTGGCTGATAGGCAAAGTATACGTGTTGATGCTTTGAGGATTTTGAGCTTGCAGAGTAGTTACATTTGTCCAATTATTATTGACCATTCGCTCTATGTAATACACGCTATTGGCAGTTTCTCCTTCTACCGACCATATAATATTTTTTTCATCAGCACTCACGTTTGTAAATTTGAAATTGCCTTGACTTTTGAGTACCCAAGGGTTAATGACTTTCGGCTTACAGCCTTCGGAATGTACAATTTTAATTTCTACGGCAGTACCAATAGCAAGCGAAGACAAATTCACTTCAAAAGAACTGGTACGAGGGGATTTGACAACAAGATTTCCATTCAAATAAACCGTTTGAATGCAATAATTTCTCTGATCTGCAGTAAGAGGATTATGAATGTACACATTTTTCCCTTGATATGTTCCTTTTACAAACAATTCTTGAGAGAAGGTTACAAAAGACTGCATCAAGAGCCATAATATAAGGCTAAAATAGTAGCAAGTTTTCATGATTTAACATCAAGAACGAAAAATCTGTAAGGTTGATACGGCAAAGCTATAATTTTTGTGCTAAATTTGCTACAAAAGTGTAGAATATTTAAAAAAATTGCAACAAAAATTTTTGTTTTATTTCAAATATAAAAACGTTTTTTTACGAAAAGAAGCCTTAATAAAAGAAAATTTTGCATAAAAATTCGTATGATAGAAAAGAAAAATTACATTCAAACTGCTAAAAAGAAAGAAAGAGCAGTGCTTGCCGCTATTCACACTCCCGAGCAAAGCAGAGAGCAAACCCAAGAGTACCTTGATGAACTTGCCTTTCTGGCCGAAACTGCCAATGTGCAAGTAGTCAAGCGGTTTGTTCAGAACTTGCAGAAAATTGATGCCAAAACGTTTTTGGGTAAAGGTAAAATTTTAGAAATAGCAGACTTTATTCAAAAAAACGAAATTGATACAATCATTTTTGATGATGAACTTACACCCTCACAGGTAAAGCATCTGGAAGCTATTTTGAAATGCAAGATTTTAGACAGAAGTCTGCTCATACTCAATATCTTTGCACAAAGAGCCCGAACAGCACAGGCTAGAATTCAGGTAGAACTTGCTCAGTATCAGTATATTTTGCCTCGTCTGACGCGTATGTGGTCGCATTTGAGCAAGCAACGTGGAGGAGTAGGCATGAGAGGACCCGGAGAAAAAGAATTAGAAACAGACCGCCGTATCGTCAATGATAAAATTGCTTTACTAAAAGAAAAACTCGCCCATATTGAACGCCAAAGCCAAACTCGAAGAAAAGCCCGTAAGGCAATGGTAAGAGTAGCCTTGGTAGGGTATACCAACGTAGGAAAATCTACTCTGATGAATTTGCTTGCTAAAAGCAATGTATTTGCTGAAAATAAACTCTTTGCTACAATTGACTCCACAGTGCGTAAGGTGGTTTGGAACAGAGTTCCTTTTTTGCTTTCCGATACTGTGGGTTTTATACGCAAATTGCCTACAACACTTATAGAATGCTTCAAATCTACACTTGCCGAAATTGTTGAGGCTGATATTTTACTACATGTGGTGGATATCTCTCACCCTTCTTTTGAAGAGCAAATGCAAGTAGTTATGCAGACCCTTGCCGAAATCAAGGCAGTCGATAAAAAAATGATCACTATTTTCAACAAAATAGATGTTTTACGTGAAAAAATTTATCAAGACGCTATTCCTGATGAAGCTCCTTTGCATTTACAGGAAATTTATGCAAAGAATACAAAAAACAAGCATAGTATTTTTATTTCTGCTGTAAAGCAAGAAAATATTGAAGCCCTACGTCAAATGATTTTTGAGGAAGTTTCAAAGCTGTATTTTCAAATTTATCCACACAATACGGAAGCGTTTTTACAACAATTTTTCGAAAGTTAAGGTTTTGATTGAAAAAATCAGATGAAAATCATTGAAAAATATCATCTTTCGCCTGCTGATATAGATAGAATTGTAGAAATGGCTTGGGAAGACCGCACCCCCTTTGAAGCAATTGAAGCTCAATTTGGTTTGAAAGAACAAGAAGTCGTTGAGCTAATGCGTAGCCAAATGAAGAAAAGCTCTTGGAAGCATTGGCGAAAGCGAGTGAATTGCCGAAAAACTAAACATCTACGAAAGAAAATAGAACCAGTCGGACGCTTTCGTTGCTCTCGGCAGAAAGCTATCAGTCACAATAAAATTACCTAATTTCGCTTTTCTAAAGAAACTCAACCTTGCTTTAAGCAGGTTCAATCCATTTGCCATCTTCTTTAATAAGATTGATGAGTTCGTCGAGGGCATTTTCTTCGGCTACGGTGCGTTTGACTATTTCTTTGCCACGATATAACGAAATTTTTCCTTTGCCCGAGCCCACATAGCCATAATCGGCATCTGCCATTTCGCCAGGTCCGTTTACGATACAGCCCATAATAGCAATTTTTACGCCTTTCAGATGGTCGGTGCGTTTGCGAATTTTAGCAGTAACTTCTTGTAAATCAAACAAAGTTCTACCACAACTCGGGCAGGAGATGTATTCGGTTTTTGTGATACGTGTGCGTGTAGCTTGCAAAATACCGAATGCTAAGCTGTTGGCTTCTGCGGTTTTTTCAACAGATACGGAAATCATCAAGCCATCGCCCAATCCATCTAATAGCAATCCGCCTATATCGGTAGAGGCATCAATTTGCAGTTGTTCTGAATCGTTTGTATGGTATTTTCGCCAGATAATAGCAGGTAAATTAATCTGATTTTGGATTAGCCTTACGATAAAAGCTCTTATAGCGGGTAAAGCGTGGGCATTTTCGGTTTTCAGAATAAGTACCCAAGGCTTGGTTGGGTTTTGCAGACGATCAAGCAATTCGCCTTGCAGGTCTGTCTTATCTACATCAAGCAAAAGGAAATTGAGTTGTTCAGAAAAATCGTCATAAAAAAGGTACTCGGTTTCATTGCAAAGAGGATAAGACTTTTCAATTTTATGCTTTACCCAAACCTGATAGTCTTGGATTGCTTGCAAACCATTGGGAAGCATAAAAGGGATAGGCTTTTCGCCTAAATACAAAAAGTCGGCGCCAAGGTCATTCATTGCCCATTTATCGGTGGCAGGTAAGTAAAAATGCCCGATTTTTTTCAAATCGTCTATTTTTACAGTATCAAAGGCTGAAAAATCAGCAATAACACGAGGGACATTTTTAGCCCCAATATTCAAAATTTGGCAAGTTTCACGACGCTGGTAAGCAAAAGGATTGATAGGGTAAGCTTCAATGGCGGGAATAGGCTTTTGTAGTTTTTCTCGTTCTGTATAGCGATTGACGAGTTTTTTGGCTACGGGAATTTCGTATTCAGGGTTTTCGGTAAGCGAAACTCTCACGGTATCGCCCAATCCGTCTTCTAAAAGTGTACCAATACCTACGGCAGATTTGATTCTGCCATCTTCGCCATCACCTGCTTCGGTTACGCCTAAATGCAGGGGGTAAGGTTTTAAACCTTCTGCTTGCAGGCGTTGTACCAAAAGCCTGTACGCTTGCACCATTACCTGCGGATTGCTACTTTTCATTGAAAGTACAATATTGTAGAAACCTTCGTCTTCGGCAATACGTAAAAATTCTAATGCCGATTCTACCATTCCTAGTGGGTTATCGCCATAGCGGCTCATAATTCTATCGGAAAGTGAGCCGTGATTTGTACCGATACGCAGGGCTGTTCCGTATTCTTTGCAAATTTTAATCAAAGGCACAAATTTTTCTCTGATGCGTTCAAGTTCGGCTTGATACTCGGCTTCGGTGTAATGAATTACTTCAAATCGTTTTCTATCAGCAAAATTGCCCGGATTGATACGCACTTTCTCAACAATTCGGGCGGCAAGTTCGGCGGCGTTGGGCGTGAAATGAATATCTGCAATAAGTGGTGTGCGATATCCTAATTTACGCAGTTCTTTTTTTATATGTTGCAAATTTTCTGCTTCTTTGATACTCGGAGCTGTGATACGTATATATTCGGAGCCTGCTTCAATGAGGCGGATACACTCAGCTACTACGGCAGGCGTATTCATTGTGTCAGAAACTGTCATGGTTTGTACTCGAATAGGATTGTTGCCTCCCAAAGGTACATCACCGATTTTTACTTCAATGGTTTGCCTACGCTGATATTTCGTAAGAGAAGAGCAATAAAGCAATTTGTGATGGCTTTGAATTTCTTGCATAAACAAAACTTTATTGCAAAAATAACAAAAAAAATCAAAGAAATGTTGAAAAGCTATCAAGCAAACTACTTGTTCATTTAAACGTGAAGAGCTAGTAAATTTTTATTGAATGTCATTTTTACTCATTTACCAACACAAAAGCTCCCCAATATTTAGGCTTGATGTATTTCTGCCGAATAGCCTTTTGAGCCTCGAAAAAACTTTCTTGCAAAGATAATTTTTTATTCTGCCAATTGGCATACAATAGTTCCATAAATTCTTGGGTAGCGGCATCATCTACTTTCCATAAAGAAATAATCAGATTTTGGGCTCCTGCCTGCAAAAAAGCTCGTTGCAAACCAAATACTCCTTCACCATTAGCAATTTCTCCTAAGCCTGTTTCGCAGGCAGAAAGTACTACTAAATCGGTATTTTGAAGGTTAAGTTGAGCCGCTTCGTAAGCTGTAAGTATACCATCTTCTTGGTTGCTACTGATTTGAGCATTTTTCAGACTACCGCTACAATTTGCCAAAAGCAAGCCTGCTCGCAAAAGAGGATTTTTGGCAATTTCCATTCGTTTGTTATCTATTTGCATAGCGTTTGTTTCGGGGAGGTCTTCTAAAAAGAAACCGTGCGTGGCAATGTGTAAAATCGTTGGATTTTCAATTTTTTTAAGAGCATCTTCGGTAGCGTTTTTATCTTGTAAAAGTGTAGTGTTAAAAGCATTTTTCGTTAAGATTTGGGCAATTTGGTCAGTTTCTTTTTTAGTGCCGGGCAGGTAGCTTACGTTATCAAAGTTAAGGAAACGACTGATGCGTTGTTTTTCTTTTGGCTCAATTTTTTGTGTAAAGCCTCTGCGGTTGGGGCTTTCAGTTTTTTGTTCCAAACCCTGATAATCGGGATAGCCAATAAGTACTGCCGTTTTGCTACCGATGGGAGTAGGTTTGTTTTGAGCTAATTTTTTTAGATTGGTGAGTTGATAAATTTGTAGAAATTCACCTAAAAATTGCTTTTTGCTTTCATCGTATAGTGTTGCCAAGTTAATTTTATGATATACGCCATCAGGAGAAAAGTACACTTTCTTAAATGAAAGATTTTGCAAAGATTTGCTTTGTTTGAGGATATTGCCCCAGAAGCTATTGTACAAATCTTTGTAAAAATTTTCTCTGCGAGTTTCAATGGTATTGCTGTAAAGAGCTAATTGTTCGGTTTCAAGCAGGTTGGAATTAGGAACAAAGACCAGTTCGGGGGCATTGGTAGTTTGAGCAGTAAGTATCAGAAAGGCATAGACGGTGTCTATTTTTTTCGGATTGGCTAAATTGCTTTGCAAAGAGCGAATTACCTCTATGGCTATTTCATCGGCTTGAAGTTTCTTTTGAATTTCTTTCCAAGAGTATTTTTGAGGCTTTTTAGCCATATTTACTTTTTTAGAAAGTTCTTTTTCCAATGTATTGAGTTCGTTGCTTAGTTGCTCTATTGAGGGCATTTTATCGCCAGCCTTTTGCTGATTAGAAGCATTGATAAAATTGAGGTATTCGTTTTTCTTATTGAGCCAATCGTTGTAAAGTTGGGTTACTTGTGGATTTTTGAGAGCCAATACCTTTTTTTGTAAATTTTGCGAAGCCTCTGCAATCATTCCTTTCGTGAGCAAGCGAAAATCTAGTAAATCGTTTAAAATGCTTGGATTTTGGGGGGCATAATTGAAACAAAAATTTACATAATTGATAAAAAAGGCTTGCTGATTTTTCAGGAAGGCAATTTTTTCGCTTTCCGAAAGCATCGGAAATACCTCAAAAATTCTATCGGTTTGTTTGCTAATGACTGCTTTGTAGATTTTTTCGGCTTCGGTGGGTTTGTTTTGGAGGCTATACAACCAAGCCAAATTTTGTTCAGCAACCAAATATTCTTGATGCTCTTTACCAAATATTGTTCGTTTGATTTTGAGAACTTGCGTAAGTAAAGGCTCGGCTTTGGAAAATTCACCATTTTCTATGTAAGCAACCGCCAAATTGTTCAGAATGGAGCTTGTGAGTTCGTGTTCGTTTCCATAAACTTTTTCGGCAAGTGTATAGGCTTTTTGTAAGTTTTCAATCAAATTTTTATAGTTTTTCTGATAGTAATTTATTGCCGCAAGATTGTTGAGGCTAATAAGATATTCGGGGTGGCTTTCGCCATAGTTTTTTTGGATAATTTCCAAACTTTGCTTGCAAATTTTTTCGGCTTCGCTGAAATCGCCTTGTAGGCTTATGGCATAAGCAATATTTCGCAAAGCAATGGCATAGTTGATATGATTTTCGTTCCAGATGTTTCCTGCCAAGTTCCATATTTCACGGTATAGCTGTAAAGCCCTGTCGGTATTGCCCAGAGCCGTGTAAAATTGGGCAATATTGTTGAGTATCGTGATGTAAGTTTCGCTGTATTTGCCTGTGGCTTGCTCACAAAGCCGTTGAGCTTCAAAATATTTTTCTTCGGCTTGTAAAAAGTTTTCTTTTTGCAAATCTATGCTTGCAAGAGCTTGCAGAGCGGTAATATAAGGCAAACTGGTTTTACCAAGTGTTTTTTCAAAAAACTGCAAAGACTTTTCCAATGCTTTTTGGGCAAAGCCAATTTCGCCTTTCTGTTTTTTAAAAATGGCATAATTCATTGCAGTTTGTTGGTATGGAAGGCTGTTGTTTCCATAGATTTTTTCATCAATAGCCAAGGCATTTTTGTAGAAAATCTCTGCTTTTCCGTAGTAGCCTAATTTAGTGTACAAACCTCCGAGATTGTTTTGAAGCATTGCATAGGTGCTGTTTTCTTTACCTAAATTTTTTTCACAGATTTGCAGTGCTTCGCCGTAGAGTTTTTCTGCTTCGCCAAAAAGGGCTTGAGCTTCTTTGAGACTGGCTAAATTGTTGAGAACAAGTAAGTAGTCTTGTTGGTGATTTTGTTCTTTGTAGATAGCCAGAGCATTTTGGAAGAGCTTTTCGGCATCTTGCCATTTCCCTAAATCTTGATACACATACCCCAAATAACTGCACGTGAGGGCATAGTCGGGGTGTTTTTTACCTAAAAATTTTTCTCGCAGCAACAGGGCTTCTTTTAGGTAAGTTTCGGCTTTGAGTGTTTGGTGAATTTCTTTGTAAAAACCTCCTAAATTGTGTAAATAATTCGCATATTCTTCATTTTTGCCAAAGGCTTTTTGGCTATCGGCAAGTAGTTGGAGAAAGGCTTGCTCGGCGTCTTTGAGTTTGCCTTTTTTGTAATAAATGATAGCCAAACCATTGAGAGCATTGTAATAGATTTGACTTTGCGGAGAGGTGTATTTTTTTACTTCTAGAAACATTTTTTCAGCTTCATTGAACTTTTCGAGTTCTTTATAGATAGCTCCCAAAGTGTGGCAAATAGAAGCATAATCTTCGTATTCGGGTAGGTTTTTGATGAAATGGTAAGCCTCTTGGGTGTATTTTTCGGCTTGGGGGTAATTTTGTTGTTGGTAGTAATTTTTGCCTAAATTGTGAGCGGCAAGCACCAAAAAACCTTCCTGATTTTGCGGGTAATTGGCTTTTGCAAGTGTATAGGCTTCCTGAAACTCTTTCTCAGCTTCTTTGAGTTGGAGGTTGCTTTCGTAAGCTCTGCCTAAAATGGTAGTGATGTAGAAATAATTGATATTATTTTTCCCGACATAATCTATGGCTTGGGTTTTTGCTTGCGAAAGTTGGGTGATAGCTTCCTTGTAATTGCCTGATTGAAAAGCACTTACTCCATTTTTGAATTGGCTTTGCCAATCTTGTGCCTGCAAAAAATTTACTAATAATAGCCAAAAATACAATGACCAATAAAATGTATTTTTCATAAGTTTTTGTTTTCATCTTCAAGGATTTCAAAAATTTTTCTGTAATTTATCAAAAGGTTTGCAACAGAATTTCTGCATTCTAAAATGGGTATCCTTTCAGTTCTGACTCTAAAAGTAAGAATGGAATAGAATAATTTGCTCAAAATGCTTTCCTTAGGTTTTTTATTTGCAATCTCTTGTTGCGATGAGTAGTTTTCTTCATTGAAATTAGCTTTTACCAAGAATTCTATTTTTTCTTTCGTATGTTTATTTCTAAACGATATTTTATAAGCTCCGGCTTCCACAGGTGAGTATCTGTCATCCATGGAGTAATCTAAAAATGCAAATATTCCGATTGAGTGCGTTTTTTCATTTTCAATGTCTCGCCAACTATAAAATTGATTCTGATTGATAGTAATTCCGTTCGCATCTATCTGAACTTCAAAAACTTTCGGAATAGAATGTGTGTAAATCCGTGAAATGATAAGGGGAATTGTGGTGATTGCTGTAAAAAATAGAAAACTTGGATAATTACAGAAGATACACTTTTTATAGATAATCCACGAAATGATAAAAATAGATAAAAATAGAACTCCAAGTGTTGTAAAATCATCTTTTACAAGTAAAGAATTTTTATATTTATCGGGTGCATATTCGGGCATTTTAATGACTAACTTATCAGGTACATTATAGAAGCCCTCTAAAAGTGCTTTTTTATGCATAAAAAAGATTTTTTAATGTAGTTTTTTACCTTGCGAGTTTATTTTTCTTACTATCTACAATCGTTGAGGGCTCTTTGGCAACGCTGGTACTCTTTACTGCTGGTGCCTTTTTGTTCTTTGAAAATTTGCATAGCTTCTTGCAAGTAAGGGCGTGCGTTTTGGCAATCTTTCATATATCGATAGCATTGCCCGATGTTTTCAACGATTGAGGCGTGTTCGGAGCTGTTTTTGCCATTTACTTTTTCAGAAATATTTTTGCTTTCTTGTAGATATTGGAGAGCTGTTTTGAAATCTTCTTTCAAAAAGCGAATAGAAGCGATATTATTGAGCTGTGCGACGTATGCTTTGGATTGCTTTCCTTGTGTTTTTTCGATGTAGGCAAGTACAATCCGATAGCAATTTTCGGCTTTTTGAAATTCGTTGCTCATTTCGTAGATAAAAGCCACGTCCAGAGCTGTTTCGGAATAGTTTTTGTCGTTTTCGCCAAATTTTTCTTTCAGCACAAGTAAATATTCGTCGGCATATTGAGAGGCTTTGCCCCATATTTTTAGGTTTTGCGTAGCCAAGACCAAACTACCCAAAAGTAAGTGATAATAATCTTTAGAATTTTCTTTGTTCAAGACCTTTTTAGCACTTTCTAAATATTGTAAAGCGTCCTTATATTTTCCTTCTTGATTGAGTTGGAAGCCTTTTTCAAAATCTTCTAGGGCTTTTACTTGTTCTTGTGGCAGGGGATTTCCTTTTTCATCAAAAATTTTTCTTTCTAGTAAGTTGCCTTTATCGTCGAAGCGTTTTTCTTCTACTTTTTTGCCGTTTTCGTTGTACCAAGTGCAAACGCCTTTTAATTTTTCATTTTGCGTGTTTTCGTCAATAATTTCTCCTTCAAATTGCAACTGATGATTGTGAGCGTAATAATCTTTGGCTTTGCCCACGATTTGTCCGTTTTTGTACTCTGCAATACGATAATAGGCTACATCTTGACTTTGAGCGTTTTCAATAGGTTTCCAGTTTTTATCGAACTTAACCACCCATTTGCCTTGCCTGCGTCCTTGTGTGTCTGTAAGATTAGGAGCAGAGGGAATGCCTTTTTGAGCTGTTGCAAAAAAGCTCAAACATACAAAAATAAAGACGAGAAAGACTTGTTTTTTCATATTTATTTAGGTGATTTGCCCTTATGCAGTTTTTTCATAATGCTTTTTAGAAAAACCCACAAGGGCTTTTTATACCAAAATTACCTTGTGTAGATTACATACGAATTGCTACTTGCAGAGCCTACACCCAACACGCCGAGACAAAAGGCGAGCATTATCAATCCAAACAAAAGTGCCATACCATTAGAATTGCTCAAACCAACGATAAACAATATCAATCCGATAATAGAATTGATAGCGGCAAAAACTGCTCCTGCATCGGAATTGATAACAAGCGAAACAATTAGGCTAATTGCAGAAATCAAAAATATTGCCCAAGTTGCCTCTCCAAATAACAATAAAAGGAAAACAACCGAAACCAATCCAAACAAAACAGACCAAAATTTACCTTTTCTCGTAGTTTTCGTTTCTTGAAGTTGTTTTTGAGGTTTGAGGTTTTTTTTCATTTTTGCAAGAAACTTGCCCGAAGTAGCAGATTTGACAAGCGTTTTAGGGGCATCAATTTTTTGCAAGTGTTCAATAGGTTTAACTGAAAAGGGCTGTACCGCAGTAGATACATTTTTTTCTTGTGCAGAAGTTTCTATTGCTTTTTCGGTAATTGTGTAGGTTTCTTCGGCATCAGCCATTCGCACTGCCGATTCATTTTGGGCGAAAGCAATATATGCCCAAAGCCACAGAAAACAAAGAAAAGAAATTGATTTCATACGTTTTTGATTTTTGTTTTTTTCTTGAAGTTAAGGTTCGTAATATTCTGTGCCGTTTCGGTCTATGTAAAAAAAATTGCTGTTTTTTAAATATACTTTTGCAATGCCATTGATAAAACTGTATGTAAATCTGTATTTACACGCAATCACTTCTTTTCCTGTTTTATCAATAAAGCCCCAACTGCCAAAATTTTTTATGGGAGCAAGTCCTTCATAGAAGAATTGAGCATCATTGTATTCAAAAGGAATTACTTCATTGCCCGATTTATCAATAAAGCCCCAGTATTTGCCACGTTTTACGGCGGCAAGTCCATCAAAAAACCATTTCACATCATCAAACTGATAGTTAATAACCTGTTTCCCTGACTTATCAATAAAGCTCCATTTTTTATTTTTCTTTACAGCGGCAAGTCCTTCATTGAAAGAAATAACGTCTTCATATTCTATTGGGATAACTATTTTTCCCATATTGTCAATAAACCCTGATTTTTTATTCAGTTGTACTGCGGCAAGGTTGCTGCACATACAACCTGCATTATCATACTGTAAAGGAATAATTTCCTTACCTGTTTTATCAATAAATCCCCACTTTTTATTGCGTTTTACACGAGCTAAACCTGTACAATTCTCTTTTTTGATATTTTCGCAAAAATCGCCTGCTTCATCGTACTGAATAGGAATTACTTCTTTGCCTGTTTTATCAATAAAACCCCATTTTTTATTTAATTGTACTTTTGCTAAGCCTTCTGTAAAATCACCGACCATATCATAACGGCATGGAATTACCTCTTTGCCTGTTTTATCAATAAAGCCCCATTTTTTATTTAATTGTACTTTTGCTAAGCTTTCTGTAAAATCACCGACCATATCATAACGGCATGGAATTACCTCTTCGCCTGTTTTATCAATAAAGCCCCATTTTTTTTGAAGTAGAACTGCGGCGAGTTCTTCTGTAAACTCGCTTGTTTCATCATACTTGCATTCAATCACTATTTTTTTATTTTTATCGCAAAATCCCCATTTATCGCCTTTGCGGTAAGGGATAAGGTCAGGTTGGGAATAAGCTACTACACGCCATAACCATAATAGACTGAAAATGAGAATACGAATATTCATAATTCAATTATTTTTCCTCAAAGAAAAGAAAGCCTCTACATAGATGCTATACCTCAAATGACGTATTTTTTACGTATCGGCTTTGCTTGGTTAGTGAGCAAAGCCGAACTACACCCATCAAATCTGAAATAAACCTTATTCTTATGAAAATGCCTCGGCTCCGCTTCGGTAAACTTACTTTTGCTGAGTTTTTCGGTAAATCGCAAATAAGTTTAATATATTTACCTAAGCAATTACATTTTCGTATAAAAAAGCACAATCAATCAAATTTCATCATCATACTTTTTACACCACTATCAAAAATTTTAGGCTAATTTTATTCAATAAAAATTTGAAAATCAGTTTTTAGCCTTACAGCTCATGTTATTTGATAGGTTCTTTAATCCATTTAGAACCTTTGGCAGTACGAATGATGCGAGCGGCGTCATCTTGCTTGAAAGTTTCGGCATAGCCCTGCGGACCAAGTACAAACTCTTCTACATACCAGCCATTGGAAGTTTTGTAACATTTTTGATGTCGGAATTTAATCTTTACTTCGGCACGGGTATCGGCACCAGCTCTAATCAATAGCTTGATAATGTTTTCGTTTCCTTTTGCCGCCGCCATATGCAGAGCTGTGTAGCCAGTTACTTTCGCTTCGCATTTATCAATTTCGTACCCTTCTACTACTTTACATTTGGCATTTACTTTGGCTTTGCGTTTGAGTAACTCCAAGACCATCTCTTCGCGTTGATACGAGACGGCTTGCATCAGCGGTGTAAAGTTTTCGTAAAGCCAGGTTTTCTCTTGCCATTTTACCTTTGCATTGACGTTCTTGGGGTCTTGCACAAGCTGCATAAAACGCTCTTGGTTGCCATCGCGGATAGCTTCGAAAATTTCGGTTTGGGCTTGGGCAGTTGCTAATCCTAAAACTATCCAAGCGAGCATAAAAAAATGGTTTCTCATAGGTTTTTTTTTACAAAAAAGGCTCTATATTGTGATTTTTTCCATACGTCAAATGACGTATTTTGTATTTTTCTGTAAATTGCCACAAATAATGTTACAACAACAAAAATGGAGTTAGATATTTTAGTTTTTGCCGCACACCCCGACGATGCAGAGCTCTCGTGTTCGGGTACGCTTGCTTTACATCTTGCACAAGGCAATAAAGTGGGTATTGTAGACCTTACGCAAGGCGAACTGGGCACAAGAGGAAATGCTGAAATACGTCGGCAAGAAGCTGAAAAAGCCTCACAGATTTTAGGCTTACACTTGCGAGAAAATCTAAAATTTGCCGATGGGTTTTTCTGCAATGATAAGGAGCATCAACTTGCTATTATTCGCAAAATAAGGGAATACAAGCCTAAAATTGTACTTACAAATGCAATTACCGACCGCCACCCCGACCACGCCCGTGCCGCTGAATTGGTGCGAGATGCCTGCTTTCTGGCAGGTTTGAGAAAAATTGAAACAGGTCAGCAAGCTCACCGACCCGATCTTGTGTATCATTTCATTCAGGATAGGTACATACAACCTACTTTCGTGGTAGATATTACTGAGTTTTGGGAAATCAAAAAACAAGCAATTTTGGCATATAGTACGCAATTCAATGCAACAGACAATAGCGAGCCACAAACCTACATTTCTACGCCCGAATTTTTTGCCTTTATCGAAGCACGAGCCAAAGAATTTGGACATCAGATCGGAGCTATTTATGGCGAAGGTTTTACCACCAGCCGAATGATAGGGGTCAATTCACTTTGGCACTTGCGATAAAAGTTTCTTGCGGTTTTATTTGAAAATTTGGAAGGAATTGCAAATTTGCGTAAATTTCGCAAACTCTTTTGGTAAAATCTTTTGCTTGAAACAAAATGAAAGCTCTTGTCAGTCGTTTGGTACGTCTTTTCAGGTTCAATACGCAATCTTTTCAGAGTCGTATTGCTATAAGTATTGCTGTTGCAGGTACTTTGATGATAGTGTTTGCATATCTGCTGATTGGTCGAATGGTACAGATAACCAAACGCAACGAAGCGATTGCTTCTACTTATCAGCCTGTAAAGTTGTATGCTTATGCTTGCTTTCAAGCTGTCAATCAGATAATTTCAATTTTGCAAAATAATGTTTATGCCGCCGAACAAAGGATTAGCTCTCGGACTAATGAAGAGATTCTGGATTTGTGGGAAAAAAAGGCACTTGCCTTCAATGATTCTTTGCAAAGAATAGTGGCAAAGCGTACCAATGAACCCGAATTAGCCGTAACCTACGAAGCCATTGCCGATAGGCTTGCAAAAATGGACAAACTCGTCAAGGAAGCCATTTCTATCAATAAAAAAGGGCAACGAAACCCTGTATATTATTCGGATAGGGTAGATGTGTCGGATACCACGACTATCAAAGCCAATAAGGCTGTTACATTTTACGATGACGCCCTTGCCTTTCTGCTTACCAATGAAATTACACGTTTGCAAAAAGAACTTGATGTCTATTTTTCGCAACTTATCAGCTTTAATAATAAGGCTACTGAAAAACTCTATGTAGATATACGACAGGAAAATCAGTTTTTTACACTTTTTCAGGTAATAGTTTTTCTTATTACAGCAGTGGCTTTGGTAGCTGTTATTTTCTTGCTCAACAACCATATTGGAAAAAATTTAGAAGAGGTGAATATTTTTACCCAAGAGCTTTCCAAAGGGGGCTTACCTGAAACTCTGCACACCCAAGTAAGTGAATTAGAGCCTATTACTCGCAATTTGAATATACTAACCAAGAACTTACAAAATTTGCGAAAATATGCTATCAGTGTAAAAGAAGGTAAATACGATGCCGAATTGAATGTTTTCGAAGGGAAGGGTAAGTTCGGAGAGGCTATTACCCAAATGCGAGAAGGTCTTTTGAAGGTTTCAAAAGAAGAGCGTATTCGTACTTGGCGAAATGCAGGAATTGCAAAGTTTAGTGAAATTTTACGTAGAGAAAGTAATAATCTGGAAAAGCTTTCCGAAGAGCTTATCGGCGAACTCGTAAAATACGTAGGAGCCAATCAGGGAGGCGTTTTTATTGTAAACGATACTAATCCTGATGAAGCTTATTTGGAGCTTGTTGCTGCATATGCTTACAACAAAAAGAAATTTCTTGAAAAGAAAGTTCTCAAAGGGCAAGGGCTAGTAGGAAGAGCTTGGTTAGAAGGCTTACCTATTTATTTGAGTGAAGTGCCTAATGATTATATCGAAATAAGAACAGGTTTGGGCGGAGCAAATCCCAGATATGTGTTCATTGTTCCGCTTAAAATCAATGAGAAAGTAGAAGGTGTAATAGAACTAGCTTCTTTTCACGAATTTGAGGAATACCAACAAGAATTTATCAAACAAATAGCCGATAGTGTGGCTTCTACGTTTTCAAGTACAAAAGTAAATCGCCGCACCCAACAACTCTTAGAAGAATCGCAAAGAGTAACTATTCTGATGAGAGAAAAAGAAGAAGAACTGCGTCAGAATATTGAAGAATTGCAAGCTACCCAAGAAGAAATGCAGAGAAATCAAAGAGAACTTTCTGAAAAAGAAGGTAATATGCGTGCTCTGTTGGATAACACCTCCGATGCCATCATGGCATTCAACCACAAAAGGCAAATCACGGTTATCAACAAGGCTATGAAAAACCTTTACGAATCAGTCGGGATATATTTAGATGTAGGCAGAATTGTTGATGATGCCTTTCCAGGCAAAACCTACGAGCAAATGATGGAGGAAATCCAGAGGGCTTTATCAGGAGAGCGTTTTAAAACCAGTGCTACCGTTACTATTCGTGGAGTTACATATTATTACGATATTCTTTACAACCCTATTTACAACGAAAGACAAAGAGTAGTTGGAGCCTCAGTAGTTGTTACTGATGTTACCCAACAACGTACAGCCGAATTAGAACTGAAAATGAAAGAAGCCAATCTGCAATCGCTTATCAACAATACCGAAGATTCTATTATGGCAATTGATAAGAACTACAATTTGCTTGTTTTCAATGAAGTATTTAGAAAAAGACGAAAAGAATACAACTTCAAAGAAGGCGATAATATCTTTACCACTATACCCGAGCATCTACACGAAGAGTGGAAACGCTACTACGATAGAGCTTTGGCAGGTGAACGTTTTGAAAAAGTTATCAAAAGGGATTTGGGAAACAAAAAAATTCAGTATCGCGAGCATTCGTTCAATCCTATCTACAATGAAAAAGGCGAAGTCATTGGTGTTTCTGTTTTTGCCAAAGACATCACCGAAGCAAAACTTGCCGAAGCCGAAAACCAAAAAATTATGGCTACTCTTTTCGAAAAACAAAAACAAGATAAAAAACGTATCGAAGAGCTTGAAATGCAACTCAAAGAACTGCAAGAACTATTAGAAACTAAAACTTCTTGACAACCTATGCGAAAAATTTTGGCTTTCAGCTGGATTATTTGGGCTCATGGTGTTTTTGCTCAAAAAAAAGATAGTTTAGTGCTATTACAAACTGACTACGGCGATATGCTGTTTGTACTCTACGAACAAACTCCCAAGCATCGAGCTAATTTTCTTAAACTAGTGCGTGAAAAATTCTACGATGGCTTACTTTTTCATCGAGTTATTAAGGATTTTATGATACAAGGCGGAGACCCTAATTCCAAAAATGCCAAACCTGGCGAAATGCTTGGAATGGGCGGCTTAGATTATCGTATTGATGCTGAATTTCACCCCGACCTATTTCATAAAAGAGGAGCGTTGGCGGCGGCTCGCGACAATAATCCTCAAAAGGCTTCCAGCAGTTGTCAGTTTTATATCGTACAAGGTAGAACCTTTACTGATGAAGAGTTAGATGCTCTTTCTGCACGAATACAGCATAAATTCCCTGTGGAGCATCGCGAATTTTACAAAACTAAAAAAGGTACCCCTCATTTAGACCAAAACTACACTGTTTTCGGAGAAATGCTTGAAGGCTTTGAAGTTTTAGAAAAAATTATTGCCGAACCCACCGATGCCCGCGACCGCCCCCTAAAAGATATCCGAATGAAAGCCTCTATTAGGGTGATGAAACGCAGTGAGGTTACTAAAAAATACGGCTTCCAGTATCCTGAAAAGCCGTCCAAGAAAAAGAAAAAAGCCAAGAAAAAAGAGGAATAAGCTTTAGATTTGCGTGCAATCAATGGCAGTAATTTCGTAAGTCCATTTCAGACTTCTGAGGTATTCAAGGGTAAGGGGGCGAGGGGGGCTATCCATTTCGTAAAAGTGGCAAGCCAAATCGTTTTTTCCTTTTCTTGAAACCGAAGCCGTAGCAATGTTGCAGTCGTCTTGGGCTAAAATATTGGCAATGAAAGCAAGTTTGCCTTTGGCATCTTCGGCAAGCACAATAAGCGTATGCGTAGAAGCAGAAATATCTGCCCGAAAGCCATTGTACGAGGCAATATTGATAATTCCCCCGCCACGACTTTCACCAATTATTTCAATTTGTTTCCCTTCGGCTTCGAGTTCTAATTTTATGGTGTTGGGGTGGTAGAGAGAGGCATTGCCTACGGCTTTGAAAATGTATTGCATACCTGCCTGTTTGGCAAAATCAAAGGAGTTCTTGATACGTGTATCGTCTGTGGCAAAATCCATTAGGCCTGCAATAATAGCTCTATCGCTACCATGCCCTTCATAGGTTTGAGCAAAAGAATTGTAGAAGGTGATAGTAGCTTTTTGAGGCGTTCTGCCCAAAATCTTATGAGCTACTCTGCCAATACGTACTACGCCTGCCGTGTGCGAGCTTGAAGGTCCTATCATTATGGGACCTATCATATCGAAGATACTACTGCGTTCGTTCATAACAATATAGGATTGCGTTTTGCTATTGGGTAAAGATAAAAATTTCCTGAAAAAATTCAAAATCGGAAATTATAGGTAAGCGTTGGAATGATAGGGAAAAGAGCAAGCTGTCGAGCTCGGAATTGTGTGAAAAAGTTGATTTGAGCGTTTTCTTCGGCAGGTTCGTAATAAATGACAAAGGCGTTGCGTCGGTTGTAAAGATTATAGATGCTGAAGGTAAGGTCAGCTTCTCCCCATTTGGGTTTAAATTTGCGTATGATGTTCAAATCGGCTCGGTGATAAGCAGGCATTTGGTAGTTGCTTCTTTCACCAAAATCATTTCCTAAAAGAAAATTTGCTCCATTTACGCCTTGTACACCAAATCTGCCTTGTGGGATAGTTACCCAGTTGTTGTTGCCCAATACCCAATTAAAAGCAATTGTTACGTTTTCATTAACTTTGTACATTAGCACAAGGGCAATATCGTGTCTTCTATCGTATCGGGGGAAAAAAGCTTTACCGAAATTGATAGGAGCGTTGTTGTTGGAAGAATCAGCGAATTGGCGTTTTGTCCAAGAGAGCGTATAACCCAGCCAACCCGTAAGTTTACCTGCTTTTTTCTCAACATAAAGTTCTATGCCATAGCTCCAACCTTTGCCAAAGACAAATTCGGCGTTGAGATTATCGTTGAGGAAAAGGTTTGCCCCATCGCGGAAATCAATCTGGTTTTTCATTTGTTTATAGTAGGCTTCGGCGGTAAAGAGTAGTTCGTTATTTTTAAACAAATGGTTTATGCCTGTGGCAACTTGCCTTGAAAGTTGCGGCTTTACAACTTCATTCGAAGGGTACCATATATCAGTTGGCAATGTAGCTCCCGAATTGGAAAGCAAATGCACGTATTGATACATTTGAGCAAAGCTTGCTTTCAGCGAGGTTTTCTCATTGAGTTTGTAACGTAGAGCTGTGCGAGGTTCAAGCCCTGTGTAGAAAGTCTGATTTTGCACAAAGCCCGAGCCACGCAAACCCGCATTAAGTCGCCATTTCTCGCTAAATTTTATATCATCGTTGAAGTAAATGCCCATTTCAGTAGCTTCGAAGGTATTGCCCGAATTAAAATTGACGCGGTTGTCGTCGCTGGCAAAGCGTATCCGAGCTACACCAAACTGATGATGTATGGCTTGGGCTCCAAAACGAATATGATGTTTCTCGCTATGCAGATAATCAAAATCGGTTTTGAAGTTGTAATCTTTGATGTTTGAGCCGATATTGAAAAGGAAAGAAGCAAAGCGGTTGCGAATTTTGTACTGATAATCCGAGTAAATAGCAGTGGTATTTAAGAATAATTTGGGGCTAAAAATATGATTCCAACGCACCGTAGCCGAGCTATTGCCCCAATCAAAATCAAAGTTAAAATTACCCCGATTGCCTGTAAATTGGAATATATCTCTGCCAAAATAGCCACTGACAAAAATCCTATCTTTTTCGCTAATTTCGTAATTAGCTTTGAGGTTCAAATCATAAAAGTAATAATCGGGGATAGGGTTGTAGTTAGGTTTGCCTTCGTTGATCTTGTTGATTTGACGAGTGATGATATCAAAATAGGTCCTTCTGCCCGAAACAATAAAAGAAGATTTACCCTTCTGAATAGGACCTTCAAGTGTAAGCCTTGATGAAATCAGTCCTATGCCACCTGTACCCGAAAAGCGGTTTTTATTGCCCTCACGCATCTTGATATCCAGCACCGAAGAGAGCCTACCTCCATATTGGGCGGGAAAATCGCCTTTGTAGAGTTCTACATTTTTGATAGCATCGGAGTTGAAAATACTGAAAAAACCAAACAGATGAGCGGCGTTGTAGATAAGTCCTTCGTCCAAAAGCACTAAGTTTTGGTCAGGACCGCCACCGCGTACATACAGACCTGCCGAAGCCTCTGCACCCGATTGTACGCCTGGCTTGAGTTGCAAAACTTTTATCAAATCTGTTTCGCCAAAAATTACAGGTACGGTTTTTATTTCTTTGTAATCCAACTTTTCTACGCTCATTTGCGTTTTTTCTACGGCATCTTTAAACTTATCTTCGCCTACTACTTCAATGGCTTCAATTTGCTCTTGGGCTTGGTCGGTTTGCAAAAGTATATTGAGCATGAGGCTTTGGGTAAAGAAAATTTTTTGTGTATATTCGACATAGCCCACAAAACTGGCTTTCAGGATAATGGTATCGTTGCTAATGGGGATTTCCAAAGCATAGTAGCCATAAGCATTGGTAAGAATACCCACTTTACTTTTAGCTTCCCAAACTGATGCCCCAATGAGGTCTTCGCCTGTGGCGGCATCGCGTACATAACCGCTAATAGTAAATTTATTTTGAGCAAGTAAAAAGTTTGTAAAAAAAAATGGTAAAAGGAAAACAATCAGGTTTTTCATAGTTTGTTTTCTGAAAAAACTACAGAAAAGAAAGCTTTGTTACAAAGATACAGATAAAATTTCTAACTTTCTTGCCAAAATTTCGTATATGCAAGAAAAAAAACGTTGGCTTCAAGATTGCTTAAAAAATCAGATTGAGGCAATTATTTTTGATTTGGGCGGAGTTATTATTGATATTGATTTCAATCTTACGCTCAAAGCCCTTGAAAAATACACTTCGCACCAGTTCGGCGAAGGCGAATACCTGACCAAACACCCCATTTTTTATGAGTTTGAAACAGGAAAAATTTCTGAAAATACTTTTTTTTCAGAAATTCAAAAAATTTTCGGCTTAAATGCTACCTTAGCAGAACTCAAACAGGCTTGGAATGCTTTGCTTTTAGATATTCCACAGAAAAGGGTAAATTTACTTGAAAATTTACAAAACCAACTACCTACGTTTATTTTGAGCAATACCAATCCTACACATTTAGAGGAGGTAGAAAATATTCTGCGGAAACAAACTAGTGCCGCTACACTTAAAATGCTTGTCAGAAAGCCCTATTATTCGTTTGAAGTGGGCAAAGCCAAGCCCGAAAGAGCTATTTATGAGCAAGTGATTGAGGAAAATAATCTAAAGCCCGAGAAAACGCTTTTCATTGATGATAGCTTGCGAAACTTGGAAGGAGCGAAAAAAGTAGGTTTGCAAACATTACGTATCATCCCTTTTACCGAAGATATTTGCGATTTTTTTAGCGAGTAGCCCAAAAAATAGCCCAAAAAGTGCTTAAAATAGCGATTAGCTCGCCCCATATAATTTTTTCTTGTAAGCTTTGATTTTTAGAATAGCAGTAGCTTGTTATTCTTTCTTTTAGCAAATCAAACTCATGATTACTTTCTTGTTTTTTTTCTTGCCGAGAAGCATCAAGAATGTTTTTAGCGTTTTTTTGTTCGAGTGTTGCGAGAATTTCTTTGAGCTGTTTGTTTTCTTGTGTGAGGTTGCGGTTACGTGTTTGAAGCCATTTATTTTGTTGGGTAAGTTTTTTGTTTTGTTCTTTGAGTGTTTGGTATTCGGGATGATTTTCCAGAAGGCTCTGTACTTCTTGATGAGCATAATAACGTTCTGTACCACAAACAATGCATCGAAAGTCGCGGCCATAATTCACTGTTTCGCAAGAAATACAAAGCCAAGACATAGCAATACAAATCTTTTACCAGCCATGCAAAAGGAAAAATACAGCCGCACCTACCAAAAAACCTGTAATAGCAATTAGCGACATACGTTTCAGATACCACGTAAAGGTAATATCTTCCATACCCATAGCCGCAACGCCCGCCGCCGAGCCAATAATAAGTATGCTACCCCCTGTACCCGTAGAATAAGCTGTGAGTAGCCAAAATTTACTATCCATAGGAAATTGCTCCATAGAATACATATTTTGCACTGCCGCAAGCAAAGGCACATTATCTACTACCGAAGAAGATACTCCAATAATAAGCGAAATGAGGTTAAAATCTTTGACAGCATTGGTTACCATTTCAGAAAAATTAGCAAGAATATGTGTAGACTCCAAAGCCGCTACGGCAAGCAGAATGCCTAAAAAGAACAAAATACTTGCCGTATCGATGCGTGAAAGAGCGTGAGCTACCGAAAGTGGACGACGGCGTTCGTCGTCTTTGTTACTATGAATAATTTCAGAAATTACCCATACCAAACCCAAGCCCAAAAGCATTCCCATAAAAGGGGGGAGCCCTGTGAGTGTTTTAAAAATAGGCACCATAATCAGTATGCCTATGCCCAATGCAAGCATAGTTTTGCCATCAGGGTTTACTTCTTCATTTTTTTCACTAAATTGCTGGATATCTTGTTTAGGTAGCTTGAACTGATAGTAAATCAGTGGGGTGAGGGCACAAGCCAAACTAGGTAAAAATATTTCGGTTACTACAGCTCCTGCTGAAACTTGCCCTTTTATCCAGAGCATTGTGGTAGTTACAGCACCTATTGGCGACCATACGCCTCCTGCATTAGCACAAATTACCATCACACCTGCAAATAAAAGCCTTTGCTCTTTATCTTTGATAACCTTCCGCAAAATAGAAACCATCACAATCGCTGTGGTAAGGTTATCAATAATTGCCGCTAAAAAAAATGAAAACAGGCTCATTACCCATAGCAAACGCTTGTTGTTTTTGGTATTGATTTGGTTTTTCACAATATCAAAGCCGTCGTGAGCATCAATGAGTTCTACGATAGTCATAGCTCCTAAAAGGAAAAACAAAATCTGCGAAATTTCTGCCAAATGATGATACAGTTGTTCTTTGACAAGCTCTTTGTTTTCGGCGGCTACGATATAAATAGCCCAACAAATAATTCCTGCAAGTAAAGCGGGAGCAGTCTTATTGAGGCGAATATTATGTTCTAAGGCTATGAGTAAATAGCCTATACAAAAAATGATGATAATAGCTGTTATCATTGCTGAGTTGAGTTAAAAATTTTCGCAAAACTATGGAATATTAACGAGAAAACAAGAGTTTTGTTGTTGAAAAAAAGTATAGAGGAAGTGGCAAGAAATCCTCAATAAGGTAGTTTTACACAGAAAACACTGCCTTTATCCACTTCGCTTTGGAGGCTAATAGTACCTTGCAGTTGTTCTACAGCTTTGCGAACGATATACAATCCTAAGCCGTTGCCTTGCGAGTAGTAACTGGCACGAAAAAACATCTGAAAAATTTTTTGATGGTATTGTTCGGGAATGCCAATTCCGTTATCAGAAATGCGAATATAAACGGCTTTTTCTTCTTGCCTAAATATTTCTATTTTTACCCAAGCACCTTCGGGGCGGGCAAAAATGAGAGCGTTTTCAATAAGATTGTGCAGAATAGCTTTTACAGTCTCTTTTTCTGAATAAAAATTCAAATGAGGCTCTATTTGAGTAATAACTTCTATATGTTTCTGCTCTATCAATCTTTCAAGTAAAAGCCATATTTCTTTAAGAATTTCTTCAAAATCAATAAGTTTTTTACTATTGACTTGGTTGAGGATGGCACTGATGCTAATAAGTTTGCGAAGCATTGCATCCATTCCCAGTACGGTATCTTTGATATACCCCAATATTTCTTGCATTTCTTGAGGTGGGTTTTGCATTTTTGCAATTTCTAAAAGTCCTAAAATATTGGTAAGCGGACGGCGAAGGTCATGAGCTGAATGATAGAAAAAGGCATCTAATTCTTCGTTGATAGAGATAAGTTTGGCAGTGGTTTGATTGAGGTTTTCAGTTCTTTGCTTGACTAAATCTTCCAAACCTCGGTTAAGATATTGTATGGAAGCATTTTGGGCTTGCAATTCCTGATTTTGCATTTTGATGATTTCGGCTTGAGCTTTGATTTCTTCATTTTGTTGAATGATTTCGTTGTTGAGTTTTACTAGATATTCATTAGCTTCTTGCAAGAGTTTTTCGGAACGTTTGCGTTGTAAAGATTGATAAGTAAGAGAAAGAAAAGTACCAATACTTATGCCGAAAAAAATTTCATCAGGAAGCCAAATTCGTAGGTTGTATTGCTCGAAACAAATAATACCTGCTAATTTCCCTTCCATAAAAAATGGCACATCTAGCAGAGATTTTATCCCCATTGGTTTGAAATAAATTTCTGTAAGTTCATACGTTGCAGGATTGTTGAGGGCATCATTTGCAACAATGATATTTTCATTTTTGAGCACATTGAAATACGTAGGAAAATCTTTGATACACAAGCTATGAGCTTTTATATCGCTAACTGGAATGTGTTTTCTGTTTGTATGTTCATACATTTCTACGCATTGTATGATGCCTTGGTTTTCGTCATATGCCCAAATACTAATCAAATCAGAACCGATGAGTTTGTGTAGATTTTCGGTAATCAGGGGGAGGGCATCTTTCCATAAGCCATCTACAATAGCCGGATGATTGAGCAAGTATTTAAGAATTTTTATACCTTCTTCGTGTTTTTGGGTAAAACGTTGGATACGTTTTTCAGCTTGATTGAACTGCTCTACTTGCCATTTTACAATTTTTTTTAAAATACTGTCATTGTGAAGATTGGCTATGTTCTCGTTGAAATAACTTCTACTTTGCTCATTTTTGAAACGTAAAAATTGTTCGTCTTTTTCGGTAAATTGTTCTATAATTCCTTCTCGGATAGCCTCTGCTAATGGGGATAAAAGATTTTCTTTTTGAGGATAAAGTTCGGTGAGCATAGCCATGTTGAATTTGTCGCCCATTAGTGAAGCTATGGTGAGTAAATCAAAGCAAATAGGAGAAAGGTTTTCGAAATGCTTCATAACATACAAAAGCGTACGCTTTGTTTTTGAGCGAATATACGCAAAAGGCTTTGAAAGTTCAAAGTTTTCTGAATGAGTTTTTTCAGCAAAAAGGATGAATTTTTGCAACAAAGTTCATTTTTTATTTGTTTTTTGCAGGAAAGCTCGCTACTTTCGCTCAAAAATTATTTGTTTATGGAAAAAATGCATGTTCCTTCTGACTATCTACCTATTCTTATACAATTGGGTTTAGCTTTGAGCTTTGTAGTAGTTACAATGATAGTTACTCATCTTATAGGTCCGAAACGAAAAGGCAAAAACAAGGATATTGCTTTTGAATGTGGGGTAGAGTCCATAGGAGATGCTCGTACACCTATTTCTATCAAGTATTTTTTGGTTGCTATTTTGTTCGTGCTTTTTGATGTAGAAATTATTTTTATGTATCCTTGGGCAGTTAATTTTTTAGATTTGGGTTGGTTTGGTTTTTGGGAAATGCTTACATTTGTAGGATTGCTTTTAATAGGCTTTTATTATATCATCAGACGTGATGTTTTGAAGTGGGAGTAAATTCATTTTTTATTTGAAATTCAAATACGGGGAGAATTATGGTCAAAATTGTAGATAAACCTGAAGGCTATGAGGGGCAAGGTTTTTTTGCTACTCAGTTTGATAAAATCATCGGATTGGCAAGAGCTAATTCGCTTTGGCCTTTACCTTTTGCCACTTCTTGCTGTGGCATTGAGTTTATGAGTACGATGGCTTCTACGTATGACTTGGCACGTTTCGGTTCGGAGCGTCCGAGCTTTTCGCCACGTCAAGCGGATATGCTCATTGTAGCAGGTACTATTGCCAAAAAAATGGCACCTATCTTAAAGCAAGTATATCAGCAGATGGCTGAACCCCGTTGGGTGCTTTCGGTGGGGGCTTGTGCTTCGAGTGGGGGCATTTTTGATACATACAGCGTTTTGCAGGGCATTGATAGAGTTATTCCTGTTGATGTGTATGTACCTGGGTGTCCGCCTCGTCCTGAACAAATTCTGGAAGGCATCATGCAGCTGCAGGAACTAGCAAAAAACGAGTCTTTAAGACGCCGAAACAGTCCTGAATATAAGGAATTGCTTGCTTCATATAATATTTTAGTTCAGTAGAAAATTGAAATTTTCTCTAAAAAAAGACCTACAAGAGCTTTACTTCTTGTGGGTCTGCAATTTTATCTAAAAATGCTTGCAACGCTTTCTTTCTTGCCGAATAACAAATGGAAAACATTCCTACAAATTGGCTTGGGAGTATTGTTTTTGTTTTTTTTAGGTTGGCTACTTTTTGATGTTTGGCGTTATTTGCTTATTTCTTTGGTAATTGCGGCTATATTACGCCCTCTGGTAGATTATATTTCTGAAATATACGTTTTTAAAGTAAAAATTCCTCGTGTGCTTGCCGTGTTGGTGGCAATGCTATCAGTGATAGCTTTTATTACGCTTTTTGTGCGTTTATTCTTTCCGCTGATTTCTGACCAGCTTCGGCTCTTACGCTCTATCAAGCCCAATGTTTTGAGCTTGCAAATCACAGAGCCACTCAAAAATTTAGAGACTTTCCTCATAGAAGAACTTAAAGTAAATGCTCAAAAAGGATTTATTTTAGAAGAACTGAATACTATTCTGAAAGCTTTCCTCGAAAAATTTGATATTGCAGGTTTGGTGAATAGTTTGATGGGGGTTGCAGGCTCGGTATTTGTATATTTGCTTGCAATTACTTTTATGACCTTTCTTTTGCTTTACGAAAAAGGTCTCTTTCGTAGAATAGTAACTTCGGCTATTCCCAATCGTTATTTTGAGGTACTTATTACAGCTTTTTATAAAATAGAGCACTTGCTTTCTAATTATTTGCGGGGTATTTTGATAGAAACTTTGGCTGTTTTTAGCATTTACGCCATAGGTGGTATCTTGCTTGATATTCCTTATGCTATTACTATTGCGGCACTGGCGGCTTCTATCAATTTTATTCCATATTTAGGACCTTTCTCGGGGCTTGCTTTTGGTGTTCTGGTAATTGTAAGCAATAGTTTTTCGGTTCCCGATTTTCCACTTTCGTTAAAACTTTTTAAATTTGTTTCGCTTTTTTTTACAGTGCGTCTGATTGATGATATTTTCTTGCAACCTTTTATTTTTTCAAAAAGTGTAAAAGCTCACCCATTAGAAATTTTTATTGTGATTGTTTCGGGAGCAAGCCTTGCAGGAGCAGTAGGTATGATTGTCGCTATTCCTACTTACACTATTATCAAAGTAAGTATCAAAGAGCTACGAAAAGGCTTTAAACGTTACAGAAGTTTCAGATAATTATGAAAAAACATACAAAGCACAACAAGCAAGAAAAAAAAATTAAAAAGCGGCAGATAAAAAACATTTGCCTTGCTTTTTTGCCTATTTTCTTTCTGAACTTTCAACTGTTTGCTCAAAAAGAAAATAAAAAAGCTACATACGATGAAGCAGTCCGACTTTTGGAAAAGGGTAACTACACACAAGGCTATCAGTTGCTTGATAAATGTTTGAAATTAGATTCTACTTGGCTACTACCGTTTTTTATCAAAGCATTGTATAAGTTGGAAGAAGGAAAAAATGAGGAAGCAGAAAAAGGTTTTTCGGAAATAATTCGTCGCCAGCCCAAAGATACAGCAAGCTACATAGGCAGAGCAGAGGCTTATATGAATATGGGCTTGTATCATAAAGCTATCAAAGATTTAGAAATAGCTTTGAAATTGGACGAGAACAATGCAGAGGCTTTGTACAAAATAGCTGAAGCCCATCTACAAGCAGAAAATCCTAAAACAGCACTGAACTATACAGAAAAAGCCATTGGCTACTACCCTAATGAAAACAGGTTTTTACTTCTGAAAGCTATTATTTGTGCAAACGAAAAGCAATATGAGCAAGCCGAAAAGATAATATTACAGACACTGAAATTAGACCCCGAAAATATTATGGCTCAAAAAATAAGAGCTTTTGTTTTAAGTGAAAAAGGCAACTACAAAGAGGCTATCCGTATCTATGAGCAAATTCTGAAAAAAAATCCGAATGCTTTTGAAGAAGATGATTTTTATTTTTGGGCAAGATCGCTTTACAAAACTAAAAATTACAAACAGGCTCTTTCCATAACCCAAAGCCCTAAAAAAATACAAAATGCTCAACTATACTATATGCAGGCTTTGTGCTATTTTCAGCTCAGGAAATACGAAGAGGCTTGGAAAGCTATCAACGAAGCAGAAACTTTGCAAAAACACTTGCCCGCCGAAGTTTATTACAATAAAGCTATTATAGCTCACTACGCTAGAAAAAGTCAAGAAGCAAAAGAAAGTTATTTGAAGGCTCTTAATATAACGCCCGAAATCTATTTGCTTCGCAACGAAAAAGATGAAAAAGCAGATGTGCTGATGAATGCCAATCCTATTTTTCAGAAAGAGTTTTCTGAAAAGTTTTTAGATAGTGTTTTGGTGGTGGCTTATCAGGAACGTTGTTTGGAAATTTTGGAAAAAGATAAAACCGCCGAAGCTCTTAAAGATATTGAAAAGGCTTTGGCAATAGATAGCCTGAATTCTAAATCTTACACCATTCGGGGGATAACCTACGCTCTGATGGGGAAATTTCAGGAGGCTAATCGCGATTTTGAAAAAGCCGAAAAACTGCCCAAAGAACGAGATTTGGGCTATTTGTACCTGATGCGAGGGCTTGCCGCCGCCGAAGCTCAAAACATGGGGCAGGCAATTTTTTACATAGATAAGGCAATTAGCCAAAACCCTTTACAAGCCAATTATCATGCCGAAAAAGCTCTTTTGCTCTTTGAAATGGGGGATAGCGAAGAGGCTTTCAAAAGTATTGATAAGGCGATTGCTCTTGCACCCAAAGAGGTGGAATACCGCCTCAATAAAATTAACTTTCTACACGAAGAAGAACGCTATGACGATTTGCTCAAAGAATGCGAACAAGTGCTAGAAATAGAACCAGATGCCATACCTGTTTACTATTACCGAGGAATGGCTCATTGGGCAAAGAAAAATAAGATGCAAGCCCGCAAAGATTTAGAGTTTTTCCTGAAATACTATCCCGATGATAAAGATGCTCAAAAAGCACTGAAACTTATTGATTAAAAGATTTGCCTTGCCGTAGATTTTTATTAAATTTGATTTGCAAGCTGAAATCTTGAAAAATTCAAACACTCAGAAACTCCTAAACTTCAAATTCGTTATGGATTTGTTTGCAAAAGTAGAGAAAGCTCTCAATCAGATTCGCCCTTATTTAGAGGCAGATGGCGGTAATGTTCGTATTCTAGAAATTACAGATGATGGAATTTTGAAGTTGGAATTTGTGGGTTCATGCGGAAATTGCCCTATGTCTGAAATGACTTTCAAGGCAGGTATTGAAGCTACTATTCGCCAAGAAGTTGCTGAAATTAAGGCTATTGAAGTAGTGAACCTAACTACGACTGTCTGATGAGCGATACTGAGCTTATGCAAAGAGTTTTGCAATTGGCAACGCTTGGCATGGGCTCGGTTGCTCCCAATCCTTTGGTAGGCTGTGTGCTTGCTTATCAAGGAAAAATTATCGGTGAAGGTTGGCACAAAGAATATGGGAAAGCTCACGCCGAAGTTGATGCAATTGCCTCCGTAGCTAATTCTGAACTCCTTTCTGAAAGCACTTTGTATGTCAATTTAGAGCCTTGTAGCCATTTTGGTAAAACCCCCCCTTGTGCTAATTTGATTGTAGAGAAAAAGATTCCTCGTGTGGTAGTGGCTAATCTGGATAGTAATCCGCTAGTAGCAGGCAGAGGTATACAAATCTTACAAGAAACAGGTATTGAAGTAAAAGTAGGTGTTTTAGAACAAGAAGCACGTTATTTGAACAGACGTTTTTTCACATTTATGGAAAAGAAGCGTCCTTACATTATACTGAAATGGGCAGAAACTGCCGATGGCTTCGTAGCTCGTAAAGATTTTTCGTCTAAATGGATAAGCAACATTCATAGCCGAACATTGGTGCATAAGTGGCGTGCGGAAGAGCAAGCCGTAATGGTTGGCACAAATACGGCTTACTACGACAATCCGCAACTCAATGTAAGAGAATGGACAGGCAAAAACCCCATTCGCATTGTGATTGATAAAAATTTGAGCCTGCCGCCTGCACATCATATTTTTGATAGCTCTCAACCTACGTTGTGCTACAACCTGAAAAAAAATGAAACTGCAAAGAATTTGGATTTTATTCGTTTAGACGAAGAAAATTTTTTGGAAAATTTGTTGCAAGACCTTTTTGAACGAAAAGTGCAGTCGGTTTTGGTAGAAGGTGGGGCAAAGCTATTGCAAAGTTTTATTGAAAAAAATCTTTGGGACGAGGCAAGAGTCTTTGTTTCAAAGGTACAATTTCGAGAAGGGGTTTGTGCACCCCAATTGCCTTTTTCAGCGAAAAAAGTTCAAGATTTACAAGGAGATAGCTTGTTTCTTTACGAAAATCTTTTTGTTAGAAAATGAACGATTTTATGTTCGTTTTTGGACATTCTTGGCTCTTGTTTTTAGCAAAAAAGCCTTTTTTAGCGAAATTAAGGATTTTTTTGGATTTGGCACAGAAAATGCTCTTGATACAGCAAACCATTACAGCTATGAAGCGTCTTTCTCAAGAGCAAAGTAAAAACTTGGTATTTTTCAAGTTTTTTGTGCTTATTCTTATCAGTATTTTGCTTTGGAAAGCAGGTGAAGGTTTTTGGAAAGCAAATGAAGAAATTTCTTTACAAAAATCTTTGATAGAAAAAATGTCAGAAAGAGTGCAAGAATTAAGCCTCTTTCTGCCATTTGGCAATTTCTTGGCTTACTTCCGCTACGCTAATCGCATTGATACACGTACAAAAGTTGCTTTTTCGGCAAGATGAACATTCTTTTTCAAGCACCAACAATTTTGCCTTTTTGCCAATAGGTTGCCAGCGTCTTGGGTGCATGGGTCGTATAGGTGGATAAATTCCCAAAGCGTATTTTCCCAAAGCCGCTGCAATATGGAGCGGTCCTGTACTGCAAGCTACAATACCTTCTACTGCTCCAATAAAAGCTATCAGTTCTTTCAAAGTGAGTTTGCCTGTAAGATTTTTTACATTGGGTAACTCAAAAATTTGCGGTTTTTGGACTGAAATCAATTCTCCTTCGGCTTGTGTGCCTGTAATGAAAAACTGCTTATCCGGATTTTGTTTGGCAAGAGCAAAATAGCTATCCAAATGCCATTCTCTGGCCGAACCTTTGGATTTGGGATGTAAAATGATATTGAATTGTTCTTTTGAAAGCAGATTTTGCAGGTTTTCGGGCAGTGCAGGGGCTTTCAGGCCGTACCAATCTTGAATAAGTCCGAAATTGGGCTCTAAAAACAAATCTAAACCTTCTAAAAGTTTAAAATTAAGTTGTGCTTCGTGGAGGTTAGAGTTTTTCCTTGAAAAACGTACCCTTTTGTTGCAATACCACCAGTGCCACCATCTATGGCTAGTTCCTATGCGTATAGGTATGCGTGCTTTTTTGGCAATTTTGGCTATATCCAAATCGGGGAAAACAAATAAGATGGCATCGGCATTTTCTTGGGCAAGCAAGTAGGGATTAGCTAAAATGGCTTCTTTGGCAAGGAAAGTATCTACATACACAGAGCTTTCTATAACAGCTTGGGTATAGTTTTTTCCTATGAAAAAAATGGAATTTTCAGGGTTTTGTTCTTTGAAGAAGCCTGCAAGCGGGAGAGTTAAGATTACATCGCCCAAATTATCGGTGCGGCTAATAACGATTCTCATTGAAAAACACTTTGTAATGCAAATGTAGCAAAGATTTTTATTTATTGAGCGTGCCGTTCAGGATAACAGATTTGGTTTCGTTGGGGTCTATGAGTTCCATGCCTGCTACAAGAGCTCTTGCCCAAATCATTTTTAGGTCTTTAATTTCAATTTTATTGTTGTTATCAGAGAAGTTGGGTTGTAGAGAATAATAGAAATTTTTTCTTGCATTTTCGGTTTCTTTTATGTGAAAGATAGCATATTGTTTATTTCTTCGTAACTCCAAGAGAAAAGCAGGATAAGAAATGGCAGAGCTATCAGGATAGTTGGCAATAAAAATAGTTTCAGGATTGGAAGGGTTGATCCAGTATCTTAAAGCTACGGTATAGTCGCCAGTTACGTAAATTCCCTGAACTTCAGTCTCTTTGATAAGACAAGAAGTAATGCTCAAACATATCAGGAATAATATTACGTAGAGTTTTTTCATTCTAATCACATCAATTTTTTATGTAAAAAAGAGACGCCCTTTCTTGTAAAAACGTCTCTTTTTTGTTTTTTGTTTTACGAGTAAAGAGGATTATTTTTGTTTCTTTTTATTTTCTTTTTTTTCAGTATTTGGGTTACTATCATTTTTTGCTTCGGGCTTCATCAAGTCTTCGTCTTTTACATCAGGATTGATTTGATAAGGGCGTAAAGCGGGTTTGCCGTATTCATCTTTATCTTTGAATAATTTCATACGGTTGCGGATAAGGAAATCTTCGTAAGCTACTTTGAAAGCATCTACATCAGGTTGCATTGCGATAGCTTTTTCGTAGCTAGTAAGAGCATCTAAATAAAAGCCTTCTTGTTCAAAAATACTTGCTTCTACGATTTTGCTCAAAGCTGTATTATCCTGCAACTCGGCGATAGCTTTTTTTACTCTTTCATATTCTTCTCCTTCTCTTACGAGAGTAATTGTATAAAGCTCGCGGTCTTTAACTTTTGCTTCTTTTACAGAAGGCTCTATGATGAAAACGCTTCCGTGTTTTGCAAACTTAGAGAAATCAATTTCTACAAGAGCCTCACCTGCTTCGTTGGCATTGGCTTGTTGTTCCATAATTACTTTATTTTTCATATCAAGAACCCTCACTACGTAGGTTTTGTTGCTTGGATTGAACTCTGCAATAGGGTTTTTATAAAGGTGAAGAGTTATTTTATCTCCAAACACTTTTAAATCTTGTGGTTTGGCGGAGGGTTCGTGTACGAAGAATATTAGGTTAGCCGATGGGTTGGCTCTTTCTACGGCTCCTGTCATAGCCATATATTTGCGATGGTTTTGGTTGATGTCGCGTCTATCGGCTTTTGTTATTTCATCTGTTACATAGCTAACATATTTTGAAGTTGTACTACTTCCTGCACTAGTGGCTTTACTGGCTAGTTCGCTTACTTTATAAACGCCGGGTTGTTTGAGTTCTACGGTTCTTCCACTGCTATGTATCAAGCCAAGGTAGCTATCATTGCCTATTACAATTTCATCGGTTTGTTTAAGTGAACTACCGCCCCAAAGTTTCTTTTGGGTAGCTTTGAGTTTTACATCACCTTTGGAGGCGAGCACCTTGAAAACTTCGTTTTGCCCGTAGGCTATTGAAGCCATTACAAACAGGGCAAGCATCAAAACAATTTTTTTCGGTAAGTGAATAAGATTTTTCATAAATTTTAGAATTTTAGGATTTGTTTTGAAAATATAGGTTTGGGTTAATTTTCATTCGTCTACGCCTAGTGTAGCTACTTGTTTTCTGCGATTTCTGCGTAAATTCTGCCTGTAATCATAAATTTTTGCTACTGCACCGTAATATACTTCTACAAAATTCGGTATGAATATTATTGATAGAAAGCCTAAACTCCAATCTACACGTAATTTGAATAAATCAAAAACCTCAATGATTATCAGAACTAATAAAAAACTGAGCAAAAATTGTACCAAAATAGAAATGCCATCATACCAAAAATCTAATTTTGCGTGTAGAAATACAAAAAATGCAGTGATAATATAAGCGATGAAAGCCGATACAAGATAGTCCATCCAATCAGGGGCTTCATCGATATACTCTTCGAGCAAGATCATTGCAATAATATTGGCGTGAATAATCACTCCGTACATATCTCTTTCGGCTTTACCTACATAATTAGGGTTGAGCGGTGTGTAGAAGCGGTCTTCGTCAGAGGTTATCTTATTGATATCTTCAACTCCTGTAAATCCCATAAGGACGATTTTATCTTTGAACAAATGTTGGAGATTTTCGACAAGACTGCTATCACCATTTTTGTAGGCTTCGTACATTTCAAATAGTTCGCTGAAGTTTATGTAAGAAAACTTATCATAGTTTCCGATGTAGTTGATGTATTCTACTTCTTTATTTCTTTCCAAAAACCGAGCGGCTTTATCGGGGGCATAGATTTGAGCAAGTTTTACAGCAAAAGCCAAATACTCTGTATCATTTACTTTGTCTTTGACGGGGAAAGTTCTACAAGTGGCAAGTCCACCGGCTAAATCTGCTCTTTGTACAGCATCTCGGGTAGCTTCGGTAATTAAATTTACAAAGCCAGGAATAGCATTTTTCATAAAATGAGGATGAGAAAGAATAAGCGAATCAAAAGCAGGTTTATAGTTTTCATCATCACTATTTACGATTTTCTCTAAGGTACTTGCCTTGAAAGATAGTTCTGCTGCCATTACCAGGTTTTTGGTTTCTGAAAGTACTTGGGCAAGGTTATCATTGATAGGCTTCATGATACTATCAGTTTTGTAGCTTTTGTAGAAAGCATCTATGCCTACGCACTTTGGCTGAAATTCATTGATGATACGCAGGAGTTCGGTAAGCCTGAGCCTTCCTCCTTCGGCTCCGCCGATATTTACAACAGTGATGGTATTAGCAATTTTTCTCAGTTTTTCGGACGATTGGCTTTCTTCATCACTAATAGCAACTTTTTGTTCTTTGTTTTTCCGAGATTTTATTTGCGAGAAGTAAATATCTGTGAGGTCAAAGTCGCCAAACATTTTTTCTAAGGGATTGAGAGCATCAAAATTCAGATTGATATTGGCAACTAAAACGGAAATGATACCTGTGAGCAATAGAATTAAAAAGACATCTTTACTGAAAAAATATCGCAAAAAACCTTTCATAAATTTGGGAAGCCGTTTTTTCTTTAATACTTTTGGATAATCAAAGGTAAGCAAATTTTAGGAAAAAATCAAATATTTTTTGTAAATGCGTAAAAGATATTCAGCGGAAACTTACATTAGTGAGATCTTGGCGGGGAATAGGATTATTTTGGCACAAGCTATTACACTTGTAGAAAGTCAGCGCTATGAAGATGAAGGTCTTGCCAAAGAAGTAATAGGAGCTATATTACCTCATACGGGCAAAAGCATACGCATAGGCATTACGGGTGTGCCAGGTGTAGGAAAGAGTACTTTTATAGAAAGTTTTGGTTTAGAAATTGTAAACAATACAGGTAAGAAGTTAGCTGTTTTAGCCATAGACCCTAGCAGTCAGAAAAGTGGTGGCAGTATTTTGGGCGATAAGACTCGGATGGAGAGTTTGGCAATGCACCCACAAGTGTTTATTCGTCCTTCGCCAGCAGGTAATTCTTTGGGAGGAGTAGCTCGCAAAACTCGTGAGGCAATGCTACTCTGCGAAGCGGCAGGTTTTGAAATAATTTTCATTGAAACCGTAGGCGTAGGGCAATCGGAAACAGCAGTAAAAAATATGACAGATTTTTTTCTTTTGCTTATGCTCGCTGGGGCAGGTGATGAGTTGCAGGGCATCAAAAGAGGTATAATGGAAATGGCTGACATGCTGGTTATTACCAAAGCTGATGGCGAAAACAAACAAAAAGCATTACTAGCCCAAAGAGAATATCAGAGTGCTTTGCACTTGCTCAATCCTGCCCAAGAAGTACCTGTACTTACTTGTTCTGCTCTGCAAAAGGAGGGTTTAGTAGAAATCTGGCAAATTATTCAAAAATTTTTGCAAGAGGCAAAGCAAAATAATACTTTGGAGCAAAAACGCCAACAACAACAATTACAATGGTTTCATGAGCATCTCAAAGAAGAAATCTTGAACTTTTTCTATCAAAATTCTGCTTTCCGAGCAAAATTACAAGAGTTGGAAAAAAGTATCTTGGCGTCTCAGAAAGAACCTTTTCTAGCAAGCAAAGAGATATTAGAAGATTTAAAATTGGAAAGTTTGAAAATGAAGACTTGAAAACATTGCGGCAAAATGTTCAAAGGTTTTTCATTCTAGGGTTTTTCATTCTAGCTACTTATACTTATCTTTACGCAAATTTTAGCAAATGAAACAAAAACTTATTTTGCTTTCTTTAGCAGTAAGCCTGCTTCTGATGTTTATCAAATTCACAGCTTATTTTCTTACCAATTCTACGGCTATTCTGACAGATGCTCTGGAAAGTATCATCAATGTAGTAGCTTCGAGCTTTGCTTTTTATAGTATGTATTTGTCTTCTTTGCCTCGCGATTTTGAGCACCCCTATGGGCACGGCAAAATAGAATTTTTTTCGGCAGGCTTTGAAGGCTTACTCATTATTACAGCAGGTTTAGTGATTATTTGGCAAGCTATGATAGGCTTTTTATACCCCAAACCTCTTGAAAAATTGGATGTAGGATTGTACTTGGTAGCTTTTAGTACGCTAGTAAATGGGGCAGTAGGGTTTGCTTTACAAAAATATGGAAAGAAATACGATTCGCTTATCTTAATTGCCGATGGCAAGCATCTTTTCAGTGATGCTATAAGCAGTTTGCTTCTAATAGTAGGAATAGGCATTATTATTTTTACTGGGGAAATATGGCTGGATAGTTTGATTTCTTTACTTTTTGCTCTTCTTTTGCTTAAAGAAGGCTATCATCTGCTCAGAAGGTCAATAGCAGGACTTATGGACGAGCTAAATCCGCATTCTATTCAGCAAATTCAAGAAATTCTTATAAAAAATAGGCAACCCAACTGGATAGATGTGCATAATTTGCGAGTACAACATTACGGAGCTAATTGGCACATAGATTGTCATCTTACACTACCTTACTATTTGGACTTGCGTCAAACTCATGATGAAGTTGAAAACTTCCGAGCATTCATTGTGGCTCATACGGGGAAAGAAGTAGAAATCTTTATCCATGCAGACCCCTGCTTACCTCCCGAAAATTGTGCGGCTTGTGGCTATCAGGCTTGCCCTGTGAGAGAGTTGGCTTATGTAAAAAGCCCTGAGTGGACGGTAGAAAGCCTCGTCAAAGATGCTAAGCATTTTCGTAAAATGTAAACCGCTATGCAAGTATTCAAATTTGGTGGAGCTTCGGTAAAAAGTGCCGAAGCCGTTCGGAACGTTGCTCATATCATTCAACGCTTTGGCACACCTACTCATTTGGCAGTGGTAGTTTCGGCAATGGGAAAAACAACCAATGCCTTAGAGCAACTGCTGAATAGCTATTTTGCAAAAAGTGATTGGGAAAGCCAGCTACACAACATTCAGCAATATCATTTTGAAATTACAAAGCATCTCTTCCCTGAAAATCATCTTATTTTCAAGGTTTTGGAATATTTATTTTGGCAACTCAAAGATAATTTATTGCACAAAACCAATCCCGAAAAATATGATGAAAGCTACGACCAAGTGGTTTGCTTCGGAGAAATTATTGCTACGCATATTGTAAGTCAATTTTTGCAAGAGCAAGGCATAGAAAACGAATGGGTAGATATTCGTAATTGTATCAAAACTGATACTACTTGGCGAGAAGGAAAGGTAGATTTTGCTTGGAGCGAGCAACTGCTCAAATGTGAAGTTTTACCTATCTTACAGGAAAAAATTGTCGTTACACAAGGTTTTCTGGGCGGAACTTTGGGAAATAAAACTACCACACTGGGGCGAGAAGGTTCGGATTATACGGCTTCGGTGCTTGCTTATTTGCTTGATGCCGAAAAAGTTACTATCTGGAAAGATGTTCCCGGTATTTTGAATGCCGACCCCAAAAAAGTTTCTAATACCCAACTCTATGAAACGCTTTCTTATACCGAAGCTGCTGAAATGACTTTTTACGGAGCGAATGTTATTCACCCGAAAACCATTAAGCCTCTTGCCAATAAGAATATTCCTTTGTATGTTCGTTCTTTTCTTGAACCTCATAAAGCAGGTACATGCATAGATGGCATTGCAAGCTCGCAAAATACGCCTACAATTATTTTTAAGCCCAACCAAGTGCTTCTGAAATTTGGCATCAAAGATTTGGCTTTTATTACAGAAGAAAATTTGAGTAAAATTTTGCATATTTTTACCCAAACCAATGCAAAAATTCATCTTTTACAAAGTTCGGCAGTTTCCCTTTGGATAGCTACCGATTATCAGGAGCATAAAATTGCTAAAATCATAGAGTTCTTGCATGAAGAATTTACTGTTTTACAAACTCCTAATGTGCAGCTACTTACGGTATTGTATTATCACGAAAATACACTACAAAGCGTTTTACCGAAATTTCGCTTGATTTTAGAGCAAAAAACCGAACAAACATACAGGGCTGTCGTTAGAGAGGGTTAGAATCGGAATAATTTCTAGGATTTAGCGATTAGCAGTTTTTTTTTTTTTTGGGGTTATCCTGAAAATCCTGATAAAGATGTTTTTTTTGTGATTTTTTCGGTATTCAGCAGAGTGCTTAAATATCAGTATATGTAGCAAGGAAATAGCCGTGCTTCGGTTACGTTTGCATAAGGGGGGTAAACAGAGCAATTTTGATTGTACATTGATAGTAGTACGTAATCGAATTATGCAAAATTTTGACAATGATTCTTCCCTTGTATAAAGTAATAGTTTGGGAAAATTTACTTGCCCAACTCCATTTCCATTTGCTGATTATTTAGCCACAGGTATGTAGGTGGTTGCAAGTATAAATTATTTCAGTAAAGTATCAGAAGAGAATCTACGGTTCAGGCTTTTTGTAGCTTTTTTCGGGTAATTTTATCGGTTTCTAGCAAATCTTCAAGGCTAGGTTGGGCAATAAATTCTACGCTTTGAAGGCTTTTTTCAATGTAATCGGTGATTTCTAAAAAACCGATTTTTTCAGCTAAAAAGTCGGCAACGGCTACTTCGTTGGCGGCATTGAGTATGCAAGGAGCATTGCCACCCATTGCCAGAGCCTCGTAGGCTAATGTAAGGTTGCGAAAAGTATGGGTATCGGGTTGCTCAAACGTGAGATATGGATATTTGCTGAAATCGAAGCGTGGAAAATCTGAACTAATCCGATACGGAAATGCCAAGGCATATTGAATAGGCAATTTCATATCGGGTAGACCCATCTGAGCTTTGATAGAGGCATCTTTAAATTGCACTAAGGAATGTATAATAGACTGTGGATGGACAATAACTTCAATTTGATGGCTTTCTAAGCCAAAAAGCCATTTGGCTTCAATTACTTCTAAACCTTTATTCATTAGTGTTGCTGAATCTATGGTAATTTTTGCTCCCATGGACCAGTTGGGGTGTTTGAGAGCTTGGGCAGGTGTAACATTTTTCAGTTCTTCGCGTTTTTTCCCTCGAAAAGGCCCACCTGAGGCTGTGAGAATAATTTTTTCGATTGTATTATGCCTCTCGCCTACCAAACACTGAAAAATAGCTGAATGTTCGGAATCTACGGGAATAATCGGAACTTGATAATTTTCTGCTAGTTGGGTAATCAGTTCGCCTGCTACTACCAAAGTTTCTTTATTAGCTAGGGCGATAGGTTTCCGAGCCTTGATGGCTTCAATAGTGGGGGTAAGTCCTGCAAAGCCTACAAGTGCCGTTAGTACCATATCAATGCTTTCCATTTGTACTACCGACGCCAGGCTTTTAGTTCCTGCATATACTTTGATAGGATACTTTTGCAAGGCTTCCGAAACTTTATGATAGTGATTTTCGTTGGCAATTACTACTGCATTAGGCTGAAAATCGATAGCTTGCTGTATGAGTAAATCAGAGTTGTTTTGAGCTGTTAGCACTTCTACCTCAAAAGATTGCGGATTTGCCCGAATAACTTCCAAGGCTTGTGTTCCGATAGAGCCTGTAGAGCCTAAAATAGCTATGCGTTTGTGTGAATTCATTTCTTGATAGGGATAATTAAATCTGCACCCGGATAAACGTCTTTCCGCTCGTCTTCGATATCATTGGCACGGATAATTTCAAATTTGCTAATACCGTATTTCTGTGCAATTTGCTCAAGTTCTTCTTTATCTAAAACTTTGTGATAGTTGCGTATTACTACACGCAAACCTGCATCTGCTCTAAGAGGAGTTTTATCTGTAAAGCCATTGAGTTGTTTGAGATGAGCAATAGACATATTGTACTTTTCTGCAATTTCTTTCAGAGATTCACCTTGCTTGACTTTGTGAATATGAATTTTTTGCAAATTTTCTGCTTTATTTTGGGCTATGCGTATGCTATCTCGGACAAACTCTCGCTTTCTGACTTTACGTAACGAATCACGTATTTTTTGAATACGAACTTGGTCGTAAAGGTTGTAGACCAGAGAGCTTTTTTCATCGGTTTCATCAGCGATACTGTAAAGCATAAAAGCCAAAAGGCTGAGCAAAACACCTAAAATCATTAAAGGCAAGTGAGTGAAGGCGTGTTTTACTTCTATTTCTTCTACAGAAACCTCTTCACTCAGGGCAGCAGCTAATTCGGTGCAAGAATGAAAGCGAGCTTTGGGATTTTTTTCGGTAGCTATTGCAATAGTTTCGTAAATTTTAGGGTGAATTGTATGTTTTTTAGGCAATTGGGTAGTGCCCAAAAGCATAAAACAGGCAATTTTCCCGAGAGAAAAAATATTACTTTCTATGCTTAAATTTCCTTTTTGCAATTCTTCTGGGCTTTGAAAGTTTTTATCTTGTGGGGCGGGGGCATCAAAGCCAAGTATTTTTACTTGATTGTCTTCTAAAATAATATTTTTGGGGTTGAGAGCAGGGTGAATAATGCCACTTTGATGAGCTGAAGCCAGGCTATCTAAGATTTGCCTAAAAATGCGAAGCATTTTCTCTTCGGTCAGTGTGCCATTTTGAATAATGTATTGCTCCAAAGTGGGTTTGTTTTCCAGATACTCTTGTATGAGGTAAATGTTTTCGGGTGTTTCAATCAAATCGTATAGTAAAACTCCTTGCGGATGAGCAAAACGCAAGTTTTGGGCTTTTCGACGTAAATTTTCTTTGGCTTCGGTATTTTGCAGAAAAGCTGAATTAAGCGTTTGGATAAGCACTTTCCTGTCGAAAAGCAAATGTTCAGCAAGGTAGATATCATAAAAAGATTCGCTACGCAGAAAAGATTTAATCTCGTAATTCAGAAGTCGCTCTCCTATCAGTTGGGCAGTCATAGTAGCAATATCAATTGAAAGGCAAAGTAAAGTTTTTTAAGGCATTAAAGCAAATCATTTTCAAAGAGAAAATTTTGATAAGCGTTTTGCAATTCTTCAAGCATTTTGCTTTCTTTTTGTTTGGTAAGCACTTGGATACCTTGCTCAAATACTTTTCGAGCTTTTTCTATGGCTTGTAGTTCCCAGTAAACATTTGCTAAATGATAATAGTTAGGGGCGTAGTCGGGGAATTCTTGCCAAACTTTTTCGTAGTAAGGTAGTGCTTCCCAGAGGCTGTATTTTCGGTATTCGGTAGCGAGTGCATACCAATTGAAGGGGTTTTCGGGCTCTTCTTGGGCAAATTTGTGTAAAAGTTCTAATCTGGACACAAGCGGTAGTTTTTCAGGTAGTACTCCCACCACCTACGAGGTTTCTAAAAATTTCATAGGTGGGGGTATGTGTTGTTAGACTGAAAAATTTAAGGATTAAGCGATTGTAGTAAATTTTTTACTTCTGCAAGAGCTTCGTTAGTAAGCGGTTTGGTAATGAACTTGATAACATAGTCATTATCTACAATTTTTTCGATATCTCGTTTGTTATCCGAACTAGACAGAATGGCTATTTTACACTTATTTTTTACACTTTCAGGAAACATTTCAAATTCAAAAAGAAACACAAATCCATCTACAATAGGCATATTGATGTCTAAAAAAATCAGATCAGGTAAGTTTTGAGGATTATTTTTATTTTCTTCCAGATATTGTAGAGCACTTTTACCTGAGTTTTTAACTTCTATACGACTGGCAAACTTAGAAAGTTCGATAATGCGTTTGCTGATAAAGTTGTCGGTATCGTTATCATCTACCAACATTACAAGGTCTAACATATCGCTGAAAGGCTTAGATAAGGTCATTTTTATAGGATTTACAAATATGCAAAACTTTTGTAAAACAAGCAAGTGCAAAAGTAGAAAAGTTTTTCTTTTCGTTTTGTTGTAATTTACTTGAAAACTTACTTGTAGGAAAATTGTTTTTATTTTTGCTAAAAACTCAGGTATTTCCAAAGTAAACCCAAACGCTCTTGGTCAGTATCGGCAAAGATAGGTTTTTGATGGAATTTGGCAACTATTTCGTATTCAAAGCGTTCAAAAGTGGCTACAATACGTGTGAGTTCAGTCTGATTGATTTTCATTAGCACATACAAGCGTAGCGGCTCGTTAGGAATAGTTTGAGTAGTAAGGTATAAGATTTTGGCATTGTTGCATTCTACCAAGCGAGCAATTTCGGTAAGCGAATAACTTAATTGATTGACAGCAAGAATCAGAATACTGCCCGTTTCCTGAAAAGCATAGCTTTGCCCAATTTGTTTCAAGACCTCTTGCGAAGTAATAGCACCTTGATATTTCCCTTCTCTATCTATTACTACTACCAAATTGCTCTGCTCATTAAAGTAAGGTATAGTTTCCAACCAGTGTTGGTTATCATAAACAAAAGTATTACTAAACTGCAAGGGCAGATTTTCAAGGTTGATGTTTTCCTCAAAAATCTCTAACAAGGTACTTTCGGAAAGCAAACCTTTGTAGAAGCCGTTTTCATCGATACAAGGTAAAGCATGACAGTGCAAATTTTCCATCATTTGCAGAGCTTTTTCGGTGTTTTGCCCTTCCCTGATAGGTCTGATATAAGGATTTAGGATGTTTTGCACTGTCATAGTTTTTCAGATTTTAGAACACAAACGCTAATATGCAAAATTTTTGTATAAAAAACAAGAAAATCTAGGCAACTTGTTTGCTTGCAATAGGATTTTTTTGTAAGAAATTTCGTAAAATTTTATTAAATTTATCGGGATGTTCCATCATGGGGGCATGTCCGCACTTATCAATAAAGCGAAGTTCTGTGTTGGGCATTAGTGTATCAAACTCGTAAGCAACTAATGGGGGTGTGATAGTATCGTTCAATCCCCATACTAAAAGAGTTGGAACATAAATACTAGGAATATCTTTTGCCATGTTATGTCTTTGAGCCGATTTGGCAATAGCCACGATTTTCATACACTTGGGGATGCTCTTGGTAATTTCAAAAACCTCTAAAACAAGCTCTTCGGTAGCAGTTTTGGGGTCGTAGAAAGTGTATTCTACGCGTTCTTTGATGTACTCGTAACTGCCCCGCTTAGGATAAGAACCACCCATTGTATTTTCAAAAAGCCCCGAACTTCCTGTAAGAACCAACCTTTTTACATTGGCTTGGTTTCTGAGCGTATAGTTCAAGGCAATGTGTCCGCCCAAAGAATTTCCAAGTAGCGTTAGGTCGGTCAATTTTTTCTGATTGACAAATTTTTCAATAAAATCGGTAAGTCCTTCAATTCCTGTATTTGTAAGAGGTAAATCGTAAATAGGCATCATCGGAATTACGACACGATAATCTTTGGAAAACTCTGTAACAACATCTTTCCAGTTGCTCAAAGCTCCGAAAAGTCCGTGTAAAAGGAGCAAAATCTCTCCTTGTCCTTCATCAATATAAATGAAATCTCCTTCTTTTTTGATATTGAGTTCCATATTTGCTTGATTTATTTTGCACAAATTTGCTCTTTTTTCGGAATTATGCAAAGAATAGACAAAAAAAAACCTCATAGATATTGATCTATGAGGTTGTAAAAATTGAGCTTTCAGTTAGTTCATACGAATGATATCGCACTTATACCCTTTGCTAGCATTACCATGTAGTACAATAGTATAAATGTTTGGTGATGATGGAGGTGATAGAAAGTTAAAGGTTACATTTTTGCTAAGTACAGGCGTAGTGTGTCTGCGGTTAGGAAAATAGAAGTTGAAAGTATAAGAGCCAGCATCAATTATAGAATAACCTGTAACAGGCACGGAAAAAGTATAATTAGGAATAGGCTGACCATCTGTACTTCTTTCAATAGCTATAAAACTCAAATTGGTGGTATTGGAAGTATAAGTTCTGTTGATTACTCCATAAGGGTTAGTAGAAGTAGGAGCAGGAATATAGCGAGAGCGTGAAGCTAATGAATCGCGTTTTGCTTTTAGCTCTGCAAGTTCTGCAAGAGTTGCTCCTTGGTCGGCGGTGAATCGAGTACCCGAAGGAGGAGTAGGAAAGGTTAGCATAGGAGTGCCTGATGTAGTAAGTAAATGAACATCTCCTAAATCAGAAGCAAAGTTTAAGAATCTGATAGCTGTTCTACCTGATGGTACTGTTGGTAAAGTTTCTGTAATTATTGTTGCTCCTTGAGCTGTAGTGCCTGATGTGGTTCCTATTACACCTCGTAAAAAGATGGACGTCAAGCTACCTGCATTTAGGTTTGTATTGACACGCAGTTGGGGGATATATTCGCCTGCGGCATTGAAGAAAGCAATATCTCTTCTGCCTGCGGGAATGAAAACACCTACTTCGGGAATAGATGGTCTTACTTCTACACCGTTGATGTTACTGGCAGGCGAGGACTGAAGAAAATTCGTAAAAGCTGTAGCAGTAGAAAAACCTGCGGGAGGAGTTCCTGAGAAAGCAAGCCCTTCATATCTGCTTGATTGTTCTTCGGCACTAGGAAGCCCTGAAAAAATAGCTGAGGCAGGGTATTTACGGTTCAGAGGTACAACAGTAGAGCTTTCTAAAATAAAATTGTTGCTATGCATGATGCTTCTACTACCATTGAGGTTAGGCAGTTCGTCCCCATCAACAGATACTGTGAAGAAACGATTTGGGCTGGTGCTAGGGTCAGGATTGAAGTCTACCAAGGCATTGAAAACCATGATACGAGCATTGTTAGCATTGGTACGAGCCAACGGAGCAATTGTAGCCTGATTTACCTGTGGAACAGGATAGTTGGGTCGGCAAGCAAATATTCCTATGCTTGTCAGAGCCGTTAAGCCAATTAGTTTTAAGTTTTCCATATTTTTTAGAGTTTTTTGTTTGAAAAGAGAGGGAAACGTTTCCCTCTGCTTATGTTGATACTTTTTTATTCAAAGATGTAACGAGCACCGAGTTGAATTTGCCATTGCGAAGCAAAATTATTCAAGTTGTTTTGAAAGCTTACGTTTCGCTCACCTGTTTGTGAATTTATGAGTTCTCTAAATTCAAACACAGGTCTGCCGCTGGGCGATTCGTATCCGACAAAATTCAGAAGTTGAGGGCGAATAGGCGATTTTACAACCCCCCAATTAGGTGAAATTAGGTTTGTAAAGTTAATAATATCTACGGTAAATTGCAAGGTATTTTTACCAAACTTGAAATCTTGCCAAATACGCACATCAGATTTGAAGACCCAAGGAGCTTGGGCTCCGTTACGTTCGGCATAGCGTCCTCTATTTTTACTCAAATATTTATCTTGTCGGATATATGCGTCGAGGTCTTCCCAGATTTGGTCAGGAGTGCGTGTATCACCAACGCTTAGAGCAGGTACAAGAATAATTTCCTCTTTGGAGCGAGGAATATACATCAAATCATTTCCTTGTACGTTGTCGCCATTTAAATCGCCGCCTACGGTATAAGAAAAGTTATTACCTGAGCGAGCTTCGGCAAAGAGAGAAATACCTGTGGCAAAATATTTAGCATACTCTTTTTTCCAAGAAGCCGATGCAATAAAGCGATGCAATTGCTGATTAGCTGAATATGAAAGTGTAGGATTGTTGGGGTCTCCTACTACGGGGTTACCATTGAAGAAACTAGCAGCTGTAGCGGCAAGCCCTGAGTTGATATCCCAAGAAGGTCCGTAGTTATATGCCATTGAAGCAAAAAATCCTCCTTCAAATTGCTTTTGAATTTGAGCAGTAACTGCCGCAGACCAGCCTTGTGTTGAATTATCTAGCACAAAAGCATTGGTTATATTAGAATTGATACGTGTAGCGATACCGCCTGCATAGCGTAATCTGCCATCGCCGGGTACAATACCTACGGGAGCGGCAAGGTTTGCATTACGCACGTATACAGCATTGATATCTTTGGTGAAAGATAAATCTAAGGATGCAGAAAGCCCCTCGCCAAGTAGTATATCGCCCCCTAGGTTGCTTCGCCAAACTTGAGGGAAGCGGAAATTGGGTGAAGTAACGTTTATTTCATAAGAAGCAGGAATTTGTCCTACGGCATTAGCAGGTTTATAAGCAAAAGGGTCAGGGTTGAAAGGATATGCAGCAGCGGCAGAGCCTGTAACAAAAATAGAACCAAACAATGCTCCTGTGTTGCTGGCTTGGTTACTCATCCATACAAATGGAATACGTCCTGTAAATACACCTGTTCCACCACGCACTTGCAAACTTCTATCGCCATACACGTCCCAATTGAAGCCGATTCTTGGCGACCACAAGATATGAGCATCAGGGAATTTGCTTACATCAAGTACCTCTTGGTTGGCAAAACGCAATTCTCTTACAGCAGGGTTATCAATAGGTTTTTTAGGGAAAAAAGGCACATCAGCTCTTACACCCAAAATAACTTTGATTTTATCGTTAGGTTTCCATTCTTCTTGTACGTAAAAGCCTACTTGTGCAGCTTGAAAGAAAGCAAACGGTACCTCATCGTTGGTGACAGAATAACGATAAGAAAACAAGGTAGGTCTGCCCAAACCTGTGCTAGGTCCGATAGGCGTAGGTGTACCAGCAGGAGCACTATTGTAAAAATCGGCAAGGGTAGCAAAACGATAACGGCTATAAAAATCTGCCATAAAACCATTACGGAATTTGTAATACTCGTTAGCAGTACCAAGCGTAATAGTATGTTTTCCTTTGTAAATGCTGAAATTGTTTGAAAGTTGGAAAACATCAGTATCTAGCAAGTTGTTGGCAGAAAAGGGCTCGTAGCCGAAAGAAGTGAGGTTTTGGTTACTACCGTTTTCAATATCTACAAAAGGGAAAATAGAGCCTGGTGAGCCACGGAAGTCGCGGAAGCCTGTCCAACCCGCAATAAAGTTGTTAGAGAATTTGTTACCAATGTTACTATTGATTTCAGCAACAACTGAATTGTAATTGTTGTTGATGTTGTAATTTCCATTTCGGAAAGGGAGTGAATTAGGTCCGTTTTGTCTGCCACCTTGAGCTCCTGAGTTGCTCATTTGTACGTCTCTGTAAGATTTCAGGAAAGTGTAACGGAGTGTAGCACGCGTGCTGTTGCTTACGTTCCAATCCAGACGAGCCAAGATTTTTTGGCTTTCGGTGAGCATGTCGTAGCTATCGATGGGTCCGGGGTCGTAATTGTAGGTATTTATCAAGAAGTTTCTCAAATCATCAGCTTGTTGGCCAGTGATACGGGAAACATTTCCGCCCTGCCCGCGGTCGGCTACGAATTGTCCTACGGGGTCAGTTCGTTTTTCAAGCTCACCGCTTAAAAAGAAAAAGAGTTTATTTTTAATGATAGGTCCACCGACACGCAAGCCTGCTTGATAGTAGTTGAAGTTGAGAAGTTGATTGCTCAAATCTACATTGCCTACTTTTTTTCCTACCATCTCGTTATTTCTGAAAAAATAGTAAGCAGAACCTTTGATATTGTTGGTACCGCTACGTGTTACGGCATTGATACCTGCACCTGTAAAACCACTCTGACGAACATCGTAGGGAGCGATATTCACCTGAATTTCTTCCAAAGCGTCTAAGCTTATAGGTTGCGAATTGGTTTGACCGCCAGGCAGTGAAGCTAAACCAAAAGCATTGTTGAAAATAGAACCATCAATGGAAAGGTTATTGAATAAGTTGTTTCTACCTCCAAAACTTGTACCTGAGCTTTGAGGCACAAGGCGGGTCATATCAGTAAAATTACGAGAGATAGTGGGCATAGTTTGCAGAGCTGTGCTATTGATATTGGTAGAGGCACCTGTACGGTCGGCATTGAAGATAGCATCTTTTTGCCCTATCACCTGAATAGCGGCAATTTCATCGCTTTCTTCTTTCATAGTGTAATTAAGCACAGTGTTTTGCCCCAGGCTCAAAGAAGGAATTTCATCTTTGATAGTAGCATACCCAACTGCTGTGATTTCTACGGTGTAAGGACCGCCAATACGCAAGTTAGGCAAGTTGAAACTACCATCATCTTGGGTAGCCGTGCCATATTTTGTTCCAGAAGGCGTGTGAATAACTATCACAGTTGCTCCTGGCACACCTGTCTTTTTAGCATCAAGAATTCTACCACTCATGCTAGCTGTGGTAATTCCTTGTGAAAAAACTCTGTACCCAAAAAACAAAAGTCCTAAGATACAAAGGAATTTGAAGTAACTAAATTGTTTCATACGTTTTAGTTTAATTTTTCGGTGCAAAATTAAGGCATTGTTCGATAACTTATTCATGACTGATGTTAAAAATTTGTTATGTTTTCAAAAAGTCTGTTTATTGTAATATCAAACCTGTAAGGTCTTCAAAAATAGCTCTACAATGATTTTACATGCAATTTTTCCGAATGAGAGTATTATGATACGTGCAAAGTTGTGTGTATATCTGTACCCTCGTGCTATTCGTTTAATCATTTGTATTTTAGCATTTATCCCTTCTAATACACCATTAATTGTTTGTAAATGATATACACATGAAGTTTATCAAAAGTGATATTAGATTGAGGAAGGTGAGTTTTTACAGCATGTATAAAAGCAGGAGACATATCTGTACTGACCTCTTCAATCGTTTGAGTATTTTGTACTTTTTCTAAAAATCAATCTATACTATGGGAGTCTTTACCTGTTTGAACATTTATTATTTTCCGTTTTTCCATATCTACAAAAAGGGATCGTAACTGTTTAGGTATATCTTAAAAGTATCTGATTTTTGTGATAGATATTAAACAGAGCTTTCAATAGATGAAGTCCTTGTTTTCTGAGGGTATTCATCACGCCTTGCAATCGAGCAAAGATAACCGCCCCTTGCAGGGTTCTGAAACACATAGCCACCTTTTGCTTGATTTTTATCCCCCGAATAGCTTGTTCAGCGAGATTGTTCGTAAAAGGGACTTCTTTGAC
>CALLAC010000009.1 GCA_938002655.1 uncultured Cytophagales bacterium
AACTCGGCGTTCTCCGCTTGTAACGCAGCATTCTCTTTCCGAAGTCTATTTATCTCCTCTTCCTGAGCCGATAACTTGACTAGAACTTCTAAAAGCATTCGCTGTAATTCCTCTATCGTGTTGGGTAGTTTCATGTCCGAATAATAAAAACTTTTTCGTAATTTCGCAAGTACCTAAATAGTTACTTGTATTTTATTTAGTTTTTGCTATGCTGTTAGAAACTGCCCTATTTGCTCAATATGGCAACCTTTTTGAACGAGAATATGGATTAAACACTCTTGCCGAAAAAGCCGCTCATTTAGGTAAACAGCAAAATGAAAGTGATGAAGAAGATTTTTAGTGTCCAAAGGATAGCGTAATATATCAAAAAATCTATGAGTTTTTCAAAACCTCATAGATTTTTATACGTAATTATCAAAATAACTCCAATTATCAGCAGAGCAATCGCTCCTATCAAAGACTTCCTTGCCGAGCTTTCTACATCTTTTACAAGTTCTTCTTCCGACTTTACCGAAACAATAAAATTGTGATTGTTATCGCTAGGTTTAGAAATAGCAAGTTCTCCATTTTTATCATTAGCTTCCCCATATACATACAGGCGTGTATCAACAGGAATAGATTCTTCTATCAGTCGATAGCCAAGCGTTCTTGAACCATAAGTATCGGTATTGCTCAGAAAATTCACCAGCCGCATACCCCAACTCGTATTACGATGCTGATTGAGATAGCCCTGCGATAGTTCTTTTTCAAATCTATCCACGGTAGTAGTTGTGTGTTTTTCTGCCAAAGCAGGATTGACCGCTATGGTTTTACCACTGCCGTCATCAATGTAAAAAGGAACATTTTGCTCATTGCACGAAATAGTTTCCGATTTGCGGTGAGTAACCCAACGAACACTGCCGTTACTATCTCGTACTTGCTCTTGCACCTCATATTCGCGAATTACGTAGGCTTTGTAATAGACGACAGGCTTTCTGCTATGGTCGGCAAGGAGTGGATTATTGCATTTAGCAATACCCTTGACTTCCACAATTTCTGTATAATGTCCTTTCCCTACGGTGCCTACAATATCCTCGTAATTTTCCCAAATATCTTTGGCAGTGGTAGTCTGCTGATAGCGAATATTCAACGACTTATCCAATTGCGATTTACGATAGAACCAAAGCCCAACTGCAATGATTATACAAACAATGCCTGCAATAAGAAATACCACTTGAATAGTAGAATTGTAGAGATGAAAAATATTTTGGAAAAACCTTCAAGCAGTATAACTTGAAGGGTTTGAATAAGAGCAAAAATGTTTAAGCAGTTTGTGGTTTTTGCTTAAACATTTCATCGTAGCTATCGGCTACGGTAGCCACGGTTTGTACAGCGGCAACAAACTCGTTGAGGTCTAAATTGGCACCTGCCAAAGCATAGCTATACACTATGGCTCTATCGAAGGTCAGACCAAAACTACCAAAGTGCATACTGGCATTGAGGCGAAGTAATTCTTCTGCCATATCAGGCGTAAGATTTACGTCTTCGGCAAGATACGAATATACTTCTACCAGTACGTCTTCGCTATGCCAACCAATGACACGAATGTTCACGTTCACCGTACCAAAAGAAAAACTATATGTGTTTTCTATTTTAACTACTTCATAATCGTGAAATAGCTCTTGAATGTATTTTTCTACTTTGGCTTGCGTAGAGGCAATCAGCTCTTCATTAACACCTTCTTTAATTACTTTGAATTTAGGCATAATCGGCATAATTTAGGGGTTAATTATTTGTTTTACCTAATTTAGCTTTAAGTTTGGTAAGTTCGTCTTCTACCGCTGCATTTTTCTCCAAGGCTTTGAATTCGTCATCAAGGATGGTAGTACCCTCTGCAAGTTGTGTAAAGGCTTGTGCTTCGGCTTCTTCTTTAAGGATTTTCTCCTCAAATTTGGAGAATTTGGAAGAGATAGAAGAGCTATCAAAGGTGCCAATATTTTTAGCAATTTCTTTCTGAGCTTTTGCCGCTTGGCTACGAGCAATGAGCATAGATTCTTTCATTCTTGCCTCATCCAGTTTGGCTTTGAGTTGCTCTACTTGCGTTTTTAAGGTTGCGGCAGTTTGAGCGGCTTGCTCGTACATTTGTTTGTAGGTTGCGGCTTGCTGGTCTGCTTCTACTTTTTTGGCTAATGCCTTACGAGCCAAATCTTGGTTATCTGCTTGCAATGCCGCCATAGCTTTGTTTTCCCATTCTTTTGACATAGCCACAAACTTTTCATAATCTCTTTGCAACTTTTTTTCTTGTGCCATAGCCTGTGCCAAACCCGAGGTCGCTTTGGTTACAGCTTCTTGCATGTCTATAACCATTTGCTTAATCATTTTGACAGGGTCTTCTGCCTTGTCAAGCAAATCATTGATGTTGGCTCTTATGATATCGCCGATTCTACTGAAAATTCCCATAAATTATGTGTTTTTAAGTGATACAAGTTTTACTTGCGAAATATTAGGCATTTTTTAGATAGAAATCAAATTTTTATAGTACTTTTTTGCAAAAACTTTATGAAAATAATGCATACATTGATGAGAACTTATTTTGAAGTAAGGTTATGCTTTGGAACATTTGTAAGGTTTATTTCGCTTTCAAGGAAAGTATTTTTTTGAGAAGTTGGTATGAAAAGTGTAATTCGCAAGTCGGAAACTTACAAGTTGTGTGCAGAAATTATATAAATACAACTTTTCTTACAAATTACCTTTTCGGTAATCGGCAAGGAACTTTTCAAGCCCTATGTCGGTGAGTGGGTGTTTGAGCAAATCTGTGATTACATTCAGGGGGCAAGTAGCTACATCAGCTCCAATTTCGGCACATTGTACAAGGTGCATTACGTGCCGAATAGAAGCGGCAAGCACTTGGGTTTTAAAGCCATAATTGTTGTAAATTTGTACAATTTGCTCTATGAGTTGCAAGCCATCGGTAGCTATATCATCCAAACGCCCAATGAAAGGGGAAACATAAGTAGCTCCGGCTTTGGCGGCTAAAAGAGCTTGCCCTGCGGAAAAAACTAAAGTACAGTTAGTTTTAATACCTTTTTGCGAAAAATACTTGATTGCCTTTACTCCATCTTTTATCATAGGTACTTTTACAACAATGTTTGGGTGTAGAGCGGCAAGTTCTTCTCCTTCACGGATAATGCCCTCGTAGTCGGTAGCTACTACTTCGGCACTTACATCGCCATCGACAAGCTGACAAATTTTTACGTAATGCTCTAAAATATTTTGCTTACCCGTAATGCCTTCTTTTGCCATTAGCGAGGGGTTAGTGGTTACGCCATCAAGCACGCCTAAATCACTTGCTTTCTGAATTTCTTTCAAGTTGGCTGTATCAATAAAAAATTTCATAAGCTATTTAGATTTTGAATGAAAAGCCTGTGCAATATGGGGATATTTTTTCCAAAACTCAAATATGTGATGCAAAATTTTACTCTGTAAGCCGAACATCTTGCTTTTCTGTTAATTAGACTAAATCTTAATGAAAAAGTTGAGAATATTTTTGGTGTAGCTTCAAAAATTTTTAATTTTGCTCATTGAAAAAGAAGTTTAACATCTAAATTTCAAGGACTGTGGAAGAGTTCAAAGCAAACCGAGAACGTGCAACAGATATTTACTCTAAACGAGTAAAAGCAGGAAAAAGAACCTACTTCTTTGATGTAAAATCAACAAGAGGTAGCGATTTTTATTTAACTATCACGGAAAGCAAAAAACGTTTCCGCGACAATGGGTTTTATTATGAGAAGCACAAAATCTTTCTCTACAAAGAAGATTTCGGTAAATTTATTGAATCTTTGGAGGAAGCTATTGCCAAAATCAAGGAAATGATGCCCGACTATGACTCCAAACAAGTTTCAGAAGAAGTATTTGAGGATTATGCCCTTGATGATGAAGAGAATAGCAGTGACCTCAAATGGGACTAAAAAGCCTTGCCACCCTGCTCTAGCAGGGTTTTTTAGTGTAAAAACAGAAAAATGCTACAGAAAAATCTTGAATATGTCTACATTAGATAGAAGTATCCCACCCCAAGCTCAAAGAATTGCTCACATTCCTATTATTAGTCCTCGAAAAATACTTTTAAGCAATCAACTACCTATCTATGCTATACACGTACCCGAACAAGAAATTCTTCGGATTTCTTGGGTTTTCGATGTAGGAGCTTATGATAGTGATTTGCCTGCTCAGTCTTTGTATGCTATACAGATGCTTGCCGAAGGTACAAAACATAAAACAGCCCAAGAAATCAACGAAGCAATTGATGAGTTTGGAGCATTTTTAGACTTGCAATCTGATGCAGACCAAAGTTCTATTACACTTTACACTCCTGCACGTTATGCTCTAAATACTATTCCTATCGTTACAGAAATACTTTTTGAAGCCAGTTTTCCTGATGAGGCATGGCAGATCTTTCTTTCAAAAGAGCAAAAGAGCTTGCAAATCAATTTGCAAAAAACCACTTTTTTAGCCAGCAGAGCATTTTCTAATACGCTTTTTCAAAATCACCCTTATGGTAAGATTCTCACCGCTGAATTGTTAGCTAATTATCCCAAAGCAGAAGTTATTCGTTTTTATCAAAATCAGCTTTTGCAGAGTGCTTTTGCCATTTACCTTACAGGCAATTTTTCGGATAATACTTTACAAAGTTTGGAAAAATACTTTTCTAAACTCTCTTACAAGCCCCAACCCAAAAAGTACCAATTTCCTCAAACTTATTCTCAAAAAATTTTTGTAGAAAAAACAGATAGTTTACAAAATTCTTTGCGTATCGGGAAATTGGTAATTGGGCGAGCTCACGAAGACTATATAAATTTGAGTGTTTGTTCTACTATTTTAGGAGGATATTTTGGTTCAAGGCTCATGCAAAACATCCGTGAAGAAAAAGGGTTGACTTACGGCATTTATAGTGTATTGATAAATATGCGAATGGCTACCTATTTTGCTATCAGTGCTGATGTTCGAGCCGAAGCCTATCAAATAGCTTTGCAGGAAATTTACAAAGAAATTCAGATTTTACAGCAAAAAAAAGTAAGCGAAACAGAATTGGAAAAAGTCAAAAATTACATGGCAGGTTCAATGGCAAATGAACTTACCAATGCCAATGCTCAGATGAACTTGCAGTCTATCATTCATTTGCATCATTTGCCTGACAACTATTATGAATGTTTTTTAGAGCATTTGTACGCAGTAACTACCACAGATGTATTAGAAGCGGCTCAAAAATATCTAGATTGTTCTGAAATGGTAGAAGTAGTTGCAGGAAGAAAATAGTTTATACGTTTCTGTATTTTCTCAGCTCTTCGGTGAGTTGTTCAATTTTTTCTTTTAAGACCTGATTTTCTTTTTCTAAAAGGGTTATTCTGATGTCTTTATCTTCACGATACTGATACAAAGCTAATCCCTCGTCTATGATTTTTTTTAGTTCTTCTCTATCCCAAGGTTTGGTTACGTACCGATATACATTTGCTTTATTGATAGCTCTTACTACTGCTTCAATATCCGAAAAGCCAGTAAGAATAATACGAATAATATTCGGATGCTCGGGAATAGTTTTTTCTAGAAACTCTGTACCTGTCATTTCAGGCATTTTTTGGTCGGTGATAATGAGCTGAATAGCCTCTTGGTGCAAAATTCTGATAGCTTCCAGCCCTGAGGTAGCTGTAAATATATCATAGTATCGCTTAAAAGTCATTTTGAAAATACGCAGATTGCTTTCTTCATCATCTACGTACAAGATTTTGTAACGGCGTTGGTTTGTATCCATAATTAGAGCTCGAAAGTATATTTATCGCTACTACTACTGCCTTTGATAATCCCTCTTTCGGAGGTTTCAATGAAGTTGATAATCAAATCACGCTCTTGCGAAGGCAGAAATTCTTCTTTGATTTTTCGAATAGCATCGGTGGTATTGTAGCCTTTTTGAAAGATAGTTCGATAAATATCCTGAATAAGCATAATTTGTTCGTTGGAAAATCCTCTACGGCGTAAGCCCAAAGAATTGACGCCTGCATAGCTCAAAGGCTCTCTTCCTGCTTTTACAAAAGGCGGAACATCTTTGCGTACTAAGGAACCGCCTGCTACCATTGTATGCATACCTATGCGTGTAAATTGGTGAATAGCGGCAGTACCTCCGACGATAGCGTAATCATCCATGATGACATGCCCTGCCATTTGTACAGCATTTACCAAAATGCAATTGTTACCAATAAAGCAATCGTGGGCTACGTGTACGTAAGCCATTACTAGTGTATTGCTCCCAATGACGGTTTTCCCGCTATGGGCTGTTCCGCGATTGATAGTTGCACACTCACGAATGGTAGTATTATCGCCAATTTCAGCAGTAGAGTATTCACCATTAAATTTGAGGTCTTGGGGAATAGCGGCAATTACTGCACCGGGAAAAATACGGCAGTTTTGCCCTATTCTTGCACCATTCATTATGGTAGCATTCGAGCCAATCCAAGTGTTATCGCCAATAATTACATCTTCGTAGATAGTAGCAAAAGGCTCAATAGTTACGTTTTTGCCAATATTTGCTTTGGGGTGAATATAAGCTAAATTGCTAATCATTTATCTTTACGAGTAATACTTGCTGTTAATTTGGCTTCGCAAACTAATTTACCATTCACATAGGCTCTGCCGTCCATTTTTACAATACCCCTGCGAATAGGAGTTGTAAGAATACAGTGGTAAATAATGGTATCGCCAGGAATAACTTTCTGATGAAAACGGCACTCATCTATGCGTAGAAAATAGGTCCAGTAGTTAGAAGGTTCTTCGGTAGTACTCAAAGCGAATATACCTCCTGTTTGGGCAAGTCCTTCCACTTGCAAAACCCCTGGCATCACAGGGTTGCCAGGAAAATGCCCTTGAAAATACCACTCGTTCATAGAAACATTTTTCAAAGCAACTACGGACGTATCATCAAGGTACAAGATTTTATCGATAAGCAGAAAAGGAATACGGTGCGGTAGCATTGCCTCTATTTGTGCCGCATCTTTGATAGGAGGCAAATCAGTAGCATGTACCATTCCTTGCTTATCCTTATTTTTTTTGATAGAGGCTTTGATGCGTTTGGCAAGTTCTACATTGGCCGTATGTCCAGGTCGTAAAGCGTGTATATGTCCTATAAGCGGTCTGCCAACTAAAGCCAAATCGCCTATCAAATCTAGCAATTTATGTCGAGCTGGTTCATTGCTGAAATGAAGTTCTACATTGTTGAGAATACCTTTCTGTGCATCTACTTTTACGGACTCTTTTCCTAAAAGTTGAGCGAGTTGGTTGAGTTCATTTTCAGGCATTTCTTTATCTACAATCACGATAGCGTTACTCAAATCGCCTCCTTTGATGAGTCCGCCTTTGTAGAGTAGTTCAAGTTCGTGAAGAAAACAAAAGGTTCGGCAGGGAGCTACTTCTGTTTCAAAATGCTCAATTTTAGAAAGTTCGGCTTTTTGTACACCTAGAACATCAGAATTATAATCTACGGTAACTTGTAGTTCGTAATTGTAAGCAGGCTTGGCTATAAGCTCTATTCCTCTTGCCAAGTCGGTATAAATAATATTTTCGGGAATATAGTAAAAATTGCGTACAGCATCTTGTTGGCTGAGTTCTGCTTGTTTTAGTATGTTGATAAACTGAATAGAACTGCCGTCTAAAATAGGTGGCTCGGGTCCATCTATTTCAATGATGACATTATCAATTTGCAAGCCTACAAGTGCAGCAAGAGTATGCTCTACGGTATAGATTCTTGCACCATTTTGCTCGATAGTAGTACCTCTTGAAGTATCTACTACATTATTTACATCTGCTTGTACAGTAGGTGAGCTCTCTAAATCAATTCTCTTAAACACAATTCCTGTACCAGCAGGAGCAGGTAAGAAAGTCATGCTTGCATTTTTACCTGTATGAAGCCCTACACCTGTCACACTGACTGATTTCGAGAGCGTGTGTTGTTTGTAAAACATGTTTGAATATTTTTAACAGGTAGCTAGGTTTGGCAACTGTAATGCGGCAAAGATATTACTTTTTTAGAATTTCAAAAAAGCAACAAGAAAAGAATTTTTTGAACTTTTTGTTCGCAGAAAAGGAATTTTTCTTAATTTCGCTCAAAATTTTGCAGAAACTTGGTAACTTTTGAAATCAAACTCCCCATTTTTGAAGGACCTTTTGATTTACTCTTGTTTTTTATTGAGCGAGATGAACTGAATATCTACGATATTCCTATCTCTAAAATTACCCAAGATTTTTTAGACTATATTCATCATTTAGAAAAATTGAACATTGAAGTGGCTAGCGAGTTTATTTTGGTAGCAGGAACACTCGTGAGAATAAAAGCCAAAATGCTTTTACCTCGCCCTGAAACTGATGAAAAAGGCAATGAAATTGATCCTCGCGATGAGCTAGTCAAACATCTTTTAGAATATAAAAAGTACAAAAGTATTGCAGGGGAACTTGCAAAACTAGAAGAAGAACGTTTACAGAAAGAAGCTCGTGGAAATATTATTTCCGAATTAAAGAAAATTGCCGCCCTTAACAGTGTAGAAGCCGAATTGCAAGATATTGACCTTTATAAATTGCTCAAAGTTTATGAAAAAGTAACTCAACGCTTCAGAAATAATGCTCGTACAGGGCAACATACCGTTCTGCAATATCCTTACAGCATCGAAAGACAAAAAAAATATCTACTTGAACGTCTGCAAACTGAAAAAAGTCTTGATTTTGAAGACCTGACCAGCGAAAACCAAAGCAAAATATATTTTATTTACACGTTTTTAGCTATTTTAGAAATGTTGCAAGAGGGAAGTATCAGCATACATGTCGGACTTGACTTCAACAGCTTTTGGATAAAACTCTACGAACCTCAAGAGCTTGTAGAGGTTCAGATCTGAAAATCAACGATTTAGTTTTTTACTCGATTTTACGTGTCTTCTATGGAAACTATTTGGCAATACATACAAACGCTAACCAATTCCGAAGAGGTTATTAGCAAGGGCGGTTTGCTTTTAGTTTTTCTGATAGTATATCTAGAAACAGGTTGGTTTTTTGGGTTTTTCTTGCCAGGAGATTATCTTTTATTTCTAGCAGGTATGCTTTGCGATAAGTATTTGGGCGGAAATATATGGATAGTGTTCGGTGGAATTTTTGTCTCTGCGGTTTTGGGAAATTTTTCTGGTTATGGTTTTGGAAAATTGGTAGGCAGAAATTTTGAAAATCGTAAAGAAACTTGGTATTTCAAGCGTAAATATATTGAGCAAACTCGAACATTTTTTGATAAAAATGGAGGTAAAGCTCTTATCGTTGGGCGTTTTCTTCCTATTATTCGTACCTTTGCTCCCTTATTAGCAGGAATGGCAAGAATGCCGCTTGCGTATTTTGCTATTTACAATATTATTGGGGCTCTGATGTGGTCAGGATTGCTGGTTTTGGGCGGTTACTACCTTGGGCACGCCTTCCCCACTATGGTCAATTATGTAGAATATGTAATTTTATTTTTCCTTGCGATTACTACTTTTACGCTCGTCAGAGGATATTTGAAACTCAAAAAACAAAACAAAGAAAGTGAAAAAGAAGTTTTAGACAACAATCAAGCATAAAACAATATGGCAAATACTCACAAAATTTTTACTGTGGCAGAACTTGCCGCACAAGGTAAAACCCCTGATATTCTGTTTTGGGTTGGCTGTGCAGGTAGCTTTGACTATCGCTACAAGCAAGTTACGATTGCTTTTGCTAAAATTCTCAACAAACTCAATATCAATTTCGCTGTGCTTGGTACAGAAGAAAATTGTACAGGTGACCCTGCCCGCAGAGCAGGAAATGAATTCCTTTTTCAGATGCAAGCCATTTCCAATATCCAAACCTTGAACAATTATGGTATCAATAAAATTGTTACAGCTTGCCCACATTGCTTCAATACGCTAAAAAATGAATATCCCGAATTAGGCGGAAATTACGAAGTAATGCATCATTCTGAATTTTTGCAACAACTCATCAACGAAGGGCGTATCAAGCTCAAAGAAGGCGGTGAATTTAAGGGAAAACGCATCACCTACCACGACTCTTGCTATTTAGGCAGAGCAAATGATATCTACGAAGCTCCTCGGGCAGTGCTTGAAGCTCTAGACGTAGCACTTGTAGAAATGAAACGCAACCGAAACAAAGGTCTTTGCTGTGGGGCAGGCGGAGCTCAAATGTTCAAAGAACCTGAAAAAGGTAATAAAGATGTAAATATTGAACGCATTGAAGAGGCTCTGGAAACTAAGCCAAACGCTATTGCTGTGGCATGCCCTTTTTGTATGGTAATGATGACTGATGGCGTAAAAAACAAAGAAAAAGAAGCCGAAATCAAAGTCTATGATTTGGCTGAGCTTGTAGAAAAATCTATGGAATGAAAAACTCTTTGCCAAGAGTGAATATTCTACAAAAACTTCAACAACGATGGAAAGTAAAAAGTGCTTGGCAAGTGCTTGCGATACTGGTAGTTTTTGCTTGCACGGGTTTTACTATTCTTTTTCTCAAAAAACCTATCTACAATGTACTAAACCTCAACGAACAAACACCTACCTGGCAGAAAGTTGTAATGTGGATCGTGATTATCCTACCACTTTACAACATTCTTCTGCTGATGTACGGTTTTGTTTTTGGGCAATTCAGTTTTTTTTGGCTTTTTGTCAATAGATTGTTCTTTTTTTGGCGAAAAAAGTAAGAATTATGCTTCCCCAATTTTTCCAAAGGGCAAGGTGATATTGCCTCCTTTTATTTTTCCAAAACTGCTTTCATACATTTCAACATTTTCTTTCAGAGCATTCAAAAAGTTTTGAACATGCTCGGGGCTCATCACTATTCGTGAAATTACACGAGGTTTCGGTAAACCAGGTAGCATTGTGATAAAATCTAAGACAAACTCGGTAGGCGAGTGAGAAATCATTACTAAATTAGAATATGCTCCCTCGGCAAGTTCCACAGGAAGTTCTACATCTATTTGTTGTTCATAGGGGTTTTTCTTTGCCATAAAATATTTTGTTTGAAAGTTTCAAGGGTTAAAATGGTTATCTTCTAGCAAAAAAACATGCAATTCTCTGGGTCCGTGAGCACCTAAAACAAGGGTTTTTTCTATATCGGCAGTGCGGCTGGGTCCTGTGATAAAAGAAAGCATTGAAGGAAAGACTTTGTATTTTTCTCGTATTTGGGTGAGAGCTGTTTCTATATCATATACTATTTGCGAAGCAAATGCTACAACAATATGAATAGGCGGGTAAATACTGAGACTTCTGCCCAAGTTTTGCCTGCTACTCACCAAAACGCTTCCTGTACGAGCTATAAGATATTCACAAGAAGTTATGCCGATTTCAGCGTTTTTCAGATTTTGGATTCCTTTTTGAAAAGGAACATCTGTAATTTCCAAAAAAATTTGCAGTTCCTTTTCCCAAACGAAAATTTCATTTGCTTTTTTATGCTTGATAAGTCCGAGTAAATTTGCGATCAGATCCTTTTCATTGCTACAATAGCAAAACTCTCCCTGAACTTTTTTTAGGTTTTGAGCAAAAAGAATAGTCCAATCTTCATTCTTTTCATCAGGATTGTAAATAGAAGCACTGAAATCAGGGCGAGAAGGCTTGTTAGAAGGCTGTTGTTGTAAAGCCGTTTGAATAGCTTGTAAAATTTTTTCTCGGTCTTTATTCATTACAGAAGTGGCTATTTTTGAATTTTTTGAAGGTTTAAGAGTAAAATCAGAGCTCTTAAACCGTATTTTCGAAACTAATTTTTAGCATTTTTAGGTTTGGGTAAAAGAGCTTTACGCGATAGTTTGTACTTACCTGTTTTTTTATCAATTTCAATTAGCTTTACAGGTATCTCTTCACCAATTTCTAGAACTCCGTCAATAGTTTCTAATCGTTCCCATTTGATTTCAGAAATATGCAGAAAGCCATCTTTGTTTGGCAAAAATTCTACAAACGCTCCGTAAGGTTGTATAGCTTTCACTTTCCCTGTATAAACTTCTCCTACTTCGGGAATTGCTACAATCATTTTGATACGATGTGAGGCTTTGTGCAAAGATTCTTCGTTGCTGGCATAAATATTTACAATACCAATGCCGTCTTTTTCTTCTAATACTACCGTAGCACCTGTTTCTTTTTGAATTTCTTGTACAACTTTGCCACCTGGACCGATCACAGCTCCAATCTGCTCTCTATCAATTTTGATAACTTCGATGCGTGGAGTATGAGGTTTGAGGTGGGGACGTGGCTCGGCAATGCACTGCTTCATTACTTCCAAGATATGTAAGCGACCTTTGCGAGCTTGCTCTAAGGCTTCGGCAAGTACTTCATAAGAAAGCCCATCTACTTTCATATCCATTTGGCAAGCTGTGATCCCTTTTTCAGTGCCTATTACTTTGAAGTCCATATCTCCCAAGTGGTCTTCATCTCCTAAAATATCTGAAAGCACAATGTATCTTCCTGTTTGGCTATCGGAAATCATACCCATTGCAATACCTGCAACAGGAGCTTTGATTTGAATACCTGCATCCATAAGAGCAAGTGTTCCTGCACATACAGTTGCCATTGATGAAGAACCATTAGATTCTAAAATATCCGAAACGATACGAATCACGTAAGGGTTTTCATCTTCGGGAGGAAGAACCGCTTTCAGACCTCTTTGGGCGAGATTTCCGTGTCCTATCTCTCTTCTGCCTGGTCCACGATTGGGCTTGATTTCTCCTGTGGAAAAAGCTGGGAAATTGTAGTGTAAAATGAAACGCTCAAATCCTTGCTGAGTAGTGAGATCGATTTGTTTTTCATCAAGTTTGGTACCTAGAGTAACTGTGGTAAGCGATTGTGTTTCGCCACGTGTAAAAATAGCTGATCCGTGAGCCATAGGCAAATAATCTATTTCGCACCAAATAGGGCGTATTTCATCAGCCTTTCTGCCATCGAGACGCAGTTTTTCGTCAAGAGCTAAATTACGAGCCGCCGCTTTTTGAATTTCGTGGAAATATTTATCAGCAAGATACAAATCGATGGTATGGTCTTCGGGGAGGCTATTATAAAACTCTTCTTCTACGGCTTTGAAGGCTTGTTTACGAAGTTCTTTATTGGCTTGAAGCAAACGAGCCGCCGCATACATTTTAGGATAATACTCTGTAAAGAGCTTTTTGCGAAGTTCAGGGTCTTGTTTTGCCTGAATGGGTCTTTTTTGGGTTTTACCTACTTTGGCTTCCAGTTCTTTTTGGGCTTGGCAAAGCAATTTGATGGTTTCATGGGCAAATTTAAGGGCTTCTAACATTTCTGCCTCCGAAATTTCTTTCATTTCTCCTTCTACCATTACGATATCTTTTTCTGAAGCTCCGACCATTATATCTAGGGTACTCTGCTCCAACTCTTCGGGGCTAGGGTTAATAACCAGCTTTCCGTTGATTTTAGCTACACGCACTTCAGCCATTGGTCCATTGAAAGGAATATCAGAGACCATAATTGCTGCTGAGGCCGCTAGCCCTGCTAAAGCATCGGGAATAACTTTGGGGTCGTGTGAAATAAGAAAGATATTTACTTGGGTTTCGTTGTAATAATCCTCAGGGAAAAGAGGTCGTAAGGCTCTATCTACCAAGCGGCTAACCAAGATTTCTTGGTCTGAAAGTTTACCTTCTCTTTTAGTAAAACCACCAGGTATTCTACCTGCGGCGGCAAATTTTTCCTGATAATCCACAGAAAGAGGGAAAAAGGAAGGGTTTTCATCGGCTTTTTCAGCAGAAACTACTGTGGCAAGCAACATAGTACCGCCCATTCGTACTACTACCGAGCCACAGGCTTGTTTGGCTAACTTCCCTGTTTCAATGCTAATTTCTCTGCCATCGGAAAGGGTAATCTTCTGAATAATTGGTTCGGGAATCATTGTTTTTCAATTATTGTTAAAATGTCTAAAATCTTCGCAAATATAATAAAAATTTAGTGCGTATTTTTCTTTTTGTTTTCAGGTTCATAAATTAGGCGAAAAAAAGTACTCAAACGCTCATTGGCTCTGCTGATAGGTATTCCTGTTACGATACCTACCAGAAAATTGTGGGCAATGCCTACACGCATCTGAGGCCGAAGTGCCACATCTACTTGCTTGTTATAGAAATCTTTATTGATTTCCAAACCAATGAAATTACGTGTTCCAGAAATCATGTAGTGGAAGTTTGTATTTAGTTCGAAGCGAGTAAATAGGCTACGCATTTCAAAATTTTGCTCAGTTTGCATGCCTGTATAAATGAGTGTATGAAAGTTATTCCCCCAGCGTTTGGCGGCAATAAAAAAAGGATTGTAAAGATTGCCTTTATAGAAAGACTTGCGTCCGTATTCTATAAAAGGTACAAATTCAAATTCATGTAAATAAGCTATTGCCATTGAAGTTTTGTATTTTTCTGAAACCCAAAAGCTATATTGGGCGGCAAGTTTGAGACTATTCAGAGAGCTTTTGGGAGTATTATAAAGATTATTGGTTGGTAAATAAAACGAAAAAGGAAACTCAATTTCCAGACCTAATCGATGAATAGGGGCAAACTCATACTCAATAAGAGCTAAGTATTTATCATAATTGACGTTATCTACCAAACCGAAACCTATATTCCATTCGTGTTCGCCTTTTCTTGCTCCTAAATCGCGAATTAAATCGATGTACAGAGGCTCTGCATGAAGCACTTTATCAGGCACATTTTTTCCTTTGGGATTTTCAACTTCTTCAATGAATAAACTATCTAGCACTCGGTTTTCTTCTTTTTCTTTCTCTTTATCATCTACTTGTCCGTACAAGAAAGATGAAAAACTCACTAAAAGAAACAAGTATAAAAATATGTACAACTTCATTATTGTGAATGAATTAAGGCGGCAGATGCAAAATTAGCCTTTTTATTGTTGTAGGACAAATAAAAATTTATAGAATGTTTTGGAAAACTCGAGAAGGAAATTTAACTTTGTGCCCTGTTTGAAGAAAGAGTTAAATTTGTACAGCAATGGCAGTTACCAGATTACAAAGAAAAAATCGCAAAAACATAGCTCGTGCCAAAGCACGCAATAAAGCTATTAGCCGTTTGATTGCTCTGCCTCCTATGAGAAAAGTAGATGTAGAAGCTATCAAGAAAGAATTTGCCGAAAAAAAAGGGCAAAAAAGCTAATTTAAAGCATTTTACTCAATAGCATATCAATAGCATATTTTTGGTTTGCTGAAAATACATTTGCCTTCATTTTTTGAAGGTATTTTTTTAGTTTTTCAGCAAATACTTTTTTTGTTTCATTTTTTTTCGTAACTTGCCAAAACTTCATACTATTGCAGGCAAGTAATCAATTAAATCAAACAAGTATGGAAAATTTTAACGATACTTCCGCTTCATCAAGCAGCAAGCTAGAGGAAATCAAGCGAATTATTTTTGGTGAAGAAATTCGTACCTACAACGGTGAAATAGAAAATTTGCGTAAAACTGTTGAGAATTACCGAACTCAAATTTCGGTAAAAGTTGATGAAGTAAAAATAGAACTACTCAAATCTATTGAAGCCGTTGAAACTCGCCTCATTGAAAAAATTATTGCTACGCAAAATGCTTTACGTGCAGAACTAGAACAACACCGCCGTAATGCTATCTATAAAAGTACTTTGGGTAATATCTTTGAAGATATCTCTAAAACTTTAGCTCAATAAAACTATGGAAGATATCAACAAAAGCGATAGTTTCAAAAAATCAGATGTGTTTCCTACCGAAGAGGTAAATAGCTTTAAAGAAGCTGTTATCAATCCTGATAGGCAAGAATTGGAAGTAAAATTCCAAGGAATGAAAGACCTTTTTACGTCTATTATTTCTGAAAATCGGAAAGACTACGAAAAGCAACTTGCAGAGGTAAAGTCGCTGTTTTCTACTGTAATTGAAGAAAATCGCCGACAAATGCAACTGCAAATGCAAGATATTTACAAAGCTCTGCCTCGTTTGCTTGCCGAAGCCGAAAAACTCCGCAGACAAGAAGAGTATATTACTATCAATGACGAAGATAGCATTTCGGGTGCTACTAAAATGAAAATGACTAAACTCGGAGCCATCAAAGAATTCATTATTGGCAAAGATGCCAAAGAACTCCGAAACAAAGTAGAAAAACTCTACGAAGAAATTGATGAAGCTATTTCCAACGACCAAAACCACCTCAATGCTGTGGTAGAAGAAGTATACGCTCGGCTCAATAAAATGGAAAAGCGTATCAACGATGAATTAGAAAAAGCTCAAAATGAATTCAAAGCAGAAATGAATGAAGTAGCTTCCTTGCAAGCCAATAAAGCTGAAACTTATCGCATTTTACGTCAGACTTCCGAACAATTGCGTTTAGGAAAGTTAGAAAATAAATGAAAACACTGTGGATAGATTTTCTTAATCTTTTTTTCCCTGATTGCTGTGCTAGTTGTCAGGGAATTTTGCTTTCAGGTGAAAAGAAAATCTGTACTACCTGCCGAGCTAATTTGCCTTTCACACATTTTCATAAACTCAATCCGCAGGAAAATCTTGTTTGCCAAAAGTTTTACGGAAAAATGCCTGTTCGTTTTGGTTTAGCTTTTTTCAAATTCACCAAATCAGGGAAGGTGCAAAGGCTATTACACCTTATCAAATACCAAAATAAACCCGAATTGGCTCAAATATTGGGCGAATGGTACAGTTCAGAACTCGCAAATTCAAATCTCAATACAGCTTTTGATGTAATTGTGCCTGTCCCTCTTCATCCTAAAAAACTCAAAATCAGAGGTTACAATCAAAGCGAATATTTTGGTAAAGGGCTTGCTAAGTATCTGCAAAGTAATTTTGCCCCATCTGCCCTTATTCGTAATATTGCAACCGAAACACAAACAAAAAAAAGCCGCTGGGAGCGTTGGGAAAATGTAGCTCAGGTTTTTGAGGTGCAAAAACCTGAAATTATCCAAAACAAACATATTCTTTTGGTTGATGATGTTATTACTACGGGTGCTACTTTGGAGGCTTGCGGCAAAGCTCTTCTAAAAGCCGAAGCTCTTTCGGTAAGTGTAGCCGCAATTGCAATGGCTTGATTGCAGAAAACTAAAAACCTAAAACTAAAAACCTCATAGGTTTGGTACTTACTGGCCAAAATCTCTTAAAAATTTTGTAAAACATGCATTTTTTCTTACCTTTGAAAGCAAACCAACTCTTTGCGGTATATGACTTCCATACTCGGAATTATTCCTGCTCGCTATGCTTCTACACGTTTTCCTGCGAAAGCTCTACATGAAATTAAAGGTAAATCTATGATTCAACGTGTATATGAGCAAGCGGTAAAATCCAATTCGCTTTCTAAGCTTGTTGTAGCTACCGACCATAGAAAAATTTACGAACATGTACTTGATTTTGGCGGTCAGGCAATTATGACCTCCATCAAGCACCCCAGCGGTACAGACCGCTGTTTTGAAGCTCTACAAAAAATTGAAGGTAGCTTCGATTATGTGATGAATATTCAAGGCGATGAGCCTTTTATTCAGCCCGAGCAAATTGATACCCTCGCCAAAGTACTTCTGGATAGAAAAGGCGTAGAACTCGCTACGCTTATCAAAAAAATTGACGACGAAGAAACCCTCTTTGACCCCAACGAGGTAAAAGTTGTTTTTGATGCCGAAATGGAAGCTGTCTATTTCAGCAGGCACCCTATTCCTTATTTGCATCAAGTTCCTCAAAAAGAATGGTTACAAAAATTTGATTACTACAAACATATCGGCATGTATGCTTATCGCAGTGATGTTTTAGAGAAAATTACACAATTAGAACCTTCCAATTTGGAGCAAGCCGAAGGCTTGGAGCAGTTGCGTTGGTTAGAAAATGGCTTTAATATTCGTATCGCTATCACAGATATTGAAAGCTATTGCATTGATGTTCCCGAAGATTTGGAACATCCAGCTATCAGAGCGTTTGTTAAGCATCTGAAGTAAATTCTTATTTTAGAAATTCAGGTTGCTTCTATCAGAAAAAAACTCTTATTTGTCTGAATGTATGAGCGGATAAATAATGGGCTTGCTTGGTGAGGCATCTGTTTCCAAACTAATAATCTGTAAGTTTAGCAAGTAAGTACCATCGGGGATATGATTTTCTACAAAAATTAGTTCTGTAATAGTTGCTTCTTTTCGAATGCAATGAGGATATTGCCAAAATGCCTTGTGCATAGCAAGTCTACCGCCATCTATCTCTTTATCTACCGAAGGTAAATCTACAAGCAAGTGCTGAATATTTCTTTCGGCAAGTTTTTTGCCTACAAGGCTATGCAAGTAAGGTGGATTGCTTTGGTTGTAATTACGAGTTTTTTTGTCTTCCTCATTGGGTAAAGTACGAATAATGAGAGCTTCAATAGGAATATTTGGGAGTAAAAGAGCCTCAATTTGTTCCCAAAATATGACTTTATCTTCGCCATGCCTATGTGGCAATATGCTAATCAATTGTGCTAATGAAAAAAAATTTTTATGTAAACTATTGATAGTGACATTATCTGCCGAAATATGTGCATAGCACTCTGTATGCGTACCATTGCCATGAGGGGTAAGTGTGATTTTCTGATAATTGCAAGGTCCTCCTAGCGATACGCTACCCACAAAATCACCTGCTTGTATAGTTTGGAAGTAAGGTGGCTCTGCCCAGTAGCAATTCGGGTTATGCTTACCTTCTTGAATAGGAACGGATAAATCGTAGGGTTGGGAGAGGTCAAATATAAAGAGTTTATTTGCAAATTGAACAGTAGCTTGCTTTATCATTCTAAACAAGAAAAAAACCCACCGCCGCTCAACCACCTACCCTTGCTGTATATTTCAACCCTGGGGGAGTTCAGCAGGAGCTGGTCGTGGGCGGTGCAAAAATACAAAAAAACGAATAGTCTTCAAATTTTTTGAGCATTTTTTTGAAATTATCCCTCGAAGCGAAATTCAAGGTTTTCAGGTTTGATTTTTTCATCATCAAGACTTAAAAACTCCTGCCAAAAAGGTTCATTAGGCAAGAGTGCCACACAAACCATTTTCTGTTTTTTGATGGGGTGTTCAAAATACAGACGACGGGAGTGTAGGTTGATACTTTGGTCTTTGTTGGGGTTGGGATAACCATATTTGATATCCCCTCGTATCGGTGAGCCAATTTTAGCAAGTTGTGTACGAATTTGGTGCGGTCTGCCTGTAAGTAGTTCTATTTCTAACAAAGTATAACCATTCAGATAGCCCAAAGTTCGGTAGCGTAGCTCGGCTTTTTGGGCTTTGGGGTGTGGGTAGTCGTAAGCTGTTACACTATTTTTTTGTTCATCTTTCAAAAGCCAATGAGTGAGTTTATCGCGTTTTTTAGGAGGTTTTTGGCGTGTAATCGCCCAATAAATTTTTTGTACTTTTCGCTCTCGGAATAGTTGATTCATTCGCTCTAAGCCTTTGGAAGTACGAGCCAGTACTACCAAGCCACTGACGGGACGGTCAATTCGATGAACTGCTTCCAAAAAAACTGCCCCTGGTTTTTCGTATTTTACTTTAATGTATTCTTTGGCATAATCTAAAAGAGCCTTGTCGCCTGTTTCGTCGGGCTGTACGAGCATTCCTGCTGGTTTATTGACAATAAGCAAATGATTGTCTTCGTAAATTACATCAAAGGGGAATTTGTGAATACGTTCTGATTTCATTTTACAGCCTTGTAAGAATAGATTTCTTTATCATCTTTTTCACCGAGGCTCAAAATTAACTCTTTTTTGGAGATTTTTTCAATTTTGAATTTTTGTTTGATTTTTCCGCCAAACTCATTTTCAGCTTCAATAAGTAAAAACCAAGAGTTTTCTTCCTGTACTACACTCCATTTATTTTCTTTGGGAGGGGCTTGTGCGGGTTGGAAGGTTATTACACATTTCCCATTTTCAAAAAACTCCATATGCACCACTCTACGCCGCTGGGGTACTGCTTGCATTATCATTTTATTTTTGCCCATAGTTACTTCTTGTAGCTCCCACTTACGCACAAGCAACTTTTGAGGTTCTGTTTGCAATAGTATTGTCAGTAAAATTTGGAGTAAAGCCATAACAAATCTATCTATTGCCCAAAATGAGCATACGTGTATATCTGCGTTGTATTTGTGAAGGATTGTTATTGGGATAAAAATCTACGAATGCCCAAGCAAAATAACTATTTTGCAAAGGTTGGGGCAAAGTAACCGTAGGCAGAGGAACATTGGCTTTGGCATATTTATGAAAAAACTGACTCATGCCCTCAAACATGAAATTCGTTTCAACGATACTGATACCTTTGGTAGAATCGGGCTCCGAGGCAAGTAAGGTTCCGTATTGTGTAACCGTAACAGGAAATAAAAATTCTATTCTTTCTTTATTGACAATTCCTTTCAGGTAAATTGTATCTTTGGCGTTGATAGAATTGGTGATGGTAATTATTACATCTTCGGGACGCATATTGCGAGTACGAACTTTTTGAGGTAAACTGTATTTGATATTTCCATCTACTATCAAAAATGACCGGAAATAATAGTCGGTACTAGGAAGCAATCTTTCAATTGTAGCACTAAAAAGTTGGTCTTCATTGGCTTTTTCACCAAGCAAAAGGCTATCTACCCCTACCATACCGAGTTCGGGTACAGCACCCATAGCCCAACAAAATCCGTGTTGCGAAGCTGTTTTTTTCTTATCGGTATCAATTACTTCGCTTGAAATATTCACTGAAAGCCCATCACCAATGAAATTGATTTCGGTGATACGCAAAGCATTTATTCGCTCAATGGGTGAACAAGCATTGAAAGCAAACAAGCCTATCATAAATAAAAAAATCAAAAAGTAAAGTTTTTTCATAGTTTTTCAGAATTTAAGTTGAAAATGCAGTTGTGGATAAAAAGTTTGATTAACACCAATGCCTATTTCAGCATCTTTTTCTTTATTTTTTTTCAGAATACGCTTTTTTTCAATAGCATTTTTCGTGCCTCTTGTACCAACCAAAACAATATCGGTAGCCCATACTGCCGCAGAGGCAAAAGCCATACCAAAAGAAATAACCTCTTGTCTTTTTGCTTCAGAAAAACGACTTTGGGCTTCACTACGTGTTTGAGAGGCGAGGTATTGGTCATAGGTTTGATGAGCTTTGATGTTCATCCAGATGCTTCCACCTATCAAGCCGTATACGGTTAATGTAGTAAGTATCCAACGATTTTTCCACGCACCTGGATATTTGACCTTGTTTTGTCCTAGCCCAGGAAGCAAAGCTGAATATTTCATTGCTTCAGCATTCATAAGGTTAAAAACACTAGGTTTGTAATCAGCTTTTACTTTAATTTTCAGATTGAGCCCATCAAAATCGGGATTTTCTTCTTCGTAAAACCACCAAATTTGCTTTTCTCCTGCCAAAATATCTTTGCCGTAGTGCCCTTTAATTTTTTCAAGTTCTTTGTAGGTTTTGCCACTATCTTGCGAAGCAAAAACTTTCACATTATATTCGTATTTGAAATCACTATTATCATTCAAAAAATACGGAATGATAATTTTTTTTTGTTCTTTGAATAATTGAATAGGTCGTTGCTTCAATGATGGCATCTGCTGTGAGAAAGCAAATGTGCATATATTTGCGACACAAAAATAAAATAAGCCGAAACGAATAAACATATTACAATTTTTGTTTCAGTTTTTAATCAATTTCTGCTTAGTTACTCCTTTATTAGTGCGAATGTGTAGGTAATACATACCTTTGCTTATATGCCCGATATGATATTGCTTATCTTGTAACAAAAAGACTATTTTTCTGCCAAACATATCAAAAATTTCTGTACTTTCTATCCAAATATTATCATTTTTCTTTTCTATCCAGAAATAATCACTTACAGGATTGGGTACAATGTATAGCTGATTTGCCAAATCATCTTGTAAATAGTTGATTAATGAGTAGCTATTTACTTTTGTTATAACTACCGTATCAGTAGGCAGATACAAGCTATTTCCCAAATGATATGCTTTAATGAGAGCCTCTTCATCGTTGAATGTTGGAATGATAGTTAGGAGGTTATTTTCATCTATTTGGGCTACATTAGTATTAGTAGAAAAGAATTTAACATTAGGCAAACCGACATTAGTTTGAGCCGAAAGTTGTATTCTTCCATCGGGCAATGATATTGTCTGGAATGTGCTAATATCTACTTCCTGTGGTAATTTAAATTGGTATTTGTTGTAGAAAATAGGACCTGCACTTGCCTGTAAGGTATTAGTGGCATCAGGTTCAAAGTTGAAGTCTACACTTCCTTGAAATTCACCGCACACATACACATACCAATTTCCATTATCGTTGAATAAAGAAAGTGAGCGAATTTTATCTATGCTACTTCCTGAAATGGTGTGATACCATAGCAAATTACCATTTTGAGCATTTATTTTTAACAATGTTCCATCAAAATCATTTCCTGGAATATTGGTAAGGGCATCTGAATTGATAGTACTTGTTTTTCTATTGTAGGTAGCATTTCCTAAGTGAGAACAAGCTACAATTAAATGATTATCTTGTAAAGCGATTGCTCCTAGTTCGTCTGACGAAGAGTTACTGCCTCCTCCTACACGTGCCACCCACAAAAGACTAAAAGGTGATTTTGCATATTTGGCAATAAATACATCTCGGCCTCCTGTGGCTGTTAAATTTATTGTTGTACTGCTTGGAACAAATTCTGTGTTTCCACCGAATGTACCTGCTACAAATATTGCATCACTGTTTAATACTACCCGAAGAGCATCTGAACCTAAATTTGTTTTTGCAATTATCAAAAAGTTAGTTACAGTTCCATCATTTGTGTTCAACACAGCTAAAAAAGCATTTCCGCTAGAACTTGGGCTTATAATAGCTACATTAAAACTACCTATAGTTGCACCATTGCTAACATAGCCTACTACGTAACAGTTGGCATTATCGACAGCTATGCTATACACGTTATCGTTACTATCCATTGCTCCTACTCGCATGCTCCATTGGTGAGTAAATGAAGAAGAGATAGGGTTGTATTGATATTTAGCAAGCCATCCTTCGTATCCAGTACCTGGATTAGGTAAGGTAGTAGCAGGTAGAGTTTCCACTGTACAATCAATCTGATAGAAGCCTCCGACGTAAATATTTCCTGCATTGTCTATTTCCAGTGCATAAATAGTCTGAAAACCCACTCCACTAATTACCTTAGCTCCAATAGCGAAACCCGCATCATTGTAATTTTTATTCAAGTCGTATACTGCAAAGAAAGCATCTTCATTGAATGGTGAGTAAGAAGAGATCGTTATACTAGCAACATTCGGGGCAACAGAAACATTATTTCCTGCAAATTGTCCCGCAACAAATAGTCTATTGTTAGTTCTATCCACTTTAATAGCATTAGCTCTATCTGTTGAGTCTATTCCTCCTATCCGAAATGCCCAATGAAAATTTCCTGATTTATCAATTTTCATTACAAAAATGTCTCTGGCACCAAGTGCCTCCAAAGAGGTAGTAGGTGAAGTAGGAATAGAGACAGTCCCATTGAAAAAACCAGTAACATACAAATTTCCATCACTATCCGTATCTGTGGCTTGTACAGTCAGATTGGGTGTTTGTTTGAGCCATTCTAAACGCAAGCGGCTATAATTATTTTGAGCAGAGCTTTCTATGCTTACAAGAACAAGTAATACGCAAAAAAAATAGAATATCTTGTTCATACCGATTTCAAGAAGTTTAGCCACAAATTTTTTATACTTTTTACTTTAACGCTTTTTTTGAAAGCACAAAAATTATACCATTTTCCATTGATACGTACAGGAGAAATTAGGTAACTCAAATACAGGGCTTTTTTATTTTCTTGTAAGGGGAAATACATTTTTGTAGGAATAAAAACCGTCTATGCTGTTTGTTAGTTAATTTGTTTTGAAATAAAGCAAAAAACTGATTTTAAGCAAAACTGCGTCAGATTTAATGTTTTTTGAAAGGAAAAATATTGAACCCAAAATTTTTTGTATCTTTGCCAAGTATTTTTTAAAAAGAAATGTCAAGAACTCTTTTCAAAGCAATGAAAATCAACATCCTGCAAACCGAGAAATTTGAAAATCGCCATCATGGCTATTTTGGTGATGATTTTGCGGCAATGCTTCAAGCCGTTGGAGTAAACTCATTAGAAGAACTTGTAGAACAAACCCTTCCTGCCTCTATTCGTATCAGAAAGCCTTTACAGCTTCCCCAAGCCTTGTCGGAATCTGAATTTTTAGCTCATTTCAAAAAAATAGCTCAAAAAAATAAAATCTTCAAGTCTTATATCGGAATGGGCTACTACGATACCCATACGCCTACTGTAATATTGAGAAATATTCTGGAAAATCCTGCTTGGTACACCGCTTACACACCTTACCAAGCCGAAATTGCACAAGGCCGTTTGGAGGCTCTTATCAATTTCCAAACTATGGTAATAGACCTTACAGGTATGGAAATTGCTAATGCCTCTTTACTAGATGAAGCAACTGCTGCCGCCGAAGCTATGACTATGCTTTTAGCTCAACGAAAAAATGAAAAGAAAAACGCTACTACTTTCTTTGTTTCCAAAGATGTATTTCCACAAACTCTCGATGTGCTTTATACCCGAGCTACCCCCCTCAATATCCGAATTGAGGTAGGGGATGTGTTGAATTTAGACCTTACGCGTCCTGATTTATATGCAGTGCTTTTACAATATCCCGACCAAAACGGCGAAGTCTATGACTACACGCATTTTATAGCTTCTGCCAAAGAGCAAAATGTAATGGTGGCAGTTGCTACAGATTTGCTGGCGCTTACGCTGCTCAAACCTCCTGGCGAAATGGGGGCAGATGTCGTAGTAGGTAGTTCTCAACGTTTTGGTGTACCAATGGGCTATGGTGGACCCCACGCCGCATTTTTTGCTACCAAAGATGAGTACAAACGCAGTATTCCAGGCAGAATTATCGGTGTTTCCGTAGATGCACAAGGCAACAAAGCCTATCGTATGGCTTTGCAAACTCGTGAGCAACATATTCGCCGCGAAAAAGCAACTTCCAACATCTGTACGGCTCAGGTTTTGCTTGCTGTCATGGCAGGAATGTACGCTGTTTATCATGGACCGAGAGGGCTCAAGCAAATTGCTGAAAGAATTTTCGGACTTACCGAACTGCTGAAATTATCTTTGCAAAAAGCAGGGCTTGAAGTTATCAATCGCAATCATTTTGATACACTCAAAGTCAAAGTACAAAACAAAGAAGCTATCCGCCAAGAAGCTGAAAAACACGAAGTAAATTTCCGCTACTTCATTGATAACCACATCGGAATTTCCCTAAATGAAACCACGACGCTGGCTGATGTAGAGCAAATCATTGCAATTTTAGCCAATGCCGAAGGAAAAAATATAGTTTTGGATAAAAACTTGATAGAAAATATCATACTTGCTTTGCCTGAAAATCTTATTCGTAAGACATCTTACCTGACCCACCCTGTTTTCAATAGTTATCATACCGAGCACGAAATGCTTCGGTACATAAAACGATTAGAAAACAAAGACCTTTCCTTAGTTCATTCTATGATTTCACTCGGTAGTTGTACAATGAAACTTAACGCCACTACCGAAATGATACCTATCACTTGGGCCGAACTTAGCAAAATTCACCCTTTTGTACCCCAAGAGCAGGCTTTGGGTTATAAAGAAATAATTGATACGCTTGCGGCTTGGCTAGCTGAAATTACAGGCTTTGATGCCGTAAGTATGCAACCCAATTCGGGTGCCCAAGGTGAATATGCAGGGCTAATGGTGATTCGGGCTTACCACGAAAGTAGAGGCGAAGGGCACAGAAATATAGCTCTTATTCCTGCATCGGCTCATGGTACCAATCCTGCCTCGGCAGTGATGGCGGGTATGCAGGTAATTGTAGTAAAAACTGACGAAAAAGGAAATATCGATGTAGCAGATTTGAAAGCCAAAGCCGAGCAATACAAAGATAACCTTGCTTGTCTGATGGTAACTTACCCTTCTACTCATGGGGTTTTTGAAGAAAGTATTCAAGAAATTTGTGACATAATTCATCGCTTTGGGGGGCAAGTATACATGGATGGAGCCAATATGAATGCCCAAGTAGGTCTTACTTCACCTGCCGCAATTGGGGCAGATGTATGCCATTTGAATTTGCATAAAACCTTCACTATTCCTCATGGTGGTGGTGGACCAGGAATGGGACCTATCTGTATGAAAGCTCATTTGGCTCCTTTCATGGCAAAACATTTTATAAGTTCTCGAAAAGAGGGAGCTAATGGAGCAGTTTCAGCCGCACCCTTTGGCAGTGCTTCTATTCTAGCAATTTCTTATGCTTACATCGCTATGATGGGAGCAGATGGGCTTACACGAGCTACACAAATGGCAATCTTGAATGCCAACTATATCAAAGAACGTCTCAAAGGGCATTATGAGGTACTATATTCGGGAAAAAATGGCAGAGCCGCTCATGAAATGATTTTGGATTGTCGTCCTTTCAAGGCTTTTGGAGTAGAGGCTGAAGATATTGCCAAACGTCTGATGGATTATGGTTTTCACGCTCCTACGCTTTCTTTCCCTGTGGCAGGTACGCTTATGGTTGAACCTACTGAAAGCGAAAGTAAAGCCGAACTCGATCGCTTCTGCGAGGCTATGATTGCCATTCGCAACGAAATTCGCGAAATTGAACAAGGCAAGTACGATTCTAAAAATAATGTTCTTAAAAATGCCCCTCACACTGCACAAGTCGCTTTGGCTGATATTTGGAACTATCCTTATTCGCGTGAAAAAGCGGTTTATCCTTTGCCTTTTGTGAAAAAAGCAAAATTCTGGCCTTCTGTAAGTCGTATTGATAGTGCTTATGGAGATAGAAATCTTGTTTGTAGTTGTATCCCCATAGAAGCTTATAGCCAAGAAAGCCAAAATGTTGAGGCTACAGCTTAAACTACTTGCTTTTCGAAGTTTTTAGAAAGAAAAGATACTCCCATGCTTCAATCTGATAGGTCTTTAAAACCTATCAGATTTGGTGCATTGGTTTGCAAATCATCACATGAACGTCTCATAGTCAATTTGCTAATTTGAAGATAGCAATGGATTTTTTGAGAAGTAGTAGCAGAAAAAATAAAAATGTATAGGCTAAACCCGAAAAAATCTGCACGAAAATGTTTAATTTTTGTGTAATTTGCACACCTAAATTTTTTAATAGTAATGAAAGCAGATGTACTTTTAGGTTTGCAATGGGGCGATGAAGGCAAAGGCAAAGTAGTAGATTTTTTAGCTCGTGAATATCAGGTAGTTGCTCGCTTCCAGGGCGGTCCGAATGCGGGGCATACTCTCGAATTTGATGGCTTCAAATATGTGCTACATCAAATTCCTTCGGGGATATTTCACCCCAATACTTTCAACATCATTGGCAATGGCGTAGTACTTGATGCAATTGTTTTTCGTAAAGAAGTGCTGGCTCTTGGTAAAGAAATTTCAGAAATTGCCTCTAAAATTCTTATTTCCAAGAAAACGCAACTTATTATTCCTACGCATAGGCTTTTAGATGCCGCCTCCGAAGCCGCCAAAGGCAATGAAAAAATCGGCTCTACGCTCAAAGGCATTACTCCAAGTTATATGGATAAAATCGGACGCAATGGCTTGCGAGTAGGTGATATTCTAAATTCCGATTTTCAGAGTAAATATGAAAAATTGCGTAATAAACATTTGGGCTTGCTCAAGCAATACAACTTTACAGATTTTGATTTAGCCGATTTAGAAGAAGAGTTTCAACAAGCCATAGCCTTCCTAAAAACACAATTCCATTTGGCTGATACCGAATATTGGCTCAACGAAGCATTGCAGTCAGGAAAAAAAGTTCTTGCCGAAGGAGCCCAAGGTTCGCTCCTAGATATAGATTTCGGCTCGTACCCTTTTGTAACAAGTTCTAATACGCTTACAGCAGGAGCTTGTGTGGGATTAGGGCTTGCCCCTCACAAAATTGGTAAAGTAATAGGAATTTTCAAAGCTTATTGTACACGCGTAGGTGCAGGACCTTTCCCAACTGAATTGCACGATGAGATAGGCGAAGCCATTCGTAAAGAAGGTAGAGAGTTTGGTGCTACCACAGGCAGACCTCGCCGCTGTGGTTGGCTAGATTTGCCTGCCCTCAAATACGCTATTATGCTCAATGGCGTTGATGAGCTATTTATGATGAAGGCAGATGTTTTGAGTATTGTAGACGAAATTCAGGTTTGTACGCAGTACAAACTCGCTGATGGCACTATTACCGACAAAATGCCTTATTGTTTAATTTCGGAACCCGTTGAGCCTGTTTACAAAACTTTTGTGGGATGGAAAGATAAACTTCGTGAAGCCAAAAATTTTAACGACTTGCCCGAAAGCCTGAAACAATATGTGAAATTTATTGAAAACGAAGTAAAAGTTCCTATTACACTTATTTCGGTGGGTCCTGATAGGTCGCAGACGATACGAAAGGCATAAATGAGGATTTGTTCAAAAAAATTACTATCTTTGCTTCAAACCTACAACAATGTTTTTCCCTGAAAATCGTTATCAAGATACTATTTCCGAACGCTCCGAGGCCAAACGTAGTATATTTTCTTGGATTGATAGTTGGGCAAACCTTACGTTTATTTTGCCTCGTCGCAAGCCAACAAACTACATACCTTATGTGCTATTCCTTACTTTTTTGGGAATTTTGTACATCAGCAATGCTCATTTGGCAAGAAAAATACAACGCGAAACAATGAACCTAGAAAAAGAAGTTATCAATTTACGTACCGACTACACCCATACGCAAGCCAAATATATGAACAGTATCAAATATTCCGAAGTGGAAAAAAAGGCTAAACAATTTGGTTTGGAACGCGTAGAAAAAGTACCTTATCAGATTATAGTGAGTAAAAAGTGAGGAGCAAAAGGAGCAAGTTTTCAAGTTCAAAGTAGTTTAAAAATTTGAAAAGAGTATAACGTGATGTCTAAAAAATTTACTATGAAAAAAATCTGGATTTTAGTACTTGTTTTTGGGGCAGTGTACCATGCAGAAGCTCAAAAAACGAAAAAGAAAGAGAAAAACCCAAAAAATTCCGAAGTTTCGTTAAATTTAGCAGATGAAAAATACGTTTTTTTAGAAAATTCGGTATTTTGGGAAATTTCGGGAAATGGACTTAGCACCCCATCTTACTTATTTGGTACGCATCATCTTTATCCTGCTGATAGCATCAAGAAAAATGATTTTATTAAAGAAAAAATAAAAGCCTGCCAGGTGGTGGTCGGAGAGCTTGCTATGGATAATCTGATGGCTCTTACAATGGCCACGATGAAGTATTCTATGATGAAAGATACTACTTTGCAAGATTTGTTGGGCGAAAAGAACTATCAACGAGTTGATGAATATATGAAAAAAAATTTGGGTATGGGAGTGGCGATGTTCAATCGTATGCGTCCTATGGTAATTGTGCAAGCCATTTCGGCTCAGAAAGTAGCCCAAGCACTCGGTAAAGATAGCAAAATAGAAGGAATGAACACTATATCAGATAATATTGACTACTATTTCCAAGAATACGGAAAAAGCCTCGGCAAAGAAATTGCAGGGCTTGAAACCGTAGAGTTTCAGGCAAAAACGCTCTTGCATAGCATACCGCTCAATCGCCAAGCAGAAATGCTGATGGAAGCCATAGAAGATAAAGACGCCCAATCTGCTGAAACTTACAAGAAATTAAATCAATACTATAAAGAGCAAAACCTTAACGAACTTGGCAAGTTGAGCTTTGATGAAAAAATGATGAAAAAAGATGAATATGATAATTTGCTCAAAAAACGCAATAACGCTTGGCTTCCTCAGATAGAAAAAATTATCCGAGAAAAATCGGCTTTCTTTGCCGTAGGGGCACTGCATTTGGTAGGCACCGATGGCATTATTTATCAACTCCGTCAGAAAGGATACATTGTTAAACCCTTAAAAATTCGCTTGTAGAATGGTTTTTGTTCTGATAGCTTTGGCAGTTTTTGCTTCACAATACTTTTTACATTGGCAAATATGGACAATTAGCCTGATTAGCTTTGTAGTGGGTGCTATTTTGGGACGTACCGCTTGGGGAGCTTTTTTTTCGGCTTTTTTTGCTGTTTTTTTGGTATGGTCGGCAATGGCTTTTTGGAAAGATATTCAAAACGACCAAATACTTTCAGCACGGATTGCCCTAATGTTTGGCTTACCTGCTGCAAGCGAGTGGTTTTTCGTAATTACAGGAATTGTAGGCGGAGTATTGGCCTCCTTTTCTTGTCTTTCAGGTTATTATTTAAAGAGAATTTTCATTCAACCCTTGCCCCAGACAACTATTTAGATTTTTAAAACCTTATGGGTTGAATACTGCATTTGAAAGTTATCCAATCAATGCTCCTGCGATGGTAGCACTCATAAAAGTTGCCAAACTGCCTCCTAGTAAAGCTCTCAATCCTAATCTGGAAAGGTCTGACTGACGATTGGGTGCCATTCCTCCGATGCCACCAATTTGTATGGCAATAGACGAAAAATTAGCAAAGCCACAAAGAGCAAAAGTGGCAATAACAATTGATTTCGTATCTAAAAGCCCTGCTACTTGTCTGAATTTGACAAGCTGGTCGTAAGCAATATACTCGTTGATAGCTGTTTTTTGCCCAATCAGGCTACCTATTACCAACGATTTATCCCAATCAGTTCCCATTAGCCAAGCGACGGGTTGTCCTATCAATCCGAAAAGGTATTGCAAGGAAAGCTCTGTGAAAACACCGTTTGTATTTGTTTTTATCCAAAGGTTTAAGTCGGTAATTTTCCCGATCCAGCCCAAAAGTCCATTGAGTAAAGCTACAATTGCGATAAAGGCAATTAGCATACCACCTACATTCAAGGCAAGTTTCAAGCCATCGGCGGCACCTGTTGCGATGGCATCAATAATGTTCACTCCTAAACTTTCCTTGGAAACTTGCAAGCGAGTATCAATTTCTTCGGTTTCAGGATAAAGAATTTTAGACATTACAAGAGCGGCAGGAGCATTCATGATTGAAGCAGTAAGAAAATAAGAAGCAAATTGAGCCTCTACTTCGGGATTACCCCCTCCTAACATACTGATATACGAAGCCATTACGCTACCTGCTAGGGTTGCCATTCCGCCTGTCATTAAGCAATTGAGCTCAGAGTTGGTCATATGAGCAACAAAAGGTTTGACAAGCAAAGGTGCTTCTGTTTGCCCTAAAAAAATGTTTCCTGCCGCTGAAAGACTCTCTGCTCCTGATAGACGCATTGTCTTGGACATTATCCAAGCAATGGCATACACTATTTTTTGCAAAATTCCTAAATAGTATAAACCTGCCGTAACTGCCGAAAAAAATACAATGATAGGAAGTACCTGAAAGGCAAAAACAAAACCTATAGGTTCAGTAATAAGACCCAACTTGCCAAATAGAAATTGTGTCCCTTCGCGTGTATAGCTAATAAAAACAGTAAAACCCACACCCATAATTCTGAAAATATCAGCAAACCAAGATACTTTTAGCACCAGTATGCCAATAATAAGCTGTAATATGATACCCTTTAGTACCAATTTTTTATCTATTGCTTTACGATTTTTGGAAAGAATCCAAGCAACTCCTACAAAAACCGAAATTCCTAAAACAGCTCGCAAATACTCCATTTGAAGTTTTATTTGCTCAAAGGTAAGCAAGAAAATACAAATGCAAAAATTTTGAAAAAAATTAAATTCAACAAACTTTTTTTCTTGTAAAATGGTTATTAAAGCAAGTTGGGGATGACCGGTCTTGACAGGCTGAGTTGCTGGGTTGTGTAAGCACGCCGAGAAATGGAAGTGTTCTCGTCAAAACTCCTTCCGAACAATAACTGGCGAATCTAACTTCGCTCTTGCTGCTTAATCTGGATAGATAAGTAGCTTGCACCCCTGCCGCAATCTGCTCTGCTTTGTGGCGTACAGGGGTGTCGAAACCGCAGAGCTGGTGTGTGTAAGCTACGATACACACACGAGAACGCAAGTAGCTAAGAAGTAGGCACAGGTGGGTGTTGTACCTACCTACTTCCGAAAACTAAACAACACTAAGCGTGTAGAAGACAACCGAGAACCTTCTCTGGACGAGGGTTCGAATCCCTCCATCTCCACAAAATGCCTCAAAATTTGAGGCTTTTTTATTTCGTATTTGAACAACTTTCAAGTTACTAGCGAAACTTTGGAATTGCCCAATAGTTTTTCCTGATTTACCTAATAGTTTTGAAAAGCTAGTTTACAAGCAAAATCAATAATAGAAATATCGTAAGCCGATTTTTTCTAGTTTTGATAGATTTTGTATTCTTTGAGGCTGATCGTAAGAAAAACCCTGCCGAATGAAACTTCATTCTTTAAATCAAATGGCAAGCGTATGCTAATTTATTTCAGTTTAAAATTAGTTTAAAAACTGACAGAAAGTGAAAAATTGTCAGTTTTTTTTGACATATTGTTTTGTCAAATCCAAAGCCTTATTGTAACGATAGTGAGCTCAAAACCTTTGAAAATGACGTATTTTATGCACTTTTAATGAGTTTTGCTTTGCATCTGTTTGTCTTAAAAATTACATTGGCACATAAAATGCTATTTTATGATTGCAACCTTTCAAAAAGCATTTCCTTAAACTTAAAATTCATAATTAGTATGGGAAAAAATAAATTGAAAATCACTCCGCTTGCCGACAGAGTTCTGGTAGAACCTGCCGAGGCTGAAACTAAAACCGCTTCTGGTATTATTATTCCAGACAATGCCAAAGAAAAACCCCAAAGAGGCGTAGTAGTTGCCGTAGGCAAAGGTAAAAAAGATGAACCAATGACTGTAAAAGAAGGTGATACCGTACTTTATGGCAAATATGCAGGTACCGAAATCACTATTGATGGTAAAGAGTACCTTATTATGCGTGAGTCCGATATTTTCGCAATTCTCTAAATTTTTTGCTTTAAATCTTTTCTCATTTTTTAACCCCAAAAACGCAAACAACTATGGCAAAAAGAATAGTTTTTGATGCTGATGCAAGAGAAAAACTAAAAAAAGGTATTGATGCCCTTGCAAATGCAGTAAAAGTAACACTTGGTCCTAAGGGCAGAAATGTTATCTTAGATAAAAAATACGGCTCTCCTGCTATTACCAAAGACGGCGTGACTGTGGCCAAAGATATTGAGCTCAAAGATGCTATCGAAAATATGGGAGCTCAACTTCTGAAAGAAGTAGCTTCTAAAACTGCAGACATGGCCGGAGATGGTACTACCACTGCTACCGTACTTGCTCAGGCTATTTTTACAGCAGGTCTGAAAAATGTTGCCGCAGGTGCTAATCCAATGGATTTAAAGCGTGGTATCGACAAAGCCGTAGAAGCCGTAGTAGAAAACCTCAAGAAGCAATCTAAGGAAATAAAAGGAGATAAAGAAATTGCCCAAGTAGCTACTATTTCTGCTAACAACGATGAAGAAATCGGTAATCTCATTGCCGAAGCAATGAAAAAAGTAGGCAAAGATGGTGTGATTACCATTGAAGAAGCCAAAGGAACTGTCAATGAGCTCAAAACCGTAGAGGGAATGCAGTTTGACAGAGGCTATCTTTCTCCTTACTTTGTAACTAATACCGAAAAAATGCAGGCAGAATTAGATAAGCCTTATTTGCTTATCACTGAAAAGAAAATCTCTTCAATGAAAGAAATCTTGCCTGTGTTAGAGCAAGTAGCTCAATCTGGCAGACCTTTGCTCATCATTGCTGAAGACGTAGAAGGGGATGCTTTGGCTACTCTTGTAGTAAACCGCTTGCGTGGTACACTCAAAGTATGTGCTGTAAAAGCCCCAGGCTTCGGCGATAGAAGAAAGGCCATGCTTCAAGATATTGCTATCCTTACTGGCGGTGAAGTGATTTCAGAAGAAAGAGGATTTACCCTAGAAAACGCAGGTATGTACTTGGGTGAAGCAAATCGTGTTATCGTAGATAAAGATAATACCACTATTGTAGACGGTAAGGGTAAAAAAGATGCCGTAAAAGCTCGTATCAATGAAATAAAAGCTCAAATTGAAACTACTACTTCCGATTACGACAGAGAAAAACTTCAAGAGCGTTTGGCAAAACTTTCTGGTGGTGTAGCTATCCTATATGTAGGTGCCGCTACCGAAGTTGCCATGAAAGAGAAAAAAGATAGAATGGACGATGCTCTTCATGCTACTCGTGCCGCTATTGCCGAAGGTATCGTTCCTGGTGGTGGAGTAGCTCTAGTGAGAGCCATAGAAGTCCTTGATGAGGTAAAAGTAGATAATGAAGACCAAAGAACAGGAGTAAATATTATCCGTCAGGCTTTGGAAGCTCCTCTCAGAACGATTGTAGCCAATGCAGGTCTTGAAAGTTCTGTAATTTTGAATAAAGTAAAAGAAGGCAAAAAAGACTTTGGTTTCAATGCTCGTACCAACGAATTTGAGAATATGTTTGAAGCAGGTATCATAGACCCTACCAAAGTTACTCGTCTGGCTCTTGAAAATGCCGCTTCTATCGCTGGCTTGCTCCTTACTACCGAATGCGTAGTAGCCGAAGAGCCAGAAGAAAGCAAAGCTCCTGCAATGCCTAGCGGTATGGGAGGAATGGACGGAATGATGTAAGCCGTACTTCAATCCAGTAGCACTAAACCTATGAGGTTTTCAAAACCTCATAGGTTTTTTTCTGTTGTTAAATACTAGCCTATTTTGTATTTTTGTAACAGTAAAATGTTTGCTTTCAGAGTATTTTTTGAGAAATTATCAAGATTGTGGAAGATAAACCTTTAAAGATAGCTCTTGTTGGTACAGGAAACGTAGCTTGGTACCTTGCCAATGCTTTTATGCAAACCGCTCATCAAATTGTAGAAATATATGGTAGGAATAGTACAAAAGCCAATGAATTAGCGGCTAACTCAAATGCTTTTGCCAAAGAAAACCTTAATTTTAAGGAAAGCCAAGCAGAAATTATTTTGCTTGCTGTTTCAGATAATGCTTTGCCTGAAATTACTGCACAGATACAACTCAACCGTAATCAAATCGTTGCTCATACGTCGGGAAGTACTTCTATGAGAATTTTTGAAAATTTACAAAGCCAAGCAAAATTTGGAGTTTTTTATCCTTTGCAAACTTTTTCCAAAGATAGAAAAGTTGCAAGGCAGGAAGTACCTCTTTGTATAGAAGGAAATACTACTGAAACGGCCATTCGTTTAGAAGTGTTAGCAAAAACAATTAGTCGCAAGGTGTATTTGATTAGTTCAGAAAAGAGGCTTAAATTGCATTTAGCGGCAGTTTTTGCAAACAATTTTGTCAATCATCTGCTTGGTATTGCACAAGAAATTCTCCAAAACGAAAATTTACCATTTGAATTGCTCGGTCCGCTTATTCAAGAAACTTTTTCTAAGGTAATAGAAGCAGAAAATATTTATGCCATTCAAACAGGCCCAGCTCGCCGCAACGACCAAATCATCATTCAAAAACACTTACAACTACTTCAAAACGATACGCAAAAGCTAAAAATCTACGAAATTATTTCGGAAAGCATCAGAAGCAAGTATCAATTTTAACTTTCTCTACTATTTTCTACTTTATCGTAGGCTTGGATAATGGCTTTTACGAGACGGTGCCGAACTACATCGCGAGCATCAAGTTCTACTACGGCAATTCCTTCAATATTTTGAAGTACTCGAAGAGCATCGGTAAGCCCTGAACGTTGTTTGCTGGGTAAATCAATTTGCGATTGGTCGCCTGTTATGATTACTTTGGAGTTTGTTCCCATACGTGTCAGGAACATTTTCATTTGCATGGGAGTAGTGTTTTGTGCTTCGTCAAGCAAGATAAAAGCATCGCTGAGGGTTCGCCCACGCATATATGCAAGAGGAGCAATTTCAATGATACGATTTTCAAGATAAAATTTGAGTTTTTCGGCTTGAATCATATCGTCGAGAGCGTCATAAATAGGACGCAAGTAGGGATCTACTTTTTCTTTCAAATCACCAGGCAAAAAGCCTAAATTTTCGCCTGCCTCTACTGCAGGACGAGTGATGATAATTTTTTTGACTTGCTTGTTTTTGAGAGCTTGTACCGCCAGAGCTACTGCAATATAGGTTTTACCTGTGCCTGCGGGTCCTAATGCAAAAACTAAATCGTTTTCCATAGAAGCTTTTACCATCAGAGCTTGGTTTTGAGTACGCGGTTTGATACCAAAGCCCTTTGTTCCGTATAAAATGACTTCTTCACGAATTCTTTCAAGACTACTACCCTCTTTCTGCTCTTTATCATTCTGAACGATAAGCTCTTCGATATTCTGTGGTGTAATTTTACCAAATTTATGGTAATGCGTCAGAAGGGCATTGATAATGGCATTGATTTTCAGAATTTCGGGAGTTTGTCCTTGTATGCGAATTTCATTGCCACGTGAAAGAATTTTACTTGTTGGGAAAGCCGCCGCTATTTGCTTGATGTGGCTATTTTCTGCCCCCAAGAAATCTACCAAAGATATGTTTTCCAGTGTGATAATTTTTTCTATCAAAGATTACAGATTTTTAAGTGAAACCATTGAGATACAATAAACTAAAATATGTAAACTTTGAACTTTAAGTCCAACTTTTCAATAAATTCTCAAACTTTGGTGCTAAAATAAAGAAATTTTTGCTTACTTGCTTACAAATTTTTGCATAAAATTACGACATAATGTACGTAGCTATTCATGGAAAAGTTTTTCATAAAGAAATACGCAAGTATATCCAAGATTTGTTTGTATATTTAACAAAGCACAATCTTGAGGCTTGTATTTCTGCAAGTTTTTACAAAATTTTGAAGAAATCTTTGATAAAGCACATTCCTGAAAATATTTATGAAAAGCCGAATGAGCTAAAAAATTGTCAATTTTTTTTCAGTTTGGGTGGAGATGGAACACTTTTGGAAGCGGTTACTCACGTGGGGGCTTGGGAAATTCCGATTGTGGGTATCAATACGGGCAGATTAGGCTTTTTAGCCACGCATGCTCCTTCGCAAATCAAAAGTTTATTAAAAAACCTTATGGAAGGTTTTTATAGTATTGAAGAAAGGACACTGCTACACTTAGAAAGCAATAAAGATATTTTTGAAGGTTCTCCTTTTGCTCTTAACGATTTTACTATCACCAAACGCGATACAGCCTCAATGATTACGGTGCATACCTACATAGACGGTGAGTATCTCAATTCTTACTGGGCAGATGGTTTGATTATAGCTACGCCTACGGGTTCTACGGGTTATTCTTTAAGTTGTGGGGGACCCTTGATTTTACCACGTTCTAACAATTTCGTGATTACGCCTGTAAGTCCGCACAATCTTACGGTGCGTCCGATGGTAATTTCTGATGAAAGTGTTATTTCTTTTGAAATAGAGGGCAGAAGTAAAAATTTTTTAATTTCCTTAGATTCTCGCTCGCGTGTGATAGATGCCTCGGTTCAGCTTGCTATTAGCAAAGAAAAATTCAAAGCAAAACTCGTAAAAGCCAACGATACCAATTTTTTAGATACTTTACGAAGCAAACTCAATTGGGGTTGGGACGCAAGAAATTAGACGCTACTGCAAAGTCTGGTTATACAATACTTGCAAAAGTGTTTGTCCTACGGCTTTGAGAGTAGTTTTATCAATAATTTGGATGTTATCTGCCTGCGTATGATGATGAGCAGGAAAAGAGTTTTCATAATTGATAATATCAATCATCGGAATTTTGGCATCACGATTTACGTAGAAGTGGTCATCCATAATACCACCTTGCATAGATGTTCTTTGATTGATAAAAAAGTTTCCGTATCCCAAGCGTTGAGCAGTTTGCCATACTTCTTGTACAATTCCTTCGGCATATTGCAGTGAAAAAGGTTCGTGGTAAAATTTCGCACCTTTTGCTCCAACCATATCTAGTAGAATGCCAAAATAAGCCGAATAATTTGGAACATGCTTATTCTTCGACCAATATTGCGAACCCAGACACCAAGTAGAATTGCTGTGGTCTTCTTCTTTGTAACCTTCGGGGATGCCGTCGTCTTCTAAATCAAAAAAAATCACATCGATACCTACCGAAGGCTTTTCAGGAGCGTTTTGAATAGTTCGTAAAATTTCTAAAATAACAGCTACGCCACTGGCACCATCATCAGCGGCATCAATAGGTTTTTTATGAAGCGTGGTATCTTTTTCTTTGTCCGAAAAGCGTCGGCTATCCCAATGAGCCGCCAGTAGTATGCGTTTGCTTGCTTGTGGGTTGATACTACCTATGATATTTTTGCCGTTCCAAGTTTTTTTATCGAAAGAAGTTGCCTGAAACTCTTGTATTTGAGTAGTAGCACCTAATTTTTGCAAAGTTTTTACCAAATAATCGGCACATTGACGGTGAGCTTGCGAATTGGGTACTCGCGGACCGAAAGCTAATTGCTTTTCAATATAAGCAAAAGCACTATCCGCATTAAATTCGGGAGCTTTTACCAAGGGTTTGGTGTTTGGGGGAGGGTTGTCTGTATTGTTTTCGTTAGGATTTTCGGTGTAGGTATTGTTAGTAGTACAAGACCACAAAGCTATCAGTAAAAGGAAAGCAGAAAAATTTTTTTTTAGCATATGGATAGCGTTTCAAAAGAAAACAAAACCTCATAGACTTACATGAGCCCATAAGATTTGTAAGAAAGTATATTTTTAGTCTCTCAAATCTACTTCGTTCACATTAGGGTACTTGCGTTTGTCAAAGTTGAAATAATTATCATCTACTTGCACATCATATGCAATAGTATCGATGATATATTTGGAGCGATTTTGATTTTTTTCAAAGATTTCCCAACTTTTGATAGTACGTGTTTTTTTATTCACCACCAAGCGAATTTTAAAGACTTTTTTGCTTCTATCGGTAGGTTGAAGGTCAATTTCTTCGTAAACTTTTCCATTTTCGGTAAATTCACGAATGAAAATGTACTTATAGTCTTTTTTGTAAAGTTTGATAACTTTTTCAGGCGTTATGAAAGAGTCATCATCAGGAGTATACTCTGAAATACTGACTTCATTGGCATCTTTGAGGTAAGTCCAAACAGTTTTACCATTGCTATAAATTTCTTGATTGGCGAGTTTGAGTTTGAATTTGTTTTTTTTCATAACAAAGGTACCTTTGACTTCGTCTTTGGTTTTGTTGGCTTCATTACGAAATTCGTACGTAAAATCGGCTTGTAAGGCTGAGGCAGATAAGAACTTATTTTCTACTTCTGCTAGTATTTGGCGAGCCCTATGTTCGGGAGGGGTCATCTGCTTATGCTGTGCAATTGCCTCACAAATTCCTAAAAAAGCAATTATTGCGAAGGTCTTTTTCATTGTTTTTTACGTTAAAAAATTTTTACAAACTTACTACCTTAATAGACGCAATTCAAGTAAAAAAGTTTAATAAAACTTACCTTTATTTCCAAACAATGCCTACTTTCCGCAATTGTGCTTTGAGGAAGTTCTTGATTTTTTCTTTGGTGTTGGTGGCAATTTTTTTGGTAAGAGCGTCATCAGGGCGAGGTTTGAATACCGTATCGTGATATTTTACGGCATCGGCTCGTTCTTTGGTATAAAAATAGGTATAAATGGATTTTCTTGTCATTCCCGCAGGAACATTGATTTTACTATACCCATGATAAGAAATTTCGTTGGTTTCAAAAATAACAGCTCTGTTGAACAGAGGGGCTATTTTTTTCTCACAGGCAGTCATATCGGCATTCCACATTTCTAAATCACCACCGTATTCGGGCTTCCAATTTTTGTTCATATAAATGAGCATGTTGAGCCTACGATGTACATTTTGAGAGGGGTGAATGTTGAAATCAATATGGATATCTAGAAAACTGCCATTCTTACCTTCGTGCAAGCCACAGCCCAGGTGGTCGTTGGTAACGAAAACATCTGCAATGCCTGTAACTTTGGAAAGCCATTCAGCAACTTCTTGGCTCATCAACACTTTACGAATTTCATTGAAGGCAGGGTGAAAATCATCAAAATTTGCTCCTTCCGATTTGTTTTCGTTGATGCCGTCGTAATGTTTGGCTAATTTTTCGGTAGGCGGGAAATTATCGTGCAGAATATTAGCAAATTCTTCTTTCAGGAAATTATCCATTACCAGATGCTTGTAAGGCTTGGCATTTTGGAAGGATTTTTGCAACTCGGCAATTTTTTCTGCCGAAAAATATTCGTTATTCAAATAATATAAAGCCGAAACAAGAGTAGTTTGCATAGAAAAACAAAATTTTTACAAATATAAACGTTTTTTGCAGAAAAAACATAGAAAAAAATTGTGAAAAATTAGAAATGCTTTATATTTGCTTTTGGAGCTATGGGTTTTTACTGATAGCTGTTGGGGAGTTTTCCTTCCAAATCTTTGAAAATCATTTTCATCTTGGTATCTTTTTGTGTTTGCTTATGAAAAAACATAAATTTACAAAGGAGTACGAGCTAAAGGCATCGGTGAAAATGCTTTATCCTTATTTTTCTACTGCTATTGGTTTGCAAGAATGGTTTGCTGATGAGGTACAAAATATAGATGCACATACCTACCGCTTTCACTGGGATAATGAAGACCATATCGGTACGATTACTTCACAAAGAATAGGAAAATCTATCAAATTTGAATTTGATAAAGATAAAAATCCTAAAAATCCATCATATATTGAATTTCGTTTAGACCACAATGACCTTACCAATTCCACATTTATTCGCATTGTTGATTATTCTGAAGAAACAGACGAAGAAGAACTAAATGAACTTTGGGACGGACTGATTCATAAACTAAAAGAAATTGTTGGCGGTTAGTTTCAGACTTTTCTTGTAAATTTGCAGAAAAACTTGCTTGAATGCCACTCCTTCGCATCAAAAAAATAGATTGGCTCATCTTGAAGGCATTTGTACCTTCGTTTTTTCTTACGTATTGCGTGGTAGTTTTCTTGCTTCTCATACAAATGGTAATGAGCTACCTCGATGAATTTGTGGGTAAAGATATAGGGGTTTTCACTTTTTCTAAAATGCTGTATTACTTTGCTTTGAGCCTAACACCAATGGCTTTACCCTTAGCTATTCTGCTTTCGGCTCTTATGGCTTATGGCAATTTAGGAGAACATTTTGAACTTACTGCTATCAAGAGTGCAGGTGTTTCTCTTACACGCACTTTACGACCTATCGGTATTTTTGCTCTTTTGGTCTCAGTGGTTTCTTTTTGGTTTAGCAACAAAGTGGTACCTTATGCCAATATCAAAGCATATAGTACGCTTTACAACGTAAAGCAAACTAAAGCTACACTTGATTTAAAGGAAGGTATTTTTTATGATGGCATACCGAATTATAGTATCAAAGTAAGCAAAAAATATCCCGATGGCAAAAGCCTCAAAAATGTAATTATTTACTCTCATCAAGATTTTAGAGGCAATAAAGATGTAGTAATCGCTGACTCGGGCAGAATGTACACGATTTTAGATGGATCATATCTGGTAATGGAACTTTTCAATGGAAATGCTTACAGCGAATACAACGATGGTACGGGGCAAAGCAATTTCAAATTTGTTCGAAATCAGTACAAAAAGACAAAACTAGTTCTGAGCCTTGCCGCTTTTCGGAAAAGTAATATTTCCGATTCGCTTTTTCGTTATCATCGTTTAATGAAAAACGTTGTTGAGCTTCGCAAAGAGATAGATTCTTTCAAAAGAGAAATGGTTAAAACCAAAGAAAAAAGCAAATCCGAAGTGTCTTCGTATTATGTTCATCATCAAAAACCGCTTCCACAAGATAGTTTTTCCAAACTTACTTTCAACTATAACCTTCATTTTTCGCCCGAACAAGTAGATTCTTTTTGGCAAAAACGTTTTGATAGCATCACTACAACGTTTATTTTGCAAAGAGCATTAAACCAAGCTCGTAGTGTGAAAGGTTTTCTAGAATTTCGTAGGAGTAATCTATTCCACAGAATAAATGAAATTCGTGAGCATTACGTAGAGTTGCACAAAAAATTCACTTTTGCCCTTGCTTGTTTTATGATGTTTCTGATAGGGGCACCTTTGGGCTCTATTATCAAAAAAGGTGGTTTGGGCGTGCCTATTTTGGTGTCTGTGTTTTTCTTTATTTTGTACTATGTGGTAAATATGCTTTTTGAAAAATGGGTGAAAGAAGGAGTTGTAGAGACTTGGGGAATGTGGATGCCCAATCTTATTTTTTTATTTTTTGGGATATTCTTTTTCAATCAGGCTCGTAAAGATTCCCGCCTTTTTGAGTTTGAAATGTATCGGATTTGGTTTGAAAGATTTTCAGAAAAATTCAGGAAAAATAAAACCCATACAACGCAATGAAAGCATTAGTTCTTACTGAAAATGAAGTAGAAATTCGCAATGTAGCTATACCCGAGCCCCAAGAAGGGGAAGTTTTGGTGAAAGTTTTGTATGCGGCACTTAATCGTCGTGACCAGTGGATACGTGTAGGCTTGTATCCAGGCATTCGGCAAGGGTCAATTTTAGGCTCTGATGCTTGCGGTATTGTGGAAAAAGTTGGTTCTGCCAAACATATTGCTTGGATAGGCAAAAAAGTTATTATCAATCCGAATGTAAATTGGGGGGAAGATGCTCGCCACCCACAGCTTTCTTACACTATTTTAGGAATGCCTAGCCATGGTACTTTTGCCGAGTACGTATGTGTGCCTGTACACAGATTGCACGAAAAGCCTGCTCATCTATCGGATAGTGAAGCGGCGGCTTTACCACTAGCGGCTCTTACGGCATATAGAGCTTGCTTTTACAAAGGAGAAATTTCGGCAGGTAAAAATGTGCTTGTAACAGGTGCAGGAGGAGGAGTAGCTCAATTTGCCACTCAATTTGCCTCGGCAGCAGGGGCAAATGTATGGGTAACTTCCAGCAGTGAGGCTCAAATCCAGTTATTGCAAGCAAAGGCAAATATCAAAGGAGGAGTACTTTATACAAAAGCAGATTGGCACAAAGATTTATTCAAATTTACCGAAAAAGAAGGCTTTGACGTAATTATTGATAGTGCAGGCGGAAACGATTTTAATTTGCTGATTAAACTTTGTAAAATGTCGGGCGTAATTGTTACTTATGGGGCAACTCTCGGCACGGCTAAAATTGATATACCAAGTCTTTTTTTCCGTCAGGCTACTATTAAAGGCTCGACCATGGGCAATGACCAAGAATTTGCCGATATGGTAGAATTTGTAAGCAAACATCAAATTTCTCCTATAATAGATTCAGTACGACCTTTTTCGGCTATTGTAGAGGCTCTGAACGATATGGCTATGGGAAAAGTAAAAGGAAAAATTGTTGTTGAAATGTAGAATTGATGATGTGATATATGTTTCCCTGAAAAGAATAAAACGAACCTTCTACAAAAGAATAAACCCAAAACAATTTTGTACGATTGACAACACCTTCTGAAAAAAAATTGTAAAACTATCAGAAAAAATTTTTATTTTAGGTAAAATTGTCTGTGTATGTTAGAACAGGAAATAGAAATCAGCGAAATTCGTCTGATAACTGACTTGATACGACAAAAGTATAATTACGATTTTACGAATTATGCGATGTCTTCGTTCAAAAGAAGAGTAGCAAGAGTGTTAGAAGTTTATAAGATGGATAGTGTAGCTACTTTAATTCGCCGTTTAGATGCAGATGCCAAGTTTTTCAAAGAATTTCTGACCGAAATCACAGTGAATGTGACAGAAATGTTTCGCGACCCAACATGCTGGATAGCTATACGCGACCAAATTATTCCGCATATCTTGCAAAACAATAATCACTTTTCCATATGGCATGCAGGTTGCTCTTCGGGGGAAGAAGTCTATTCAATGGCAATTTTGCTAGAAGAAATGGGAATTTTGGACAACGTTCGTATTGTAGCTACCGATATAGATCACGTAATTTTGGATAAAGCTCGCGAAGCTCGGTATCATCTTAAAAGCATGGAAGTAAACAAAAAAAATTATACTACTTTCGGTGGAAAGTTTTCTTTGGAAAAATATTATCGTGAGGAAAATGGCAAAGCTGTAATGGATAAAAGCCTTGTGAGAAATGTAGAGTTCAAAGAGCAAAATTTAGTTACAGGTACACCATTTGGTAAGTTTGATTTGATACTCTGCCGAAACGTAATGATTTACTTCAACCAAACCCTGCAAAATCAGGTCTTGAAACTCTTTCACGAGAGTTTGTTTAAATATGGCTATCTGGTGATAGGCTCAAAAGAATCTTTAATTTGGTGTGAGCTAGCAAACAAATTTATTGTGGTGAATAATGAGGATAAAATCTACAAAAAAATAAGAGATTAAATGGCAGTTGTTTTAGAGAAAAATAAATACAATCTGCACAATCAGTACAAAGCGATTGTAATAGGAGGCTCGGCAGGCAGTTTTCAGGTGATAAGCAAGATTTTGCAACATCTGCCCGAAGACTTCCAAATTCCTATTATCATGTGCTTGCATAGGCTCAAAGATGTACGCAATGGTTTTGCAGAAGCTCTCAATATTAAAAGTAGCAAAATTATCACCGAACCCGAAGATAAAGAGCACATCCGTAAAGGCTCTATCTATCTTGCCCCAGCCAACTATCATTTAGGCATAGAATTAGGCAACACCTTTACCCTTTCTACCGAAGAGATGGTCAATAACTCTCGTCCTGCTATTGATATTACTTTTACAACTGCTTCTTATGTTTTTCGTAATAAACTGATTGGCATTTTGCTTTCAGGAGCAAATCGCGATGGGGGGCTTGGGATGAAACGAATTAGCCAAAGAGGTGGGCTCACCATTGTCCAAGAACCCAAAGAATGCTTGATTGATACAATGCCCAATGCCGCCATAGAGCTTGCCCCTCGTATAGACTACATTCTTACCACAGAAGGTATTATTGATATACTTCTGCACCTACACAAACTATACGTTGCACAAGTCTGAAAATTTAGATGCAGATTTTTTTAACTCGTTTTTCGTGCCTTCCTCCTTCAAAATCATTTTTTAGGAATGTTTCTACCATGTTGAGGGCTTCGTCTATACTTACAAAACGAGCAGGTAAGCAGATAATATTGGCATCGTTGTGCAAACGAGCCAATTGGGCAATTTCTGCGTTCCAACATAGAGCGGCACGAATTTGAGCGTGCTTGTTGGCAGTCATGGCTACCCCATTACCACTGCCACAAATCAGAATACCTCTTTTACATTCGCCATTTTCTACGGCAAAAGCAACAGGATGAGCAAAGTCAGGGTAATCTACAGAATCGGTACTATGCGTGCCAAAATCTTTTACTTGAAATCCATTTCGTAAAAGCCATTCTTTTGTGGCTTCTTTATACGCAAAGCCTGCATGGTCTGCACCAATAGCAATGAGCATATTATTTCTATTTTTTGCGTAAAATTAGTGATTTTAACGAAACCAAAAATTTGGGCTTTCCAACTTTTTTCTTAATTTTGATGTTATCTCAAAAAAGTTTTTATGAAAACACGATTACTCTGGTTTATATGCTTTTTTTTCGTCGAGAGTTTGCAAGCTCAAAATTTCACTTTTACCCAAAAAACGCTACACCAAATACAAGGAGGAAATCTTGAAAATGCTTGGGCTGGAGGCTTAAATTCGCCTCAAATATCTCCCATAGACCTCAACCAAGACGGTACTGATGACCTTTTCATCTACGATAGAGCTAATCAAAAAATTTATACATTTATTGCCCATTCTTCTGAAAAAAAATATTTTTATGCCCCCGAATATGAAAAATTTTTCCCTGATTTTGAAGATGCAGGCTGGATACTTCTACATGATTACAACTCTGATGGCAAAAAAGATATTTTTGTAGGTTACAACTTCGGAGTACAAGCCTATCGCAACGTTTCTGCTGATGAGCTTACTTTTCAAAAAACTTATGACCTACTAATGACCGAAAGCACTAATATCGCCTTCCCTTACAATTTGGCTATTTTTTCAACGGATATTCCTGCTTTCTATGATGTAGATAACGACGGCGACCTTGATGCTCTTTTTCTTGACTTCCATAACGGACTTATTGAACTGCACCTGAATCGAAGCCAAGAACGCTACAACAATGCCAATTTTTTAGAGTTTGAGCGTATCAATTATTGCTGGGGCGATTTTCTTATCAATGAGCTTAACTGCGATGATATTGTATTTGATGTGGCTTGTCCCTTCAATAATTTACGCACCTCTGATGGCAGAAAAAAAGTTTTACATACAGGTTCGGCTGTTTTACTTACCGATTTAAACAACGACAACTTGCTGGATATAATGCTTTCGGGAGTAAGTTGTAATAAAACCTATGTAATGCTCAACCAAGGCACTAACAAAGGGGCTATCTTCCGTAGTTTTACAACCAATTTCCCTCAAAGTAAACCTATTGATATTGGGATTTTCTCCGCCTTGTATGCTTTGGATGTAACTTTTGACGGCAAAAAAGACCTCATAGTCTCCTCTAATCTCAAAGAAGATGAAAATGGCAATGCCGATTTCGCTAATTCGGTTTGGCTCTATGAAAATAAACATACTAATGCCCTTCCCGATTGGCAATTTGTTCGAAAAAACTTTTTACAGAATACAATGCTTGATGTAGGACAAGATGCCGCTCCTGCTTTTATAGATTACGATAGCGATGGTGATTTGGATATGTTTGTAGGAAATAGTTTTTATACCTCTACTACTATTCCTACTTCTAAACAGAAATTTGCAACTATTTATTTTTATCGCAATCAGGGTACACCTGAAAAAGCAAATTTTGTATTAGAAAATGCTGATTTCCTTTCACTTTCGCAAAAAAAGTTTATTCAAATTGTGCCGCAGTGGGTAGATATCAATCAAGATGGAAGTTTGGATTTGGTTTTTTCTGCTTTGGAAAGCGAAACACTAAAAAATAGTGTGTATTTCTTTGCTAATCAAGCTCCCCGCAACAATGCCGTTCAACTCAGCGAAAATCTTATTCCTTTTCCTTGGACAGTAGAACCAGGTGACAAAATTTATTTTTACGATCTGGACAAAGACGGAGACTTAGATATTATTCTTGCCAAGCCATTGGGCAACTTGGTTTTTGTAGAAAATTGGAAAGGAAACTTCATAGAAAGAAATAGAAATTTTTTGCAAACCAATATTTCTGCCACTGCTCGCAATCCAAGCATTGCTATTGCCGATTTTGACCAAGATGGCAAAGACGATTTAGCTCTTGCCAATAACGAAGGTAAACTCAAGTTTGTGAGTAATTTGCAAGAAATCTATCAAAATAGTACTATAAATTGGCAAAATTTATTTTTAGAAACACAAGAGAGCAGTAAAAAGTGGGGAAAAAATTTGATTCTGGTAAGTGCCGACCTGAATACTGATAGAAAGCCTGATATCATAATTGGCTCTGTGGCAGGTGGCTTACAAATTTTACAAAATGAAAACCCTAATACAGCTCCCTTAGCAGAATCTAGCTTTTGGCTGATACCTAATCCTGCGAAAAAATATGTGTATATCCGTACTACGCATGCAGGTGAAGTGGTGTTCTTCAATAGTATAGGGCAAAAAATAGCCGAAAGTAAGGTCTCTGCCATTGCCCAAGAAGTGGCTTTTAGAGTAGAAAATTGGGCAAATGGCATATATTTTGTGCATTTTGTCTCTCAATCAGGTGAGAAAAAAATCGCAAAATTCTTGAAGTTTGATTAAATTACCCGCTTTCTGCTGAAAAAGAAAGCAAATATATGCAAAAACTCAACGCTTTGAAACAATATCTAAACTTTGTAAAATATGAAAATCTTTCGCTTTATTGCTATTTTACTGTTTTTGCTTACAAATGCTCTTGAAGTTTGGGCTACGCATTTGCAAGCAGGGCAAATTACACTTACACGTTTAGACCCTATTTCGCTTACCTATCGCATTACACTGATAGTGTATCGAGACAAAGTGAATTTTTTTGGTAATGGGGCTACTGCTGAACTCTCAGACAGAGCCACCATTATAATCTATGGCTCAAATAATCAAGTAATTGCAAGATTAGAGAATGTACCTCTTGTCAATTTAGATACCAGTGACCCAAACGTAGATGTCGGACGCTACGAAACTACTTATACATTCTCTGGGCAAGGTTCGTTCAGAGTTGCTTTTTCAGAAAGTTTTCGTAACGCCTGTGTGGTAAATATGCTTTCGCCCGACCAAACCGATTTGTACGTAGAAACACAAATTGTAATTAATCAGTTTTTAGGGATAAATAATTCACCTGTATTACTTTCTCGACCTGTAGATTATGCAGGTTTGGGGCAAAAATTTTTACACAATCCTGGTGCCTACGACCCCGATGGTGATAGCCTTGCTTTCAAACTTGTAACTCCCCAAAGCGGCTTGAATACCAACGTAAGAGGCTACCGAGACCCTAGCAATTTTTTAGGACCTGCCGAAGCCGGTGGGCCAGGCTCTTTTGGCATTAATGCTACGCAAGGAACTGTCACTTGGGATACTCCCAATACAATCGGCTGTTTTAATATTGCTATTCGAGTGGAAGAGTGGCGTAAAACTCCCAATGGCAATTACGTATTGTTAGGCTATGTAATTCGCGATATGCAAATCATTGTTCGCAATTCCAACAATCGACGCCCGATTGTGAGTGTTCCTAATAACATTTGCATTGCCGCCAATGAAAACCTGACTGTCCCAGTTACTGCTTCCGACCCCGATGGGCATTGTATGCGTTACGAATTTACAGGGCAAATGTTTGATGCTTCTGCTCCAAATCCCAAACCTTTTATTACGTTCAGTGCTGGAAATTATACCAATCAATGTTTAGTAACCCCTGCTGCGGTTACTTTTAACTGGAATCCTTCTTGTGCATACATACGCGAAAGACCCTACCAAGTTATTGTAAAAGTTACCGATAATCCGCCCCCTGCCTTACAGCCTGCTCTTGTGGATATAAAAGTTTGGGAAATTACAGTAGTAGGTCCCAAGCCGCAGAATTTACTGGCTACCGTAGATAATGTAAATGATTTCATCAACCTGACTTGGTCGCCTTATGTATGTGCTTCACAGGCACAAGAAATTATCATTTGGCGAAGAGAAGGTTGTCCAACAAATGACCCCGCCGTTTGTGATGTAGGTGCCCCCGACGGAGAAGGCTACTACGAAATTGGGAGAGTACCTGCCACTGCTACTGCCTTTACTGACCGCACTGCACGAATAGGCGTTGTATATTCATATCGGATTTCTGCCGTGTTCCCTCGCCCGAAAGGTGGTGAAAGTTATGCCTCTGACGAAGTGTGTGTGGCTCTTGCCATTGATGTACCTATTTTTACCAAAGTAGATATAACCGAAACTTCTACAACCACAGGAAAAGTACAAGTAGAATTTGCTCAACCTTTTCAATTCCCTAATGGTATACCTCCAGGACCTTTCGGTTACAAAGTATATCGTGGTGAAGGTATTCGCCCTGCTTCTAATACTACCTATACCGAAGTTTTTAGTATCTTGAACGTCAATCCAACACCCTCAATTATTAGTTTTGTCGATAATAATCTCAATACTCAAGAAAGACAATATCACTATCGAATAGCCTTCTTTGCTAATGCTACAAACGAAACAAGCAAAATCTTTCGCGATTCTTCCGATGCCGCCTCTACGGTACGTCTGGATATTCAGTTTGTAAGTAGTTGTCTGCGTTTGATTTGGAAATATGATGTACCTTGGGGCAATAACCGCCGTTTCAATCACGATATTTTCCGAACTGATAATACAACTACTACTTTTGTAGATATAGGTGATTTCTTTCCTACCTTTCAAGACAGCGGCATTTTTGATGATAGCAATGTTTTGTTGCAAAATAACTACTCTTACTATGTTACCACACGTGGATGGTATTTCAATCCTGCTATTACTGCTACATACCCAAGCCTTAATGTTCCTTTGGAAAATAATTCGCAAATCAACTCAGCTTCGCCTCGCGATGTTATTAAGCCCTGCCCACCGATTTTGAGTGTTGCTGAAATAGATTGTAACAATTTCCGACAGACACCGCCTTTTTTCAATAGACTTACCTGGGTAAATGATGATACAGATAACCCCGCACCTGCTTTTTGTGGGAATATCGGTGATGGTTGTGAGTTTGAACCCAATAATATTGCCTTTTTCAAGATTTACTACAAACCCAATCTGAAAGCCGATTATACCGAAATTGCACAGGTACCAGGTAATGTATTCACCTTTGACCATACTAATTTGCTTTCTTTGGCTGGTTGTTATTCGATTTCGGCAGTAGATAAAGCAGGCAATGAGGGTGAGAAAAGTAATGAGGTTTGTGTGGATAATTGTGTCACATTCTATTTGCCTAATGCTTTTACACCTAATGGCGATTTAATTAATGATGTGTTCAAACCTTACGAAAATGATGCTTATTCGGTGGCTTTCGTAGAAAAAGTTGAGTTTGAAGTGTATAATCGTTGGGGCAAGCGAGTATTTTTTAGAGATAACGATATTCGTATCAACTGGGCAGGTAATGCTACTTTTGCAGGAGATAACGACGTAAGCGGTAAGTTGCCTGCGGGTTTGTATTATTATGTAGCAAGAGTTCGGTTTATCCGCCTCAATCCTGATGAAGCTGAGCAAGTCTATAAAGGTTGGGTGCAGATATTACGATAAAGTTTTGAAAATACAATGCCGTAATTACCTGGTACTCCTTCGAGAAAGATATCTTGGTAAGAGCGAAAGTTTGAGCAGTAATATGAGGCTTAAAAACATTTTAGGCAACATAAAGCCATAATCTCAAAAACTTTTTCCTCTACCAAATCGTTACTTTGCAAAAAACGCTATGAAACGCTCGATTTTTCGCCTGTGGCAATTTCAGTTTTGGGCTCTGATGCTTCTTTCAGCTTGTAACCTGGAACGAGATATTGACTTGAAACTGCCCAAATACGAAAAAAAAATGGTAGTAGAATGCTATTTGGAGCGAGGAAAGCCTATTCGTTTGCTTCTTACTGAAAGTCAAGATTTTTTGGATAATAGCTTTCAGATTCCCGAAGTGAAAGATGCTCAAATTCTGGTGAAAAACGAAAACATGGTTTATCCATTACACTACGAGTTGCAATTAGATACCAGCCATCGTAAAATCTACAATTATGTTTCAGATGTATCTTTACCTGTGAATCCTACGGGAGAGTTCAGCTTGGAAATCATAGATGGCAAAGGCAGAAAAGTAACAGGGAAAACACGATTTTTGGAAGAATTACCCATCAAGGAGTTGATTTGGCAGTTTGAAGATGCCGACAAAGAACCTAAAATTGATACAGCCAAGGCTTATGTGCTTATTCGGCACAATGTTTCACCCAGCGGGAACTTTTATCGTTTTATTATCAACAAAAAGAAAGGCAATGAACTAAGCAATCAATTGGATTTCATTTACAGAGGTATTACAGCTACTAATGGCGAAGTAAGTATAGGTACTTCTTATCGTTTCAAAGATAAAGATACTTTGCAGGTATTACTCTTTCATATAGAAAAGCAGTTTTATACATACTTACGAAGCGTAGAAGATGCTCGCGATGCAGCAGGTAATCCTTTTGCACAGCCTTCGCCAATTATTTCAGCAGTGCAAGGAGGAATCGGTATTTTTACAACTATTCAAAAAGATGAACAGTGGGTTGTAATCAAGAAAAATTGAATTTTTCGTAAATTGCAAGTCAAAATTTCTGCAAATGCAAAAAAATTTCATTCAGTTTAGCTGGATAACCATTCTAGCTGTATATCTGCTCATTTTGGCCGGAGGTATTGTACGAAGCACAGGTTCGGGTATGGGTTGCCCCGATTGGCCCAAATGTTTCGGAAAAATTGTACCTCCTACCGATATAAGTGAACTTCCCGAAAATTACAAAGAAATTTACGCCCAAAAACGCAAAGAAAAAAACTTGCGTTTGGTCGGTTTTCTGAAATCTGTTGGCATGAAGAACGCCGCCCAAAGAGTTCAAAATGATGAAACGATTTATATTGAAGAGGATTTTAATGTCCAAAAAACCTGGATTGAATACCTCAATCGGCTCTTGGGTGTTCTGATTGGCTTACTTATTTTTGTTACTTTTATCACCTCTTTAAGTTATCTTAAAACTAAACCTATTGTAAGCATTTTATCTTTTGTAGCTTTGCTACTAGTGGGTTTTCAGGGCTGGATTGGTTCTATTGTAGTTTCTACCAACCTTTTGGAGGGAATGATAACACTGCATATGTTTTTAGCGGTAGTGCAAGTGCTTCTGATGGCATACACCGTGCATTTTGCTCAAAGTACTTTACAGATAAAAAATTTTAAACGTTTTTCTGTAAGCAATTTTACAAAATTACTACTTATTCTGAATTTGGTTTTTTCTTTGGGGCAAGTGCTTTTGGGTACGCAGGTACGTGAGCAAATAGATGCCCTTGCCCGAGAAATTGCCAATCGGGCTTATTGGATTGAAAAATTAGATATTCGTTTTTACATTCATCGTTCTTATTCGCTTTTTTTGCTAGCTCTGAACGTTTTTCTGCTGTATAAGCTCAAAAAGGAAAATGCCTTTCCACTTATCCAAAAACCTTATTTTTTGCTTTTAGGTGTACTTGTTTTTTCTATAATTACAGGGGCAATTATGGCATATTTTGCCTTGCCTGCGTTCTTACAACCCATTCATTTGTTTTTGGCAGTAGCAATGATGGGTTTGGAATGGGAAATTTGGTTGCGTTTGAAATCGAAAAGAAATTTCTTTGTTCAAGCTACTTCCTAATGCTTGCCTATCAGCTAAGCCTATTTTCTCGAATGTCTTTTGAGCATACTCTGAAATCAGTATAGCTTACTTTTGAGGCTAAAAAATAATGAGCCGAAAAGAAGTAGCAAAAATCTTACAAATTTTACTCATAAAAAATGTGATTTTTAATATTTTGTGAAAAAATCTGTACATTTCTAGATAGATAGGAAATTTTTTTTATTTTTGCACAGTAACTATTGTAGAGAAATGCTTGCATGGGTACGATATTGTGTAGCAAGTTTTAATTTGTTTTTTGGAGCAATTTCTATGACTTTTGCCCAACAATATCGTTTTGTAACCTACGGCATAGAAAATGGCTTACCTCATTCGGAAGTTACAGATATTTTACAGGATAGTCGTGGGGTAATCTGGTTAGCTACCAATGGTGGGGGAGTAGCTCGCTTCAATGGCAAATTTTTCAAAGTTATCAACAAAAGCAACGGTCTGCTGAACGATAGAGTAAAAAAAATTTATGAAGATAAAAACAAAAACCTGTGGTTTTTCACTGAAAAAGAAATTACCGTTTACAATGGCAGATCTTTTCGTAAAATAGGTGATGCCGAAGGGTTTGTAAGCGGAGAAAAATACGAAGTAGTAGAAACAAGCGAAGCACATCTTTGGATACTTGTAAAAACTTTTCAGGGAAGAAAAAAAATCTTATACTGGAATGGAGAACGATTTATAGATTTTACCGCCCAAAACCTCAAACTTTTACAAAACAATGAAGTATGGGCCATAGCAGTGGACAAGCAAAATACTCTTTTCATTCAGACAGAGCAAGGTTTTTTTGAATATGCTCACGACAAACTAAAAATCTCGGAAATCAATCAACTTTTGCCCCCTCATTCTCAAATACTATTACTGAATAGTAGTTTGCACAAAGAACCTCGCTTTTTGATAGAGCAAAATAATCAGCTTTTCTTATTTGCTTTTAGAAATAAAAAATTTGAAATCTTACATAAACTTGCAAGCGTTCCGCTCAACGATTTTCTCTACCTGACTGAAGATGAGCAAGGCAACGTTTTCTTTTCAATACAGAAAAGAGGTTTTTCTATTATCGAAAGCAATGGAAAGATAACCAACTTCAATACTTTTAATGGGTTGCCTTCGGCAAATGTACATGTAATTTTCAAAGATAGCCGAAATAATATTTGGTTAAGTTCTTATGGAAAAGGACTTATTCGGTATGTTGGCGAGGATTTCATTCGGTTTTATACCGAAGCAGGCTTCGAAACAGGCATTATTTGGGCAATACAACAAGATAAAGAAGGTAAGCTATGGATTGCCGAAAATGGTGATAAACCACTTGGCTTTTTCGAAGATAAAAATTTTAGAACTATTTCCGTAGCATCTGAAAAATATTTGAAACGAGGTTGTGGCATTGCAGTTAATGAAAATAATGAAGTATTTATGAGTAGCACCAGAGGCTTGTGGCAAGTACAGGCAGGCCAACTCGTAAATATTTCTAAAAAATTTGGCTTACCCGAAGATATTTATATCAATGCCATTCGACATACTACCAAAGGGCTGTGGATAGCTACTTACCAAGATGGTGTGTATTTTTATGATTATCAAAGTAAAAAAACTACATGGTTCAACTCTCAAAATAGCAATTTGGTAAGCAATTTGGTCAATGATATCTTTGAAGACTCCGAGCGTAACATTTGGATTTGTACCAATCATGGCATATCAGTTTACAATGGCAAACAAATGCTTAATTATGATAAAAAACATAGATTACAACTAGATTATGTTATTTCTGCTGTTGAAGATAGACAAAAAAACTTGTGGTTTGCAACTTTAAGCGGATTAGTAAAGTTTGATAAAAGTACCAAAACATTTATCGTCTATGATGAAAAAGTGGGAATTAGCTCATCTTCTATCTATTCGATTTTAGTTGATAAGCGAAACTGGATTTGGTTGGGTACGCAAAATGGTATCAATATTTTACAACTAAATGAAAAAGGTGAAATCCAAAAAATTAAAATTTACAGCCAAGACAACAGCTTTGCTAGTATCGAAGCCAACGAAAGAGCAATTTTTGAAGATAAAGATGGAAATATTTGGATAGGTACTGTGAAAGGGCTAATCAAGTGCCAACCCCATTTTATAAATTTTAATGCTCAAATTCCTGATGCTCATCTTATAGATTTAGAACTTAATTTTCAAGAAACTGATTGGCTCTCCGAAGATTTACAAAAATTTCATCAGGGTTTACAAGAGTGGGAGTTTGTACCAAGAAATCTGAAATTGCCCCATAATTACAATTATCTGACTTTTCGTTTTGAAACATTAGATTATTCTGACGAAAATCTTTTTTTTCAGTGGAAACTTGAAGGTATTGAAAACGAATGGAGCAAGCCATCTCGTAAAAATGAAGCCGTTTATACCAATCTACCACCTCAAAATTACCGCTTTCTCGTAAGAACCTGTTTGCCCAATGGCGAATGTAGTAAACAAGTTGCTTCGTATAGTTTTACCATCATGCCTGCTTTTTGGAAAACTTGGTGGTTTTCGTCGCTAATAGCCATTTTTATCATCGCTTTTATTGCTTTTGTCATACTGCAACGTATCAGGGCTATTGAAGCACAAAAAAGACTTTTAGAAGAAAAAATACAAGAAGCTCGTAAGGCTTTACTTTTGCAAAATGAAGACCTGCTGAAAAAAAACGAAGAAATCGAAAAACAAAAAGCAGAGCTACAACAACTCAATGCAACCAAAGATAAATTCTTTTCTATTTTAGCCCACGATATCAAAGGACCACTCAACTCGCTTACAGCTTTCTTGAACATAATGACTAATCATTTAGATGAAATGAGCCGCGAAGATATTTTATTTATGAGCGAAAATTTGAGTAAATCAGTCAAAAATCTTTACAGTTTGCTGGAAAATATCCTTTCTTGGTCGCGTTCGCAAATGGGAGTATTGAAGTACAAGCCTGAAAAATTATGTTTGCATTCCTTAACCGAAGAAAATATACAGCTACTTTCTATTTCAGCTCAAAATAAAGGCATAGAGCTTGTCAATTTGATAGAAAAGGGAATTTTTGCTTACGCCGATGCTGATTCTATCAAGGCAGTTTTGCGAAATCTTATCTCTAATGCTATCAAATTTACTTCTACTGATGGAAAAGTACTAATTTCTGCAAAAATAGATAAAAACGAAGTGGTGGTAAGTGTAGAAGACACAGGTATAGGAATGGATGAAATTGCAATAAGCAAAATCTTTGATATTTCAGCACGCTACTCTACCAAGGGTACTGCCAATGAATCTGGAACAGGTTTGGGGCTTGTTCTTGTAAAAGAATTTGTTGAAAAAAACAACGGAAAAATTTTTGTAACAACTAAGAAAGGTGTAGGCACTTGCTTTTCTTTCACTTTACCAAAATTTGAAGAAAAAGAAAATAATGTTTCTCAACCAACTATTCAAATAGATATGAAGCAATGAAATTTTTTACTCTGTGCCTTGTTTTGGCTTGTAATTTAGCTTGGGCAAATAACGATATGCTTGTTTTAGATAAAAAGAATGATAAAAAATTGATTACTTCTTGTTTTCTGATTTTTGAAGATGAGAGCAGTACACTTTCTTTGCAAAAAATTTTCGAGGAAAATGTAAAATTTAAGCCTATACAAACAAAAAATCACTTACATTTAGGTGTTTCAAATTCAACTTTTTGGCTAAAAAGTAATTTGCACGTGCCTCAAACACACGAAACTTCCACCAACTATTTTCTAACCATTACCGACCCTTCGATTAATTTCGTGGAGTTTTTCATGATTGATAGCAATGGCAAAATTATATCTCATCAGACGAGTGGTTCGGCTATCAGGCCCACCGAACGTTCTATCAGCAATAATCAAATTGCTTTTAGTCTGAAAAATCTCAAAGAAGGTAGATATTGGTTGGTTTTAAAGATTCGTTCAAGAGCATTTCTCAATATTCCTATCCAACTAAAACTTGATGAAACTTTTCAGAAAGAAAGTTTGATTATTTACTTGCTCTTGGGTGGATTTTATTCTATTATGCTTCTAGTGATATTCTACAACCTAGCCGCCTTCTTAATAACCCAAGAGAAAATTTTGTTTTACTCTTTTGCAAGTTCTTTACTTTTTACGTTTGCTTTGTCTACGTATGATGGTATTTTAGGCTTTTATACACCTTTGGTGAGAGTTTTACAACCTTATATTTCAATAGAAGCCTTATTTCTAAGCTCAGGAATGGTATTTCTATTGCTTTTCAATATAAGTTTTCTCAAAATTTCTGCTAAAACAGCTCTTACAAAACTGCTGAAAGTGTGTATTTTCGTCTTTCTTATCAATTTTATTCTTTCTTTCATAGATAATGTTTCTGCAATTTATTTACTGGTAACAATGGTGCCTTTGTGTCTTGTGCTTATTTTGTGGGGTTTCATTTGGGCATACGAGAATCAAGTACCGATGTCCTCGTATTTGCTCACTGCTAATATATTTCTAACTATTGGTGTAATTATTAGTCTTTTGCCTTCTTTTTCACATATTATTCCTGCGTGGTGGGCGGTTTATGGATTGCATATTGGCTATATTTTGTATGTAATTACTATTTCTTTGGGTCTTTTGGTACGTTTTCATAAAACACGTTTGGAAGTAGTACGCAAAGAAACCCAAATTTTGAAAGAAAAAGATAAAAAAAGAATGGAGGCTGAAAAAAATGCCGCTCTGCAACGCATTATGGAAGAAAAAACAGCTGACTTATTGAGGCAAAACGAAGAATTGAAAAAGCTGAATGAAGAACTAGATAGATTTGTGTACAGCATTTCTCACGAATTAAGCTCGCCGCTAAAATCGCTCATTGGACTCATACAACTAATGAAACAAGATAAAAATCAAGAGAACCTGATGATGTATTTGGAAATGCAAGAGCAAAGTATTAGAAAATTAGACCTTTATACCAAAGAACTCACCGATTTACTCAGAAATGCCCGTGTAGATGTTTCAAAAACTCGTATTTCTTTCAGAGAACTGATCAATGAAGTGCTGAACCAGCGAAAAACCGATATAGGCTACGATAAAGTCAAGAAAATCATCAGTATTCGTCAGGATTTACCTTTTGTTTCCGACAGAAACAGGATTGCCATTATACTCAACAATATCATTAGCAATAGCATACAATATCATCGCGAAAATGTGCAGGCACACGTAAAAATTCAGGTGGAAGTAAGCAGAGAAAAAGCAACTATCATCATCTCCGATAATGGGCAAGGTATCGGCAAAGAACATCTGAACAAAGTATTCAATATGTTTTATAGAGCTAATGAAAAAAGTCAAGGAGTAGGTTTAGGGCTTTTTATCGTAAAAGAAACAATTGCAAAACTACAAGGTACCATGGATATGCACTCTGAAATAGATGTTGGTACAATTTTCAAGATTGAAATTCCTAATTTACTTGATGAAACAGAACTGAATACCGATAGATACTCTGCTTGACATTTTTACGTTCAGCACTTAAATTGCTTAAATTGTATGCTTTCTTTCTTGCAAAAGATCATTCGAAATACTTTTGGCTTTTCGCAAAAAGAAACTAATGGCACCATATTACTTTTTGCAATTATAGGAATTTTGCTCTTTTTACCCTTTCTGCAAAATTTGCTCATCAAGCAAAAATTTGAAAATTCAGCTGATAAAGTTTTTCAGGATAGCATAGTGGCTTTTTTAGAAAATTTACAGCCTACCAACGAACCCATTTTCCCTGAAATTGAACTATCCGTTTTTGATCCTAACAAAATTTCAAAAGAGGAGTGGCTCAAATTGGGTTTGAACGAAAAGGTTGCCCAACGCATTGAAAATTACCGAAAAAAAGGCGGTAAATTTCGTAAAAAAGAAGATTTGCTTCGCATATATGATTTCCCCGAAGACCTCTACCAAACCCTTGAACCTTTCATAGCTATTGAAAACGCAAATTGGCAGAAAAAAAGCTCAAAAAAATCATTCGGGCAATACATGCCCAAAGAAAATAAGCAGGAATTTTCTGAAAGAAAATTTGCCTACAACGATACCAACCAGAGCCGAAAGAAGTTTCAACAAAAACTCTCCAAATTTGATTTGAACCAAGCCGATACTGCCCGCCTGAAAAAACTACGAGGCATCGGCGAAAAAAGAGCAATGAATATCATCAAATACAGAGAAAAATTAGGTGGTTTTGCAAATATAGAGCAAATTGATGAAATCTGGGGGCTAGATAGCATCTCTATCAATAGCTTGAAAAAGTATGCTTATATCTTACCTAATTCGTGGAAAAAAATTCCTATCAATACTGCCACTATTGATGATTTGAAAAATCACCCTTACATTAGTTCTCGTTTGGCAAACACCATTGTCAATTACCGATTGCAACATGGAAAATTCAAAAATGAGGCGGATTTTGCAAAAATTAAAGCCATAGACGAAACTACGCTACAAAAACTTAAACCCTACTTACTTTTTGATTGATTTTCAGAAAGTTTTTTTAACTTTGCCGCATAGCACTAAAACGCATAAAGCTAACAACGTCAACTTAAAATTCAACTAACCATGAAACGTGCTATTTTCTTGTCTATCTCTTGGAGCCTCACTTTACTCATCATTCAATCTTGTAAGCAACCGCTGATTTTTAATGTAGAATACCAAAAAAATTTAGGCTTGCAAGTAAGAGACCAAATCTTATCAGACCCAGAAAACTATCCTATTCTTGATGAAAAACGTTATCCCGAAGCTTATAGGCATATCAATCGCATTACAAAGAATATTCTCAATTCAGGAAAAGTAGAATTAAAAGACCGCTTCAATTGGGAGGTGAGAATTATCCGAGATGATAAAACGCTGAATGCCTTTTGTACACCTGGTGGGTATATTTTTGTTTACACAGGGCTTATCAAATATCTAGAAACCGAAGACCAACTTGCCGGTGTAATGGGACACGAAATCGCTCATGCCGACCGCCAACACTCTGCAAGGCAACTCGAAAAACAATTTGGTGTAGCTCTTCTGATAGAAATTGCCTTAGGAAAAAAAGCAGGACAAGAACTGAAAGACTTGGCCAATGCTCTTGTAGGTTTGCGTTTCAGCCGCGACCACGAGTACGAAGCTGATGCCTTTTCGGTAGAATACTTATCGGCTACTCAATATCGTTGTAATGGTGCCGCCGATTTCTTTGAAAAACTCATGCAAAGCGGAGCTCAAACTCCCCCCGAATTTTTAAGCACACACCCCAATCCAGGCAATCGAGTAGAAGCTATCAATCAGAAAGCTCGATCTATCAATTGCTCTACCAACAAACCTGATAGTAAAACAGAATATCAAAAATTTAAAGCCAGTTTGCCATAAGCTATGAAAAAGTTTGCTTTTCTTTTCTGGATTTTTCTTGCATTTGCTTGTAAGCCCTCTTTTTATCAAATTTCACAGAGAAATGTTCACTTTACTGAAATAAATGCTTCGCTAAAAGAAGATGCCCAAGCTCTGCAAACAATTGAGCCCTATAAAAAGCACATAGACGCTCAAATGCAAAGAATTATTGGCTACGCTGAAACAGAAATTGCTAATGGCAGAAAAACGAATGAAACCCCTTTGGGTAATCTTGTGGCAGATATGTGCCAACAACGTGCTAGCCGTGAATTAGGTAAAAATGTAGATTTAGGTTTCATAACTTTTGGAGGTCTGCGAACGAGTATACCCGCAGGAGCTATCAGAGTCAGCGATATTTTCGAGCTAATGCCCTTTGAAAATGAACTTGTTGTTCTAGAAATAGATGGTAAAACAATACGAAAGCTCTTTGAATATTTGGTTGCAGTTCGCAATATTGCTATTTCTAATTCAAAAGTGCTTATTCAAGCTGGAAAGCTTAAAGACGTACTTATCAATAACGAGCCGATTGAAGATGATAAAATTTACCGAGTAGCTACTTCAGATTATCTGGCAAATGGTGGTGATAATATGAGCTTTCTGAAAGAAGCCAAAAATATGTATTTTACACATGTAAAGTACAGAGATATGATCATCCAAGAAATAGAAAACTTACACAAGCAAGGAAAGAAAATAACAGCAAGCGTAGGAGGACGAGTAGAAGAAAGACCTTGATTCATCCAAAAAACCTATAAGAGTTTCCCTTATAGGTTTTTTCTTGCCTAATCCTTGCCTTTGGTTGCCGCCCATTTACGAATTTCAGTACGGAACCACTCATCAGCTTCTTCTGTCCATTTGAAATTTTCGCGAATGTACGCCATTGTGTCTTTTTCAATGTCGGTATAAGAATTACCATCTTTCACTTTTTCCAAGAGTAATTGAGCATCTTTTAGGGAAATACGTCCATCGCCCTGACCTTTTACGGCTTCTTCGGCGGCTCTGAGAAGCTCGTCATCATACTTTTTGCCATCAATAATTCTGTAATAAGACATAATTGTAAAGAGTTTGTTTGAGCATAAATCTAATTATAATTTTTCAAGCAAGCAAATTTTTTACCCAAAATCTTACACATCGAATGAATTAAAATAAAAAATGAAACATTTTTTTCCGCAAATGTTGTTTTACAAAAAAAACTCTGTATTTTTGCACGAATTTAAGCCTTTTAAGATTTTCTTATCCTGCTTTTGGGTAAACATAGAAACTTTTTCCACGAAACTTCGTAATTCTAAATAATAAAAGCCTTTTTTGTAACAATGGGAATTTTTGATTTTTTTTCAGGCGATATCGCCATAGATTTGGGCACCGCCAATACCCTTATCATTTACAAAGATAAAATCGTAGTAGATGAGCCTTCTATTATCGCCATAGACCGTAAGACAGGCAAAGTCCTTGCCATCGGTAGAATGGCTATGCAAATGCACGAAAAAACACATAGCGAAATAAAAACCATTCGCCCACTGAAAGATGGGGTTATTGCCGATTTTACTGCCGCCGAACAAATGATTCGCGGTATGATTAAAATGGTAGATTCTCGCCGAAAACTTTTTCAGCCTTCGTACCGAATGGTAATTTGTATCCCTTCGGGTATTACAGAGGTAGAAAAAAGAGCTGTAAAAGACTCTGCCGAACATGCAGGAGCCAAAGAAGTATACATGATTTACGAACCTATTGCCGCCGCTATTGGTATAGGTATCGATATCGAACAGCCCGTAGGCTCAATGATTGTAGACATTGGCGGAGGTACTACCGAAATTGCCGTGATTGCTCTTTCCGGTATTGTTTGCGACCAATCTATCCGAGTAGCAGGTGATGTATTTACACGTGATATTGCCGATTACATGCGTAGGCAACATAACTTACTTGTAGGAGAAAGAACTGCCGAAAAAATTAAAATGGAAGTAGGTTCGGCACTTGCCGAGCTGGATAACCCCCCACCCGAATACGAAGTAAGAGGTAGAGATTTGATGACGGGCATTCCCAAAGTAATCAAAGTTAGCTACCAGGAAATTGCTTTTTGCTTGGATAAGTCTATTTCCAAAATTGAAGACGCTGTGCTCAATGCTTTGGAAATGTCACCACCTGAACTTTCTTCAGATATTTATCAAAATGGTATTCATCTGACGGGCGGAGGAGCTTTGCTTAAAGGCCTAGATAAGCGACTTTCTCAAAAAACTAAATTAGCCGTACACGTTGCCGAAGACCCTTTGAGAGCCGTAGTAAGAGGCACGGGCATTGCCCTGAAAAATCTACAAGCCTATAAAAAGGTATTGATGACCTAAAAAACTTTCAGAGCTACTTCAAATCTGAGCAATGCAAGCTATTTTTGATTTCATTTATCGCTTTCGGGCAACCTTCTTATTTCTGTTTCTGCAAATCCTTTGCTTTCTGATGATTATTAGTTTCAACAATTATCAGAAAGCACATTTTTTGAATACTGCTTCTGCTTTTTCAGGAAAACTCAATGCCTGGGCAAATGAATTAAATAGCTATTTCCATTTGCGGCAGGTCAATCAGGCTTTGAGTAAAGAAAATGCCCGTCTGAATACCGAACTGATGCGTCTGAAACAAAGTCGTTTTGAAAATCTTACGCCCATTCATAATGAAGCTATTATTTCTAAATATCAATTTGAACCTGCAAAGGTGGTCAATAAAACTATTCATAAACTGCGTAATTTCATAACTATTGAAAAAGGTACTGCCGATGGCATTCAGAAAGATATGGGTGTTATCGCTTCGGAAGGTGTTGTGGGAAGAGTGGTAGAGGTTTCAGAACATTATGCAGTGGTTTCTACTATTCTGCACAACCAAAGTACTTTCTCTGTAAAGGTGAAACTCAAAAATTTGCAAGGCGAACCTTATTTGAGCTATATTCAGTGGGATAGTCGCGATTTTCGTTATACCAAGCTCAAAGATATTCCGCTTTCAATTCCTGTAGCAGTAGGGGATACTGTAATTACCTCAGGATATAATATGTTTTTCCCTGAAAAAGTTATGGTAGGTATAGTAGAACGCATCAATCCACAAAAAACTTCTACTTTTCACGATATTGATGTACGCCTTTCTACGGACTTCAACACTCTGAGCTATGTATATGTAGTAAAAAACAAGTTGCAACAAGAACAAGCCGAGTTAGAAAAAGACACAACCCATATTCTTCGAAATACCAGAGGGGTCAAGTAGGTTTTTACAAACTACTTTCGGCGTGTATTCTTTCTAAAACTTTTTCGTAAAAATTTTCGTACAAAGGTACGATTTTAGAAATTTCAAATTCTTTGGCACGAGCCAGAGCATTGGCACGGAAAAGAGGCAAGTTTTCATCTTTCAAAACATAGAGTGTTTTTTCTACCATATCTTTTACATCGCCTACATTGCTTAGAAAGCCTGTAACTCCTTGAATATTCAGTTCGGGTAAGCCCCCAGCATTAGAAGAGATGACAGGCACTTCGCAAGCCATTGCTTCCAGTGCCGCCAGCCCAAAACTTTCAGTTTCCGAAGGCATTAGAAAAATATCAGCTACCGAAAGTACCTCTTCTACGGCATCTAATTTTCCTAAGAAATGTACACATCGGCTAATCTCCAAGTCACGGCAAAGTTGTTCTATTTTGGGTCTTTCAGGGCCATCGCCTATTAAAAGCAGTTTGGCACGGATTTGCTTTCTTACTTCTGCAAAAACAGCAATTACATCTTCAATTCGTTTGACTTTACGAAAATTAGACGTATGAATAAGCAGTTTTTCGTTGTTAGGGCAAATAGCTTTTTTAAAATGCTCTTTTTTCTGCCTTTTGAACTTGCTTAAATCTACGAAATTGGGAATTACTTCAATTTCTTGTCTAACTTTAAAGTGGGCATAAGTATCTTTTTTCAAACTTTCTGAAACAGTTGTTACGCCATCAGAAAGATTGATGCTATACGTAACCACAGGCTCAAAGGAAGGATCTTTTCCTACCAAAGTTATATCTGTGCCGTGTAAAGTAGTAATTACGGGCAAAGTAATATTTTTGCTAGCTAGTATTTGCCTTGCCAAAATACCTGCCGAAGCATGAGGAATTGCATAATGGACATGTAAGATATCCAACTCAATGTTGGTAGCAACATCAACGATTTTACTAGTCAGGGCTAGCTCGTAAGGTGCATACTGAAAAAGCGGATAGCTCGGAATATACACTTCGTGGTAATAGATATTTTCATTGAAAAAATCTAACCTTACAGGCTGTGAATAGGTAATAAAATGTATCTGATGACCTTTTTGAGCCAAAGCCTTACCTAATTCCGTAGCAACTACACCGCTACCTCCAAAAGTTGGGTAGCAAACAATGCCAATTTTCATAGCAAACAGTTTATTTATTGGCTAAACGTAAGAAAAGTTTTTTTTGTTTTAAAAATGTATTTTTTTGGTAGTGAGATACGTGATGATTAAGTGGTATCCAATTTATGAAACTTTTCAAACTTCGTAGATTTTCGTTACTTATCGAGTACTACCTTTTTTACGAAATATGACTGTCAAAACTTCAATCAGAGCTTTTAAGCATCGTTCAATGATTTTTTGAACTTTTCTAATAAGAATTTGAAAGACTTCTCAACAATAAAACCAATATCAGAGGCAAACTAACAAGATGATTTAAGTTTTTGGCACAAAAATACCTAAATGTTCTTAACCCAACACCATTCCCGAAAATCCTCTATGAAAAGCCTTTTTTCATAATAAAGGCAAGCAGGTTTTCCAAACTTATCAACCGAATGAAAAAATACAAAGGTAGTTTCTTTAAGAAACAACTTATTTTAAAAGATTTTAAGCACAAACGCACAAAAGTGGCTTTTTGGCTTGATGCCAAAGACCATGAAAACGTAACGCTTACCCTTGCCGTTGCAAACACACAACACAAACACACCTTCAAAATGGATTACATTTATTCAAATCTTAACGGGTGCAAAATTTGGTATTTCCAAAACTAACAAGGTAAGCGAAGGCAATTTATTTACTTTTGTGATAATAAGTTTCGTATTTATTAAAAATAATGTTGGCGAGACTGTTGGCGATATATGGCGATATAAAAAAGCACTTACAAAAATTACTTTGTAAGTGCTTGACTTTCAGGCTCCCGAAGCTGGGCTCGAACCAGCGACCCTCTGATTAACAGTCAGATGCTCTAACCGACTGAGCTATTCGGGAGTGTTTTCGGACTGCAACATTACGAATTTTTCAAATATTAGCCAAATTTTTTTTAAAAAAATTCGCACAAAAATTTCGTGAAAATTTGATAATCAAACACATAAAAAAAATTATAGTTTTTGGGTTTTACTGTAACAATTTTTCTGTATAATTGTCCAAAAAAACAAAATGAAACAACTATTTACCCTGAAAATTGTCGTTTTTGTACTTTTCTCGCTTTTCATCATTGGGTATATATTTAGAGAGTGGCTTTGGTTTTGGCAAACCAACTATACTGAAATTTTGAATACTTATTTACAGAAACATCAAGGAATTTTCAGACATCATCTTTTTGCCAAACAGCATTTCACCCCTCAAACCTATGAGCAAGCTAAAATATGGTTATCTATTGCTCTTTGTTTAGTTTTAGCACTCCAAATCATCTTTTGGGCTTTGCTAAAAACTATACAAAAACATTTTCAGGAAGGTATTAAAGAATTAAACCGCCTTTATACGCTTTTTAAGCAAGATTTCAACGCTCTTTCAAAAAGTCAGAAATGGTTATTGGGCTTTACCTTGCTTGCTATTGCAGTTCATCAAGTTTTTATGTACCAAAACATATTTTTGTCGATGGACGAGGCTTTTTCTTGGTTATTTTTTGCCTCGCAAGGGGCTTCGGTTACACTTACGCATTATCCTATGCCAAACAACCACATTTTCTATAACCTTACAACCTATTTTTGGCATTTTTTTATTTCTGACAATATTCTTGCTCTACGTTTGACATCCATCCTATCATTTTGGGCATTACTTATCATGATATTTGTATTTTTCTTGCATAAAAGTGGTTTTCAAGTAGCTTACCTGAGCCTCCTGCTTTCAGGTTTAGGATTTAGCCAGTCTGTGTTTTCAGTGCAAGGTAGAGCGTATATGTTTGAGGCTTTGTGTATCTTTACTGCCCTGTTTGCTTTGTTAATGTATCTGCAAAACTACCATTCTTTGTACTTATGGCTTTTTGGCTTTGCTTGTGTGCTTGGGTTTTGGGCTGTGCCTGTATTTTTGTACGCAATGCTTTCGTTTTATGCTTTTTTGCTTTGGCAAATTTTACAAAAAAAGATACCTTTCAGGTTGCTTTATCGCTTTGCTTGGGTAGGTTTGTTGGTTTCGGCTTGCGTATATGTGGCGTATGTAGGTGTGCTTGCCTACAGTGGTAAAGATGCTCTTTTAGGCAATGAAGACGTTGCACCTAAACGTTACGATAGTAAATGGTTTTTCAGCTACATTTTGCCTATCTGTCTGCGAGAATCTGTTTGGTATGTTGTGAGCTTAACAAAATATGTTTCTTTCGTAGTTTTTGCAGTAGTAAGTCTGCTGGGCACTTGGATTGTTTGGAAAAAATCGCTCAATCACATACATCAACAGATTTGGCAATTTTTAGTAATTTCCGTAGTAGTGACGCTGGGGGTTATTTGCGTAATGCAGGCTTTCCCGTTTTATCGTATCTTGACCTACTATGCCATTTTCTTTGCTTGTGCAGTAGCAATGGTATTGAGCCATTTTTTTACCCAAATAAAAACTGCAGGGCTTTATTTGGTAGCAATGCTAATTTTGGCAGGTTCATTTATTCAGTTTTGGCAAGAAATACAAGATTTCTACGAACCCAAATCATACGTGTATCATCAAACAATAGTTGATGAGGCAAAGACAATGCTGAAGAAAAATCAAAATATTTACCTTTCGGAGAATGCTTTTTATATTCGCTTTTGGGTAGAATATTATAGCAAAAAAGAATTGTTACGCCCCAGCCCTTGCAGAGCAGATGTAGCCGTACAAGAAATTCCCGAACCCCCACCCTCTTGTCAGAAACCTTACAAAGATATATGGTTTTTGCGTTTTTACACCAGAGAGTAGCTTGTCGCTTCAAACTTTTTCCCTAATTTAGTGTTTTGGAGAAAAATCGGCTATGGAAGAGCTAATAGAAATTTATGGTGCTCGTGAGCATAATTTGAAAAATTTAGACCTTACAATTCCTCGTCAGAAGTTAGTAGTAGTAACAGGTGTGAGCGGTAGCGGGAAATCTTCACTGGTTTTTGATACTATTTTTGCCGAAGCCCAAAGGCGTTATATGGAAAGTTTTTCAGCGTATGCAAGAGGTTTTATTGGTGAAATGCAACGCCCTGATGTTGATAAAATTGAAGGTTTAAGCCCTGTTATTGCTATCGAACAAAAAACCACCTCCAAAAATCCTCGCTCTACGGTAGGAACACTCACCGAAATTTATGATTTCTTGCGATTGCTTTTTGCACGTGCAGGTGAGGCGTATTCATACGTTACAGGCGAAAAAATGGTTCAACAATCGCCCGACCAAATCCGTGAAAGCATCTTGCAAACCTATGCCAATCAAAAGATTTCTATTCTTGCCCCTTTGGTAAAAGGTAGAAAAGGACATTACAAAGAGCTATTTGCCGAAATTGCCAAAAAAGGCTATCTGAAAGCCCGTATTGATGGAAAAATCCAAGAAATTTCATCCAAATTAGAACTTGACCGCTACAAAGTTCATGATATTGAGGTTCTTATTGACCGCCTGCAAGTAAAAAAAGATGATTTCCGCCTGAACGATTCTATTCAAAAAGCCCTCAAAGAAGGTAAAGGTACGCTTCTGTTGATTGATGAGCAAGAGCAAGTGCGTTTTTATTCCCAATTTTATACCTGTCCTACTTCAGGTATTAGCTACGACGAACCTGCCCCTAATACTTTTTCATTCAATTCACCTTATGGCTGGTGCCCCCAATGCGAAGGTTTAGGGGTTATTGAAAGCTTTACCGAAGATAGCATTATCCCAAACAAAAATATCAGCATCGAAAAAGGAGCTATTGCCCCCTTAGGCGAATTTCGAGACATCTGGATTTTTAAGAAAATTGAAAGCATACTCAAAAAACATAAAATTTCTATCAAAAAACCTGTTGCCGAAATTCCTCGTGAAGTCTTGGATATTATTCTTTACGGAAGCAAAGAGACCATTCAAGTAGCCTCTACCAAATATCCTGGTACCGATTGGCACACTACCTTCGAGGGTATCATTCCTTTTATGCAAAAAATGATGAACGAAAGTTCAAGTAGAGTTCAAGAGCATTACGCCGAGTATCTGAGCAGCCAACTATGCCCTAAATGTAATGGCAACAGATTGAAAAAAGAGGCTTTGTATTTCAAAATTGATAACAAAAATATTGCTGAGCTTGCCGCTATGAGCATTGCAGAACTGGCTCAATGGATGCAAGGTTTGGAAAATCGTATGCAAGGCATAAAAAAACGCATTGCCGAAGAAGTTTTGAAAGAAATTCGCAAAAGATTACAATTTCTGATGGATATAGGTCTAGACTATCTAACGCTCGATAGAGCTGTAAAAACTCTTTCAGGGGGCGAATCGCAACGCATACGCTTGGCTACACAAATAGGTACGCAACTTACAGGTGTTTTGTACGTGCTTGATGAACCCAGCATCGGCTTGCATCAAAGAGACAATCGTAAGCTCATTCAATCTCTGCAAAACTTACGAGATATTGGCAATTCGGTGATTGTGGTAGAGCACGATAAAGATATGATGTTACAAGCAGATTACATCATAGATATTGGTCCCAAAGCAGGAAGGCATGGCGGAGCGATTGTTGGCAAAGGCTCACCACAAACTTTTTTACAAAATCCTCATTCTCTTACAGCTCAATATCTCAAAGGTACTGCCAAAATTGAAGTTCCCCAAGAAAGAAGGGCAGGTAACGGCAAATTTCTGGTACTGAAAGGTTGTAAAGGGCATAATCTCAAAAATATTACGCTTTCCTTGCCTTTGGGTAAAATGGTTGCCGTTACAGGCGTTTCGGGTTCAGGCAAATCCTCACTTATTCATCATACGCTCTTTCCTATTCTCAACAAGCATTTTTACAATGCCAAAAAAGAACCCTTGCCTTACGAAAGCATTGAAGGCTTAGAGTATTTGGATAAAGTAATTGAAATTGACCAATCGCCTATTGGTAGAACCCCGCGAAGCAATACTGCCACCTATACAGGAGTTTTTACAGATATTCGGGATGTATTTGCCCAACTCCCCGAAGCTAAAATTAGAGGCTATAAACCTGGGCGTTTTTCTTTTAACGTAAAAGGCGGAAGATGCGAAACTTGCCAAGGAGCAGGCGTAGTTACGATTGAAATGGAATTTTTACCTGATGTGCATATCCCTTGCCGAGATTGCAAAGGCAAACGCTACAATAGAGAAACTTTGGAAGTTCGTTTCAAGGGTAAATCCATCGCAGATGTGCTGAATATGACCGTAGAGCAGGCATTAGATTTCTTCGACAATCAGCCCCGTATTCTTTCTAAAATAAAAACCATTTACGAAGTAGGCTTGGGTTATATCACTTTGGGGCAACCCGCCACTACTCTTTCGGGTGGCGAAGCTCAAAGAGTGAAACTTGCCACCGAACTTTCTCGTAAAGATACAGGTAAAACCCTTTACATTCTGGACGAACCTACCACAGGCTTGCATTTTCAGGATATCGAAAAACTGCTTTTCTTCTTGAACAAATTAGTAGAGAAAGGAAACACTGTCCTTATCATAGAGCATAACCTTGATGTTGTCAAAGTTTGCGACCATATTATAGATTTAGGATTAGAAGGGGGTGAGGCAGGCGGCTACATCATTGCCGAAGGTACTCCCGAAGAACTTGCTACACACCCACAAAGCTATACAGGCAAGTTCTTGAAAATGGAATTGTAAGTTTTTTGTACAACCCGCAAATTTATCTAAATTGCACACCATTTGAAAAGGCAATCAGCTATGTTCCGAACACATACTTGCGGCGAATTAAGACTTTCTAACCAAAACGAAAACGTAACCTTGGCAGGTTGGGTGCAAACTATTCGTGATAAAGGCTCTATCTTATGGATAGATTTACGCGACCGCTACGGCATTACGCAAATTACTCTCGTAGAAAATAAAACCCCCACAGAACTTTTTGAAATTGCTCGCAGTCTGGGTAGAGAGTTCGTTGTTCAGGTTTCGGGAAAAGTTGCCGAAAGAGAATCTAAAAATCCTAAAATTCCCACAGGTGAAATAGAAGTATGGGCTGAAAAAATTGTAGTGCTAAACCCCGCTGAAACTCCTCCTTTCAAAATTGAAGATGAAACTGATGGCGGCGACGATTTGCGTATGAAATTTCGTTATCTAGATTTACGCAGAAGCATAGTCCGTAAAAATCTAGAACTTCGGCATAAAATGGCACAAGAAACACGAAAATATCTTGATAGCCAAGGATTTATAGAAGTTGAAACCCCTATACTCATCAAATCTACTCCCGAAGGTGCAAGAGATTTTGTAGTTCCTAGCCGAATGAATTTGGGGCAGTTTTATGCTTTACCTCAATCGCCGCAAACTTTCAAGCAGTTGCTAATGGTAGCAGGTTTTGATAGATATTATCAGATTGTCAAATGCTTTCGCGATGAAGACCTGCGTGCTGACCGCCAGCCCGAATTTACACAAATAGATTGTGAAATGTCTTTTGTAGAACAAGAAGACATTTTGCAAACTTTTGAAGGGCTTATCAAACATCTTTTTCGTGCTGTAAAAGGTATAGAAATCCCCGCTCTGCCCCGAATAAGCTACGAAGAAGCCCTGCGTTACTATGGCTCCGATAAACCTGATTTGCGTTTTGAAATGAAATTTACCGACATTACACATTTGGCAAAAGGGAAAGGTTTTCAGCTATTTGATAACGCCGAAATTGTTGTAGGAATTTGTGCCAAAGGTTGTGCCGAATACACCCGAAAACAAATTGATGAACTTACAAACTTTGTCAAAAAGCCTCAAATTGGAGCAAAAGGCTTGGTATATGTACAATGCAAAGCCGATAGCTCGTTTAAGTCTTCAGTTGATAAATTCTTTTCCCAAGACGATTTACAGGCTTGGGCAAAAGCAATGCAAGCCGAAGCAGGCGATTTACTTCTGATTCTAAGCGGCGAAACCACTAAAACCCGCAAACAGCTTTCAGAATTACGACTAGAAATGGGGACTCGTTTGGGCTTACGCGATAAAAGTAAATTTGCTTGCCTTTGGGTAGTAGATTTTCCTGCTTTTGAGTATGATGAACAAGCAGGACGCTGGTTTGCAATGCACCACCCTTTTACTTCGCCCAAACCCGAAGATATAACCTTTCTGCAAAACGGTGAGTTGGGAAAGGTAAGAGCAAATGCCTACGATATGGTTATCAACGGCACAGAAGTTGGCGGTGGTTCTATTCGGATTTTTGATAAAAACTTGCAAGCAAAAATGTTTGAAGTATTAGGCTTTACTGCCGAACAAGCCGAAAAACAATTTGGCTTTTTGATGAATGCTTTTCGCTATGGTGCCCCTCCTCACGGAGGTATTGCTTTCGGCTTTGATAGGCTGTGTGCCATTTTTGGCGGAGCAGATAGTATTCGCGATTTTATTGCTTTCCCTAAAAATAACTCGGGCAGAGATGTGATGATTGATGCCCCTTCCGAAATTTTCCAAGAACAACTAGACGAACTCGGAATTAGCCTGATAAACAACAAATAGCTATGAACTTTCAGAAAAGCCAAGAACTTTTTGAAAAGGCAAAAACACTCTTACCCGGTGGTGTAAATTCCCCCGTGAGAGCCTTTAAATCGGTAGGTGGAACACCACTATTTATCAAGCGTGCCGAAGGTGCATACATATACGACGAGGATGGCAACCGCTATATTGAACTTATCAACTCTTGGGGTCCGATGATACTCGGACACGCTCACCCTACAATTCAAAAAGCTATTGCAGAAGCGCTACCCCATTCTTTTTCGTATGGGGCACCTACCCGCAAGGAAGTGGAGATGGCTGAACTCATTTGCCAAATGGTGCCTTCCATAGAAAAAGTACGTATGGTAAATTCGGGTACCGAAGCCTGTATGAGTGCCATTCGCGTAGCTCGTGGCTTTACAGGCAGAAATAAAATCATTAAGTTTGAAGGCTGCTACCATGGACATGGCGATAGCTTTCTGATTGCGGCAGGAAGCGGAGCTTTTACAATGGGTTCGCCTGATAGCCTTGGCGTAACGCAAGGCGTTGCCAATGATACGCTTACTGCTCCTTACAACGACTTGGACGCAGTAAAGAAACTCATTGATGCCAATCCAAAACAAATAGCTTGTATCATCGTTGAGCCCGTAGTCGGAAATATGGGCTGTGTTTTGCCCCAAAAAGGCTTTTTAGAAGGTTTACGAGCTATTTGCGATAAAGAAAGCATTGTCCTGATTTTTGATGAAGTAATGACAGGCTTTCGTTTGGCTCGTGGAGGAGCACAAGAACGATTTGGCATAAACCCAGATATGACTACCCTTGGAAAAATCATTGGAGGAGGGTTGCCCGTAGGAGCCTATGGTGGTAAAAGGGAAATTATGGATAGCGTTTCGCCTGTGGGCAAGGTGTATCAGGCAGGTACGCTTTCGGGCAATCCCATTGCTATGGCGGCAGGCTATGCAATGCTTAGCGAACTGAACGAAAATCCTCAGATTTACGAAAAATTGGAACAAATCACACAGAAAATTGTAGAAGGGCTGAAAAAATCTTTACAAAAACTGAACTTATCTTACACTATCAACCAAATCGGCTCAATGTATAGCTTGTTTTTTACAGATAAGCAAGTTGTTGATTTTCAGACAGCTAAAACTTCCAATACAGAAATTTTTGCAAAATATTTTCATAAGATGCTTCAAAAAGGTGTATATTTAGCACCCTCACAGTTTGAGAGTTTATTTGTTTCAGTGGCTCTTTCTGATAGCGATATTGAGCATATTTTACAAGCCAATGAAGAAAGTTTAACTGAAATTCATTAAACACAAGATATATGCCCAAAGACAAAGATTTGATACATAGCTCCAAAGCCCCCGAACCTGTGGGTCTGTATCCTCACGCAAGGAGAGTTGGAAATTTGTTATTTCTTTCAGGCGTGGGACCTCGCAAACAAGGTAGTAAAGAAATTCCAGGTGTTGAGCTTGACGAAAAAGGTAATGTTATTAGCTACGACATCGAAGCTCAATGCCATTCTGTTTTTGAAAATGTTCGCTACATCTTAGAAGAGGCAGGCTCTTCTTGGGATAAAATTGTAGATGTTACGGTCTTTTTGACCAACATGGAAGAAGATTTTCCTAAATACAATAAAATCTATGCTGAATACTTCAAAAGTAACCAGCCTTGCCGAACTACGCTGGGTATTACGGCTTTGCCTACACCGATTGCTATTGAGCTCAAAGTAATTGCTACGATTGATTAGCTTTTACTTTGTGCCAAAGGGTTTGCCGAAAGGATTTCCAAAAGGTGATTTCATAATTGTTTTTCGTTTGAGTTTTACTTTGCAAATGTAATATAAATTTTGAAATCCACCAAATTATTTGCAAAAAAATTTTCCTTAAACTATAAAAAATTCTGTTCTCTGCCTATGAAACGTATTATTGTTTTTTTGTTTATCTTTTTTTTGGGCTCGATTGCTTTTTTCCAATACCAAAAATATCGTAAGTTTTCTTACCCAAATGCCTATGACTATGTAATAAATACGCAAGAAATTGATATTAACTATCATGATTTTGCACTTGTGAAAGAATATTTTGAAACAGCTACTTATCTAGGAAACTTTGCACGTGAACAATGGACTAACTACGGCATTGATGTGCTTTCGGCAGATATGGAAATTCCACAAGCCAAAAACGCCGCTCATAACTACCAGACAATGCTGGCAAGAGTAAAATTTTTAGAAGCTAAACTTATGTATTCCAAAAAACTCAAACAGCAAGGTTTTGATAATGATGCTATTGCCTACATTGAAAAAAATGGCATTAGCGAAAAAAACTATGCTTTGCATAAACTGATAGCAGGTAAAACTTTCCGTAAAGGTGATAAAGACAGAGTTATTTGGGAAATACAAAAACTTATCAGCCAAAAATGGCAACCGATACGAATAGATGGTGTTTTCAGTGATGAAACCGAGCAGGCAGTCAAAAAAATTCAACAAGAAAAACAAAGCTACCCTTCGGGAGTGATTGACGAGGATTTTTTGAAACTATTGTTGCAGTAGTTTTTTAGCAAAATGGTGAAGATACTTTCAACGAACACTAAACAAGTGTTCGTTTGTTTTTCTGTCAAAATGGCAGTATTTTTAATTTGGCAAAGAAATTGAACTTTGTTAAATTGCAAAAACTTTTGTAGCTATGAGTGCAGAATATCCTAAAAACGAAAACCAGCAAGAAAAGCAGAATAGCAATTCTAACGAAAATACTGAGAATAAAGAGTTTCATACAGAAGAAACACAGAATCCCGAGCAATCTGAAGTAGATGGCAATAACGTTTCTCATTTAGAAGAGGTAGTCAAGAAGTTGGAATTTGCTTTGGCAGAGCAAAAAGACAATTATATTCGTTTGTATGCCGATTTTGAAAATTTCAGACGTAGAACTGCCAAAGAAAAAGTTGAATTTATCGAGCAAGCAAATGCTAAGCTTCTTTTAGAACTATTACCTATTTTTGATGATTTTGAACGTGCTTTAAAGGCTTTTGAAAATACTGAAGCTAATTTGGAAAGTATCAGAGAGGGAGTTTTACTTATTTATCAAAAGTTTGCTAAATTTTTAGAAAAGCAAGGTCTTGCAGAAATCAAATCTACTCACGAAACTTTTGACCCTGACAAGCACGAAGCTATCACGCAGGTACCTGCTCCAAATGAAGAAATGAAAGGTAAAGTTATAGATACCATTGAAAAAGGCTATATGCTTGGCGAAAAAGTTTTGCGTTTTGCAAAGGTAATTACAGGAGCGTAGAAGATTTATTTTTCAGGCTAAAACTCTGTTTCAAATTATGGCAAAGAGAGATTATTACGAAGTTTTGGGAGTTGCTCGGAGTGCTACCCCCGAAGAAATCAAGAAGGCATATAGACAACTAGCAATAAAGTATCATCCTGATAAAAACCCTAACAACCCCGAAGCCGAAGAGAAATTCAAGGAAGCGGCAGAGGCTTATGAAGTGCTTTCAGACCCTGAAAAACGTAAACGCTATGACCAATTCGGGCATAATGGCATTGGCGGTGCAGGTGGCTTTGGTGGGGGTTTCAGCGAGAATATGAATATGGAAGATATTTTCGCCCGATTCAGCGATATTTTCGAAGGTACAGGTTTTGAAAGTTTCTTCGGTGGGGGAGGAATGGGCGGCAGCAGAAGCAGAAGTGTGAATAAAGGCACTAACCTGCGTATTAAGCTCAAGCTTACCTTGCAAGAAATTGCAGAAGGTGCAGAAAAGAAAGTAAAAGTAAAACGCTATGTAGCCTGCAAAGCTTGTAATGGTAATGGCTCGAAAAATGGGGTTTCTTTGCAAACTTGTGGCACTTGTGGCGGCACAGGGCAAGTACGCCGTGTAACCAATACAATGCTGGGGCAAATGATAACTACCGCTACCTGTCCTACTTGCAATGGCAGTGGCAAGATTATCAGCCAAAAATGCGAAGTCTGTGCAGGTGAGGGCAGAATTTTGGAGGAAGAAGTAATTTCTATTCGTGTGCCTGCGGGGGTACAAGAAGGCATGCAACTTTCTATTGCAGGCAAGGGCAATTACCCCCAACGTGGTGGGCAATATGGCGACCTGTACATTGTAATTGAAGAAGCAGAAGATGAAATACTCAAAAGAGACGGAAACAATATCATTTACGATTTGTATATTAGTTTTATTGATGCGGCTCTGGGAGCTACCGTAGAAGTACCTACCCTCGATGGTAAGGTAAAAGTAAAAATTGAACCAGGTACACAAAGCGGTAAAATTTTACGCTTGAAAGGTAAAGGCTTGAAAGATTTGCAAAACTATGAGCGTGGCGACCAACTCATTCATGTCAATATTTGGACGCCTAAAAAACTTACTCCCGAAGAAAAGGCTATTCTGGAAAAATTGCGAAATTCTAAAAATTTTATGCCCTCGCCCGATAAATCTGAAAAAAGTTTCTTTGAAAAAATGAAAGAATTTTTTCAGTAAAACATAAAAACGACCATATTCATAAAAGTTGAATGCGGTCGTTTTTATGTGGCTTTCAACTTCATACCTGAATTACTCCTACATTGTAGCGTTTGGTAATGGGAGCATGATTAGCGGCTTCAATACCCATAGAAATAACTTTACGAGTATCCAGAGGGTCAATGATGCCATCTACCCACAAACGAGCTGCTGCATAGTATGGCGAGAGTTGATTATTATAAACTTCTGTAATTTCTTCTAAAAGTTTGGCTTCCTCTTCGGCAGAGATTTTCTGCCCTTTGGCTTGCAGTGCCGCTACACGAATTTGCAAAAGGGTTTTCGCCGCCGAAGCACCACTCATTACAGCAATTTGAGCAGAAGGCCAAGCAAAAATTAGTCGAGGGTCGTAGGCTTTGCCACACATAGCATAATTGCCCGCCCCATACGAATTGCCAACTATAATCGTAAATTTCGGTACAACACTATTTGCCATAGCATTTACCATTTTAGCCCCATCTTTGATAATGCCATTGTGTTCGGATTTGCTACCTACCATAAAACCTGTTACATCTTGCAAAAATACCAAAGGAATTTTTCTTTGGTTGCAGTTCATCATAAAACGAGCGGCTTTATCAGCCGAATCGGAATAAATAACGCCTCCCATTTGCATTTCGCCTTTTTTGGTTTTTACCATTCTGCGTTGGTTGGCAACAATTCCCACTGCCCATCCATCGATACGAGCATATCCACAGAGTAAAGTTTTACCATATAAAGCTTTGTACTCATCAAATTCTGAATTATCAACCAAACGCTCGATAATTTCACGCATATCGTAAGGTTTTACCCTATCAGCAGGCAAAATGCCATAAATTTCTTTCATATCTTTGCGTGGCAAAGCAGGGGTTACTCTATCGAAACCAGCTTTTTCAAAATGTCCAATTTTTTCAAAAATCTTTCGAATAGCATCTAAACAAGCCTCGTCATTAGGATACTTGTTATCCGTAACGCCTGAAATTTCAGAGTGTGTAGTAGCTCCTCCGAGTGTTTCGTTATCTACATCTTCACCAATAGCCGACTTTACAAGATACGAACCAGCAAGAAATACCGAGCCTGTACCTTCTACGATGAGGGCTTCGTCGCTCATAATAGGCAAATATGCTCCACCTGCTACACAACTTCCCATGATAGCGGCTATCTGAATAATTCCTTCGGAACTCATTATGGCATTGTTACGGAAAATTCTGCCAAAATGTTCTTTATCAGGGAAAACTTCGGCTTGCATAGGCAAATACACGCCTGCACTATCTACTAAATATACAATAGGCAAGCGGTTTTCCATAGCGATTTCTTGGGCACGCAAATTTTTCTTTGCAGTAATCGGAAACCAAGCCCCTGCCTTCACCGTAGCGTCATTGGCAACCACAATACACTGCCTTCCTGCAATGTAACCAATCATTACCACTACTCCTCCCGAAGGGCACCCTCCTTCTTCTTCGTACATACCTTCGGCTGCAAAAGCACCAATTTCCAGTTGCGGTTTATCTTTATCCAAAAGGTAAGCAATACGCTCACGGGCAGTCATTTTACCTTTAGCTTTGTGAGCGGCGATGCGTTTCTCCCCTCCACCTAATTTTATTTTTTCCCATTTGGCATTGAGTTGAGTGACCGATTGTTTCATCAAGTCCTCGTTCTTGTTAAATTCTATATCTATTTTCATTCTCTGTTGTGTTGTATTTTTTGAAGTAAATATTGTACTTTTTAATCCGACCTCAATTTAGAAATTAAAATCAATGCATCAAAAACTTTTTGAGAAACATATTTGCTACTTTTGTATGTTACTAAAAAATCGGTTTGCAAAGAACAAATTTACTCATGTATGAACAAAGGGCGATAACACTCTTTATGAAGTAATGAACTATTTAGGTATATCTCAATATTACGTTCTTTGTGCCTGTTTATCATAACTTGTATTCACAAAACATTCTCTATGATTCTTTTTCTTTTATACCTCACAAAAAACACTAATGATTTTCTTAATGATAAAATCTTTCTTGATTTTGTTACATTGCACGCCGTTAATATACACTAATTCATAAGTTGGCAGACTAAATAAATTCGATTCATAACACGTTCAGGAAAACTTTTCAAGCAAACCTAGAACAACACGCCTGCTTGTATTTGACCAAAATGTATGATACGCTCCGAATTAGGCATCTTTCTACCATTATATAAAATATTGATTTGCAAGCCGTTAGCGATTTTTTGTTGGTAGGTAGCAGTCCAAACCCAGTTTTGCCCTACTTGCAAAGCCTCGAGCATTTCATAGGCTACGGGAGACTGTACGTCGCTACTGCGAAAATCCATCTGAACCCAACGGATTTGCCCAGAAAACAGAAAAATACTAGGTTTACTCCAACGAATTTCGCCGCTCCACTCCTGCTGATAATTTTTTTCATTGCCCCAAAGATTGCTCTTGAAACTTTGCAAGTTAGCTACCGAAATTCGTAAGTTTGGCGTAGGCTGATAGGCTACTTGTGGCTGAAAGCTCCATGTTTCTATCCAAAAGTTCCGATTTAGAAGGAAGTCGGAAGCATTTCGAAGGTCGATATGCTTATTTTGCCATTGCAAATTCCATTTTTTGCCTAAATTTTTGCGAAAATTGAAGCCTTTTTCTTGTTGTAAGCGAGTTTCAAAACCATTTGTCAGCAATTGTTTTTGTTGGTTATTGACAAAGCTAAAATCTGCTCCTACATCAGGATTTCCTCGTTTGAAAAAGAGTACGGCACGCATACTTTCCTGAGCTGAAAGTAAATTTTGGTTCTGAATTTGTGAAAAAGGAAAAACACGCCTTAAAAAGTCGCTCTCTGTGGTTTTTCGGCGAATAAGGGCACTACCAACCAAAGAAAATTGGGCAAGTGCTTTTTTGAAGTTTCTTTCGTTCAGCCAAGTGCTTGGCATTTGCAAATTGAGCCGATAGTTGAGGTCGGTGGAAAAGGCTTTGAGGTACGAATCGGTAGGAGTGAAAATTTTGGCATATTGTCTTTCATCAGGATTGAGAGCCAAGTAAAACTCATTGAGTTCGGCAATGCCGTTGCCGTTATCATCTCGCCAGGTATGTGTACCTTGCCCCGTAGGTACTTGAATAAAACTGAATTCACGTTTTAGCTCACGAGCCGAAACATTCTGCCATACGAGTTCGGAGCGAATATTCTTTTGCCAAAAACTGCGTTGCCATTCCAAGCGTCCCATTAAGTTTTCTTCGTTTTGGTTTGAAAAAAGAAAATTCTGTACATTCCGATAAATAGCTTGCAATTTAAAGTTTTGTTTGTTAGAGGGTTTGCTTTGCCAAAAACTCTGAAAAGTTTGAGCTATGGTACGCAGTTGCATTTTTCCTGCAACAGGCTCGTTATCGGTGCGGTAGCTATATTCGGTACGAAAGCGAGATGTAAGACTATCAGCGGTTTGTAAGAAAAGCTTATGTTCTTCAAAGTGCATAGCCGTAAAAAAAATGGAGTCATTGGCTCTTTTGCGAAGCGTATTTTTATCCAAGCTAAAAGCGTAACCTTTTTGCCATTTTTTACCTTGATGGGCAAGTTCAAGGGTAGCTCTGTTCCATTGAGCGGCATTGGTTTGGTTTTGCTGCAAGGCATTAAGGCTGAAAAAATCTCCTTTGAGCAAAAGATTACCTACTTTTTGGGAAAAGTTCAAGTAATGCTGAAAGCCCTCATTGGTTTTCTTGCGGTTTCGGTAAAAGTGTTTGGTAGTAATAAAGTTTTGAGCATCTTTTTGCAGAGCAAATTCTAAATGAGCAATGTGTTCGGTTTTTTGGTCGGGTACGCTCAAGGTATCCAGATTTAAGTTCCAATCGCGATTGAACTCAATGGGGCGAAAGCGGTCAATCGGTAAAAACGTAGAGCTATTGTATTCGTAAGAAAGTTTTTTTCGGAATTGGTACTTGCTCCAACGAAATCGATTTTTTTGCTCAGCAGAAATTTTGAAGGCAGTACCGTTGTTATCTTCGTCATCCAGGCGAGAAAATCGGTTCAGATCTCTTTGCGAAAAGGCCAATTCGGCAGAAATTTTTTCGTATTTGGTAGGAGCGAAATGAATGCCTGTGCTTATCATTTGTCTTTTTTGAGGTAAAGGTACAAGAGCTATGGGTTCAAAATTTCCTTGTGGAATACCTCCTACGGGCTCTACCCACTCATAAACTCTGCCATTTTGCAAAGAGCGTTTGAGCACGTAATTTCCTTTCCCTTGACCTACTTCTGTAAAATTTACTTGCCAATAAGCTTTTTGCGGATTTTGCGAATAGACAAACACGCCTTTGTACAAGCCCGAAGCTGTGAGCGTATCTTTTTTTTCGTACAGAATAGCATTGGCATTGAAGCCTACTGAATCGGCGGTATTGATAAAAGCTTGTTGTAAGTTATCGCCAATTTGCGAAAGTTGAAGTTTTTGCTCGTCGCTAAGCCTGATAGTCAATGGGTTACGGGGGTTATCGGTTTCGGCATAATACTGCCCAAAAAATTCTATTTTTTTCCACTTATGGCTATAAGAGGCTTTTAGGTTGGTACGGCTGTAATTGCGTTCGGTATATTCGTAATCTATGCGTATGCGGGTATATTGTGTAATGAGAACGTTAGGATTGAAGCTAATTTCGGCAAGATTGTAGTCGATGATATAATCAGCATCGAAGCCTCTTCGGAGTAGTTTGCCATCTACAAAGACCTGCTCGCTATTGGCAATAATTACGATGAAACGCTCGTTATTGGCACCTCGCAAGCGATAAGGTCCTTGCACACCTTCAATAGGCACAATAGCCGTAGAGGCGAAGCGTCCTTTGGCAAGAGCTATGCCCACAGTGGTTTTGGATTGTGAGCTATCAGCATATTTTTGGTTATTTTCCAATTGCAGACCTTGTACATTTTTGTAAAAACGCAAAAATTCCGAAGGCTGATTTTGCATAACAATATCCCCTGCTTGCAGAGTGGTGGTTGGGCTTTGCAGTTCTACCAAAACTCGGTCTAATTGTTGAATTTGTTGAGTATTGCCTTCGGGCTGAAAAGGGACTTGCTGATCGGTGATGAGGGCTTTGAGTGTAATTTCAGGGCTAAGTTTGCCTTCCAGCTGCAAATTGAGTGTGGAGTTGGTTACAGCACTTTGCTGATTTCCCAAAGCAATGCCTCTGTAAATTGCTCCGGTTTTCTGTATACTATCGGTTGTAAAAATACCTTCACGTTCTTGAGTAAGTCCTTGTTGTTCAATAGGTACAAGCGGCACAACAAAAAAAGAAAGTGTATCTATAATAGGGCGTTTCTGCCATTTTTTTTGTAAAATAAAAGGCAAGACTTCGTAGCACAACCAAATGCTATCTTGTGGCGTATAATCCTTCTGACTTTGCCAATAAGCTTCATTTTTAGAAAAATCAAAAATAATTTTCAAGGAGCTATCGGCAGTTTGGAAACGAAAACTATAAGGTCGAATGCTGAGTGTATCGGTAATTTTATCGGTAAGAGCCATTTTTTTGCAACGCTCTTGAGCAGAAGAAAGAAACGGGAGAGAAAGCAATATAAATAAGCTAAAAAAAAGCCACTTCACCTCTTTGCTACTATCCATAATAGCAGAGCAAATCTTGAAGAAAAGATGATATTTACAAAAATGCAGAAACATCGGAATTATGAAACCATTTAGGTTTCAAGAAGTGTCAGGCATTTGAGAAAGATAGCAAAAATTGTGCTTGAAGCCGTATACTCTAAACTATTCGGCGAAAGCTATGATTGAAGTGAGAATAAGTATGTGTTTCTGTGTCTAAAATTCCTGTTTCGTCTAATTTATCCACACGCACTCGCCCTCTTGCGTGTATGATGTGGATAAATTTATTTTTTACCCATACAATCCCTGTGTGGATAACTCTATTTTCTCTTTGAAAAAACGCAATATCAGCGGTTTTTAGGTCTGAAAATACTACTTTTGTACCAAAGTCTGCTTGTTGATAAGCATCTCTTGGCAAAAAAATACCCAAAGTTTTCCACACTTCTTGCACAAAGCCCGAACAATCCACACCCCAAAAACTTTTTCCACCCCATAAGTAAGGGGCATTTTGGTATGCCAAAGCCCGATTGATAACTTCTTGGCTTGCATATTCGTGTTTCTCATATACTTTTCCACGAAAGCGAAAAAGTATATTATCTATTTCGAAAAAATAAGTATCTCGTGGCTTGATGATAGCCTTATCTTTACGGATTTGATAAAAAGGTAAAATCGCTCCTTTGCTTAGCCAAGTAGTATTGAGAAAATTTTTTCTTGCATCAAGCTCGATGGCTTGGGCATGAATACTGCTCACAACAGCGTGTGCAGAAAGGTTTTGCTTGTAACGCTCAAAAAAACTTCGGCTAATAGGTTTTATTTGCAACACATCTACCCAACCCACGTATTTATCTAAAAGATTTTGTATTTTAAGCCACTTTCGGTTTTCGTGAGCTTCTAATACTTCTACCACTTCGCCAAAGCGTAATTGTGTAACTTGCTCTGCCTTATCATTCGGTTCGGCTCGCACAGGGATAATGTCTAAATATACAATAGCAAACATTTCATTTTACTCTTTCCAAATCGTCTAGACGAAGCCAACCGCTGGTAGTTCTTCCGTTGTAACGAAAATTAGTGAAGATGAAGCCGTCACGTTCTTCTTCTGCAAGTACAAGTTGCCCAGCAATCACGTACTTATCGCTTGGGAAAGGCTCGTCGGGGCTATCAAAAAAATAGGCTTGTGGAGAAATAACTTTATACACGGGGCGAGGGTAGTCGGCAATGTAATGTTTATACACATAGCCCTGATAGGTTCCATAACGAATTTTTACCCAGTCGGGGTCTGAGCTTTCGCCTATCACATATACTTCGCCTGCATAAGGAATTACAGTCAGTACGTTACCAGTTCGCGGGTAATCTCGTAGATTTAAACTTGTTGCAGTAACATACATCTTTTCTCCCTGAATTTTTTTTTCTTCTTCTTCGTATTGGGTAGAATAGTTATTTTGAGCAAATAAATTTTCTATTCGGTTATCAATGAAATACCGAAAATCAGGAATAAAAAAGTATGCAAGTAATAAAACAGCCGCAGTTCCCAAAATCCATTTGAAGGTTTTTTTCTTTTTGGGTGGGGGTGCAGGTACAACACTGGGGTGCTGAAAAGGCTTGGGATTTTCTTGCACTTGGATAGTAGGTTTTTTTTGGGGTGGCGTAGCTTGCACTTCTTTTTTAGCCTGAACATTTAGGGGGTTATTGGTAGAGGCTTTTACTTTGTCTTCTTTCAAAAACCTTATAAGTTCAAGGGCAGTTGCAAAACGCTCTTGTGGATTGCGTTTCAAGCATTTTCGTATAAGTTCAATAGATTTATCAGAAATTTTACCTTTCAGTTTGCTGAAATCAATAAAATCTTTATTGACAATTTCATCATAGATAGCATATTCAGAAGTATGGTGTGAGAGCGGGTATTTGCCTGTAAGCATTACATAATAAGTAAGCCCCAAAGAGTAAATATCCGTGCGGTGTGTAATATCTTTATCGCCACGTACTTGCTCGGGGCTCATAAAGTAAATAGACCCCATACGCATACCTGTTTTGGTAAGATGGCGAGCATTCTCGTCTAGCATTTTGGCTATACCAAAATCTAAGACCTTTACTTTATTTTCAGAACTTACAATAAAATTCGAGGGCTTTATATCTCTATGAATGACTCCTTGGCTATGAGCATAAGTTAGAGCATCTGCCATTTGCAGAAGTAGCTCTTGGGCAAGTGGCTCGGGAAGTTTGCCATTTTTTTCAATAATTTTGTCTAAAGGCAAACCTTCGGCAAATTCCATTATCAAAAAAGCCTCTTCACCTTCTTCTAGGTAATCGTATAGTGTCACAATAGCTGAATGATTGAGCCGAGCCATTGTAGCGGCTTCGTTTTTGAAACGCTCTCTCAAATGAGGATTTTTAGAAAATTGTGGAAAAAGTACCTTTATAGCGGCTTTTCTATCTATACTCTGATGATGAGCCTTGTAGACTGCCCCCATTCCTCCTTCTCCAATCAAATCATCAATAATGTACTTACCAACTATGCGTCCTTTCATTTTTGTTCGGTTTTGTGCTTGGTTTGTTGAGTGTTTTTAGGGTTAGTTTTTGAGCTATTGTTGGGTTTTGGTTCTGTTGTTTTAGTATCTTTTTTAGGACTTTCAGCAGTTTTTTTATCTGTTTTTTCGTTTTTCTCGTCTTTTTGGGTTGAGTTAGCTTTCAGCTTTGTATCTTTTTTCTTTTCGGTAGAATCTTGGGATTTGCTATCTTCTTCGTTTTCTTGCTTGCTTTCCGCTGGATATTTACGTTGTGAGTAATCGGGAGTAGGTTTGGCTTGCAAAGTATCCGTAGATTTTTTTTCAGCCGAACCACTATGCTGAAAAGCCCAAATTCCTACAAGTAAGGCTACTATGGCTATCACCGCCCCCAAAATATAATGTTTAGAGGAGATTTTTGTTTCCGAAGGCAATTGCGTAAGTACCACAGACTTACAGGTGCTAATAGGTAAAGTGGCCTGAGAGCGTTGTTGGGCATAGAAGCGAATCAGTTGGACGGTGACATTATCCGTTCCTCCTGCTTCGTTAGCTTTTTCTATAAGTTTTTGAGTGCGTTGCAAGATAGTAAGCGTTGTATCTGTAATAATTTTTGCGATTTCAAAGTCGCTTATCATACCATTCAAGCCATCGGAGCAAAGCAAGAGCAAATCGTTATCGGCAGGTAAGATAGGCAATGTTCCTACTTCGGGAATAAGGTCTTTATGTACACCTAAGGCTCGGAGAATTTCATTTTTGCGAGGGTGTTTTTCGGCTTCTTCCTCTTTGATAATACCTCTATCTACCAGTTCTTGTACAAAAGAATGGTCTTTGGTAATGCGATGCAAAGTTTGTGTAGCTTGTTCAAAATAATACAAGCGGCTATCGCCTACGTGTGCATAAAAAACCTGATTATCTCGGATAAGCACTGCTACCAGAGTGGTACCCATGCCTGCATATTCACTAAACTTTTGGGAAGTTGAAAAAATTACCTTATTGGCTTCCACAATTGCTTGCCAAAGAGCTTCTTGGGCGTTTGAATAAAATTTTTTGTTAAAAAACTCTCTCAAAGTTTCTACGGCAAGTTGTGAGGCTTTTTCTCCTGCCTGATGCCCACCCATACCATCACAAAGTACAAATAAATAACCATTAGGCGTTTGGAAATATCCTAAATAATCTTCGTTGTTGGAACGTACTTTACCTGTATCGGTGGCATTACCAAATTCAAAGTTTTTGAGTTCTTGAGTAGAAATTTTCATGGAAACGTTTTTTGTAATTTCTCAAATTTGCAAAAAAACGACTATCCAAGCAAAAAAAAATCCCCAAAATTTGGGGATTTTTTTACTAATTTTCCACACAACTTGCTTATTCTTTAACAAGTTTGAATATACCATTTTTGCCGTCGTTGCTGATCTGTAAGATATACAACCCTTTAGGCAATTTGGAAGCATCAATGCTTCGTACTTGCTCGGGGCTTGCGTAGCTAGCTGAATGCACTACGCCACCAAGCGTATTGTAGAGTTTTACATCTACTCTGCCCGATAAGTTCCTATCTAGATTGATATGGAATTTATCTTGGGTAGGGTTGGGGAAGACTACCACCGAACCGATAAGGTCATCGTTGATAGCCGTTACATCGGTACCTATACCAAAACGAACATTTCCTCCATTCGAGTAGCACTGTCCCGCAGGGTCATAAGCCGCCCATACGAAGTTATCTAAGCCCGTGTAGCCTGTATTGGGGGTATAAATCATTCGGTCCAGAGCTTGATATGGAATTTCTAATCCAAAAGTTGCGATTTCTCCTCCAACAGTTAGCTTACCATAGGCAGGAGGAATAAGAATTTTAATTTTAGGAAAATCTTTGTTTTCAGTATCAGGCTCATCGCTATACACTTCTCTAAACTCTTCTTTGGTAAACTGGTAGCTTTGATTCGTATTGATTTGTCTTCTTATTTCTTGTACCTTAGGACAGAAGTTATTTCCTGCACGCTCGAAGTAGCGTAAGCGAGCTCCTGTATGTTCGCCTAATAAGGCATCCAAATCCCCATCTCCATCTATATCGACAAATGATAGTAAGGGGAATCTTCTTACAAGCACATTATTAAAAGGGTTTTCTGCAGGGGCTTCTGTGTATACACCATTATTATTTTTATAGTAGTATATTCTATTATTGAAAAAAACAATGGAAGCAGTGGGTATGGGTAATGGAGCCAAATTATTAAATGTACCAAATAGCAAATCTAAATCTCCATCATTATCCATATCAACCAAAGTGGGAGAGGTATATTTATAATTTGTGTTCATCAAACCTGCAAGTGTAGTATTGATATCATTAAAAGGATTGTTGGTACCTGTAAGCTCAGTAAATCCAGCAACTCCATCATTTCTAAATACTCTAATCGAGTTGATATCACCTGCTATCAAATCAAAATCGCCATCTCTATCGTAATCAATTACTTGAATTTTAGCAAAACCACTAATAGAAACAGAATTGAAAGGGTTACTACTACCTGTTAATTCTGTAAAGGTATTACTATTATTTTGAAAATAACGAGGCGTAGGTGTATAATACTCTTTAGCTACTAAATCTGCATCTTCATCGCCATCAAAATCTACTAAGTCTATGGAAAGGATGTAATTAAAGATTGGTAATGCAGGGGGAGTAGCAGGAATTTCTAAATTAGGTTTTGCCTCTGGGCTTCCATTATTTTTGAGGTAATTAGGTATGTATTGGGGGGTGATGTCACTCCTTCCATATACAACTATATCTAAATCCCCGTCTCCATCAAAATCTGCTGCATCTGATGTAGAAATAATCCTAAAAGTAAGTACACGATTTTGCTCTATATCAAAATCGGTATTAGTAGGGGCATTGACATCATTATCTACAAGCGTAAATACACCAGAGCCATTATTTTTTTTGTAAGGTAAAGTATCGTGATGTTTATCACCAAAGATAGCGTCTAGATCTCCGTCGCCATCTAAATCTTCAAAAGCAGCTGTATGAGCATAAGGGATATAAAGAGCAGGAAATGTTAAAGTAGGATGTAGTGTTTGTGGTCCGAAAACGTTACTTCCATTATTTTTGTATTCGTAAACATATCCATATTTCTCTGTAACGTAAGCATCTAAATCTCCATCTCCATCTGCATCGGCAAAGGTAAGGCTACCATAACCAGTAAAACCCAAAGAATTAGGTCCACTGGTAATATTAACATGATCTAGCGGGTTATTCGCTCCTGTTTTTTCTTCAAACACCCCCGTATTATTTTCATAATTTTCGTAATATTTTACATTGATACCATATTTGGTTCCCAATACATCATCGGTCCCTGATACAAACAGATCTAAATCTCCATCATTGTCAGCGTCTATCATTTCTCCTCTTGCTCCACCATCAATTCCAGGATAACCGTCACCTAATGTTACAGGCAAAAAAGGATTAGCCGCACCTGTAAAAGGTACAAATTGACCATCTACATTCTTAAATAGAGTAACATAATCGTATCCATAAGGCCCATTATAACCTACAATCATATCTAAATCGCCATCGCCATCCATATCGGCAAAAGAGGGATTAAAGTAGCTATACCCCTGCATATCAGCAATAGCATCTTTGAAAGGGCTGCGTACGTCAGTATTGGGAATCAGCGTATACACACGGCCTGCTGTATCATTTCTTTGATAGAAAAGAGCACCACCTACATACAAACCTATGATAAGGTCTTTATCACCATCTCCATCCAAATCGGCAAAAGTAGGATAGGTGGGGTAACCTGGGTTGGCAGATCTATAGCCTAACTTTGGTGTTACATTGGGGGTTCGTTCGATATACTTAAACTTATTTTGCCCAAAGCTTTCTTGGGTAGAAAATGCCGTAAGAGCCATCGACAAAGCCCCTGCCGAAATTGTCCATTTGAGTTGGGTCTCCAAACGCTGTATTCGAGTGTAAAGTTTCTTCAAACGCTGATACAAGCTTTTCTTTTTAATCCAAGGGTGAGACTTTTCCTGCATGCTCTTTTCAAAGCGAACCTTTAATTTTTTGTATTTTGCTACAGCGTCTCGGTATTGTTGTGATAGAAAATGCTTCATAATTTTCGCTGTTTTTATGTTAATAAAAATATTTTTCAAATTTGAGGTGAAAATTACTACATTTTTTTTGATTTACCAAATTTTTTTTTGTTTTTTGAAAAAAAAATTAGTAACTATTTAGGTACTTGCGAAATTACGAAAAAGTTTTTATTTTTCGGGCATGAAACTACCCAACACGATAGAGGAATTACAGCGAATGCTTTTAGAAGTTCTAGTCAAGTTATCGGCTTTGGAAGAGGAGATAAATAGACTTCGGAAAGAGAATGCTGCGTTACAAGCGGAGAACGCCGAGTTACGTCGTCGTTTAGAGCAGAATTCGAGTAATAGCCACAAGCCCCCAAGTAGTGATGGGTATAAGAAGAAGAAGATAGTATCAGTTTTGCCGAAG